>NZ_JBITDU010000003.1:571358-592365 GCF_044454505.1 Dactylosporangium sp. NPDC051541
GGTTCGCGCCCGGCTCGTTCGCGCCCGGCTCGTTCGCGCCCGGCTCGTTCGCGCCCGGCTCGTTCGCGCCCGGCTCGTTCGCGCCCGGCTCGTTCGCGCCCGGCTCGTTCGCCGCCCGCTGCGCGCCAATCCCGTCCACGGCCGTTCGCACGTCTCGTCCGCGCACAGATGCCCGCGCGTTCATCCCGTCTACAGCTGTTCGCACGTCTGGTCCGCGCGCCGATGCTCGCGCGCCCGGCTCGTCCGTTGGCCGCTGCGCGCTCATCCCGTCCACAGCTGCTTGCGCGTTTGGCCGGTGCGCGTTTGTCTGCGCGTGCATCCCGTGCACGTTTGCTTGCGCGGTCATCTCATCCAGAGCTGCTTGCGCGTTCGGCCGGTGCGCGTTTGTCTGCGCGCTCATCCCGTGCATGGCTGTTTGCGCGTTCGGTCCGTGTACGAGTGTTCGCGCGTTCGTCCCGTGCACCGGCTTTTGTGCGGCCGGTCTGTCTGCTGGCGGCCTGGTGTTCGGGGCGCTCATCGGCGGGTCCCGGCGTGGTTGGCGCGGTTGCCAGCGGCGCGATCACCGGTGCGCGCCTCGGCGAAGGACGCGGTGCGGGACAGTGAGACGACACCGGCGAGGCGTTCGATCGCGGCCGGGAGCTCCCAGTCGTCCTCGCGCTGGGCGGCCAGCGTCGTCGCCGGCACGACGACGAGGTCGGGCGGGCCCGTCTCGACCGCCCGGGCCAACACCGCCCAGGCCGCGTCCCACCGTTGCCGGTCCGGGCGCCGCCGCACCGCTTCCACGACCCCGTCGAGGACGGCCTGGCGGAGGTCGCCGCGATCAGGCAGTACCGCCGAAGCAGGGTTTTGCAGGAGATCCTCAGGATCTGGAAGGTCCATGCGGTCCAGGCTGGCGAGCAGCTCCAGGCCCGGCCCGTCGCCGACCGCCCCGCGGACCAGCATCGACAGCACATCCCGGGACGTTCCGGCGGCGGTGGCGAACGCGACCAGCCGCAGCGCCATGTCCCAGCTTCGCGGCGACGGCCACGCCCCGCCGCGCCGGGTCTCGGTGGACGGTAGCTGATGCACGAGTTTGGGCCGCGCCGACAGCAACCCGCACACCGCCCGCCGCGCGAACGTGACCGCATCGCGCAACTTGTGCGCGTCCAGCTCGGGCAGGCGTGCACTCGGCCACACCCCGCCGAGCCCGCGCACGACCACGTCATGCTCGAACGCCCATTGCAGATGCACGAATCTGTTCGCCAGGGGTGCGCTGAGCTCCCAACCGTCGGCCGCCGACGATCGCGGGTTGGCGGCGGCGACGATTCGCACGTCCGGCGGCAGGGTGAGCGCGCCGATCCGCCGTTCGAGCACCACGCGCAGCAGCGCGGCCTGCACGGCCGGCGGCGCGGTGGAGAGTTCGTCCAGGAACAGCAGCCCGCGACCGGCCCGCACGAGCCGCACGGCCCAGTCGGGCGGGGCCATCGGCACGCCTTGGACCGCGGGATCGTCGCCAAGCACCGGCAGTCCGGAAAAGTCGGAAGGCTCGTGCACGCTGGCGATGACCGTTGTGAGCGGCAGTTCCAGCGCTTCGGCGAGCTGGTTGAGCGCGGCGGTCTTCCCGATGCCGGGTTCGCCCCAGAGCAGTACGGGCAGGTCCGCGGCGACGGCCAACGTGAGCGCTTCGAGCTGCGCGTTCTCGCGCCATTCGGTCTCGGTGTCGGTGAGCAGTTTGAGCAGGTCGGCGGCGGTTTCCAGGGTAGGCATGTATGGCATCACCTTTTTGTGGTCTCTGGATTGCAAGAAACGTCAGTGCGCATTGCGCGGATGTGACTGGGATTTGCCAAGGCGGCGCGGTTGCCGACGCTCAGGGACGTTGCGACCGGCCAGACCGGCTCGAAACAGTCCGTGCATGATGCGGCGCTGCACTTCCGTTTCCAGCGCCTCACGGAGCGCTCCGGCGCGCAGCAATACGTTCGGACCGAGCAGCGCCTCGACCGCGGCGAGGGCCCCGGCCGCATCACCGTGGTCGAGCCGCGCGCGTACGTCGTCGAGGCTCTCCGGATGCCGGTGCACCCTGTCGATGGCCCGCAGACAGGGCAACGGCGCCCCGCCGAGCGCCGTGAGCAGCTCCTCCCGGCGCAACTGCCCGGGATCGTGGTCGAGCGCGGTCAGCACCCCACCGACCAGCCCGATCCGATGCACTTCACCCCGGCACGCAACAACGCGCGTCGCTGCCGCACCTCGGCCAGCCGACTCGCCCGTAGAAGCCGACCAGACCGGAGCAGAGAACATGCCCGGAGCGGCCGACCCGTCGGGAGCAGTCGATCTGTCGGGAGCGGCCGACCCGCCAGGAGCAGCGGACACGCCCGAAGCAACGGGCGCCCTCAGCGCGGCCGACCCGCTCGAAGCAGCCGATCCGCCGGGAGCGGTCGACCCGTCGGGAGCAGCCGATTCGTCGGGAGCGGCCGACCCGCCAGGAGCAGCGGACACGCCCGAAGCAACGGGCGCCCTCAGCGCGGCCGACCCGCTCGAAGCAGCCGATTCGCCCGGAGCCGCGGACACGCCTGAAGCAACGGACGCCCTCGGAGCGGCCGACTCGTCCGGAGCCGGCCCACGCCGATTCGCCGATCCGTCCAGCGTCGCGGCCAGCCCGTCCAATTCCATCGGCCCGTCCGACGCCGCCGGCCCGTCCGTGTTCGCCGCTGTGTGGACCCCGGCCGCGTGGCCAGGGACCAGCGCCGCGGCGACCAGCGGATGCAGGTCGGCCGGATCGATGAGACCGGCGTCCAGCAGTTCGACGTCAGGGGATGGCCAAGTGGACGCATACGGAAGGACCGGTATGCGCCCGTCGCGCGTACGAGCCGCCCGAATCTCGCCCGAGTGCACGTCAAGCAGCAGCCGACGGCGCCCGGCGCGCACAAACACACAAGAAGCGTGCAGAAGCCGAGCCTCGGCCACCCAGTCCGGACGCGCCCGTGCGCGCAGTTCGGCACTGCGCCGCGCATCCCACAAATGCCGGTGCAGATCCAGGCGGAAGTGCCGGTCCGGCCGGGGATGCGGATGCGGCCCGCGCACATCGCCGTCCCAGAGCGCGAGGCTCAGCCGCTGCCCGGCCGCCGCCCACGCGGGTGCGGTCCGCACGACGAGGTGCAGGTCCGCGTCGTACCGGGCCAGCGCGACCGTCAGGCCGGGCCGGAGCAGACCGTCCGGGCCGATCCGCGGCAGGTGCCAGCGCAGCAGGTCAGGGGCGAGATGGCGCAGGTCGGCGCGGATTCGGGCGGCTATGTCAGGACCCCGCTGCCGGGCCAGTCGCCGCAGGTTGAGGTCCACATCGACGTGGGCGGCCGCGCAGGCCGCGGCCCAGTCACCGGCAACGCGCCGGGCGGTGGACGTTTCGATCATCGGCCACGGTACGGCGAACTCACGCGCCCGCAGCCACAACTGAAGCCGGGTCTCTCCGTTCGCGAGGTGAGGGTGCATCAGCACTCACCTTTGGCGGACGGGACCCCCAATCTGCACATGTTCGTCAGCATCGCCATGAGCGTACAACGCGCACGCCGATGCTCGGAAGCCCACCGCGACCGGTGCGCGATTGCAAACACCTTGAAGCCCGCCGCGACCGTGTCCGTTCGCAAACGCCTTGAAGCCCGCCGCGACCGTTCCCGTTCGCAAACGCCCTGGAGCCCGCCGCGTCCGCTCCCGTTCGCAAACGCCCTGGAGCCCGTCGTGTCCGTGCCCGTTCGCAAACGCCTGCCGTGCTCCGCGAACGTCGCGTGCAGGTCCCCGCCGGTGCCGATGAAGTTCCGCGCCGGGGCTCGCACCCGGCGCGGAACACCTCAATCCCTAGTGATAGGTCCCATCGAGCAGCCCGTTGATGTACTTCTCCACATTGGTGTACCCGGTGTGGTCGAAGTCGCCGGTGGCGTCGCTCGCGTTGTTCGAGTTCAGGCCGTGTGCGTTTTCCCACGCGTCGGGCATGCCGTCGCGGTCCGTGTCGGTGGGGGCGGTGCCACCGGCGATTGTGCCGTAGCCGTTGTTCGACAGGCCGGTGCTCGTTTGGTGCGCCCACAGGTCGCCGGCCTTGCCCAGTGACTGCACGTCCTTGACGACGAGCGTGTCCACTTGGTCACGGGGGAGCGCACCGGCCTTTGCGACGACGTTGTTGTACGCGTTCGCCGCGCTCACCGCCGGGATCGTGCTCGTCGTCGCGGACCACGGGCTCGACATTGCCGTGCCGCCGCCGCCCACACCGAGCGTGGAGCCGTTGAGCACACCGTCCTTGTTGCTGTCGATGATGTTGCCCGAGTTGTACACCGACTGGTTGCCCATCTGGTAGTACGCGTTGCTCGAGTTCGTCGTGCGCGGGCCCGTGATGAAGTAATTGCCGATCACATCGTGCAGGAAGTGCCCGCTCGAGTTCCCGGCGGTGTACCCGGCCTGGTAGTTGTACACAACGTTGTTGATGTACTGCGTGTTCGCCTTCGCGAGCGGGCACCGGTTGTGCGCGTTCGCGAACAGGTTGTTGTACCAGGTGTACGGACCGGTCTCGGTGTGCGCGGCGAACTGCTGCCCGATCGGGTCGGCGTCGATCGAATACTGCACGGTGATGTTCGTGGCGCCCACCGCGTCGATGTTGTTCCACTGCGCGAACTCGATCGACACATGGTCGAAAATCAACTTGCTGCCGTTGTACAGGTTGATGCCGCTCTTCTCATCATTGGGGTCCAGATCACCCTGGCGGAAGCGGACATTGCGCACGATCACATTGGTCGAGTTGGCGAACGACACCTCCCGGGCCATGATCCCGATGCCGCCACCCGGCGCGGTCTGCCCGGCGATCGTCAGGTTGCTCTTCACCGACACGGCCGACGACAGGCTGATGTACCCGCCCACGTCGAACACGACGATCCGGTTCGACGCGCTCACCGCGTCCCGGAACGAGCCGGAGCCGCTGTCGTTGAGGTTCGTCACGTGGTAGACGCTGCCGCCGCGCCCGCCCGTGGCCACGGCACCGAAGCCGACCGCGCCCGGGAACGCCACCGCGGGGCCGGTCGGCGGCGGTGCGGTCGTCGTCGAGGGAGTAGGTGCGACCGTCGGCGAGGCGGTGCCCGTCGGACCGGCGACGTAGTTGAACGACCACTGCATCCGCGCGATGTCCGAACAGGTCTCCTCGACGATCGGGTTGTTCCCGGCCGTCGAGCCGTCCTTGTCGCTGATGCACAGCCCGGTCGCGACGGACTTCACCAGATACTTTCCGGCCGTGGCGGACGAGGCGGTGAACGTCCACAGCTGGTTGGTCTTGGTGCCGTCGCCGCAGCCGTACTGCTGCAGCTGCGTCCCCGACGTCGTGGACGAGCTGGGCACGTCGATGCAGCGCGTGCTGTTCACGTTGGCCAGATTGAACTGACCGTTTCCGCGCGCGACGGCCTTCCACTGCATGTGGGTGGCTGATGCGTTGCACGCGACCTGCACCAGCAGCGCGCTGTTGTCCACCGAGGAGCCGGTGACGTCGATGCACTTGCCGCTGGCCCCGGCCGCGAGGGTGTACACACCGTCGCCGACGGGCGTGGTCGCGGCCTCGGCGGGCCACACCGCGACGGCGGTGATCGCACCGGCGGCGACCACCGTCACGGCCCCGGCCGTGAGTGTGCGAGTTCGCATCGGACCGTCCTTTCTTTCGTGGAGGGATCACCACGAAAGATGCCGGCCGATGGGATCGATAACGCTTTTTGTCGTCCGCGTCGCGTCGCCTCTGCCGGACCCGTGCAGGGGCCGTGCACGGCATGTGCACGGTCGTGAAAGATACGCGCGAAACGATCAGTCGTCGCCGCCGGGCCGCAGCACCGGCTCGCTGTTCTCGCACGTCACTTGCACCCGCACCGACCCGCCGCCCGACCGCGCCTTGAACCGCAGCGCCGTCACCGCCGCCGGCCCCCGCACCACGTGGTCGACCTCCCACCCGGACCTGGGCACCCACGAGTCGAGGTAGGCCAGCCCGCCGGTGCAGGTCGCGACCAGGCTCCCGCCGTCGGTGGCCAGCGCCCGGGTCACGGGAGCCGGCCCGGACGGAGACGAACTCCCGCCCGCCGGTTCCGAGCCCGACGGCCCAGCGGTGGCCGGCCCAGCGGTGGCAGACCCGGTGGTGGAAGACCCGGCCGTGGGTTGCCCGGAAGCAGCCGGTGAAGACAGGGCGGCCTGCACATCCGATTCGCGCAGCGGCGCGTCGGACGGCCCGAACACGGAGCGCAACGTGCCCACCGCCCCGACCGACGCCGCCGTCGCGAGCGCCGCGGCCGCCAGCCACCCCGCGGCCACCACCGGCCACCGCATCCTCATACGGTCCAGTGTCCGCCGTCGAACGATAAAGCGCGGTTAAGCTCGCCATATGGCCAAGGTGTTGATCGTGGAGGACGACGCGACGATTCGCACCGGCATCCTCAAGGCCCTCGCCGGCCGGGGACATGTGGTGGTACCCGCCGCAACCGCACTCGACGGCCTGAAACTGGCGGTTGCCGAGGCGCCGGATGTGGTTCTGCTCGATCTCGGGCTGCCCGACCTCGACGGGCGCGAGGCGCTGCGCATGTTGCGCGCGGTCAGTCAGGTGCCGGTGATCGTGGTGACCGCGCGGCGCACCGAGGGCGAAATGGTGCGCGCGCTGGACGCGGGGGCCGACGACTACGTCGTCAAGCCGTACGGGGCCGAACAGATCGACGCACGCATCCGGGCCGTCCTGCGCCGCACCTCCCCGCCCGACCGGGAGCGAGACCCGGCGGTCGAGGCGGACGGGGTGCGGGTCGACCCGCGGGCCCGCACGGCCAGCCTCGACGGTGCGCCGCTGGAGCTGACGCCGCGCGAGTTCGACCTGCTGCACTTCCTCGTCACCCGGGCCGGTGAAGTCGTCTCGAAACGGGAGCTGCTGACCGAGGTGTGGCAGGTCCCGTACACCGCGGCCGACAAGACCGTCGACGTCCACCTCTCGTGGCTGCGGCGCAAGCTCGGCGAGACCGCCCAGGACCCCCGGCGCATCCACACCGTGCGCCGCGTCGGTGTCCGTTTCGGACTGTCCACATGAGTTCGCGCATCGAGCCCGCCGGTAACTGGACGTTCGTTGCCGACCGCCCAGGACCCCTGGCGCATCCACACCGTGCGCCGCGTCGGTGTCCGTTTCGGACTGTCCACATGAGTTCGCGCGTCGAGCCCGCCGGTAACTGGACGTTCGTTGCCGCACGATTGTGGCCGCAACGGCGATCCGGGCCGAAGTTGGGGCGGCGCGCGTGAGACGGCGGCTGGCCCTGCTGGTGACGGCCGCGATGGCGCTGGTGCTCGTGGCGTTCCTGGTGCCGCTCGCGCTGCTGCTGCGGGCCGCGGCCGAGGACCGGGCCGTCGCCGCGGCCACCAATCAGGCGCAGTCCCTCGGTGCGCTCGTGGCCACCGCCGACGCCAACTCGCTGCGGCTCACCGTCGAACAGGCCAATGTGGACGGTGCGCACCCGGTGTCAGTTTATTTGGCCGACGGTACCGTCATCGGCGCCAACATTCCCGTGACGCCCGCGGTTCGCCTCGCCGCCCAGCGGGGCAGCAGCTTCGGCGTCGCGCACACCGACGGCCGTGAAATCCTGATCGCCGTGCAGGGGCTGCCGGCCGGCACCGCGGTCGTGCGTTCGTTCGTCCCCGAACAGGACCTGCACCAGGGGGTCACCCGGGCGTGGCTCGTCCTCGCCGTCGTCGGCGCCGGTCTGCTGCTGCTCGGCCTGGCCGTCGCCGACCGGCTCGCGGTCGCGGTCGTGCGCCCGATCCGCACCTTGGCCACCGTCTCCGAAAGCCTCTCCGCCGGTGACCTGGACCGCCGTGCTCCCGCCGGTGACGGCCCGGGCGAGGTACGCGCGGTCGCCGCCGCCCTCAACCGCCTGGCCGGCCGCATCCGTGACCTGCTGCGCCAGGAGCGCGAGGCCGCCGCCGACCTCTCGCACCGGATGCGCACCCCGATGACCGCCCTGCGCCTGGACGCCGAGAGCCTTTCGGACCCGAACGAGTCCGCCCGCATGCTCGACCATGTCGCCTCGCTCGACCGCGCGCTCACCGCGGTGATCGAAGATGCGCGCCGCGAACGGTCCGCGCCGCAGTGTGACGCCGCCGCGGTCGTCGCCGAGCGTGTCGCGTTCTGGTCGGTACTCGCCGAGGACCAGGGCCGCGCCGTGCGTACCGCCCTCGAACCCGGCCCGCGCCCGGTCGCGGTGGCCGCCGCCGACCTGGCCGCCGCCGTCGACGCGCTGCTGAGCAATGTGTTCGCGCACACCGACGAGGGCGTCGGTTTCGCGGTAGAACTGCACGCCGCCGACGGCCGGACCGAACTCGTGATCGAGGACGACGGCCCGGGCTTCGACCCGCAGGCCGCCGCGCGCGGGGTGAGCGGCGGCGGCTCCACCGGCCTGGGCCTCGACATCGCCCGCCGCACCGCGGAATCCACCGGCGGCCGCCTCACCGTGAGCGGCGCCCGCGTGACCCTGGAGCTCTTAACCGATCCTTAGCCTCCAGCCAGGACCCCGTTGACGAAGCGCAGTGGAGCGTAGGTCGTGCAAGCACAAAGCGATCTGGAAGGTGTACCTCCAATGCGCAGACTTCTCATCATCGGCGCGACGACCGCGGCCGCCCTGGCGATCGGCGGGACGGCCCTGGCCGCGTCGACGGGTTCCGGGCCCGGGCGGGCCGACGACCACCCGTCCCAGGTAGTGGTCACCAGCAGTGCCACCGTGGAGGACAACCCGTCCCGCACTGTGGACGACAACCCGACCCCGGGGGAGAGCGTGACATCGACCGCGCCGGCACCGGCGGCGAGCGCGACGACCGGCCCGGCGCCCAGTCAGACCGTCGATGACCACGGCGGACTCCGCAGCCGCGGCGCCACGCACGAGGCCGGCGACGACCACGGCCGCGGCGGTCACGGTGCCGACGACGGCCCCGGCGACGACCACGGCAACCACCACCGGGGCGGCGACGACCGCGGCGGGGACGATCATGGGGGTTCCGGCCGCCGCTGATAGCTGCGATCATGTCGCCGTGCCCCTGCTCGACGACGACGCCCTCGCCGGATCGGCAGTGGTGGCGAACTCCGCGATGAACCGCGAACGCGGCCTCGACGGTGTCAACAGCTACGAGCGCGAGCTCGGCTTCAACCCCGTCGAGGTCATCGCGGCCCTGCTGCGCGTGACCGGCGCACCGGACACGGTCGCGTGGCTCGACCTGTGCTGCGGCTCCGGCCGGGCGCTGGTCGAGGCCGCGGGCCAACTGGCCGAGCAGGGCGTGGCCGACCGTGTGCTGTGCGAAGGCGTCGACCTGGTCGACGCCTTCGTCGCGGCCCCGGACGTACCTTGGCTGCGCCTGACCGCCGTCCCCGTCCTCGACTGGACCCCGCGCCGCCGCTACGACCTCATCACCAGCGTCCACGGCCTGCACTACGTCGGCGACAAGCTGGGCCTGCTGGCCAGGGCCGCCGGTTGGCTGACGGACGGCGGCCGGCTGGTCGCCGACCTGGACCTGGCCGCAGTCCGCCTCGCCGACGGCGCCCCCGCCGGCCGCCGCCTGGCCACCGACCTGCGCGACGCCGGCTTCAGCTACGACGGCCGCCGCCGCCGGATCGGCCGCGACGACCGCGGCGACATCGAACTGCCCTACGAATACCTAGGCGCAGACGACCGCGCGGGCCCGAACTACACCGGCCAGGACGCCGTGCACTCCTACTACCGCCAACGCACCAGAAAAACCAAGCCGGCGTAGCCGCTCCCCCGCTGGTGCCGGTCGCATCGCGCACCGCTCGCATCGTGCACCGCGCCACCGCGCACCGCTCGCATCGTGCACCGTGCCACCGCGCACCGCTCGCATCGTGCACCGCGCACCCGCTCGCACCGTGCACCTTGCACCGTTCGCATTGCGCACCGCTCGCGTCGTGCACCGCTCGCGCCGCGCACCGTTCGCATCGCGCACCCTGCCACCGCGCACCGCTCGCACCGCGCACGGTGCCACCGCTCGCACCGCTCGCACCGCTCGTGCCGGTGGCACCGGTGCCCGTAGGTGTCGCGTGACCGTTCGCGGCGATCGTTCAGGGGGTGGGCGTTCGCTGGCGGCACAGTTGATCGTGCGCTCGTTGGCGCAGTTGCGGCGTGACGGTCGTCTTATTGTCGTCAGTGGGCGAGAAACGGCAGCCCGGCGTACCCCAGCTGCTCCGGAAAAGCGGACCCGTCGACCTTGCCGGACAGTTCCAGGCTCACCATCCCGTGCGCGAGTGCCCACAGGTGCAGTGCGACCGGCTCGGGATCGTCGCCGGCGAACACGCCCTCGGCCTGGCAGCGCGCCACCGCCGTCACCAGCGGCCGGTACGTGGCGTCGGCCGCCTCCGTGTGCCCGAACCCGCCGGTGAACATCAGCCCGTATAAATGCGGGCTGGCCAGTGCCGCCTCCCGATAGGCGAAGCCGAGCGCGGCCAGGTCTGCCAGCGCGTCGTCCGTGCGCGGCACCGCAGCCAGCGCCAGCCCCAGGCGATGGAAGCCCTCCCGGTGCATGGCGTCCAGGAGGCCCTGTTTGTCGCCGAATAGCGTGTACACCGGCATCGTCGAAACCCCCGCCGCCGCGGCGACCTTGCGCAACGACAGGCCACCGGGCCCGTCCTCGACGAGGATCCGCGCCGCGGCGTCGACCAGGCGCACGGTGAGGTCAGGGTTGACGGGCGTCACGGCGACCGACTATAACAGTGTTATGAGCGATAACGTTGTTATTCCGCTCCACGCCGCAGCCGCGACGATCTCGCTGCTGCTCGGTGCCTTCAATCTGCTGCGCCGCACCCGCGGCGACCGGCTGCACAAGGTGGCCGGCCGGGTGTGGGTGGGCGCCATGTACTTCACGATCATCAGCTCGTTCTTCATCCAGGCCCTGAAGCCGGGCCACTTCAGCTGGATTCACGGCCTGTCCGCGTTCACGTTCGTGACGCTGAGCGTGGGCTTGTGGGCCGCGATCGCCGGACGGATCGAGCACCATCGGCGATTCATGACCGGCTCATACCTGGGACTGCTCGGCGCGTTCGTCGGAGCCGTGGTGGTACCCCAGCGGGACATTCCACAGTGGATCGTTCACCGCCCTATCGAGCTCGTGCTCGGATTCGTCGCCTGCGCCGCCGTGGTCGCCCTCGTGATCCTGGCCGGCCGACGCGGCACTCCCGTCACGGAATCCCGTCAAGGCGAGCATATACGATAAATCCGATATGTCGTGGCGCGCCAGCGCCCGACATATCGCACAGGCCGACGCTCGCGCGCGCAAGGATGAGCATGCGATGCGCAAGGCGAAGGACGAGCGTGAGTGCGCAAGGCAAAAGGACGAGCGTGCGTGCGCAAGGCAAAGGATGAGCGTACGCAAGGTGAGGGTAAGCGTGCCTGCGATGCACAAGAATGAGAGCGCAGCGTGCGATACGCAAGGCAAAGGATGAGGGTGCGTGCGCAAGGTAAGGGTGGGCGTGCGTGCGCAAGGACGAGCGTGCAGGTGCTCTGGTAATTAGGGCGAGGACAAAGGCAGGCGTGCGGATGCGCGTTTGTTGCTCTACGACCAGGCCAGGGCGGAGCGGGTGCGCCAGTACTCGTCCGGCGGCTCCGGTGCTGTTGGCAATGCAGGCGGCGTGGTGTCGAGGGCTCGCAAGTTGCTGGCGAGCTGGGCGACGGTCGCCGCTCCGGACAGTACGACATCCGCAAATGGCTGGTCGAGAGCGGCCGCCAGCGCGTCGGCGTCGCGGGTCGCCAGGCGGCCGTTGGCCAGAGCCTCCTTGATGATGACGCGGCGGCCGTCGCTGTGTGCCTCGGTCAATGCCGGGCCGGCTGAGCGTTCCAGGAGGTTCCACGTCGCCTGGATCGAGCGGAACAGCGGTTCGCCGCCGACCTCGACCCGCAGCGCGGTGCGGATCGCGTCCGCCTGGTGCGGGCCGCTGACCGACAGACCCACGGTGACGCCCGGCGCGGCCAGGTCGGCGAGGGCTTGTCGCAGTGTGCGGTCCGTCAGTGCCGGGCTTTCGGGTGTGACCGAATGGACGTGGTACACGCTCACGCGATCGCCCAGCAAAGCGCGCGTTTCTGCAAGTTGTCGCGCGAAAGTGGCGGGGGAGTGGTCCTTGGCCTCGTGCACGGGCGCGTCGATCTGCCAGCCGGCGGTGTAGGTGTACCCCCATTTCGAACCGACCACCACGTCGTCATGGCCAGGGAGCCAGGCGGCCAGGAACTCCTCCGCCCGCCCGTACGAACGCGCGACGTCCACATACCGCACGCCCGCCGCGTACGCGTAATCGAGCAGCTCATGTGAGCGTTGTTGCAGCGCCGCGACCGTGCGGTGAGCGGGCAGGTCGCGGTCACGGCCCAGGTTGATGTATCCGGGACGGCCGACCGCGGCCAGGCCGAGGCCGATGCGCATCAGGCGGGCTGCAGGTGCTCGGCGAGGATCGCCAGGTGGGTCCCGCGCGCGGCGGTGTGCCGGGCCAGGCCCTCCGGAGTGAGGTTGACGAACACGCCGCGGCGGTCCTCCTCGCACAGTGCGCGGGCGACGAGTCCGTCCCGTTCCAGCCGCGCGACCGCGCGCGAAAGTGCACTCTGGCTCAGGTACATGTCGGCGGCCAGATCCTGCATGCGGCGCTTCTCACACTCCTGCGTGGAGAGCCGGTCAAGGATCTCGAACTCGCTCAACGCCAGGCCGTGCCGCTCGGACAGGGCTCGTTCCAGGTGCCCGGCCAGCTCGTTGTAGCTGGTCAGCAGCGAGCGCCATTGCTCGATCAGGGCTCCCTCGGACCTCATGGGCGGCATCCTACTCCTCGGCCGATCACAGTGCACCTGCATTAAATGTACGCGGATCTAGTGCGTGGACATCTGATGCACACGCATCTAGTGTCGCTCCTCGTGACCATGACCTTGACCCAAGCCGAGCGGACGCAAACCCCTTCCCGGCTCTGGGGTGTGCTCGCCGTGCTGTGCGCCGTGCTGTTCCTGGACGGCCTGGACGTCTCGATGGTCGGCGTTGCGCTGCCGTCGATCGGGACCGAGCTCGGCCTGTCCACGACGTCGCTGCAATGGATCGTCAACGGCTACGTCCTCGGCTACGGCGGCCTGCTCCTGCTCGGCGGCCGGACCGCCGACCTGCTGGGCCGGCGCCGCATCTTCCTGATCGCCCTGGCCGTCTTCGCCGTCGCCAGCCTCATCGGCGGCCTGGTCGACGACGGCACCCTCCTCATCGCCACCCGGTTCGTGAAAGGCCTGGCCGCGGCGTTCACCGCCCCGACCGCCCTGTCGATCCTGACCACCACGTTCGCCGAGGGCCCGGCCCGCAACCGCGCGTTGTCGATCTTCTCCGTTTTCGGCGCGAGTGGGTACTCCTCCGGCCTGATCCTCGGCGGCCTGCTCACGAGCGCGGGCTGGCGCTGGACGTTCCTGATCCCGGTACCGCTCGCGATCGCAGCCCTGGCCGCCGGCATCGCGCTCATTCCGCGCGACCGCGCCGCCGCACGCACCTCAATGTCTCAGCGCGGACACGACCTGCCGGGCGCCGGGACGCTCGTCGGCGGCACGCTGCTGCTGGTGTACTCCGTCGTGTCCGCTCCGGACAGAGGTTGGCTGCACCCGATCACCATCGCGCTCGCCGGCACCGCGGTGATCCTGCTCGCCGCGTTCATCGTGATCGAGCGGCGCGTGCACCATCCGCTCATCCGGCTCGGCATCCTGCGCAAGGGCGCGATCGTGCGCGCGAACCTGGGCATGGTGGCACTGTTCGGGTCGTACCTGAGCTTCCAGTTCATGATGACGCTGTACCTGCAGAACGTCCTGCACTGGTCCCCGCTGCGGATGGCGCTGGCCCTGCTGCCGGCCGGCCTGCTGGTCGCGTTCGGCTCCCCGTTCACGGGCCGCTTGATCACCCGGTACGGCACCGCGCCCCTCATCTCCGGCGCGATGCTCTCGATGGCCCTCGGCTACGGCTGGTTCCTGCTCACCGCCGGCACCACCCCGCACTACGCGATCACCACGCTGCCGACGATGCTCCTGCTGGGCGGCGGCTTCGCGTTCGGTTTCAGCTCGATCATGGCTCAGGCGACGGACGGCATCGAGGACGCCGAGCAGGGCCTGGCCTCCGGCCTGGTCCAGACGTCGGGCCAGGTCGGCGCCGCCCTCGTCCTCGCCGTGGTGACGGCACTGGTGGCGGCGGCCAGCCCGGCCTCCCGCGGCGATTTCAGCCAGTTCCACCCGGGCGTCAACCTGGTGACCGGCATCGCGGTCGTCGGCCTGCTGCTCAGCCTGACCCCACTCCTGACCCGCCGCCGCGCCTGACCGCACAACCGCGCGTGCGTGCACGCACGGTTGTGCGCGTCTTTGTTCGCGCGTGTGCGGGCTGTGCGTGGCCGTGCGTGTGTAGTTGAGCCGGTTGGACGCGGTCAGGGCAGGAGGGTCGGCAGCGGCAGGCCCGGGACCGTGGTCGGGAGGATTTTCGTCGGCAGCGGCAGGCCCGGACCGGTTGTCGGAATGATCTGGGTCGGCAGGCCCGGGATGATCTGCCCGCCGCCATCGCCGTTTCCGTTGCCGTCCCCGCCTCCGCCGCCGCCCGTTGTCGTCGCGCCCCCGGCCGGGGGTGTGGCGCCCGGGGCGGCGGTGGTCGGGGCGGGCTGGGTCGTCGGGGCCGGCTGGGTCGACGGCGGCGACGGGGAGACCTGCGGGAGCGGGGCGGTCGCCGGGATCTGTTCGCGCAGCTCGGTGATGCGGTCGAGGAGACGCTGGCGGGTGCCGGCGTTGTCGACCTGGTTCGCCTCCGTGGTCGCGACGTCGAGGTGGTGACGGGCGTCGTCGAATCGGGCGGCGGCGATGGCGGCCTCGGCGTCGGCGATCGCCTGCTCCGCGGCGCGGGCGTGGGCCGTCTCGGGGTACAACACCTGCGTCAGCGGCCACAGAGGACCGTCCGGGCCGGAGTGCTGCGCGCCGATGGCCAGGCCGCCGAGCACGACGATGCCGGCCGCGACCGCCATGAACGCCCGCCGCAGTCCCGCGCCCGGGCGTCCGCCGCCACGCTCGGCACCGCTGCCTCCGCGCCGGTTCCGCTTGGCGCCGCCGGGCCGCGAGCGGACAGTACCCCCGCGTCGTTTTTCGCCGCCGGTGCCCGATCCGCTGTCCGTGTGCGATCGGCTTTGCGCGTTGTGGTGGTTTTCTCCGTCGTGGCCGTCGTCATCCGGCTGTTCGAATATGTCGGTAACGGAGGCGGTGGCGCCGCTCGCTTGCCGGGAAAGCGGCAGATCGTGGCGTTCCGTGTCCGTATCCGTGTCCGAGTTGCTCGTCGGCGCAGCGGATCGGAGCTCGGGGATGCCGGTCGGCGGGTTCAATGCGCGAGTGGCGCCGTTGTCCGGGTCGGCGGTGCTGTATGTGTCGGTGGCTCGCTGCTTCGGGATGCCGGGCGGCGGGTCGAGCGCGCGAGTGGTGTCAGCGTCCGGGTCGAGCGTGTGAGTGGTGTCGGTGTCCGGGTCGAGCGCGCGGGTGGTGTCGGTGTCCGGATCGAGCGCGCGGGTGGTGTCGGCGTCCGGGTCGGCGGTGCCCACTATGTCGGCGGTGCCGAGTGCGTTGGTGGTGCCGAGTGTGTCGCCGGCTCGCTGCTTCGGGATGTGCGGCGATTCGAGCGCGCGGGTGGCGTCGGCGTCGGCGTTGGTGCCGGTGTCCGCTGTGCTGAGCGGGTCGGCGGCTCGCAGCTCCGGAATGTCGGGCAGGGAGTCCAGCACGTGCGCGGCGTCTGTGCCGTTGGAGCCGGGCCCGTTGGAGCCGGGCCCGTTGGAGCCGGGCCGGTTGGAGCTGGGCCCGGCGGAGGCGGGCGCGTCGGTGGCGGAGGCGTCGGTGGCGGATGCGTCCAGCGCGACCGTGCGTGCGTCCAGGTCGTCGAGCGTGGCCAGTTCGGCCAGTTCGGGCAGGTCAGGTCGGTCGGCGGTCAGTTCGGGCAGGTCAGGTAGGTCGGGCAGGTCGGCGGCCAGGTCGGCTTGCCACTCGGCGAAAAGGCCGGCCAGAGGGTCGCCGTCGGGGGCGCGGTCGCCGCGGGCCAGGGCGTCGAGCAGGGCGTCGTCGGCGCGGACGGTGGCCAGGTCGACCGGCTGCTCGCCGTCACGCGCCGGCATCGTTGCGCCTCGGTCCGTCATGCCGCCACCTCGCCCAGCGTATCCCCGGCCAGGGTACGCAGCTTGGCTAGCGCTCGGGACTGGTACACCCGGACGGCCGCCGGCGACATGCCGACAATCACGCCGACCTCTTCGGCCGAGAGGCCCGCGGCCACGCGCAGGACGACGATCTCCCGCTGCTGCTCCGGCAGTTGGGCCAGCAGCACCGACAGGCGCCGGGCCAGATCGGTGGAGACGGCCTGCTGCTCCGGGCCGGGCGCCGCATCAGGGCGCTCCTCCAGCGTGTCGACCGGAGCGGGGCCGGCGTGGCGGACAGCCGCGCGCTGCGCGTCGGTGACCTTGTGCGCGGCGATGGCATAAACGAACGCTGTGAAAGGGCGGCCCTGATCACGGTACCGCGGCAAGGTCTTCAACAGCGCCAAGCAGACGTCCTGGGCAACGTCGTCGGCCGTGGTGTAGGCACCGCCGACGCGGCCCAGCTTGGCCCGGCAGTAGCGCACCACACCCGGGCGCAGCTGCTCCAGCAGCGCCGCGGTGGCCTCCGGCTCGGACCGCACGGCGCGGTCGACGAGCCCGGGATCGATTGTCGCTGTCATCGCGTGGTTCGGAACACCTTCGTACCGAGAACCGAGTGGGGGGTCAACGCACGGTAACCGGAAGGCGGCGAGACCACCACCCGGGCCGGGTGTGCGAATGAAATTCCGGTTCCGGTGTTGCGTGTCCGAGACGAACACCGATGTCACCTCTGCAAGGCGAACAACCAGGGGAGGACCACATGGGCGTCGAGGTGCACGTGGAAGGGCTGACCAAGTCCTTCGGCGCCTCGCCCGTGTGGTCCGACGTCACGCTGACACTGCCGGCCGGAGAGATTTCGGTACTGCTCGGGCCGTCCGGAACCGGCAAGTCGGTGTTCTTGAAAACGCTCGTCGGCCTGCTCAAGCCCGACCGCGGCGCGATCGTCATCGGCGGGCACGACCTGACGAAGCTGCGCGAACGCGAACTGTACGAAGTGCGCAAGCTGTTCGGCGTGCTCTTCCAGGACGGCGCGCTGTTCGGGTCGATGAACATCTACGACAACGTCGCGTTCCCGCTGCGCGAGCACACGCGCAAGTCCGAGCGCGACATCCGCGACATCGTCGCGGAGAAGCTCGACATGGTCGGGCTGAACGGCGCTGAGACGAAGTTGCCGGGCGAGATCTCCGGCGGCATGCGCAAACGTGCAGGGCTGGCCCGCGCACTCGTGCTCGATCCGGAGATCGTGCTGTTCGATGAGCCGGACTCAGGCCTCGACCCGGTGCGCACCGCGTACCTCAACCAGCTCATCATCGACCTCAACCAGCAGATCGAGGCCACGTTCCTGATCGTCACGCACGACATCAACACCGCGCGGACGGTCCCGGACAACATCGGCCTGATCTACCACGGGCACCTGGCGATGTTCGGCCCGCGCGAGATGCTGCTGTCGAGCACGGAGCCCGTGGTCCGGCAGTTCCTCAACGCGCAACGGATCGGCCCGATCGGCATGTCCGAGGAGAAGGACGCCGACGAACTGGAGGCCGAGGCCGCCGCCGGGGCCGAACCGCCGCCGCTGCCACCGATCCCGCTGCAGCTCCCGCCGTCCGACGGGCGGCCGCGGCGGGCCGAGCGCGCGCCGGGCCAGTGGTGCGCGGTCAACAATGTCGTCGCGCCGGCGGGGTCGTTCGTATGAGCGCGGCCGGGTTGTTCTTCGACGGGTGGTCGCTGCGGTCGCTGCGGTCACTCCTCCAGCTGCCGCTCGATGTCGGAAGCAGCGCGGCGGGCCGGGCGCGCACTCGGACAGTGGTGCGCGGTCAAGAACGTCGTCGCGCGGGCGGGATTGTTCGTATGAGCGCGGCCGGGTTGTTCGTCGACGGGCGGCTGGGGCGGGCCGCGCGCACACCTGGACAGTGGTGCGCGGTCAATGATGTCGTCGCGCGGGCGGGGTCGTTCGTATGAAAGCGGCCGGGTTGTTCTTCGCGTTCGCGTTGGACGCGCTGCGCGGGCTGTTCCGGCGGCCGTGGCAGGTGCGCGAGTTCGTGCAGCAGGCGTGGTTCGTCAGCTCCGTCTCGATCATGCCGGCCGCGCTGGTGTCCGTGCCGTTCGGCGCGGTGATCGCGTTGCAGCTCGGCTCGCTCGTGCGCCAGCTCGGTGCGCAATCGTTCACCGGGGCGGCCTCCGTGCTCGCCGTGGTGCGCGAGGCCGGGCCGATCGTCACCGCGCTCATCATCGCCGGGGCCGGCGGCTCAGCGATCTGCGCCGACCTGGGCGCGCGCAAGATCCGCGAGGAGCTCGACGCGATGGAAGTGCTTGGCATCGACCCGCTGCAGCGCCTGGTCGCGCCTCGTATCGCGGCCACAATGCTGGTCGCGCTGCTGCTCAACGGCCTGGTCAGCGTCGTCGGCGTGGCCGGCGGCTACTTCTTCAACGTGGTGCTGCAGCACGGGACGCCCGGCGCGTACGTGGCGAGTTTCCAGGCCCTCGGACAGCTACCGGACCTCGTCGTCGGGGAGCTCAAGGCCCTCGTCTTCGGGGCCGTGGCGGCGCTCGTCGCCTCCTACAAGGGGATGACCGCGAAGGGCGGCCCGAAAGGCGTCGGGGACGCGGTCAACCACAGCGTGGTGATCACGTTCATGCTGCTGTTCGCGCTCAACTTCGTGATCACCGCGGTGTACTTCCAGATCGTGCCGCAGAAGGGGAGCTGACTGCGATGGCCTTGCAACGCCTCGACGATCTCGGCGGCCAGCTGCGGTTCTATATTCGCGCGTTCGCTTGGACTCCGCGCACGCTCAGCAAGTACCACCGCGAAGTCCTTCGTCTTTTGGCCGAAGTGAGTTTCGGAACCGGGGCGCTCGCGGTCGCCGGTGGCACTGTCGGCGTCATCTGCTTCATGACGTTCTTCACCGGCACCGAGGTTGGCCTGCAGGGTTATCAGGCCCTCGACCAGATCGGCAGCTCGGCGTTCACCGGGTTTGTATCCGCGTACTTCAATACCCGTGAGATCTCCCCGCTGGTGGCTGCGCTGGCGTTGTCGGCGACGGTCGGCTGCGGGTTCACGGCCCGGCTCGGCGCGATGCGGATCTCCGAGGAGGTCGACGCGCTCGAGGTGATGGCCGTGCCGTCGCTGCCGTTCCTCGTCACCACCCGCATGATCGCCGGACTGATCGCGGTCGTGCCGCTTTATGTCGTCGGGCTGCTATCGAGCTACCTCGCCACCCGCACGATGGCCATTGTCTACTTCGGGCAGTCGGCGGGCACTTACGACTACTACTTCCACCTGTTCCTGCCGCCCACCGACGTGCTCTGGTCGTTCGCGAAAGTTGTCGTTTTCAGCATCATCGTCGTGCTGGTGCACTGCTACTACGGGTACACCGCGAGCGGTGGGCCGGCCGGGGTGGGCGTGGCCGTCGGGCGGGCGGTGCGGCTGGCGATCGTCGCGGTGAACGTCGTGGACTTCTTCCTGTCGCTGGCCATCTGGGGCGCGACGACGACGGTCCGGATCGCCGGATGAACAACAAGCTGCTCGGTCTTGTCTTCATCGTGCTGCTCGGCTCGGCGCTGGGGCTGGCCGTGCTGCAGTACAACAAGGCGTTCACGCCCGTCACGCACGTCGTTCTGCACACCGCGCACACCGGTTTGCAGCTGAGCCCGGGCGCCGAGGTGAAACTGCACGGCGTCGTCGTCGGCGAAGTGCGCAGTGTGAGCAGTGACGGCTCCGGCGCGACGCTGCGGCTGGCGCTCGATCCTTCGCTCACATCGCAGATCCCGGCCGGGGTGAGCGCCCGGCTGTTGCCGAAGACGCTGTTCGGTGAGCGATATGTGGCGCTCATGCCGCCGGCCGTCGCCGGGCGGGCCATCCGCGACGGGGACGTGATCACCCAGGATCGCAGCGCCAGCGCGCTCGAACTGGAGAAGGTGCTCGACGACACGCTGCCGCTGCTGCAGGCGATCCAGCCGGACAAGCTCGCCGCCACCCTCGGCGCGCTCGCCACCGCTCTGGAGGGCAAGGGCGACCAGCTCGGCCGCGACATCACGGACATCGACGCCTACCTGGCCGCGCTCAACCCGGACATGCCGCTCATCGCCGAGGATGTCCGCCGGCTCGCGGCCGTGGTCGATGTGTACGACGGGGTGCTGCCGGACCTGCTCAGTCTGCTGCGGGACGTGTCCGTCACCGCGGACACGGTGGCCGAGCAGCGCGCGCAGCTGGCCACGTTCTGGACCGACACCACGACCGCCGCCGACACGACCCGGTACTTCCTGGAGCGCCACGGCGACCAGCTCATCAAGGTCGGCGACGTGAGCCGGCCGGTTCTGGAACTGCTCGCCGCGTACGCACCCGAGTACCCGTGCCTCGTGCAGGGACTTGTCGCTTTGCAGCCGCGGGTCGAGCAGGCGTTCACCGGCGGCCGGATGCACATCACGCTCGAAATCACGCGTGACAACGGGAAGTACCTGCCCGGCGACCGGCCGGTCTACGGCGCTGACAACGGCCCGAACTGCCGCGGTCTGCCCAGCCCCGGGGTGCCGGCGCCCGGTGTCCCGATCAACGACGGCTACGACTACGGCACCGCCCGCGCCGGCACCACGAAACTGCCGGTCGGCACGATCCCGGCGACCGCGGGCGGCGGTACCGGCACCCAGACCGTCGGCGGGCCGCCGTCGTCGGAGGCCGGCAGCCAGGAGGAGCGCAAACTGCTCGAACCGCTGATCGGCGGGGCGATGGGCATACCGCCGGTCGAGGTCCCCGACATCGCCATGCTGCTGTGGGGCCCGCTGCTGCGCGGAGCGGTGGTGAGCGCGAAATGAACAAGAACGTGCGCACTGTTGTGGTGAGCGCGACGAGCAGGAACG
>NZ_JBITDU010000003.1:592463-596423 GCF_044454505.1 Dactylosporangium sp. NPDC051541
CGTGCGCACTGTGGTGGTGAGCGCGACGAGCAGGAACGTGCGCACTGTGGTGGTGAGCGCGACGAGCAGGAACGTGCGCACTGTGGTGGTGAGCGCGACGAGCAGGAACGTGCGCACTGTGGTGGTGAGCGCAACGAACACGAACTTGCGCGGAACAGTGGTGAGCGCGACGAACAGGAACGTGCGCGTGGTAGTGGTGAGCGCAACGAACAGGAACGTGCGCGCAGTAGTGGTGAACGCCGCGAGCAAGAACGTGCGCGCGGTAGTGGTGAACGCTGCGAGCAAGAACGTGCGCGGAGCGGTGGTGAGCGCGGCGTGAAGAAGGATCTGCTCAAGCTGAGCATTTTCGCCGCCGTGACGATCGTTTTGACGGCGCTGCTCGCACAGTCGCTCGGTGCGTTCTCGGGTGGCGGGACGCAGTATCGGGCCCGGTTCATCGACGTGACCGGTCTGCTCGCCGGCGACGATGTGCGCATCGCCGGTGTGAAGGTCGGCGCGGTCCGCGACATCCGGGTGGCCGACAACCACATCGCGGAAGTCGCGTTCACGGTCGACGAGAACATCCCGCTCACCGCCAGCGTTCACGCCACGATCCGATACCGCAACCTCGTCGGCCAGCGCTATGTCGCCCTCAGCGAGGCCCCCGGCGACGGCCGTCCCCTGAACGCGGGCCAGACGATCCCGGTCGCGCAAACCACGCCCGCGCTCGACCTGACCGTCCTGTTCAACGGCTTCCGCCCGCTGTTCACGGCGCTCACCCCGCAGGCCGTCAACCAACTGGCGTTCGAAATCGTGCAGGTCCTGCAGGGCGAGGGCGGCACCGTCGCCAACCTGCTGCGCAGCACCGCTTCCCTGACCGGCACCCTGGCCGACCGGGACGCCGTCATCGGCCGGGTGATCACGAACCTGCTGAGCGTTCTGTCCACTCTGGACGAGCATCGCGACGATCTGGACACCACCATCACCCGCCTGCAGCAGTTCGTCTCCGGCCTGGCCGCCGACAGACAGGCGATCGGCGACGCCCTCACCAACACCGCCGCCCTGACCGGCGCCACCGCCAGCCTCCTGCAGGACGCCCGCCCGTCACTGCAGGCCGACATCGACCAGCTCGGCACCCTCTCGGGCACGCTCAACGACAACGCCGCCGTCATCGACAAAACCTTGCAGAACCTGCCACAGCGCTACGCGGACCTGACCCGCGTGGCGTCGTACGGCTCCTGGTTCAACTTCTACCTGTGCGACTTCGACGGCCAGGTGACCCTCGGCGGCCAGAAGCTCACCCCCGCGGCCTTCACCTCGACCGCCGCCCGCTGCAACCCGGGAGGCGCCGCGTGAAGCCGTGCCGCCGTTGTGTCCGCAGCAGGCAGATTCGCGTGCGCGAGTTGCGCGCTTCCGATGTGGTCGGCGATGGCGCGCGGGCCGAGGTTTCGCTCAGCGCAATTTCCGCGCAAGCCGAGGCTCTGCTCGGCGTAGTTTCCGCACCGGACGTCGCCGCCCGCTGCAATCCGGGAGGCGCCGCGTGAAGCCGTGCCGCCGTTGTGTCCGCAGCAGGCAGATTCGTGCGCGCGAGTTGCGCGCTTCCGATGTGGTCGGCGATGGCGCGCGGGCCGAGGTTTCGCTCAGCGCAATTTCCGCGCAAGCCGAGGCCCTGATCGGCGTAGTTTCCGCACCGGACGTCGCCGCCCGCTGCAACCCGGGAGGCGCCGCGTGAAGCCGTTTCGTGAGCGCAACCCGTTCGTCGTCGGCGCGGTCGGGCTGGTGGTGCTGGCTGGGCTGGTGGCCGGGGCGTTTCAAGCGGACCTGCTCGCCGGGCTGACGGCCACCGGCTACCGGGCCGCGTTCCGGGACGCCAGCGGCCTCGCGCCCGGCAACGAGGTGCGGGTCGCGGGTGTGCGGGTCGGCAAGGTCACCGGGGTGGGGCTGGCGCGCGGGAACTCCGGGCCCTACGTGCGGGTCGCGTTCCGGCTTGAAGACGACAACGTTCGCCTTGGTACTGCCACCCGCGCCACCATCCGCATCAAGACCGTCCTGGGGCAGAAGTTCCTAGCGCTGGAGCCCATCGGGGACGGGCGGATGGCCGAGAACGCCGAGATTCCGCTCGAGCGGACCGCAGCGCCGTTTGATGTCGTGCAGGCCGTGACCGGGCTGGCCGACACGCTCGACCAGATCGACAGTACTCAGCTCGCCGACGCGTTCACCACCCTCGCGCAGGCGTTCGCCGACACGCCGGGCAGTGTCCAGACGTCGCTCGACGGGCTTTCCCGCATCTCGAAGACCGTCAGCGACCGCGACACCGAACTGCGCGCACTGCTGCAGCGGGCGCACGACGTGACGGGCGTACTCGCATCCCGCGACGACGAGTTTCGCAAACTTGTCGCGGACGGCGACGCACTGCTGACCGAGGTGAGCAAGCGGCGCGACGCGATCCACGATCTGCTGGTCGGCACCAATGCCCTGGCCACGCAGCTGGCCGGGGTCGTGGCCGACAACAAGTCGCGGCTGGAGCCGGCCCTGCGGCAGTTGCGCGGCGTGGTCGGAATCCTGCAGCGGGACCGCGACAACCTGGAACTGACCCTGCGGCGGATGGGGCCGTTCGTCGCCGCGTTCGCCAACGTGACCGGCAGCGGGCGCTGGTTCGACTCGTACCTGGCCGGCCTGCTCCAGCCGTACATCCCGGCGACGGGAGCCAAGTGATGCACAAGAAACGCTGGATCGCCTTCGGGGCCGCCGTGCTCGTCGGTGCCGCGGTGGCCGTCGTCATCGCGTCCACCGGGCAGCGCCAGCTCCGGCTCGTCGCCCACTTCAGCCGGACGGTCGGCATCCACGAAGGGTCGTCGGTACGGGTGCTCGGCGTCCGGATCGGCGAGGTCACCCTGGTCAAGCCCGAGGGGCGGACGGTCCGGGTCGAGATGCGCTACGACGCCGAGTGGCCGATCCCCGCCGACGCCCAGGCCGTCATCATCCCGCCGAGCGTGGTCAGCGACCGGTACGTCCAGCTCACCCCCGCGTTCACCGGTGGCGCCGCCCTCGCCGACCACGCCGACCTGCCCGTCGGGCGCACCGCGGTGCCGATGGAGATCGACGACATCTACAAGGCCCTCGACGACTTCAACGTCGCCCTCGGGCCCGGCGGGGCCAACGCCGATGGTGCATTGCGCGCGCTCGTGCAGACCGGACAGGCCAACCTGCAAGGTAACGGCGACAACTTGCACACCACCATCGACGGGCTGGACAAGGCGCTCACCACGCTCGCCAACGGGCGGCAGGATCTGTTCGGCACGCTCGTGAACCTGCAACAGTTCACCACCGCCGTGGCGCAGAGCGACGCCGCCGTGCGCGCGTTCAATCAGCGACTCGCCGAGGTCGCCGGACAACTCGCCGGTGAGCGCGACGATCTGGCCGCCGCTTTGCGCGCACTCGCCACGGCCCTGTCCGACGTGACCGCGTTCATCCGCGACAACAAGGACGAACTCGTATCCAACGTGAACGCGCTCGCCGACGTCACCGGCATCCTGGCCAAGCAGCAGAAAGCGATCATCCAGATCCTGGACGTGGCGCCGCTCGCGCTGTCGAACCTGAACCTCGCGTACAACCCGGGCTCCGGAACGCTCGACACCCGCGACGACGCGCTCGGACCGTACGACGCGGCCAGCTACGTGTGCGCGGTGCTGCGTGACAACATCCCGATCGCGCAGATCCCGCAGCAATGTGTCGCCCTCGCGCAGACGCTCAACGGACTCGGCCAGGCGCTCCCGCCGACGCCCGCACCGGTCGACACGACGAAGACGCCCGCACCGGCCCTGCCGACGCTGCCTGAAGTCACCCAGGATCTGACCCTCGGCGGCATCCTGCGGGGTGTGTCATGAGACGGGCCCTGCCGATGCCCGCACCGGTCGACGCCACGAGAACGCCCGCAGTGGTCGGCGTCGCGGGGGTGCGCGCGGTGGTCAGCAAGACGAG
>NZ_JBITDU010000003.1:596520-992674 GCF_044454505.1 Dactylosporangium sp. NPDC051541
GAGGGTGCGTGCAGTGGTCGGCGTCGCGAAGGTGCGCGAAGTCACCCAGGATCTGACCCTCGGCGGCATCCTGCGGGGTGTGTCATGAGACGCGCCCTGCCGATGCCCGCACCGGTCGACGCCACGAGAACGCCCGCAGTGGCCGGCGTCGCGGGGGTGCGCGCGGTGGTCAGCAAGACGAGGGTGCGTGCAGTGGTCGGCGTCGCGAAGGTGCGCGAAGTCACCCAGGATCTGACCCTCGGCGGCATCCTGCGGGGTGTGTCATGAGACGCGCCTTTACCGCCGCCCTGGCCGCCGCAGCCGCCGGCGTCTGCCTCCTCGCCGGCGGCTGCGGCCTCCCGCTTCCCGGCGGGGCGCCGGCCGGGGCCGGGTACCGGGTCACCGCCGAGTTCGAGGACGTCCTCGACCTCGTGCCGCAGGCGGCGGTCAAGGTCAACGACGTCACCGTCGGCAGCGTGGAGCAGATTTCGCTCGCGGGCTGGACGGCTCGGGTGCGGCTGCTGGTCGATCAGAAGGTGCAGCTGCCGGCCAACGCCACGGCGGCGATTCGGCAGAGCAGCCTGCTCGGCGAGAAGTACGTGGCGCTGGAGACGCCGGCCACCGAGTCGCCGCAGGGGCGCCTCGCCGACGGGGCGGTGGTGCCGTTGAGCCGGACCCGGCGCTCGGCCGAGGTCGAAGAGGTCCTGGCCGCGTTCGGCATGCTGCTCAACGGCGGGGGACTGGCCCAGCTCAAGACCATCAACGCGGAGCTGGCGACCGCGTTCCAGGGGCGCGAGCCGGCCGCCCGCGACGCGCTGCACCAGCTTGACACGTTCGTCAGCGGGCTCGACGCGCAGAAGGCCGACATCGTGCGCGCGCTGGACGCGCTCGACCGGCTCACGGACTCACTCGCAAAGCAACGAGCCGTCATCGGTACCGCACTGTCATCGCTCGCACCGGGGCTCACCGTGCTCGAGGACCAGCGCACACAGCTCACCGCCACCCTGACCGCGCTCGGCGACCTCGGGAAGGTCGGCACGCAGGTCATCGCGGCCAGCCGGGACGACACGCTCGCGTCGCTCAAAGCGCTGCAGCCGCTGCTGCAGCAGCTTGTCAAGGCCGGTGACGCGCTGCCGAAATCGCTCGACTTCCTGCTGTCGTTCCCGTTCCCGCCGAACGTCAGCGGCGCGATCGTCGGTGACTACGTCAACCTCGGCGCGACCGCGGACCTGGACGCGACCACGATCCTGTCGAATCTGCTCGTGAACACCGCCCCGCCCGCGGCGCAGACACAGAAGCCGGCGGGCGGCGCGCAGCCGAAGACCGGCGGCTCCGGCGGTACCACCACGGGCAACTCCGGTTCTGGAAACTCGAACCAGAAGCCTCCCGTGGACGTCCCCGCCGTGATCGGCGTGCTGCCGCTGAGCTGCCTGCCGGTCGGTGGGCTCCTGCCGCCGGGCTGGGTGCCGCCGAAGGGCTGTGAGCTGCCGAAGGACTGCAAACTCCTGGCACCGGGGACGCCGGCGCCGCCCGGAAGCCTGCTGCCGAAGGGCGGGGTCGTGCCGCCGGGGACCGTGTTCCCGCCCGGCACGCTGCTGCCGCCCGGTTTCGCGCTCTCGCCGGCCTGCCTGCTGCCGCCCGCGACCGGAGCGACCAACGGGCAGCAGGGCGGGCTCGGCGACGTGCTGGGCGGGGGGCTGCTGCCGTGATTCGCCGGTCGACGAAGCTGCAGGTGCTGGCGTTCCTGGTGGCCGGGCTCCTGGGGGTCGTGTACGTCGGGCTCGAGTACGTCGGGCTCGGCGATCGCCTCCTCGGCCGCGGCACCACCGTCTACGCCGACCTGGCGCAGGCCGGTGGCCTGTTCGCGAACGCGCCGGTCACCTACCGGGGCGTGCCCGTGGGCCGGGTCGAGTCGGTGACCCTCCATGATGGCGGCGCGCGGGCCCGGCTCCACCTCGACGACGGCGTGCTGGTGCCGGCCGGCACGCGCGCGATCGTCGGGCAGCGCTCCGCCGTCGGTGAGCAGTTCCTCGATCTGCGCCCGGACGGCGACGCCGGTCCGTATCTGCGCGACGGCTCCGTGATTCCGGCCTCGCGGACCGGTATCCCGCTCGCACCGGAGACGCTGCTGGCGAATCTGGACGCACTCGTGCAATCCGTCGACCCGC
This sequence comes from Dactylosporangium sp. NPDC051541, assembly GCF_044454505.1. Classification (NCBI taxonomy): domain Bacteria; kingdom Bacillati; phylum Actinomycetota; class Actinomycetes; order Micromonosporales; family Micromonosporaceae; genus Dactylosporangium; species Dactylosporangium sp. NPDC051541. The sequence goes on from NZ_JBITDU010000003.1 coordinate 598,668, forward strand.
AGGCGCTGACCGTGGTGATCGACGAGCTCGGCACGGCGTTCGAGGGCAACGAACAGGCGCTGCGACACCTGCTCGACGCCACCGAACTGTTGCTCGATTCGGCCACGGCGACGCTGCCGCAAACGCACACACTGCTCACCGACGGACGCACGGTCTTGCAGACACAGCAGGAGTCGGCGCGGGCGATCCGGCAGTGGGCGGCCGGACTGGCCCAGATCGCGGCGACGCTGCGCTCGTCCGACGCCGACCTGCGCCGAATCATCGCCGACGCGCCGCCGGCCGCCCGGCAGCTCGTGTCGCTCCTCGACGGCCTCGATCCGTCGATCGGCCCGCTGCTGGGCAACCTCATCGCGGTGAACGGGGTCGCGGCCCGCCGGCTGCCCGGCATCGAGCAGATCCTGGTGGTGTACCCCCTGGCCGTGGCCGGTGGCTTCACGGTCACCCCGGGCGACGGCACGGCCCACTTCGGCCTCGTGCTCAACGTGAACGACCCGCCGCCGTGCAACTACACGACCTCGAACAAGTGCGACCTGGTCCGCGGCACCGGCAACGCACCGCGGCCCGGCACATCGGGCGACCCCGGCGCGCCGGGCGACCCCGGGCCGCCGTCCGTCGACCCCGCGACCGGAACCGTGCTCGCCGCCGACGGCAATCCGTTGCTGTTCGGCACCACCGGCGGTCAGTACGCGCTCGCCGGCGACCAGTCCTGGAAACAGCTTCTACTCGCCGGCCTCGCGCCGTGAAGGAGGATCCCGTGTCCGCACCTGAGGAGCGCGGCCTGCGGCTGGTGCCGGGCGGCGCCGACTCCGAACTCGCCCCGCGCAGCGTCCGGCGGCGGGCCGCCACCCGCCGCCGGCTCCCGGCCGCCAAGCGCCGGGACACGATCGCCAACGTCCTGGCCCACCTGGACGAGGAGCCCGAACTCCTGTCCGCGGACGAGTCGGACCGGGATGAGTCGGACCGGGACGAGGCCGCGGACGCGGCCGAACTCCAGCAAGACGTTGCTCCAGACGAGGATGACGCCGGGAAGCGTCTTCGTCGGCGAGCGGCGCCGCACCGACGGGGGCCCGCCCGGCCGGTGCGGCGCCGTCTCGCGAAGCCCTCGCCACGGCGTCCCGTCGGCTCCGCGCGGCGGCGTCTCACCCGGCCGTCGCCGCGTACCGTCCTGCTGGCGCTGCTCGTCTGCGCCGCGCTCGCCGCGGCCGGGGTGCTCGGGCAGCGCTGGTACGCCGGCCGCAGCCTGGAGCAGGCCCACCAGCAGGCCGTCGCCGCGGCCAAGCAGACGACGGTCGACTTCGTCTCGGTCAGCGCCGGCAGCGTCGACCGCGACCTGCAACGGATCGTGGCCGGCGCGACCGGTGACTTCCGTGACGAGTTCACCCGCGGCCAGGCCCAGGTCCGGGCGGCGGTCGTGGAGAACAACGTCGACTCGAAGGGCACGGTGCTGCGGGCCGCGCTGGTGTCCGGGGACAAACATGCGGCGGTGGTACTGGTAGCCGTCGACGCCACCGTGAAGAACGCCAAGGCCCCGGACGGCCGCGCCTCGCACTACCGCATCCAGGTCGACATGGCCCGGGACCGCGACTCGGGCCGCTGGCTGGTGGCGAAGCTCCAGTTCGTCGGCTGACCGCTGAGGAGGTACCAATGAAGCGTATTCTGTTTGTGGTTGTGCTCCTGCTGGCGGCGGCGTCCGCGGGCTGGTATTTCTCGGATCGGCAGCACCGCCGGGATGTGGCCGTCCGCCAGTCCACGGCCGCCGCCAACGCCGCCGCGCAGGCGCTGTTCTCCTACGACTACCGCAGTTTCGACGCGAGTGTCGCCAACGGCAAGGGCTTCGCGACGGGCGGGTTCGCCGACGAGTACGCCCAGACGACGGCCGCCCTGAAGCGCAACGCGGTCGCGGAGCAGGCGATCGTCCGGGCCTCGGTCTCGGCGACGGGCGTCGTGACGGCCGGCCCGTCCCAGGTCGAACTGCTGCTGTACGTGGACCAGTATCGCCGCAACGCGAACATCACCGGCGAGAAGGTCGACCAGAACCGGGTCGTGCTCACCATGGTTCCGGTCGCCGGCACGTGGAAGGTGTCCCACGCCATCGCCGTCTGACCGATCATCACAAAAAAAGAAACCGGTTGCGCGGTAGCGGCGGTTGGGTATCGGGTGGGGACATGGACGTCAATGAGATCCTCGCGCGGTTCGACCGGGAGATCCGGCAGCAGCCGCAGGAGGGGCCGGGGGCCGTGGTCGAGCGCGGGCCCGGGGTGGTGCGGGTGGTGTGCGGCGACGACGGCTGGTCCGGGATCACCTGGTCCGGGCTCGGCGGGCTGGATGCCGACGCGGTCATCGCCGAGCAGGTCCGGCGGTTCGCCGGGGTGCCATGGGAGTGGAAACTGTACTCCCACGACGAGCCCGCGGACCTGGCCGACCGGCTGCTGGACGCCGGGTTCGAGCCGGGCCCGCCCGAGGCGCTGCTCGTCGCCGAGGTCGACGCCCTGCCGCAGGCCGCCGCGCCGCCGGACGGGGTGCGGCTGGAGCCCGTCACCGGCACCGGCGGGGCCGAACTGGTGGTCCGGGTGCACGACGAGGTCTTCGGCGGCGACCACTCGGCGATCGGGCGGCACCTGCTGGACCGGCCCGACGAGGTGAAGGCGGTCGTCGCGATGGCGGGGGACCGGCCGATCTGCGCGGGGCGGATCGAGCTGCACCGGGGCACGGAGTTCGCGAGCCTCTGGGGCGGCGGGACCGCCGAGGACTGGCGCGGCCGCGGCGTCTTCAAGGCCGTCGTCGCCTACCGGGCGGCCCAGGCCGCGCAGGCCGGGTACCGCTATCTGCAGGTCGACGCCAGCGACGACAGCCGGCCGATCCTGCAACGGCTCGGCTTCGTCCGCCTGGCCACAACGACGCCGTTCGTGCACGCCTGATGGAGGATCGCGCATGAGTCACAAGTCGCGGCTGTTCGCCGTCATCATCGACGTCGCCGCGGAGGAGCGCGACGCCGCCACCCGGTTCTGGGCGGCGGCGCTGGGGGCCGACGCGGCCGTCGAAGCGCACGAGCCGCAGTTCACCAGCCTGGCCGGCGGGATCATCAAGGCGGCCCTGCAGCAGATCGAGGGCGACGCTCGATACCACCTCGACTTCGAGACCGACGATCTCGACGCCGAGGTGGCCCGGCTGCGGGGGCTGGGCGCGGTGCCCGTGTCGCGATACCTCGACTGCCACGTGCTGCGCGCCCCCGGCGGCCACCTGCTCTGCGTGATCCCCGTCCACGGCGACCGCGCCGACTTCGACGCCACAGCGCGCGTCTGGGACTGAGACGCAACCGCGCGTGTCTGAGACCGAGACGTCACGGCGCCTGTCCGGGAGTGCGACGCGACCACGCGTATCCGGACAGAGACGCCACCGCGCGTGTCCGGACTGAGACGCCACGGCGCGTGTCCGGGAGTGAGACGCGCGGTCAGGACTGCTGCTGCCGGCGGGCCCGGACGTGGCGCGTGATGAGCGTGCCGGCGCAGGCCAGGACGATGACGCCGGAGACGACGCCGAGGATCGGGTTCACCGTGGACAGCGCGGCGTTGAGTACGGCGGCGACGGCAAGGGCCGTCCAGAGCAGCGTGTTGGTGCGGCGGTCGTTCGTCATGATGCCCTCCTGAGTGCTGCGGTTCGTTCGACACCTATGACGGTATGAGCCGGGCCGGGCGGAATCGATGCCGTGCGCTGCCCAACGCCGGTACAGCAGGCTGTACCTCCGGCGCATGGTTGCTCGGCGTGGCTCGAGGCCTCGGTCCCGTGAGGTCGCAGCGGAAGGTGTGGCGTTAAGCTGAGCCCCGCGCGGCCGGTGCGGAGGCGCTGATTGTGTGCTCAGCCCCTTTGAGGCGCGGCCCGGACGCGCGGATTGTGAGGGGTGTGGTGGAGGCTCGTCTCCGCGCCGCATTTGGGAAACGAGGCCGGGCCGCGCTCGACGCGCTCGCGCGGCTCGTCGGCGGGCTCGGCACGGCCATGCTCGCGCTCATCGCACTGCTGACCTGCGTGGTCACGCTGCTCGCGAGTGTCGTCGGCGTCGGGCTGCTGATCGCGCCGTTCGCGGTACGACTGCTGCGGGTCGTCGCCGACCGGGAGCGTGACCGGCTCTCCCGGACCGGGCCGGAGCTGCTCGGAAACCTGCCCGCGCCGACCGGCGTCCGCGCGGTGTTCACCGACGTCGTGGTCCGCCGGGAGCTGCTCTGGGCCGCGATCCACGGCACGGCTGGGCTCTTCATCGGCATCTTCGGCATCGCGCTGCCGGTCAACGTGCTGCGTGACGGCTCGTTCCCGCTGTGGTACCGGTTCGTGCCGCTCGAGGGGCGGACCGCGTCGATCGGGTTCGGCGTGGTGCACACGCTGACCGGGGCGCTGTGGGTGTCGGCGCTGGCGCTGGTGTGGCTGTTCCTGCTGTTCTACGGCACGCCGGTGCTGGCCCGGGTGCAGGCGGCGCCGGGGCGCGAACTGCTCGCGCCACCGCCCGGGACCGACCTGATGCTGCGGGTGGCCGAGCTGACCGCGACCCGGGCCGCGGCGCTGGACGCCCACGCGACCGAGCTGCGCCGGATCGAACGGGCGCTGCACGACGGCACCCAGAATCGGATCGTCGCGGTGAACGTGCTGCTGGGGGCGGCCCGGCGGGCCGTCAGCCGGGACCCGGCGACCGCCGACGAGATCCTGGAGCGGGCCCAGGGCGCGGCCGAGGCGGCCCTGGCCGAGCTGCGGGCGGTGGTCCGGACCATCCTCCCGCCGGTGCTCACCGACCGCAGCCTGCCCGACGCGCTGCGCTCCCTGGCCGCGAACTGCGCGGTCCGGGTCGATGTCGACGCCGAGCTGCCGGTGCGTTGCGCGGCGTCGGTGGAGGCGACGGTGTACTTCGTCGCGGCCGAGGCCCTCACCAACGTCGCCAAGCACAGCGGCGCCGAGCACGCCACGCTCCGGCTGCGCCGCACCGGGGACCGGCTCCACCTGACCGTCACCGACGACGGGCACGGCGGCGCCGACGAGCACGCCGGGTCGGGCCTGACCGGCATCCGCCAGCGGGCCGCGGCCCACGACGGCACCGTAGACCTGACCAGCCCGGTGGGCGGTCCGACCATCCTGAAGGTGAGCATCCCGTGCGGATCGTGATCGCGGAAGACGACGCCCTGCTGCGCGAGGGCCTGGCGATGTTGTTGCGGGCGGAGTCCCTCGACGTGGTGGCCACGGCCGACAACCCGACGACGTTCCTCGCGGCCGTCGACGAGCACAAGCCGGACGTGGCGATCGTGGACGTGCGGATGCCCCCGACCCACACGGACGAGGGCATCGTGGCCGCCGTCGAGGCCCGCCGCCGCCGGCCGGACCTCGCGGTGCTGGTGCTGTCGGCGTACGTCGAGCAGGCCTTCGCGACCGACCTGCTCGCCGTGGGCGGTGCGCGGCTCGGGTATCTGCTGAAGGAGCGCGTCGGGCGGGTCGAGGAGTTCCTCACGGCCCTGCACCGGGTCGCGGACGGCGGCACCGCGATCGACCCGGACGTCGTGGCCCAGCTGCTGAGCCGCAGCCGCCCCGACGCCCGCCTGGAGCGGCTCAGCGCCCGGGAGCGCGAAGTCCTGGCCCTGATGGCCGAGGGGCTGGGCAACGCGGCGATCGCCGAGCGGCTGTTCGTCACCGACGGGGCCGTGCACAAGCACATCCGCAGCATCTTCGCGAAGCTGGAGCTGGCCCCCGACGACCGCACGGACCGCCGGGTGGCCGCGGTGCTCCACTACCTGGAGGCCTCCTGATCCCGGCCGTGGTGCGGCCGGCGCTACCCCTGGCGCAGCCGGTTGATGGCGGTGAGCAGCTCGGCCTGGGTGATCGGGCCCGACGTCCGGCCGGTGCGGGCCTCGCCCATGGCCTTGTCGAGCTGGGCGCGGCGCAGCGCCTCCTTCAGGTCCGCGCCGGTCAGGCCGGTGGCCGCCGCGGCCAGGGCGTCGGTGTCGACGTCGGGGGCGAACATCCGGAATCCGGCGTTCTCGTGCCGGTGGATGAGGGCCCGGATCTGCTTGGTGAGGATCTGTGCACGAGCGGCCGGACCCGGCAGTGGTACGGCCAGCTTCAGATCGAACCGCCCCGAGCGCACGAGGGACGCGTCGACCCGGTCGGGGAAGTTGGTCGTCGCGACGACGATGACGTTGGGGTTGGCGTCGATGAGCGTGTTCATCTCCTGCTTGAAGATGCCGGCCACCGCGTTGATCATCTGCCCGGCGGCGTCGAACGCGGCCCCCGTGTAGCTGATGATCGAGTCGAACTCGTCGAACAGCAGCACCGTCGGCCGGCGCAGGCCGCGGGCCTCGGTGAAGATCCGCTGGATGTTCTTCTCGGAGTTGCCGACCCACTTGTCGAGGATCTCCGGGGTGCGGATTTCGCGCAGGTCGCCGTCGATCTCGTTGGCGAGGGCCTGGGCCAGCATCGTCTTGCCGGTGCCGGGCGGCCCGTAGAGCAGGATGCCCTGCGGCCGGGTCGCGCCCCAGCGGGCCAGGACCTCCGGATGCCGGAACGACACGGCGACGTCGCGGAACTGGGCGACGACGTCCTCGAGCCCGCCGACGTCGTCGAGGCGCACACCCTCGGGCCCGGCCTCGGCCCCGGCCGCCGGGCTCACCGTCACCGGGCCGTTCGTGCCGGTCACCTGCATGATCGCGAGGACCAGGGCGGCGAGCGAGGCTGAGCGCAGTACCAAATCCGGACCCTGTTCTTGCACGTGAACCGCGGGGTCGTCGACGTCGGCGGCCCGGACCGGCCGGGTGCCGCGGGCGACGCCGATCGCGATGATCGTGCCGAGGACCGCCCCGGGCAGGCCGAGCAGCCGGAACAGCGCCCCGCCGGCCGCGCCGCCCGCGAACAGCTTGGCGAACGCGGGCAGGCTGAACGCGCCGCGCACCCACCGGGCCCGGTAACCGTCGGCCTCCACCGTGATCTCGATGCCGCGATGGGGCAGGTCGTGCCCGACCGCGTCCCCGGCGGTGAGCAGGTGCCCGTCGACGATCCGCACGATCCGGCCGCCGACGTCGACGACCTCGATCGCGGGGCGCAGCTCACGCTCGGTCATGTGTTCGAGTCTGCCACGGGATGGACGGCGCGGCAGCGCTCCCGGTTCTTGGCTCCGGGCCCGCCCGATCGGACAAAACGGGGATACTGGACATGGCTCCGAAGGTCTGGACATGAAACATCGCCGGAGTAACGTGCCGGGGATACGAGAGGGGTGGCATGCTCGAACGGTTCAACGGCCTCGCGCCCGAGGCCGCCGAGGAGGCGCTGCTCGCCTGCTGTGCCTCGCCGGACTGGGCGGCCCGGGTCGCCGCCGCCCGGCCCTACCAGACGCCGGCCGACCTGGTGGTCGCCGGCGTCACCGCATACGACGAGCTGGGCTGGGCCGATCTGCAACGGGTGCTCGCGGCCCATCCGCGGATCGGGGAGAAACCGGCCGGCGACGGCGCCGATGCCGCCTGGTCCCGCCGCGAGCAGTCCGGCGTCCGGGGCGCCGACGACGAGCTCGCCCGGGTCAACGAGGCCTACGAGGACCGCTTCGGCCACCTGTTCCTGATCTTCGCCTCCGGCAAGTCGGCCGCCGAGGTGCTCGCCGCCGCGCGCGGGCGCCTGGGCAACGACGACGAGACCGAGCGCGTCGTCGTCCGCGGCGAGCTGCGCAAGATCGTCGAGCTGCGGCTGGAGCGAATGGCGGACGCGGCGGCATGAGCGGTTCCGAGCGCAGCGAGGAGGCCGCGAACCAGGGGCGCAGCTTCGGCTCAGGCGGCCGGAGCGGAGCGGAGGCCGCATGAGCGTTTCGACACACGTCCTGGACACCGCCCGGGGCATTCCCGCGGCCGGGGTGCCGATCCGGCTGGAGACGACCGACCACATCTTCGTCGGTGACGGGCTCACCGACGCCGACGGGCGGCTGCGCTGGGACGACGTCGGCACCGGCCGCTACCGGCTGGTCATCGACACCGCGGCCTACCTCGGCCCGGACGCGTTCTTCCCCGAGGTGGCCATCGCGTTCACCATCGCCGATGCCCGCCACCACCACGTGCCGCTGCTGCTGAGCCCGTTCGGCTACTCGACCTACCGGGGGAGCTGAGCGCGCATGCCGACCTTCGAGCTGGGTCCCAACCAGTACGGCAAGGCCGAGACCCGCCTGGTCCACGTCGAGCGCGGCGCCGGCGGCGACCGGCTGACCGACCTCAACGTCAGCATCGCGCTTCGCGGCGACCTCGCGGCCAGCCACCTCACCGGCGACAACGCCGCCGTGCTGCCCACCGACACGCAGAAGAACACGGTCTACGCCTTCGCGCGCGAGTTCGGCATCGCCGGTAGTGAGGCGTTCGCGATCCGCCTGGCCGAGCACTTCGTCGCCGCGCAGCCGTCGATTCATGAGGCCAGGGTCACGATCCAGCGGTACCCCTGGATCGAAATCGACGGCCGGCACTCCTTCCAGCGGGCCGGCGGCGAGGTCCGCACCGTGACCGTCCACCATGGACACCACGGGACGCAGGTCGTCTCCGGCGTCAGCGGGCTCGTGCTGCTGAAAACCACCGACTCCGAGTTCCACGGGTACCTCAAGGACCGCTACACCACCCTGCCGGAGACCCGGGACCGCGTCCTCGCCACCTCCGTCGACGCCACCTGGCGGACGGCGAGCGGCTTCACCGACCCGGAGCCGGCCCGGGCCGCGCTGATCGAGGCGTTCGCCGACACCTACAGCCACGCGCTGCAACAGACGCTGTTCGCCATGGGATCGCGGGTCCTGGAGCGCTGCCCGGACGTCGTCGAGGTGAAGCTGTCCCTGCCCAACCGGCACCATTTCCTCGTCGACCTGGAGCCGTTCGGCCTGGACAACCCCAACGAGGTCTACTTCGCCGCCGACCGCCCCTACGGCCTGATCGAGGGTGTCGTACGGCGCGACGGTGTCACGATCCCGCAGGAGGTCACGTGGACTTTCTGAGGCCGTCCACCTGGGACGAGGCCCTCGCGGCCAAGGCGGCCCACCCCGATGCGGTGCCGATCGCCGGCGGCACGGACGTGATGGTGGAGCTGAACTTCGACCGCCGGCGCCCGGCCGCCCTGCTCGACCTGACCCGGGTGGCCGAACTGGCCGACTGGTCCCCGGACGGCGGTGTGCTGCGCGTCGGGGCCGGGGTCACCTACCGCCGGATCATCGACGAGCTCGGCCGGCGCCTTCCGGCCCTCGCCATGGCCTCCCGCACGGTCGGTTCGCCCCAGATCCGCAACCGTGGCACGGTCGGCGGCAACCTGGGCTCCGCCTCCCCGGCCGGCGATGCCCACCCACCGCTGCTGGCCTGCGGCGCCGAGGTGGAACTGGCCTCCGTGCGGGGCTCACGGCGGGTCCGCGCCCACGAGTTCTTCGCCGGTCCGAAGCGCAGCGTCCTCGCGGCGGACGAGCTGATCGCCGGGTTCCGGATCCCGCCGGCGGCCGGGGCGCAGCAGTTCGCGAAGGTCGGCACCCGCAACGCGATGGTCATCGCGGTGTGCTCGTTCGCCCTCGCGCTCGACCCGCAGCGGCGCACGGTCGGCACCGGAATCGGCTCGGCCGGTCCGACACCGTTGCGGGCGCCGGACGCGGAGGCGCTGGCCGGCGAGTTCCCGTGGGACACCAAAGATTCACTTCCGGAGCCGACGGCCGTGCGGTTCGGCGAACTGGTGGCCGCGGCGGCCCGGCCGATCGACGACGTGCGGGGGAGTGCGGCATACCGGCGGCACGCCCTGAGCGTGCTGGGGGCCAGGACGTTGCGGTGGGCGTGGGAGGAGTACCGATGCGGGTCAACGTGACCGTGAACGGCGAGACGGTCGCCGCCGACGATGTGTGGGAGGGCGAGAGCCTCCTCTACGTGCTGCGCGAGCGGCTCGGGCTGCCGGGCGCGAAGAACGCCTGCGAGCAGGGCGAGTGCGGCTCCTGCACGGTCTACCTGGACGACACCGCGGTGTGTGCGTGCCTGGTCGCGGCCGGCCAGGCCGAGGGCCGCACGGTCCGGACCGTCGAGGGGATCGCCGGCGCCGGCGCGCTGCACCCGATCCAGCAGGCGTTCCTCGAAGCCGGCGCCGTGCAGTGCGGATTCTGCACCCCCGGCCTCATCGTGGCCGTCCACGACCTCCTCGAGCGCAACCCCGACCCCAGCGACCCGGACATCCGCGAGGCCCTCGCCGGCAACCTGTGCCGGTGCACGGGCTACGAGCACATCATCGCCGCCGTCAAGCAGGTGGCGGCCCGATGATCGTCATCGAGGGGTGCGCGATCGCCACCGTCGACGCCGCCGGCACCGAGCACGCCGACGGGCACCTCGTGGTGGCCGGCGACCGGATCGTGGAAGTCGGCCCCGGCCCCTACCGCGGCGACGCGAGCGTCACGAGGGTCGACGGCCGCGGCTGCCTCGCCACCCCCGGCCTGGTCAATACCCACCACCACCTCTACCAGTGGGCCACCCGCGGCTACGCCCAGCAGGCGATCCTCTTCGGCTGGCTCAAGGAGCTGTACCCGGTCTGGGCCCGCATCGACGCCGGGATCGTGCACGCCGCCGCCGGTGCCGGACTGGCCCAGCTCGCGCTCTCCGGCTGCACCACCAGCACCGACCATCACTACGTGTTCCCGCGCGGCCGCGGCGACCTGCTCGCGGCCGAGATCCAGGCCGCCGCGGAGGTGGGGCTGCGGTTCCATCCGGCCCGCGGCTCCATGGACCTGTCCGAGAAGGACGGCGGGCTGCCGCCGGACTCGGTGGTCGAGGACACCGACGCCGCGCTCGCCGCGACCAAGGAGGCGATCGACCGCTTCCACGACCCGGACCCGGGGGCGATGGTGCGCATCGCGGTCGCGCCGTGCAGCCCGTTCTCGGTCACGCCGCGGCTCATGCGGGAGGCGGCCGAGCTGGCCCGGGCCGAGGGCGTGCGGCTGCACACGCATCTCGCGGAGACGGTCGAGGAGGAGTCCTACTGCCAGGAGGTGCACGGCTGCACGCCCGTGCAATACGCGGAAAGCCTCGGCTGGCTCGGCGACGACGTCTGGCTCGCGCACACCGTCCACCTCGACGAGTCCGCGATCGCCCGGCTCGGCGCGACCGGCACCGGTGTCGCGCACTGCCCGAGCTCCAACGGCCGCCTCGGCGCCGGCCTCGCCCCGGTCCGGGACCTGCTCGACGCCGGCGCCCCGGTCGGCCTCGGCGTCGACGGGGCCGCCTCGCAGGAGGCCGGGCAGCTCGGGGCCGAACTGCGGCAGGCGCTGTACGTGGCCCGGCTCCGCGGCGGCCCGGCCGCCCTCACCGCCCGCGAGTCCCTGGCGCTCGGCACGATCGGCGGCGCCCGCTGCCTGGGCCGGGCCGACGAGCTCGGCTCGCTGGAGGCCGGCAAGCTCGCCGACATCGCCCTCTGGCGCCTCGACGGCCTCGGCCACGCCGGCATCGCCGACCCGGTCGCCGCCCTCGTCCTCGGCCCGCCCGCACCGCTGGCCCTGCTCCTGGTCGGCGGCCGCGCGGTGGTCCAGGACGGCATGTTGTCCACGGTGGACGAGCAGGCCATCGCGAAAGCCCTGGCCCGGGCGGCGAAGGAGCTGCGATGACCAGCGCCGTCACGAAAGCAACGATCGGTGGCATCGGCACCTCACCGATCCGCCCCGACGGCACCCTCAAGGTGACGGGCGAGTTCGCGTTCTCGTCCGACCTGTGGGCCGACCGCATGCTGTGGGGCGCCACCCTGCGCAGCCCCCACCCGCGGGCCCGGATCATCGGCATCGACCTGACCGAGGCCCTCAAGCTGCCGGGCGTCCACGCGGTGCTCACCGCCGAGGACGTGCCCGGCGCCAAGCACTACGGACTGGAGCACCGCGACCAGCCCGTCCTGGCCATGGGCGAGGTCCGCTACGCCGGCGAGCCGGTCGCCATCGTCGCCGCCGACCACCCCGAGACCGCCCGCCGCGCCGCCGCCCGGATCGCCGTCGAATACGAGGTGCTGACCCCGGTCGTCGACAGCGAGGAGGGCGAGGTCCTGCGCCACGTGCCGATCCGCAAAGGGCCGCAGGACGTCACCGCACCGGTCGTGGTCACCGGCGAGTACGAGGTCGGCATGCAGGACCAGGCCTTCCTCGGCCCGGAGTCCGGCCTCGCCATCCCGGCCGAGGACGGCGGCGTCGACCTGTTCATCGCGACCCAGTGGCTGCACGGCGACCTGTGGCAGGTGGCCGACTGCCTCGGCCTGCCGCACGACAAGGTGCGGCTCACCCTGGCCGGCGTCGGCGGCGCGTTCGGCGGCCGGGAGGACGTGTCGATGCAGGTCCACGCCTGCATGCTGGCGCTGCACACCGGCCGGCCGGTCAAGATGGTGTACTCGCGCGAGGAGTCGTTCTTCGGCCACGTCCACCGCCACCCGGCGAAGCTGCGCTACGAGCACGGCGCCGGCGAGGACGGCCGCCTGCTCTACGTCAAGGCCAGGATCCTGCTCGACGGCGGCGCCTACGCCTCCACGTCGAGCGCGGTCGTCGCCAACGCCACCACGCTCGGCATCGGCCCATACCGGGTGCCGAGCGTCACCGTCGACGGATACGCGGTCTACACCAACAACCCGCCGTGCGGCGCAATGCGCGGCTTCGGCGCGGTCCAGGCCTGCTTCGCCTACGAGTCGCAGATGGACAAGCTCGCGGAGGCGCTCGGCCTCGACCCGGTGGAGGTCCGGTCCCGCAACGCCCTCGAACCGGGCGACACCATGCCCACCGGGCAGGTCGTCACCGGCCCCGCCCCGATCGCCGAGCTGCTGCGGCGGGTCCGCGACACGCCAGTGCCCGATGCGACCGCGGACGACCCGCGGGAACTGCCCGGCGGCGTCGCGAACACCACCCACGGCGAAGGCGTGCGCCGGGGCGTCGGCTACGCGATCGGGATCAAGAACGTCGGGTTCTCCGAGGGCTTCGACGACTACTCGACGGCGCGGGTGCGCCTCGAACTGGTCGGCGGGGAGCCGGCCGCGGTCGTGCACACCGCGGCCGCCGAGGTCGGGCAGGGCCTGGTCACCGTCCTCGCCCAGATCGTGCGGACCGAGCTCGGCGTGGAGCGGGTGACGGTCGCCACCGCGGACACGACGATCGGCAGCGCCGGTTCGTCGTCGGCGTCGCGGCAGACCTACGTCACCGGCGGCGCGGTGAAAGCCGCGTGCGAAGCCGTGCGCCGGGAGCTGGAGCGCCGCGGCGGTGCCCTGGGCGAGCCGATCGACGAGACCGTCGAGTGGCGGCACAAGCCGACGTTCCCGCTCGACCCGCACACGGGCCAGGGCAACGCGCACGTACAGTACGCGTTCGCCGCGCACCGGGCCACCGTCGACGTCGACGTCGAGCTCGGCCTGGTCCGGGTCGTCGAGATCGCCACCGCGCAGGACGTCGGCAAGGCCCTGCACCCGCAGTCGGTCCGCGGCCAGATCGCCGGCGGCACCGCCCAGGGGCTGGGGCTCGCCGTCATGGAGGAGATCCAGCTCGTCGACGGCCGGATCCGCAACCCGTCGTTCACGGACTACCTGATACCGACGATCCTCGACGTCCCGCCGATGCGGATCGACGTCCTGGAGCTCGGCGACCCGGAAGCGCCGTACGGCCTGCGCGGCATCGGCGAACCCCCGACCATCTCCTCCACCCCGGCGATCGTCGCCGCGATCCGCGCCGCCACCGGCCTGGCCCTGCGGCGCGTCCCGGTCCGCCCCGAGCACCTGACCGGGACCTGACGACGATGGCCCTCACCGATCGCGACCTGGCCGAGCTGCGGGCCCGGGTCGAGCACGCGGGCCCGGTCACCGTGCCCGTCGCCCGGCAGCCGAGCCACACGGTGTACGTCCCGGCCTCGGCGTTCACGGCCGCGACCGTGGGGGAGTGGGCGAACGAGGCCCGGGCCCTGGTCCGCGACCACGGCCGCCCGCCGTTCCCGGACGACATTGTGGAGATGGTCCTGGCGAAGCTGGTCACCACGCCGATCGAGGATCTGCGGGTCGATTTCGAGGACGGCTACGGCCGCCGCCCCGACGCGGAGGAGGACGCCCACGCCACCGCCGCCGGCACCGCGCTGCGCACGGACCCGCCACCGTTCTTCGGCCTGCGTTGCAAGAGCCTCGAGCCCGCTCTGGTACTGCGAGCAGCCCGCACGGTCGATCTGTTCCTGACCGCGCTCGGCCCCCCACCGCCCGGTTTCGTCATCACGTTCCCGAAAGCCACGTCGGTGGCCTCGGCCGAGGCCGCGGTCCTGCTGTGCCACCAGTTGGAGCACGCGCACGGCCTGGCCGACGGCACGCTGCAGTTCGAGCTGCAGGTCGAGACCCCGCAGGCGATCCTCGGCCCCGACGGGCGCAGCCCGCTGCCCGAGATGATCGTCGCGGCGCAGGGCCGCCTGACCGGCCTGCACTACGGCACCTACGACTACAGCACCGCGCTCGGCGTCGCCCCGTCGTACCAGAGCCTCGAGCACCCGGTGGCCGACCACGCCAAGTCGGTCATGCAGGTCGCCGTGGCCGGCACCGGCGTCGACATCGCCGACGGGTCCACGAACGTCATCCCGGCCGGCACCAGTGAGGAGGTCCACCGGGCCTGGGCCCTGCACGCCCGCCTGGTCCGCCGCAGCCTCGAGCGCGGCATCTACCAGGGCTGGGACCTGCACCCGGGGCACCTGGTCACGCGCTGGGGGGCCACGTTCGAGTTCTACCGCGACGGCGTCGACGAGGCCGTCCGCCGCCTGGGCCACTACCTGGGCCGCCGGGTCCGCGGGCACCTCGACGAGCCGGCCACGGCGCGGGCGATGGCCCGGTTCCTGCTGCGGGGCCTGCACTGCGGTGCGCTGCGCCCCGGCGACGTGCGCCACCCCGTCGACGTGCTGGAGGCTCTGTGACCTTCTCGCTGCGCTCCCGCCAGGTCTACCTGCCGGACGGCCCCCGCGCCGCGACCGTGACCGTCCACGACGGGCAGATCGCCGCGGTCGGCCCCTACGAGTCCACGGTGGACGGTCCGGTCACCGATCTCGGCCCCCTGGCGCTGCTGCCCGGCCTCGTCGACACGCACGTGCACGTGAACGAGCCCGGCCGGACCGAGTGGGAGGGGTTCAGCACCGCCACCCGCGCGGCCGCCGCCGGTGGTGTGACCACGATCGTCGACATGCCGCTCAACTCGCTGCCGCCGACCACGACGGTCGCGGCGCTGCGGGAGAAGCAGGCCGCCGCGCACGGCAAGTGCTACGTGGACGTCGGCTTCTGGGGCGGTGCCGTCCCGGGCAACGTCGAGGATCTGCCGCCGCTGCACGAGGCCGGCGTCTTCGGCTTCAAGAGCTTCCTGGTCGACTCCGGCGTGCCCGAGTTCCCGCCGCTGGACCGGGCCGGTCTGCACGCGGCCTGCCGGGCCGTCGACGCGCTGTTCATCGTGCACGCGGAGGACCCGGCGCGGCTGCACGACGCCCGCCCGTCCCGCGCGTATGCCGACTTCCTCGCCTCCCGGCCGGCCGCGGCCGAGGTCTCGGCGGTGGACACCGCACTCGACGTCGCCCGGGAGACGGCGAGCCGGGTGCACATTCTGCACCTGTCGGCCGCGGATGCGCTGCTGTCGTTGCGGGCGGCCCGGGCGCAGGGCGTCAAGGCGACCGCGGAGACCTGCCCGCACTACCTGACCCTCGACGCGCTCGGGGTGCCGGACGGGGCGACGGAGTACAAATGCTGCCCGCCGATCCGGGACTTGGGCAACCAGGACCGTTTGTGGGGCGGTCTGGCCGACGGGACCATCGCGATCGTCGTCTCCGACCACTCCCCGTCGACCCCGGAGCTGAAGCGCCGCGACACCGGCGACTTCGCCGCGGCCTGGGGCGGCATCGCCTCCCTGCAGCTCGGGCTGCCGGCGGTGTGGACGGCGGCCCGCGAGCGCGGCTTCACCCTGGCCGACGTGGTCCGCTGGATGGCGCTCGGCCCGGCCGACCTGGTCGGCCTGCGCCGCAAGGGCCGGATCGCCGTCGGTGCCGACGCCGACCTGGTCGCGTTCGACCCGGTCGGATCGTTCGTGGTCGACCCGGCGGCGCTGCACCACCGGCACCCGGTCACGCCGTACGCCACCCGCGAGCTGACCGGTGTGGTCCACACGACGTGGCTGCGCGGCGAGCCGATCGGGGACACTGCGAAGGGTCGTTTCCTGCTGCGGGAGGGTGCCCGATGACGTTCACCGACCTGACCGACCTGGCGTCGCGGCGGCTGGGCGGCGGTGTGGTCGCCGCCAACGACGAGTTCTTCGCGGCCATGGACAACCTGGTCAATCCGGAGCCGTCGGAGTTCGAGACGTGGACCTACGGCCCGAAGGGCAAGGTGTACGACGGCTGGGAGACGCGCCGCCGGCGGGAGCCGGGCCACGACTGGGCGATCGTCCGGCTGGGCGCACCGGGTCAGATTCACGGGGTGGTGGTGGACACGGCCCACTTCACCGGCAACTTCCCGCCGTTCGCGTCCGTGGACGCGGCCGAGCTCCCCGGCCACCCGTCGCCGTCCGACCTGGCCGCGGCGAACTGGACGGAGATCGTCGCGAAGTCCCCGCTCAAGGGCGACAACCGCAACCACTTCCCGATCGCACCCGGCCCGCGCCACACCCACGTCCGCCTCAACATCCACCCCGACGGCGGTGTCGCCCGGCTGCGGGTGCACGGCGTGGCCGTCCCCGACCCGGCGCTGCTGCACGGCCTGACCGTGAACCTGGCCGCGATGGAGCTCGGCGCCGTGGTCGCCGGCTGCAGCGACATGTTCTACGGCTCACCGGGCAACCTCCTGCTCCCGGACCGGGCGCGGCAGATGAGCGAGGGCTGGGAGACGGCCCGCCGCCGCGAACCCGGCAACGAATGGGTTTTGGTCCGCCTGGCCGCGGAGGGCCGGGTGCGGCTGGTGGAGCTGGACACCACCCACTTCAAGGGCAACGCCCCCGGCGCGGCCGCCCTGCGCGCGACCGCCGACCCGTCGTCCTCCTGGTCCGACCTGCTGCCGCGCACACCGCTGCAGCCGGACACCCGCCACTACTTCCGCCTCGACTCCGGCGTCGCCGCCAGTCATGTGCGGCTGGACATCTATCCCGACGGCGGTATGGCCCGCCTGCGCATCTGGGGCGAGACCACCGCCACAGGCTGACGGCCGGGGTACGGAACCGTACCCGTGGGTAGGGTTGTCGGGTGACCCTTGCCGCGATCGACGACGGGCTCTTCCGGCGCGTCCTGCGGCGGCACGCGGCGGCCGTCGTGGTGGTCACCACCGCGGGCGGGGACGGCCCCGCCGGGTTCACGGCGACGTCGTTCACCTCGGTGTCGCTGGACCCGCCGCTCGTCTCGTTCTGCCTGGCCAAGGCCGCCTCCGTCTGGCCCTCCGTCAGCGCGGCGACGGCCGTGGCCGTGCACGTGCTCACGGCCGACCAGGAGCCGGTGGCCCGGGTGTTCGCCACGCCGGGGATCGACCGGTTCGCCGAATACGAGCGGATCGGCGCCTGGCACCGCGGCCCCGCCGGCGTGCCGCTGCTCGACGACTCCCTCGCCGTGCTGATCTGCCGGATCGTCAACCTGGTCGAGGCCGGCGACCACATGATCGTCATCGCCTCGCCCGTGCACGCCGAGCACCACGACGACGCCGACGCCGCCCCGCTCGTCTACCACGACGGCGCCTACACCGCCCTGTGAACCCGGGCCGCCAGGCGCAGGCGCATCGCCGTGTTGGTCTCGCGGGTGAAGCCGAGCCGCTCGTAGATCGGCTGGCCGCCCGGGGTGGCGAAGAGCCGCACGGCCGGCACCGCGCGGGCCGTGAACCAGTCCAGGAGCGCCTCCAGGCACGCGGTCGAGAAGCCTTGGCGGCGGTACTGCTCATCCGTCGCCACATTGAAGATGTACCCGACGGCGCCGTCCGGGTTGCCGGGTGAGCCGAGGTGCGCGTCGATCGTGCCCACCGCGCACGCCGCCAGGCCGGGCGGAGCCGGGCGGTCCACCACGAACGCGGCCAGGGTCGCTTCCGGGTCGGGCACCGGCAGCCGGCGGCGCAGCTCGGCGGCGGCGCGGCGGGACCAGTCGCCCGGCGGCACCGCGGCACCCTCCATGGCCGACAGCATCACGATCCGCAGCCGGACCAGCTCATCGGTGTCGGCCGGCGTCGCGCGGCGTACGGGAATGCCCACAGCGAGCAAAAGTACCTGGAATACTCCGGTTCGGCGCGCAACGGCCGATCTCGCCGGGGGGAGGTGGCGCATGGATGGCACGGTGGACCGGGTCATCGGCGTGCTGTCGCCGTTCGTCGGCGGGACCTACTACGGGCGGCTCGTCGCCGGCGTCTCGGCCGCGGCCGAGCGGCGCGGCTGGCGGACCATCGCGGTGCAGGCCCTCGACGCCGCCGCCGACATGAGCATCAACGGCGGCAACCCGGCGTTCGTGGAGCCCGTCGCCTGGCGGCACGCGGCCGGGTTCGTCGTGCTGGCCGAGGCGGTGACCCCGCAGTACCTCCGCGAACTGATGCTCGCCGGGAAGCCGGTCGTGCTGGTCGGGCACGAACTCGCCGACGGCGGGTGCCCGGCCGTGCTGCCGGGCAACGGCGCCGGAGTCCGGGAGATCGTTTCCCACCTGGTGGGGCACGGGCACCAGCGGATCGCGTTCACCGGCTACCTCGAGGCGACGGACGTGCGCGAGCGGTTCGAGGCGTACAAGGGGGCGTACCGGCACGAGCCGCTGTTCCTGCCCGCGGCCGACAACCTGGAGAGCGGCATCACCTGGACCGCGGACGACTTCCGGCGGCTCGGCGCGGACGCGCTGGTGGCGGCCACCGACCGCAACGCGATCGGGGCGCTGCGGGTGCTGGCCGCGGCCGGGCTGGAGTGCCCGCGGGACTACGCGCTGACCGGGTTCGACAACATCGACGTGGCCGCGTTCATGCGGCCCGAGCTGGCCAGCGCCGCGCAGCCGCTCGCCGCGATGGGGGACCGGGCGGTCGAGCTGCTGCTGCGGGAGATCGGCGGGGAGCGCGTCGCCGCCGGGCCGCACCGGCTGCCGGCGGTGTTCGTGCCGAGAACGTCGTGCGGGTGCACCGACTTCGCGACCGCCCTGCCGGCCACCGCGGCCCCGGCCGGGCGGGAGCGGCTGGCGGAGCGGTTCGCGGCCGCGCTGCCGCCGGAAGGGCTGCGGCCGGCGGGGTCGGACGGCATCGCGCAGCGGGCGGTCACGGCGACCGTCGAGGCCATCACCGGCGACGAAGCCGGCGGGATCGGCCGCGCGGCAACCGCCCTGCAGCACCTGTACTCGCTCAGCCCCGCCACGGAGACACTGCGGTTCCTGCTCCGGGCGATCCAGGAGTACGTGGCCACGCTGACCGATCTGGACGTGCCGTCGGCGGGCCGGGTCGGCGGTCGCGTGCAGGAGCTGATGCTCGTCCTGGGCCGGGTGAACAACGGCGTGCAGTTCGCCGACCGGCGGCATCTGCGATCGCTCATCAGCATGCAGTACGCGCTCAATACGGCCCTGCTCTACGCCCGGGACACGGACCCGCGGGACCCGTCCTGGCTCGCGGCCACCCCGGCGACCGCGGCCGCGATCGCCTGGCGTGGCCCGGCCGGTGCGCTGACCCGCGGGCCGGGGTGGCGGCGCGGGCCCGGCCCGGCCATCCCGGCCGGGCCGACGACGATCGAGGCGTTCCCGCCGGCCGAGCTGATCGCGGCGGCCGGGCCGGGCCAGACCGTCGTCCTGGTCCCGGCGAAGATCAGCGGCAGCGACCGCGGCTGGCTGGCCGTCGTCGACACCATCGAGTGCGACGTCGAGGACGGCCGGGAGCTGGCCAACCAGTGCGCCGCCCTGCTGACCGTCGCCATCGACCTGCGCGAGCAGGAGGAGCGGCTGCGCCGCAGCGCGCTGTCGGACCTGCTCACGGCGCTGCCGAACCGGGCGTCCTTCCTGGCCACCCTGGAGGCGGCGGTGGAGCGGGCCGCGGCCGGAGGGCCGCCGTTCGCGGTGCTGTTCCTGGACCTGGACGGATTCAAACGGGTCAACGACACCCTCGGGCACGCCGCCGGCGACGAGCTGCTCGTGCACGTGGCCCGGCGGATCCGTGGCTGCCTGCGCCCCACCGACGTCCCGGCCCGCTTCGGCGGCGACGAGTTCCTGGTCCTGCTGCCCGGCGTGACCGACGGCGCCGCCCTCGCCGAGATCACCGAGCGCCTGGCCCGGTCGATCCGGGCGCCGTTCAACCTGGCCGCGGGGAGCGCCCGGATCGGCGTGAGCATCGGTGCGACGACCAGCGACCGGCACCCCACCGCCGAGCAGCTGCTGCACGACGCCGACGCGGCGATGTACCGGATCAAGGCCTCCGGTTCGCCGTTCGGTTGACGGGCCGGCCGGTGGGTAGTGGTCAAGTATGGATGTTGCATTTCTGGTATCCAAGGAAGGCATTGAGCAGGCCGAGCTGACCGAGCCGTGGAAGGCGGTCGAGCACGCCGGGCACAATCCGCGGCTGGTCTCGCCCGAGCCGGGCAAGGTGCAGGCGTTCAACCACCTGGACCCGGCCGACACGTTCACCGTCGACGTCACCGCGGCCGATGCCCGGCCCGGGGACTTCGCGGCCCTGGTGCTGCCCGGCGGGGTGGCCAACGGCGACCTGCTGCGGTCGCTGCCGGACGCGGTCGAGTTCGTGCGGGAGTTCGTGGCGCTGGGGCGGCCGATCGCGGTCATCTGCCACGGCGGCTGGGTCCTGATCGAGGCCGACGCGGTCCGGGGCAAGCGGCTCACGTCCTGGCCGTCGCTGCGGACCGACTACCGCAATGCCGGCGCCACCTGGGCCGACGAGCCGCTCATCGTGGACGGCAACCTCATCAGCAGCCGGAAGCCGGACGACCTGCCGGAGTTCAACCGGGCGCTGATCGCCGCGCTGGACCGGTAGGCGGACGGCGTTCGACCGGCCGGCGGTGGTCGTCGGACGGAGACCGGGCGTACCTGAAGGGAAAGGCCGCCGCTCGAATCCGAGCGGCGGCCTCACGCTGTACCCCCGAAACTAGGCCCTGTCCTGCCGATCTTTGCCGGCCTACGCCGGGCCCAGATCCCGCCTGCGCACACATCGCGAAAGGCCGGATACAACCCCGGTATCCGGCCTTCCACGCTGCGCACGCAGACGAAATCTGGACTCCGTCTCGGCTCGACAAGACCGACAGGACAGGGCCTAGCTCTTCTTGACGCCTTTTCCACTGCGGAACAGTTTGACCATGCCGGCGAAGAAGCGCTCCATCTCCGAGCCGAACGGGTTGTCGCTGACCACGTAGGTCCAGGTGGCGGACGGCCGGACCAGGCCCGCGTCGGCCGGCTCCCAGTCGGGGCCGTCGATCTCGACCTCGTCGAACTCGCTGACCGTGCGGTTGTCGATCTCGGCGAGCAGGCCGCGGAACGCCGGGATCGCCTCGCGGTGGAACTCGTCGAGGGGGTCCTGTGATCCGAGGACCCGCAGGTGGATGCCCTCGCGCAGCTCGCTCATGTCGGCCAGGTGCTCCGACCACGCCTGGTCGGCGTGGAAGAGGGCGATCGTGCGGGCGATGCGCAGCAGCGTCTCCTCGCCCAGCTCCTCGGCCAGCTCGTTGTACTTGTCCGGGGACCGCTCGGCCAGCAGCTCGCCGGCGGAGTCGGTGGTGAGCAGCTCCTCGCGCCGCTTGCCGTGCAGCTGGCGGTGCTGGTCGAGGAGGTAGTTGTAGCGCCACGTGTTGCGGTGGATCTCCAGGTTGACGGTCTCGGCGACCCGCTGGGCCGAGCCGATCGCCCACCGGACGTCCTCGTCCTCGATGGCGCCCTCGGCGTCGGCCTGGCCCATCGGCATCGGCTCGGGGCCGTAGCGCTCGACGAGCTCGTCCTCGAGGGAGACGAAGAACATCGACTCACCGGGGTCGCCCTGCCGGCCGGCGCGGCCGCGGAGCTGGTCGTCGATGCGGCGGGAGTCGTTGCGGGCGGTGCCGATGACGAACAGCCCGCCGAGCTCGGCGACCCGCTCGCGCTCCTTCTCGTCGCTGCCGCCGAGGCGGATGTCGACGCCGCGGCCGGTCATCTGGGTGGAGACGGTGACCGCGCCGAACGCGCCGGCCTCGGCCACGATCCCGGCCTCGGCCTCGTCGTTCTTGGCGTTGAGGACGACGCAGTCGACGCCCTCCTCGGCGAGGGTGGCGGCCAGGCGCTCCGACTCGGCGACGCTCAGCGTGCCGATCAGGACGGGGCGGCCGGTGTTGTGCATGGCGACGATCTCGGCGACGACGGCGATGTCGCGCTCCTCGGCCGAGGCGTAGACCCGGTCGGGCCAGTCCTTGCGGACGTTGGGCAGGTGCGGCGGGATGACCGCGACCTCGAGCTTGTAGAACTCCCGGAGCTGGTCGCCGACGGGCATCGCGGTGCCCGTCATGCCACAGATCCGCTTGTACTGTGTGAGGAACGCCTGCACCGTGATGGTCTGCAGGACAGTACCCCCGCCGCTGGATCGGATCTTCTCCTTGGCCTCGACCGCGGCCTGCAGGCCGTCGGGCCAGCGGCGGCGCTGCGCGACCCGGCCCCGGAACTCGTCGATCAGCTCGACCCGCTCGTCGCGCACGATGTAGTCGACGTCGCGGACCAGCAGGGCCTCGGCGTGCAGCGCGAGGTTGACCGCGGTCAGGACGTCGACGTTGTCCTCGGCGTAGAGGTCGACGTCGAGCGCGGCCTCGACCTTGGCCAGCCCGCGGGTGCTCAGATGCGCGGTGCGGCCCTCGTCGACGACCTCGTAGTCGCGGTCGCGGTGCAGCCCGCTGACGATCTCGGCGATCGCGGTCGGCTGGTCCTCCTCAGCGATCGTGGAGCCGGCCAGGACCAGCGGGACCCGGGCCTCGTCGATGAGGATCGAGTCGGCCTCGTCGACGATGACGGTCGCGAACTCCCGGTGCACCCGGTCCGCGGTGTCCGTCACGATGGAGTCGCGGAGCAGGTCGAAGCCGGCCTCGGAGACGGACACATAGGTGATGTCCCGCGCGTAGGCGGCGCGCCGCTCCTCGGCCGTCGAGGCCTCGTTGACCCAGCCGACGGTGAGGTCGAGCAGCTCGTAGACGGGCCGCATCCACTCGGCGTCACGGCGGGCCAGGTAGTCGTTGACGGTGATCACGTGGACCGGGCCCATCGCGGCGTAGCCGGCGGCGGCGATCGCGGCGGTCAGCGTCTTGCCCTCACCGGTGGCCATCTCGACGACGTGCCCGGCCAGCAGCACCTGGGCGCCGAGCAGCTGCACGTCGTAGGGCCGCTCGTCGAGGGCCCGCTTGGCCGCCTCCCGGCCGAGCGCGCACGCCTCGACGAAGTCCTTGGGATCTTCGCGCTGGTGCAGTGCCGTGGCGGCGGCACGAAGCTCGTCATCGGTGAGCTCGGACAGCTCGGCCTCGCGCTCCTCGATCTCCGGCAGCAGGGCGCGCATCGGCTCGAGGTCGATCGTGGTGCCGGGCTGCTCCTGCAGCTTCCGTCGCCACGCGTTGAATTTGCTCACCAAACCCATGCCGAACACGATACGTCGCTTATTGCGTTGCCTGTGCGCCCCGTCACGTGGTTTTGTCCAGCGGTGGAAACTGCGGCGATTGAGCGGTTTGTCCGGGACGGTTTTTTCAAGATCGATTCGGCGGTACCGCCGGCGCTGGCGGACCGCTGCCAAGAGTTGCTCTGGGCCGAGATCGAAGCCGAGCCGGGTGACCCTTCGACCTGGAAGCGCCCGGTGTACTGGGTCGGCGGCATGGCCCAGGAGCCCTTCCGGCTCGCGGCCAACCAGCCGGTGCTCCTCGACGCGTTCGACGCGCTGGTCGGCCCCGGCCGCTGGACCCCGCGCACGTCCCTGGGCTCGTTCCCGCTGCGCTTCCCGCACGAGGAGGAGCCCGACGACGCTGGCTGGCACATCGAGGGCAGCTTCACGCCGCCCGGCGAGACCGGCTTCTGGGCCAACATGCACTCCCGCGGCCGCGCGCTGCTCATGCTGTTCCTGTTCACCGACGTCGACGAGCACAACGCCCCGACCCGGGTCCGGGTCGGCTCGCACCGCGACGTGCACCCGCTGCTGGCGCCGTACGGTTCCCGCGGGGCGCCGCTCATGGAGATCGGCCCGCGGCTGGCTCTCGCTTCCGAGCGCCGCGAGCAGGTCCTGGCCACGGGCAAGGCCGGCGACGTCTACCTGTGCCACCCGTTCCTGGTCCACGCCGCCCAGCCGCACCACGGTGACCGCCCGCGCTTCATCGGCCAGCCGCCCCTGCACCCGGCACCGGCGTATTTTGACTCCGGACCCTTCGCGGACTCGAACTTTCCGGTCGCGAGGCATATTTGATGGCGTGGAGCAATCGGTCGCGGCGCTGAGCGCGCTCGTGGGTAAAGGCGGCGTGCTCGTGCTCAGCGGGGCGGGCCTGTCGACGGAGTCGGGCATCCCCGACTATCGCGGGCCCAGCGGGCTTCGGCGCGGCAACGCCCAGCCGATGACCTACCAGACGTTCACCCGCGACCTGATCGCCCGCCGGCGCTACTGGGCCCGCAGCCACCTCGGCTGGCGGACCATCGCCCGGGCCGCCCCCAACGCCGGCCACCACGCCGTCGGCCGGCTCCAGTCCTTCGGCCTGCTCACGGGCGTGATCACGCAGAACGTCGACGGCCTGCACCAGGCCGGCGGGGCGGACGGGGTCATCGAGCTGCACGGGGCCCTGGACCGGGTCGTCTGCCTGGACTGCGGGGTGCTCTCGGACCGTGCCGCGCTGGACGACCGCCTCGCGGCCGCGAACTCCGGCTACGCGGCCGAGGCGGGGGCGGTCAACCCCGACGGCGACGTGGAACTTACAGACGAGCAGGCCGCCGGCTTCGTCGTCGTGGGCTGCACGGGCTGCGGCGGGATGCTGAAACCGGACGTCGTGTTCTTCGGCGAGACCGTGCCCGCGCCGCGCGTGCAGTCCTGCTTCGACCTGGTGGAACGCTCGGCCGCGCTGATCGTGCTCGGATCCTCGCTGACCGTGATGTCGGGCCGCCGCTTCGTGGTCCGCGCGGCCAAACTCGGGCTGCCGGTCGCGATCGTCAACCAGGGCCCGACCCGCGGCGACACCCTGGCGTCGCTGCTGCTGGACGCGCCGCTGGGTCCGGTGCTGTCGAAGGTCGCCTGGGATCTGCGCAACTGAGCCCAGCCCTCAGGCGATCGAGCGCGCGGAGGACCAGACCGACAGCGCGAGGCGGACGAGTTCGGCGTTGTCGGCCACCGGTTCGCCGTCCGGCCCGGTCAGGGTGTCCTCGAGCCCGATGCGCGTCGGCAGCCCGAGCCGCCCGGCCAGGGCGACGAGCTCCCAGCACCGCTCGCCCTCACCGTGCAGGAGCCGCTCACCATGCACACCGACCTCGTCGAGCCGCCGCAGGATGGCCAGGGGGTCGTCGCCCGGCCCCATGATTTCGACGAGGACCCGCTGCACCCCGCCCGCGATCGACAGCGCACCCGCGTCGTCGAGGGTCCAGACCCCGGCCTCGACCGCGATGCCGAGCTCGGCCAAGGTGGCGGCGAGGGCGGTGAACCCGGGTTCGGAGACGTTCACGGAGGCGAAATCCGGCCGCTGGTACCGCGAAAGCCCCGCCCACCCGGCCACCGCCTCCTGCCGCGCCCCGACATCCTTGCCGGTGATCCACAGCCCCGTACTCACACCGACGGGCGTGGCCGGACAGTTCCGCCGCACAGCCGCGACCGCCGCCCCGATGTCCTCCGCCGCGAGCGACTCCCGCCCCTCGCTGTCCCGGGCGTGGAGGTGCACAGCCTCGGCTCCGGCCGCGACCGCTCCCTGAGCGGCCGAGCCGAGCTCGTCAGGCGTGCAGGGCAATGCGGCGTGCGCACCAACGGCCCGCCCGCCGTTGAGCGCCACCTTGATCCTGGCAATCGGGGACATCACCACACAACTGTCACCTTCCGGACCGAGCCCTGCAAAGTCCCACACGCCCAGCCCCACGAACGGGTCGCGATCACCACCAGCGAACTCCACCCCGGCAACGCGCCTTGACCACGGACACCTTGCCGGCGACACCTCCACCAGGCACCGTCGTCACCGCGCTGCGCACTACCGCCAGCTGGTCCCGCAGCGCCCGTGCTCGCCGCACTGCGGTGTAGCGCCCCGCGCTCGTCCCGTGCCCGCGCTCGTCCCGTGCCCGCGCTCGTCCTGTCCCCGCGCTCGTCTCGGGCCGCGCTCCTGCTTGTCCTGTGCCCGTGCTCGTCTCGTGCCGCGCTCCTGCTTGTCCTGCGCCCGCGCTCGTCTCATCCCGCGTCCGTGCCGGTGCCCCTGCTTGTCCCGTGCTCGTGCCGCTGTGTCGTGCCGCTGTCCTCACGTCGCTTGCCGCGCTTTGCTCGCCGGTGTGCTGTTGCTCGCCGGTGTGCTGTTGCGCGGCGTCAGTCCCTGTGTGCCCTCGCGAAGTCTCCTACTGGGCGAAGATCTTCTACTAGTCGTTCTGGAGCCACTTACCGGCACTTTACCGACATATGCCCCGACGGGCGATAAGTCCGAAAAGTCGAGCGGAGCGCGGCACGAAGTGCCCGACTTTTCGGGAAAGCACGGAAACCCCATGAATGCGCGAATCCCCGGCCGCGGGGGAGCGGGCCGGGGAACGCGAAGCGCCTGGTGCGGGGGTTGGTCAGAGATCGGGGTGTATCTGGGGAGCTTGGGGCTCGGTGGTAGCGGACCGGTAGGTCCAGACGCCGCCGGCCACGCCGATGAGGCAGAGAGCCAGGACGGTGCTCGGGACGCTGCCGGCGGCCAGGCCGATGATGACGCCGACTACGGCGGCTATGGCGATGATCACCGAGATCACCCGGCGGGGGGTGATCCGGCGGGTCAGCGCCCGGTTGAATCCATTGACGAAGCGCGTGTCGCTCTGCAACGCGGCTTCGATGTCTGCGAGCCGCTTCTGCTCGCTCTCGCTGAGCATGACGCCCAACCTCCTCCGACGGGCCGCCCGGTGCGCGACGTGTACCCGCTCCGATCGATCGTCACACACAAACCGGCCCCGTGGGTCCACCAGTTGGCGTCAACTCGAACTCTGCTGGTCAGCGCGTTGGCGTTTCGCGGCAAATGTCGGATCGGGCGACCTGCGAAAGATGTCGGCGTATGCCATTCTCGACGGCGAATGGCGCGCGAGGCCGGCGTGAACATTGCGGATCAGTAGCAGGTAGTGACCGTGCGGTGGCATGGGGGAGGATAGGGATCGTGGACCCGAGGCAGTGGCAGCAGCCCGACCAGAGCGGTGGCTATCCGCCCCAGCAGCCGCCGCAATACCCGCCACAGCAGCCCCAGCAGCCCCCGCAGTATCCGCCCCAGCAACCCCAGTACCCGCCGCCGCAGCAGCCCCAATACCAGCCGCAGCAGCCGCCGCAGTACGAGCAGCCGCAATACGAACAGCAGCCGCAATACGAACAGCCCCAGCAGCAGTACCCGCCGCAGTACCAGAACCAGTACGAGCAGCCCCCGCCGGCGCAGCCGTACTCGGCGGTGCCGTACGCGTCCCAGCCCTACAGCGCGCCCCCGTCCTACCAGCAGCCGAACTATCAGCAGCAGCAGCCGTCGTACCAGACCTCGGCCCCGCCCGCGGTCGACGGCGGCGGGCGCAGCAAGCGGTTCCTGTGGCTGCTGGTCGCCAGTTCGGTCCTGCTCGTGGTCGTCGTGGTCGCCATCGTCGTCGTCGCGCTCAACCGTGACCCGGACACCCCGACCGGGCCGACGACCGCCTCCTCGCCGACCGGGCCGGTCGACAAGTGCCTGGTCGGGAAGTGGAAGCAGACCTCATACCAGAAACTCGTCGACCTCACCGGCACCGACACCGCCAAGCGGGGCAACCTGACCAAGGTCAAGATGACCGGCGGCGGCAAGGTCTGGGAGATCAAGGACGACGGCAACGCGATCGAGGACGACACCAACACCGTCTACAGCGGCAAGACCGACGACGGCCGGACCGTCACCGCGACCTGGGCCGGGCGCACCGAGTGGAAGCTCAGCACCAAGGACGGGCAGATCTCCTTCGCCGGCGGCGAGGCCACGACGGTCGTCACGATCAGCGTCGACGGCACCCAGGCCGGCCGGATCGAGCTGGAGCCCAACCTCGACCCGGTGAAGTACACCTGCAACGGCGACATCTGGCGCACGTCCAGCAAGGACAACGACGACGACTTCGCCCGGTACGACCGCCAGAAGTAAGGGCGGCCGGACACCCGGTTGATCACCCTCCCAAAGGGGTACACGCCGGGATATGACGCAGTGGTTCACGCAAGTCGGCGAGCGCGCCCGGACCCGGCTGAGCACAGCGCGCGAGATTCCGCCGTTCGCCGGCCCGGTCGAGGTCCGGCCGGCGTCCACTGTGGAAGACGGTATCCCCCGCGGCGTGAAGGTCGCGGGGGCCTGGGCCTGGCGGCTCGTGCTGTTCATCCTGGCCGCCTACCTGCTGCTGCGCCTCATCGCCGCCCTGCGCCTGGTCGTCATCCCGGTCGTCGTGGCGATCCTGCTGGCCGCCCTGCTCGAACCCGCCGCCGGACGGCTGCGCAAAAGCGGCGTCAACCGGTCGTTGGCCGCGGCCCTCGTCCTGGTCGGCGGGCTGGTCGTGGTCTTCGGCGGCCTCGGCGTCATTGTGTACACGTTCATCGACCAGTTCGACAACCTGTCCGGGCGGGTCACCGAGGGCCTCAACGAGATACAGAGCTGGCTCGCCTCGGGCCCGTTCCACATCTCCCAGCAGCAGCTCAACGACGCGATGGCCTCGCTGCGCAAGCAGTTCACGGCCAACCGCGGCGCGCTGACGTCGGGCGCGCTGACCACCGCGACCACGCTCGGCGAGGTGCTCACCGGGTTCTTCGTGGTGCTGTTCACGCTGTTCTTCTTCCTGCGCGACGGCGGCTCGATCTGGACGTTCCTGTGCCGCCTGCTGCCGAACCAGGCCCGCCTCCCCGTCGCGCGGGCCGGGCACTACAGCTGGTACACCCTCGTCTCCTATGTCCGCGCCACCGTCCTGGTCGCGTTCGTCGACGCGGTCGGCATCGGCATCGGCCTCGCCGTCATCCGGGTCCCGCTCGCCCTGCCGCTGGCCGCGCTGGTCTTCCTCGGCGCGTTCATCCCGGTCGTCGGGGCCACGCTGTCGGGTGCCGTGGCGGTGCTCGTCGCGCTCGTCACCAACGGGCCGGTCAGCGCACTGCTCGTGCTCGCCGTCGTCATCGCTGTACAACAGCTGGAGGGGCATGTCCTGCAGCCGCTCATCATGGGCCGGGCGGTCGCCCTGCACCCGCTGTCGGTCATCCTCGCCATCACCACCGGCGTCGTCGTGGCCGGCATCGTGGGTGGCCTCGTCGCCGTCCCGCTGCTCGCGGTCGGCAACACGGCGATCCGCTACCTCGCCGAGCACCCCGACGGCGAGCCGACCGACAACCGCGAGGTCCCCGGGACCGAGCCGACCGACGACGACGAGAAACGCGCGGAGGACGCCGAGGAGCGGGCCGACGAGCGGGCTGACGAGCGGGCCGAAGCGACGTCGGCGCCGCGGCGGGCGGGTAGCGTCGACAGCGAGATCAAGGATCAGTGAGGAGCCGCAGCCATGCCGTTGTCCGGTGAGTACGAGCCGAGCCCCAGCGACCGGGCCCGCGACCAGGTCGAGCTGTTCGAGCGCACGAACGGCGCCGAGGGCAACACCCTCAACGACCGGCCGGTCATCGTGCTGACGTCCCTGGGCGCGAAGTCGGGCAAGATCCGCAAGACGCCGCTCATGCGGGTCGAGCACGACGGCGAATACGCGGTCGTCGCCTCTCAGGGTGGCGCGCCGACGCACCCGGTCTGGTATCACAACCTCGTCGCCAACCCGCACGTCGAGCTGCAGGACGGCCCGGTCCGCAAGGACTACACCGCCCGCGAGGTCACGGGCGAGGAGCGGCGGCAGTGGTGGGAGCGGGCCAACGAGACGTGGCCGTCCTACAACGAGTACCAGACGAAGACCGACCGCGAGATCCCGGTCTTCGTGCTGACGCCCCAGAGTTGAACGACCCGGTCATGCTGACGCTGCTGGCCATGCAGCGCCAGAACTGGGAGCAGGGCGTGGCCATCCACGCCCTGCTCGACTCGGGCGAGTTCGACCTGGCCGACCGCCTCTCCCGCGACGCGGTGGTGCACCAGACCGGGGACGGCCGGCTCGGCACGATCGGCGACGAGCGCGGCGCCGTGAACTCCGCGGCGATATATCCGGGAGTGGTACGGACACAGCCCGGACCGGCGCAGCGACAACTGGACTGGATCGTCGAGCGGGCCCCTCGCGCCGCCGACGGCACCCTCTTCCACGTGCTGGACGCGCCCGAGATCTGGGCCGACACGGTCTACATGGTGGTGCCGACCCTCGCGCTCGCCGGTCTCCTGGACATGGCCGTGCAGCAGGTTGAGGGCCATCGCCGCCACCTGTGCCGCGACGGGCTGTACCGGGCCGCGGACAACCGGCCGAAGCTGTGGGGCACCGGCAGTGGCTGGGTCGCCGCCGGCCTGGCCCGCGCGATCCGCCACGCACCCGAGCTGGCGCCACAACTGTCCGGACACGCGCGGGAAGTTCTGGACGCCTGCCTGGTGTACCGCCGCGACGACGGACTTTTCGGTGACGTCCTCGACGATCCAGCCTCTTTCCGCGAGGCCAACCTGGCCCAGATGCTCGCCTACACCGCCTGCACGGGCGTGGCCGACGGCTGGCTGCCGCACTCCTACGTCCAGGTCGCCGACTCGCTGCGCGCCGCGGTCGCCCCGTTCGTCGTCGACGGCCTGGTCACGTCGGTCTGCGGGGCCCCGACGTTCGACCGCCCCGGCACGTCCGCCGAGGCCCAGGCCTTCCACCTCCTGGCGGCCGCGGCGAGCCGGAGAGTCGTGAGCTGAAGCCGGCGGGTCGTCAGCTGAACTCGTCGGCGGCGTCCCGGCCCGCTTCGGTGACCTGCTCCAGAAACGACTGGAGCACCTCCAGCTGCTCCTCGGAGTAGCCGGCCAGGAGGTCGTCCATCCGCCCGTTCATGCCGCCGAAGAGGGCGTAGATCTCCGCGTTGCGCTCGCGGGCGGCCCGGATCAGCACGGCCCGGCGGTCGGCCGGGTCGCGGTCGCGGGTCACCCAGCCGGCGCGCTCCAGGCGGTCGAGCACGCCGGTCATCGTCGCCGGGTGCAGGCCGGCCCGGCGGGCCAGGGCGCTCGGGCTCAGCGGGCCGTGCCGCTGGACCAGGTCCAGGCAGTTGAAGTCGGCGTCCTTGATCTCCAGGCGGGCTCCGACGCGGTGGTTGAGCAGCGACAGCTGGGTGCTGAGGGCCCGGAGCCGCTCCTTGATCGCGTTGGCCGTCCGGCGCCGCGAAGGTGATACGGAACTCATATGACTTACTCCTCGTTCCATATATTATGGAACTCGTAAGGTATTGGTCTCGGAGTTACTATACCTGGACGGGAGTCGTCATGATCGTGGTCACGGGCGCCACCGGTACCATCGGGCGCCATCTCATCGAAACGCTGACCGGCCTGGGGCGGGCGGTCGCCCCGATCAGCCGCGCGGCCGGGCCGACGGCCGCGCAGGTCCTGGAAGGCGGCGGGGTCGAGGCGCTGTTCCTGCACCCGCGGGCCGTCGGTGAGCACAGCGCGGAGCTGGTCCGGCTGGCCCGGGAGCACGGCGTGCGGCGGGTCGTCGCCCTGTCCGCGATGAACGTCGAGGAGCCCGACGAGCGGCAGCCGTCGCGGCTCGCCGGGGACCGCAACCGCGAGACGGAGCAGGCCGCCGCCGCGAGCGGGCTGCCCTGGGTCAGCCTCCGGGCCAGCTCGTTCGCGAGCAACACCGGGCGGGCGTTCGGGCCGCAGCTGCGGGCCGGGGACGTGGTGCGGTACACCTTCCGCGGCTTTGAGGAATCGCTCGTCGACGAGCGTGACCTGGCCGACGTCGCGGTCAAGGCGCTGCTCGGGCAGGCCGGCGCCGGCGTGCTCGAGCTGACCGGGCCGCAGTCGCTGAGCCACGGCGAGCAGGTCGCGATCCTCGGAGCCGTCCTCGGGCGGCCGCTGCGCTTCGAGGAGGTCCCGCCGGAGGCCGCGGCCCGGGCGATGATCGCCGGCGGCATGCCCGAGGCGTTCGCGACCGCGCTCATGGACCGGTACCGCCGCCACCTGGACCGCCCCCAGCACCCGCCCACCGGTGTCGTCGCCGCGGTGCTCGGGCGGCCGGCGCGGACGTTCGCGCAGTACTGTGCTTCGCTGGTCCCGTGACGGACGACGGGGAACTGCTGCTGGTGGCGCTGGTCGAGCTCGTGCCTGATGCGCTGGAGGAGTCGGCGCGCTACGAGGACGAGGTGCTGGCGCTGCTGCCCCGGCA
Organism: Dactylosporangium sp. NPDC051541; assembly: GCF_044454505.1. Taxonomy (NCBI): domain Bacteria; kingdom Bacillati; phylum Actinomycetota; class Actinomycetes; order Micromonosporales; family Micromonosporaceae; genus Dactylosporangium; species Dactylosporangium sp. NPDC051541. The sequence continues at coordinate 631,034 of NZ_JBITDU010000003.1, forward strand.
CGGCGGAGCCCTCGAGGCCCGGCTGACCAGCGGCGAGACCGAGGTGCAGACCATTCGCTTCGCGCGGCGGTCCGGCCTGGACGCGTTCCTGCGCGACCCGGACCGGGCGGCGCTGCGCGAGCGCTACGGTGCGGCGGTGCCGGCGACGCGAGTGCTCGAGGTGCAACCGCGCTGATCCAGGGCCTGTTTTCCAACTGGGGCAGGGCTGCGGCGGGCCCAGATCCCTCGCCCAGGCCGGTCCGGCGACGCTGCGCCGGCCGGCCCGCCCCAGGCGCTGCGCCCACATCGCGAAAGGCCGGATACAACCCCGGTATCCGACCTCCCGCGCTGCGCACGCAGACAAAATCTGGACTCCGCCTCGCTCCCACCCCAGTTGGAAAACAGGCCCTGGGGGTACCAGCGAAATATGCACGTCCCCACTTGGATCAAGACGACCGCCGCCGTGACCGTCGCCGCCGGGATCGGGTCGCTGGTGACGCGGCCGGGTGACCGGTGGTATCGGCGGCTCGACAAGCCCTCGTGGCAGCCGCCCCCGCGGGCGTTTCCGCTGGTGTGGACGCCGCTCTACGGGCTCATCGCGTTCGCGGGGGCGCGGGCCCTGGATGCGTCCCGGGGTCCCGCACGGCGGGAGTTCGCCGTCGCCTACGGGGCCAATCTGGCCCTCAACGCCGGGTGGACGGCGGTGTTCTTCGGGGCGCGCCGGCCCCGCGCCGCGCTGGCCGAGATCGCGCTGCTCAACGCGTCGAACCTCGACCTGCTGCGGCGGGCGTGGCGGGCCGACCGGGCCGCCGGGGCCGCCCTCGCACCCTATGTGGCCTGGACCGGCTTCGCGACCGCGCTGAACGCGGCGATCGCCCGCCGGAACTGAAGCCCGATCAGCGGTTGCGCTGACGCCAGGTGGACAGGCCGGCCTCGAGGCGGTTCTGGTTGCGGGTGCTGCCCAGGCCGCGCTTGGCCTTGCCGTAGAGCCACAGGCCGCCACCGACCACGAGCGCGCCGATGATCAGGTAGACGATAATGCTGAACAGGGCGTGGAACACCCACGAGGCGATCGCGCCGACCACGAAGAGGCCCACGACGACCGCGATGGCACCAACCAGGAAACGACCCATGCACCTAGCATGCTCCTGCGGTGCCACCACCGTCATCAGGGACCTCCCGGAGTCATGCCGCCAGGGTGGCGTAGGTGCCGGCGTCGGCGACCAGACTGTCGTGGGTGCCGCGCTCGACGATCCGGCCGTGGTCGACCACGGCGATCTGGTCGGCGTCGCGGACCGTGGAGAGCCGGTGCGCGATGGTGATCGTGGTGCGGCCCTTCGCCAGGTCGTCGAACGCCCGCTGCACGGCCCGCTCGGTCTCGTTGTCGAGGGCGCTGGTGGCCTCGTCGAGGACCAGGACGCGGGGGTCGCGCAGGAGGGTCCGGGCGATCGCGATGCGCTGCTGCTCGCCTCCGGAGAAGCGGTACCCCCGCGACCCCACCACCGTGTCGTAGCCCTCCGGCAGCGACGCGATCAGGTCGTGGATCCGGGCCGCCCGGGCCGCCGCCTCGATCTCGGCGTCGGTCGCGTCCGGCTTGGCGTAGCGGAGGTTCTCCCGGACGGTGGTGTGCAGCAGGTACGTCTCCTGGCTCACGACCCCCACGATGCCCGCGAGGTCGGCCAGCCGCAGGTCGCGCAGGTCCACGCCGTCGATCGTGATCCGGCCCGCGCCGGGGTCGTAGAGGCGGGCGATGAGCGCGGCGATCGTGCTCTTGCCCGAGCCGGTCTCGCCGACCAGGGCCAGCGACGTCCCGGCCGGCACGTCGAGGGATACCCCGGCGACCGCGGCCGTCTCGCTGCCCGGGTAGGCGAACGTCACGTCCTCGAAGCGCAGGTGGCCCCGGGCGGCGGGCAGTTGCCGGGGGTTGGCGGGCTCGGCGACCTCGACGGGCAGGTCGAGGTACTCGAAGATCCGCGCGAACAGCGCCAGTGAGCTGGTCAGCTGCACGCCGACCCCGAGCAGGCCCATCAGCGGCCGGAACAGCCCGGCCTGCAGCCCGGTGAACGCGACAAGCGTGCCGATGCTGAGCGAGCCGGCCGTCATCGGCAGCCCGGCGCTGAGGTAGATGATCGCCGGGATGGCCGCGAAGATGATGCTCATGGACGCCATCCGCCAGCGGCCGGCCAGCTCGGAGCGCAGCTCCAGCTCGATCAGGCGCTCGGAGGACTCGGTGAAGCGGCGGATGACGGCACCGCCCGCGCCCATCGTCTTGGACAGGCGCACGCCGCTGACGGAGAGCCCCTCCTCGATGGTCACGTTGAGGTCGGCCAGCTCGCGCTGGCGCTGGGCGGTGATCTCGCGGCGCATGCTCGCGACCTTGCGGGTCAGGTAGATCGCGGGCGGCAGCACGACGAGGGAGACCAGCGACAGCCGCCACGACAGCGCGGCCATGGCCACGGCGGTGGCGACCGCCGTGGTCAGGTTGGAGGCGATCGACGTGGCGGTGTTGGTGACGACCGCCTCCATCCCGCCGATGTCGTTGGTGATGCGGGACTGCACCTCGCCGGTGCGGGTCCGGGTGAAGAAGCCGACGGACTGCCGCTGCAGGTGGGTGAACACGTCGACGCGCAGGCGGTGCATGACCAGCTGGCCGACCTTCGTCGACTGCCACGTCTGCACGACGCCGAGCGCGGAGGTCACGGCGGCGACGGCGACCATGCCGAGGACGAGCCAGACCAGCAGGCGCACGTCACGCTCGGGCAGGGCCCGGTCGATGACCGCGCGGAGCAGGAACGGCGAGGCCATCGCCAGGATGGACGACACCACGATGATGAGCACGACGCCGGCCAGGCGGCCGCGGTGCTGGGTGAACAGCCGCCCGATGCGGGCCAGGGAAACCTGCTTGGCCTGGGCCTTCTCGGCGGCCTTCTCACTCGCGGAGAGCTTGCGGGGCCCGCGGGCGCGGGCGGGGGGATTGGGCTCCAAGGGGGAGCTCCTCTCGGTCGAATATGCTGAGGGTACCTCACTTTGAGGGAACAGCACCAACCCGTTTTTCATTCCGCCCGCCGCCCGGCGTTTTCGACAGGTGACTATGTTGGTCCACGTGGAGGACGAAAGCCTCTCCGAGCTGTTCTGGTCGGTGGCCCGCCGGCTCCGGCACCAGTCGCACGAGACGCTGCAGCCGCTCGGGGTCACCCCCGGGCAGGCGCGTGCCCTCAACGTGCTGGCCAAACACGGCACGATGCGCCTCAGCGAGCTGTCGGAGCACCTGCGCATCGCGCCCCGCTCGACCACCGAGGTCGTCGACGGGCTGCAGGAGCGCGGCCTGGTGGAGCGCCGGCCCGACCCCGCCGACCGCCGGGCGACGCTTGTCACGCTGACCGCGGCCGGCACCGCCACGACCGAGCACCTGCGCGCCGAGCGCGGCGCTCAGGGAGAGCGCTTCTTCGCGTCCCTGCCCGCGGCCGATCGGGCCGAGCTGATCCGCATACTCGCCGCCCTGCGGGTATCCGAACCGAATTGAGGTAACTGCATGGTGTCACGCCTCGCTCGCCTGGTCGTCTGCGCCGCGGTGGTCGCGGGGGCCGGGCTGGGCCTCGCCACACCCGCCGCCGCCGTCGCGGACGGCAACCCGGTGCCGGAGGGGCAATACCGGTTCGCGGTGAAGCTGACCATGACCGACATCCCGAGGCCCGACGGCACCCGGTATGACAGCTCGTGCACCGCCGCGCTGGTGTCGCCGTGGTGGGTCATCACCGCCGGGCACTGTTTCCACGACCCCAACCGCAACCCGGTCTCCGGACCGGTGCCCTACGCGACCACCGCGACCGTCGGCCGGGCCGACCTGGCCAACGACACCGGTCACGTAGTGGACGTCGTCTCCGTGCAGCAGGCCCCGACCGGCGACATCGCGATGGCCAAGCTGGCCGCCCCGGTGAACGACGTGACGCCGGTCCGCGTGTCCAGCACGGCGCCGAAGGTCGGTGACGTGCTGCGCATCACCGGCTGGGGCAAGCTGAAGGGGACCGACACGGTCCCGTCCACGCACCTGCAGACCGGGCTGGTCAAGGTGTCCTCGGTCGCCGCGGTCACGGCCGGGGTGAAGGGCTACTTCCCGGCGCCGACCACCAGCGCGTGCGAGCACGACTCGGGCGCGCCGTACTTCGCCGAGCCGCAGCACCGCCCGGTGCTCGTGTCGGTGGAGAGCACGGGGCCGACGTGCCCGCACGCCCAGGAGGAGACGACCACCCGCGTCGATCCCCTCTACGGCTGGGTCAAGGCCACGCTGCTGACATAAAAGGGTATTCGGTCGGGGCCGAATCGCCCGGATCGCGGTAGCTTCCATCGAGATAGCGGAACATCTCGATGGGGAGGACACCGCATGATCCGATTTCGACGGGCGCTGCTCGCCGCGACGCTGATGCTGGGTTTGATCGGCACGGTCGCGGTAGCAGCGCCCGCGTCGGCGGCGACCACCGCGGCGGACACCGACATCCGTGACCGCCTCGAGGCCGCACCCGGCGTCACCGTGCTCGAGGAGCAGCCGGTCGTCGCGCCATACCGCTTCTTCATCCTCAGCATCACCCAGCCGGTCGACCACACCAACCCGCGGAAGGGCACCTTCGAGCAGCGGTTCACGCTGCTGCACCGGGGGACGGACCGGCCGACGGTACTGCACACGACCGGCTACAACGTGCCCGAGTACGCGTTCCGCTCCGAGCCCACCCGGCTGATCGACGGCAACCAGATCTCCGTGGAGCAGCGCTTCTTCATGCCGTCGCGCCCCGGGGAACCGAAGTGGGAGCAGCAGCTCACCATCTGGCAGGCCGCGACCGACCACCACCGGATCGTGGCCGCGCTCAAGCCGATCTACTCCCAGAAGTGGATCTCGACGGGGGCCAGCAAGGGCGGCATGACGTCGATCTACCACCGCCGCTTCTACCCCAGCGACGTCGACGGCACCGTCGCCTACGTGGCGCCCCAGGACGTGGTGAACGACGAGGACTCGGCCTACGACAAGTTCTTCACCAAGGTCGGGACGGCCGCGTGCCGGGCCGCGCTGGACGGCGTCCAGATCGAGGCCCTGAAGCGGCGGACCGAGTTCGTCGCCCGCTACCAGGCCTGGGCCACCGAGAACCAGCGCACGTTCACCATCACGGGCAGCGCCGACCGGGCCTTCGAATTCATGGTCAACGGCACGACCTGGGCATTTTGGCAGTACTCCCTGGAGTCCGACTGTGCCGACGTGCCCCCGAGAACAGCGTCCAGTGACGACATCTGGAACTGGATCGACCTGATCTACGGCCTCGACTCGAACACCGACCAGGGCATCGAGCCGTACATCCCCTACTACTTCCAGGCCTCCTACCAGCTCGGCTACCCGGACGTGTCCCTGCCACACCTCAAGGGCCTGCAGCACTACCGCGGCCAGGACCGGGCCCAGTCGTACATCCCGCGTGCGCTGGTACCCCGGTTCCAGCCCCTCGCGATGCTCGACATCGACATCTGGGTCAAGTTCGCGGCCAGCCGCCTGATCTTCGTCTACGGTGGCAATGACCCCTGGGGCGCGGAGCCGTTCCGGCTGGGGCCGTTCACCCGCGACTCCCAGTGGTACGTCGCGGCGGGCGCCAACCACGGCGCGAACATCGCCGCGCTCAAGCCCGACGAGACCGCGAAGGCCACGGCCGCCGTCCAGCGCTGGGCCGGCGTGACCACGCCGGCCGCGAGCTCGTTCGGCGCGTCCGGATCCTCGAGCTACATCGCCGGCCTCGACGACCACAACCTGGCCCTCGACCGGAAGTTCAACCGCTAGTCCGCACGCCGTGAGCGCGGCGGGGGCGTCGAATGTCCCCGCCGTGCTCAACTCGCCCGCCCGCCTGCCGATCGGGCCGGTATGGTGCGGAACCTCCCGATCGCCGCGAAGCTCGCCTCGACCGTCGCGATCGTCAGTCTCCTGCTCGTCGGCGTCGGCCTGGTCGGCATCCGGCAGCTCGGCGACGCCCAGGACCGGCTGCACCTGATGTACGCCGACAACCTCCAGGACATCGCCGACCTCGACGACGTGGCCCTGCGGTTCCGCACGGTCCAGGCCGAGCTGATGAACATCGCCCTGGCCGCGACCGACGCCGACCAGAGCACCGCGAAGCAGAACCTGCAGGACGCGAACACGGCCCTGGACAAAGGCTGGAGCGAGTTCGTCACGCTGCCCCTCGCCGGCGAGGAGGCCGATCGCAACGCGTTCGAACAGGCGCTGGCGAGCTATCGGACAGTACTGGAGCAGGATCTGATGCCGTTGGCCACGTCCGCGCAGACCGACGGGGCGGTGCTGTTCGAAACGATCCGGACCAAGGCCGCCCCCCAGGTCACGGCCGCGCAGGGGGCGCTGAACCGGCTCGACGCGGCCGTGGACACCAAGGCCCAGAACACCCTGGCCGCGTCCCAGCGCGCCTACGACCGCGCCCGCCTGCTCATCATCGGCATGATCGTGGCCGCCGTAGCGTTGGCCGCGGTGCTGGTGACGGTCATCAGCCGCCTGATCTCCCGCCCGCTGCGCGAAACCGTCCGCGTCCTGGAGTCGGTGGCCGAGGGCGACCTCAGCGGCCGCCTGCACGTGTCCGGTCGTGACGAGGTGGGCCGGATGGGCACCGCGTTGAACCGGGGCCTGGAGCGCCTGGGCACCTCCCTGCGCGACGTGGACGGCAACGTGGGCCGGGTCACGACCGCGGCGGCGCACCTGACGACGTCCGCCGGCCAGATGACGGGCAGCGCCGCCCGCTCCTCCGACGAGGTACGCCTGGCGTCGCAGGCGACGGACGGCATCACCCAGGACATCGGTACCGTCGCCGCGGGCTCCGAGGAGATCGGCGCCTCGATCCAGGAGATCGCCCGCAGCACTTCAGCCGCCGCCCAGACCGCGGACCGAGCCGTCCGAGAAGCAGCAGAAGCGGCGGCGGTACTGGCCAGCCTCGGCCAGTCCTCACGAGAAATCGAGACGGTCGTCAAACTGATCACGTCGATCGCCGAGCAGACGAACCTGCTGGCCCTGAACGCCACCATCGAGGCCGCCCGGGCCGGCGACGCCGGGAAGGGCTTCGCGGTGGTGGCGACGGAGGTGAAGGACCTGGCGCAGGAAACGGCGCGGGCGACCGAGGACATCGCGCAGCGCGTAGCCGCCATCCAGCGCGACTCCACCGCCGCCGTGACCGCCATCGAACAGATCAGCACCGTCATCACCACGATCAGCGACGCCCAGGCCAGCATCGCCGCCGCCGTGGAACAACAGTCCGCGACCACCGCCGAGATGACGAGAACGGTGAGCCAGGTAGCCGGCCGCGCGACCCAGATCAGCACCAACGTCAACGGCGTGGCCACCGCCGCCGACGAGACCACGACCATCGCGAAGGACACGGCCGCCACCGCGGACGACCTGAACACGGTCGCCGCCGACCTCCGCCGTACCGTCGCCGTCTTCCGCTACTGAATCCAGTGAGGGAAACGGTCTCCCATCCGGTTGATCAGAAGGCGGGACGCCGGATGCGCCAGAACACCAGCGCCAGCAAGAGCGCGGCCAGCCCGACGAAGGTGACGCTCTCGATGAGCTGGAAGGTCCAGTATCGATCCATGGGCTGGTAGACGACCCAATGCTGGATACCGTGGTCGTGGAGGTAGGTGGCGGGGTCGCCGCCGCCCTCACGAGCCTTGCCTTCCATGATGACGGCGCCGAGCCCGCTGACGCGCCGGCCGTCGGCGTCGACGAACCCCTGGTCCAGGATCATGTCCCGGACGTTCCCCGTGCCGTCGGCGATGTCGCCGGACCCCGGCACGAAGGCCTCGACGCGGGTGACCGGCGTGAGGAAGTGCGGACGGATCCAGCCGGCGACGGTGACGCGCACCGCCAGGAAGCACACGAGCGCCCCGGCGGCCGCCGGCAGACTGCGGCGCAGCACCGCCCCGGCCGCGACACCCAGCGCGAACGCGAACAGTGTGTACGCCATGGGCGCCGTGCCGGTGAGGTCGAAGCCGGTGATGTCCAGCCCGCCGCCCAGCAGATCAAGGGGTCGCCGATACCAGGCGATCACCACGGACAGGATTGCGGCGAGCAGGACGCTGAGGGTGCCGAGCACCACGACTTTGCCGGCCAGCCAGCGCCGGCGGGGCACGGCCTGGGTCCAGACCAGCTGCCAGGTGCCCGCCTCGAGTTCGCGGGCGAGCAGCGGCGCGCCGAGGAACCCGCCGATCGCGTACGGCGCGAAGTTGAGCAGGATCAGCACTGTGGTGCTGTAGCCGTAGTCGTGCTGGAGCCGGACCAGCGCGGAGCGGCAGGCCTGGTCCAGCGGCGGTGCCAGGCAGTGCGCCGAGCCCAGCGGGAACAGGGCGTGCATCGGCCGGCCGAGTACGAAGAGCGCCACGGCGATGACGCCGATGAAGATCGTCAGGGCCAGGGCCTCGGTGCGATGCTGGCGCCACATCATCCACGTCATGCCGCCTCCGCCCGGGACCCGACGGCCTCAGCGTCGACGGGTCGGCGCAGGTAGGCGAGGACCAGCTCTTCGAGTCCGACGGGGTTGGCCTGCCAACCCGGCATGATCGGCGCCGCTGTCTGGCGTACCAGCATGGTGGTGTGTCTGTCGCTGTGCTTGACGTCGACGACGGACCGGGAGCCCCGGTGATCGGTCGTGACCCGCGGGCCCACGAGCAGGCGGTGCTCGGCGAGCAGCGCGTCGATGTCGCCGCTGAGCATGACCCGGCCGTGGTTCATGACCACGAGGTGGTCGCAGACCCGTTCGAGCTCATGGACGGCGTGGGAGGAGAACAACACGGTGAGTTCCCCGTCGGCGACCGCGCTCATGAGGGTCTGCTGGAACTCCTGCCGCGCCAGCGGATCCAGGCTGGATGTCGGCTCGTCGAGCACCAGCAGATCGGGTCGCTTGGCCAGCGCCAGCGCGAGCGCCACCTGGGACTGCTGCCCTCCGGAGAGCGCGCCGGCGCGGGCGTCAAGCGAAATGCCCAGCCGGGTCAGGCGCCGTGCGGCCGATTCGCCGTCGAAGCGCACGTTGCACGAGCGGCCGAAGCGCAGCAGGTCCGCGACGGTGAACTGGCGGTAGAGCGGGTGGTCCTGGGCAAGGAAGCCGATGCGGGTCAGGGCCCGCACGCTGTTCGTGGCCGGCGACTCGCCGAACACCTCGACCGACCCCACCGTCGGCGTGAGCAGACCGACCGACAGCCGCAGCAAGGTGGTCTTGCCGGCGCCGTTCGGGCCGACGAGTGCGGTGACCCGGCCGGGCGGCAGTTCCAGCGTGCAGTCGCGCAAGGCCCAGGCCCTGCGGTAGCGCTTGCCGAGGTTCCGGGTGAGCAGCGCGGGCTGGGTCGTCATGCCGTCTCCGTCTTCGCCGTCGTCTTCGTCTGGTGGTGGACGCTGGAGAAGAGGGCGGCGATCGCGTGATCGTCGAGCCCGGCGGCGTACGCACGGCGCAGCCAGGTTTGCAGGCCGGTTCGCAGCGAGGTGTACGTGGCCGGGGGCACCGCCGCCGGCAGGGTGTCGTTGACGAAGGTGCCGTGACCCGGCCGGCCGGTGACGAGATGCTCCTGCTCCAGCTGGCGGTATGCCTTCGCAACGGTGTTCGGGTTGATGGCGAGGGACTCGACGACCTCTCGGATCAGGGGCAGGCGGTCGCCGGGCAGCAGGAAACCCAGCAGGACCGCCTGCTGGACCTGCTGGACCAGCTGTAGATACGGCGGTACGCCGGAGCCGGTATCGAGCCGGAAATGGAACACGGCAACTCCCTCGCTGTACTGCTTTACTAAGCGCGTAGTAAAGCAGTAAAGCCAGGGGTCGTCAACGGAGCCTCCCCCTCGGAGGGAGAGGCTCAGTCCAGGTCGGCGAGGCGGTCGGCGGGGATGACCGCGTACTGGCGCAGGGACAGGTCCCGGAACGTGACCGGGCCGCGGGGGCCGGGGACGCGGTCGATGTTGATGCCCGTCTCCGGGACGTTGAGCAGCTTGAACCCGTCCAGCAAGCGGGTCGTCGCGTTCCAGAAGGCGCCCGTCCCCGCGTAGGCGCCCAGGAACTCGCGGGCCGCGGCGGCGTCCTCGGTGACGATGCCGGCGGCCAGGCCGGACGTCTCCTCGTTGGCGAGGCGGGCCGCGTCGAGCGGGCCGTCGGCCGGGGCCACGGTGATCGTGGCTTCGCGGTCGGAGTCCAGGGCCCATTCGTAGCCGAGCGGGTGTGCGTGCGGCGGCAGCGAGACCGAGATCTTCGGGGCCACGGCGGCGGTGACGCGGGGGATCAGCGAGGAGTACAGCGAGCGGTGGATGAGCAGCAGGTTGAGGCGGTTGCAGACGCCCAGGCGGTCCAGGCCGGCGGTGATCAGCGCGAACGCCTTGTCCAGGTCGGCCGCGGCGTCGATGTACAGGACGCCGCCGCCGTCGGCGTGGGCCAGGGTGCGCACGCCCCGCAGCGCGGCCTTCTCGGCCAAGGTGCGGGTGCTCTCGCCGCTGCCGCGCAGGATGACCAGGGGGATCAGGCCGGGCTGGGCGACCAGGGCGTCGGCCGTCTCGCGGCCGCGGGCGCGGATCAGCTGCACGGCGGCCGGGTCCAGGCCGGCCTCGGCCAGGGCGGGGGCGACGATCTCGTCCATCAGGGCGATCGCCGAGGCCAGGGCGGCCGAGCCGGTGCGCAGGACGCCGCCGTTCTGGCTCTTGATGAGCTGGGAGGCGACGTCGACGGTCACGTTGGGGCGGGCCTCGTAGTTGGCGCCGATGACGCCGACCGGGCGGCGCCACTCCTGCAGTGTCAGGCCGCCGCCGAGCTCGCGGACGGTGCGGCGGGCCGGCTCCGGCTCGACGTCGGCGAGGATGTTGAGCTGCTCGGCCATGCCGGCCAGGCGGGTCTCGTCGAGGCGGAGCCGGTCGAGCAGGCCGCCGCTCATGCCGTCGGCCTCGGCCTGGGTGACATCCGACGCGTTGGCGGCCAGGATCGCGTCCGGTGCGGTGGCCAGCCGGCGGGCCATGCCGCGCAGGGCCTCGTCGATCGTCTTGGCCGGTGCCGCGGCGAGCGAGCCGGCGGCGGCCCGGGCGGAGCGGGCGGCCGCAGCCACAACCTCGTTGACGTCCTGGTCCACGGCGGCCTCCAACAAACGACGGGTCAAGCGGTCCGTTTACGTGCCTGCAGAGTGTATGTAAGCGGCAGCCGCTCGGGTCGCTCGGCCAGCCGGTGCTCGCCGTGCTCGTCCTTGACGGTGGCGCCGGGGTAGAAGTCCCACGGGCAGCTGTCGTGCTCCTCCAGCATGGTCAGCTCCAGGCCGGCGCCGAGCAGGGCGGTGACGATCTCGCCCAGGCCGTGGCTGAACGAGTGCGAGACGGTGTGCGTGAATTGCACGTCCGTGTCGACGTAGGTGCCGTTCTCGTCCCAGACGAGCGGCTCGGGGCGCTCGAAGTAGGGAAACTCGAGGGCGACCAGGCCGTCCTTGCGGGTCTCGTCGACCGCCCACATGGTGGGATGACCCTCGCGGATGAACAGCCGGCCGCCGGGGCGCAGCAGCGCGGCGACGGTCGCGGCCCACCGGCGGATGTCGGGCAGCCAGCACAGGGCGCCGACCCCGGTGTACACGAGATCGAAGACACCGGCTTCCAGCACGTCCGGCGCGGAGTACACCTCCGCCTCGACGTAGGTGATGTCGGCTCCGGTCCGCCGGGCCAGGTCCCGGGCCTCGGCCAGCGACGCGGAGGAGAAGTCCAGGCCGGTGACGTCGGCGCCGAGGCGGTGCAGGGAGAGCGTGTCGGTGCCGATGTGGCACTGCAGATGCACCGCCCGCAGCCCGCGCACATCTCCGAGCCGCTGCCGGTCGAACCGCACGACCTCACTCAGCAATTCCGGATCATCGACAAAACCCTGGATGTTGTACCCGCTCGACGCGGCATGGGCCGGGGCGCGCTCGTCCCAATGCGCCTTGTTCACCTGTACTGAATCCACGCCCCGACCGTCGCACGGCGGTCAAACGGATATCGCCTCCGTCGCGGCGTGCAGCGCGTCGTCCTTGACCGGCATGGGCCGCAGCACCGGCGGCACGTGCACGGGCACGTCCACCGCGGCCGACAGGAGCAGGGCCAGGGCGACGCTCGTCGGGCGGGCCTCGGGGAGCTTCGACAGGCTGGCGGTACACATCTCGGCCACCTCCTCCGGCAGCCCGGCGATCGTGGGCAGCGGGGCCGGCGGCATGGACCTGTGCGCGTGCAGCATCTGCTCGTCCGTGTTCGCCGGCCACGGGAGCCGCCCGGTCAGGCACTGGTAGAGCAGCACCCCGACCGCGTACACGTCCGCCGCGGGCGCCGCCGTGCCCCGTTCGAGCCGCTCCGGGGCCAGGTACGCCGGGGTGCCCATCAGCGTGCCGTCCGGCAGCTGGTCCGGCTGGCCGATGCGGGCGGCCACCCCGAAGTCGAGGATCTTGGCGCCGGACGCGGTCAGCACGACGTTGGCGGGCTTGATGTCGCGGTGCACGACCCCGTGCCCGTGCGCGGCCGCGAGGCCGGCCCCGACCTCGGCGCACACCCGGCCGGCGACCTGCCAGTCGAGCGGCCCGTCGAGCATCACCCGATCCAGTGACTGCCCCTCGACCAGCTCCATGACCAGGTACGCGGTGCCCCGGCCGGCCCGCCGGGACGTCCCGAAGTCATAGACCGCCACCACGTTCGGGTGGGCGAACCGGGCGCCGGAGCGGGCCTCGTTGCGGGCCCGTTCGAACGCGTCGATGTCCGCGGTGTGCTCGGGTGTGAGCAGCTTCACGGCGACCTGGCGGTCCAGCACCTCGTCGTGCGCCTCCCAGACGCTGGCCATGCCGCCTTCGCCCAGCTTGCGACGCAGCCGGTACCGTCCGCCCAGAAACCGCACCCCATCCTGTTTCCCACGGGACGCCCCTTTCAAAAGGCGAACCGCACGGCACCCGTCCGGGCACCGGCACGGCAACGCCCGGCCGGTGAGCTGGTAGGCATGCAGGGACGCCAGCGGTACCTCGCGGTGGCCGGTGCCGCCGCGATCGTGGGATCGTCGCTGGCCACCGGCCCGCTCGGCCGTGCCCTGTGGCTGGCCACGGCCATCGTCGGCAGCGCGCCGCTGCTGGTCCGGCTGGTCCGCGACCGCCGGGCGATCGCACCCGCGTGGCGCCTCGTCGGCCTCGGGTTCGCGGTCCGGCTCCTCGCCGACGCCGTCTGGTCCGGGGAGTCGCTGCTCCACGGCGGTCCCGTGCCGTTCCCGTCCTGGAACGACTTCGCCTACCTGGCGTCATACGCGCTGCTCATCGCCGGGCTCATCGGGGCCGCCGGGGGCCGGGCCCGGATCGCGCTGCTCGACGCGTCGATCGTGATGGCCGGCGTCGCGGTCATCGACTGGATGGTGCTGATCCACCCCTACCTGCACCGGACCGAGATCGGGCCGCTCGCGCTCGGCCTGGCCCTGGTGTACCCGATCTGTGACCTGGTCCTGTTCGCCGCGGCCGTGCGGGTCCTGCTCTCCGGGGCCGCCCGCAACCGGGCCAACCTGCTCCTGCTGGCCGGCGTCGGGCTGATGCTCACGGCCAACACGATCTTCTTCGCGCACGCCGCGAACGGCCGGGTCCGCGACGTCCAGTGGCTCGACAACATGCTCTGGCTCGGCTCCTACCTGGTGCTCGGCCTGGCCGGCCTGCACCAGCGCCGCCTCGGCGGCCGCGAGCCCCGCCGGCCGCAGGCCGGTGACGAGCGCGACGTCCTGTCGACCCGGCGCATCCTGCTCTTCGGCGGCGCCACGCTGCTCGGGCCGGCCGCGACCGTCTACCGCCTCGTCACCACCCACGGCAGCCGGGCACCGGGGGAGTGGCGCCACCTGATCGTGCCGGCCGTTCTCGCCGGGCTGCTGTCGGTACTGCTCGTCACCCGCCTCGGCGGCCTGGCCCGGCTGGCGCAGCGCCGCCTCGCCGACCTCGCCACCAACGAGCGGCGCCTGGAGGCCGCGCTGGTCGAGCGGGTCGGCCTGGAGCACCAGCTGCGCCACGGCGCCCTGCACGACCCGGTGACCGGCCTGGCCAACCGCGCCCTGCTGACCGAGCGCATGGACTGGGCCCTGGCCCGCCCGGAGCGGCGGCCGCACGCCCTGCTCCTGCTCGACGTGGACCGGTTCACCGACGTCAACGACGCCCACGGCATCGGCTTCGGCGACCAGGTGCTCATTGCCCTGGCCGCGCGGCTGCGGGCCGTCGCCGCACCGGGTGACACGCTGGCCAGACTCGGCGGCGACGAGTTCGCGCTGTTCGCCGAGACCGACCACGAACGGGCCGGCCAGCTCGCCGAACTGCTGCGGGCCGAAGTCCGGGCACCCATCGCGATCGACGGGCGGACGGTGCACCTCGCGGCCAGCATCGGCCTCGTGCACATCGACGGGCAGGACCCGCAGGAAGTGGTCGCCGATGCCGAGCTGGCCCTGCGGGCGGCGAAGCGGGGCGGCCGGGACCGGGTCGTGCGGTACAAGCCGGAGTTGCGCAGTGCCCGGGAAACCTTCACGCGGATCAGCGCCGGGCTGCGCCACGCGATCGAGCGCGACGAGCTCGCCGTGCACTACCAGCCGGTGGTCGAGCTGCCCGGGGCGCGGATCGTCGCCGTCGAGGCGCTGCTGCGCTGGACCCCGGCCGACGGCCCGGTCCCGCCGAACGACTTCATCCCGGTCGCCGAGGAGACCGGCCTCATCGTGCCGATCGGCGCCTGGGTCCTCGAGCAGGCCTGCCGCGACGCCGGCACCTGGTACGAGCGGTTCGGCACCTCCATCACCGTGAACGTCTCCGTACGCCAGCTGGCCGAGCCGGACTTCGCCGACGACGTCCTGGCCGTCCTCGGCCGCACCGGCCTGCCCCCGGCCGCCCTGGTCCTGGAGATCACCGAGTCGGTGTTCGCCGGCGACGCCGACGCGCTCCCCGAGGCCCTCGCCCGCCTGCGCGGCCACGGCATCCGCATCGCCATCGACGACTTCGGCACCGGCTACTCGTCGCTGTCGTACCTCAACCAGCTCCCCGTCGACATCCTGAAAATCGACCGCTCCTTCGTGCCAACCGGCCCCGAGGCCGGCGGTGACCACGCCTTCACCCGCGCCGTCCTCCAGCTCGGCAGCAGCCGCGACCTGCCGGCGATCGCCGAGGGCATCGAGACCGCCGAGCAGGCCGAGGTCCTGCACGCGCTCGGCTGCCGGCTGGCACAGGGGTACCACTTCGCCAAGCCCGGCCCCGCCCCGCACCTCGAGGCCGCCTTCGCCCGCCTGAACCCGGCCCGCACCGGATGAGACGCGACCCGGTCGTCATCGCCATGATCGCCGCCGGTGCCGTGCTCGCGGGCTGGTTCCTGCTGGGCGTCGCCGACGGCGCCACCCAGGTCCGCGTGTTCTGGACGGTCCTGCCGATCACCGATTTTCTGCTGGGGTACTTCGCCCGCCGCGTCACGCGCATGAACATCCCCGCCGACACCCGCCGTTTCTGGCGTGCCGTCAGCCGGGTCTCGCTGGTGTTCATCGTCGGCGACGCCAGCCAGACCGCCGTCGCCTGGCTGCACCCCGGCCCGGCCGCCGCCGTCCCCAACCCGTTCCAGGTCGCCACCCTCCTGGCCGGGCTCGGCTGGGTGGTATGGATCATGCTCACGCACCCGAGCCGGATCGCGACCCGCCAGGCGAAGCAACGCTTCTGGCTCGACGCCGCCTCGGTCCTGGTCGGCGCGGGTGTCCTGGTCTGGCTGCTGGTCCTGCCGACCGGCACCGGCCAGCCGAAGAGCGCCCTCGTGGCCCTGCTCCTCGGCACCGTCGTCATCCTGGTCGCCGCGTTCGCCGCGGTGAAGCTCATCCTGAGCGGCAACGCACCCCTGTCGGCCCGCGCCGTCGCGCCGATGCTGCTGGCCGGGGTGCTGCAGGGCTCGGTCGGCGCCCTGGTCGGCCCGGAGGGTGCCCGCCTGGGCCTGCTCCTGGCGGCGCAAATTCTGTCGGCGGTACTGCTGATGGCCGGCCCGCGCCTGCAAGAACTCGGCGGCCCACCGGTCCCCGCATCCGAGCGGGTCGCGAAGCCGTACAGCCTGCTGCCGTACACCACCTTGGCCGGTCTGTTCGCGGCTTTGCCCTTCGTCCTGCACGACGGTGTCGGCCCGGACGGCTGGCTCCTGCTGGGCGGCCTCTTCGTCGCCACCGTCCTGGCCGTGAGCCGCCAGCAGCTGGCGTTCACCGAGAACGCGACGCTGCTGCGCGAGCTGCGCCACCAGGCCACCCACGACGGCCTGACCGGCTTGGCGAACCGCGCCCTGTTCGACGCCACCCTGGCCGACCTGACCTCACACAGCGCCGTCCTGCTGGTCGACCTCAACGACTTCAAGCAAGTCAACGACACCCACGGCCACCACGCCGGCGACACGGTCCTGACCGCTGTAGCCGCCCGCCTGGCCGCCGTCACCCCACCCGGCGGCATGGCGGCCCGCCTGGGCGGCGACGAGTTCGCAATCCTCCTACCAGCCACGGACGCCGACGAGGCCGCCCTGGTCGGCGCCAGCTTCCTGGCGCGCCTGGACACCCCGATCCACTTCGACGACGCTCTCCTATCGATCCGGGCGAGCGTAGGCATCGCCGACGGCCCCCCGGGCGACCCGGACGCCCTCCTACGCCGAGCGGACACGGAAATGTACCGCCGCAAACGCGCAAAACCCCACCCCGCCACCGACCCCGCAGCACTCCGCACCGCCACGGCAAGATAAACGAATGCAAGCCCTTCCATCGCCGAAGGCCCCGCGCCGCAAATGAATGCAAGCCCTTCCATCGCCGAAGCCCCGCGCCCCGTTACCACCGAATGACGACCACGACGGACCCGCCGGCCAATTCGCGGACCGCCACCAACGAACCGCATCCAAAGCACGGTCGCAACCACGCCACTCCGGTAGTTCCCATCGGCCGAGCCCACGTTGCGGTGCCCCTCCAGCCGGGCGATCCACCCCGAGGCACCCCGCAACGACGCCGAACAACGGGCTCGAGCCGCCGGACGAGGCTGCGCAAGGTCCTGTGGCTCAGCATCATCAAGGTCCCCCGCGCCGTCGACATCAGTCCCGGCCGCCGCGACCGGCATCGACTCTTCAACCGGCATCAACTCCGCGACCGGCATCGACTCTTCGACCGGCACTGGCTCCTCGGCCGGCTCCTGCGGTTCAGATTCCATAAGCTCAGACGCAGCGGCAAGCTGGACGCGCCGAGCCGCCCAAGCCTGACGCCAGTCCTCATCGGTCACCGGAATGTTGTCACCGTAGATTCGGCGGAGCTTTTCCTCATACCGCCTTTGCAGTCCCCAATCGCGTTGCTCTTGGTGCACGCGACGGAACTCTTCCACCATGGGGCTGTATTTCCGCGCGGCCGGCGCGCTTCCATCACTATTTCAAATAGTGTACGAGGGTCGCGATTTCAGCGGTTGGAGGGGCACCGCAATGTGGGCTCGGCCGATGGGAACTACCGGATCAGCGTGGTTTCGACCGTAGTTTGGTCGCGGTTTGTTGGTTGCGGTTCGTCTGGGGGTGCCGGGTCCGTTGTGGTCGACTTTCGGTGGTAACGGGCCGGGGATTGTTTGGCAAAAGCGTCAGGTCGGTTCGGTGGTGGGGTGTTGATTGCGCAGGACGATTGCGCGGCGGTGTTGGGTGTCGGCGCGTTGTCGACGGTGTTGCGGCGGCCCATTCGGAGGTTGCGCAGGACCTCGACGTGGCCAACCGCGCACAGGACGGACACACCGGAGCACGTGCGGCCGTGCATTTCGCGGTGCATGAACGCCCGGCTGCGCGGCCCATGCCCGCGTTGCCTTGCGGTCAGGATCGTGGCCAGGCTGGACACGGCGGACGTTGCGTCGAACGAGCGGTCACAGTCCCGCGCGGCGGGTGAAGAGGGCGCGTTCGGCGGCGTTGCGGGTCAGTGCGGCGGCCTCGGTGAAGGCGGCTCTTGCCTCCTCGTGGCGGCCCAGGCGTTCCAGCATCTCGCCGCGGGCGGCCGGCAGGTGTGGGTAGCCGGGAAGGTGCAGCTCGTCCAGCAAGGTCAGGGCGGCGGCTGGGCCTTCGGACATGCCTACCGCTACGGCTCGGTTCAGTTCGACGACCGCTGACGGGGCTACGTGGGAGAGCAGGCGGTACAGGGCGGCGATGCGTGGCCAGTCGGTTTCGGCGGGGGTCAGGGCGCGGGCGTGGCAGGCGGCGATCGCGGCCTGCAGACCGTATGGGCCCAGGACGCCCAAGGCTTCCGCGCGGGCCAGGGCGGCCAGGCCGCGGCGGATGAGGAGGCGGTCCCAGCGGCGGCGGTCCTGGTCCAGGAGGAGGATCGGGCGGCCGTCGGGGGTTGTGCGGGCGGGCAGGCGGGAGGCCTGCAGTTCCATGAGCGCGGTGAGGCCGTGTACTTCGGGTGCGTCGGGCCGCAGGCCGCTGAGGACCCGGCCCAGGCGCAGGGCCTCGTCGCAGAGTTGGGGGCGGGTCCAGTCGTCGCCGGCGGTGGCCGCGTAGCCCTCGTTGAAGATCAGGTAGATGGTGCCGAGGACGGCGGCCAGGCGGGATGGGAGCTGGGGTGGAGGTGGGAGTTCGAACGCTACGCCCCGGAGGGTTTTCTTGGCCCGCAGGATCCGCTGGGAGACGGTCGCCTCGGTGGTGAGGAAGGCCCGGGCGATCTCGTCGGTGCGCAGGCCGCCGAGCATCCGCAAGGTGAGGGCGACCTG
Source organism: Dactylosporangium sp. NPDC051541 (assembly GCF_044454505.1). Lineage (NCBI taxonomy): Bacteria > Bacillati > Actinomycetota > Actinomycetes > Micromonosporales > Micromonosporaceae > Dactylosporangium > Dactylosporangium sp. NPDC051541. Next base: position 649,735 of record NZ_JBITDU010000003.1, read on the forward strand.
TGACTCGGTGGTCAGCGCGGGGTGGCAGGCGGTGAAGAGCAGCCGGAGGGTGTCGTCGCCGATGTGGTCGTCGATGGCGTCCACGATCGCGGGCTCGTCGTCGGAGGCTTCGGCAGTACCCACGAGGAAAAGTTTTTTGCGGTAGTTCTCCTGACGGCGCAGATGGTCGACGGCCCGGTGTTTGGCGGTGGCCATGAGCCACGGGCCGGGGGCGTCCGGCACGCCGCGGACCGGCCACTGCTCCAGCGCGGCGACGAGCGCGTCCTGGGCCAGCTCCTCGGCCAGGCCGACGTCCCGGACCAGCCGGGCGAGCGCGCCGATGATGCGGGCCGACTCGATCCGGAACACCGCTTCGACGACACGACTCACATCCGGCCGGTCGGGGGTCACGCTAGAACTCCATCACCTGCAGAATGCGGCACGTGCCTTCCCATTCGGGCCACAGGTCGCGGTGGACCTTCATGAACCGCGAGCACCACTCGACCGCCTCCTCCTTGGAGCGGACCGAGTACAGCGCGTAGCTGATCATCTCCTTGGTCTCCGCGAACGGCCCGTCGGTGACGGTCAGTGCACCGCCGGTCACGGTGATCCGGGCCCCGGCCGCGGACGGCAGGAGCCCGGCGTTGTCCAGCAGCGCCCCGGCCGCCGTCGCCTCCTCGCCGAGCTGCATGATCGCCTCCATGAGCCCGGCGGGCGGGGGCGTCGGCGGCTGGGCGGCCTCGAGCAGCATCACGTAGCGCATGTGTGTCTCTCCGATCTGGTGGAAACCCTTCGTACCTCTCCTCGAACGGGCGCCACCGGATCCGACACGCCGGCCGCTACGAGTTTCTGGTGATGTCCGAGACCTCCTGCGGCGTCAGCTTGATCGCCGCGGCCGCGATGTTGTCCTCGAGGTGCCCGACGGAGCCGGTCCCGGGGATCGGCAGGATCGACGGCGAGCGGGCCAGGAGCCACGCGAGGACGATCTGGCGGGCCGTGGCCTCGTACTTCTTCGCGACCGCCTCGATCGTGGCGTTGCCGTCGAGGTTCTGGATCGGCGCCCACGGCAGGAACGCGATCGACTCCTGCTCGCACAGGTCGACCAGGGACTCCGAGCCGCGGTCGTCGACGTTGTAGCGGTTCTGGATCGACACGATCGGGGTGATCCGCTGCGCGATCCGCAGCTGCTCCTCGTTGAAGTTGGACACGCCGATGTGCCGGATCTTGCCCTGGGCCTTGAGCTCGGCGAGCGCGCCGATGGACTCCTCGACCGGCACCTTGGGGTCGGGCCGGTGGTACTGATACAGCGCGATCTGCTCCACCCGGAGTTTGCGCAGGCTGCCCTCGAGGGCCTCACGCAGGTGCTCGGGGCGGCCGTCGGGCTCCCACACGCCCGGGCCGGGCCGCACGAGGCCGCCCTTGGTGGCGATGACCAGGTCGTCGGCGTAGGGGTGCAGGGCCTCGGCGAGGAGCTCCTCGCTGATGCCGGGCCCGTAGGAGTCGGCGGTGTCGATGAAGTTCACGCCCAGCTCAACGGTCCGGCGCAAGACGCGAACGGCCTCGTCGCGGTCGCGCGGCGGCCCCCAGATCCCCTCACCGGTGATCCGCATCGCGCCGAAGCCGAGCCGGTTGACGGTCAGGTCGCCGCCGACGTCGATCGTGCCCGCGTCCGCCGCGCTGCTCTGTGCTGACATGCGTCAGGTCTCCTTCAGGGAGGTACAACAGAAGTGCTCTCGCCTTCGAATCTAGCCACGTCCGTTTGCATCCGGCCCCTCGCGGCTCTGGATTAGCGCAGATCACCCTGGGTATGGTGGCCCGACCCCGCCCGCCCGTCCCCGTTCCTGCGAACACTGGGAGTGAGCACCATGAACGCGCATGACCCCACCGGCATCGACCCCAACAGCCCCGAGGCCTCGGCCCGGGAGGCCGCCCGCTTCGAGGCGGAGCGGCAGCAGAGCGTCGCCCACCGTGAGGCCCAGGGCGGCCGCGTCGACGACGGCGCGGTCGACTCCCACGGCCGCAGCATCGCCGACCCCCGCCGCGGCACGCAGCTCGACGAAGACATCTAGGAACTTTCACGCCCCACCTGGGGTTCACCGCGTCCGGCCGTCGATTCGGCGGCCGGACCGGTTGTGATGCCTACGCTCCGCGCATGCATGCCGTCGTTCTTGCGATGACCGCTGTCGTGGGTCTGGTACCCCCAGTCGTGCACCATCCGGCCAACGGCTTCTCGCCCCACGGACCCTGGAACACGAAGCTGCCGCGCAACGTGCGCCTGGCCGCCAACTCCGCCGCGGTCGTGGAGAACATCCGCCTCGACAAGGTGAACAACTACGGCTCGTGGGCGGTCAACACCGACGAGTACTCGACGCCGATCTACAGGGTAGATCGCAACACGCCCCGGCAGCGATGGACGTTCTCCGACTGCCTCGACAAGCCCGAGCTCGCCCCGGTCATCGCGGACAGCCTGGCCGCCGTCCCGACCCCGGCGAACCTCACACCGTCCAGAGGCACCGACGCCGCGGTGACGATCTACCAGCCCTCGACCGACACGTACTGGGACTTCTGGCGGGCCGAGCAGGCCCCCGACGGGCACTGGTCGGCGTGCTGGGGCGGCCAGATCGAGCACTACTCGCGCAACCCCGGGATCTTCGCCAACCCCCTCGGCGCCACGGCGACGGGCCTGCCGATGGGCGCGTTCACCATCAGGATCGAAGAGCTGCGGCGGGGGTACATCGACCACGCGGTCAACATCGCCACCGTCCGCACGCGGGCAGGCTGCCACTCGTGGCCGGCGACCCGCGACGACGGGAACACGGAGGGTGCCGACATCGCGTGCGAGGGGCAGCGATTCCGCCTCGACCCGATGTTCGATGTGAGCACTGTGCGCAGTCCCGTGGGGCGGATGATCGCGCGGGCGATGCAGGAGTACGGCGCGATCCTGACCGACAAGGCCGGCGCTCTCGTCACCTACGCCGAGGATCCGCGTCCGTGGATGCTCGCGACCGGGCAGCCGGACCCGTACCCGGCGCTCATGGACCCCGACGACCTGGTGCCGGACGGGGCGGAGAAGTACCTCATCCTCGGCGACATCCCGGTCGAGCGGCTGCAGGCCCTGCCGTACGACTATGGCCGCCCTTGTCAGTGATCGGCTTGGCCGCGTCCGCCAGGCCGGAGATGCTTTCTATGCATTGCCGCAATGCACCGGGCGAAGGTTCCGATATATCGGCGATATGCATTAGCGTCCCCGGCATGAAGCTGTGGGAACGACTCTTCGTGCGGGCGACGGTGGTCGAGGCCGAGACCACCGGCCGGTTCCGCCGGCTGCGCCTGCGGGCCGCCGCCCTCGGGACCGCGGACTGGCGCCCGGGTCAGCAGGTCCGGCTCGACGTCGGCGCGAAGGGGGCTATGACGCCGCTGCTGCGGACCTACTCGGTGTGGAGCCGCGCCGGCGACACCATCGAGCTGCAGGCGCTGCTGCACGGCGACGGCCCGGGCGCGGTCTGGATGGGCGCCGCCCAGGCCGGGGACGAGGTGCTGCTCAGCAAGCCCAAGGGCGACTTCGTGACCCGGCCCGCGGCCTACCACCTGTTCGTCGGCGAGGAGACCGCGTCCGTCGCGTTCGGGCCGATGCTGCGGGCACTGCCGGCCGCCGAGCGGGCCGCGAGCCGGGCCGTGGTCGAGATCGACGGCCCCGCCGACCGGCTCGACCTGGACGGGGACGTGACCTGGGTCGAACGCGCCGGGGCCAGTGCGGCGAGCTCGCAGCGACTGCTGAAGGCAGTACAAACGCTGGATCTTCCGCAGGAACCCGGGCACGCTTATGTCGCCGGGGAAGCCCGCACCGTGCAGGCCGTGCGCCAGCACCTCGTCCACGACCGGGGCTGGCCGCGGCGGTCGGTGCTCACCAAGCCGTTCTGGACGCCGGGGAAGCGCGGCATGGAGTAGCGACATCGGACCTCTTCGCGGTCGCTGACCCTTGCGGCGGGCTTGCATCGGCTGATAGACAGCATTCATCCGATGTTTGGGGAGAGTCTCGTGTCAGGAGAGTTCGACGGTCTGACCGCGGTCGTCACGGGGGCCGGGTCCGGTATCGGCCTGGCCACCGCCGCGCACCTGTCCGCCCGCGGCGCCCGCGTCGCCGCGCTGGACCTGCGCACCGACAACCTGCCGGCGGAGATCACCGGCTTCGTCGCCGACGTGACCGACGACGCCGCCGTCCGTGCCGCCGTCACCGCCGCCGCCGATCACCTGGGCGGCATCGACATCCTGGTCAACAACGCCGGCATCGGCGCGATCGGCACCGTCGAGGGCAACGACGACGCCGAATGGCACCGTGTCTACGACGTCAACGTCGTCGGCATGGTCCGCGTCACCCGGGCCGCCCTGCCGCACCTGCGCCGATCCGCCCACGCCGCGATCGTCAACACCTGCTCGATCGCCGCGCACGCCGGCCTGCCCGACCGCGCCCTCTACAGCGCGACCAAGGGCGCCGTCCAGTCCCTCACCGCCGCGATGGCCGCCGACTACGTCCGCGAGGGCATCCGCGTCAACTGCGTCAACCCCGGCACCGCCGACACCCCGTGGATCCGCCGCCTCCTGGACCAGGCCGCCGACCCGGCCGCCGAACTGGCCGCGCTCAACGCCCGCCAGCCCACCGGCCGCCTGGTCTCCGCCGACGAGGTCGCGCACGCGATCGCCTACCTGGCCAGCCCCCTGGCCAGCGCCACGACGGGCGCGGTCCTGTCGGTGGACGGCGGCATGCACGGCCTGCGGGTCAGGCCCCAGCCGTGAACCTGGGCCTCGGTTGCGCGCAGCTGGGGAATTTGTACCGCGAACGCTCCGACGAGGACGCCGCGGCGATCGTGGACGCGGCGTGGGCGGCCGGCATCCGCTACTTCGACACCGCCCCCCACTACGGCCTGGGCCTGTCCGAGCGCCGCCTGGGAACGTCGCTGCGGGCCCGTCCGCGCGCATCCTTCACCGTCAGCACCAAGGTCGGCCGGCTCCTGGAACCCATCGCATCTCCAGGCTCCGGCTTGTCGCCAGGCTCCGATATCGAGGATGGATTCGCGGTTCCGGCCACGCACCGCCGCGTCGTCGATTTCAGCCGCGACGGCGTCCTGCGGTCCCTGGAATCCTCGCTGACCCGCCTGGGCCTGGACCGGGTGGACATCGCCCTCCTGCACGATCCGGAGCTCGAACCGGAGGGTGCGCTGCGGTCCGGGTTCGCGGCCCTGGCCGAACTGCGGGCATCGGGCCTGGTCGACGCGATCGGCGCCGGATCGAAAGACGCCGCGATCCTGGTCCGCGTGGTCGAGGAGTGCACGCCCGACGTGGTGATGGTCGCCGGCCGATACACGCTGCTGGAACAGCCGGCCGCGGCATCGCTCCTGCCGGCCTGCGCCGCCGCGGGCGTGGAGGTCCTGGCGGCCGGCGTCTTCAACAGCGGCCTGCTGGCGCGGGACGAGCCGTCCGCCGGGCTGCCGTACGAGTACGGCGCCGCACCACCGGCCCTGCTCGAACGAGCCACCGCGATCGCCGCCGTGTGCACCGAGTTCGGCACCACCCTTCCCGCCGCGGCGGTCGCCTTCCCGGCCCACCACCCGTCCGTCAGCACCGTGGTGCTCGGCGCCGACGACGCCACCCAGGTGGCCCGCAACGCCGCGCTCTTCGCCGCCCCGCCGCCCCCGCAACTGTGGGCGGCCCTGCACGATCGAGGTCTGTTGTGACGCTGGTCGACGCGCACCACCACCTGTGGCACCTCGGCGGCGGCTACGAATGGCTGGACGCGCCCGGGCTGGCCCCGATCCGCCGCACCTTTTCACCGGCCGACCTGCGGGCCGAACTGTCGGCCACGCCCGTCACGCACACAGTGCTCGTCGAAGGCGGCCGCTGCGACCCCGGCGAGGCCGCCGTGCTGTTCGCGCACGCGGTGGCCACACCCGAGATCGCCGGCGTCGTGGCCTGGGACGACCCGGCCCGGCCCGGCTTCCAGGCGTACGGCGATCGGCCCGGGTCCGAGTACCTCGTCGGTCTCCGCGCCCAGGTCCAGGCCGAGGACACCACCTACCTGGACCGCGACGACGTACGGGCCGGACTGCGCGCCTACGGCCGGGCCGGTCTCGTCTTCGACCTGGTCATCCGCCAGGACCAGCTGCCGTCCGCGGCCCGCGCGGCCGCCGCCTGCCCCGACGTCCGCTTCGTCCTCGACCATCTCGGCAAGCCGCACGAGTTCGCGGCCTGGCGCTCGGCCGTCGCCGACCTGTCCGCTGCGCCGAACGTCCTGGCCAAGCTGTCCGGGCTGTTCACCGAGGTCGACGACGTGCGACCGTACGTGGAGACCGCGCTGGAACTGTTCGGCCCGGCCCGCCTGATGTGGGGTTCCGACTGGCCGGTGTGCACGCTCGCCACAACCTATGCCGACGCCCTGCACACCGTGCAGGCCCTGGTCCCGTTCCCGGAAGTGTTCACCACAACGGCCGTGGAGGCGTACGGCCTGCGGATCGGCGATGCGGGCGTACAGTCGCCGCAGGGGGCACAATGGCACTGACCGACGAGGCGATCGACAAGATCAAAGGCATGATCACGTCGGGCGAACTGGGCCCGGGCGACCGCCTGCCCAAGGAAGCCGACCTGGCCGAACGCCTCGGCCTGTCCAGAAACTCCCTGCGCGAAGCCGTGAAGGCCCTGTCGATGATCAGGGTCCTCGACGTCCGCCAGGGCGACGGCACCTACGTCACCAGCCTCGAGCCCAACCTGCTCCTGGACGCCCTGAGCTTCGTCGTCGACTTCCACCGCGACGACACCGTCCTGCAGTTCCTGGAGGTCCGCCGCATCCTGGAGCCGGCCGCCACCGCACTCGCCACGACCAAAATGACCGACGCCGAGCTGACCAAACTCCAGGCCGTCCTGGACGAGCTCGGCACCGACCCCACCATCGAAGCCCTGGTCGCCAACGACCTCGAGTTCCACCGCCTGATCGCCGCCGGCTCCGGCAACGCCGTGCTGTGTTCCCTCATCGACGGCCTCTCCGGCCCGACGACCAGGGCCCGAATCTGGCGCGGCCTGACCCAGGAGGGCGCCGCCGCCCGCACCCGCGAACAGCACCAGGCGATCGTCGACGCGATCACCTCCCGCGAGCCGGACCTGGCCCGCTCCTGGGCCGCCATCCACGTGGCCGGCGTCGAACAATGGCTCCGCCGCGCCCTGTAACCACCCGACTCGGACCTGCGACGTCGCCGGTGCCCTCGCCGTGGGGGTTGCGGCCTGTGCGCGGGCTGTGCCGAGTGGTCGTGCATGGCAACCGGACGCAGAGCCGCGGTGCAACTGCTCAGGAACGGCGTCGGGGCGCCGATGAGGCGGACGGTTCGCTGAGCGAAATATGGGGCTAAGGGGCGTGGCGTGGCTGCCGACAAGAGGCGATTGCTGGCCGACATGCCGATGGCACGCAAGCTCATGTTGCTCGTGCTGGTCGGGTGCCTGGTGGGCGCGGTGGTGCTGGGCGTCGGCGTATGGAGCCTGAAACGGGTCAACGACCGGGCCGCGGAGCTGTATCAGCTGAACCTCGTGCCGGCCGCGCACCTCGCCGCGCTGGACCGGGCCGCCCTCCGCGTGCGCAACGACGTCGCCAATCTTGCCCTGTCCAACGGGCCGGTGGCCAGCAAGGCCTTCACCGACGACATCGCGGCGGCCGAGCAGCAGGTCGACGCCGAAGTGGCCGCCTACCGAGGGACGATCCGCGACGTCAAGCAGCGCCAGCTCCTCAACCGGTTCACGGTCTGGTGGGGCGCCTACCGCAACATCCGCGACCACCGGTTCATCCCCCTGATCCAGGCCGGGGACAACGCCGGCTTCCAGCAGGCGTACCTCGGCGACGGCGAGACCGTCGGCGGCAACGCGATGGCCGCGCTGACCGATCTGATGGCGTTGGAACAGACCAGCGGCCGGGCCGGGGCCGACGAGGCCGCGAGCGCCTACCGCACGGCCCGCATCGCCATGGTCGCCGCGCTCGTGGCGGGGCTGCTGCTGGCCATGGTCCTCAGCCGGTACCTCACCGGGCTCATCGTCCGCCCGATCCGCCGCGTGCACGCGGTCCTCAACGCGGTCGCGGCCGGTGACCTGACCGCCGAGGCCGAGGTGGCCCAGCGGGACGAGGTCGGCGAGATGGCCCGCGCGCTCGGCGCGGCCACCGCGAGCACCCGGGAGGCGGTGAAGTCGCTCGGCGACAACTCGGCCACCCTGGCGGCGGCGGCCGAGGAGCTCACCGCGATCAGCCGGCAGATCGACACCAGTGCCACGGCGGCCAACACCAAGGCCGGTGACGTGGCCCGGGCCGCCGGTGCGGTCAGCGAGCACGTGGCCGCGGTCGCCGGCAGCACGTCGGAGCTCGGCGACGCGATCGACGAGATCTCGCGCAACACCGCCCGGGCGGCGACGGTGACCGCGTCGGCGGTTTCGATCGCGGCGAACACGAACGAGACGATCGGGAAGCTCGGCGCGTCGTCGAGCGAGATCGGTGAGGTCGTGAAGGTGATCACCTCGATCGCCGGCCAGACGAACCTCCTGGCGCTGAACGCCACCATCGAGGCGGCCCGCGCGGGCGAGTTCGGGAAAGGGTTCGCGGTCGTCGCGCAGGAGGTCAAGGACCTGGCCCGGGAGACCGCGCAGGCGACCGACGACATCGGCAAGCGCGTGCAGGCGATCCAGGTCGACACCGAGGACGCGGTCAACGCGATGGGGCAGATCGGGGAGGTGATCGCGCAGATGAGCGAGTATCAGAACGCGATCGCGGCGGCGGTCGAGGAGCAGGCGGTCACCGCCCGCTCCATGGGCGAGAGCGTGGGCGCGGCGGCCAGCGGCTCGACCGAGATCGCGGGCACCATCGCGGGCGTCGCCGACGCGACCGAACTGACCAACCAGGGTGTCACCAGCACCGGTGAGGCGGTCGACCAGCTCGCCTCGATGGCGTCCGAGATGCGCGTGCTCGTCTCCCGCTTCAAGTACTGAGGAAATGTTCTGATGCGCAAAGCTTTTGCGACACTCGTTGCGACGACACTGCTGCTTTCCGGGTGTACTGCGACGCTCGAGACCGACACCGGCGACGGCCTCGACGCGCGGGTGGCGCTGCTGCTGCCGGAGCGGAAAGCGAGCCGTTACGAGGCCGGCGATCAGCCCTACTTCGCGCAGAAGCTCGCCGAGCTCTGCCCCGACTGCACGGTCGACTACCGCAACGCCGAGCAGAGCGCGCAAACCCAGTTGCAGCAGGCGAAAGAGGCGTTGGACCAGGGCGCGAAAGTGCTCGTCCTCACCCCGGTCGACAGCGTCGCGGCGGGCCAGATCGTCACCGAGGCCAAGAACCGCAACGTGCCGGTCATCTCCTACGACCGCCTGGTCCTGAAGACGGCCGTCGACTACTACATCTCGTTCGACAACGCGAAGGTCGGCGCGCTGCAGGCGGCGGCGCTCCTGCAGGCGCTGGGCACCAAGGCGGCCCAGGGCGAGATCCTGTGGATCAACGGCTCGCCGACGGACAACAACGCGACCCTGTTCAAGCAGGGCGCGCACGCGGGCCTGGACGGCAAGGTGAAGGTCGCGGCCGAGTCCGACACCGCCGAGTGGAATCCGGACAACGCGAAGGCCTGGACCGCGGGCGTGTTGCCGACGCTGCGCGGCCGGACGATCGTCGGCGTGTACGCGGCCAACGACGGCACCGCGGGCGCGGCGATCGCGGCCATGAAGGCGGCCGGCCTGCCGCAGGTTCCGGTGACCGGCCAGGACGCGGAGACGGCGGCGCTGCAACGGATCCTCGTCGGCGACCAGTACATGACCGTGTACAAGGCGATCCGCGCCGAGGCCGAAACCGCGGCGACGCTGACCAACGACCTGCTGCGCGGCAAGAAGCCGACGGAGACCGCCAACGTCGACAACGGCGCGGGCCAGGTCCCGTCGATCCTCCTGGACCCGGTGACGGTCACGAAGGACACGATCGCGACCACCGTCGTGAAAGACGGCTTCGTGACCCCGGGCGCGCTCTGCGCCGGCCAGTACGCGGACGCCTGCCGCGCCGCCGGCATCGTCTAGCGCCGCGCATCGGTTGGCGGCGCGCCGGCCAGCGCCGCGCGCCGGCCAGGAGTGTTCGCTGTTATGCGCGTTTGATCGAGCCCAGCAGCGCGTCGAGCTCGCCTTCGAACACCGGCTCGTCGGTTTCGGCCAGGGCGTGCACGAACTGGCCGTGCCCGTCCTCGACCAGTGCTTCCCGCATGTGCACGGCCGACGTCCCGCCGATGCCGGTGTGCACGTGGACCCAGTCCGTCGGCAGCCCGAGCAGCCGCCCGCCGGAGCGGGTGACCGCGTCGGCCGGGAAGCGCTGGTGGATGAGGTTGGGCGCGCTGCCGCGGTAGAGCGTCACCGAGGCGAACGGCCCGCCGAGCGGTGTGAGCCGGAACAGGCGCAGCACGACGAACGACAGGCCCGCTTCCTGGTGCGCCACCCACCCGGCCCGCACGTCGACGGTCAGCAGCGTCTCACCGTCGAGCCCGATCAGCGACCGGCTCCCGGCGTGCGCGTCGAGTCGCCGCTCGCCGGGCCGGACCGTCCGCAGGATCTCGGTGGCGAGCGCGGTCAGGCCCTCGCGGTCGTCGGCGGCGTTGGGCGAGACGAACAGCTGGATGCGCACGATCGCCGACTCGGGCGTGCGCACGAACGCGTCCGCGATGGGCACCGCCGGCCGGCCGGAGTCGAGCGGGAAGTATCCGTAGGCCATCGTGTCCGGCCCGGTCTCCAGCGGCACGAGATGCTGCCCGGCCGGCAGCTCCCAGGCCCCGGCGATGCCGTCGATCGACGCGCGCAGGTCCCCGGGCACGACCCGGAACAGCTCGGACGCGAGCAGCACCAGCCGCTCCCCGTCCAGGTCGTACAGCACGCGGGTCTCGGTCGCCCCGGACGCCGCCGTCCCCATCAGCGACTGCGCCCGCGCCTCCGCCCGCGCCCCGGCCGGCAACGACACGGAAAGCCGCCCATCCAGCAACGGGACGTCCAGCTCCGCCGCGTAACCCCGCCCCACCTGCGCAAGTGCTCCCACGCCCGAACCCTACCCGCCTCCGCCGGCCCCCGAACCTGGCCTTGCTGTGGCAAGCTGCAACAGCGCGAACGGCGACGGGCCGCCGCCCGGGATCGCCGACGTCGAGACTGTGTTGCGGGAGGAACCGTGAAGCTGCTGTTCGAAGCCTCCGCGCCGGTCGCGGCGCCGGTCGAGCGGGTGCGGCCGCTGATCGACGACGGCTGGGTGGTCAGCGCCTTCCTCGGCCCCGAGCGGCGCGCATACGTCGACGTCGATCACCGGCCCGGCGTGGCCGGCTTCCAGGGCCACTGGTGGTATCGCGGCGAGATCAGCGCCGAACCCGCGGGCGAGCACAGCACCGTCGTCTACCGCGTCTACAACATCGCCGCCCGCGGCGCCTGGGCCGTGCCGCTGGCCAACCGCCTCTTCATCGGCTACCGCCGACAGGTCCGCGACAGCGCCGCCCGGCTGGCCCAGCAGATCGAGGACCACCTGCGCTGAGCGCCGCGACCGCCCGGACGCCCTCAGCACGGTCACAGCGGTCGATGGCGAGACTGATGGCCATGCGGAAGGCATTCGCCTACGGGGGCGCGGCCGCTTTCGTGCCATACGCCTTGCCGCTGTACATGCGCGAACGTTTCCCGGAAGCGTTCGCCCCGGCGCGGCGGCCGCGGATCGCTCGGGCGGCGGCCGCGGCGGCGGTGCTGTTCGGCGTGGTGAGCGCCTATTGGGCGCTCGGCGGACACCTCGGCATCGGGCATCCGGAGTTCCGCGACCCGCTCGGGCGCCTGCAACTGGCCAATGACGCTTTGTGGGCGTTCGCGGCCGCGGCCGGGGTGCTGCTGCTCGGGCGGGGGACGGTGCCGATGGTGCTGACCTGGATCGGGTCCGGGTTCCTCTTCGCCTGGAACGCCTGGAAGCTGCCGCTCGGGATCCTCCTGGCCGACCGGGCGGAGTGGCCCGAGCGGCCGTTCGCGGCGGCGGCGCGATTCGGGCTCGGGATCGCGGCCGGGGTGCACATGGCGCTCGCGATACGCGCGCTGCGGCGGCCAGGGGTCGTGCCGTTCCCGGAAGCGTCGGCGTCGGATCCGGGAACGGCACGACCGTATCCGCGCGTCGGCCTTCGGCGGCGACCGGTGCGCGGACGTCTTGGCGACGGTCAGCCGTTGTAGACGCGGAACTCCGAGACCTGGCCGGCCGGCCAGCCCGTGTTGGCGGTGAACGTCAGGCGCAGGTAGCGGGTGGTGACGGTGGCCGGGAAGGTGATCGTGACGGTGTTGCCGGAGGCCGGGTTGAAGGTGTACCCCTGGGAGCCCGCGATCGCCGTGAAGCTGGTGCCGTTCGTACTGCCGCTCACCGACAGTGTCTGGGTGCGCGTGGCCCACGACGACTGCGGCGGCAGCGTCAGGACGATCCGGCGGGTGGCGACGGCACTGCCGAGGTCGACCTGCAGCCACTGCGGCCACGCGTTGTTGGCGCTCTCCCAATAGGTGCCCGTGTTGCCGTCGACCACGTTGCCGCTGGCGTACGTCTGGGTGTGACTGCTCTCCGCCGTCGGGCGGCCGGCGGCCAGGTTCGTGGTGTTGTTCGGCGGGGCCGTCGTCGTCGCCGTGACCGCGTTCGAGGCGCCGGAGGCGTTGCCGGCCGCATCATAGGCCGAGACCGTGAAGGTGTACTGCGTGGAGGCGCTCAAGCCACTCGCGGTGAAGGCGAGCGTGGTTGTAGTACCGATGACGCTGCTTGTCGCTCCTGTGACCCGGCTGATGCGATAGCCCGCGACGCCGATGTTGTCGGTGGATGCGTTCCACGCCAGCGCGACCGTCGTGTCGGTCGTGCCGGTCACGCGGAGGGTGCCGGGGACCGACGGTGCGCTCTGGTCCGGCCCGGTCGGGAACGGGACCGTGAAACGCGTCTCGGTCAGCCCGATCTGGCCCTTGAGCATCCGGCCGCCGTCGTTCGTCAGGCGCAGGTAGTAGTCGGACGAGCAGGGCGTGCCGTCCTCGTCGAGCGCGCGCATGCCGGAGTTGGTGGGCTGCCAGGCCGCGCTCTCGGCCGTCTTCGCGATCTGGTTGCCCTCGTTGAACTCGTCGAACATGGAGATGTACGCGCTCTTCACGCCCGCCCGGGTGTGGTTGTAGAACTGGCGCCACATCAGCTCGCCGTGGCGGCGGTGGCCGGACGCGAGGTCGCCGGGGATGACGCACGGCTGGTAGTCGATGCCGCGGGCGTTGAGGTCGCTCAGGTCGCCGAGCACGCGGTTCTGGTAGAACCAGTCGGCGCCGGCGTTGTCGCTGATCCGGCCGACCATCCACGGGGAGACCATGTCGAAGGCGTGGTACACGTCGATGAATCCGGCCCGCGAGTCGTCCGTGCCGAGCCGCCAGTGCGTCGGCACGCCCCCGATCACGTAGCAGCCCTGGCCCTTGAACCAGGCGATGACGTCGAGGCACGCGGCCGGCGCGAACGGGCGGCCGTCGTCGTTGAAGCCGAATCCCCAGATGCAGACGACGGGCTTGCCGTTCTGCCGCGCGTACGCACTGGAAGCGACATGCGCGGACATCTTGTTCGTCCAGTCGGCCTTGATCTCGTTCTGCATCGTCAGCCACCAGGTGACGTCGTACATGATGTAGAACTTGCGGCCGTAGGTCTCCGCGGCCTGGCGCACCTTCTGCGCCATCGCGTCGCGGGTCGCGCCCTCGCCGCCGTTGGGGTTGAACCGCTGCAGCCCCGCGGTGTCGCAGCCGTTCTGCTGCATCCAGCGGAAATGGGTGTCCACGGTCTGCTGGTCATAGGACGAGAACAGGTTCGCCGGCTGGCCGTTGCCGAGATTGGCGAAGTTGGTGCGGTAGCCCTTCGTGAAGTCGCGCATGTCCGGCCAGCACGTGATCGAGCACGCGCCCGGGGCCGGCGGCTGCGACCAGTTGGGGCTGTAGTGCCACCAGCCGTTGATCGGGGCGCCGTCACCGGGGGCGGCGAACCAGCCCTGGTAGCCGACGGTGACCTTGCCGACGACGTCGCCGGGCGCGCTGGCGGCCTCGGACACACCGGCGTTCAGGGCGATCGGGACCGCCGCGGCGGCGCTGGCGGCTATCGAGGTGGCGATGACGGAGCGGCGGGAAACTCCCATGGGTGGACTCCTCGGGCACGGCGGGGGAACGGACCCTGGGCGGGGGTCCGCACACCGGCATGAGCAGCTCACGCGGGTGGGGGCGCGTGGTTGGCGGCGCTGGTCGTTGTCGGCTTCTGGCGTGAGATCCTGCCAGGGGCCGCGCTCCCAACGCAATACTTCGATGTGACTACCGCAAGTTTGCGACGAACTTCTGCTGCGTTCGTCGTTAGTCGACGGTCCACAAACTCGGAAGATTCACGACAATGCCTTCCTGGGTACTGCGTGCGATGACGACGATCGCCTCCTCGTCCCCGGGGTTCTCCTCGCGGTGGGGCACGTACGGCGGCACGAAGATGTAGTCGCCCGGCTGGGTTTCCAGACGTGTTTCGGCGGACCCCTCGGCGAAGACGAACACGGGGTGGCCCGACACGACGTAGATCGCGGTCTCTGCCTCGCCGTGATGGTGGTCGCCGGAGTTCGTCGCCGGGGCGACGTGGGTGCGGCCCATCCAGAGCTTCTCGGAGCCGACGGTCCGGCCGGAGATCGCTTCCAGGCGGGTCATGCCGGCGGTCTGCCGGGTGTCACCGCTCAGTTCGGCGCCCCGGATGTGCCGCAGCGGCGCGTGCCAGTGATCAGTCGACGCGGATTCTTGATCGGTCATCGTCGCGGGTCCTTTTGTCCGAATTGTCGTTACAGAGGGCAGTGGCCGGGCACGAGGCCCGGACCGGACGGGAGCTTCGACATCATGAACCGCAGGAGCTTGCTGCTGGCGGCCGGGGCCGTCGGCGTCACGACCGCCGTCGGGGGCGCCGCCGCCGCGATCGCCGCGACCGACCCCGAGCACGGCCGCCCGGCGCGGCCCATGCTGACGTGGGAGCTGGTCGGCGGGTTCGTGCCGGCGGGCTGGACCGCGCTGCGGGCGCCGCGGCTGGTCGCCTACGACGACGGGGTGCTCATCGCGGACGCCGCGAAGCGCATGCGGATCGGCCAGAGCGAGGTGCGCTCGCTGCGCAATCACGCCACCACGGTGCTGCGCGACCCGGCGAACGGCCGTCGCCGCCCGGGTGCGCCGATGATCGCGGACCTGCCGTCGACGGTGTTCACGGCCCGCGCGAACGGCCGCCGGTTCAGCCTGTCGTTCGAGGGCCTCGAGGAGACGCGGCGCGACCGGGCGTACCCGACGCCGGCCTACTCGCTGCTCGACCACCTGACCCAGCTGCGCGACCGGGTCAGCGGCACCGGCAGCGCGTTCCACCCGGACGCGATCCGCGCCGTCGTCGTGCTGCTCGACGCCGCCCAGCCGACCACCGCCGTGCCGCCGTGGCCGATCGGCGTGCCGGTGCCGCGGTTCCGCAAGGACGAGTTCCTGACCCAGCTGGACCTGCGCGACCGGCAGGCCCGCGCCCTCATGCGGGCCGTGCCGCACCCGGAGCAGCCGCAGTGGCCGGTCTTCAAGCTCCCCGACGGCCGCCGCGCCCAGCTGAACTGGCGGTTCTTGCTGCCGCACGAATAGATTTCATCGTCTCGATCAGGATGCGCTGCGTGGTCTCGACGTCCTCGCTCATTTCGAAGGTGCTGTGCAGGACGGCGAAGCCGTGCATCGCGGCCCGCAGGACGCGGGTCGCGTGTATGGCCTGCTCGGCAGTGAGGTCGTAGCCGTTGAGGACGGCGAGGACCACGTCGAGGAACCGGCCGGCGGCCTTCGCGACCACCGGCTCGGCGCTGGGGCGCTGGGGCGCGAACGCATAGCGGTGGGGATGCCGGACGGCGTATCGCTGATAGGCCAGCATCATCTCCTCGAGCGCCTCGTCGCCGCCGCGGCCGACGACGGCCGCGACCACCGTGTCCGTCAGCTGGTCGTAGATGCGGGCGGTGAGCAGCGCCCGCAGCTCTGGCAGCCCGGTCACGTGCTTGTACAGCGAAGGCGTCGCGACGCCGCACTGCGCGGCGACCGCGGCCAGGGTCAGCGCCTCGGGCCCGCCCGCGTCGACGACCCGGACCGCCGCGTCCACGACGGCGTCCGGGTTGAGGCCGGCCCTAGGCACCGGTTTGGCTCACTGTCATAGCTTCGAAGCTAATGTTGTTAGCCTAAGGCGTCAAGGGCACAGCCGGCGGGGCAGGCCGAAGTGCGGCAGCGTGGCGTTGTCCAGGAACCGCGTGAACGCCGACACCAGCTCGCCCCGCATCGTCACCACCAGCAGGCCCTGCGCGTGGCCCGACACGTAGCAGCCGTAGGCCGGTTGCCAGTTCGCGCCCACCGGGACGAGCGTGTAGCGCCGCCGGCCGTCGGCCAGCCCCACGTGCCGGAAGAAGCCCGCGATCGCCGCGTGCCCCTGGTATTCGAACGGCGCCGGCGGCATCGTCAGCCACGCGTCGTCGGTGAGCAGGGTGACCATCGTGTCCACGTCGCCGGCCTCGATGGCGTCGGCGAACCGGGCCGCGGCCAGGCGCTGGCGCGGCGACGGCGGCCCCGCCTCGGCCCGCTCGAACGAGACCGACCGGGCCCGTCTCAGCAGCGCGTTGGCCGCGTGCTCGGTCATGTCGAGCAGCTCCGCGGTCTCGGCGGCGCGATAGCCGAGGACGTCGCGGAGCAGCAGGACCGCGCGCTGCCGCGGGGGCAGCGACTGCACCGCCGCCACGAACGCGAGCGAGACGGCCTCCCGCCGCTCGTAGCGCGCCTCCGGCCCCGGCGTGTCGTCGGGCAGGCCTTCGAGCAGCGCGTCGGGAATCGGCTGCAGCCAGATCGGCTCACCGGTGCGGGTCGGCTCGGGCAGATCGACCCCGACCCCACCTCCGGCCCCGGCCCCGGAGGCACCACCCGGCCTGGAAGTACCGGCCGGCCCGGAGGCACCGCCGGGCCCGGACGCACCGGTCGCCGGGGTGCGCGCCCGGGTGGTGTCCCGCAGCCAGTTGAGGCAGCGGTTCGTCGCGATGCGGTAGAGCCACGTGCGCACCGACGCCCGCCCCGCGAACCCGCCGAGCCCGCGCCAGGCCGAGGTCAAGGTCTCCTGCAGCACGTCCTCGGCGTCCTGGACGGAGCCGAGCATGCGGTAGCAGTGGACGTACAGCTCCCGCCGGAACGGCTCGACGAGCTCGGCGAACGCCCCCGTGTCGCCGCCTTGGGCCCGCTCCAGCACGTTCATGACGGTCATTGCAGCACTTCCAGGCCGGTGGCGGCGACCGTGTACGCGCCGTTCGGGTCCTTGAGCGCCGCCAGCACCGCCTCGCCCGCCACCTCCGGCGTCACCACCGGCCCCAGGCGGGTCGTGAACTCCTCCACCGAGATGCCCTGCCGGGCCGAGTACGCGCGCGCACCCGCGTCGCCGACGCCGGTGCCGGGGGAGAGGCCCGGCAGCAGCGCCACGAACCGGATGCCGAGGCCGAGCCGGGCCGCCTCCTCGTCGGCGTAACGCGCGACGAACCGCACCATCGCCTTGGCCCCCGCATACCCGCCGCTGCGGGGCGAGCCGCCCAGGGCCGCCCCGCTCGACATCAGCACCACCACCCCGCCCGGTGCGAGCGGCGTGCGCAGGGCGGCCCGGCACCACTCGAACGCCTGCCGCACGTCGACCTCCCACGGTGCCGAGAACGTCTCCCACGTCTGCTCGTGCACCGGCCTGATGTCCGGCACGGCGCCCGCGTTGAGCACCACGACCGCGGGCGCGTGCTCGGCGAGGACCCGTTCGGCCAGCCCGGGCGTGGCGGCGTCGGCGGTGATGTCCGCGCCGCCGCCCCGGGCGATCGTGATGGTGGTGTAGCCGGCGTTCGCGAGCGCCGCGGCGATACCCGGCCCGAACCCACGTGTGCCGCCGGTCACGACGGCAGTCGGTTGCACAGTCATGCCGATACAGACACCGAACCGCACAAGAATTTGTCAGTACTGCTTGAGCTCGATGTCGTTCGCGAAGTTGTCGGTCATCTTGAGCATCATCCGCAGCAGCCACGGCGACTGGAACGTCCAGTTGCGCATCGTCATGCGGGCCCGGCTGCCGGGTGCGAGGAACGGGCCGGCGCTGCCCTGCTTGGAGATCTTGGCGTATCCGCGGAACGCGGACTCGTAGGCCGCGAACGCCGTGCGGAAGTCGCCGTTCGCGGCCCGCAGCTCGCCGGCCAGGACGTAGGCGCCGACCACGGCCAGTCCCGTGCCGAAGCCGCCGAGCGTGTTGCCGTAGGCGGCGTCGCCGAGCAGCGCGACCCGGCCCTTGGAGTAGGACGGCACCTGCGAGCGGCTGAGGGAGTCGAGGTACACGTCGTCGGCGCCGTCGAGCCGGTCGAGGATCTCCGGGACGCGCCAGCGGCCGCCGCGGTAGGCGTCGCGCAGGATGCGCTTGGCGGCCTCCGGGTCGTAGCGGTCGTACTGCCGCTCCGGCGAGCGGAACACGAAGAACGCGGGCGCCTTGGGGCCGCCGAGCGCGACCATCCGGCCCGGCTCGTTGTACATCACCGCCTCGTCGTCGCCGGTGCCGCCGGGGCCGGCGCCGAGTGTGACCAGCGCGTAGTAGTGGCCCAGGAACGTGACGTAGTCGGGCTCGGGGCCGTAGGCCAGCCGCCGCACGTTGGAGTGGATGCCGTCGGCCCCCACCACCAGGTCGAACGACCGTGGGGCGGAGCCGGCGAACGTCACGTGCACCTTGTCGCCGGTCTCGGTCAGCGACGTGACGGAGTCCCCGAAGACGTACTCGCAGTGGCCGGCCGTCCGGGAGTACAACAGCGAAGCGAGGTCGCCCCGGGAGATCTCGATCTCGCCGCCGGTGAACTCGCCGGGGATGACCGCCAGTGACTTGCCGTGCTCGTCGATGATGGTCTGGTCGTGGCCACCGGTCTGCCGTTCCCGCACCGCGTCCAGCAGGCCCATGCGGTCCAGGACCGTACGGTGGGTCGCGCCCTTGAAGTCGACCGCTTGGCCGCCGAGCCGCAGCTGGGGAGCCCGCTCGACGACGGTGACGTCGTAGCCGTACCGCGCGAGCCAGAACGCGAGGGCCGGGCCGGCGATGCTGGCGCCGGAGATGAGGACCGTGGTGTGCTTCATGCCCCCGACCATGACCGCCGCCGCTGACAACCCACGACCAGTCCGCTGACAGCCGTGACCGTGCGGCGCCCGCCGCCGTCGGTCGACATCGACGGATATCTCCGGCAGAATCGCGAGCGGTGGTCGGGCATTCGGGGGCCTGATTACCGCTACGGGGGACGTCTGCCATGCATCCGCGCAGCGCATCAGGGCTCGGTGCACTCCTGCGCCGGCACCGGCTCCGCGCCGGCGTCGACCAGCAGGAGCTCGCCCGCCGGGCCGGGCTGAGCGTGCGCGCCCTGCGCGACATCGAGCACGATCGGGTCCGGCGGCCGCGGGCCGAGTCGGTGCGGCGGCTGGCCGACGCGCTGCTGCTCTCGGCGGCCGACCGGGACGCGCTGCGCTCGGCGCTGACCGGCGACGGGCCGGTCGCGGAGCCGGGCTTGCGGATCGGTGTGCTCGGGGCCCTGTCGGTGCGCCGGGCGGACGGGCCGGTGGAGGTCGGCTCGCCGATGCTGCGCGGCCTGCTCGGCCTGCTGGCCATGCACGCCCGGCAGGCGGTCCCCCGCGACGAGATCGTCGACGTCCTGTGGGACCGGCCGCCCCGCAGCTGCCAGAACCTGATTCACGGGTACATCGGGCAGCTGCGCCGGCTGCTCGAGCCGGACCGGCGGCGGCGCGGGGCCGCGGGGACGGTGCGGCTGGCGCCGGGCGGCTACCGGCTGGACCTCGACGCCGCCGGGCTGGACGTGGTGCGCTTCGACGAACTGCTCGGCCACGCCCGCGCGGCCGCCACCGACACCGCCGCGGCCGTGCGGGAGCGACTCGCGGAGGCGCTGGACTGCTGGCGCGGGCCGGTGCTGGCCGGGGCCGACCCACGGCTGCGGCAGCACCGGACCGCCGTCGCGCTCGGGCGCCGCCGGGTGGACGCGGCACTGACCTACGCGGATCTGGCGCTCGCCGGGGATGGCGGGCCGGCCGCAGTACCACGGCTGCTTTCGATCGTTTTCGATGAGCCGTTGCACGAGGGCCTGCACGCGCGGCTGGCTCTGCTGCTCGCGGCCGGCGGTGAGCGGGCCGAGGCGCTGCGGGTGCTGGCCGACGCCCGGTCCCGGCTGGCCGAGGAGCTCGGGGTCGAGCCCGGTGAAGAGCTGCGGTCCGCACAGCTGCAGGTGCTGCGGGCGGGGCCGCGGCCGGCCATGTCGGTCAAGGCCACCCAGGTGGCCGTCCCGGGCCAGCTCCTGGCCGATGTGGCGACCTTCACCGGCCGGGTCGACGCGCTGCGCAGCCTGGACGACCGGCTGGCCGGCGGCGGTGGTGGTGTCGTGGCGATCGCGGGCACCGCCGGGATCGGCAAGACGGCGCTGGTGATGCACTGGGCGCACCGGGTGCAGGAGCGGTTCCCGGACGGCCAGCTGTACGTCAACCTGCGCGGCTACGCCCAAGGCGCCCCGCTGGAGCCGATCGAGGTGCTCGCCCGGCTCCTCCACGCGCTCGGGACGCCACTGGACGAGGTGCCCCTGGAGGTCGAAGAGGCGGCCGGGGTGTACCGCACGCTCCTGGCCGACCGCCGCATCCTCGTCGTGCTCGACAACGCCCGCGACGCCGAGCAGGTGCGCCCGCTGCTGCCCGGCGGCGTCGGCTGCCTGGCCCTCGTGACCAGCCGCGACCGCCTCGCCGGCCTGGTCGCCCGCGAAGGCGCGCAGCTGCTGGTCCTCGACGTGCTGGCGGCCGCGGAAGCCCGCGCGCTGCTCGGCCGGATCGTCGGCGCGCAGCGGCTGCGGGCCGAGGACCCGGCCGTCGTCGACGACCTCGTCGCGCTCTGCGGCGCGTTGCCGCTCGCACTGCGGATCGCCGCGGCCAACCTGGTGTGCGACCCGCACCGCACGGTCCGCGAATACGTCGCGGAGCTGCGGGGCGGCGACCGGCTGACGGCGCTGCGGATCGAGGGCGACCGGCAGACGGCGGTGGAGGCCGCGCTGGACCTGTCCTACGCCGCGCTGCCGCCACCGGCCCGGCGGCTGTTCCGGCTGCTCGGTCTGGTTCCCGGGCCCGACTTCACGGCGGCCGCGGCGGCCGCGCTCGCCGGTGGCGAGCCGGTGAGCGTCGGCGCGGTGCTGGAGCGACTGGCGCGGGCGCATCTGCTGGAGCAGTACGACCGGGGGCGGTTCGCCGTGCACGACCTGCTGCGGCTCTACGCCCACGACCGGTGCGCCGCGCAGGACGGCCCGGACGACCGGCAGGCCGCGCTGGGCCGGCTGTTCGACCACTACCTGGCCGGGCTCGACGCGGCCGCCCGGCTGCTCTACCCGGAGAAGCTCCGGCTGCCCCTTCCGAGCGGGCTCCCGGAGCCGGTGCCCGGTTTCGCCGAGCCCGCACAGGCTCTGCAGTGGGTGGAAGCGGAGCGGCCGAACCTGGTCGCGGCGATCCGGCACGGTCCGCGGCCGAGCACCTGGCTGCTGGCCGACGCCCTGCGCGGATACTTCCACCTGAGCATGCACACCATCGACTGGCTGACCGTCGCCACCACCGGCCTCGCCGCCGCCATCGACGCCGGCGACGGGCCGGCCCAGGCGGTCAGCCACCTCAGCATCGCCGACGCCCACTGGCGCCGCAGCCGCCACGACCTGGCCGTCGAGCACTTCAACCGGGCCCTGACGGCCGCGCGGCGCACCGGCTGGGCGCAGTGCGAGGCGAGCATCCTCGGCAACCTCGGCGCGGTCCACTGGCAGCAGGGCAACCTGCGGGCCGCCGGCGACCAGATCGCGGCCGCGCTGGAGCTCAACCGGCGCACCGGCTGGCTGGCCGGGCAGGCCGTCAGCCTCGGCAACCTCGGCCTGGTCCGGATGCAGGCCGGGCAGCTGGAGCGGGCCGCCGGGCACTTCGCGGAGGCCCTCACCCTCGCCCGCCGGACGGGCGCCCGCAGCAGCGAGGCCAACATCCTGGGCAACCTCGGCGAGGTGTGCCAGCTCCTCGGCCGGCTCGACGAGGCGGTCGAGCACCTCGACCTGGCCCTGGCCCGGCACCGCGAACTCGGCGGCCGCGGCAACGAGGCCGCCAACCTGCGCACCCTCGCCGCCACCCACCGCGACGCCGGCCGTCTCGACCGGGCCCTCGAACTGGCCCGGGCCGCGCTCGAGCAGGCCAAGGGCACCGACATGCTCCGGCTGGAGATCGACGCGCTGAACGTGCTCGGGACCGTGCAGGACGCGCAAGGCCATTGCGCCGCCTCGGTCGACAGCCACCGCCGGGCGCTGACGATGGCCCGGGAGACCGGCGAGCAGCTGCCGGAGGCGGAGGCGCTCATCGGCATCGCCGCCGCCCAGCTGCACCTCGGCCACCTCGACCAGGCCCTCGCGGACATCATGCGCGCGGTGACGCTGACCCAGCGGGCGGGCTTCCACCAGCACGAGGGCGCCGCCCTGACCGGCCTCGCCGCCGTCCACCTCGCCCGCGGCCGCCCGTGGTGGGCCGTCCAGGTCGGCGAGCGGGCCGCGGCGGTCCACGAGAAGACCGGCTACCGGGCCGGCGCGGCCCGGACCGACGCCCTGCTCCGCCAGGCCCGCGCCGCCACCGATGAGCACGCAGCCGCGGCGCACAGCCCCGCGCCGGTAGGCGGCCCGCGTGGCGCACCCTTAGGCTGAGGCGGTGCGGTTAGCGCAGGTCAACGTGGCGCGGATGCGGGGCGGGCCGGAGGATGCGGTCATGGCGGGGTTCATGGCGGCCGTCGAGCCGGTGTATCGGCTCGCGGAGGGCAGTCCCGGGTTCGTCTGGCGACTGCACGGGGCCGGTGGGCACGTGCCGACGTGTGCGGATGCGGTCGACGGGTGGCTGGTCGTGAACGTTTCGGTGTGGACGTCGTACGAGGCGCTGCACCAGTTCGTCTACCGCAGCCACCACGGCGGGCTGGTGCGGCGGCGGGGCGAGTGGTTTCTGCCGACGCCGCAGCCGAGCACCGCACTGTGGTGGGTCGCCGACGACGAGCGGCCCGGGCTGGACGCGGCGCGGGCCCGGCTGCGGGTGTTGCGGCGGGAAGGGGCGTCGCCGCGGGCGTTTTCGCTGCGGCGGCGGTTCGAGGCCGACGGCACGCGGGTGGCGGTGCGGGATCGGTCCGGGCGGGGACCCAACCGCAGTGGTGCGGATCGCGTGTAGGTAGGCGTGAACTAGCGGCGCGGGTTGCTCAGCTGGGTGCGGGTCAGCAGGCGCCAGACCGCGCTCGCCGGGACGCGCCGGCCGGTCAGGACATACTCGCTGACGTACTCGATGTGCAGGGCCTCCAGCAGCGCGCGGCGGTCCCGGGGCTCGCCCGCGAACAGGATCCGGTCGCCGGGCGCGAGCACGAAATCGTCGGCGGGTCCCAGGGTGGCCTCGTCGCCGCGCTGGATCAGCAGCGGCACGATGTCGAGGCGGCGGTCTCGGTCCTCGCGGTCGCGGAGCAGTTCACCGAGCGACTCCGGGCCCGAATCCAGCCACGGCACGATCGCCGGCGCCTCCCGCCGGTCCATGGTCGTCGTCCACAGTGCCTGCAGCCGGCTCCCGCAGTGGCGGTGCAGCCGGGCGATCATCTCCTCCGCCCACGCGTCGCCGAGCCCGGGCAGCTCGCGCAGGAAACGCCACAGCAGCGGCGTGCTGACCTGTGCGTAGATCTCGCGTGCGGTCAGCTCGGCCGGCACCAGCAGCGAGTCGATGTCCATGGCCGCGAACAGGGGCGCGGCCTCGGGCCGGTTCTGCCGCGACGCCACGAACAGGCCGGGGTTGATCAGGCGGGCCGCGGCGACCAGGGACAGGTTGGTGGTGTCGTTGTCGGTGCCGGCCACGAACCCGACGGCGTCGGCCAGGTCGGCCCGGGCCATCACGGC
The DNA here is from genome assembly GCF_044454505.1 of Dactylosporangium sp. NPDC051541. NCBI lineage: Bacteria > Bacillati > Actinomycetota > Actinomycetes > Micromonosporales > Micromonosporaceae > Dactylosporangium > Dactylosporangium sp. NPDC051541. The sequence continues at coordinate 673,752 of NZ_JBITDU010000003.1, forward strand.
CGGCTCGGACGCGTCCCCGACCATGATCACCGGCCGGTGCGGCCCGTCCGCGTGGTCGGGGTCCGGCGCCACGGGGTCGATCGCGGTCACCTCGAGGCCGGCGGCGAGCAGGTCGTCGGCGAGTTTCCGGCCGAACCGGCCGTATCCGCACACCACCCACCGGCCCTCCCGCGGCGGCGAGCCCCGCTCCGGCAGGTCCGCTCCGGGGCCGCTCTCCAGCCAGGACATCAGCTGGTAGGTCGCGGGGGCGTGCATCGCGATGCGCAGATGGTCGCCGTAGCGGTCGAACGGGTTCACCACCCGCGGCGAGCCGAACGCCGCCATCCGGTGCTCGATCGACGGCGCGACCGTGCGGGCCAGCACCGGCAGCTCCGGGCGCAGCAGCGCCGCGGCCATGGTCACGGCCAGGTTGACCTCGTCGTCGTCGGTGACCGCCACGACCCCCTCGCAGTACGGGTGGCCGAGCCCGGCGCTCTCGAGAATCTGCGGGTTGCGGGCGTCGCCGACCAGCCCGGGCATGTCGGCGTGATACGGGTCGATGTCCAGGGCGTCGACCCGCTCACTGTTGGGGTCGATCGCCACGAACCGGCGGCCGAGCAGGTCGAACGAGCGGCCGAGGAGCTGCCCGGTCTGGCCGTAGCCGGCGATCAGCAGGAACGGTTCGCGCATCCGGGCCACCGTGCGGGTGAACCGCTGCTGGGCCAGCACCTGCCGGAACGCGCGGTCCTGCAGGAGCGTCAGCAGCGAGCCGATCGCGTAGGCCCAGCCGATCACCGTGAGGTAGATGGTGGCGGTCACCCACAGCCGCTGGGCGCCGGTGAACGGGTAGGGGATCTCGCCGTAGCCGATCGTGGTCGCCGTGTAGCTCATGAAGTAGAACGCGTCGAAGATGCCCATGCGCACGGGCCGGCCCGCCGGGTCCTGGCCCGGGATCAGCGTGAGGCCGAGCACGCTGACCGCGAAGATGCCGATCAGCAGGATGAGCGGCAACCGCATCCGGCGCAGGACGAGGAAGACCGTGGGCGGCCCCTGGTTGGACAACGCCGAGCGGACCCATCGGCGCACTTCCCGCGGGCGGCTCATTTCCGCTGGAAGGAGATGGTCTCGACGACCAGCAGGATGACCGAAACCACGTTGGCGAGCAGGGCGCCGCCGGAGAGCGAGACGACACCGGCGGTCGCCGCCGAGTCCAGGCCCGCCGACGACACCTGCGTGGCGTAGGCCCAGGCGATGGTGGCCGCGATCAGCTGCAGATCGGCGACGAGGCTGGTGGCCAGGTGCACCGCGCCGATCTGGGTCCGGTCGCCGAACTTCAGGACCGTGGCGATCAGGTTGACCACGACCGCCGCGAACAGCTCGTACTCGTTGTGCAGCGATGGGTTGTCGATGTCACCGATGAAGAACCCGAAGTTCAAGGTGGCCGCGAGTAAGACAAAAAACCCGAAGACCACTTTTTCCATGCTCATACGCGCTCCCGCCGCTCGGACAGTTCACAGTAGCGGGCGCGGCGCCTCGCTCCGGAGCCCTTCCGCGTACGCCGCGGCGAAGGCCTCCGCACCCAGTTCCCCGGCGGCCTCGCGCGCAACCGCGGCGACATCGGGGTCACCGGCGACCGCGGTGCCGCGCAGCGCCACGGCCATCCCGAGCAGCACCGCCGCCGCCCGCGGCCGCCCGGTCAGCCCGGCGTGCCCGGCCTGCCCTTCCAGCACATCGGCCAGCGCGGAGCCGAGGGGCGCCAGCTGGGCCGCCGTCCAGGCCTCGGCGTGCAGCCGGGCCGCCCCGTCGACGTCGCGGTGGGCCTCGGCCAGGCGGGCCTGCGCGGTCAGGAGGCTGCCGCGGATGTACACCGAGCCCGGGTCGCCGAACCGCGTCTCCGCGACCGCCTGGCCCAGCGCGGTCGCGGCCGCGTCCAGATCACCGCGGTGCCGGGCCACCTCGGCCAGCCCGAGCAGGGCGGCCGGGGTGCGCGTCGCCCGGCGGAAATCCGTCTCCGCGGCGGGCAGGTCGCCCTGCCGGATATGGTCGTATCCGCGCCGGGACAGGACGTCCGCGGCTTCCAGGGCCGCGCCCAGGTCGTCCAGCGCCCGCAGCGCCGCGGCCCAGCGCTCATGGGCCAGCGCGTGGTCGCCGCGCCAGGACGCCAGGTGCGCCAGCCAGTCGAGGCATTGCGCGGTGCCCCAGCGCTCGCCGAGGGCCTGGAACCGCACCAGCACATCCCGCAGGCCGGATTCCACGGGGCGGCCGCTGAGCGCCGACAGCAGGACCAGGCCGAGGTCCTGCAGCGCCCGGTTCCACGGGTCGCCGGCCAGCAGCCGCGGCGACGGGTCGGGGCGGGAACCGGGCGCGCGGGCCATGCCCCACACCGCGGCCCCGAACGGATGGCGCAGCGGGCGGTCGATGCCCACCATCACCGTGTCGGCGCGGGTGCGGTGCTCGGCCGGGGCCAGGGACTCGGCGTGCACGACGCAGCTGACGTACTCCTCCTCCAGGCCCTCGACCGGCCCGTCCAGCAGCGCGGCGGCCAGCGGTGCGACCTCACGGCGGCGGCCGCTCAGCCACCAGTACGCGGCCAGGGCCGTGATCAGGCGCATCGCCGTGGGCCGGTCGGCGTGGCGGACCGCGGCGATCAGGTTCTCGTGGTCGGCGGCCAGCACGGCGAGCCAGTCGAGCTGCTCGGCCCGGCGCAGATACCCGTCGGCGGTGCGCGCGAGCCGCAGAAAATACTCGGCGTGGGCCTGGCGCAGGCGGGCCAGTTCCGATTCGCCGAGCCGGGCCCGGCAGAAGAGCAGAATCGTTGCCATCATCTTGTACCGCGCGTCGCGGGCCACCACCAACGAGCGGTCGGCGAGATCGAACAGCACCTCCTCCCCGGCCCCGCACACGGCCAGGGCCGCCTCGGCGGTCGCGCCGCCCGCGAACACCGACAGCCGGCCGGCGGCGGTGCGCTCGTCGTCGCCGAGCAGCCGCCACGACCAGTCGACGACGGCGTGCAGCGTGCGGTGCCGGTCGGCCGCCGTCCGGTCCCCGCGCGACAGCACCGCGAAGTGCTCGTCCTGGGCCAGCCGCGCGGCCAGGCCGGCCACGTCCAGTTGCCGCAGCCGCGCCGCCGCGAGCTCGATCGCCAGGGGCAGCCCGTCGAGCAGGCCGCAGATCTGCCGCACCGCGGCCGCGTTCTCCGGCCCGACGGTGAAGCCCGGGCACACCGCCGCGGCCCGCTCGGCGAACAGCGCGACCGCCGGCTCCGGCGGCAGCGGCCCCACCGGCACCAGGACCTCGCCGGTCAGCCCGAGCGGCTCCCGGCTGGTCGCGAGCACCCGCAGCCCCGGGCACTCGGCCAGCAGCGTGCGGGCCAGGGCGGCGACGGCGTCGATCGCCTGCTCGCAGTTGTCGAGCACGAGCAGCAGGTCGGGCCCGGCCAGCGCCGGCACCAGTCGCCGCACGGGGTCCGCGGGCGCCGCGGGGGCGAGGCCGCCGTCCCGCAGCCCGAGCGCGGCCGCCACCGCGAGCGGCACATCGGCGGGGTCCTCGGCGGCGGACAGGTCGGCGAAGCACGCATCTGGCCCGGCCGCCTCCACCGCGAGCCGCGTCTTGCCGGCCCCGCCCGGCCCGACCAGCGTGGTCAGCCGGGACGGGGCGGTCGTCAGGCGCCGCAGCTCGGCCTCACGCCCGATCAGCCGGGTCAGCGGGGCGGGCGGGGTGCGCCGGGTGGCCGCAGTGCCATCTCCTTTGAGAAGCCGCAGGTGTACCGCAGTGAGCTCGGCCGAGGGATCGGTCCCGAGCTCGTCGGCCAGGAGCCGCCGCGCGTCGTCGAACTCGCCGAGCGCCTCGGCCGTGCGCCCCTGCGCGTGCAGGGCCCGCATGAGCTGCCCGCGCAGCCGCTCCCGGAACGGGTGCTCCGCGACCAGCCGGCGCAGCGGCCCGACCGCCGTCCCCGCGGGCAGCCGGAGCTCCGCCTCGACGAGGTCCTCGACCGCGCTCAGCCGGGCCTCCTCGAGGCGCACCACCTGCGCCGCGGCGTCCGGCAGATCGGCCAGGGCGGGTCCGCGCCAGAGGTTCAGCGCGGTTTGCAGTACCGATGCGGCGGCTTGAAAATCCCCGGAGGCGAGCGCTTTGCGGCCGTCGGCGGCCAGGCGCTCGAACCGGTGCACGTCGACGTCGCCGGCGTCGACCGCGATCCGGTAGCCGACCCCGGCGAACTCCACCAGGCCGCCCGGCAGGGCCCGGCGCAGCCGCGAGACCTGGGCCTGCAACGCGTTGGCGGTCTCCCCGCCGAGCTGCTCCATGGGCACGACCCGGCCGGCCGCGAGCAGCAGCCGGACCAGCAGCGCGCGCGGCTTGGGCCCGGCCACCGCGACGGCATTCCCGGCGTCGTCGTGTATCTCGAGCGGCCCGAGAATGCTGAAGCGCATGATGCCATTGTGCGACCGCGGCCAGGGCTTCTTCGCAGCGCGGGTCCCCGCCGTCCGCACGTTTAGACAGCGGGAAATATTTGCATCGGTAAAATCAACTGGCATGGCACCTTCCGCACCGCAGGTCTTCGCCCAGATCAGTACCGCCGAGCCGCCGCCTCCGCCGCGCCGGTTGATGGGCCGCGCCGTCGTCCTCGGCGGCAGCATGGCCGGGCTGATGGCGGCGCGGGTGCTCAGCGACCACGCCGACGAGGTCGTCATCGTCGAGCGCGACCCGACGCCGGGCGCCGTCCCGCGGCCGGGCGTGCCGCAGGGCACCCAGGTGCACGCGCTGCTGCCGGCCGGGCAGACGCAGCTCGAACGCTGGTTCCCGGGCTTCACCGACGGGGCCGTCGCCGCGGGCGCACCGGACTTCGGGCGCAACGACGGGCGGGTGTACATCAACAACAAGCTCCGCGAGGTGCAGGACCCGCCACCGCCCCGCCCGATCCTCATCACGACCCGGCCGTTCCTGGAACATCAGGTCCACGAACGGGTGCTGGAGCGGGCGAACGTGCGCGTCGTGTTCGGGCGGGCCGAGGGGCTGCGGTTCAGCGAGACGGCGGTGACCGGGGCGACGTACGTGCCCGAGGGCGGCGCGGAGCCGGTGCACCTCGACGCGGACCTGGTCGTCGACGCGATGGGGCGCTCCAGCCGGCTCAACGACTGGCTGGACGGGCACGGCTGGCCGAAGGCGCCGATGCGGCGGATGCCGATCAAGCTCAACTATGCGTCCGCGCTGTTCGAGCGGGACGAGTCGATCAGCGACACGTGGGCCGTCGTCACGCAGGAGACGCCCGGCAAGGGGCGGGTGCCGCGGATCGGCGGCGTCCTGTCCGTCGAGCGGGACCGCTGGCTCATGCTGGTCGCCGGGTACGACGAGGACCGGCCATCACGCGACCCCGCCGAGTACGCCGAGCGGTGCCGCAAATACTTCCCGGAGATGTTCGGCGCGATCGCCGAGCAGGGCCGGATGATCGGCGGGGTCATCACCTACCACCAGGCCGACAGCCGCCGCCGGGACTTCCACGCCGTGGACCGGCTGCCGGCCGGGCTGGTCGCCGCCGGTGACGCGGTGGCCTCGTTCAACCCCGTCTACGGGCAGGGGATGACGTCGGCGATGCTGCACGCCTCATGCCTCTCGGCGTGGCTGCAGACCGGTCCGGACGTGCCGGCCACGCCGGCCAAGGAGTACTTCGAGAAGGTCCGCGTCATCGTGGACGCGGCGTGGCAGATCTCGACGTTCGCGGACCTGGGACTGCCGCACATCACGTCGGGACAGCCGCGGGGGTACTGGATGATCCGCTGGGCCGGTGACCTGTTGCAGCGCGCCTCGATGGTCGACGCACCGACGTGCCGGGAGCTCAACCGGGTCACCGCGATGGAGACGCATCCGGCCGCCCTCGCCAAGCCCGGCGTCGTGCTGCGGGCGCTGCGGCTCAAGCTCATGGGCCGGATCTGAAAGCAGAGGGGGCGCGGCCGTCCGGCCGCGCCCCTGCCTTCACTTCACTGCTTACAAGCCGCCCAGCAGGCCGAGCAGGGCCAGGATCTGGTTCAGCAGCTGCGAGATCTGGGCGAGCACACCGACGCCGTCGAGCAGGCCGGCGATACCGCAGATCAGGTTGCCCAGCAGGTTGCCGGCGCCCGGGACGGCGGTGATGTTCAGGTGCACGCGGTCCAGGTGCACGACCAGGCCGAGCAGGTCGAGGTCCAGCGGGGCGAGGTTCAGGTCCAGCACCTGGCACCCGACGGGGTTGATGTCCTGCACGGCGAACGTCTGGGTCTGCGAGACGTTCTGCACGGCGCCCGTGGAGTCGGTGAGCTGACCGGCCAGCACACCGGTGGCGTCGATGTGGTCGTCGGCCGGCGCGAACTGCGACGGCGTGAACGTGCCGGCGAAGGTACCGGTGCCGCCCTGGGCGTCCGTGAAGGTTCCGGTCACCACCGAGGTGAGCGTGCCGACCGCGTCCGGCGCCGCCGCCTTGGCCGGTGCCGCATTGGCCGCCGGACCACCCACCAGCGAGAGCGCGACCATCGCGATGACCATCGTCACCGCCCCGAGGGCGGTCTGGAGCCGGCGCCGGCCGACTGCGTCCGCACCGACGAGGCCTGTGTCGCCTGACATCTTTGGCTTGGCCATTGATCCTCCTCGTTCGTTTTGGTGTCCCCTTTCGCATTGCCGCTGAGAATCTGGACAAACGGTATTGATCTGTGTGGAAACCTACACACTATTTCGCATTGACCATGTTGCGCTGCAGGTAGAGCGTGTCCCACTGCCCTGGGACGGTTCCGTGCGCGATGAGTTCTCCGGTCCTCATGTCGAGCACCACGGCGATTGCGGCCGTCACGGAGCGTGTCGGCTGGGCGCTCGGGTTGTAGCTGTCACCGGGCTGCGCGGTGATCAGCAATCCGGGGCCGGCCTCGGTCTGTGTGATGCCGCCGCACGTCACGTCCGGCCGCGCCTCGAGATAGCGCAGGAACTCCTGCCGGGCTCCGACCCCTATGAGGGCCTGGTTCCGGTTCAGGCTGTTGTAGTAGTCCAGCCTGGTCGACAGGAGGGTGCCGTTGATGTTCTTGGCTGATGTCGAGAACAGGCCGCCGATGGTCTCGATGTCCTGCCGGGGCCGGGCGACCCGCCCGATCTCCTGCTCGTCATGGGCCGGCGGGATGATCTCCGGGTGCGCGGTGAAGTAGTCGCGCGAGGCGTCGTCGGCATAGGTGACCGGGCCGCGGTCGTTGACCTGGAACCGCACGGAGTCGCGGTTCGTCCAGCTCTGCTCGTCGATGGTGAAGTCGGCCCGGGCGAACGGGTTGCCGGGGCCGCCGAGCGCGATGCCGACGCCGGTGACGCGCCGGACCCGCTGGTAGAAGTATTCGCCGTCGGCCCCGTCATAGGGCGCTTTCCGCACGTGGTCGGCGAGCTCCGTCACGCAGTTGGTCGGGCCGCTGTGGGTCGGCGACTTGGCCGGCGTCGGCTTCGCGTCCGGGTCGGGGCGGGCCAGGATCGCGACCCCGACGATGACGAGCAGGCAGGTCAGCGCGACCGCGGCGACGGCCAGCACCGGGCGGCGGCGGAGCGGGGCGATCTCCCAGCCGGAGTCATCGCGCCGCATGACGGCCGCGCGGACCGGCAGCTGCTCCCAGGCGATCAGGCGCAGGATCTCCTGGTCGCCCTCCGGCAGCCGGGCCAGCGCGGCCCGGACGTCGACGAGCGCGGCGACCCCGTCGTGGCGGTCGTGGTCCGGCGTGTCCAGCAGCTCCAGCGGGGGCGGTGCGGCCCGCTCGGCCCGCCAGTGGTTGGCCAGCAGGCGCCAGGCCGTGTTCGACGCCGGCGAGACCGGCCGCTGCTGTTCGTCATCACCGGCCGCTGGTGGCGTCACCGCACCGCGATGACGACCTTGCCGAACGGGTTGGCGGACTCGTAGTGGTGGTAGGCGTCGCGGGCCTGGTCGAAGCCGAAGACGCGGGCGATCGGCGGGTGGAGCCGGTGTTCGGTGATGAACCGGTTGAGCTCCTCGAACTGGCGGCGGCTGCCGACGGCGACCGCGCGGACCGTTGCCACCTGCATGAAGAGCAGCCGCGGGTCGAGCTGCGGCCAGTCGCCGGAGACCGAGCCGACCAGGGCCACGTGGCCGTCCAGGGCCAGGCTCCGCAGCGCGTCGGGGATCGCGCCGGCGGTGTCGATCACCCGGTCGGCACCGCGGCCGCCGGTCAGCCGGCGCACCTCGTCCGCCCAGTCCGCGTGGCGGTCGACGACCTCGTCCGCGCCGAGGGCCCGCAGCCGGTCGGCCTTCGCCGGGGAGCCGGTCGTGGCGATCATCCGACAGCCAAGAGCCTTCCCCAGTTGTACTGCGAACAGCGACACCCCGCCCGAGCCGGTGACGACCACCGTCTGTCCACTGTGTACTCCGCGGCCGTCGCCGGTCAGCGCGTTCCAGGCGGTGACCGCCGCGCACGGCAGCGTGGCGGCCTCCGCGAACGACAGGTGCTCAGGCACGTGCACGAGCGCGTCCTCCGGCAGGACGACCGTCTCGGCCAGCATGCCGTCCAGCGTGCCGCCCAGCTGCGGCAGGCTTTCCGGCGTGAGCGGCCCGTCCCGCCACTGCGGGAACAGCGTCGCGGCCACGCGATCACCGACCTGGAACCGCCGCACACCGGAGCCGACGGCCATCACCGCACCCGCGCCGTCGGAGACCGCGATGACGTCCGGCTTCACCGGCAACACGTACTGCCCGCGGGCCACGAGCAGTTCCCGGAAACTCAGGGACACGGCGTGCACGGCGACCCGCACCGAGCCCGGGGGGAGGGCGGCTCCGGTGGCCGGGTGTTCCCGCCGGGTCAGGCCGTCGATGCCGGCGCCGGTCGTGATGTGCCAAGCGATCGTCATGCCCCGAACCATCCGGTGCCCGGGTGCGCGGCGGCAATTCCCTCCAGGGAATCGGCGGGCGGCGGCGGGAAGCGGTAGACAGGTCGTGTGACGGAGCGGTTCGGTGGAGTGCTGCGGGACTGGCGGCTGCGGCGGCGGGTCAGTCAGCTGGAGCTGGCGGTGCGGGCCGGCACCACGCAGCGGCACGTCAGCTTCCTGGAGAGCGGGCGGTCGGCGCCGGGGCGGGCGATGATCATCCGGCTGGCGGAATCGCTCGACGTGCCGATCCGGGAGCGCAACGATCTGCTGCTCGCGGCCGGGTTCGCGCCCGCGTACCCCCGGAATGCTCTGGATTCTCCGCAGCTCGCGGCCGTGCGGGCGGCCCTCGAGCACGTGCTGCGCGGGCATCTGCCGTATCCGGCGGTCGTCGTCGACCGGCACGGCGACCTGGTCTCCGGCAACGCCGCGTTCCACCGGCTGACCCGCGGGGCCGATCCGGGACTGCTCGGGCCGGCGATGAGCGTGGCCCGGCTCCTGCTGCACCCGCGCGGGCTGGCGCCGCGCATCGTCAACCTCGACGAGTGGGCCTGGCACGTCGTCGACCGGGTCCGGGCCGAGGCCGTGCGCAACCCCGACGACCGGCTGCTGGCCCTGGCCGCCGAACTGGCCGGGCTGGCGCCCCCGCGGCCGCGCGAGCCCGGGCGGCAGCACCTGGGGTTCGCGGTGCCGCTGCGCCTGCGCGACACCGACGAGCACGGCCGCGGCCGGGAGCTGCGGCTCATCACCACGCTGACGCATTTCGGGACCGCGGTCGACGTCACGATCGCCGAGCTCCGCCTGGAGGCCTTCCTCCCGGCCGACGCCGCCACCGCCGAAGCGCTCGCCGGCGCCCTCACCTGAGCCCGGCGACTTTTTTCGGGGCGTGTCAAAAGGTCGTGGGCGCGGTACCGTGCGGTGTGTCCGTCCCCGTGTCCACGCCGGTGTCCGGCTCGCTGCGGCGGGCCCGGATCGGCGGCTGCCTGCTGTTCCTGCTGTTCGGCGGCGCGCTCGGGGCCTGGACCGCGCGGGTGCCGGCGATCAAGCACGGCCTCGAGCTCGACGACTTCCGGCTCAGCGTCGCGCTGCTCGGGCTGGCCGCGGGGGCGATCGTCGGGCAGCTCGGCGCCGGGCGGCTGGTGGACCGGTTCGGCAGCGTGCGGGTGGTGCGGCCGACCGCGCTGCTGGAGGGGGTGCTGCTGCTGCCCACCGCCTACGCGCCGTCGCTGCCCCTGCTGACCCTCGCCCTGCTCGTGTTCGGCGTCAACCACGGCGTGCTCAACGTGGCCATGAACGCCAACGCGCTCGGGGTCCAGCGAGCCTACGGGCGTCCGATCATCTCCTCGTTCCACGCCGTGTACAGCATCGGCGGGTTCGCCGGCGCGGCCCTCGGCGGGCTGTGCGCGCACCTCGGCTGGTCCCCCCGCGGGACGTTCCTACTGGTGGGCGCGGTCGCGCTGGCGCTGGCCGGCTGGGCGTTGCGCTGGATCGCGCCGGAGCCGCCGGTCGCGGAGACCCAGAGCCGCAAGGCCGGGCGGCTCGACGGGGTGTACCTGCTCGGCGGGCTCGCGTTCTGCGCGCTCGTGGGGGAGGGGGCCGCAGCCGACTGGAGCGCCGTGTATCTCCGCGACAACCTGGGCGGCACCGCCGGTTTCGCCGCCGCCGGCTACGCCGCGTTCGCGATCGCCATGACCGCCGGCCGGCTCGTCGGGGACCGCCTCACCGTGCTGCTCGGCCCGGTCAACCTGGTCCGGCTGGGCGGCCTCGTCGCCGCGGCCGGCCTGGGCCTGGCCCTGCTGGTCGGCGAGCGCTATGCGGGCGTGGCCGGGTTCGCGTGCCTGGGCGCCGGCCTGTCGTGCGTGGCCCCGCAGGTGTTCTCGGCGGCGACGGCCCGCAACCCGTCCCAGCCGGCCCGGGCGCTGTCGCTCGCGGTCAGCCTGGGCTACGCGGGCTTCCTCGCCGGCCCGGTGCTGATCGGCGCGGCCACCGAGGCCGTACCGCTACCGGTGGCCCTTGCCCTGCCGGCCGGGCTGGCCCTGCTGGTCGCCGCGGCCGCCGGTGCCGTCCGCGCCGCCGGAGCCACGCGATCCTCCGAGCACGTCGGCGACGGCCGCGATCAGCGCGACCACCACGAACCCGATCGTCACCCATAGCGAGGCCTGGAACGCCCGATCCCAGTCGCCGCCGTGCCGGGCCAGCTGGCTGAAGAACACCGCCCCGGCGGCCGCGATCCCGACCGCCGTCCCGATCCGCTGCCCGGTCTGCAGCACGGCGCCGGCGCTCCCGGCCCGCCGCACCGGCACCTCGGCCAGGGTGAGCGTCTGGTTGGGGCTGATCACCAGGCCGCTGCCGATGCCGGCGATCAGCAGCGGCAACGCGGTCGCGAATCCGGCTCCGAGCCCGGGCACGAGATGCAGTGCCAGTTCGGTTCCGCCGAGCCCGAGCCCGACGAGGAGGAGGCCGGCGACGACGAGGGGCCGCCCGTAGCGGTTGACGATCCGCCCGCCGACCGCCGCGGCCACCGCCGAGCCCAGCGCGAACGGGGTCGCGGCCAGGCCGGCCTCCAGCGCCGAGTAGTGCAGGCCGCTCTGCAGCAGCAGCGTGAACGTGAAGAAGATCGAGGTGAACCCGCCGAAGTAGAACAGGCCGACGAGCGCGCCGAGCCCATAGGAGCGGACTTTGAAGAGCGAAAGATCGATCACGGAGGTACCGCTTCGGGCGAAGCGCCGCTCCCACGCGACGAAACCGGCGAGGACGGCGACGGCCGCCACGACCAGGAGCCACTTCGCGGAGCCCTTCCACTGCTGCTCCTGCACGAGCGGCAGCAGCAGGGCGACGACGCCGATGCCGAGCAGGACCACGCCGACCGGGTCGAGCGACTCCCGTTCCCGCTCCTGCGGCGGCCGGCCGGGAATCCACTTCGCGCCGAGCAGGATGGCCACGATCCCGATCGGCAGGTTGATGTAGAAGATCCACCGCCAGCCCTCGGCCGCGCCGAAGACCTGGATCAGCAGCCCGCCGAGCAGCGGCCCGACCGCGGTGGAGATGCCGATGGTGGCGCCCAGCAGCCCGAACGGCCGGCCCCGCTCGGCCGGGGAGAACAGCTGCTGGATCAGGCCGGACACCTGCGGGTTGACGACACCGGCGGCGGCACCCTGCACGAGCCGCGCGACGATGAGCCACAGCGCCCCGGTGGCCAGCCCGGCGGCCGCGCTGGCGAGGGTGAACACGGCCAGCCCGGCGATGAACGCGTTGCGCCGCCCGCGCGCGTCGCCGAACCGCCCGGCCGGGACCAGCAGCAGCCCGAACGTCAGCGCGTAGCCGGACAGGACCCACTGCAGCTCGGCCGAGCTCAGCCGCAGGTCGGTGCGGATCGACGGCAGTGCGACGTTGACGATGCTCACGTCGAGCAGCGTCATGAACCCGGCCACCAGCACGACGCTCATCGCCCGCCAGCGGTTGCCCTGCCCCGTATCGCCCGTCGTCACCGCCTGCCAGTGCCCACGGCGCCGACCGGCAAACCCGGCGAGTCGATCAACGACCGGCCCGGCCGCGCATCTCCGCGTCGAACGACCGCTGGGTGTCCCGCATGAGCTGGAGCTCGTCCGGGTCCTGGAACCGCTCCAGCATGGTCGCCTCGTCCACGTCCTCCAGATGCGTCTGCACCCACCAGATGTTGCCGACCGGGTCCTTCACGCGCCCGCCGCGGTCGCCAACGATCCCCGACGTGCGCACCTCCGTGACCAGCGTCGCCCCGGCCGCCAGGGCCGACTCCACGACCGCGTCGGCGTCGGCGACGTACACACACAAGAAACTCGGCGTGTCCGGCCACTCGGGCCGCGAGTCGAACGCCATCACCACCGACCCGCCGATGCGCACCTCGGCGTGCCCGACCGTCCCGTCCGGGTTGTAGACCCGCGCCGCCTTCTCCGTCCCGAACACCGTCTCGACGAAGTCCAGGAACCGATCCGCACCCTTCGCCGCCACGTACGGCGTCACCGTCGACTTGCCAGCAGGAATCCTCATACCGCCACCCTCCCGGCCGATCCGGCCAGGTTCTGTCCTATTCGGCCGGTGACGCCTCAGGTCGCGCTACGCCTCTCATGGTGTCCTTCGTGGGAAAGCGGCGGGACCTGCGGCGATCGCGGGCCGGTGGGCTGATAGCCTGGCCCACCTCCGCAAGCTGTACAGAACGCGGCAACATATTCGGCACCGGCTCGCTCTCATGCTCCTTGAGCTTCGAGGACTGTCGATAGATTGAATGACCATCCGGCGAGCCACTCCACGCCTGGGCCCCCAGGTTCGTCCGGGCCTTCGGCCGATCTGCATGAACTTCTGGCCTTGTGGGCTCGCGACGACGGTGCGACGCTGCGGCAGCTCGCGATGAGAATGTCAAAATACCTGGGCCGGGAGCCGTCGCGGTCATACCTCAGCGAGATTTTGCGTGGTCTGAAGGTTCCTAGTGTCGAGATGACGAACGCACTTGCCGAAACGTTGCGGGCCAGTTCGGTCGAGCGGCATCTCGCACGGCATCTCGCCGAGGCGGCAGCGGATCAGAAGGCATCCGAGCGCCGGCGAACGGTGCTGCCGGTCGCAAGTTCGGGGGGCCGTCATGTCGGCGCGGACGGCGGCGCGCCGGATTGGTGGCGGCGTTCCGGATACATCGAGCAGGTGGCGGAACTGGTGCCCGCCGGGGGCCTCCTGGATCGGGGGGAGGAACTGGCTGAGCTCGCTGAGTTCTGTCATGGCGACGAGGCGTTCTTGTGGTGGCAGGCGCGACCGTGGGCCGGCAAGTCGGCGCTCATGGCGACATTTGTACGCAATCCTCCGCCCAGGGTTGACGTCGTTTCATTCTTTGTCACAGCGCGGCTTGCTGGTTACGCGGACAGCAACGCGCTGATCGATGTCTTGATCGATCAGCTGTCCGCCATCATCGGACAGCCGCTGCCCCGGACGTCGGCATTCGCCATGCGCGACATGCACCGCCGATCGGTGATCCGCGACGCGGTCCGGCAGGTGCAGGACTCGGGTCGAGAGCTGGTCATGGTGCTCGATGGTCTCGACGAGGACGTCCGCGGTCGGCCCGGATCGGGCTTGGCAAGCGTTGCGTCGGTACTGCCACGACTACTCGGCGGCCGTGCCCGCGTCATCGTATCCAGCCGGCCGGATCCGCCCTTGCCGCAGGATGTGCTTGACAGTCATCCACTCCGCCGGTGCCGGATCAGGCAGCTCGCGGTGTCGCCTCATGCCACCGACGTCGCGGAGCTAGCCTGGCAAGAGCTGACCGATCTGCTGTTTCGCGGCCGAGCCGAGCGCGACATCATCGGATTCCTAGCCGTTCGCAAGGGCGGCCTCACCCTGGTCGAACTGGAACAGTTGACCGGCATCGCGCCATTTCGCCTTGAGCACATCCTTACCGGCAACCTCGGCCGGACCGTCGTTGCCAGGGTTGATCACGGGGTATCGCCGCCTCAGCGTCTGTATGTATTCATCCACGAGGCGCTGGTCAAGGTAGCGCGAGAGCAACTCGGCACCCACATGGCCAGATATCGCCGACGCCTCGAGCGGTGGGCGCAGACACATGTTCGATCCGACGGTGTCAATGGGTTCTAACGGCAGTTGTGACCTCATCCGCGGGTGACCGCGAAGATTGGCCGCGCGTCAAAGCTCGGCCAACATTCGCGGTCGCAAACTACCTCCTCGCCAACGGCGGGCAGGGTCAGCCGGCATCGCCGATGATCGCGTCCAGCTTTTCGTAGATCCACAGACTGGCGGCTGCGGTTGCGACCCTCCCGACGCCGAGGCCGGTTTGGCCGACGTGTGCGGCGATCGCCTCGGCGATTCCCCCAGCCGTGGAGCCGAGGGCGAGCGCGGTTGTGGTGATCACCGCTTGGCGAAGCGTGAGCGGCCTGCGGTTCACTGGTCCTCCCGGTGGTGTGGACGTCGATTTCCGGTCGACCTCCAGTGGACCGGCACGCGGGTGTTCGCCGGGTCGCTGGCGAACAGACGAATCCGCTCTGCCCGGCTGAACTGGGCCGGAGCCAGAATGTTCGCTGGATCAGCGTCGGCGGATGCGAGCCGTCGCCGTGTGGTAGGTGGCATCGACGCCGGGCCACCCGGGTGCGACGGACAAGTCGGTACTCGGTGATACTGCTGGCCTCACGGGAAGGTCCGACATGGATGTCAAGGTGCCGGCAGGGGTACTGCTGGTTTGCACTCTCGCCCTCATGAGCGCGTGCGGGGACGCACCCGCGCCCGCTGCCGGGGCCGCCTCGGCGCCGCCCTCCCCGGCGGTGACGTCGGCGGCGCCCAGTCCGACGCCGGCGGTCGACGGCGGGCCGGCGCTGGCCAAGGCGGTCGCCGCGAGCGTCGGCAGTGACTTCACCTTCGCGCTCAGCTCCGGCGGCGCCAGCACGTCCGGCGAGTACGACGCGGAGTCCAAGGGGACGCGGATGCTCCCCGGCCAGAGCGGCGGCGACGCCATGGAGTTCGTGGCGATCGGCGACGACCTGTGGGTGCAGGTCGAGGCCGGGACCTACCTGCACTACAGCGCGGCCAAGTTCACCGCGAGGCATCAGATGATCGGGGCCACCGCGCCGGTCGCCGCGCTCGATTTCCTCGGGGCCGCGAGCGGGGTCACCGTCGACGGAGCCGGGGAGTACAAGGGCACGATCGACCTGGCCAAGGTGCCGAGGAGCAATCCGGCCGCGGCGCATCTCGCGGCGCTCCTCGCGGAGCGGATCGGGGCGACGCCGGTGTCCTCGGCCGTGCCGTTCACAGCGAAGCTCGACGCGCAGGGGCGGATCAACAAGGTCACGGTCGACCTGCCGCACGCCGAGAACAACGGCAGCAACCTCGTCTACGGGTTCACCGCCTACGACTACGGCAAGCAGATCTCCGTCGGCAAGCCGACGGGCCGGATCGTCGACGCGCCGATGGACGCCTACGCATAAAGCGAAACCCCCAAACCCTTACAGCCCCGCTCGTACGGCATGACTGCGCAACGTCGCCAGGGCGCGGGCGGACTGGCTCTTCACGGTGCCGGGGCTGCAGCCCAGCGCCCTGGCCGTCTGTTCGATGGACAGGTCGCAGCAGTAGCGCAGCACCAGGACGGCGCGGCGGCGGGGCGGTAAGCGGTTGAGGAGGTCGTGGACGGGGAGGCGCTCGACGATCGCGTCGGGGGCCTCGCCGGGGTGCCGTTGCAGCGGCAACGGAGTCGTTTCCATAGTGGCACGATGAGCAACGACCCTGACGTACCGCTGAAATCAGCCTGACGCGAGCAACCGCCGCGCTTCCAGGTGGGTGCGCTGGGGCGGGCTCAGCTCCAGGGCGAGGGCGCGCGTGAAGGCCTCGGCCGCGGCCCGGTGGTCGCCGAGGCGCAGGAGGAGCTCGGCCCGGGTGGCGTGCCACCACGGGTAGGACTCCAGCGATCCGAGCGCGTCGAGCAGGGGCAGGGCGGCGGCCGGGCCGTCCCGCTCGGCGATGGCGGCCGCGCGGTTCAGCTGTACCACCGGCGTGTCCTGGATCGTGAGGAGCACGTCGTACCAGGAGATCACCGCGTCCCAGTCGGTGCGCTCGTAGGCCGGGGCGAGCGCGTGGCAGGCGGCGATGGCGGCCTGGACGGCGTAGCGGTCGGGGCGGGCGGGGCTGCGGCGCAGGGCGGTGCCGAGGATCGTCACACCCTCCCGGATCGCGGCCCGGTCCCAGCGGGAGCGGTCCTGGTCGCGCAGCAGGACCAGGGTGCCGTCGGGGGCGAGGCGGGCGTCGTGGCGGGAGTCCTGCAGCAGCAGGAGGGCGAGGAGGCCGAGCGCGGCCGGCTCGTCGGGCATGAGCCGGGCCAGGAGGCGGGCGAGCCGGATCGCCTCGCCGACGAGCAGCGGGGTGCCGCGGGTGTACCCGTCATTGAAGATCAGGTACAGCGTGGCCGCGACCCCCGTCAGTCGCGCGGGCAGGTCGGCGTCGGCCGGCACGCGGTACGGAATCCGGGCCTGTCTGATCTTCTGCTTGGCCCTGGTGAGGCGCTTGGCCACGGTCGCCTCGGGCAGGAGCAGGGCCCGCGCCACGTCCGGCGTCGACAGGCCGCCGAGCGTGCGCAGGGCGAGGGCCACCTGCGCCTCGACGGCCAGCGCGGGGTGGCAGCACATGAAGATCAGCGCCAGTAGATCCGAATTATCCGAATTATCGGACACCTCGACCAGCGCCTCCTTCGCCGGCCGCCGCGCCTCCCGCCGCATGATGTCGATGGCCCGGTGCTTCGCGGTGACCAGCAGCCAGGCCCGCGGATTGTCCGGGATGCCGCTATCGGGCCAGGTGACGAGCGCCTTCTCCAGGGCATCCTGGACGGCGTCCTCGGCCAGGTCCAGGCTCCCGGTGAGCCGTACGAGGGTGGCCAGCACCAGCGCACCCTCGTCCCGCACCAGATCGGCGAGCTCCATGAACGGCGTTACCGGTTGAAGACGATCACCGGGCGCACCTCCACGGCGCCGTTCCAGGCCGCCGGGATCGTCGCCGCCACCGCGACCGCCTCGTCGAGGTCGGCGCAGTCGAGCAGGTAGAAGCCGGTCAGGGCCTCCTTGGTCTCCGCGTACGGCCCGTCCGTGGTCAGCACCTCGCCGCCCTTGCCGCCCTTGACCCGCACGGTGGTGGCGGACGCGGTCGGGTACAGCGCGTGGCCGCCCTTGATGACCGCGGCCGCGGCCTTGGCGAACGCGTTGTACTCCCGCATCTCCTCGGCCTGCGCGGGATCGGTCCAGTCGACGTCATCGGTGTAGGTGAACGCGGCGTACATGGGCATGTCCAGCTCCTCAGGTAGTACGACTCTCACCCTAAGGACGAACGGGCCCGCCCCGAGAAGGACACCTACCCGTGCAACCTGGCCCCTTTGAGGATCCGGTCCACGGCGTTCTTCGGCCCGTGCACGGCGATCCCGGCCAGGTGCAGCTCGGCCCGGCCGAAGAGCTTCACCGCGGCCCGGTTGTCCTCGTCGTTGCCGGTCTTGAACAGCTCGTCGGTGAACACCGCCGTGGCCACGCCGCGCTCGACGGCCCGGGCGTGGGCGGCGGCCAGGACGTCCGCGGAGCCCTCGAAGATCATCACGGGCTGGCCGAGCATCGGCAGGTAGCGGGTGCCGTCCGCGTCCTCGTAGTCGGCGCCGAGCAGCTCCGGCCGGGTGCCGGCGACGCCGCTGACGACGAAGGCGGTCACGTTGAGCCGCTGCCAGGTCGGCAGGTCGTCGCGGAGCAGGACGGCGATCTTGGTGGGGAACGTCATGCCCCGAGCCTGCGCACAACCGGCGGCGCTGGCTTGTACGTTCTGAACATGGCCGCTGAGCTCGTCAACGCGTGGCGCCCGCGGGTGCCGGGGGTCGCCGAGGTCTTCCACGCGCACTTCGTGGATCACGCCTATCCGCTGCACGTCCACGACGCCTGGACGCTGCTCATCGTCGACGACGGCGCGATCCGCTTCGACCTCGACCGGCACCACCGGGGCGCGGCCGGCGCGGCGAGCGTGACGATCCTGCCGCCGGACGTGCCGCACGACGGCCGCGCGGCGACCCGGCACGGCTTCCGCAAGCGGGTGGTGTACCTCGACGCCGCGGTCCTGCCGGCGACCCTGGCCGGTGCGGCCGTGGACTCGCCCGGGTTCGACGACGCGCTGCTGCGGCTGCGCATCCATCAGCTGCACGAGGCGCTGGATCAGCCGGGGGACGAGCTGGAGGCGGAGAGCCGGCTGGCCCTCATCCAGGAGCGGCTGCGTTCCCATCTGGACCGGCATTTTCCGGAGCGCGGGCGCAGCGCACCCCGGCACCTCGCCGTGGCGCTGCGCGAGCTGCTCGACGAGCGGACCGCGAGCGGGCTGACCCTGCAGGAGGCGGGCGCGCTGCTCGGCAGTCATCCGGGGCATCTGGTGCGGGCGTTCACGGCGTCGTTCGGGCTGCCGCCGCACCGCTATCTCCTGAGCCGGCGCATCGAGCGGGCCCGCCGCCTGCTTTTGGCGGGTTGGCGGGCCGCCGACGTGGCCGCCGAGGCCGGATTCCACGACCAGGCGCACCTGCACCGGCACTTCAAGAGGTTCGTCGGGGTGACGCCGGGGACCTACGCCGCCTGAGCGCCCTGGCTCAGCCGGCGGTCGGCCGCGGCGGCGTTGCGGCGGAGGCGTTCGGTCTCGGCGCTGAGCAGGTCGCGGCCGATGCCGGTGAGCCGGTAGTAGCGGCGCAGCCGGGACGCGACGACTTCCTCGCGGTCGACCTCGATGAGGCCGTCGGCGCGCAGCCGGTCGAGGATGCCGTAGAGCGTCCCGGCCTGGAGCCGGACCCGGCCCTCCGAGATGCGGCGCACGTCGTCCAGGATGCTGTACCCGTGCTGGGGTGCGGCCGCCAAGGCGGTGAGGACCAGGAACGTGGGTTCGCGTAACGGTAAGCCAGTCATGCCGATCACTATATGAAGCTTATCGATATATGCCATCAGCCGATCGGTCAGCCGCACTGTCGGGCAACACAGGCCTTGGCGGTCGAGACGCGGTCGGCCGGCGGCGACTTCACAGATCAGTTAACTGTCTTAACAGCAACGCGTCAATGCCGTGACACCCTCGATCACCCGACGGCCAGGTGGACCAGCGTCTCGGCGCAGGCGTGGACCTGGTCGAGGGAGACCCGCTCGTCGGGGCAGTGGCCGTAGCCGACGCCGGGGCCGAACTGCACCGCCGGGACGCCCCGGCCGGTGAGCAGCCGCAGGTCGGAGCCGTACGGAGCGCCCACCACGGCCGGCTCGGCGCCACCGGTGGCCACGTGGGTCCGGACCACCCGCCGCACCAGGTCCGTGCCGTCCGGGCAGCGGCCCGAGGCGAACTGGCCGCCCCACCACTCGACGGTGACCGGGTGCTCCTTGAGCCACGGGTCCTCGGCGCAGGCCTGCGCGACCGTGGCCTCGAACTCGGTCCGGGCCCGCTCGACCGGCTCGTCGAGGGCGACGCCGAAGCGGCCCTCGGCGACCAGCAGGTCCGGGACGGTGGAGGCCCAGTCGCCGGCCCGGACGGTGCCGATCTCCAGGGGGTAGGCGATGTCCCAGCGGCGCATCATCGGGTCGACGGTGCGGTTGCGGGTCGCTTCGAGCGCGCGCAGTACCGGAAAAATTATTTGGAACTTTTCGACTGCGCTGACACCCGACGTGCGCGCACAGGCGTGGGCGGCGAGGCCCGGGACCCGCAGCCGGAATGTGAGCGCGCCGCCATTGGCGGCCAGGACGTCGAGGGCGGTCGGCTCGGTGATCACGCAGGCGTCGGCCCGCCAGCCGCGCTCGAGGGTGGCGAACGTGCCCAGGCCGCCGTCCTCCTCGCCGACGACCGCGGCCAGCAGCAGGTCGCCGGCGGGCCGGGTGCCGGTGCGGTGGATCGCCAGGAAGGCCGACAGGGCGGACACGAAGCCGCCCTTCATGTCGCAGGCGCCGCGGCCGTAGACGTGGCCGTCGCGGAGCTCGCCGGACCACGGGGAGGCGGTCCACGTCGCCGGGTCGCCCGGCGGTACCACATCCAGGTGGCCGTTCAGCATCAGCGACGGGGCGCCCGGGTCGGCCCCGGGCAGCCGCGCGACCAGGCCCCAGGCCTCGTTCCGCTCGACCTCCATGCCCGGGAAGTCCGGCCGCGCCGCCAGCTCGGCCACCGGAATCGGCCACAGGTCCAGCTCGACCCCCTCCGCGCGGAGCCGATCGGCCACGTGATGGACGATCTCGCTTTCCGCGGCGGTGCCGCCCACACTGGGAATCCGGATCAGGTCGGTCAGGGTGCGGACGGTCTCGGCGCGCGCGTCGCGCAGGGCGTCCAGCGCAGGTTGTACTCGGGTCACGGGGGCACGATATGTCGCTGACACTCATGACGTACAACATCAAGAATGGCGGCGGCGACCGGCTCGACGCGATCGCGCGCATCATCGTCGATGCGCGGCCCGACGTGGTGGCGCTGCAGGAGCTCCGCGGCGAACCGCGGCTCGGGGCGCTGACCGGGATGCGGCAGTTCGTGGCCGGCTCCTGGCGCGGGCAGCCGGTCGGCCTGCTCGTGGCGCGGCACCTGCGGGTGCTCGGCGCCGGCCGGGTGCATCGCCCGTTCTTCCATGCCGCCGCGTGGGTCCGCATCGCATCCCCGATCGGGGAGATCACGGTGGTCTCCGCCCACCTTTGCCCCTATTGGGGGCGGCTACGGCGGATCGAGGCGGGCTGGCTCGCGGGGTTCTTGCACAAGGGGGTACTGCTCGGCGACCTCAACACCCTGGACCCCTGGGGCGAGCACGCGGGTGAGCTGGCGACCCTGCCCATGCAGTACCGGCGAAGGCATCTGAACGGCCGCCGGCCGGACGTCCGCGCGACGGCGCTGCTTGCCCGGCGCGGCCTCGTCGACGTCTTCCGGCAGTGCGGCTCGGGACCGGCCTCGACCGTGCCGACCACCCGGGGCGGGGGCCACGAGTTCGCGCGGTTGCGGCTGGACTACCTGTGGGCGACACCGGACATCGCCCCGAGGTTCACCGATTGCCGTGTCGTGACCGGCGGGGCGGCGGAATCCGGTTCGGACCACTACCCGCTGGTGGCCCGGGCAGCGTAGAGATCTGCGCGGCCGCGGCCTGGGCCGCGCTGCCACCGGTGCGGGGGTCGATCTGCTGGCGGGGCGGGGGCAGGCGGCGGTTGCCGCCGAGCGGCGGGTTGGCCACCCAGCGGATGACCGGGCCCTGCCCCGGTGCCGGCAGCCAGCCCAGGAAGCGCTGCCAGAGCTGCTCCGAGCTGAACTGGCGCAGGTCCTCGGCGGCGTCGGCCACCCGCAACGCCATCAGCGTGCGCAGCTCCGCCGGGTTGTCGGTGTATTCGGCGACCAGCTGCTCCCGCTTCGCGGCGCACGGCCACTCCTCGGCGCACCCGGTGCACCGCCACTCCGGCCGGGCCGGCATGTGCGCGGCGGTCACCCGAGGCTCCCGGGCCTTACTTCCAGTCGGCGCAGCGCGTAGACGAGCACCGAGTTGCGGGCCGTCACGTACTGGTCGCACGGCCACGGCTGGCCGCAGTCACGGCACAGCTCGCCGCGCTTGAACTTGGCGGCCAGCCACCCGCGCGGCCGCGGCTGATGGCGGCGGCGCTGGCGGACCAGGTCTGGGAGCTCCATCGCGAATCCTTCAGGTCGCCTTCGGGCGCGAGTCGATCGGACGGGGGGACTTGCTGATCCGCAGCGAGGAGTGCACCAGGTGCGGCTGCGGGAGGATCGCCAGGTGCTGCGCCGCCGGGTGGGGCCGGTTGCGGGCGCCTTTCGCGCGGTACATCGCCGCGTCCGCCCGGTGGACGGCGTCGGCGAGGTGTGCGCCGGGCTCGACGGGGACGAGCCCGACGGACACGCTGACGGTGACGACCTGGCCGGCCAGGCGCATCGGGGCCGCGAGGGCCTCGGCGAGCCGGTCGGCCTGCTCCAGTGCGGTGCCCTGACGGACGGTGAGCAGGCCGGCGAACTCGTCGCCGCCCAGCCGCGCCACCAGGCCCCGGTGTGCGCCCTCGACCTCGGCGTAGGCGGCCAGGCGGCGAGCGGTCGTCACGAGCACCTCGTCGCCGGCCGAGTGGCCGAACACGTCGTTGATCTGCTTGAACCCGTCGACGTCGAGCACGACGGCGACCAGGGGATGCTGTGTGCGGTCGGCGACCAGCTCGGCCCCGCGCAGGTAGAAGGCGCGGCGGTTGGGCAGGCCGGTGAGCGGGTCGTGGTCGGCGGCGTGCCGCACCACCTCGAGCTCCGCGTCCAGCCGGGCCGCGCGGCGCTCAGCGCGTCGCGCCCGCAGATACAAGGGGAGACTCGCGCACGCCCCGGCCGCCGCGGCCGCACCGGCCAGGAAGGCGAGGGGATCCATGCGCACGTTTCCCTTCAGATCGCAGCTGGGGAAGCCACTCGATCATTTTGTGCACTGATGCCGGGTTTTGATCACAAACTGTAAGCGCCCCCGTACATCGGCACATGCGCTAGCATGCGCTTTATCGGCTGCAGACGCAAGAGCCGATGCACGTGCAGATGCCGGTTGCTTGGTGAACTTTCAACCAAGGTCATCAGAGAGATGTCGATGGAGCAGACGTACAACGGGATGCCGGCCGGACACCTTTCCGGTGTGACCTGGCAGAAGAGCCGCCGCAGCAACCCCAGCGGCAACTGTGTCGAGCTGGCCCGCCTGCCCCACGGGGCCGGTTTCGCCATGCGCAACTCGCGTGACCCCGAGGGTCCCGCACTCATCTACACCTACGAAGAGATCGCAGCGTTCGTCGGAGGAGCCATCGACGGCGACTTCGACAACCTTCTGGCCGACTGATCCAGCGCTCGGCCGAGCCGTCCAGCCTTCACCCGGAAGGCTGAGTAATCCCTGTCCGAAGATCGAGCAGGCTCGCACCCGCCGCTGTACGCGAGCCCACTCCCGCTTACTGTCCGGTCATGGCATGCTTACTCGGGTCGCGGGGGTGGTCCGCGGCGCAAGCAGACTGTTCGACCATGACGGTCCCGGAGGCAGCACGGTGACGACCGGTCTCACTGAAGGAGGAGCGTCCGGAGGCCCAACGGTCCTCCGGATGCTGCTGGGTGCCCACCTGCGGCGCCTGCGCGAGGCCCAGGGGGTGACCCGGGAGGACGCCGGCTGGGAGATCCGCTCGTCCGAGTCGAAGATCAGCCGGATGGAGCTCGGCCGCGTCGGCTTCAAGGAGCGCGACGTCGCCGACCTGCTCAGCCTCTACGGCGTCGACGACCCCGAGGAGCGCACGCGCCTGCTGGCCCTGGCCCGGGACGCCAACAACCCGGGCTGGTGGCACCGCTTCGGCGACGTCCTGCCCAGCTGGTTCCACTCCTACCTCGGGCTCGAGGCGGCGGCCGCGCTCATCCGCACCTATGAGGTCCAGTTCGTGCCGGGCCTGCTGCAGACCCAGGAGTATGCCCGCTCCGTCGTCCTGCTCGGCCACGGCCGGGCCAAGGAGGACGAGATCGAGCGCCGGGTCGAGCTGCGCATGCAACGCCAGCAGATTCTGACCCACACGAAACTGTGGATGGTCGTCGACGAGGCCGCCCTGCGCCGCCCGATCGGCGGCCCCGACGTGATGCGGGCCCAGCTCGACGCCCTGCTGGAGATCAACAGCACGCAGTCCAACGTCCGCCTGCAGGTCATCCCGTTCAACGCGGGCGGCCACGCGGCGGCCGGTGGCGCCTTCACGATCCTGCGCTTCCCCGACGACGACCTGCCCGACGTCGTCTACATCGAGCAGCTCACGTCGGCGCTCTACCTGGACAAGCGTGACGACGTCGACCTCTACGCCGAGGCCATGGAGCGCCTGTGCGTCGAGGCCCGCCCGCCGACGGACACCGCGAAGATCCTCGAGGAGATCCGCAAGGAGTTCGCCTAGAGGCCCCGGTCAGGACCCGGCCGCCACGGCGAAGCAACCCTGGAGCGATTTTGGCGCGTCGATGGGTCTCCGGGGTCACCCCGGGTACCCATCGACGGACTTCGTGCCTCTGGGGGCCGCTAGGAGGGCAGGAGGGCGGACGCCGCGAAGGAGAGCAGCACGGCCGCGGCGACGAACAGCATGATCAGCGCCAGCGGCCGCATCGGGCCCCGGCCGCGGCGAAGGGGCGCGCGGAGGCCGCGGCGGAGGCGGTGCACGCGGGTCGCGCGCACGGCGCGCCGCTCGGCCGCCTTGGCCCACTCGGTGTCGAGGCCGGCGAAGGGATCACTCACGGTGAGCCAGTATGCCCCCCGCCGGCCCGTCGCGGTGCCCCGTCAGATCGCGGCCTCGATGCGGTCCATCGCGGCGTTGCGGGGGATGTAGCGGTTCAGGAGGTTGTGCTGGCCGGCCGCGAAGATGCCGGCCACGACCGGGGTCTCGGCCTTGCGGATCTCCAGGTCGGTCTCCTCGGCCGCCGCCGTCGCCAGCTGCGCCGCGACCGGGCCCGGCAGGGCGCGCCAGGTCGGCAGGAGGGTCACGTTGATGGCGTCGTCGTACCAGTCGGGCACGGTCGGCGGCGGGATGTGCCCGGAGCGCCAGCGGCGGACCAGGGTCTGGGCCCAGCGGTCCCAGAAGGCGAGCTCGGCCAGGACAGTGGCGACGTCCCAGCCGGGCGTCACCGGTTTGCGAAGGCCGTCTTCGCCGAGCCGGTCGATGAGTGCGGTCAGGCGTTGCCGCGCGGCGGCGTTCTCGTCCAGGGGTACTCGCTCCACCCCTTCCACGGTAAAGGCGCGACCAGGACCTCGCATGATCCACTAGCCCGGAATGCGATGACCGATTCCCGCCAGCATTGTCGGCCGCGCGGGGCCACGCTGATGTCATGTTCACCGTTCACGCGCTCGACGCCGACGCCTTGGAATCCGTTCGCCGCACCGGGAAGGACGTCTCCGGCAACCCGCCCGTGCCCTACGTGGCCGAGGGCGGCGAGCCGGTGCGCTGCTGCCTGCGCGACGCCACGCCGGGCGAGCGGCTGCTGCTGTTCGGCTACGAGCCGATGCTGCCGGCCGGCCCCTACCGCGAGATCGGGCCCGTCTTCGCACACGCACAGGCCTGCGCCGGACCGGCCGGCGACGGCTACCCGGCGGACTGGCGGAGCCGGCCCCAGGTGCTGCGCGCCTACGACGAGCGCGGCTGGATCCATCCGGCCACGCGGGTCCACGACGGCACCGACCCCGTCGGCGAGCTCGAGGCCGTCCTCGCCCAGCCCGGCGTGGTCCGCGTCGACAGCCGCAACATCGCCTACGGCTGCTACATGTTCACGGTGACCCGCTGATCGCCGGTGCGCCGCGGCCTTACGGCGCGCCGCTGAACAGGTGGGTCACGGTAGGCTCGCCGTCGGCGTAGGACTGGGCGTGGCGCTCGTCGTCGTAGTCGGCGGCGGTGAGGCGCTCGTCGTGCTGGCGGCGGTGCTCATCCCACGACGACACGGTGTAGATCTCGACCATCGTCCCCGGCTCCTCGCCCGCGCGGAACACGCCCCACTGCAGGGCACCCGTGCGCAACCGGGCATCGCGGACGCGGTGCATGGCCGCGACGAACTCACGTTGGCGCTCTTCGCGGACCCGGTAGCGCAGCAGCACGACGACCGGGCCGTCGGCCGCCTCGGGCTCGATCAGCAGGTGCGGCTCGGGCCAGTGGACCGGGGTGCTCCGATCGAGCGGCCCGGTGTCCAGGTACGGCCACCAGCGTCCGCTGATCAGTGCGAGCAGGAGCAGTACCCCCGAAACCAGCATTGGGATTGTGACGCCGAACCGGTCGGCCGCCACGCCCCAGGCCGCGGCGGCCAATGCCTGCGAACCGGAGAACACGAACTGGTAGGCGGAGAGGCCGCGGGCCCGGACCCAGCCGGGCAGGAACAGTTGCACGGCCGCGTTGGAGTTGCTCAGGACCACGATCCAGGCGGCGCCGGCCGGGACCAGTGCGACGGCCGACAGTACCGCCGAATGGGTCGATGCCAGGACGGCGATCACGGCGGCGTAGACGGCGGCGCCGAGCGAGTAGGCGCGGTTCGGGGTCAGCCGGCCGCGCACCCACGGCAGGAGGAACGCTCCGGCGATCGAGCCGGCGCCGACCGCGGCGAGGAGCAGGCCGTAGCCGGTCGGGCCCAAGCCGATGCGCCGGGCGGCGAAGACCGGTAGCAGCGCCCACAGTGCGACCGCGGGCGTGAGGAACAGCCCTATCCGCAGCAGGATCCGGCGCATCTCGGGGGAGAAGCGGACGTACCGTTCGCCCGCCCGCACGGCCGCGAGGAACGCCTCCGGGCGGGTCTCGGCGGCGGGGGCGGGGCGGCGCAGGGTGGCCATCACGACCGCGAACGCGGCGAACGAGAGCGCGTTGAGCGCGAACACGGCGGCCGGGCCGAGCCGGGCCACGAGCAGGCCGGCGACGGCGGGGCCGACGGCGCGGGCCAGGTTGACGCTGAGCGAGCCGAGCGCCGACGCCGAGGGCAGGTCCGGGCGGGGGACGAGCTCCGGGATCATCGCCTGATACGGGGCGACGGTGAGCGCGGCTCCGCACCCCAGCGCGAAGGTCAACGCCAGGAGCGCGACCGGGGTGAGGACTTCCCGCCAGGCCAATACCGCTACCGTGCCGGCTACGACGGCCTGGCCGCTCTGGATGGCGATGAGCAGGCGGCGGCGGTCGAGCACGTCGGCGAGGGCGCCGCCGGGCAGGGCCAGGAACAGCACCGGCAGCGTGGTCGCGGTCTGGATGAGCGCCGTGGTCGCGGCCGCGTGCGGGTGCTGCAGGAGGATCCACTGCGCGCCGACCGTCTCCATCCAGGTGCCGACCTGGCTGGCGAGGGCGGCGATCCACAGGGCCCGGAACGCCGCGTGCCGCAGCGGCGTCCAGGCCCTGCTGATCATCCGTTCATGGTACGAGCCTTCGTGCTAGGCGCAGGTCACGGTGGGTACCGCGTTGGTGCCGTTCCAGGACGCGAGGAACCCGAAGGTGGCCGGGGGCGTGTTGTTCCACGACGCCGGGGTCACCGTCACGTTCGCGCCGGACTGGCTGACCGTGCCGCCCCAGAGCTGGCTGATGGTCTGGCCGTTGGCGAACGCCCACTTGACCGTCCAGCCGGGCTTGGAGCCGGTCACGCTGACCTCGCCCTGGAAGCCGCCGGGCCAGCTACCGGTGATCTTGTAGGTGGCCGCGCACGCACCCGCCGGGGGAGGGCTGGACGACGTGGACCGACTCGGCGTGGGGCTCGCCGACTCCGCCGTGCCGCCCAGGGCGACGGCGATGGCGTTGTAGGCGGTCGGCTTCTTGACCAGGCTGTCATCCCACGGCAGCGCCGCGCCCTGGCCGGAGAAGACGCTGGGAATCCACGAGTACTTGTCGGTGTAGTCCCAGATTGTGATGCCGACGCAGCGGGTCACCGCGACGCAGGCCTTGACCACGTTGGAGTAGTACGTCGCCTGGGTCGCGTCCTTGGTCGAGTCCCGCGGCAGGACCATGCGCACGTCCAGCTCGGTGATGGCCACGTCCACGCCGAGGTCGGCGAAGCGCTGCAGGTTGGCCTGCATGTTCGTCGGGAAGCCGTACTGGATCGCCAGGTGGCCCTGGAAGCCCACGCCGTCGATCGGCACGCCCGCCGCCTTGAGCGACTTGACGAGGTTGTACATCCCGTCGGCCTTGGCGCCCTGGCCGTCGGTGTTGTAGTCGTTGATGTACAGCTTCGCGGTCGGGTCCGCGGCCCGCGCGGCGCGCAGCGCGATGGCGATGTAGTCGCTGCCCATCGCGTTGTTGAACGGCGAGGTCCGGAACGTGCCGTCCTCGTTGAACGGCTCGTTGACGACGTCCCAGGCGAACACCTTGCCCTTGAAGTGCGTGGCGACGTTGGCGATGTGGTTCTCCATCGCCGCCTGCAGCTGGGTCGCGGGCAGCGCCGAGACCCAGCCCGGCAGCTGGTTGTGCCAGAGCAGGGTGTGCCCGCGGACCGTCATGTTGTGGGCCTGCGCGAAGCTGACGACGGCGTCGCCCTTGGTGTAGCTGAACGAGTTCTGGGACGGCTCGGTGCTGTCCCACTTCATCGCGTTGCCCGGGGTCGTCTGGCCGAACTCGCCGCCGCCGAGGATCGCGGTGTAGGCGGTGTCGGACAGTTCCGGGTTGTCGGTGGCGGAGCCGAAGTACTTCCCCTTGGCCGCCGCGAGGGACTGCAGTGTCTGCACCGCCGCCTCGGCCTGGGTGTTGATCAGCGTGAAGGCGCCCGCGCTGAGGATCAGTGCGGCCGCACCGATGATGAGCTTCTTCATGACGAAACCCCCGCGAGATGATCCTTGATGCCCTGGCCGAAGTTGGTCGCGGTGCCGTTGTAGTTGCTGATCAGCGACGGGCCGGTCGAGCAGTCCCAGGTGTTCCAGGTCCAGCCGAGGTAGCCGATGCCCTTGGTGTCGGCCCAGTTCATGAGCGTGTCGACGAACCCGTGCGCGCAGTCGTTCTCCCCGATCTCGGTCAGCGACAGCGGGACCTGCGCCGCCACGGGGGCCAGCTGGCTGTCGAAGCACGAGGTGTTGGAGCAGGTGTTGAAGTTGTAGATGTGCGCGAACGCCGCGATGTTGTTCAGCGGGTCGGTCGGCTTGTACTGCAGCCACTGCGTCAGGTCGTTCGAGTACGCGAGGCCGCCGATCATGATGACGTTCGTGGCGCCCGTCGCCCGTACCGCGTTGACGAGCGACTGGAACCCGGCCACCTGGTAGCCGATGCCGCTGCAGGTGCCGCCGTCGCGCCAGCAGGTCCAGCCGGTGGTGGCGCTGCCGGTGGCCCGCTCCGGGTACGGCTCGTTGAACAGGTCGAGGATGACCGCGTCGTTGCCCTTGAAGGCGTTGGCGACGCCGGTCCAGAACGTGGGCGCGTACTGCGCGTCCGGCATCGGCTTCTGGCAGGTCGCCTTGACGTCGGAGCAGCCGGCCGACGGGCCCGTGTACTGCCCGTAGTTCCAGTGCATCTCGACGATCGGCGTGATGCCGTTGCTGACGAGCAGATTCACATACGCCTTGACCGCGTTCTGGTAGTTGGTGCCACCGTAGGCGGCCGGCACGTTGCCGGTGCCGACCCAGCACTCCTCGTTCAGCGGCACCCGCACGGTCCGGATCTTCCAGGTGCGCATGGCGGTGATCGAGGCCTGGTCCATCGGCCCGTCCCAGATGCCGTTGCCCTGGATGCAGGCGAACTCTCCGCCCGAGCGGTTCACGCCGAGCAGCCGGTAGGTGGCGCCGGTGCTGGTGACCAGCTTGTTGCCACTGACTTTCAATTTCGGTGCGGTCGTGCTCGGCGGCGTGCTGGTGCTCGTGCTGGGACTGGGGCTCGTGCTCTTCGACGGCGATGGCGAGGTCGTCGTGGTCGATCCGGTGCAGGCGACGCCGTTGAGCGTGAACGCGGCCGGCTTGGGGTTGGAGCCGGTCCACGAGCCGTTGAACCCGATGCTGGTGCTGGCGCCGGTGGCGAGCGCGCCGTTGTACGAGAGGCTGGCGGCCGTCACGTTCGCGCCGGACTGGGCGAACGTCGCCGACCAGCCCTGGTCGACGTGCTGGCCGGCGGCGAACGTCCAGCCGAGGTTCCACGACGAGACGGCGTCGCCGAGGTTCTTGATCGTGACGGCGGCGGTGAAGCCGCCGGGCCAGTCGTTGGTGGTGTACGTGACCTGACAGCCCGCGGCGGCCTGTGCCGAGGTCGGCAGCAGGACCGCTCCGGCCGAGGCGAGCAGCAGGCCGCCGGCCACCGCGAGGGTGGTTGTGCGGTACCGCATGGGGCTCCTTCGATGGCGGTTGCGCTTCCATGGCAGTGGAAGCGCTCCCATCCTTCGCTCCGCCCCGTGCTAGTCAAGCGCTTCGATACCTTCGTCCGTGCGGCCTGCGCGGCGGACTGAAATTTCCATCCCAATACCGGAGTCTTGACTCCGAATTATCAGGAGTCTACGCTCCGTTTCCATGACCTCAGCCGCCCGGGCCCTGGCCGACCGCTTCCTGACCGCCGTGACCGCCGACGACCCCGGCACCATGGCCGACTGCTACGCGGACGAGGCCGTGATCGAAATGCCGTTCGCCGTCCCGGGCCTGATGCCGGCCCGGCTCGCCGTCACACGCGAAGCACTCAGAACAAGATTCCGCGGGGGTACTGCCCTGAGGCGCTACACCCGCGTCGAGAACGCGACCATCCACGAAACCGCCGACGGCTCGACCCTGATCCTGGAGTACGACGTGCACGGCGCGATGGCCGCCACCGCGGCCCCGTTCGTCCTGCGCTTCATCATGGTGATCACGTTGCGGGACGGCCTGATCGCACACACCCGCGACTACACCGACCCCATAGCCGGCGCCCGCGCCCTGGGCCGCCTCCCCGACCTCCTGGCCGCGATCGGCTGACCGCCTATCGTTGGCCCGGTGATCGAGATCCTGGACGACCTCGGCGTGCTGGCGAGCCGCGACCTCGACCCGACGGCCCTGACCCTCGCCGGAGTCTTCCTGGGGGCGCGCGCCGCCGACGCCCTCCCGCGCCGCCGGATCACGCAGGTCAGCGGCTCCCCACTGGTCCACCACTCCTACACCGGCACCGGCCTCGAGCCCAAGTATTACGACGCGGCCAACCGCCTCCTGCCCGTCGACGAAGTGATCGACAGCGTCATCGCGACCCATGGCATGGTCCACTACGCCGACGACACCGGCTACAAGATCGTGTCAGGCTCCGTCGCCGGCTTCGCCCTTTACGACGCCGGCCGCGGCCACCTGGCCCACTTCGACTTCCTGCGAACCTACGAGCAGTTCCTCGACACGTTCGGCTACCCGGACCGCGCCGACGAGTCCCGCATCTACGGCGACCTCATGGGCTACAGCAACTACTACTGGCGCTCCCGCCGACAGGCATCGTGGGACGCCAGCGCGGAGGACGGCTCGGGCCATCTGTCGCTCGTGAACGTCGGCGACTACCCGGGTAATGCCGGAGGGTGAAACCGGCGGATCACCCGTTTCCTAAAGGGTTCGCGGGCCCGGGCGTCGGCACGATCGATCGCATGTTGCGTCTCGACCCCGACAGCGTCCTCGTCATCACCGCCGCCGAACTGCAGACCCGCCACCTCGAACGGGACCCCGACGACCCGGCCCGCTGCGGCGCCTGCGGCACGCTGCTGCCGTGCCCCGTCGAGGCCGCCGCCGCCCTGGTCTGCCGGGCCGGCGGCCTGTGGCTGGAGGGCGACACGATCGCCGAGGCGCTGGAGCCGCCGACCCAGCTCCTCGCGATCGTCCCCGCCGAGGTGTGACCTGGCCGAAGTCCTGAGATGATCTCCGCATGAGGCTACGGCCGTATGCCGCCGAGGACCGGGACCTCACCGTGCGGCTCGAGCTGGACTCCGAGGTCATGCGGCACCTCGGCGGCACCGCGCCGAGCGGACGGGCCGAGCGGGTGCACGAGCGGCGGCTCGAAAGACGGGGCGAGGAGTGGTACCGCACGATCCTCGCCGACCCCGACGACACCCCGGTCGGCGTGGTGGCCGTCTTCCGCACCGTCTGGGAGGGCCGCGACATCCACGAGCTCGGCATCATGCTGCTCCCGGGCCGCGCCCTGCGCCACGGGCTCGGGCCGGCGGCGGTCCGGCTCATCGTCGAGGAGGTCCGCGCGGCCGGCACCGTGCGGCAGATCCACGCCTTCATCAGCACCACCAACCGGGCCGCCGCAGTGGTCGCCCGGCGCACCGGCTTCCACGACACCGGCCCCTGCGAGCTCGACTACGAAGGCGAACCGATCCACTGCGACCACTGGATCCTCACCTTGGAAACCGGCGAAGGGTCAGGCGGCCGGTGAGACCTCACCGGCTGTGGTCTCGAGCCAGGCGACGGCCTGGTCGTAGGGCAGCGGGCGGGTGAAGAGGTAGCCCTGGCCGTAGCCGCAGTGCAGGTCGGCCAGGCGCTGGCGGTGGGCGTCGGTCTCGATGCCCTCGGCCACCACCTCCAGGTCCAGGGTGCGTGCCAGCTGGACGATGCCGCGGACCAGGTCGTACTGGCGGCGGGAGGTGCCGATCGTGTCCACGAAGGACTTGTCCAGCTTCAGCGCGTCGACCGCGACCCGGTGCAGGTAGGACAGGGACGAGTAGCCGGTGCCGAAGTCGTCGATGGAGACGCGGACGCCGGCGTCGCGCAGGGCGGCCAGGTCGGCGTGGATGTGCTCGTCGTCGCCGAGCAGCAGGCTCTCGGTGATCTCGAGGGTCAGCGCGCCGCACGGCAGGGCGGCCTGGGTGAGTTCGGTCAGGACCCGCTGGACGAAGCCGGGGGAGCGGAACTGGCGGACGGAGACGTTGACGCTCATGGTCGGGGCGTCGGCCGGATACAGCGTGCGGAAGCCGACGGCGGCGGCGATCGCGTGGTGCAGCACCCAGTCGCCGAGCGGGACGATGAGGCCGCACTCCTCGGCGATCTCGATGAACTCCAGCGGCGGGACCAGGCCGAGGGCCGGGTGCTGCCAGCGGACCAGGGCCTCGAAGCCGTGCGGGCGGCCGGTCGCCAGGTCGACGATCGGCTGGTAGTGCAGGACGAACGCGTCGGTGGCCAGGGCCTGGTCGAGGTCGGTGCGCAGGCGCATCCGGCGCACAGCCTGGGCGTGCATCGCCGACTCGTAGCGGCGCCAGCGCTCCGGGGTGCCCTTGGCGCTGTTCAGGGCCACGTCGGCCTCGCCGAGGAGCTTCGCGGCGTCGGGGGCGTCGGACGTCATCGCCACGCCGATGTTGGGCACGGCGGACACGACGCTGCCGCCGACCAGGAACGGTGGGCGAAACTCCGCGATGATGCGCTGGGCGAGGTCCTCGACGCCGGCCACGTCGGCGTGGGAGATCAGGACGCCGAACTCGTCCCCGCCCAGCCGGGCGATGACCGCCGACGCCGGGCAGACGTCGGCCAGGCGCGCGCCGAAGGCCCGCAGCAGCTGGTCGCCGACCTCCTGGCCCATGGTGTCGTTGATGGTGCGGAAGCCGTCGATGTCGACGATGAGCACCGCCGCGCCGACCGCCGTCTGCGCGCTGTCCTGGAAGCGCAGGCGGTTGCCGAGGCCGGTGAGCGGGTCCAGGTAGGCCCGGTCGAGCAGCTCCCGCTCGAGGCGGCGGCGTTCGGTGACGTCGTGGATGGTCAGGACGCGGCCGGCGACGGTCGGCTCGGCGGTCAGGTCGCGGACCGACACCTCGACCTCGGCCGTCGTGCCGTCGGGCCGGCCGAGGGCGTGCAGGCCGGGGTTGAGCTGCGGGAACTTGCGGCCGACGACGCCGGGGCCGAAGAGCGGCGCGGCGGACGGGCTGGCGTAGGTGACCCGGTCGTCGGCGCCGATGATGAGGATGACGTCGGCCGCGTTGAGGACCAGGGTGCGGAAGTAGGCCTCGGCGTCCCGCTTGGTGATCTCGCGGTTGAGGGCGATGTGGTCGAGCATGCTCGCGGCCTGGCCGGCCAGGACCCGGGCCGACTCCTGCAGCGTGACCAGGGCCCGCTCGTCGGCGGCCACCCACAGCTCGCCGAGCTGGAGGCCGCCGATGGTGAGCGGG
Organism: Dactylosporangium sp. NPDC051541; assembly: GCF_044454505.1. Lineage (NCBI taxonomy): Bacteria > Bacillati > Actinomycetota > Actinomycetes > Micromonosporales > Micromonosporaceae > Dactylosporangium > Dactylosporangium sp. NPDC051541. The sequence goes on from NZ_JBITDU010000003.1 coordinate 707,610, forward strand.
CAGTACAGGGCCAGCTCGAACCCGTCCAGTTCGCGGGCGAAGCCCGGCGTCAGCGAGGAGACATACCGCATGCTCATGGCCGGCGGCGAGGCCTGCGCGAAGAACGCCTGTCCGGTGGCCACGCGCAGGACGGTGCGGTGGGCGGTGCCGGGGCGCAGCAGCGAGCCGACGGCGCGGCGGACGACGGCCTCGACCGCGGCCACCTCGGTCGCCGACAGCAGGGCCTCGCACGCCTTGCGCAGCGCCCGTTCGCGGGCCAGGGTGTGCCCGACGCTGCGGGCCGCGACTCCGCCGCGGCTGAGCGACAGGGTGACGAGCACGGCCGAGCCGGTCGCGATGACGACGCCGTTGTGGACGGGGCCGCGCAGGGCCTCGGCGAACAGGATGCCGGGCGCGACCAGCGACGCCACGCCGAGGACGGCCCGGCGGGGCTTGACCTGGGTGGAGCCGATGACGCGGGGCTCGGACAGCTGGGCCATCGACGGGTGCAGCGCGGCCAGGCCACCGGCGGCGAAGAAGACGATCCAGCCGACGTCGACGAAGCTGCCGAGGTCCCAGTCGCCGTTGAGCCGGCGGAGGCTGAACACGACGTCGGAGACGAGCAGGACGGCGCCGGAGGTGAGCAGCAGCGCGACACTCCAGCTGCGCCGGGCCTCGAGGACCATCCGGGCCATGACGGCCAGGAGCATCACGTCGCAGAGCGGGTAGGCGATGGAGATGGCCTTCTGGGCCGCGTTGAGGCTGGGGTCGCTCAGGCCCGGGTCGATGAGGAACACCCAGGCGAGCAGCCCGGCCCCGGCGGTGAAGATGGCCGAGTCGATGACGGTGGCCCAGTCCCGGTTGGCCGCGCCGGACCGGGAGAGCAGCAGCAGGGCGAGCAGCAGCAGCGGGAACGTGCCGCCGAGCGAGATGCCGTCGACGATGGTGGGCCAGGCGGTCGAGTGCAGGACGTCGGTCTGCACGACGGCGGCCGCGGTACCGATCGCCAGCACCAGGGAGCCGCCGGCCCACAGCAGCCAGGGCACCTTGCGGCGGGGCCGGTGCGCGCGGATGCCGTAGAGCATCGCGGCCAGGGTGCTGACGACGAGCCCGGCGAAGCACACGAGCCCAGCCGCCGGGAACAGGATGTAACTCACGGCAAGGATCAGCGCACAGAGCGCATACGCCCAGGTCACCCGCCGTGTCACGCCGCTCCCTCCCGCTCGCCAAGAGCTACTTTGTCGCCCCGATCGAGCCGGGGCAAGGTCTGATCCACCGGTATATGTATCGGCCGCGCGACGGGAGAGTGAAGGTTCTGGCAAGGTGCGCGCATGGACTTTGCCTGGCTCGAGGTGACCACGCTGGCCGAGCGGCCCGACCGCACGCCCCTGACCACGGCTTTCGACGACCCCACGGTGGCGGAGTTCCTGTATCAGGATGCGGTCTCGGCCGCGCTCTTCCCGGGGCTCGTCGCGCGGCACCCGCAGTACACCTTGATGGCGGTTGAAAAGGAGAACGGCCGCGCCGCCGGCATGCTCTGCACCCTGCCGTTCACGGCCGGCGACGCACTGCCGACGGGCGGTTACGACGCGGTGCTGCTGTCGGCCGCGGCCTCGGCGCAGGCGGGCCCGGACGTTTCGGCGCTGTTCGCGACGGTCCGGCCGGATCTGCGCGGCCGCGGGGTCTCCGGGCACCTCCTCGCGCTCGCCCGCCGCAACGCCGCGGCCCTGGGGCACACCGCGCTCGTCGCTCCGGTGCGGCCGACGGAGAAGCACCGGCATCCATTGGTACCGCTGGCCGAGTATGTCGCCCGCCGCCGGCCGGACGGCACCGCGCAGGACCCGTGGCTGCGCGTCCACGAGCGGGCCGGTGGACGGTTCGTGGCCGTCGCGCCGCACTCGATGACGATCACCGCCCCGCTGCAGCGGTGGCGGGAGTGGACCGGTCTGCCCTTCGACGAGCCGGGCCCGGTCCTGGTCGAGGGCGGCCTCGGCCCGGCCCTGTGCGACCCGGAGCGCGGCGTCGCCACCTACATCGAGGCGAACGCCTGGTATCGGCACGACCTGTAGAGGCCGCTACAGGAGGTCGCGGGCGCCGTGCTTGACGGCGTACATGGCGGCGTCGGCGTCGCGCAGCAGGCCGTCGGCGTTGGCGAGGGAGCCCTGGGCGGCGCCGATGCTGGCCCGGATCGGGACCAGGGCGCCGTCGAGGTGGACCGGCTCGGCGAAGCGCTCGTGCACCAGCCGGGTCAGGTCCTCCGCGTAGCCGAGGGACGTGTTGGGCAGCAGCACCGCGAACTCGTCGCCGCCGAGGCGGGCCACGGTGTCGGCCGGGCGCACGCACCGGCGCAGCCGGTCGGCCACGGCCCGCAGGAGCGTGTCGCCGGCGTGGTGGCCGAACGTGTCGTTGACGGCCTTGAATCCGTCCAGGTCGATGATCAGGATCGAGGCCGCGCCCCCGGCGGCGGCGATCCGCTCGGCGAACAGGGCCCGGTTGGCCAGGCCGGTCAGCGCGTCGTGGGTGGCCTCGTGGCGCAGCCGCTCCTCGAACGCGACGACCTCGGTGACGTCGTGGGCGTTGTAGACGACCCCGCCGACGCCGGACACGTGGATCAGGTTCGTGGCCGTCACCGAGACCCAGCGCGGGACGCCGTCGATGTGCGGGACCTGCAGCCGGGTGGTGACGCTGGCGCCGGGCCGGGTCAGCACGTCGGCCAGGCGGGCCTGCCACTCGTCGCGGCCGTCGGCCACGGACAGCTCGTCCATCCGCAGGCCGATCACCGACTCGGGCGGGATGCCGAACGAGCGCTCGACGGCCGGGCTGGCGTAGGTGACGACGTGGTCGGGGCCGGCGATGAGGGTGATGTCGGAGGAGTGCTGGACCAGGCCGCGGAACCGCTCCTCCTGCTCGGCCAGGGCCCGCAGGCTGCGGTCGACCTCGCCGAGCAGGCGCGCGTTGTCGGTGAACGCGATCAGCTGGCGGGTGACGACGATGCCGGTGACGAGCAGCACGCCGATGACGACGCCCCAGACCCGCACGTCCAGGTGGCCGTGGCTGAGCGACACGATCAGCAGGACGTAGGCGGCCAGGACCCCGAAGTAGGGCAGCAGGCTGAACGGGCGCATGGTCCGGCGGGCCAGGACGTCGGGGTCGGCCCGCAGGTTGGCCTCGTTGATCCGGGGCACGGCGGCCAGCAGCGCGCACGGGATGAGCCGGGCCAGCATCGCCACCTCGGGCCGGACCACCTCGACCAGGGCCGCGGTCAGGCCGGTGCTGAGCCCGACGAGGACGCTGGCCAGGCCGGCGCTCCAGCCGGCGATCGGGGTGAACGGCATGTTGCGCCCGAGCATGAGCTTCACCAGGCCGAAGGAGCCGGCCAGGCTGACGCCGGCGGAGGCCAAGGCGAGCAGCAGGGCCCCGCCGCCCTCCCGGACGTCGACGCTGGGGGAGAGGTACCAGACGAAGATCGCGGTCGCCGCGACGACGGTGGCCGCGTCGAGGGTGAACCGCAGCCGCTCCCGCCCGGCGGTGTTGGTCGGGTGCAGGACCATCGCCAGGAGGGCGATCACCGAGCCGAGCGTGACCAGCCCCGACTGCACGGCCCCGCCCTTCACCATCCCGTCGACGGGGGTGGCGAAGGTCGCGACGCCCTGGACGGTGTCGCCGACGGTGAAGAACACCCCGGCGAACGCGATCAGCCGCCAGAACCGCCGGTGCGCGGCCGACATCCCCGGCAGCGCGCTCATCCGGGCCGACAGCACGGCGAAGATGACGTCGAGGAGCACCTGAATCGGCCAGAACAGGGCAAGTTTCGTTGATGCGCCGGTGCCGGGCACCGCATACCAGACGGTGAGGGCCGCGGTGAACAACAGCAGGGCCCGCAGCACCGGATCGCGCAGCAGCACGAACCTCGCCGCCGGGCGAGACGGCTGCTCACTGGATGTGCTCACGGCACTCCTTCATTGCGCCGGACTCTACCGCGTGGGCGGGCACCCTAGGGTGTCGTCTACATCGTCCATACGGCCGAAGACCTGAGTCAGGCTGAAGTGCCTCCTGAAATCGTCCGGGAAACTACGCTGTCAGGGCCGTTTCCGGGAGATGTGGTATTCGAGGGTCAGGAACGGCAGCCCGAATACCGAGAATGCGTGGTCGGCCCGCAGTTGTCCGTCTTCGACATAGACGTCCAGCTCTTCCGCGAAGCCGGGGACGCTCAGGGTCGTCAGGTCGCGGCTGTCGGCGTCGACGTAGCTCAGGTAGTGCCCGGTCTGGCCGTCGTGGGCCTTGCTGGTCAGCCGCAGCCCGCCGCCGGGCCGTTCGCGCGGTGCCAGGGTGGCGGTGAAGTTGGCCTGCGGCAGGGGGAAGCCGACGCTGACGTATCCGCGGTCACCGTGCCGGTAGGTGGTGTAGATGCCGACGTAGATCGGCTCGCCGCTGTGCGCGAAGGACCGGATCCAGCCGCGGGCCGAGATGGTGCCGTCGGTGCCGGTGATGGTGTCGATGCGGCTGTGCATGCCGCGCTGGGCCTCGCGCTGGTTCATCGGCACGTTGGCCTGGCCGAGGGGGCGGGCCACGAGCGTGCGGTAGAGCAGGTAGCCGGGGCGGACCCAGGGCCGCCAGCGGGGCACGATGTCGAGGGTGAAGCGGGTGGTGTGCTCGTAGAACTCGCGGACCAATGGCTCGACGCCGGCCGGGTCGAAGTCGGGGCCCCGCAGGGCGTCGAGGCTCGCGACGATGCCGACGTCGGCGGCCGCCTCCTGATAGGTGCCGCCGGTCACCGCGGCCAGATCCCGGACATAGCCGGTGCCCACGTAGCGGGTCCGGGCTTCCAGCGGTACCACGAAGGGCAGTTGCTCGGCAGTGGCGCTCTCGGCGAGCAGCCGCACCTGGGGCTCCCGGAACAGCAGCTGCGACACGGTCCGGAACGCGACCACGCTCGCCGCGGCGACCTGCGCCGGTGGCCGCTGCCGCATGGCCGCACCGACCGCGAGCCCGACGACGGGGCCGAGGGCCACCTTGTGCGGGCGCACGCCCATCGCCCCGGCCACGGCTCCGGCCGCCACCCCGACCGCGAGCGGTGACGCCCCGGCCTTCCCGGCGACCCAGCCCGCGGGCGCGGCGAGCGCACCACTGGCCGCGATCCGCGACCACACGGCGGGCACCTCGTTCGGCCGCTGCAACGCCCGGGCGGCCCCGTCGACCGCGGCCAGCACCGCACCCCCGGCGGCCGCACCGGCGAGGGCCGCCCGCGGCCCGCGATGCGCGGTCAGGGCCGCCCCGGCGGCGGCGCCCATGAGCGCGGCGAACCCGATTCCCTGCACCCGCTTGGCATCCACGCGCTCCAGTCTCACACGCCCATCCGGAGGGCCATCGCCGGGCACATGTCGACGGCCCGCCGGGCCTGGGGCTCCAGCCAGGTCGGCACCGCGGCGTCGGGGATGGACGGGAAGCCGTTCTCGTCGAGGCGGACGAGCTCCGGGAGGATGTGCGCGCACAGGCCGTGGCCGTCGCAGCTGCTCCAGTCCACCGAGAGCCGCGCCGCCCCGCCGCCGCCCGGGCCGTCGGGGATCGGCAGGAGGCCGCGGACGGGGCGGCCGCAGCCCTGGTGGTAGAGGTGTGCGGTCACGTCGTCGGTGAAGACCTCCAGGGCCGACAGGACGAACCGGGACGTGCCGTCGGGGTGGCTGCAGGCGCCGCGGCCGCGGATCGCCGCGGTCAGGGCCCGGACCGCCTCCGGGGACGTACTGCCGTCGAGCACCCCGGTCAGCAGACGGCCCATCTCCGGCAGGCCGAGCCGGCACGGGCCGCACTGGCCGGCGGACTCGGCGGCCAGGTAGTGCGTCACCCGGGCGACCTCGCCGAGCGCGCAGGTGTTGTCGGGCAGCGGCACGATGATCCCGGCGCCGAGGGAGCCGCCGACCTCCTCGAAGCCGCGGCGGGAGATCTCGGCCTGGCCGGCGTCCTCGGGGGTGATCCAGCGGCCGTGGTACCCGCCGGTCAGCACCCCTTGCCCGGTGGGGGCGCCGCAGACCCGCAGGATCTCCTTGAGCGGGGTGCCGGTCGGGGTCTCGATCACGCCCGGGCGGCGGGCGGCGCCGGTGACGGTCAGCAGGACGGTGCCCGGCTCCTCCTCGGTGCCGCACATCGCGTACTCCCGCGGTCCGATCGCCGCGGCCACCGCCAGCTGCGCGAAGGTCTCGGCGTTGGAGACCAGGGTGGGGCGCCCGCCGACGCCGCTGTCGCTGGCCCGGACCTTCCGGCCGGGCGGGATGTGTGCCTCGCCGTTGATGCCGCGGACCAGGGCACCGGCCTCGCCGGAGATGAACCGGTGCGGCACCGTCACCACCCGGGTCGGCATCGCCGTCGCCCGCCGCTCCCGCAGCGCGTCCAGCAGCGACTCCTCGGCGAACCCGTCGTCGGCGACGGCCACCACCAGCTCCGGGGCCCGCAGCGCCCACGCGGCCAGCCTCGCCCCGTCCAGGACCAGGTGCGGCACCATGCTGAGCAGCATCTTGTCCTTGCAAGCGGCGGGCTCGCCCTCGGTACCGTTGACCACCACGACCGGCGGCAGGTTGCGGCGACGGACCGAGGCGGCCACCGCGCTGAGCTTGCGGGCGAACGGAAACCCGGCGCCGCCGCGGCCGCCGAGCCGGACCTGCTCGGCCAGTTCAGTCAGCTCCGGCAGCGGCACCGGCTCGAGTTCGCCGTATACCTTCGTCTGCGTCCACAGGTCGAGCCGGCCGTGCTCGCGGACGCCGGCCAGCAGCCGGGCCGGGCCGTGACAGCCCAGACCCATCACCTGGTCCGGGTTCATCGCGAGCCGATGCTCGGCCGGGCCGGGGCGGCCGGGATCCGCTGGCGGGGCGGGCTCGCCAGCGGCCCGCCCAGCCCGCCGGCGACGGGCCCGGGCTTCACGCCGATCGCGTAGCGGCTGGACCGGGCCAGGATGCGCACCAGCAGGCCCAGCCCCACCAGCACCAGGCACACCAGGTAGCTGACGATGACCCAGGTGGCCGCCGTCCGGCCGGCGTTGAGCCCGTGCAGCATCGCGACCGGCCAGGACAGGTAGGCGGTGCTGTGCAGGAGCCGCCACACCCAGGGCCGGACCCGGCCGGTGAGGCGGCCGCGGGCCAGGCCGGACCAGTACGCGAGCAGCATCAGGTCGGCGGCGATGGTGCCGAAGCCGATGAACAGCGACCGGCCCTGCGAGAAGAACGGCACCACGACGTCCCCGAGCGCGGCGTGGGCCTCCAGGACCTTCACCGCGATGTGCACGCCCAGCGCGGCCACCGCGATGATCGCCGTTGCCCGGTGGGCGGCCTGCAGCATGATCCGGCGGCCGATGCCCAGCATGATCCGGTCGGTGGAGGCCAGGCCGAGCATGACGGTCAGGGACATGGCCACCAGCGCGACGACGCCGATGTAGAAGTGCAGGACCACGAACACGTAGGCGGTCGCGAGCCGGCCCACGTGCGTGTAGGTGGCGCCGGCCAGCACGGCGCCGGTCGCGAGCAGGGCGAACACGAGCGGCAGCGGGCTGCGCCGGGGCCGTGCCTCGCGGTGGCTGCGCGTCCGAACCAGATTGTCTCGCACGTCTGCGTGTACGGGAGGGTCACGGCGCGAGTTCATTGCATAGGCGAAATATTGCTATCGGTTTGAACTCGCCCGGCCCGGCGTCCGAACTCCCTGGTGTGAGAACGACTCGACTCCTGGCCGCCGCGCTGGCCGTGTTCGCCGGCGCCGTCGTCGCGGCCCTGGCCGCACCGGCCCTCGCCTTCGCCGGGCCGCCGATCCCGACGCAGCTGAGCAACGCCGACCTGACCCTGCTCAACGGCGTGCGCACGGCCGGGCTGTGGGAGATGCCGGCCGGGCAGATGGCGGCCGAGCGCGGCGCGCACCCGATCGTGCGCCAGATCGGCGCCACGATCGCCCAGCAGCACGTCAAGCTCGATCAGGACGTCGTCGACGCGGCCAACCAGCTCGGCGTCACGCTGCCCACCACACCCACCGCGCAGCAGGCCGGCTGGCTCGACGAGATGCGCGGGGCGTCGTCGAACCAGGAGTTCGACCAGATCTTCGTGACCCGGCTGCGGGCCGCCCACGGCAAGATCTTCCCGATCATTTCCGCGGTCCGCTCCGGCACCCGCAACGAGATCGTGCGCAAGGTCGCCCAGGAGGCCAACACCGTCGTCGAGGGGCACATGTCGATGCTGGAGAGCACCACCCTGGTCCGCTTCGGCGAGCTGCCGCCGGTCGCCCTGCCCGAGGCCGACATCGCCGGCGGCGGCTCACTGGTCCAGGCCGCGCAGGGCCGGGCCGAGGCCGGCAGCGGGTTCAGCCCCGCCGTCGTCTGGGTCGTCCTCATCGCCGCCGTCGTCATCGGCGCCGCCCACGCCGTCCGGGTGTTCCGCCCCCGGGCGGTCCGATGAGTTGAACCCGAGCCACCACTCCTCCTCGGGCACCTCGCCCGCCGCGGCCGCGAACGCCCGCAGCGCCGGGGCCACGGCCGGGTGCCAGACGTCGGCGGTGGCGGCGACGACGGCCGCGAGGTGCGCGCGCCGGTTGGCCGTCACCCGCCGGACGAGGTCCCGCCCGGCCGGGGTGAGCGTGAGCCGGACGACCCGCCGGTCCGCCACGGTGCGGGACCGCCGGGTCAGCCCCTTGCGGACCAGGCGGTCGCACATGCGGGTGGCGGTGGACGCGGCCACCCGCAGCTCGGCCGAGATGTCCGCGGCCCGCTGCGGCCCGCGCTCGGCCAGGACGACGAGCGCCCGGAACTGCGGCAGCGTGACCTCCGTGTCGATGTCGGCGAGAGACCGGATGGCGATGCCGACCAGGGCCCGGCTGGCGGCGAGCAGCGCCTCGAGCGTCTCGGCCGCGGCCCGGTCCTCAGCTTCCATGCCGACTGTTCTACACGATCTCGTTTTGTGTACAATTCGAGCGCGAGATCGATCAATGGAGCGAGAAAAGCGCATCATTGCACACAATCTGAGGTGGTGGGCGGATGAGCCGGATGTCGGAGTTCGCGGGGCGGGAGGGCGCCGGATACTCGATGACGGTCGAGCGGGGCAAGATCCGGGAGTTCGCGGCCGCCGTCGGTTCGGCTCATCCGCGGCACTTCGATGACGAGCCCGTGGCTCCGCCGACGTTCCTGGCCTCGAACGCCTTCTGGACGACGGATGACAGCGACCCCTGGGGCGACGAAGGGCCGGACCTGGCCCGCGTCCTGCACGCCGGCCAGCGCTACGTCTTCCACGGCCCCCCGCCGCGGGCCGGGACGGAGCTGCACTGCAAGCAGCGGATCGACCGGGTCTACTCGAAGCAGGGCCGGCGCGGCGGCGCGCTGGAGTTCGCCGACATCGTCACCGAGTTTCGCGACGCCGACGGCAATCTGGTCGCCGAGGCCATCGCCACCCTGGTCGTGACCGAGAAGGCGCCGGAGTGAGCGCCGTGCTGGGCCCGCTCGAGCCGCTGGTCGAGGGGCCGCTCACCGTCACCGACTTCGTGCGCTACCAGGGCGCGTCCGGTGACATGAACCCGATCCACCACGACGGCGAGTTCGCACGGGCGGCCGGGTTCCCGTCGGTGTTCGCCGTCGGGATGCGCCAGGCCGGGGTCCTCGCCGCGTACGTCGGCGACCGGCTCGGGCCGGACAACGTCCGCCGGTTCGAGGTCCAGTTCCGCGCCATCGCCTGGCCCGGCGACACCATCACCTACACCGGCGAGGTGACCGCGGTGGAGCAGACCCCGACGCACACGGTCTGCACGGTCGAGGTCAGGGCGACCCGGCAGACCGGCGAGGTCCACCTCGCCGGCACCGCCGTGTTCGAGGTCCCGAAGCTATAGCCGCTCGACGATCGTGGCGTTGGCCTGGCCGCCGGCCTCGCACATGGTCTGCAGCCCGTAGCGGCCGCCGGTCTGCTCGAGGTGGTTCACCAGGGTCGCCATGAGCCGCACCCCGGAGCCGCCGAGCGGGTGGCCGAGGGCGATCGCGCCGCCGCGCGGGTTGAGCCGCTCCGGGTCGGCCTTGACGTCGGCCGCCCACGCGAGGGGCACGGGCGCGAAGGCCTCGTTCACCTCGTAGGCGTCGATGTCGTCGATGGTCAGGCCGGCCTTGGCGAGGACCTTGCGGGTGGCCGGGATCGGCGCGGTCAGCATCATCACCGGGTCGTCCCCGGCGAGGGCGAAGGCGTGGAACCGGGCCCGCGGCCGCAGGCCGAGCTCGGCCGCCTTCGCCGCGCTCATGATGAGGGCGGCCGCGGCACCGTCGGTCAGCGGCGAGGAGTTGCCGGCCGTGATGTGCCAGCCGACGTCGGTGTGGGCGGGGTCGTGGAAGGCGGGCTTGAGGCCGGCCAGTCCCTCGACGGTCGTGGCCGGGCGGACGGTCTCGTCGCGGCGGTGCGCACCGACCGGCACGATCTCCCGATCGAACCCGCCGGCGTCCGCGGTCGCGGCGGCGAGGCGGTGCGACCGGGCGGCGTACGCGTCCAGCTGCTCGCGGCTGAATCCCCAGCGAGCGGTGACCAGCTCGGCCGCGATGCCCTGCGAGACCAGCGACAGGCGAGCCGCCACCCCCGGGCCGAACGGGTCGGCGCCGCCGACCATCGCGGTGCCCATCGGGACCCGGCTCATCGACTCGACCCCGCACGCCACGACGACGTCGTACGCCCCGGCCATGACCCCCTGGGCGGCGAAGTGCATCGCCTGCTGGCCGGAGCCGCAGGCCCGGTCCACGGTGGTGCCCGGCACCGACAGCGGCCAGCCCGCGGCCAGCACGGCGTTGCGGCCGATGTTCGCCGCCTGCTCGGCGGCCTGCCCGACGCAGCCGGTGATGACGTCGTCGATGAGCGCCGGGTCGATCCCGGTCCGCGCGACGAGCGCCTGGAGCACGGTGGCGAGGAGGTCCACGGGGTGGTGCCCGGACAGCGCGCCGCCGGGCTTCCCGCGCCCGGAGGCGGAGCGGACGATGTCCACGATCACGGCGTCTTGCATGATTCCCCTCATGAGCGCGGCGGCCAGGCCAGCGCGGCGGCCGATGATGGTTGCGGGGCGTGGCCGAACGGCAGGCGGGGCATCCCGTCGGCGAAGCTGCCGCGGGCCACCGCCTGGCCGTGCTGCGGGGCCTCGCTGAGGTCCAGGACCGGAGCCAGGCAGGCGTCGGTGGGGGCGGCGAGCGCGGCCCACTCGTCGCGGGTCCGGGTGCGGACGGCCGCGGCGATCGCCTCGCGCAGCGCCGGCCAGCGGGCCGGGTCGTCGCGGTCGGCGCACACGTCGGCGGCCAGGCCCAGCAGGTCGGCGAGGGCTGCGAAGAACTGCGGCTCGAGGGCGCCGATCGCCACGTAGCGGCCGTCGGCGCAGGCGTAGACGTCGTAGTAGGGCGCGCCGGTGTCGAGCAGGTTGGTGCCGGCCTCGTCCCGCCACTGCCCGTCGCGGCGCATGCCGTACAGCATCGACGCGAGATATGTGGTGCCGTCCGTGATCGCCACGTCCAGCACCCGCCCGGTGCCGGTTCGCTCGCGTTCGAGGAGCGCGGCCAGCACGGCCGTCACGAGGTACATGCCGCCGCCGCCGAAGTCGCCCAGCAGGTTGGCCGTCGGCGTGGGCGGCCCGCCGGTCCGGGTGGCGGCGTGCAGGGCCCCGGTGACAGCAATGTAGTTGATGTCGTGGCCGGCCCGCATCGCGAGGGGCCCGGTCTGGCCCCAGCCGGTCATCCGGCCGTAGACGAGCCGCGGGTTGATGGCGTGGCAGTCCTGCGGGCCGAGGCCCAGCCGCTCGGCGACGCCCGGCCGGTAGCCCTCCAGCAGGACGTCGGCCGAGGCGACCAGCCCGCGCACGACCTCCAGCGTGGCCGGCTCCTTGAGGTCGACGGCGATCACGGGCCGGCCCCGTTCGAGGCCGCCGCCGCCGGGCACCTGGCCGGGGCGGCGCAGCGCCAGCACGTCGGCGCCGAGGTCGGCCAGCAGCATGCCGGCGAACGGCTCGGGCCCGATGCCGAGCAGTTCGAGGACCCGCACGCCCCGCAGCATGCCGTCGGTCATCGGCGTTGTCCTTCCATGTCGGCGGCGGGCGGTGCGGCCGCGACGGCCGCACGTAGAGCCCGGCCGAGCTGATCGGCATCCTCGGGCTGGGTGAAGGTCGGCTCGAGGTGCCAGCCGGAGGCGATGCCGACCTGCGGGCCCCGGATGTCGAAGACGCGGCCGGTGACGTCGCGCGCGTCCGGACCGCAGAGCCAGGCCACGACCCGGGCCACCCAGCCGGGGTCGAGCTCGTGCCGCCGGGCGTCGGTGATCTCGCCCTCGTAGCGCCGCAGCGGCGCCTCGGTCAGCCGGGTCAGCGCGCTCGGCGCCACGCAGTTGACGGTCACGCCGTACGCCCGCAGCTCCTGGGCCGCGACGAGCGTGAACCCGGCGATCCCGGCCTTCGCCGCCGCGTAGTTCGACTGGCCGATGTTGCCGTACAGGCCCGACGCGGACGTCGTCGTGATCAGCCGCCCGTCGACGGCCTCCCCGGCCTTGGCCCGGGCCCGCCAGTGTGCGGCGGCGTGATGGGCAACGGCGAAAGTGCCCTTCAGGTGTACTGCGATGACGTCGTCCCACTCCGCCTCGCTCATCGCGGCCAGGGTCCGGTCACGCAGGATGCCCGCGTTGGCGACCACGACGTCCAGCCCACCGAACGTGTCGGCGGCCAGCGCGATCAGCGCGGCGGCCGCGGCGAAGTCCGTCACGTCGTGGGTGCTGGCCACGGCCGTGCCGCCGGCGGCCGCGATCTCGGCCACGACCTCGGCGGCCGGGGAGTCCCCGAGGTCGTTGACGACGACGGCGTGCCCGGCCGCGGCCAGGGTGAGCGCGTAGGCCCGGCCCAGGCCGCGCCCGCCCCCGGTGACGACGGCGGCGCTCATCCGGCCACGATCCCGCGCCGCAGCAGGTCGGCCCAGGCGGCGTCGTCCACCCCGGCCAGCGCGCCGAGGACCGCCCGGGTGTGCTCGCCCAGGCGCGGGCCGACCGTGGCCACCTCGCCCGGCGTGCGGCTGAACTTCGGCACGATGCCGGCCATCGGCCCGGCCTCCCCGTCGTCGGTCTTCGGCCGCAGCACCATGTCGCGGGCCGCGTAGTGCAGGTCGGCGATCATGTCCGGCGCGGTGTAGATCCGCCCGGCCGGCACGCCGTGCTCGGCGAGAACGCCCAGCAGGTCGTCGGCGGTCAGCGACGAGGTCCAGCGCTCGATCTCCGCGTCGAGCACGGCCGAGTTGCGGCCGCGGGCCTCGTGGCCCGCGAAGCGCGGGTCGTCGGCCAGCTCGGGGCGGGCCATGGCCGTGCACAGCCGGCGATACACGGCGTCGGCGTTGCCCGCGATCGCGATCTCGGCCCCGTCCGCGCTGGTGTATACATTGGACGGTGCCACGCCCGGCAGGACGCTGCCGGTCCGGGTCCGCAGCACGCCCGCCCGCTCGTAGTCGACCATCGTCGACTCCATGAGCGCGGCGACGGCCTCGTAGATGGCGACGTCGACCTCCTGGCCGCGGCCGCTGCGGGCGCGCTCGACGAGGGCGGTGGAGGTGCCGACGACGGCGAACAGCGCGGCCAGGGAGTCGCCGATGCTGATGCCGGTCCGGGCCGGGCGCGACCCGCTGTCCCCGGTCGTGAAGCGTAGGCCGCCCATGGCCTCGCCGATGCTGCCGAAGCCGGCCTCGCGGGAGCGCGGGCCGCTCTGCCCGAGCCCGGAGACGTGCACGACGATGATGCCGGGGTTGATCGCGGCGAGGGCCGGGTAGCCCAGGCCCCACTTGTCGAGGGTGCCGGGCCGGAAGTTCTCCAGCACGACGTCGCACTTGGTGGCCAGGGCCCGGGCCACGGCCTGGCCGTCCTCGTGCCGCAGGTCCAGCGCGACCGACCGCTTGTTGCGGGCGATGGCCGGCCACCAGAGGCTCTGGCCGTCCTGGAGCACACCCCAGCGGCGCATGGGGTCGCCACCGCCGGGCGGCTCGAGCTTGATCACCTCGGCGCCGTAGTCGGCCAGCAGCTGACCCGCGAACGGGCCGGCGATGAAGCTGCCGAGCTCCAGCACCCGGACGCCGGCCAGTGGTCCCGCACGGTTTGTCACGATTGCTCCCCTGAATGTGCACAATCTGAGCCGCAATACTCGTAGAACAGCCAATCTGACCGCGCCGGTCTGCACTATTGCACACAATCCCCGGCTGCGGCACACTCCGATCATGTACGCCGCACCCATCGCGCAGGCCCACCCGGACAAGCCGGCGATCATCATGGCGGAGGCCGGGACCCGGATCACCTACGGCGAGTACGAAGCCGCGGCCAACCGGCTGGCCCACCTCTTGCGGGGCAGCGGCCTGCGCTTCGGCGACCACGTGGCGATGTTCATGGAGAACAACCCGCGCCTGCTGGAGAGCGAGGCGGCCGCCGAGCGCAGCGGCCTCTACTACACCTGCATCAACCACTACCTGGCGCCGGACGAGGCCGCCTACATCATCAACGACAGCACGGCCCGGATCGTGGTCACGTCGGCGGCCAAGCTCGCCGTCGCCCGGCAGCTGCCCGAGCGCTGCCCCGGCGTCGAGCGCTGGCTGATCGCCGGCTGCGACGACCCGCCGCCCCCGTTCGAGTCCTACGAGCGGGCGGTGGCCGGGCTCCCGGCCGCGCCGATCGCGGACGAGCAGCTGGGCATGGCGATGCTCTACTCGTCGGGCACCACCGGGCGGCCGAAGGGCATCTACCACCCCCTCGCCGTCGCGCACCCGTCCGAGGAGCCGCTCGGGTCGCGGGTCCAGCGCGAGCGGTGGGGGCTCGACGAGCACAGCGTCTACCTGTCGCCGGCGCCGCTGTATCACTCGGCCCCGCAGGGCAGCGTGTCCATGACGCTGCGGGCCGGCGGCACCGCGGTCGTCATGGAGTCGTTCGACGCCGAGCGCTACCTGGACCTCGTGGCCGCCTTCCGCGCGACGCACTCACAGCTGGTACCCACCATGTTCTCGCGCCTGTTGAAACTGCCGGAAGCGCGCCGGCGGGCGGCCGACACGTCGTCGCTGCGCACCGTCATCCTCTCGTCGGCTCCATGTCCGCCGCCGGTCAAGCGGGCGATGATCGACTGGTGGGGCCCGATCATCCTGGAGTTCTACGCGGCCAGCGAGGGGATCGGCTACACGTTCTGCCGGTCCCAGGAGTGGCTCGACCACCCGGGCACCGTCGGCCGGGCCGCCCTGGGTGAGCTGCTCATCCGGGCCGAGGACGGCAGCCTCTGCCCGCCGGGGGTGGCCGGCACGGTGTGGTTCAAGGGCCCGGCCGGCTTCCAGTACTTCAACGACCCCGGCAAGACCGCGGCGACCCGCGACTTCGAGCTCGGCGCCAGCTCGGTCGGCGACATCGGCTACCTGGACGAGGACGGCTACCTGTACCTCACCGACCGGGAGAGCTTCATGATCATCTCGGGGGGCGTCAACATCTACCCGCAGGAGACCGAGAACCTCCTGATCACCCACGACAAGGTGTACGACGCGGCGGTCATCGGCGTCCCTGACGAGGACTTCGGCGAGGCGGTCAAGGCGGTCGTGCAGCTCGCGGACGGCGTCGAGCCGGGGCCGGAGACAGAGGCCGAGCTGATCGCGTTCTGCCGGGCCTCGATCGCCCACTACAAGTGCCCGCGCTCCGTCGACTTCGTGGCCGAGCTGCCCCGGCTGCCCACCGGCAAGCTCTACAAGCGCAAGCTCAAGGACCAGTACTGGGCCGGCCGAGAGACGCTGATCCAGTGAACGCCCGGTCAGGCGACACCGGCCTCGTCGGGGGAGACGCAGTCGGCCGGCGGCGGCTCCAGCGCCGCGTCGCGGACTTCCTGCGCGACACCGAGGGCGCCGACCGGACCGCGGCTCTCGGGGCCCAGTTCGACGCCGGCCTGGCCTGGGTCCACCACCCGGAGGGGGCCGGCGGGCTCGGCCTTGCCCCGGACCGCCAGGCCGAGGTGGATGCCCGGCTCGCGGCGGCCGGCCGGCTCGAGTCCTGGGAGCGCAACCCGATGGGCATCGGCATGGTCGCCCCGGCCCTGATGGCCCACGGCACTCCGGCCCAGCACGAGCTGCTCCGGCCGATCTTCACCGCCGAGGACCTGTGGTGCCAGCTGTTCTCCGAGCCGGGCGCCGGGTCCGACATCGCCGGCCTCGCCACCCGGGCCGTCCGCGACGGCGACGAGTGGGTCGTCGACGGGCAGAAGACGTGGACGTCCCTGGCGCACACCGCCCGCTACGGCCTCGCCCTGACCCGCACCGACCCGGACGCCCCGAAGCACGCCGGGCTGACCGCGTTCCTCATCGACATGCACGCCCCGGGGGTCGACGTGCGGCCGCTGCGGGACCTGACCGGCGGCGCGCACTTCAACGAGGTGTTCCTGGACGGGGTGCGGGTCGGCGACAACGCCCGGATCGGCGGTGTGGGGGAGGGCTGGAAGGTCGCCACCACCATGCTCATGAGCGAGCGGTCGGTGATCGGCGCGTCCGTTGGGGAGCGCGGCTCGGGCGCCATCGCCCTGGCCGTCGACACGTGGCGGCGCACCGGCTCCGACCCCGGGCGGCGCACCGAGCTGACCCGGCTCTGGGTCGACGCCGAGGTGCTGCGCATCGCCGCGGTGCGCGACCAGGCGACCCGGGCCGAGGGCGGGCCGGGCCCGGGCGGGTCCGGCCTGAAACTGCGCCGGGCCCTGCTCGAACGGCGCATCGCCCGGTTCGCGGTGGACCTGCTCGGCCCGGCCGGGCTGGTCTACGACGCCGACCTCGTCCGGGCCGGCGGACCGGCCCCGGACGATCCCGTGTGGACCTGGCTGCAGTCGCAGGCCTACACGATCGCCGGCGGCACCTCCGACGTCATGCGCACCATCATCGGCGAGCGGGTGCTGGGGCTGCCCAAGGAGCCCGGTCCGCCCCGCGACACCCCCTGGTCACAGATCCCGCGCTGACCGTTCGGGCAGTTGACCGGCTGTTACAGCGGTGTAAAACTAAAACTGACGTTACTATTACAAAACGAGGTGGCGTACATGACCACTCGACCGGGCCGGGACTTCACCCAGCTCCGCCACGACGTCCGGCGGTTCGTCGACGAGGAATTGATCCCGCGGGAGCCGATCCTGGACCGCAACGACGACAGCAGCGCCAAGGCGATGGCCGAGCTGAAGGGTCTGGCCAAGGAGCACGGGGTCTGGGCGCTCGGGCACCCGGCGGCCATCGGCGGCGGTGGCCTGCCGTTCATGGACTACGTGATGGTCAACGAGATCGTCGGGCGCTCCTACTGGGGCACCGAGGCCCTCGGCACACTGTCCTTTCAGGACTGTCTGATGCTGCTCGAGTTCGGCACCGAGGCCCAGAAAGCGCAGTGGATCCCGCTGCTGTTCGAGGGCGTGACCGGGCCGACGATCGGCATGACCGAGCCCGAGGTCGCCGGCTCCGACCCGACCCTGGTGCGGACCACCGCGGTGCTCGACGGCGACGAGTGGGTGATCAACGGCCACAAGTGGTTCACCTCCGGCGCCAACCACGCCATGTACACCACCGTCTTCGCCAAGACCGACCCCGATGCCGAGAAGCACCAGCAGTTCTCGCTCATCCTGGTGCCGACCGACACGCCCGGCTACAACATCGAGCGGGTCGTGCGGACCATGGGCCACTACGGCGGCAACCACTGCGAGGTCCGCTACGACAACGTGCGGGTGCCGTTCGCGAACCTCCTCGGGCCCCGCGGCGGCGGCTTCTCCGTGGCCCAGGCCCGGCTCGGCCCGGGCCGGATCACCCACAGCATGCGCTGGCTCGGGCAGGCCCAGCGCGCGTTCGAGCTGATGTGCGACCGGGCCAAGACCCGCTACGCCCACGGCTCGCTGCTGGCGGAGAAGGGCGAGATCCAGCGGTACATCGCCGAGTCGGCCGCGCACATCCAGGCGGCCCGGCTCATGACCCTCGACGCGGCCCGGAAGATCGACGCCGGCCAGGACGCCCGGGTCGAGATCTCGCTCATCAAGTTCTTCGGCGCCAAGATGCTGCACGACGTCATCGACAGCGCCCTGCAGGTGCACGGCGCGCTCGGGGTCACCGAGGACACCCCGCTCGAGCGCATGTACCGCGACGCCCGCTACGCCCGCATCTACGACGGCCCCGACGAGGTGCACCGGATGGTCGTCGCCAAACGCCTGCTGCGCCGCGACTACCGCAACGACGCACCGTGGACGGAGATCGTGCGATGACGACAAGCGATGACGAAGCCGTCCCGGCCGAGGTCGCCCTGGCCCTGGCCGCGCGGCTGGTCGCGGCGATCGACGCCAACGACCTTGACGCCCTGCGCGACGAGGTCTACACCCCCGACATCGTCGTCTGGCACAACGACGACCAGCACGAGCAGCGCGTCGACGAGAACCTCAAGGTGCTGAACTGGCTGCACCGCAAGGTCGCCGACAAGCGCTACGAGGAGGTGGTACGCCACGCGACCCCCACCGGCTACGTGGAGCAGCACGTGCTGCGCGGCACCGCACCCAACGGCACCGAGCTCGACATCCACGCCTGCCTCGTGGTGACGGTGCGCGGCGGGCGGATCGCGCGCATCGACGAGTACCTCGACAGCCGCGCCGCCGCCGCACTGCGCCCATGACCGGGCTCAGCGCGTCCGAGCGCGAACAGTGGCGGGCCTCGGTGGCCGCGACGGTCGCCCGCTGTGCGGCCGCCGGCTCCTGGGACGCGCTGTTCGACCTCGGCGTCGCCGACATCGGCCTCGAGGACCTGGGCGTCGCGATCGAGGAGTGCGGCGCCGTGCCGTTCGCGACGCCGCTGCTGGGCCACATGTTCGGGGTCCGGGCCCTGCGGCGCGCGCCCGCGCACCGGCACCGGGTCGCGCTGGTGCTGCCCGAGGGCTTCGCGCTCGAAGGCGGGACGGCCGACACCTTCGTCACCGCGACGGGTGCGGCGATCCCGGCGAGCGGCGTCACCCGCCGTCCACTGTCCACACTGGACCCGACCCGGGTGCTCTGGCGGGTCGAGTGGCCGGAGCCGGTGCCGGAGCTGCCCGAGCGGCTCCGGTCCGAGCTGGCCGCACTCGTCGCGGCCGACTCGATCGGGGGAGCGCGGGCGGTGCTGCGGGGCGCGGTCGAGTACGCCCGGCAACGCCTGCAGTTCGGCCGGCCCATCGGCTCGTTCCAGGCGGTCAAGCACCGGCTGGCCGACATCTCCAGTCAGCTCGACGGTGCCGTGGCGGCGGTCGGCTACGCGCTGCGCCGCCTGGACGAGGACGCCGAGGACGCGTCACTGGCCGCCTCGGTGGCGAAGCTCGCGGCGACCGACGCCTACCTGGCGGCGGCCGAGGGAGCGATCCAGACGTACGGCGGCATCGGCTTCACGTGGGAGCACCCCGCGCACATCTACCTCAAACGGGCCCACACCAACAGCCAGCTCGGCGGCAACACGGAACGGCACCTGGAACTGGTGGCCGACCGGGCCGGGCTCGGCGACTGAACATCGGAGGAAGCGTCATGGCCGAGCAAGAGTTCGAGATCGGCGGCATCAACCACCTCGCGCTGGTCTGCAGCGACATGCGCCGCACGGTGGACTTCTACTCCGGCGTGCTCGGCATGCCCCTGATCAAGACGGTGGAGCTGCCGGACGGGACGGGGCAGCACTTCTTCTTCGACTGCGGCGGCGGCAACGCCCTGGCCTTCTTCTGGTTCCCCGGCGCGCCGGCGAAGGTGCCCGGTGTGACCCACCCCGGCGCGATGCCCGGCTTCGGCGACATCGCCAGCGCCGTCGCGTCGATGAACCACGTCGCCCTGCAGATCCCGCTCGACAAGTTCCACGAGTACCGCAAGAAGCTCAAGGCGAAGGGTGTGCAGGTCGGCGTCGTGCTGTACCACGACGACAGCCCGTCGACGATCGCCACCGAGCTGCACCCCGGCGTCTACGTCGGCTCCCTGTACTTCTTCGACCCCGACGGCATCCTGCTCGAGTTCGCGGCCTGGACGCGCGCGCTCACCCCCGAGGATGTCCGCCACGAGCCGGCCGACCCGCACGTGGTCGTGCAGGCCTGACCGTTCCACCACGTCCACACCCCAACACCCCCCACACCCCACCGAATCCCTGGCCTTGATGGAGGCATCCATGAGAACGCTGCCCACCCGCCTCTTGGCGGCGGCGCTGGTGCTGCCGCTCGCGTTAGCCGGTTGTAGCAACGACAAGTCCAAGTCGCCCACCGCGAACCCGGGCGGCGGCGGCGGTTCGGCCGCCGCCGGCAACCCGGTGAAGGTGATGCTGATCTACGACGAGACCGGCTCGGGCGCCGCACCGGAGCTCGTCGACGGCGCCAACGCCGGCCTGGCCCGCGTGAACGCCAACGGCGGCATCAACGGCCGCCCGGTCGAGCTGACCGTCTGCAAGACCGGCAACGACCCGAACACCGCCGACAACTGCGCCCGCCAGGCCCAGAGCCTCGGCGTGGCGGCCGTGGTCGGCGAGCTGACCCTGCAGAAGGGGCACGAGAAGATCCTCCGGGAGGCGAAGATCCCGATCATCGGGGCCGTCACCTCCGGCACCGACCTGGCCGAGGTCGCCCAGTTCCCGCTCGACGGCAGCACCCCGATCCAGACCGCGTCGCTGGCCAACGCCCTCGCCGCGCAGGGCTTCAAGAAGATCAGCATGGCCCGCATCCAGATCGACGGCGGCGGCGCGTTCAGCGGCTTCGCCAACCAGGGCCTCACCTCGGCCAACCAGAAGATCCTCAACGACGTGCCCGTGCCGACCGGCGCCGCCGACATGGCGCCCTACGTGCAGGCGGTGCTGGCCAACGGTACCGACGCGATCCTGACGGTCCTGCCGGGCACCGACTCGACCGCCTTCATCAAGCAGCTCAAGAAGGACAACCCGAACATCGCCATCGGCATCATCGGCACCCAGAAGGAGAAGGTCGCCGACGCGCTCGGGACCGCCTCCGACGGCCTCTACGAGGCGCTGGGCTACCTGCCGCCGGCGTACCCGAACACGGCCACCAAGAACTTCGTCGCCGACATGTCGAAGCTGGGCTTCTCCGAGACGCGGGGCTTCCGGCTCAACGCCTACGCCGCCGTCCTCGCGTTCGCCGAGGCCGCCAAGAAGGCGAAGGAGCCGACCAGCGCCGCGCTGTGGGACGCGCTGCCGACGATGAGCGGCATCGACATCGGCCTCACCCCGCCGATCCAGTGGACGAAGGGCAACGTCGGCGGCTACCCGCGGATCTTCACCTCGTGCGCGTTCATCGTGAAGTACAGCGGCGGCAAGGAGCTGCCGGTGTACGACACCTTCCGCGACGCCTACACCGGCCAGAACTGCACGACTCCCGCGAAGAGCTGAGGATCGGGCCCACATGCTGACTGACGTGATCAGGTTCGCCGTCCTCGGACTCGGGGCCGGTGCGATCTATGGCCTGTCCGCGCTCGGAATCGTGCTCATCTACCGCGGCTCCGGGATCCTGAACTTCAGCCAGGGCGCGGTCGGCATGCTGGGCGCCTACGTCTTCTACCTCCAGCGGGAGGCCGGCACGCCCACGCCGGTGGCGGCACTGCTCGCCATCGGCGTGGGGCTGGTCATCGGGGCGCTGGTCCACCAGCTCGTGATGCGGCCACTTCGGGACGCCCCGCCGGTGTCGCGGCTGATCGCGACGCTCGGGGTCTTCGCGTTCCTGTTCGGGCTCGGGCAGTACCTCTTCGGGGTGGGCAAGGCTCGGATCGTCACCTCGGTCCTGCCCGACGGCTCGACGACGGTCCTGCCGGGTATCCGGATCGGGACCGACCGCCTCGCCATCCTCGCGGTGGGGCTGGTCCTGGCCGCGGTCCTCACGGTCGTGTACCGCTCCACCCGCTTCGGCCTGGCCACCTCGGCCGTCGCCGAGAACGGCCGGGCCAGCTCGGCGCTCGGCATCTCCCCGGACACCGTGGCCACCGTCAACTGGATGATCGGCTGCGCGCTGAGCGTCGTGTCGGCCGTGCTCATCGTCAGCATCGGCACGCTGCAGGTCGAGAACCTGGCCATGCTCATCGTGCCGGCCCTGGCGGCGGCCCTGCTCGGCGGGTTCCGGTCGTTCCCGCTGACGATGGCCGGCGGGCTGCTGATCGGCATGCTCGAGTCCGAGGTGGCCTGGATCGGCACCCGCCAGCACGCCGACGGCTGGGGCCAGACGGTCCCGTTCATCGTCATCATCCTGGTGCTGGTCATCTCCGGCCGGTCCCTGCCGCTGCGGGGTGAGGCGATCCAGCGTCCGCCGCAGCTCGGCACCGGCGTCGTGCGCCCGCCGGTGCTGCTCGTGACCGGGCTGATCGCCCTCGGGCTCATGTACTTCGTGTTCTCGCCGGCCCTGCTCAGCGCCTCCGAGATCACCCTGGCTCTCGGCCTCGTCGTGCTGTCCCTCGTGGTCGTCACCGGCTACACGGGCCAGCTGTCACTGGCGCAGATGGCCCTGGCCGGGATGGGCGCCTGGATCGCCGCCCGGCTGGTCGCCGACCACGGCGTGCCCTTCTGGGCCGCGTTCCTGATCGGCGTCGCGGGTGCCGTCCCGGTCGGCATCATCGTCGGCCTGCCCGCGCTGCGCACCCGCGGCATGAACCTGGCCGTCGTGACGCTGTGCCTGGCCGTGGTGCTGGAGCACCAGATCTTCTCCTCGACCGAGCGCACCGGCGGCTTCACGGGCATCAACGTGGGCTCGCCGAAGATCTTCGGCGTCGACATGGACACCTACTTCTGGCCCAGCCGCTACGCGATCTTCTGCCTGGTGGTGTTCATCCTGGCCGCCCTGATGGTGGCCAACCTCCGGCGCGGCCGGGCCGGGCGGCGCCTGGTCGCCGTGCGCTCCAACGAGCGGGCCGCGGCCAGCCTCGGCATCAGCGTGGCCCGGGCCAAGATCTTCGCGTTCGGCATCTCGGCCGCCCTGGCCGCGGCCGGCGGCGTGCTGCTGTCGTTCCGGCAGCCGAACGTCACCTTCGTGCCGACGTACACGGCGTTCCAGTCCATCTTCGCCGTCGTCTTCTCCATCATCGGCGGCATCGGCTACCTCGTCGGCGCCGTCATCGGCGCCATGTACGCCCCGGCCGGGCTGCTCTCCGGAGTCATCTCGGAGCTCTTCCCGGGCACCGCGTTCGCGCAATTCCTCAGCCGTAACGAGGTCGGTCAGATGGTCCTCGGCCTCACCTTGCTCCTCGTGCTTCCCCAGCTACCCAACGGCCTGGCCACCCAGAGGCTCCCCGGCTTCCTGATCCCGAAGTGGGTCACCGCGGGTAGGAACCGTCGGGCCCGCAAGCGCGACGTTGCCGAGCTGCGGGAGACGACCGAGTTCAACGTGCCCGAGCGGGTGGTGGATGTGCGCGGGCTGACCGTGCGCTTCGGCGGCGTGACCGCGCTCGACGACGTGGCCATCAAGCTCGTGCCGGGTCAGGTTCACGGGCTCATCGGCCCGAACGGAGCCGGCAAGACGACCCTGATCGACGCCCTCACCGGGTTCGTCGACGGCCCCGGCGCCGTGATGACCCTCGACGGCCAGGACATCAGCCGCTGGCCGGCCCAGCGCCGGGCCGCCGCCGGGATCAGCCGCTCGTTCCAGAGCCTCGAACTGTTCGAGACGATGACGGTCCGGGAGAACCTCCTGGCCGCCTGCGACCGCCAGGACTGGCCGGCGTTCGTGTCCAACCTCGTCCGGCCCGGCCGGGACCGGTACTCACCCGCGGCGCTCGCCGCCATCCGCGAGTTCCACCTCGAGGACGACCTCGAACGCAAGCCCGACGAGCTGCCCTACGGCCGCCGCCGGCTCCTCGCGATCGCCCGCTCGGTCGCCACCGGGTCCTCGGTCCTGCTCCTCGACGAACCTGCGGCCGGCCTGGACGACACCGAGACCGCCGAGCTCGGCCGCCTCATCCGCCGGCTCGCCACCGAACTGCGGATGGCGGTGCTGCTGGTCGAGCACAACGTCTCCGTCGTGCTCGACGTCAGCGACCAGGTCTCGGTCCTCAACTTCGGCAAGCTGATCGCGACCGGCACCCCCGCGGAGATCCGTGACGACCCGGCCGTCATCACCGCCTACCTCGGCGAGTCCAGGAAGCCCGGCCCGGTCGAGGTGACGGAGCGCGAGCCGGTGCCCGCCGCCGGCGAGCCACTCGTCGAGGCCCGCGGCCTGAGCGCCGGCTACGGCGACCTCGCCGCGGTGCGCGACCTCGACCTGGTCGTGCGACCCGGCGAGATCGTGGCCCTGCTCGGCCCCAACGGCGCGGGCAAGACCACGACGCTGCTGACCCTGGCCGGGGAGCTGAAACCCCTCGCCGGGACCGTGCACTGGCGGGGCAAGCCGGCCGCGGCCCGGCTGCACCGGCGGGCCCGCGAGGGCATGGCCTTCGTGCCCGAGGAGCGCTCGGTCTTCATGCAGCTCAGCGCGGCCGAGAACCTCCGCCTCGGCCGGGGTGCGCGGGCGGCCGCGCTGGAGGCGTTCCCCGAGCTCGAACCGCTGCTCGACCGCCGGGCCGGCCTGCTCTCCGGCGGCGAGCAGCAGATCCTGACCCTGGCCCGGGCCCTCGCCGGCCGGCCCGCGCTGCTGCTCGCCGACGAGCTCTCGCTCGGCCTGGCCCCCCTCGTGGTCGACCGGCTGCTGAAGGCCATCCGCCGAGCCGCCGACGACGGCCTCGGCGTCCTGCTGGTCGAACAGCAGGCGGCGCGGGCCCTGGAAGTCGCCGACCGGGCCTACGTGCTGCGCCGCGGCCGGGTCATCACCGAGGGGAGCGCGGCCGAGCTGGCCCGGGACTGGTCCAACCTGGAGCGCAGCTACCTGAGCGAGGTGGCCGGTGGCTGACGTGCTGCCCGGCCTCATCCGGCGGCGCGCGACCGAGCTGGGGGATCGGGACTTCCTCATCGACGCCACCCGGGGGCGGTACACGTACAGCGCGTTCGAGCGCCGGGTCGAGGAGTTCGCCGGGCTCCTGCGTGAGCGGGGCGTCGGCCCGGGCGACCGGGTCGCCGTCCTGCTGCCCACGTGCGTCGACGAGCAGGCCCTGTGGATCGCGTGCGGATGGCTGCGGGCGGTGCAGGTGCCGATCAACCCGGCCTACCGCGGCGCGATGCTCCGGCACGTGCTCGACGACTCCGCCCCCCGGCTGGTCGTCACCGTCGCCGACCGCGCCGGCGAGGTCGAGGCGGCCGACGTCTTCGTGCTGGAGCTCGGACAGCCGCTCGCACACGACCCGGCGGTGCTGGACGGGCTGGCCGACCCGGAGCCGTGGGACACCGCCGCCATCATCTACACGTCGGGCACCACCGGGCCGTCGAAGGGCGTCATCACGCCGTGGGGGCAGCTCGTCACCGGCGTCGACGCCTTCGACGACATCGGCCCCGGCGACGTGCTGTACGCCCCGTTCGCCGCCTTCCACCTCGGCGGCAAGGTGCCGCTGCAGATCGTCGCGCACTGGGGCGGCACGTTCGTCTTCCGCGACGGCTTCAAGACCGACCGTTTCTGGCCCGACGTCCGCGCCCACGGCTGCACCCGGGCCTGGGCCTTCTACGCGATGGCGAACTTCCTCTGGCAGCAGCCGCGCCGCCCCGACGACCGCGACAACCCGCTGCGCAGCATCACCGGCGGTCCGCTGCTGCCCGACCACGCCGCGTTCGGCGAGCGGTTCGGGCTGCGGATGCGGACCAACTACGGCATGACCGAGGCCGGCTGGCCGATCGCGACCGGCGACCACGTCGTCGACCACCGCAGCTGCGGCCGCGCCCGCGCCGGGTTCGAGCTGCGCATCGTCGACGACCACGACACCGAGGTGCCGGCCGGGCAGATCGGCGAGCTGATCGTGCGGTCCGACCGGCCGTGGACGATGAACCAGGGCTACCTCGGCCGGCCCACGGACACGGCACAGGCGTGGCGCAACGGCTGGTACCACACCGGCGACGCCTTCCGCCGCGACGAGGACGGCAACTACTTCCTCGTCGACCGGGTCAAGGACGCGGTCCGCCGGCGCTCCGAGAACATCTCGTCGTTCGAGGTCGAATCGATGGTCACCGCGCACCCGGGCGTCCTCGAGTGCGCCGCGATCGGCGTGCCCTCCGCGGACGGCGAGGAGGAGATCAAGATCTGCGTGGTACCGATGCCGGATTGGAAGCTCGAAGCACCGGACCTCGCCGAGTTCCTCACGGCGACCATGCCGCGGTTCATGGTGCCCCGATACATCGAGTTCCTGGACGAACTGCCGAAGACCCCGACCAGCAAGGTGCGCAAGGTGGAGCTCAAACGCGATCCGTTCACGGCCGGCACATGGGATCGGATGACGGCCCGATGAACGAACAAGCCCAAGCGGAAGCTCAGGATTCCGGGGCCGCTTCGCTCCCGCCCCGGGCCGGGGGCTCACCGCCCCCCACACCCCCGGCCGCGTCCTTGGTCGCGCTGAAGGCACCGGTCACGGGCCTGGAGCGGCTCACCGGCGGCTCATCGCGGGAGGTCTGGGCGTTCGAGTCCGCGGGCCGCCGGCTCATCCTGCTCTCGGACCCGCCCGGCGAGCAGCGCGGCGGCGGCGCGGCGTTCGAGGCGAGCGTCCTGCGGGCCGTCCGTGCGGCCGGAGTGGCCGCGCCGGAAGCGGTCGCCGTGGTGCCCGGCGGCCTGGTCCTGGAGCGGCTCGACGGCGAGACCGTGCCCCGGCGGATCCTCGACGGACTGACCGACGGACGGCGTCTGGCCCGCCAGTGCGGTGCGGCTCTGGGCCGGCTGCACACGGTCGACCCTTCGGCTGTCGCCGGACTTCCGGACGAGGACCGCCTCGTCGAGTACCGCGCGACCCTCGACCGGCTCGACCCCGACCGGCCGGTGCTCGAACTCGCCTACGCGTGGCTCCGCGACCGGCGGCCGGCGCGGCGCCGGACGACCGTGACGCACGGAGACTTCCGGCTCGGCAACTTCGTCGTCGACGTCGACGGCGACGGCCTCGTCGGAGTCCTCGACTGGGAGTCGGCCCACCGCGGCGACCCCCTGGAGGACCTGGGCTGGATCGCGGTGCGCAGCTGGCGGTTCCGCGGGCCGGGCGTCGTCGGCGGCTTCGGCGATGTCGGGGATTTCCTGGACGGGTACCGGGCCGCGTCGGGCGTCGACGTGTCGGCCGACGACTTCGCCTGGGCGGTCGTGCTGGGCACCTGGATCTGGGCCGTCGGCTGCCTGCGACAGGCCGACCGGCACCTGTCCGGCACGACCCGCTCGATCGACCTCGCGCTCGTCGGCCGGCGGGTCGTCGAGGTCGAGCACGACCTGCTGGAGCTGCTGCGATGACTGGAGAACCCATGCCGCACGCCGCGGTGCCCGGTTATGAAGAGCTGCTGACGGCCGTCGCGGAGACGCTGCGGGACGAGATCCTGCCGTCGGTCGCAGGCCGGCCCCGCTATCTGCTCAAGGCCTGCGTCGCCGCCCTCGAGACGGTGCGGCGGGACCTGGTCGCCGGCCCCGAGCGGGAGCGGGTCGACCGCGAGGTGTTCGCGGAGCTCGGCGTGGCCGACGAGCGCGCCCTGGTCGACGAGATCAGGGCCGGCCTCGACCCGGCCCGGTTCGCTGCCATCGCCGCGGCACTGGACCGGCGGACCGACGTCGAGCTGCGCGTGCTGGGGCGCTAGGCGTGGTCCCCGGCCCGCCAGTAGATGGCGTGAAACCAGATGCTCGCCAAGGAGTCGATCGCGGCCTGCTCGTCGACGACCGAGCCGGCGTTGTCGCCGCCCTGGGCCAGCCACACGTAGCAGGAGAGCTCGAGCATCGACGACAGCGCCGAGGACGTCATGCGCACGTCGACGCCGGGGCAGTAGCCGTCCTTCTGGGCCTGCTCGACACCGCGGACGATGAAGTCGATGGCCGAGCGCCGGATCTCCCGCCAGCTCTCCAGGAACGCCGGGTCCGCCATCGACGCCTGGAAGACGCCGCTGAGCGCGCCCAGGCGGTCACGGTACGTCTCCCAGAAGATCGTGATCGCGAGCCGGATGGCCTCCTGCGGCGGGCGGCCCTCCTGATACGGCACCGCGATCTGGGCCCGGGTGTCCTCGTGGAACGCCTGCGCCAGGGCGGCGAGGACGTCGGCCTTGTCGGTGAAGTAGTTGTAGAAGCTCGCCGACGAGCGGCCGGCCGTGCGCGCGATGTCCTCGACCTTGGTCAGCAGGTAGCCGCGCTCCGCGAACTCCTTGTTGGCCGCCTCCAGGAACGCGGCCGCCGTCCGCGCGCCTTTCGTGTACTGGCGAGGCATCGCTCCTGCTTTCGGCGCATATAGCTCTTCGGCTTCTTCGTTTTCCGGCCGCTCGTTCGTTCGCTCTTTTGAGATCTAAAAGTGATATTAGCATCAGCATTTTCCCCTCATTCCGGGCGATCGCGACAGGAGTCAGCGGCATGATCGAGACCCGCTTCACCCGTGAGTTCGGCGTCCGGCACCCCATCGTGCAGGGCGGGATGCAGTGGGTCGGCCGGGCCGGCCTCGTCGCCGCCGTGGCCGAGGCCGGCGCGCTCGGGTTCATCACCGCGCTCACCCAGCCCACGCCCGAGGACCTCGCCAAGGAGATCGCCCGCACCCGCGAGCTGACCGACCGCGAGTTCGGCGTCAACCTCACGATCCTGCCCGCGATCAAGCCACCGCCCTACGCCGAGTACCGCGACGCCATCATCGAGTCCGGCATAAAGGTCGTGGAGACGGCCGGTTTCAGCCCGGCCGACCACATGCCGGCCTTCACCGCCGCCGGCATCAAGGTGATCCACAAGTGCACGAGCGTCCGCCACGCGCTCAAGGCCGAGTCGCTCGGCGTCCACGCGGTCAGCATCGACGGCTTCGAGTGCGCTGGCCACCCGGGCGAGGACGACGTTCCCGGCCTCGTCCTCATCGCGGCCGCGGCCGGCCGCCTCACGATCCCGATCGTCGCCTCCGGCGGCATCGCCGACGCCCGCGGCCTGGTCGCCGCCCTGGCCCTGGGCGCCGACGCGGTCAACATGGGCACCCGCTTCATGTGCACCGTCGAGGCCCCGGTCCACGAGAACGTGAAACGCCGCATCGTCGAGAGCAGCGAGCTCGAGACCACCCTGATCTTCCGGACGCTGCGCAACACGTCACGGGTCGCGGTGAACGCCGTCAGCAACGAGGTCGTCGAGATCCTCCGGGCCGGCGGCGAGTTCGCCGACGTGCGCGACCTCGTGGCCGGCGTCCGCGGCCGCGAGGTGTACGAGACCGGGGACCTGGACCGCGGCCTGTGGACCGTCGGCCAGTCGCAGGCCCTGATCGACGACATCCCGACGGTGGCCGACCTGGTCTCCCGCATGGTCGCGGAGGCCTCGTCCATCATCACCGCCCGCCTGGCCCCGCTGGTCGCGGCGGACCGATGACGCACGACGCCGTACGCCTCACGATCGACGGCCCGGTCGCGACGCTCACCCTGACCCGCCCGGACCGCCTCAACGCCCTCGACCTCGCCGCCATGCACCGGCTGGCCGACCGCCTGCGCGAGGCATCCGCCCTTCCCGGCGTGCGCGGCATCGTGCTCACCGGCGAGGGCCGCGCCTTCTGCGCCGGCGCCGACGTCTCCCCGACCGCCGCGGCGACGGGCGGCACCGACGGCCGGGCCATCGTCGCCGCGGCCAACGAGGTGGTCCTGGCCGTGGTGCGAGCCGACGTCCCGGTCATCGCCGCCGTGAACGGCCCGTGCGTCGGCGTGGGCGTCTCGTTCGCCATCGCCGGCGACGCCGTCATCGCCGCCGACTCCGCCTGGTTCCAGCTGCCGTTCGTGAAGATCGGCCTGACCCCGGACGGGGGAGCGACCCACCTGCTCCCGGCCACGATCGGCCGTGCGCGAGCGTCACGGATGGCCCTGTTCGCCGAGCGCGTCCCGGCCGCGACCGCCCTGTCCTGGGGCCTGGTCTACGACGCGGTCCCGCCCGCCGAGCTCCTGCCCGCCGCCCAGGCGCTCGCCGCCGGGACCGCCGGCTCATCCCGCGAGGCCCTGCGCCGCACCAAGCGCAACCTGCGCCGGGCCCAGGCCGACGAACTCGAGGCGGCCATGCGACGCGAGCACGACGACCAGGGCGAACTGCTCGACGGCCCCGACTACGCGGAGGGCTTGACGGCACTGCGCGAGAAGCGACCGCCGGTCTACCCCGAGTAGCCTCGCACCGGCCGTCCTTCGGGCGCGACCACGGACCACGGCACCCGGTGTCCCTCGAGCCCCCCGGCCAGGGCCGCTCGCGCGCACGCGCGACCCTGGTCGCGCAGCGGGGCCGCCACCGACCACACTCCGGCGGCGGCGGCCTCGCGCGAGCCGTCCCATCCGGTGAGCGTCACCTCCCGCCGCGTGCGGCCCACCGCCGCGCGGGCCCCCAGCGCCAGTTCATCGCTCATCGCCAGCACCACCACGTGGCCGCCGCCGTCCAGCGTCTCGAGCAGCGCCGCGGCGGCTCGCTCACCGAGCTCGCGCTGGTTGCGCTCCACCACGGCGATCCGCACGTCGCTCCAGTCGTGTCCGGCCGCGGTCAGCGCATCGCGGTAGCCGGCCAGCCGGGCCGCGGTGACGGGGAACGGTACGGCCTGCGGGTCCATCAGGTCCGGGGGCAGGTCGCGGCCGCGCAGCACGCCGCCGGCGCGGCGCCGGTCCAAGGGGAAGCTGATGATGACGGGCGTCGCCTCGGCCAGGGGCGTGGCGGCCGCGACCGCGGCCGCCCCCGCGCGGTCATCGGGCCCGATGCACACCAGCCCCGGGTGGGCCGGACCGCCTTGGATGGCCGCGGGTCGCCCACTCCTCGCGACGGCGGCCAGCACCGGGTCATCGGCGACGGTCGTCCACAGCACGTAGCCGTCCACCGCCGCGGCCAGCACCCGGTCGACGTCTGAGGCGTCCCCGCGGGTGGGGATCAGCACTACGCCCAGGCCCTCGCCGACGCAGACGTCGGTGATCCCGGCCAGGAACTGGGCCGCCTGCGGGTTATCGAAGAGGTAGGACAGGTGCTCGCCGACCACCACGCCCAGCTGGTTGGCGCGCCCCGAGCGCAGGGCCCGGGCGGTGCTGTCGGGGCGGTAGCCGAGCTGGGCCGCGGCCTCCAGCACCCGGCTCCGGGTGGCCGCGGCGACCCGCGCGGGCTGGTTGAAGGCGTAGGAGACCGTCATCGGCGCGACCCCCGCCTGCTTGGCGACGTCCTTGACCGTGGGTCGCCGGCGCGCGGGTGTGGGCACAGCGCCAGCATAGCGTGTTGTGTAACGTTACGAAATTATGTGTAACGTTACGAAGCATGAGTCGAGACACGGCCACCACCTCGCCCCGCCCGCTCGCCGTCCAGGCCGGCGCCGCCTACGCGCCCTACGCGGCGTTCGCCGCGTACGGGGTCTTCTGGGGCGCCTGGGGAGCGGCCCTGCCCGCACTGCGCACCCAGGCCGGGGTCGGCCAGGGTCAGCTGGGCACCGCCCTGCTCTTCATCGGCCTGGGCGCGCTGCCGGCGATGGCCGGCACCGGACGTGCCGTGGACCGCTACGGGCTCCGCGTGGCGCCGTGGCTGCTGGCCGCACTGGCCGGCACCGGGCTGCTCATCACCGCCGGCGGCGGCGGGATGGTGCGGCTGAGCATCGGCATGCTCGTGGTCGGCGCCGCCTCCGGTGCCGCGGACGTGGCCATCAACACCCTGGCCGGCCGGGCCGAACACGCCACCGCCAAGCCGCTGCTCACCCGATCCCACGGGGTGTTCTCCGTGGGCGTGTTCATCGCCAGCCTGTCCACCGGGGCACTGCTGGGCGCCGGGCTGTCGCTCCTGATGGCCTTCGCCGTGGTCGCGGCGGTGATGTGCGCCCTGGCCGCGGCCGCCTACCTGACCAGCACGTCCCGGCCGGCCCCGGCGCGCCAGGGCGATGCGAGCACCCGCCGGCGGCCCGCGGCACCGCCCGGCTCCGGCACCGCCGAGCCCCGCGGCGCACACCGGCTCACGGACGTGCTGCGCCGGATCAACCCGGCCTCGCCCCTGCTGGTCGTGGGACTGGTGGCGGCCTTGGCCTACGCCGTCGAAAACGCCCACCAGAGCTGGGGCGCGGTCCTGGTCACCGACGTCTTCAGCGCCTCACCCCAGCTGGCGGCCGCGGCCCCCGCGACCTTCGCCGCCACCGCCGCACTGGCCCGCCTGAGCCTGGCACCGCTGTCACGCAGCCACCCCACCGCGATTTTGCTCGGGGGCGGCGCGTTCGCCACCGCGGGCAGCGCGGTGCTGGCCACCGCCCCGACGGTCACCATTGCCCTGGCCGGGCTGGTGCTGGCCGCCCTGGGCACCGCGACGCTGTTCCCCACCTTGCTCAGCCGCAGCCTGCGCGGCACCGACCCCGCACAGCACGGCCGAGCCACCTCCACCGTCGCCGCCACCGCCTACCTGGGCTTCCTGCTGGGCCCGGCCTACGTGGGCCTGCTGGCCGAGCACACCGACCTGCGCGGCGCCCTGCTCGGCGTGGCCGCCCTGGCCTCGGCCTTCACCCTGTCCGCCGCACCGATCAGCACCTGGGCCGCGAGAAGACCGCCCACCGGTCACTAGCGTCGTGAGCCGCCAATGCGGTGCCGCGCGTGCGACGGCTTCGACGCTCTGCTCGGCGATCTCTGACCCAGGCCGGGGCCGATCGGGAACCGCTGCGCCGGCGGCTCGCGGTGGAGTCGGAGCCTGAGGTGCGGGCGGCGCTGATCCTCGCGCAGCTCGATTCGGTCCGGAGCCGGCTGCGAGACGGGCCGGATGCGCTGCGGGTGTTCGCGGGCGAGGGCATAGTGCCGCTGCGTACGGGCCCGCGTCCTCTGTGTACGGTCCTGCCGGTGCGTTGACGGACCGCTCGTTCAGCGGAGGAGGATCGCTCAGCGGAGGAAGATCACTGCGTAGCCGATGACCCAGGCGGGAACGGCGGCGAGGGTGCCGGCCAGCACCCCGGGGCGCAGGCGCAGTGCCGCCAGGGCGCCGACCAGGAGGACGCCCGCGATGCAGGCGACCACCATGGCCGGGAGCGCGCCGAAGGCCAGCATCAGCCCGTAGCCTTCGCGGTCGCTCATGGCGCAGTTGAGGCCGAGGCCTTCGTCCTCGCAGTCGGGGCCCGGCTGGGCCGTCGACTGGAGGAACCACCCGACGACCGCGGCCACGACCGGAAGCGCCTGCCACGCGAGGAGAGTCGCCACGCCGCGGGCGAAGACCTCACCGCGGGAGCGTCGTGCCGCATCCATGTCGATCAGGATATGGATCGGACGAACGAGCCGTATCCGCACACGTACTCATGGGCGGTCTGAGTATCAACGCCCGATCGCGCGTGCGGCCCGGACCGCGTCGGGTCCGGTCACGGCAGCGTGCTGGCCATCGAGGGGGCCGGGCCGCGGCTCGAAGCCGAGCTTCTCGTTCAGGGGCCGGCCGTCCTCGGAGGCGCGCAGGTTGACCCGGCGGCCGGGGTGATCGGGGGCAGCGGGGTGCGGGCGGGATAAGTATCTTGTCGATGTGACGACCTCGTATCCGCGGATCGCTGGGCAGAGTCTCGAGCGGCTGGCGGCGCTCAGTGACGGAATCTTCGCGGTGGCGATGACGTTGCTGGTGCTCGATCTGCGGGTGCCGGTCGGCGAGGTGACGGGGCAGCATCCGGTGTGGTCGGGTGCGGGGCGGGCGGCGGATCGGGCCGCGTGGGAGGTGCTGGTCGAGGTCGGGCCGCATTTTCTGCCGTTCGTGATGAGTTTCATGACGCTCGGCATCTTCTGGATCGGGCAGCAGACGCAGTTCAACCATTTCGCCCGGACCGACCGGCACCTGACGTGGATACATCTGGCGTTCCTGGCGCTGGTGTGCCTGATGCCGTTCTCGACGAACTTCGTCGGGGAGTATCCGACGGCGCGGGTGCCGTTCGTCGTCTACTGGCTCAACCTGCTGCTGCTCGGGCTGGCGCTGCTGGCCAGCCTGCGCTACGCGGCGCGGCACGGGATGTTCAAGACGGAAGACGTGCTCGGCGCGCTCCGGCGGCGGATCGTGTTCTATCAGGCCGGTTACGCCGGGGCCGTGGTGCTGAGCCTGGTCGACACCTACGCCGGGATGGGCGCACTGGTGCTGCTGCAGCTGTTGTCGGCCCTGGCGCCGCCGATCCCGCCGTTCAACCGGTTCTAGACCGTCGCCGCGAGGCCCCCGTCGACGACCAGCGTGGTGCCGGTGACGTACGACGAGGCGCGGCTGGCCAGGAACAGCAGGGCGCTGTCGACCTCGGGCTGCTCGCCGAAGCGGCCCAGCAGGCTGTGCTCGGCGACCATCGCGCGGAGTTTGTCCGCGCCGTGCGCGGTCGTCATCTCGGTGGCGAAGTAGCCGGGGCACAGGGCGTTGACGCGGATGCCTTTGCGGCGGGACCACTGCTGCGCCAGGTCCCGGGTCAGGCCGATGACGCCGGCCTTGCTCGCGGCGTATGAGGCGCCCGGGTAGCGCGAGGCCACCATGCCGTGCACGCTCGACACGTTGACGATCGACGAGCCCGGCGGCATCACCCGGGCGCAGGCCTGGGCCATCCAGAACGAGCCGTTGAGGTTGACGTCGATGACCTGGCGGAAGCCCTCGGGGGTTTCGCGGGAGGCGGCGACGGAGCCGCCCAGGCCGGCGTTGTTGACGAGGACGTCGACCCGGCCGTGCGCGGCCACCGCCGCGTCGACCAGGGCCTGGCACTGCTCCGGCACGGTCACGTCCACGGCCTGCACCAGCACTGACGCTCCGGCCGCGCGCAGTGCGGAGGCCAGCTCCTCGAGGCGGTCCAGGCGGCGGGCGCCGAGGACCAGGCGGCCGCCCACGGCCGCGACCGCGCGGGCGAACCCCAGGCCGAGGCCGGAGCTCGCACCGGTGATGACCACGACCCGGTCGTCGAGCCGGAACGCGTCCAACGGGCCGGTCATCGGCGGTACTCCACGGTCGCGAGGGCCAGGTCGGCGTACCGGCGGGCCATGGTGGGCGGGTCGACCGGGCCGCCGGGGCGGTACCAGCCCGCGACGCCCTGGCACATGGACAGGATCGCGCGGCCGCACTCGTCGGCGTGCGGGGTGTGGAAGACGCCCTGCGCCACGCCGCCGCGGATGGTGTCGCGCAGCTCGCGTTCGAGCTCGTCGCGCCGGGCGATGTAGTGCTCCCGGTTCTCGGGGGTGAGGCTGCGCCGCTCGGAGTCCAGGAACGCCAGGTCGCGATGGTGTGCGGTGTAGAGGACGATGGCCTCGACCAGGGCCCGCAGCCGGGCCGGGCAGTCGGCGCCGGCCTCGTCGAGCGCGGCCCGGGCGTGGGTGAGCACGATCCGCATCGCGTGGTCGAGCAGCTCCCGGAGCATGGCCTGCTTGTTTTCGAAGTGGTAGTAGAGCGCGGGGACGGTGACGCCGGCCCGGTTGGCGATCTTGCGCACGGACGTGCCGTCGTAGCCGTGCTCGACGATCTCGTCGAGCGCCAGTGCCAGCAGCGGCTGCAGCTCGAGTGGTGGGTACTCCCGCCAGTCGCTCAAATGTCACTCTCCCTAGCTAGCGATCGCTCAGTACGCTACCTTAGCGATCGCTCACTCAGTCCACCAGGCGCGGAGGTCAGGCCATGGAAGTCCGGGGCAAGCAGGCACTGGTGACCGGAGGCGCGTCCGGGCTCGGGCTGGCGACGGTCGAGGCCCTCGTCGCGGCCGGCGCCCGGGTGGTCGCCCTCGACCTGCCGAGCGCGGACCGCGGCCGGCTCGACGGGCTGGGCGACGCGGTCCGGTTCGCCGGCGCGGACGTGACCGACGAGAGCGCGGTACAAGCGGCGGTCGACCTCGCGAATGACGAAGGCGGACTGGCCGTGCTCGTCAACTGCGCGGGCATCGGCAACGCGTTCCGGACGGTCGGCAAGCAGGGGCCGTTCCCCATGGCCGACTTCGAGCGCGTGATCCGGGTCAACCTGCTCGGCACCTTCAACGTGCTGCGCCTGGCCGCGGCCGCGATGGCCGGCAACGAGCCGGACGGCGAGGAGCGCGGCGTCATCGTCAACACCGCCTCGGTCGCCGCGTTCGACGGGCAGGTCGGGCAGGCCGCCTACTCGGCGTCCAAGGGCGCCATCGTCGGCATGACGCTGCCGATCGCCCGCGACCTCGCCGGGCTGAGGATCCGCGTCGTGACCATCGCCCCCGGCACCTTCGAGACGCCGCTGCTCGGCCAGCTGTCGCAGGAGGTCCGCGACTCGCTCGGGGCCCAGGTGCCGCACCCGAGCCGGCTCGGGCAACCCGCGGAATACGCGCAGCTGGTCACCGCGATCGTCGCCAACCCGATGCTCAACGGCGAGACCATCCGGCTCGACGGCGCCATCCGCATGGCTCCGCGGTAACGACGGAAAGGGAACCGATCATGCGTCAAGCGGTCATCGTCGACATCGTCCGGACCCCCTCGGGCAAGGGCAAGCCCGGCGGGGCGCTCTCCGGCGTCCACCCGGTCGACCTCTACGCCACCGTCCTGCGCGCCCTCGCCGAGCGCAACGGCCTCGACCCGGGCCGGGTCGAGGACGTCATCACCGGCTGCGTCAGCCAGGCCGGCCAGCAGGCCATGAACATCGGGCGCAACGCGGTCCTCGCCGCCGGCTGGCCCGAATCGGTGCCGGCCACCACCATCGACCGGCAGTGCGGCTCCAGCCAGCAGGCGCTGCACTTCGCCGCCCAGGGCGTGATGGCCGGGGCCTACGACATCGTCGTCGCCGGTGGCGTCGAGTCGATGAGCCGGGTGCCAATGGGCTCGTCCACGACGGGCGAGGACCCGCAGGGGCCCTCCATCGCCCGGCGCTACCCCGAGGGGCTGGTCGGCCAGGGTGTCTCCGCCGAGCTCATCGCCCGGAAGTGGGGGCTGTCCCGGGAGGTCCTCGACGACTACTCGGCCCGCTCCCACCGGCTGGCCGCCGAGACCGCGAAGCACGGCGGGTTCGACCAGGAGCTCGTGCCGGTCGACACGTTCGCGGCCGACGAGACGATCCGGGCCGCGACGACCCCGGAGAGCCTGGCCGGGCTGAGGACGGCGTTCGACGCGCCCGCGTTGCGCGAACGGTTCCCCGACATCGACTGGCGCATCACCGCCGGCAACTCCTCCCCGCTGACCGACGGCGCCTCCGCGGCGCTCGTCATGGGCGAGGACGTCGCCGCGAAGCTCGGCCTGCGCGCCCGGGCCCGCTTCCACGCGTTCGCGG
Organism: Dactylosporangium sp. NPDC051541; assembly: GCF_044454505.1. Taxonomy (NCBI): domain Bacteria; kingdom Bacillati; phylum Actinomycetota; class Actinomycetes; order Micromonosporales; family Micromonosporaceae; genus Dactylosporangium; species Dactylosporangium sp. NPDC051541. Next base: position 744,749 of record NZ_JBITDU010000003.1, read on the forward strand.
TCGCCGGTGACGACCCGCTGTTCATGCTCACCGCGCCGATCCCGGCCACCCGCCTGGTGCTGGAGCGGGCCGGCCTCGGCATCGACGCGATCGACGCCTACGAGGTGAACGAGGCCTTCGCCCCGGTACCCCTCGCGTGGCTGGCCGAGCTCGGCGGCGACCTCGAGAAGCTCAACCCGCGCGGCGGTGCCATCGCGCTCGGCCACCCCCTCGGCGCGTCCGGCATCCGGCTCATGGCCACGATGCTCAACCACCTGGAGGCCACCGGCGGCCGCTACGGGCTGCAGACCATGTGCGAAGGCGGCGGCATGGCCAACGCCACCGTCATCGAGCGCCTGTGACGCCATGACCAAGGATCTGTGGGCCCGCCGCCCCTTCTTCAGCGCCGACCAGGAGGCGTTCCGCGGCAGCGTCGCCGAGTACATCAGCCGGCACGTCACCGCCGACGTCGAGGCGTGGGACGAGGCCGGCATCATCCCGCGGGAGCCGTGGCTCGAGGCGGGGCGCCAGGGACTCCTGGGCATCAACGCGCCGGAGCAGTACAACGGCGGCGGTTGTCTTCGGGATTTTGGTTTTCGCTGCGCCATGATGGAGGAGTTCGCCAAGGCCGGCGCCACCTCCCTGAGCTCCGGGTTCTCGACCCACGCCGACATCGTGCTGCCCTACTGCTTCGACCTGGCCACCCCGGAGCAGGCGGAGCGGTGGGTGCCGGCGCTCTGCTCGGGCGAGCGGATCGGCGCGATCGCGATGACCGAGCCCGGCACCGGCTCCGACCTGCAGGGCATCCGGACAACGGCCAGGCGCGACGGCGACGACTGGGTGCTCGACGGAGCCAAGACGTTCATCACCAACGGCATCCTCGGCGACCTCGTCATCGTGGTCGCCCGGACCGATCCGGACCCCGCCGCCCGCAGCCGGGCGTTCAGCCTGCTCGTCGTGGAGCGGGGCATGCCCGGGTTCGAGCGCGGCCGCAAGCTCGACAAGGTCGGCCTGCGATCCCAGGACACCGCGGAGCTGTTCTTCGACAACGTGCGGGTCCCGGCCGCCAACGTGCTCGGCGAGGTCGGCCGCGGGCTGCACTACCTGATGGGCCACCTGCCCCTGGAACGCCTCGGCATCGCCGTCGCCGCGTGCGCCGGGGCCCGGGCCGCGCTCGCCTGGACCATCGACTACGTCACCCAGCGGCGCGCGTTCGGGCAGCCGATCGCCGACTTCCAGAACACCAGGTTCGCGATCGCCGAGATGCTCACCGAGCTCGAGGTCTCACAAGCCTATGTGGACGATGCGGTACTGCGCTTCAACCGGGCCGAGCTCAACGCCGTCGACGCGGCCAAGGCCAAGTGGTGGGCGACGGAGATGCACAAGCGGCTCGTCGACCGCTGTGTGCAGCTGTTCGGCGGCTACGGATACATGCGGGAGTACCCGATCGCCCGGGCCTACGCCGACACCCGCGTCACCACCATCTACGGCGGCACCACCGAAATCATGAAGCACATCATCGCCCGTGACGTCCTGGAGGCCCGATGACAGCGGCGCTGTACGAACGGACCGGCCGCATCGCCGTCATCCGGCTCAACCGGCCGGACGCCCTCAACGCCGTCAACGCGGAGCTGTCGGCCGCGGTCGGCGACGCCCTCGAACGCGCCGCCGCCGACCCCGAGGTGCGGGTCGTCGTCGTCACCGGCAACGGCCGCGCGTTCTGCGCCGGAGCCGACCTCAAGGAGCTCGCCGCCGGCCGCTCGGTCGCCGCGCCCGGGCACCCGGAATGAGGCTTCGCCGGGCTCGTCCGGCACTGGATCGACAAGCCGCTCATCGCCGCCGTCAACGGCTACGCCATGGGCGGCGGCACCGAGATCGCCCTCGCCTGCGACCTGGTCGTCGCGGCCGAGGACGCCAAGCTCGGCCTGCCCGAGGTCAAGCGGGGCCTGATCGCCGCCGCGGGCGGGGTGGTGCGGCTCCAGCGGCAGGTCCCCATCAAGCGGGCGCTGCAGATGGCGCTCACCGGCGACCCCATCGACGTGCAGGAGGCCGCCGAGTGGGGCCTGGTGAACGTCGTCGCCCGGCCCGGCGCCGCGCTCGCGGAGGCGCTGCGGCTGGCCGAGCGCATCGCGGCGAATGCGCCGCTTGCAGTGCAGTACACCAAAAGGGTCCTGCATCAAGTGGCGGAAGCGGGCTCGGACTGGGACCCCGAGTGGTCGCGCCTGGAGCCGTGGGCCGTCAACGACGAGGCGACCGCGATCGTGTTCGGCAGCCGGGACGCCGTCGAGGGCCCGACCGCGTTCGCCGAGAAGCGGGCGCCGGTCTGGGAAGGCCGTTAGCCGGTGCGCGACCTGGTCTCCCCGGAACGTATCGGGCCGGTGCTGGCCGAGGCGCTCGGCGACGACCGCTGGCTGACGTTCGAAGCCACGCTGATCGCCGGCGGCAAGTCCAACCTGACCTTCTTCTTGAAGAGCCAAGCCGGTTCGGTGGTACTGCGAAGGCCGCCGACCGGTGAGCGCCTGCCGAGCGCGCACGACATGGGCCGCGAGGCGAGGGTGCAGCGCGCGCTGGCCGGGACGTCGGTCCCCGTGCCCAGGGTGCTGCTGGAGGAGCGCACGGGGGACCTGCTCGGCGTACCGTTCTACGTGATGGAGAAGGTCGACGGCCACGTGGTCCGCGACGAGCTTCCGCCCCCTTCGGCCCGGGCCGCGCTCACCGATGCGCTCGTCGACGTCCTCGCCGACCTGCACCGGATCGACCCGGAGTCGGTGGGCCTGGGCGACTACGGCCGCCCGGCCGGTTTCCTGGCCCGGCAGCTGCGCCGCTGGCGGGGCCAGTGGGACGCGTCGAAGACCCACGACCTGCCGGACCTGGACGAGCTCGGGTCCAGGCTGGGCGCCGCGGTGCCGCAGGCCCAGCGGTCCGCGATCGTCCACGGCGACTACCGCATCGACAACTGCATGCTGGATGTGCGGGATTCGGCGCGGGTCCTGGCCGTGCTGGACTGGGAACTGTCCACATTGGGCGATCCCCTGGCCGACCTGGGCATGCTGCTTTTCTATTGGCGCGAGCCCGGCGAGCCTCGGCCGCTCCTGACTCCAGCGCTCACCCGCGAGGGCGGCTTCCCGGGCCGCGCCCACCTCGCCGAGCGCTACGCTCGCCGGACCGGCACCGACCTGGCCGAGCTGGCGTTCTACGAGGCGTTCGCGCACTTCAAGTTCGCCGTCATCGCCCAGGGCGTGGCGGCCCGGGCCGCGGCCGGGGCCATGGCCGGGCAGACGTTCGGCGACCTCGACGACGAGGTGCGCCGGGTCGCCGCCGAGGGCTTGGCCGTCATCGACCGGAAGGGCTGAAACATGGACTTCGCGCTCTCACCGCCGGCGGAGGACGCCGTCGCGCGGATGTGGGACTTCATGCGGGCGGAGGTCTTCCCGGCCGAGCCGGTGTGGGCCGCCCACCTGGCCGAGCACGGGCCGCACGCGTACCCGCCGGTGATGGACGATCTCAAGGCGTCCGCGCGGCGCCGGGGCCTGTGGAACCTGTTCCTGCCGGAGCTGTCCGGCCTGAGCAACCTCGACTACGCGGCCGTCGCCGAGGTCTCCGGCTGGTCCCCGGTCATCGCCCCCGAGGCCATCAACTGCCAGGCCCCGGACACCGGCAACATGGAAACTCTGCACCGCTTCGCCACCGCCGCGCAGCGGTCACGATGGCTGGAGCCGCTCCTGGCCGGCGAGATCCGCTCCGCGTATGCGATGACCGAGCCGGACGTGGCCTCCTCCGACGCCACCAACATCACCACCACCATCCTCCGCGACGGCGACGACTACGTCATCAACGGCCGCAAGTGGTGGATCACCGGCGTAGCCGACGAGCGCTGCCAGATCTTCATCGTCATGGGCAAGTCGGATCCGGCCGCCGACCCCCACCGGCAGCAGACGATGATCCTGGTCCCGAGGGACACCCCCGGCCTGGAGATCGTCCGCCACCTGCCGATCTTCGGCTACCAGGACCAGCACGGCCACTCCGAACTGCGCTTCCACGACGTCCGCGTCCCCGCCACCAACCTCCTGGGCGCCGAGGGCGACGGCTTCGCGATAGCCCAGGCCCGCCTGGGCCCGGGCCGCATCCACCACGCGATGCGCGCCATCGGCATGGCCGAACGGGCGCTGGGCCTCATGGTCGCCCGGGCCAAGTCGAGGGTCGCGTTCGGCCAGCCCCTCGCCGAGCAGGGCGTGGTCCAAGAGCTCATCGCCCGGTCAAGGATCGACATCGACCAGGCCCGCCTCCTGGTCTACAAAACCGCGTGGCTGATCGACCACCACGGCGCGAAGGCCGCCCGCACCGAGATCGCCGCCATCAAGGTCGCCGCCCCGGCGATGGCCACCGCGGTGATCGACCGAGCCATCGAGGTCTTCGGCGCCGCCGGCGTAGGCGACGACACCCCCCTGGCCTACTTCTACGCCTGGTCCCGAGTCCTGCGCATCGTAGACGGCCCCGACGCCGTCCACCGCCGCACGATAGCCCGCGCCGAACTCCGCCGCGAACGCCCCTACACCGGCTAAAGCGCCCTGCCTGAAGCCGTGTCCGTAGCCCTCGGGGAGTCAGGGTGAGGTTCAGTGTGCGGCGGTGGTGTGGTTGTGGTTGTTGGTGTGGTGGCGGAGGAACGCGTGGGCTTGCCGGACCCGGTCGGTGATGGTGGCGGGCTGTGGCGGGCGCTTCGATGAGCAGCAGTCGGGGGTGTTCGGCAAGGCACCGTTTCGTGATGCCGCTGTGGTGGGTGGTCCGGCCGGCCGCCGAGACCTTCCGCGTGATGCCGGGCGATCCATCGGCGCACCGTGCGGGGGTCGACGTGCAGGACCTCGGCGATCTCGGCCTTCAGGCGACCCGCTCAGCGGAGTGTGCGGGTGGCCTTCGCGGCGCAGGCGGTGACGGCGGTGATGGCGTCGTGGACGATGTCTGGTTTGGCCTTGAAGCCGAACACCGTCATCGCCAGGACCGGGTGGCCGGCGTTGTCGAAGACGGGGGCCGAGATGACGCGGGCCTGGGTCAGGACTTCGTCGGAGAGGTCGGCGGGCTCGTAGTCCAGCGAGGCTACCAGCGCGTCGAGCTCCTCGTTGGGGACCGTGCCGGGCTCGGCGGCCAGGCGTTCCAGGGCGGCGGCGAAGCGGCGGTGGCCCTCGCTGCCCAGGCCGATGGAGAAGCCGCGGTCGCGGATGCGGGCCAGGGCCTGGGTTTCGGCCTCCTGGGAGTCAGGGGCGAACTTGGCGACCCAGGCCGCCTGTTCGCGTTCGGGGGCCCAGGCTTCGAAGATGGAGGGGCCGTGCGGGCGGAACGGGAGGCGCTGGCCGACCAGGGTGGTGGGCTGGGCCGAGGAGGATGCGGACGGCGGGTCGAGCTGGCCGATGACGACGACGCTGTCGCTGACGGGGGCGGTCACCAGGCAGCGCAGGCCGCTGTCGGGCAGCTCCTGGGCGATCGAGCGGATGAGCTCGAAGTGGCGCAGCGGGCGGGCGAGGCTCATGTCCGGGTCGTAGGCGGTCAGGGTGAGCGGGGTGAAGCTGCCGTAGCCGCCGCGGAAGAACAGCAGGGGCAGTTCGGTGCTGGCGGTGTCGAGGTGTTTGACCTCGGCGATCGCGATCTTGTGGTCGCCGGCGTCGTGGACGGCGACGGGGACGCAGTCGATCCAGGCGACGGCGCCCTCGATGATGGGGGCGCCGGACGGGGCCGGGCGCCAGGGGACGCCGTCGAAGCGCTGGGCCAGGGGGGCGGTGGCGATGCGGCGGCACACGTCGGACTGGTGGGCGGCGAGGATGTTGACGCACCAGTTGCCGGCCTTGTGTAGGTGCGGCCAGGTCTCCGAGGTGACGCTCGGGTAGAAGCCGACGAGCGGCGGGTGCATCGACACGGACGAGAACGAGCCGACGACCATGCCGATCGGCGGGCCGTCGTCCGGCTGGGCGGTGATGACGCAGACGCCGGTCGGATACTGCCCGAGGACGTGGCGGAACCAGGCGGGGTCGTCGGGGCGGCCGGCCGGGCGGTGGGCGGTGCTGGTCGACATCGCGGTCCTCACATGTCCCCGGGGCGCAGTTCGCGGTCCTCCCGCAGGCCGATCGCGTCGGCCCACAGTGCGGTCAGGTGGTCGATCACGCCCTCGGGGTCCAGCGGCGGGTCCGGCGGGTCGGCGATGAAGGCGTCGTAGCAGTACGCGCTCACCATCAGGCTCATGGCCCGGGCCGTCTCCTCCGGGTCCAGGCCGGCGCGGACGTGGCCGCTCTTCATGCCCCGGGCCAGGGACCGGGCGAAGGAGTGCCGGAAGTTGCCGACCCACTCCCGGCGCAGCTCGGCCAGGCGGGCGTCGCTGTGGCTGGCGGTCTCCCAGAGGCTGAAGAAGTCCCGGTTCTCCCACTGCGTCGTCACGATCGCGCTGATCGCCCGGCGCAGGCCGAGGCGGCCGGTGGCGGCGTCCCAGAAGTCGGCGCCGAGGTTGAGCATGCGCAGGGCGCTCTCGGCCGCGATCGTGGCGACGATGTCGTCGCGGTCGGCGAAGTACTGGTAGACGGTGCCGAGGCTGACGCCCGACCGCTGGGCGATGTCGCCGAGGGAGACGTTGGCGTAGCCGTCGCGGGCGAAGAGCTGCTCCGCGACCTCGAGCAGCTTCGTGCGGGTGCGCATGGCCCGGGGCCCGACCGGCGTCTCCCGGCCGTCCTGGCGGCGCACCGCGCCCCGCAGGTCGGCGGCGACCTTCTCCAGGCGCCGGCTGCGGGCCGGGTCGGGATCGTCAGGCAGATCCTGCATGCCGCCACCTCTCGTTGCCCGGCTCCCACGTGAACGCGGAGAACCATAACGCCATCCGTGTGTCGTACGCCACCCTGAATCTGAATAGATTCAGGCAAGTCGCCCGGCACTGCAGCGAGCGTAAGCGCGTCGAGACACATGTATATCTGCACAGCCGCACGCGACGGCCCAGTGTCGAACATGTTTCGGCAGGGTCTTGCGCTCGACGAGTTTCTGAGTAGATTCAGCAATCACTTCCTTGAGACCGGCGTCACACACGCACGGTCGGCCTTCGCTGCTCTCGATCGACACCCGCTTATGAGGGGGATCTCCATGGCTCGTCCGACGCCCATGACTTTCGGTGTGTTCATCGCCCCGTTCCACGCCAACGACGACAGTCCGGTGCTCTCCCTGCGTCACGACCTGGCGCTCATCGAGCTCGCCGACCGTCTCGGCTTCGACGAGGCATGGGTCGGCGAGCACCACTCGACCGGCGTCGAACGCATCGCCGACCCGTTCATGGCCCTCGCCGCGGCGGCCGTGAAGACCTCGCGGATCCGGCTCGGCACCGGCGTCGTCAGCCTTCCGTACCACCACCCCCTGCTGGTCGCCGACCGCACCGTGCTGCTGGACCACCTGAGCCTGGGCCGCGCGATGCTCGGCGTCGGGCCGGGCGCCCTCATCTCCGACGCCGACATGATGGGCATCGCCCCGGTGACCCAGCGGTCCCGGATGAACGAGGCCCTCGATGTGATCATCAAGCTTCTCGACGGCGAGGTGGTCACCGCGTCCACCGAATGGTTCGAGCTGCGCGAGGCCCAGCTGGCGTTCCTGCCGCTCAACCCCAACGGCGTCCCGATCGCCGTGGCCAGCACGACCTCGCCCTCGGGCGTCACCACGGCCGGCCGGCACGGCGTCGGCGTCCTGTCGCTCAGCGCCGGGTTCATCGGCGGCAAGAAGGACATGCGGGCGCAGTGGGAGATCGCCGAGCAGGCGGCCAAGGAGGCCGGCACGACCATCAGCCGCGACGAGTGGCGGATGGTCGTGCGGGTCCACCTCGCCGAGGACCGCGAGGAGGCCATCCGCGACGTCGAGCGCAACCGCGAACAGGAGCGGCAGGACTACTTCAAGCCGGTCCTGGGGCTGGAGAACGACTACACCCTGGCCGACGAGATCGCCGACGACAGCTCCATCATCGGCACGCCCGCGGACGCCATCGCCGCGATCGAGCGGATGCTCGAGCAGACCGGCGGCTTCGGCGGGTTCATGATCATGACGCACGACTGGGCGAGCCGGGAGAAGGCGTACACCAGCCTCGAGCTCTTCGCCCGCTACGTCATGCCGCACTTCCAGGGCACGCTCACGGCCGCGCAGCGGTCCGCCCGTGTCGTCACCGAGAAGCGACCGTCCTACAAGCCACTGGCCCAGGCCGCGATCTCCAAGGCGTACTCCGACTCCGGCCGCGAGCTGCCCGCCGGGGCGAACATCCAGAGCCTGCGCTGACTTGGTCCCGTGCTGCACACCCCCTCTGCGTACCGCAGACAGCTCGGATGATCCGAAAGGACCGACATGCCCATCCCCTCACCCCGCCATGTCCTCGCCCCTTTAGTCGTCCTCGCCCTCGCGGGCAGCCTCGCTGCCTGCCGCGGTGAGGACCAGCCCGGGAGCACGTCAGCCAGCAACAGCGGCCCGATCAAGATCATGCAGATCGGCACCTTCGAGAGCCCCAACCTGTCGCTCAAGGACGCCAAGGCCGGCCTCGACGCGCACGTGCAGTCCATCAACGCGGCCGGCGGCATCGACGGCCGGAAGATCGAGGTCACGTTCTGCAACGACGCCTACAACGCCAACACCGGGGCCGCCTGCGCCCGCCAGGCCGTGAGCGACGGTGTCGTCGCCGTGGTCGGCGCGGCCAGCTCGCAAGCCCCCGCCGAGCTGCCCGTGCTCGAGGCGGCCGGCATCCCGTGGCTGGCCGGAGCCGGCTCGGGCGGACCGACCGAGGGCACGAGCAAGGTGTCGTACCCGATCACCGGCGGCACCCAGTCGATGCAGGTCGGCCTGGGCCGGCTCCTGGCCAACAAGGGCGGCAAGAACATCGCGGTCATCGTCGCCGACGCGGCCGCCGCCTACGCCGCCGCCGACGACATCGCCAACGGCGCGAAGGCCGGCGGCGCCCAGTCGTACCGCATCCTGGCACCGCTCGGCGCGCCCGACTTCAGCGCCGTGGCCTCCTCGGCCCTGGCCAAGACCCCCGACGCGATCGCCGTCGCCTCCACCGCGACCGACGCCCCGCGCATCATCCGGGCCGTGCGCCAGGCCGGGTTCAAGGGCAACATCGCGACCCTCGCGAACATCTTCAAGCCGGCCGACCAGAAGGCCCTCGGCGACCTCGCCAACAACGTCTTCATCACCTCGTCCGCGGTGCCCGTCACCAACACGACGATCCCGCAGGTGAAGCAGTTCCTGGACGACATGGCCAAGTACCACCCGGAGGCCGTCACCGACAACGGCTCACTCGGCACCTGGAGCTCGATCACGTTCCTCGTCGAGATCGTGAAGCGCCTCGGCGGCAACGTCTCGGCCGCCGCGATCACCGGCCTGCTGGACAAGCTCGACAAGCCGATCGTCCTGGGTACCGTGACCGACTACGCCGGCATCCCCAGCACGCCGATCGTCGCGGCCTACCCGCGCGTGCCGACCTTCAAGGTCTACGTGTCCGAGGCCGTCGGCGGGACGCTGAAGCAGGACGGCGACGCGATCGACCCGCTGGGCACCAAGTAGATGAGCACGGCGGCGGTGACGGCCGCGGAGTCGGCGGAGTCTCTGGACGCACCCGTCCTCGAGCTGCGCGGACTGAGCGCGGGGTACGACGACCTGGCCGTGGTGCGCGACGTCGACCTCACGGTGATGCGCGGCGAGATCGTCGCGCTCCTCGGGGCCAACGGGACGGGCAAGTCGACGACGATCCTCACCGCGGCCGGCGAACTGCCGCCGATCGGGGGCGAGGTGCGGTGGCGCGGTGCGGTCACGACGGCCCCGCTCCACGTCCGGGCGCGCATGGGCATGAGCTTCGTGCCCGAGGAGCGCTCGGTGCTGATGAGCATGTCCGTGCGCGACAACCTGCTGCTCGGGCCGGGCCGCATCGAACGGGCGCTGGAGCTCTTCCCGGAGCTCCAGCCGCTGCTGGCGACCCGGGCCGGGCTGCTGTCCGGCGGCGAGCAGCAGATGCTCTCGCTGGCCCGGGCGCTGGCCGCGAACCCGGTCGCGCTGCTGCTCGACGAGCTGTCCCTGGGCCTCGCCCCGCTGGTGGTCGACCGCCTGTTCGCCGCGCTGCGGCGGGCCGCCGACACCGACGGGGTGGCCGTCCTGCTGGTCGAGCAGCAGGCCCGCCGGGCCATGGCGGTCGCCGACCGCTGGTACCTCCTGCGCCGCGGCGTCGTCGCGGCGGCCGGGAACGCCGCCGACGGCATCGCGGCCGTGGAGTCCCTCTACCTCGGCGACGCCACCGACTCAGGACCGGAGTGACAGTGGAAATCGTCCAGTTCCTCCTGCTCGGCCTGGGCATCGGCGCCATCTACAGCCTGCTCGGCCAGGGCCTGGTGCTGATCTACCGGGGCTCCGGGATCGTCAACTTCGCCCAGGGCTCGTTCGTGATGGTCGGCGGCTACGCCTACTACGAGTTCCGCGTGGCTGCGGGCTGGCCCGCGCTGCCGGCCGTCGTCTGCGCGACCGCGGTCGGCGTCCTGCTCGGGGTGGCCGTGCAGTATCTGATCCTGCGCCCGATGCGCACCTCGTCGCCGATCGAGCGGGTCATCGCGACCCTGGGCGTGCTGCTGACCCTGCAGGCCGTGGCCGTGCTGCGCTACGGGGTCGGCCCGATCAGCGTGCCCTCGTTCCTGCCCACCAACGCGGTGGAGGTCCTGCCTGGCACGACCCTCGGCGTCGACCGGCTCATTATCCTGCTCATCGGGGTCGCGCTCACGACCGCGCTGTACGCCGTCTTCCGCTGGACGTCGTTCGGGCGGGTGTCCAGCGCCATGGCCGAGAACCAGCGCGCGGTCGCCAGCCTCGGGCACTCCCCGGACCGGATCGCGGTCGCCAACTGGGCCCTGGCCACCGGCATCGCGGCCCTGGCCGGCGCGCTGATCGGCCCGATCACCTACCTGCAGCCGACCCAGCTGACCCTGCTGATCGTGCCGGCCCTCGCGGCCGCGCTGCTGGCCCGCTTCGTCTCGTTTCCGATCGCCTTCGCCGGCGCCCTCGCCATCGGCGTCGTGCAGTCCCTGATCACCCGCTATGTGACGGTGACCGGATGGGGGGACAGTGTTCCCTTCATCGTCATTGTTGCTTATCTGGTACTGCGTGGAAGCTCACTACCCCTGCGCAGTCACGTGCTGGAGCGCCTGCCCAGCGTCGGCGACGGCCGCATCCGGGTCATCCCGGCCGTCGTGATCGTGGGCGTGTTCGCGTTTCTCATCGCGTTCGTGGTGTCGCCGGTGTGGGCGCAGGCTCTCACGGTCACGATGGCGTTCGCGATCCTCACGCTTTCGGTCACGGTCGTCACGGGGTACGCCGGCCAGCTGTCCCTGGCTCAGTACGTGCTCGCCGGCGCGGGGGCCTTCGCCGCGGCGACCTTCGTCCACCGCGCGGGCTGGAGCTTCCTGCCGTCGCTGATCGGCGCGATGCTGGCCGCGGCGCTCATCGGTGTCCTGGTCGCGCTGCCGGCGCTGCGGACCCGCGGCATCAACCTCGCCATCGCCACCCTCGGCATGGGCATCGTGCTGTTCAGCCTGGTGCTCAGTGACTTCGCGCTGACCGGCGGCGACGTCGGCATCCCGATCGGCGAGCCCTCGATCCTGGGCTGGGACTTCGACGCCATCAAGCACCCGTACAACTACGGCCTGGTGGCGTTGGCCGCGCTGACCCTCAGCGCGCTCGCCGTGGCCAACCTGCGCCGCGGCCGGGCCGGGCGGCGCCTGCTCGCCGTGCGCTCCAACGAGCGGGCCGCGGCGGCGCTGGGCGTCAACGTGTTCGTCGGCAAGCTCTACGCCTTCGCCCTCGCCTCGGCCCTGGCCGCCCTGGCCGGAGTCCTGCTGGCGTTCCAGGGCGTGGCGGTCCTGCCGGCCCAGTTCGACGTGCTCACCTCGATCACCGTCATCGGCATGGCGGTCGTCGGCGGCATCGGCACCATCGGCGGCGCCGTGCTCGCCTCGACCCTGCTGCCCGGCGGTGTCGGCACCCAGATCCTGCACGGCGCCGACAACCTGGAGAGCTACCTGCCCCTCGTCAGCGGCCTGTTCCTGCTGTACGTCCTGCGCAGCGGGCGCAACGGCCTCTACGAGATGAACGCCCATCTGGTGCGCCGCATCGGCCGGCTCCTGCGGGTGCCGTCCCTCCCGGCCCGGGCCGCGAAGCCGCACGCGGAGCCGGAGCCGGAGACGCACGAGCGCCGGGCCGCGCGGACCCTGCGCGTGGCCGGCCTGCGGGTGCAGTTCGGCGGGGTCGTCGCCGTCGACGACGTCACCCTGGAGCTCGTCCCCGGCGAGGTGCACGGCCTCATCGGGCCCAACGGGGCCGGCAAGACGACCGTCATCGACGCCCTCACCGGGTTTGTCCGGCCGGCCCGCGGCACCATCGCGCTCGACGACGAGTCGATCGCGCCGTGGAGCGCGCGGCGGCGGGCCCGGGCCGGGCTGGCCCGCTCGTTCCAGTCCTTGGAGCTCTTCGCCGACCTGTCCATCCGCGAGAACCTGGCGGTGGCGTGCGACGACGGCGGCGCCCGCCGCTACCTCAGCGACCTCGTCGTGCCCGGCCGCATCCGGCTGACCCCGCCCGCGCTGGCCGCGATCCGGGAGTTCCGGCTGGAGGACGATCTCGACCGCAAGCCCGGCGAGCTCGCGTTCGGTAAGCGCCGCCTGGTCGCGATCGCCCGGGCGGTGGCGGCCGACCCGCGGGTGCTGCTCCTCGACGAGCCAGCCGCCGGGCTGAGCGACGAGGAGGCCCGCGAGCTCGGCATCCTCATCCGGACCCTGGCCCGCGACTGGGACATGAGCATCCTGCTCGTCGAGCACAACGTCGACCTGGTGCTCAGCACCTGCGACCGGGTCACCGTGCTCGAGGCCGGGGCCGTGCTGGCCCGCGGCACACCGCAGGAGGTCGCCCGCGACCCGCGCGTCGTGTCCGCCTACCTGGGCCGCGAAGCAGAAACCGAAGCAGCAGCAGAAACCGAAGCGAGGACCCGATGACCGAGCCGGTGACGCCCGCATCCGTAGCGGCCGAGGCGCACGCCTTCTTCGCGGCCCGGGCGCCGAAGCGGGAGCGGCGCGGCATGCTGCACGGCGTCGGTGACGACGACGTGGTCGGCGTCGGGCTCACCCAGCCGGAGGACGAGGCGGCCGAGGTCGCCGAGGCCCAGCGCTGGCAGCGGGAGCTCTTCGACGCCGGGCTGGCCTGGCTCGACGGGCCGGTGGCCCTCGGCGGGCGCGGCCTCGACCACAGCTACGTCGAGCTGGTCGCCGGCATCGCGGCCGAGTATGAGCTGCCCTCCACGGGGACCTACATGGTGAGCCACGGGATCGTGGCCCCGACGATCCTCGCGCACGGTACCCCCGAGCAACACAAGGCTTTTCTGCCCGGCATCTGGCGCGGTGATCTCATCTGCTGCCAGCTGTTCTCCGAGCCGGAGGCCGGCTCCGACCTCGCCAGCCTGCGCACGACGGCGGTCCGCGACGGCGACGACTGGATCGTCACCGGGCAGAAGGTCTGGTCGTCCTTCGCGCACGTCGCGAAGCTCGGCGAGCTCCTCGTGCGCACCGGGCCGCCGGAGAGCCGGCACCGGGGCCTGAGCATGTTCCTCATCGACATGGACTCGCCCGGGATCGACGTGCGGCCGCTGCGCCAGGTCACCGGGTCCGAGCACTTCAACGAGGTCTTCCTGGACGGTGTGCGGGTGCCCGACGCCCGGCGGCTGGGCCCGGTCGACGGCGGCTGGAACATCGCGATGACCACGGTCGGCAGCGAGCGCTCGGTGCTCGGCCGGGCCCACAACGGCATCATGATCGAGCCGGTCATCCGGCTGTTCGCCCTGGCCCGCTCGACCGGGGCGATCGACGACCCGGCGATCCAGGATCTCCTGGCCGAGTGCTGGGCCCGCGAGCAGGTGCTGCACGAGACCGCCACCCGGCTGCGCGACGCCGGCGGGCCCGCCCCCGGGTCCGTGGTCAAGCTCATGACGACCTCCGACATGGAGTACTACTCCGACGTCGCGGCCCGCCTCCTGGGCTACCGGATGGTCGCCGACACCGGCGCCTGGGGCACCTACTCCTGGTCGCAGCTGCTGCTCAGCGCGCCGTCGCACCGCATCGCCGGTGGCAGCGACGAGATCCAACGCAACATCCTCGCCGAGCGTGTGCTCGGTCTTCCGCGCGAGGAACGCCCGGTCAGCGAGAAGAGTGCCTGAACATGGACGAGATCGAACAACTGCGGCGGGTGGTCCGTGACCACCTCGAGCGCGACCCGGGCGCGGCCCTGCGCGGCGGCTCCCTCGCCCCGGACGCGGTCCTGCGCCTCGACCGGGACCGCTGGCGGCGGCAGGCGAACGACCTGGGGCTGCCCGGCGTCCGGATCCCCGAGGAGTTCGGCGGGGCGGGCATGGGCCTGGCCGAGGAGGTCGCCGTCCACACCGAGCTGGGCCGGGCCCTCGACGACGGCCCGTTCCTGACCACCTCCCTCGTCGCCGCCGCGCTCACCGCGCTCACCGACGACGAGGCGAACCACGGCCGGCTGGCCCGGATCGCCACCGGTGACCTGGTCGCCGTGCCGGTACTGCCCATCGAGGAGACGTTCCCGCTCCAGTACCCGCACGCCAAGGCCGGTACCGGCGGCGACTTCGAGGTCACCGGCGAGCTGCCCTGCGTGGTCGACGCCACCGTGGCCGACGCGATGCTGGTGCTCGCCGACTACCAGGGGTTCCACGCGTTCTTCTGGGTCGAGACCGGTGACCCCGGCGTCGAGGTCGTCCCGCTCAAGACGCTCGACCTGACCCGGCGGATGGGCGCGGTCCGGCTGCACGGGGCGCGCGCCCAGCTGCTGGCCGAGCAGGACCGGGCCCGAGCCGGGGTGGCCGCCATCCGCCAGGGCGCGATCCTCGGCATGGCGGCCGAGAACGTCGGCGCGGCCGAGCGGGCCCTCGAAATGGCGGTCGAGTACGTCAAGGTGCGCACCCAGTTCGGCCGGCCGATCGGCTCGTTCCAGGCCGTCAAGCACAAGTGCGCCGACCTGCTGGTCTCCCTCGAACGGGCCCGCTCGGCGCTGTCGGTCGCGGTGCGTTCGGTGCAGCACAACGACCCCATCGGCCGGCGGCCCGAGTCCCTGGCCGGGCTGGCCGTCGCCCGGATGTACTGCGGGCGGGTCGGGGCCGAGATCACCCGCGAGGTGATCCACCTGCACGGCGGCATCGGCTTCACCTGGGAGCACCCGGCCCACCTGTACTACCGGCGGGCGGTGTCGAACCGGCAGCTGCTCGACTCGACCGGGCAGCAGCCGCGGCTGCTGACGGCGTCGGTGCTGGCCGCGCACGGCGAGGACACCCAGCTGGCCTCGTTCTACGCCGGGAAGGCCGGCCGATGATCCTGCGCGTCGAGGCAGGCGGGGTCACGCTCGATGACCTCGACGACCTCCAGCGGCTCAGCGCCCGGGTCACCGGCGGCGCTTCGATCGGTGACTGGGGACGCCTCGAAGCCGGACACGTCGTGGTCACCACCGAGAAGCTCGTGCGGTTGGCCGGGGCCCGGGCGAGCGATCCCCAGTGGCGGAGCCGGTTCGACGGCATGGTGGATTACGCGCGCCGACACGGCTGGGTCCACGGCGACGAGGTCCGCATGCACGTCGTCGGCGAGTGAGGAGTACCCCCGATGCAGCTTTCCGGTCTCGCACCGGGTGACTGGGTCACCCTGCACGCGCGTTTCACCCCGCAGGCGGATTTTCTGGTCGCCGCGGACGGGCGGGCCCGCAGCTACGCCGAGGGCGACGCGCGGATCACCCGGCTCGCCCGCGCGCTGCGGCAGCTCGGGATCGGCCCCGGCGACCGGGTCGCGCTGCTGGCCGTGGACTCGCCCGAGTACGTCGAGGTGCTCCTCGCGTGCATGAAGCTCGGCGCGACCTACGTGGCGCTCAACTTCCGGCTCTCGCCGGCCGAGGTCCGCACGGTCATGGCGGCCAGCGGCGCCCGGGTCATCTTCCACAGCACCCGATATCAGGAGATCGTGGACGACCTCGAGCTTCGCGTGGCCATCGGGTTCGAGTCCGGCTACGAGGATTTCCTGGCCAGCGGGCCGGACGGCGGCGAGCTGACGGCGGTCAGCCACGACGACGACATCCTGAGCATCTCGTTCACCAGCGGCACGACCGGCACCCCGAAAGGCGTGCTGCAGTCCCAGCGCATGATCAAGGCGATCACGCAGTCCGGGATCCTCGAGCTCGGCCTGCGGCCCGGCGACCTGATCTACGCCGGGGCGCCGCTGTTCCACGCGGCCGGGTTCGGGCACGTGCTCTACGGCCTGGCCCGCGGCGGCGCCTCGATGATCATGCCGCAGTGGGACGCCGACCTGGCGCTGTCCTGGCTCGGGTCGGGGCGGGTGCGGCACACGACGCTCGTCCCCAGCATGATCATCCAGCTGCTCGAGCACCCGAAGCTGGCGGAGGCCGACTTCTCCGGGCTGCGCTCGATCATGTACGGCGGCGCGCCCATGCCGACCTCCGTCGTCCGGCGGATGGTCGAGGTCTTCGGCTGCGACCTGCACAACGGGTTCGGCGCCGGGACCGAGGCGGGCGGGCAGCTCGTCCTGCGGCCCGAGGACCACCGGCGGGCCCTGGCCGGCGAGGAGTGGCTGCTCGGCACCATCGGCCGGCCCGCGTTCGGCGCCGACGTGCGGCTCCTCGACCCGTTCGGGGCGGAGGTGCCGGACGGGCGGATCGGGGTGATCGCCAGCCGCGGCGACACCGTCATGAGCGGCTACCTGGACCGGCCCGACCTGACCGCGGCCGCCGTCCGCGACGGCTGGTTCATCGCCGGCGACCTGGCCTGGAAGGACCCGGAGGGCTTCCTGCACCTGGCCGGCCGGGCCGACGAGATGATCATCCGGGGCGGCGAGAACGTGTATCCGGTCGAGATCGAGGACGTGGTCGGCGGCCATCCGGCGGTCGCCGAGATCGCCGTCGTCGGCGAGCCGGACCCGCACTGGGGCCAGGTGGTGACCGCGATCGTGGCGCTGCGCGACGGCCACGGCGCGCTTTCGGCGGCGGACGTCAAGGAGCACTGCCGCGGCCGGCTGGCGAGTTACAAGGTGCCGCAGCGCATCGTCGTCGTCGAAACCTTCCCCCGCAATCCGGCCGGCAAGATCGACAAGCTGCGCCTGCGTGAACTGCTCGCCGAGGAACCCCCTTCGTGAGTTCGTGTCGTGGGGGTGCGGGGGGCGCGGAGGTCCCCGCCCGGGGCGGGAGCGAAGCGGCCTCGGAATCCCCTTCGTCTTGTTCGTTGTTTTTCTTGGTTTTTAAGGAGCCGTTCTGATGCTCACCGGCGACCAGTACTTCGAATCCCTGCGCGACGGCCGGCGCATCTTCGTCAACGGCCACTCGGTGCCCGACGTGACCGCGGAGCCGCTGCTGCACGGCCCCGCCCTGGCCGCGAAAATCGGCTACGACAAGCACTACCGGCCCGGCGAGCATGTCCACGGCCCGTACTTCTTCATCCCCACCTCGGTCGAGGAGCTGCGCGAGACCCAGCAGCAGCAGCTGCACTGGGACTTCCCGACCATCTCCACCGCCAACGGACTCCTCATGGTGCTCACCGCGGCCAGCCGGATGCGCGCGCAGCAGCCGCAATACGCCGAGCGCGCGCTCGCCTATTTCGAGGAAAGCAAACGCCGCGACATCCGGATCGTGCAGTGCATCACCGATGCGAAAGGCAACCGGGCGCTTGCTCCCGGCAAGCAGGACGACCCGGATCTGTACGTCCGCATCGTCGACCGTCAGCGCGACGGCGTCGTCATCCGGGGGGCGAAGCTGCACATCTCCTCGGCCGCGGTGGCGCACGACCTCATGGTCATGCCGACCAAGCGGATGAAGCCGGGGGAAGAGGACTGGAGCGTCGCCTGCGCGGTGCCGGTCAACTCGCCCGGGGTGCGGGTCATCAACGCCTCGTTCGCGCCGCGCCCCGACCTCGACCCGGACTTCTACCCGTACAGCTCCCGGCACGTGATGACCGAGGGCCTGGTCGTCTTCGACGACGTGTTCGTCCCCAACGAGCGGCTCTTCCTGGCCGGGGAGCTCGAGCACTCGGCGACGTTCGTGCACTCGCTCGGCCTGTGGGAGCGGCTCGGCAGCGTCGGCAGCTACGTGCGCCTGGCGGACACCCTGGTCGGCCTCGCGCAGCTGATCTCCGAGGCCAACGGCCTGACCCGGATCGGGCACATCAAGGACAAGATCGCCGAGATGATCATCTACGCGACGCTGATCCGGGCCGGCTTCGAGGCCGCGATGACCCACGCCACGTTCACGCCCGAGGGCTGGGCGTCGCCGGACGAGCTGTTCACCAACGCCGCGAAGTACCACGCGGCCGCGCAGTTCAGCACCATGGTGCGCAACCTGCACGACATCGCCGGCGGCTCGATCCTGACCGCGCCCTCCCTGCGCGACCTGAGCAACCCGGAGACGGAGGCCGACCTGCGCAAGTACATGCGCACCATGGACGGCGTCGACGCCGACTACCGGATGCGGCTGTTCCACACGATCCGCGACTTCACGGCCGACGCCTACGGCGGCTGGAAACACGTGACAGTCATCCAGGCCGGCGGCGGGCTCTACGCGCAGAAGGTGGTCGTCACCAACCACTTCGACATGGACACGGCGAAGGCCCTGGCCCGCGAGACGGCCGGCATCACCGAATCCGGCGAGGTCCTCTCCGGCCTGCACCGCTTCGGCCCGCACGGCTTCGGCGCATGAACTACGAGGACAACACCTTCGCCTGGGTGGACACGTCCGATGCGGTGCCGCCCGCGGCGCTCACGCGGCTGCTCTTCGAGGCTGACGACGGCGTCGCCACAGTGACGCTGAACCGGCCCGACAAGCTCAACGCGGTCGACGCCGTCCTGCGCCACGAACTCAGCGCCGTGCTGCGCTGGTGCGACGCCGCCGATGAGGTCCGGGCGGTCGTGCTCACCGGCGCCGGAAGGGCCTTCTGCGCCGGCTCGGAAATGACCCAGAGCGGCTTCGGGGGTACTGCCAACGCCCGCGCGGAGCCCGAATGGATCGCGCCGTACCAGGTCCGCAAGCCGGTCGTCGCCGCGATCCAGGGTGCCGCGGTGGGGCTCGGGCTCACCCTGGCCATGCAGTGCGACGTCCGGTTCGTCGCCTACGACGCCGTGCTGTCGCTGCCGTTCGTGCGCCTCGGCGTGACCGCGGAGCTGATGGGGCACTGGAACCTCGTCCGGCACGTCGGGCTGGGCCGGGCACAGGAGCTGCTGCTCACCGGGCGCCGCTTCACCGGGGCCGAGGCCGCGATGTGGGGGCTGGCCGTCTCGGCGCTGCCGACGGAGCAGGTCCTCCCGCGGGCGACGGCGCTGGCCCGGGAGATCGTCGAGCACGCCGCGCCCGTCGCGGTCGCCACGACCAAGCGCCTGCTGTGGGAGACCGGGGACCTGGGGCCGTTCGAGCACGCCCGCCGGGAGCGCCTCGTCATGGAGCGGCTCCTGGACCGCCCGGACGCCCACGAGGGAGTCACGGCGTTCCTGGAGAAGCGCACGCCCGCCTGGACCGGCCGCCCCTCGACCGACCTGCCCGCCTTTGGAGAGGACTCCGCGTGACAAGCATCGAGCAAGAGTTCATCGGGGTCCCCTCGCCGGCCGTGGGCCGGGCCGGCGCCGGTGGCCACCCGCTGCAGGGCAACTACTACACCCCGGCCGGGCGGCGGCCGCGCACGGCGTTCATCGCCGCGCACTACAACGTCGACTTCAGCGAGCACTACATGGCGACCCGGCTGGCCGAGCGGGGCTACGGGTTCCTCGGGTGGAACACGCGGTTCCGCGGGGCCGAGCACCTCTTCAGCCTCGACCACGCCCTCGCCGAGATCGGGGTCGGCGTGCGGTTGCTCCGCGACCGGGGCGTCGAGACGGTGGTGCTGCTCGGGAACTCGGGCGGCGGTTCGCTGATGGCGGCGTACCACTCCCAGTCCCGGGAACCGAACATCCGCCCCTCCTACGGCCGCTCGCAGGTGTTCGAGCCGGCCCTGCACCTGCCGCCCGGCGACCTCATGGTGTTCCTGGCCGCGCACCCCGGCCGCCCCGAGTGGATCACCCGGACCATGGACCCGTCGGTGACCGACGAGGCCGACCCGAACTCGATCGGTGTCGATCCGGGCCTGAACATGTACGACCCGAGCCACGGCGGGGTGTACTCGCCGGAGTTCCTGGAGCGGTACCGGGCCGCCCAGATCGAGCGCAACCACCGCCTGACCGCGTGGTGCAAGGCGAGCCTGGACGCGGCGCGGGACAAGCCGGCCCGCGACCGCATCTTCACGATGGCCCGCACGTGGGCCGACCCGCGGTACGTCGACGCCAGCATCGACCCGTCGAAGCGCCCCACGCCGCTGTGCTACTTCGGCGACCCGAAACGGGCCAACTACGGCATCCTGGGCGTCGGCATGGTGAACACGATGCGCACCTGGCTCAACATGTTCAGCCTGACGGAGTCCGACTGCGTCGCCGCGCCGCACCTGGCCCGCCTGGACCTGCCCACCCTCGTGATCCAGCCGGACGCGGACAGCGGCGTGTTCCCGGCCGACGCCCAGGGCCTCTACGACGGCGCGGCGACGACGGACAAGGAGTTCGTGACACTCCCCGGCGACCACTACTTCGCCGAGCCCGCGGACGCCCGCGACACGGTCGCCGACACCATCGCGGCCTGGATGTCCGGCCGCGGCTGAGCGGGTTGCCTGAAGGCCGAGATCGCCGCGGTCCTGCACGTCGAGCCCCGCACGGTGCGCCGATGGATCGCCCGGCATCACGGCTCCTGGGCACGCCGAAGGCCTGGACCACCGCCCGCATCCGGCGGGCGCTCGGGCGCCCGCCGCTGAGCCTGCGCACCGCCTACCCCCGGGTTCGGGAACAGGCCCGCTGGTCCCAAGCGCGACTGATCGCCACGAGCGACCCTGACCACGAGCAGATCTGCGCCGGCATCCAGGACCGGATCGCCGCCTGCCCGCCAGGGCGCTCGTCCTCACCGAGGACGAAACCCACCTCGACCCCCTCGCCCGCGTCCCTGCCGGCCGGATGGCGACCGGCCTGCACCACCAGATGATGACCCCGGCAAAAACCTCCGCCGCACCATCCACAGCGCTCATCGAAGGCGCCCACCGGGTCCGGCAAGCCCACGCGTTCCTCCACCACCGCACCAACAACCACAACCACACCACCGCCGCGCACTGGACCTCACCCTGACTCCCCGAGGGTTACGGACACGACTTCAGGCAGGGCGCTCAGCCTTCGCGGGCTTACCGGAGGCGGCATTCGCGTGCTGGCGCCTGACCGGTGGCCGTTCGGTGATGGTCACGGCGATCCGGCGGGCGTTCGACGACTCATGGTTCGTGCGGGCGGCCAACGGGCTGACGACGGCCGTCGGCGCTGCGGCCGCACCCCGGTCCCGGTCGCCAGGCAGGACCAGCACCGTCCGTCCGGCGAGCTGCTCCACCGGGTCGCCCTCCGGCAGCCACGGTGCGATCCCGACCACGCCGGTCACCGACGGGTCGCCCGCCTCCCAGCACGCGGCCCGCCCGCCCAGCGAATTGCCGACCAGTACGACCGGCACCGCGCCGTCATCGCCGAACCGGAACTGGCGGAGCTGCTCGGGTTGCGGCGGCCGGACGACGCGCCGCCCATGGTGCACCGGGGGCAGCTGCCCGTGAAGGACCCGCCGCCGCCTACGCCCGCAACCGCACGTCATGGCGTGGCGCGACGAAGCGGCGAGCGGCGAGCGGTGAGCGGCGGGCGCGGCGCTGGGCTGAGGGCACGGGCCGGTGCGGGCGGGGTCTGGCTATTCGCCGGACGGGGCCCGGGCGCTCAGCCCGAACCCGGCCACCAGCAGCACGTTGACCAGGACGGCCAGCCAGGCGATGTCGGCGATGTGGGCGACCGGCCACGCCAGGCCGGCCACGCCGACCAGGGCTGCGGCCACCGGCTGGAGCCGGCGCAGGGCCCAGGCGATGAGCAGCAGCGTCAGCGGGAACAGCAGGCCCAGCGGCTTGATGATGGTCGCCGCGCCCGTGGCGTCCACCAGGTCGGTGTCGCCGAGGGAGACGTGAATGGTGTTGAAGCCGTAGCCGACGTTGCCGGCCAGGCCGAGCACCCCTACGACCAGCAGGACGGCGCGGAGGACGCCGCCGGTCCAGGCGAGCGACCGGATCAGCAGGAGCCCGTAGGCGGTGGCGCCCAGGACGTGGACGGCGCCGGCGACCGGGTCGGCCCAGCCGTTGACGGCGTAGAGGACGTCCGCGAGGAGGTACAGCACCGGCGCGAAGTACAGCGACGCGTTGAGCACGCGGTCGGCAGGAGTCATGTCCTCCACGGTCGTGGCCGATGCCGAAGCGCGCATCGGGGCAGGCCCGGCCGTCGTCTGAGGGTCTGCACTGTTCCGGACGGCGGGACGCGGTGCGAGCATGGCGGGATGGGCAGGGTCTTGGCGGCGGTCACCGGGGTGGTGGTGGCGCTGCTGGTCGCCGGGGGAGCGGTTCTCGGCCTCCACGTCGGCAACCTGCACAACGGGCTCATCGCGGTGTCGTTCACGGCGGTCGGGCTGTATGTGGTGCGGCGGCTGCCGGGGCATCGCGAGGGGTGGCTGTTCGTGGCGACCGGGGCGGCCCATGCCGTCATGTACTTCGGGCGCCAGTACGGGCTCTACGAGCGGTCGCTGCCCGGCGCGGCCTGGGTCGGCTGGCTCGGGGTGTGGCCGTTGCCGCTGGTCCTGGTGCTCGTCGGGGTCACCATCATGGGCTTTCCCGACGGGCGGCTGCCGGGGCGGGGCTGGACGGCGATCGTCGCCGGGCTCACGGGCGGCGCCGCCGGGCTCGCCGTGGTGTCGGCCCTGTGGCCCGTGGAGTACACCCGGATCGGTTTGAACCAGCACCCGATCGACCTGCCGGGGCGCGAGGGCGCGATGGCGGTCTTCACCGTCGGGCGGGCCGTGCTGTATCCGGCGATCCAGGTCGTGTGGGCGGTTTGCGTGATCCTCCGGCTCCGCCGGGCCGAGGGGGACGAGGCCCGGCAGATCCGCGGGTTCGTGGCGGTGGTCGCGCTGACCGCGCTCGGGATGGTCGTCGGCGTCGCCGGGTGGGGCACGCCGGTGCCGGGGACGTTGATGGCGCCGCTGGTCGCGCTGGCGGCGGGGGCGGAGATCCTGCGCCATCGGCTGTACGACCTCGACCCGGTCATCAACAAGGCCCTGGTCTTCGGCGTGCTCGCGGGGCTGGTCACGGCCGGGTACGCGGCGATCGTCGTCGGGGTCGGGACCCTGCTCGGCGGGCATCAGACGGTGCTCGCGCTGCTCGCCGTGGCCGCCGTCGCGGTCGCGTTCGAGCCGGTCCGGCGGCTCGCGCAGCGGTGGGCCGACCGGCTGGTACACGGGCACCGGGCCACCCCGTACGAGTCGCTGGCCCGGATGTCGGCGTCGGCCAGCGCCGCCGGGCTCTGCACGACGATCGCGGAGGCGGTCGGGGCCCGCGAGGTCGTGCTGTGGCCGGCCACCGCGGAGCCGCCCGAGCCCGGGTTCCCGATCGTGCACAACGGGCAGCACCTGGGCGCGCTGACCGTGCACAAGGCGCCGGGGGAGCGGCTCAGCGCGGCCGAGCGGCGGCTCGTCGTCGACCTCGCCGCGCAGGCCGGGCTGATCCTGGCCCTGCAGGCCTCGGCCCAGCGCCTCGTGGCGGCCGGGGACGAGGCCCGGCGGCGACTCGAGCGCGACCTGCACGACGGGGCCCAGCAGCGGCTCGTCACGGTGGCCCTGGAGCTGGGCGGGCTCATTCGCCTCGCGGCGGGGCGGCCGGAGCTGGCCGAGCGGGCCGAGGCGGTGCGGGCCGAGCTGCTGCGGGCGACCGCCGAGCTGCGGGAGACGGCCCGCGGCATCCACCCCGCGGTCCTGACCCAGGACGGGCTCGAGGCCGCGCTCGGGTTTCTGGCCGACCGCTCGCCGATCCCGGTGCGGGTGCGGGTGCACGTCGGGCGCCGGCCCCCGGCCGAGGTCGAGTCGACGGCCTACTTCCTGGTCAGCGAGGCGCTGACGAACGCCGCGAAGCACTCCGGGGCGACCCTCGTCGAGGTCTGCTGCGCCCTGACCGACGACGGCCTCGACCTCGCAGTCGTCGACAACGGCGGCGGGGGTACTGCCCTGTCGCCCGGCGGCGGCCTGGAAGGCCTCGCGGACCGGCTCACCATGCTCGGCGCCCGCCTGGCCGTGGAGAGCTCGGCGGCCGGGACGACCCTGCGGACGGTGATCCCATGCGCGTGATGCTGGCCGACGACGGGCTGCTGTTCCGGGAGGGCATGGCCCGCATCCTGACCGAGGCCGGGTTCGCGGTGACGGCGGTGGCCGCGAACGGCGTCGAACTGCTGCACCAGGTCCGGGCCGACCCGCCCGACGCCGCCGTGCTGGACCTGCGGATGCCGCCGTCGTTCTCGGCCGAGGGCATCGAGGCGGCCGCGGCGATCCGGGCGTTCGCGCCGCGGGTCGGGCTGCTGCTGCTCTCGCAGTATGTGGAGGTGCATCACGCGCTGCGGCTGCTGACCGAGTTCGACGGCGGCGTCGGCTACCTGCTCAAGGACCGGGTTTCGGACCTGGCCGCGTTCGGCGGGGACATCCGCAAGGTTGCCGCCGGTGCGACCGTCATCGATCCGGAGCTGGTGACCCGCCTGGTCGCCCGCCGCCGGGAACACGATCCGTTGCAGGCGCTCACCGAACGGGAGCGGTCGGTCCTCGCGCTGATGGCGCAGGGCCGGTCCAACGCCGCCGTCGCGGCCGAGCTCCGGCTGGCCCTGAAGACGGTCGAGGCGCACGTCCGCGCGATCTTCCTGAAGCTGGACCTGCAGCCGGACGACCGCGAGCACCGCCGGGTCCGGGCCGTCCTGGCCTTCCTCAGGGCTTGAACTCCTAGCCGTCGACCGTCGCCTTGGCCGGGCAGCCGTTCTTGTTCTGCCAGGTCTGCAGCTCGGCGACCGGGGACTTCTCCTTGCCGGCCTTCCACGCGTCCAGGTAGGACCACGGCCAGATCACGCCGCGGCGGGTCCACCAGTCGCCGGTCTTCGCGCAGGCGGGGGAGAGGCCGAAGTGGATGTGGCAGGCGCTCGCGTCGCCGGTCCGGCCGACCTTCGCCACCGGCTGGCCGGCCGCGACCTTGGTGCCGGCCGCGATGCCGTCGTCGATCGACGCGAAGTGGGACATGTAGTAGCGGGCGCCGTCGTCGCCGAGGATCGACACGGACAGGCCGCCGCGGGAGGAGCCCTCGTTGACCTTCGCGGTCCAGGTGTCGGTCTTCTGGACCTCCAGGACGGTGCCGTCCACGGGGGAGAGGGCGTTGAGGCCGCAGTTGGCGATGATGTCGCTCGCCGGGTAGTCGTGGTGGTCGTGCGAGTAGGACCCCTTGCCCTGCAGCGGGAAGGCGTGCTTCGCGGTCCCGGCGGGCGCGGCCGCGGCGGAGGTGCCCGGGGCCAGGCCGGCGGCGTTGTCCGGACCGGCGGCCGACGGGTCGGTGCTCTGGACCTGGCGGCCCTGGGAGGTCTGCGGGGCCGGGGCCTGGGCCGCGGGGGCCGAGCCGTCGCCGCAGCCGGCCGCCGCGAGGGTGGCCAGGAGCGCGAACCCGAGGAGACTCACACGCATCGCGGACATCGCCCGCCACCCTACGCCGGTCAGTAGCGGGCGGCGTACCTGGTTGGCGGCTCACCGAACATGTTGGTGAAGTCGCGGGTCAAGTGGGCCTGATCGGCGTAGCCGAGGTCGGCCGCGAGTACCGCCCAGTCGACGGCCGAACGGGTGGCCAGGCGCTCGGTGACCTCGTGGAGGCGGAACCGGCGCAGCACCCACTTCGGGCCGACGCCGACGTGCTCGGCGAAGAGTCGCTGCAGGTGGCGTTCGCTGACGTTGTACCGGCTGGTCAGCTGGTCAACCCGCCGCAGTTCGCGGGTCGCGGTGATGTCGTCGACCCAGCCGGCCACTTCGTCGCCGACGGGGTCCTCATGTCCGATAAAGCTCGACAAAAGGGTATCCAGGGCGGCCGTGGACTCGGGTACGGGCAGTGCGGCGAAGATGCTGGCCGCCGGCACCGACAGGTCGGTGATCGAGTCGACCGGCGCGCCCAGGAACCGGCGGAAGACGCCCGGCCGGAAGGCCACGCCGAGGACCGAGTCCCGGCCGGACAGCGTGCGCGTCACCCGGCCCCGGCTCACGCCCCGGACCCAGCCGGTGCCGTCCGTGAACGTCAGCTGGACGTTCGGGTACGGCACCATCAGCTGCACGTAGTCCGGCTGGCCGCGCAGGTCCCAGCGGGCCCACCAGTAGCGCGACACCAGGGGGCGCAGCGCGGGCGCGGGCTCGGCGAACCCGTGGCTCTGGAACGAGGCCCAGGCCCCGGCCAGCGAGCGTCGGTCGCGCATGCACCGGATGATGCCACGCCACCGATGGGGGACTGTCGTCGCGATTTGTCCGAATTGAGCGAGATGTTGGGTTTTACTGATCCGGTCACGAGAACGACGCGGTGCCACCGCGATAACGGGGGACGGTGGAGGCCGCGGAGCGGCGGGTCCGGTCGGCAACGGCGCCGACCGGACCCGTTTCTGTACAGTTCCCTCCGTGACCGCGCACGACCCCGCAATCGACGGTATCGACCCCGAACGGCTGGCCATCTGCCTGGCCGTGTTCGAGGAGCTGCAGGACCTGCCACCCGAGCACCCCGACGTGCAGCGGGTCCGCCGCGCCACCTCGCACCTCTACAAGCACGTCAAGCGGCAGCGGCGCAGCGAGCGCCGGGCCGCCGTCACCGAGGCCGACCGCCAGGTGACCGCGGCCACCGCCACCGGCGCGCCCGGCCGCATCGACGACGAGACGCAGGGCATCCCCCTGGTGTCGCCGACCGACGGGGCGAGCGCGGGGACGCTGCGGCGGGCCCGGTCCTGCTACACGTGCAAGGACCGCTACGTCGACGTCGACGCGTTCTACCACCAGCTCTGCCCGCGCTGCGCGAAGCTCAACCGGGAGCGCCGCGACCAGCGCACCGACCTGACCGGGCGGCGGGCCCTGCTCACCGGCGGCCGCGCCAAGATCGGCATGTACATCGCGCTGCGGCTGCTGCGCGACGGCGCCCACACCACCATCACCACCCGGTTCCCTAACGACGCCGTGCGCCGGTTCGCGTCGATGCCCGACAGCGCCGACTGGCTGCACCGGCTGCGGATCGTCGGCATCGACCTGCGGGACCCGGGTCAGGTGGTGGCCCTCGCCGACGACATGGTCGCCCAGGGCCCGCTCGACATCCTGATCAACAACGCCGCCCAGACGGTGAAGCGGGCCGCCGGCTCCTACGCCCACCTGGTCGCGGCCGAGTCGGCGCCGCTCGTGCTGGACGGGCCGATGCCCGAGGTGGTGACGTTCCACAAAGCCGAGGAGAACCTGATCCTCGAGGCCGCCCGCACCCCGTCGCTGATCACGCCCGAGGTCCTCTCGGCGATGTCGCTCACCAGCCGCAACACGACGGCGGAGAAGGTCGCGGCGCTCGCCGCCATCGACGCCGGCGGCCTGGTCCCCGACCTCGCGCACACCAACAGCTGGGTGCAGACGGTCGAGGAGGTCGACCCGGTCGAGCTGCTCGAGGTGCAGCTGTGCAACGCGACCGCGCCGTTCATCCTGGTCTCGCGGCTGCGCTCGGCCATGAAGCGCTCCACCGCCCGGCGCAAGTACGTCGTGAACGTCTCCGCCATGGAGGGCCAGTTCAGCCGCCGGTACAAGGGCCCCGGGCACCCGCACACCAACATGGCGAAGGCCGCGCTCAACATGCTGACCCGCACGTCGGCCGAGGAGATGCTGACCGACGGCATCCTGATGACCGCGGTCGACACCGGCTGGATCACCGACGAGCGGCCCCACCCGCAGAAGATGCGCCTGCACGAGGAGGGGTTCCACGCCCCGCTGGATCTCTCCGACGGGGCGGCCCGCGTCTACGACCCGATCGTCCGCGGCGAGCGCGGCGAGGACCTGTACGGCTGCTTCCTGAAGGACTTCGAGCCGTCCGCCTGGTGAAGGTAGGAGCTACCGGAGCTGGTACATGAGCATGAACTTGCCGACCTGGACCTCGTCGCCGTCGTTCAGGTTGGCGCTCTTGACCCGCTCGCCGTTGACGTAGGTGCCGTTGAGGCTGCCCAGGTCCAGCATCGAGTAGCCGAAGCCGCCGCTGTTGCGGTGAAACTCGACGTGCTTGCGCGAGACGGTGTTGTCGTCGAGCACGATCTGGTTGGCCGAGTCGCGGCCGCAGTGCACGACGTCACCGTCGAGGGCGAACTCGGCCCCGGCCTCGGCGCCCTTGCGGATCAGCAGCGTGGCCCGGCCGGACGGCAGCTTCTCCATGTGCGCGGTCAGGTCGAGCGGCTGCGTCGGACCCTCGGGCGCCTGCACGGAGGCGGCGTTGAGCAGCTCTTCGGTCGTCAGGATGGGCACGCCCCAGTGCCGGGCGAGGGCGATCGCCTCCAGCGGGGCCGCCGGCACCCGGATGCCCGGGCCGAGCACCAGCTGGAACGGCCCGTGCGCGGCGACGACCTCGATCGCCCGCAGCGGGGCGTTCAGTGCCGTCAGCGCCCGCTGGAACAGCTCGGCGCTGATCGGTTCGTCCATGCTCCGCGGGCCGCCCTCGACGGGCAGCTGCAGGTGGCGCCCCGTTGGTTCGTCCTTGAGCAGGACCACGGGACGGCTTTGCCAGGTCTGCGCACGCACACCCACCACGACGAGCTCTCGCATGCCCCGCCTCCCGCGTCACTCCGTAGTCGACGGCTGTCAACCCCTGTGCGCCTAACGGTACCGTGCCGGGCGATCGGGGCCCTGGGCCGGTCAGGTGGACGTCTATCGCCGGATCTGCCCGAAGTTTGACGATTTCATCGCGGCCGGAGCGGCAATCGTCGCATCAGGTGGTCGACCTCGGCCGTCCAGTCGACCTTTTCGTCCCGGTTGTAGCGGGTACCAGCCATTTGGTTTACGCGGAGCTCGACAAAATCGGCTCCGGTCGTGAAGCCGACAGCGACCTCGGTGGCGATGTCCTGGTACTGCGGAGCGACCCAGAACTCGAACACCTGCGACACGTCGGCCGAGTGCAACCGGAACCCGAGGGTCTTGAGCGCCTCGAGGGCGGCGGCCTCGGCCGGCAGCGGGTGGATGGCGACGAAGTCCATGTCACCGGGGTCGTGAGCGAAGGCGACCTCGAGCTCGGTGCGCACCCCGACGGCCAGACCCGGGACCCGCTCGCCGTAGACGTGCGTGATCGGGGTCGCGAGCGGGACCTGGAGCTCGAGCGGCAGCTCGCGGGTGGTCGCCGCGGCCAGCCGGAAGTCGCCGGTCAGCTCCTGGCGGCCGAGCTCGCGGGCCGCGACGCCGTCCCGGGTCACCAGCGTCAGCACGATCCGCTCGATCTCGACGTCGCGCTCGCCGCCGGTCAGCCGGACGACACCGGTGATCGCCGCATTCGGGAAGCTCTCAGGATTGTCGAGTACGGTGTCGACGGCCGGACCGCCCACGCCCAGAGCGGCGCGGCGCAGGTTCCGGAAGACCATGGCGGGCACACTAGCACGCGGCACTGTAGGGTTGGGTCTGTGTCAAAGCTGCTGCGGATCGGGGAGCTCGCCAATCTCTCTGGCGTGTCGACCCGCACCGTCGACTTCTACACCGGCCTCGGGCTGATCGAGTCGACGGAGCGGACGGCCGGCAACTTCCGGCTCTACGACGCCTCCTGCATCGAGCGTATCGCCGCCATCAAGGCTCTCGAGGCCAACGGCGTCAGCCTGGCCGACATGGCCGAGGCCCTGGAGCGCGGCGCGGGCGTCGCCGACCTCACCGGGCAGCTCAGCCAGGTGCAGGGCGACATCGAGACCCTGCGCGAGGCCGCCTCCAACGCGGGCCCGGCCGCGCACCAGCTCCTGCTCGCCCTCACGGCGCGGCTCCAGTCGCTGGTGCACACGGCCATCGAGCTGACCCAGAACCTGCCCCCGCTCGGCTAGGCCGGACGGGGCCCAGGACAGGGCCTAAACGCCGGCCCGCACCTTCTGTGCCACCTGGCGGCCGTGGCCGGCGGCGGTCTCGTGGCCGGTCTTCAGCAGGTCCGCGGCGAGCCCGCGCAGCGGCTCCATCGCCGGCGTCACCGCGGCCAGGGTCAGCTCGGCCTCGGCCACGTGGACGTCGAGGTGCAGCACGTCGGCGAGCACCCGCACGATGTACGGGCTGTTGTGGTCCCAGCCGAACTTGGGCGTGCCCTCGCCGTAGCCACCGCCGCGGCTCATCGCGAGCACGGCCGGCCGCCCGGCCAGGGGCCGGCTCCCGTAGCCGCCGAAGTCCTGGTTGAGCAGGACCAGGTCGATCCAGGTCTTGAAGCTCGCGGGCACGCCCCAGTTGTAGAGCGGCACCGCGAAGATGTACGCGTCGGCCTCCAGCAGCTCCGCGGACAGTCGCTCGGTCAGCTCCAGCGCCTCCGGAGCGGCGGGCGCACCCGGTTCGCCGGCCGCCCGGGCCGCCTTCGCCCACAGTTCGGCCGGGAGTGGCTCGAGGCCGATGTCGCGGCGGGTGACGGTCGCGCCCGGGTGCTCGGCGAGCCAGGCCTGCTCGGCGGTGTCGGCGAGCGCGCGGCTCACGGACCCGGTCGTGCGGACGCTCGCGTCAAGACGGAACAGGTGCATGGCAGACCTCCACAGGACGCCGCACGAGGTTGCGCGGCTACGGAGAAAGTCTGCATCGCAGAACATCTGGTGGCAAGAGTGAGTGAGCTGCTTATCATTGCTGTCATGACGCAGGCGGCGCACACCCACGTCGACCACACCGAGCTCCAGGCCGACCTCGGCTGGGCGCTCGGCGTGCTCCTGCGCGGCTACGCCAAAGGGGCCCAGTCGGTGATCGCCGACGTGCCCGGCGGTCCGCGCGGCTACCAGGTCCTCACCTCGGCCGCCGACGGCGCGGCCACCACCCAGCTGGCCCTGGCCAACAAGCTCGGCATCGACCGGACCGTCATGACCTACCTGCTCGACGACCTCGAGAAGGCCGGCCTCATCGAACGCCGCCCCGACCCCGCCGACCGCCGCGCCCGCCACATCCTGGCCACCGACGCCGGCCGCGCGACCCTCTGCGCGCTGCAGCGCAAACTCGCCCACATCGAAGACCGGGTCCTCGGCGCCCTCACCGACGACGACCGCGCCCAGTTCCGCACGATGCTGCGCACGGTCGCCGTCAACATCGACGCCCAGGACCCGCTGCACGACGCCTGCTCCGTGGTCGAGCAGGTGACCGGCGCCGACCCGACCCCACGCCCCCGCCGCCGCCGCGCGACGCCCTAGGGCTTCCAGCCGGGGTCTCGGCCGCTCAGGCCAAGCACGCGGTCGAGCCCGGGCGCGTCCGCGGGCACGACGACCTCGGGGCCGTAGACGCCCATCGCGCGGCCCTGCTCGGCGGAGCGGGCCACCTCGTCGTACATGAGGCGCAGCACGTCGTCGGTGAACGCGATCGGCACGTCGAGCGCCCGGGCGAGATCCCACCCGTGCAGCACGAACTCGCCGAGCACCATCCCGCCGACCAGGTCCGCGGGCAGCTCCATCCCGGCCATGACCGTGCCGCCCACCCAGGCCTCCGGCGCCGACCAGGCCGCGGTGAGGCGCTCGAACTGCGCGTGGAGGTCCTCCGTCACCGCACCGGGCGGCACCGACTCCTTGCGGGCCGCACCCTCCAGCGAAGGGCCCCACTCCAGCAGGTGCGAGGCGAGTTCGCGCACGGTCCACTCGGCGCACGGCGTGGGTCGATCCAGGTCGCCGGGCTGCACGAGGTCGACGACGGCGAGGGTGGTCGGCGCGGCGGCCGGCAGGAGCACGTGGTTCTTCATGCCTGCGAGGGTTTCGTGTCAGTACCCCCGGAGTCTTGGACTTTTCCGCCAGGCGCGTGCCGGGCCACCGGTCGCAGCCACGGCACCGCCAGCAGGATGACGACCGGCGACAGGACAAAACCGGCGCGCGTGGACGTGACCGCGTCGAGGATCGCGCCGTCGACCGCCGCGCCCACCGCCGCCCCGACCGAGAATGCGGTGGCGACCCAGGCAAAAGCTTCGGCGGCGGTACCGGCCGGGGCCACGCGATCCACGGTGAGGAAAGCGGCGGTCAGCAGGACCGGCAGGCAGAGTCCGCACAGCACGGCGAGCGGCAGCATCAGCACCGCATTGCCGGGCGTGAGCAGCAGCGGGACATATCCCAGCCCCAGCAGCAGGCCCAACCACGGCAACCGACGCGCGTCAATGTTCAGCCGGGTGTTGGCCAGCCCGCCGATCAGCGCGCCGAACGCCTGCGCGGCCAGCAGCCAGCTGGAGAACGACCGGTGCCCGACCGACTCGGCGTAGTCCAGCATCGCTACCGGCAGCGACCCGACCCCGGCCCCGACCAGCACCACCGCCGTCAGCAGCAGCCGCAGCGCCCTCGACTGCAACGCTCCCGCCCAGTGCCGCTCGGCCCGCTCACCCCGCCACCCCCGCACGACCGGCGTCGTCACGAACCAGACGGTCCCGAGCAGCTGCAGGGCCGCGGTGACGTACACGCCGGCCGCCCCACCCCCGGCCGCGACCGCGAGCCCGGCGACCAGCGGCCCGAAGATGAAGATGAGCTCCTGCACCGCGATGTCCAGCGTGTAGGCCGTCTGGACCTGATCCTCCCTGAGCAGGTCCCGCCACAGCACCCGCAGCCCGGCCTCGAACGGCGGCGCCCCGAGCCCCGCGAACAACACGGCGATGGCGGCGCCCCAGAGCGGGACACCCTGCACGAGCACGATGAACCCGAGCGTGGACAGCGCGGCCCCGCCCAGCATGACCGGCGGCTGCCGAAACCGGTCCGCGATCCGCGCCAGGACCGGCCCACCGACCGCGAGCCCGGCCGTGTAGACCCCGACCAGCAGCCCAGCGGCCGCGATGGACACACTTTCCCGCGCGTACAGCAGCAGGGCCACGGGCGCCGCCCCGAGCGGCAGCCGCCCGACACAACTGGCCGCCAACACCCGCGCGACCTGCGCCGCCCGCAACACCGCGGAGATGGACATGCCGGTGATCATGCCAGCCCCCGCCCGCTCCCGCCGCCGCGCGGGGCCGGGCGGCCACACGCATTAACGAGGGCATAAAGAGGCGTTAGGGCGGATTTGCAAATTGCGAGAGAACTCGTTAAGCGGCGCTCGGATACGTTTCTGACTACCCGAGAGAATGGTTGCCGACAATGCGCAGAACGGTCCTGTACCCGCTGGTCGCCCTCGGTGCCGCGGCCGGTTCGCTCATCTTCGGCGACCCGGCGTCGGCCCACGGATATGTGTCCTCGCCGCCGAGCCGGCAGGCGCTGTGCGCGCAGGGCAAGGTCGCCGACTGTGGCGCCATCCAGTATGAACCGCAGAGCGTCGAAGGGCCGAAAGGCCTCAAGAGCTGCGACGGCGGCAACACGCGGTTCGCCGTGCTCAACGACGACAGCCGCAACTGGCCGGCGACGTCGGTCGGCTCGTCGGTGACGTTCAACTGGGTGCTGACGGCTCGGCACGCGACCAGCACCTGGGAGTACTACATCGGCTCGAAGCAGATCGCCTCGTTCAACGACGGCGGCAAGCAGCCCAACGCCACCGTCTCGCACCAGGTGAACCTGTCCGGCTTCACCGGCCGGCAGAAGGTCCTCGCCGTCTGGAACATCGCGGACACCGTGAACGCGTTCTACAGCTGCGTCGACCTGCAGATCGGCGGCTCGGGCGGCGGCGGCTCCACGCCGACCCCGACGCCGACGGCGACGAAGACCGCGACGCCAACGCCGACCAAGACGGTCGCCCCCACGAAGAGTCCGACCAAGGCGCCGACGACGTCCACGACCACCGCGCCGCCGCCGGTTTCGGGCACCGCCTGGGCCGCGGACACGCTGTATCACGTGGGCGATGTGGTGACGTATGACGGGAAGCGGTACCAATGCCGCCAATCGCATCGTTCGATCTTCACGTGGGAGCCCATCTACACCCTCGCGCTGTGGCTGCCGGTATGAGACGCGTCCTGATCGCCGCCGTGCTGCTGCTCTCGCTCGCGGCCTGCGGCAAGCCGTCGGAGCCCATCCCGCCGCTGACGGCGAGCCAGGGCATCGCGCCGGCGGACGCCGTGACCGCGGCCGGCCCGCACAACGACTTCGACGTGATGTTCCTGCAGATGATGATCGCGCACCAGCAGCAGGGCCGGCAGATGCTGAAGCTGGGCCAGCAGAAGGCCGTCCGCGAGGAGGTCGTCGACATGGCCGGCGCCATCGATGTGGTGGAGGCCGAGGAGGTCCGGTCGATGCAGCGCTGGCTGCAGGCCTG
Organism: Dactylosporangium sp. NPDC051541; assembly: GCF_044454505.1. Taxonomy (NCBI): domain Bacteria; kingdom Bacillati; phylum Actinomycetota; class Actinomycetes; order Micromonosporales; family Micromonosporaceae; genus Dactylosporangium; species Dactylosporangium sp. NPDC051541. The sequence continues at coordinate 779,126 of NZ_JBITDU010000003.1, forward strand.
GAACGTCCCGCCGACCGAGATCACGGACCCGGCGCTGCACGCGGCCCACGGCGGCCGCCCGGCCACCGGCCCGGAGGAGATCAAGGCGCTGCAGGACGCCACCGGCGCCGACTTCGAGACGAAGTTCCTCAACCTGCTGATCGCGCACCAGCACAACGCCGTCGAACTGGCCCAGCAGCTGGCCACGACGGGTCAGAACGTGACGGTGAAGCAGCTGGCGGAGCGGGTCCAGCTGTCGCGCACGCAGCAGATCAAGCAGATGCTGGCCCTGGCCGCGGGGTGACGCATAGAGATCCGATGTTCGGCCGGGCCGGACCTGGGGAATCACTCCTGGGTCCGGCTTCTGCCTGAACATCGGAGGTGCACCGCCATGTCGTCAACCGCCACGCAGGCCATCAGCCGCTGCCCGAAGTGCGGCGCCCGCGTCCACGTGAACGCCGGCTCCCCGACCCCGGCCCACCAGCCCGACGGCTCCGGCCCGGGCGCCGGCGAGTGCCCCGGCACCGGCCAGCCGAGCCGCTGACGCCGCCCTTCGCCGGCCCGATCAGGGGCCGGCGAAGGTCCAGTTCGCGGCCTGCACGAGCAGCGTGCGCAGCGGGCTCGAGGCGGGTGCGGCGGACAGGCGGTACCAGGCGAAGTACGTCAGCGGCTCGGTCTTGTGGGCGGTCAGCACGGCCTGGTTGGCCAGGCTGGTGACGAGGACGTCGACGTGGTGGTTCAGCGTCGACACCGAGTCGAAGAACACCGGGGCGCCCGCGTTGAACGTGCCCGCCGGCAGGCCCGCCCCGGACGTGATCGGATGGGCCGGGTCGGTGACGGTGAAGACGTCCTCGGCGGTGTGCTCCTGCTGGGTCTCGCCGATGCCGAAGTCGTCGGCGTAGCCGACGTTGAGCACGATCGCCGGCCGCGCGGCCCGGACGAGCTCGCGGACGTTCCAGGCGCCGTAGAAGTTGCAGATCACCACGCCGTCGTACCGCTCCCACGCGGCGGCGGGCTTGAACGTGGACCGGTCCGGCTCGTTGAACGCCCACTGGTGCACCAGCTGCGCCGAGTACCCGGCCGCGTTGAGCACGTCACGGACCACGACCGCGTCCGTGGTCAGGGCCGACGTCGGGTCGAGGTCGTACGACACCACGGCGATGTCTTTGGGCATGGTTTCAGCACCTCTCCGGGATCGTCCGCGCACCGCTGCGGCACGCCATATGCGGAGGCGTTCCTTCGCGTTCCGTTGCCACGCCGGGTCGGCTTCCCGACGGTGCCGGCCGGGGCGGGGCAGTGTGGCGGGCGGCACACGGGCATGATGGTGGCGTGCGGTACGTGGCGATCGGGGACAGTTTCACCGAGGGTATGGGCGACGAGCGGGCGGACGGCACCCCGCGCGGCTGGGCCGACCTCGTCGCGGCCGGGGTCGCGGCGGCGACCGGGGAGCCGGTGCAATACGCCAACCTCGCCATCCGCGGGCGGCTGCTCGGGCCGATCCTCGACGAGCAGCTCGACGTCGCCCTGGGTCTGGACCCGGCACCGACGATGCTGTCGCTCAACGGCGGTGGCAACGACATGATGCGGCGCGGGACCGACATGGACCGGCTGCTGGAGCTGACCGAGGTCGCACTGCGCAAAACCAATGCGGCGGGGGTACGGATGCTGCTGCTCAGCGGGGCCGACCCGTCCGAGCATCTGCCGTTCGGGCACGTCATCCAGCGCAAAGGGGCGATGCTGTCGGCGGCCGTCACGGAGCTCGCCGGCAAGTACGACGCGCTCTTCGTGAACGTCTTCGGCGACCAGGAGATCCGCCGCGCGCCCTACTGGTCCGGCGACCGCCTCCACCTCAACGCCAACGGCCACCAGCGGGTCGCCGGCCTCGTCCTGACCGCACTGGGCTACCCGACGGCGGCGCACCAGGTCGACCCGGGCTCGGCGCCGAGCCGCGGCCTGCTCGCCGAGGCGAAGTACTACCGCGAGCACGTCCTGCCCTGGGTGACCCGCCGCCTGCGCGGCCGCTCGTCCGGCGACGGCCGCGCCCCGAAATACCCCGCCTGGACAGCCGTAGGCGCTTAAGTGCTGACCGCCGACGCCGCCCTCGCGACGCTTGCGGCGTTCCCGGAGCCGCCCGCGCCGAGCCACGACCCCGAGCCCCGGATGCGCTGGCTGGCGGCGCGCTTCGACGCCGGCGACACCGCGGGCGCCGCCGAGCTGACTCTCGCGGAGCTGGTCGGCTGCCTGCACCGGTCGTTCGCGGACGACGGGGCGCGGGTGCTCAGGAGCCTCGGTCCGGAGCGGGCCCTCCAGGCGATCCTGGGCTCCGGGAAGCTGCTGGACCGGTGGCCGAGCAGCAGCGGCGACCGATATGAGGACCATGTCGCCGCGGCCCTGGCCCCGGCGGTGGCCGGGCTCGCCGACGCCGAGGACGTAGTGCTGCGCGCCGTGCTGGAGCCGATCCGGGCCGACGCCCGGGCCCCGGAGGTGCTCGCCCGCAGCGTCCGGATCTCCGCCACCATCGCCGCTTTTTCCGGGGTGTACCCCTCCGACGCCGCCGAACCCGTCGACCGCTGGGCGGCCGTCCTGGCCGCGAGCCCCTCCGGCGACACGCCGAGCCTCGCGGCCGCCGCCCGGCAGCTCGCCCCGCTCGGACTCGCCGCGATCGACGCCCGCTGCGGCCGGGTCGCCGACCACGACGGCCCGGCCCTCGTCGAAGCCCTCGGCGCGCACGGCAACGTCGGCGACGCCCTGAAGCTGGCCGCCCGCCTGGGTGTCAAGGCCCGCCAGGACGCCCTTCTGCGGCTGGCCGACGCGACCGGCCCCGACGCCGCCGACCGGGTCATCGCCGCGTTCCGCAAGTGCCCGAAGGTGAGCCAGAAAACCCCCGACAAGCAGCGCTGGCAGGAGCGCCTCGGCGGCATCCAGCTCGGCTACGGCCGCATCGACGACGCCTTCGCCACGCTCGCCGAGATGCGGGGCAGCAAGTACGTCGGCTACGGCCCGGCGCTGCTGGTCGGGCGCATGCTGCGCGACCTCGACCCGGCCGAGCTCACCGAGGAGCGCATCCGCACGCTGCTGGCGACCCTGCTGTCGGCCGAGGTCACCACCCAGGACCTGGTCGGCCTGGCCACGGAGGCGCTCATGGTGCTCTACTCGGCCGCCGACGCCGCCCTGCGCGCCGAGCTCCTCGCCGTCCACGCCGAGCGGTGGCTCGTGCGCCTGCGGGGGCAGCCGCGGGAGATGGTCGCCGCCGGGTTCGCCCTCGCCGGTGCCCACCCCGACTCCGGCGACCCGACCTCCTGGATCTGGCAGTCGCCGGTGGTCGTGGCGGCCACCGTGGCCGCCGGGTGGCCCGCGGCCCGCCCCGAGTCCTACGCCCGCGCCGCCGCCCGCCTGCTGTCCAGCCCGGCGTCGGGCACGGCGGGCCGCCGGATGCGGCAGTTGCTGCCGGCGATTCCGGCCGGGCCCCTGGCCGCCGCCCTGGCCGCGCTGCCGGACGACGAGCACCGGGCGAAGGCCGCGACCGGCCTCGCGGCCGCCGCCGGTGACGACCTCGCACTGCTCGGGCTCGCCCTGGCCGCCGCACCGGACGCGGCGAGCGCGCACGCCGTCGCCCGCCACGCCACCGCGGCCCTGGCCCGCAACGGCGACCTCGACGGTGCCGTCCGCCTGGCCGGGGTCTGTTTCTAGAGGACGAGCTCGGCGGTCTGCTCGGCGATCGCGTGCTCCTCGTCCGTGGGGACCACGCAGACCGCGACCCGCGCGCCGTCCGGGCTGATGACGCGCTCGTTCGCCGCGTTGCGGGCCGGGTCGACGGCGATGCCCCAGGTCTCCAGACCGGACAGGGACTCGGCTCGTACCGCGGGCGCGTGCTCGCCCACGCCGGCCGTGAAGACGATCGCGTCGAGGCGGCCCAGGACGGCGTGGAAGGCGCCGACGTACTTGCGGATCCGGTGGCAGTACACGTCGAACGCCAGGGCCGCGGCCTCGTCACCGGCGTCGCGGCGCTCCAGGACGGTCCGCATGTCGTTGACGCCGGCGAGGCCGAGGAGGCCGGCGTGGCGCTGGAGCGTGTCGTCGACGGCGGCGAAGTCCATCCCCGCGACCCGGTTCAGGTAGGCGGGGACGGCCGGGTCCAGGTCGCCCGAGCGGGTACCCATGACCAGGCCTTCCAGGGGTGTCAGCCCCATGGACGTGTCGACGCTGCGCCCGCCGCGCACGGCGGTGGCGCTGGCGCCGTTGCCCAGGTGCAGGACGATGCAGTTGAGGTCTTCGAGGGGCCGGTCGAGCAGGGTGGCGGCGCGGCCGGCCACATAGCCGCACGAGGTTCCATGAAAACCGAAGCGGCGGATATCGTACTGCCGGGCCAGCGCCCGATCGATGGCGTACGTGGCCGCGGCCGGCGGGATCGTCGCGTGGAACGCCGTGTCGAAGACGGCGACGTGGGGCACGTCGGGCAGCTTGGCCCGGGCCGCCTCGATGCCGGTGATGCCGCCGGGGTTGTGCAGGGGCGCCAGGGGCACGAGGTCCCGCAGCGTCTCGAGGACCGCGTCGTCGACGACCGCCGGCGCGTTGAACCGCGACCCGCCGTGCACGATCCGGTGCCCGACCGCCTCGATCGGCACTGCACCGAGCCCGTCGAGCACCTGTTCGAGCGCGGCGGCGTGGTCGGGTACCCCGCCCGGCTCTCCGATCTTTTCAATCAGGCCGCGCTGACCCGCGCCCGGATCGCCGAGATCCACGACACGAAACTTCACCGACGACGAGCCGCTGTTGAGCACCAGGATCATGCCAGGCAGACTAACGCTGTGGCCCGCATCGTGTACCTGGTCGAGCACGGACCCGACTCCGGCAAGTCGGCCGTCGCCCTCGGACTCGCCGAACTGCTGTCCCGTAAGGTGCCGCGGATCGGTGTTTTCCGGCCCGTCGCCCCGGCGTCGGAGGACGTTCTGCTGGAGTTGCTGCGTTCGCGATACGACATCGGCGACGAACGGCTCTACGGGGTGACCTATCCGGAGGCGTCGGCGATGCTCGCCGCAGGCCGGTCCGAGGAGCTCGTCAGCCAGGTCGTCGAGCACTTCCGGACGGTGTCCCAGCACCACGAGGCGGTCGTCGTCATCGGCACCGACATCGACGACGATCTCGCCTTCAACGCCCGGCTGGCCAACGAGTTCGGCGCGGTCGTCGTCTCCGTCGTCAACGGCACCGGGGCCGACGAGTCCACATTGGAGTCAATGGCCCGGCAGGCCTACCACGCCCTGGCCGACCTGGACGCGACGGTCGCCGCCGTCGTTGTGAACAAGACGCCGGATTCGGTACCGCCGCCAAAACTCCCCGTGCCCTGTTTCGTGATTCCGGAGGTCCCCACGATCGGGGCCCCCACCGTGGCCGAAGTCGCCGCCCAGCTCGGCGCCAGCGTCGTCACGGCCGGCGCGGACCGGGACACCGCCCTGGGCCGCGACGTCCTCGACTACGTCGTCGGGGCCGCGCAGGTGCCGGCGGTCCTGTCCCACCTGACGCCCGACTGCCTGCTCATCACCCCCGGCGACCGGGCCGACCTGCTCGTGGCCGCGGGGGCGGCGCACGCGTCGGGCCTGGTGCCCCTGGCCGGGATCGTGCTCACCCTCGGCATCGCGCCCGACCCGGCCGCGCTGTCGCTCTTCGAGCGGCTCAACCCGGGCCTCGCCGTGCTGTCGGTGCCCCGGGCCAGCTACGACACCATCGCGTCGTCGACCCGCATGGAGCACCGCCTCAGCACGGCCAACCCCCGCAAGGTCGAGGCCGCTCTGGGCGCGTTCGAGTCCAATGTGGACACGACGGCCCTGGCCGACGTGCTGGAGCTGACCGCCTCGTCCCGGGTCACGCCGCTGATGTTCGAATACGACCTGATCGACCGGGCCCGGGCCGACCGGCGGCGATTGGTACTGCCGGAAGGTACCGAGGAACGCATTCTGCGGGCGGCCGACATCCTGCTGCGCCGCGGCGTTGCCGATCTGGTTCTGCTGGGTGATCCCGCCGTGATCCGGGCCAAGGCGAGGGACCTGAGCCTCGACCTCGGGGCGGCCTCCATCGTGGACCCGGTCAGCAGCCCGCTGCGCGACGAGTTCGCGGCCACCTACCGCGACCTGCGGGCCCACAAGGGCGTCACGTTCGACCTCGCCCACGACGTCGTCGCCGACGTGTCCTACTTCGGCACCCTCATGGTGCAGCTCGGCCACGCCGACGGCATGGTCTCCGGGGCCACGCACACGACGGCGGCGACGATCCGGCCTGCCTTCGAGATCATCAAGACGGTCCCGGGCCTGAGCGTCGCCTCCAGCGTCTTCTTCATGCTGCTGCCCGACCGGGTCCTCGTCTACGGCGACTGCGCGGTCAACCCCGACCCCGACGCCGGGCAGCTCGCCGACATCGCCCTGTCCTCGGCCGACACGGCCGCCCGCTTCGGCGTCACCCCGCGCGTGGCAATGCTGTCCTACTCGACCGGCACCTCGGGCTCCGGCGCCGACGTCACGAAGGTGGCCGAGGCGACCGCGATCGTCCGATCCCGCCGCCCCGACCTGCCGGTGGAGGGCCCGATCCAGTACGACGCGGCCATCGACCCGGCCGTCGCCGCCACGAAACTGCCCGGCAGCCCGGTCGCCGGGCAGGCCACGGTCTTCGTGTTCCCGGACCTCAACACGGGCAACAACACGTACAAGGCGGTCCAGCGCTCGGCCGGCGCGGTCGCCGTCGGCCCGGTCATGCAGGGCCTGCGCAAGCCGGTCAACGACCTGTCCCGCGGCGCCACGGTGAAGGACATCGTCAACACGGTCGCCATCACCGCGATCCAGTCCCAGGGCGCTTAGGTCCTGTTTCAGAAATGAGGCAGGGCTGCGGCGGGCCCAGATCCCGCCTGCGCACACATCGCGAAAGGCCGGATACAACCCCGGTATCCGACCTCCCGCGCTGCGCACGCAGACGAAATCTGGACTCCGCCTCGCACCTACCCCACTTCTGAAATAGGACCTAGGCCTCGGCCGTGCGGCCTCTGGCGCGACCTCGGTGCGGCCCTTTGGGCGGTTTTTTGTCGTACCCATGGGGCACGATGGGGGGATGATTGCTCGTCTTTCGGCAGTGGTGCTCGACACGTCCGACCCGCACACCCTCGCGCGGTTCTATTCGGAGCTGCTCGACCTGCCCATAACCAAGGTCGACGGCGACTGGATCGACATCGGCGACGGCGCCAGCCGGATCAGCTTCCAGCACGCCCCCAACCACATCCCGCCGCAGTGGCCCGACCCCAACTACCCCCAGCAGCTCCACCTCGACATCTGGGTCGACGACATCGACGCCGCCGAGGCCAAGGTCCTGCGGATGGGCGCGCAGCTGCTCTCGACGAAGGAGTCCGGCTTCCGCGTCTACTCCGACCCGGCCGGCCACCCCTTCTGCCTCGAGTACAACTGACCCCGCCGACACCGCGGGCCCGCGCGGTTCGACGCGCGGCGGGCCGGCGCGGCTTGACGCGGCGAGTCGTCCGAGCGCTGCTGGTGGGCCACGCCGACGGAGGCCGGCGCGGCTACGCGCCGCGTAGCAGGGCCGCCATGGCCGGAAGCTTGAAGAACTCCGCGGTGGCCACCGCCGAGGGCGCGCCACCGCCGGGGTCCGCCCCGGCCGCGAGCAGGGCCCCGACCGTCTCGACGTTCTGCCGGAAGACCGCCGCCGCGAGCGCCGACTGCCCCCGATCGTTGACCCGGTCGGGGTCCGCCCCCTGCTCCAGCAGCGCCGCCACCGTCTCCGGATGATCGTGGTACGCCGCGAGAATCAACAGCGTGTCACCCTTGTCATTGGTGAGATTGACCGGCAGCCCCGCCACGACATTGCCGACGAGCTCGTCCGTGCCACCGGAGCGCGCCAGGTCAAACATCCGATGCGCGAACGCGATCGTCTCCTCATCCAGTTCCGCCACGCTGGGCCTTTACCCACCCCTGGGCCACGGAACCGGCCGAACGCACAGATCGCTGACGGAAAACCGAGCAAGACCGGCGCGTCCGCCCGCCCGCCTGGCACCCACGGCGATCACGACCGCGTCGAGTGTGTGGCATCGCCTGGTCGGGTCCTTCTGCGCCGGGGAGCATGAGGCCCGGATCGTGGACGTGTCCGGAAACGATGAGCGGCTCCGACGTCTCCCGGGAACGACCGCTGCCGGTCCTGAGGAGCCGGGCCGGCCGGCAAGTGAAGGAGCGAATGAGATGGCCAAAGTAGTCCTGCAGGCCGTGGTTTCGGTGGACGGCTACATCGCCTATCCGGACGACGCGGTCGGGCCGCTGTTCGACTGGTACGGCAACGGTGACGTCACGATCCAGGCCAACGGTCAGTGGGCGTTCAGCGTCAGCCGCGCCTCCGCCGACTACGTGCGGCCCTTCTGGGACGCGGTGAAGGTCACCGTCATCGGCCGTCACCTGTTCGACATCACCGACGGCTGGGCGGGTGTGCCCGCCGCCGGGGACGTCGTCATCGTCGTCACGCACCGGCCGCTGCCCGCCGAGTGGCTCGCCCGGTTCCCCGACGCACCGTTCCGCACCGCCGGCTCGGTGGAGGCCGCCATCGCGCTGGCCAAGGAGATCGCCGGTGCCGGCCTGGTCTGCGTGACCGCCGGCGACGTCGGCGGGCAAGCATTCTCGGCCGCCCTCGTCGACGAAGTCGCGATGGACGTCGTCCCGGTGGTCCTGGGCGCGGGCAAACGGTTCTTCGGCAGCCACACCGGCACCGTCCCGCTCAACGACCCGGACATGATCGTCCAAGGCGACCGCGTGCTGCACCTCCACTACACCATCAACCACGACCGGGCCCCCGAAATCCCCGGCCGTCGTTTCTGAACTCGCTGCGCCGTTCGCGATAGCCTTGCCGTCGCTTATGCCGCACCTGCGCGTCCTGGAGAACGCGGGACTGGTCACGTCGCACGAGCATGGACGCGTCCGCACCGTGAGCTTGCGGCCCGGCGCCCTCGACGTCCTGCACCTGTGGCTCGACGAGCAACGAACCCCCGCAGAACGCCAGGCCGACCAGCTCGGCATCCACCTGACCCGCATCGGCGCGAAAGGCACCTGACATGACCCGCCGGCTTGGCCACCACGGTCTGCAGAGGCGCGGATCGCGGCACGTGCGCATTGACGAGGCACGTTACGCTGACCGTGCGACCTCGGGTGGTCCGATCTCGACGTCTCGTCGCCTGCTCGTAGGTTCACGGACGGTGCCCGGCGTTCTTGGCCAGGCGTGCACTGGAGGTGCGGTGATGGGGCTTTCCAGCTACCGGTGTGAGAGCTGTGAACGTCGGGTCAAGGAACCCTTGCAGAAGAGCATCCTCGGCCGGAACGTCTGCGCCGCGTGCGTTCGAGCTACGGCGCTGGGCGCGGGCGTGACAGTGATCACCGGCAATCCGGGAGCCGGTGCCGGCGTGTGGTCGATGCTGATGCGCAAACTCCGTCGTGGTGGCCGCGTGTAGGCCGAGCCGGCGCACGTCGGTCAGGACTGTGCCCGCTCGGCGTGCTCGATGACGTCGGACTCAGTACCGGCGGGTCACGAGGACGAGAACATATGTCTCGGCGAGGGCCGAAAAGGCCCAGAAACCCAGGCTGAGGGCGGCGAGCGGGGCGGGTTCGTGCAGTACGTTGAACGGTCCCATGAACTCGGCGAACGCGGTGGCGAGCCACACGATGATCGCGAGTCGCAGGGAATGCCGATGCAGGCCCCGCTGCCATGCGGTGGCGATCGATCGGTACAGGAATGCGTAGCCGATGCCGAACATGAGCAGGCCGGCGAGGATGAGGGCCGGTGTTTCGATGATGCGTGGGAGCGGTTCGAGCGTCTTCCATACGGTGATGACCTTCGGGTGCTGTGTGTCCGGATCGAACAACAGCCCTTGCTGGCCGCGCCGGGAACCGCCGAGCACTCCGAACGTCAGCACGTTGCTGACGATGAACGCGAGCCCGCCCGCGACACCGGCGATCACCGTGCGGGTGCGTGGTGTCGTGGTGGTCGCCGGGTTCCCGTCGATCGTGCCCGCGTCTGCGAGGCGGATCCGGCCCGTCACGGACGACCGGCTTGGGCGGACCGGTGGGTGAGCTGCTCGGGATCGGTCTCGGCGATCTCTTGCAGCAGGCTGCGAGCTATCTCGACGCGGGCCTCGTCGAATCGTTCGAAGATGCGGCTTGTGACCAGGTCGATCCGGTCCCGCAGCCCGGCGTGTCGAGCGGCGCCGGCGGTGGTCAGCAATACGACGCCGTCACGCACCTCGACGAGTCCCGCGCGGTCCAGGGTGGTCAGGAGTTCCTGGACAGCTGCCGGGTCCAGACCATTGGTGGCGAGCAGGTTCGACAGAACCTGAGTCGAGGTCGAGCCACGCAATCCGAGCGCGTTGAGGGTGAACCACTGCGGCATGGTCACGTTTTCGGTATCGAGTGCCGCCGAGAGCGACGCGGTCAGAACGCGTTGGGCGAGCGCGAGTGCCGTACCGAAGGGCAGGCTGCTTGCGTGTGTCATCATCATCCTCCAGGGTTGGACAGGCGCCTGTCCAACTTACAAACTAGACAGAAGGCTGTCAATTGTGTCGGTGGATGAAGCCGCTGTGCCCCTCATCGGACTCTTGCTCCGCCTCGCCGCGCAGCAGTGGGGAACCGACATGGACGCCGCACTGCAGGCTCATGGGGTCTCGGGTCTCACCCCTGCGCACGCGAACGTCATTCCGTTCGTCCCGCCGCAAGGCATCCAGATCGGTGAGCTGGCGCAACTGGCCAGGGTGCGCAAACAGTCGATGGCAAACTCAGTCGAGCTGTTAACCGCCTCGGGCTACGTGGCACGGCGCCCCAATCCCAGCGACGGGCGAGCCAGTTTGATCTTCCTTACCGATAAGGGCCGCGCACTTCTGCCGGCCTCACGCACGGCCGGCGAGCGGGTCGAGGAAGCCTGGGGAGACATCGTGGGCCGCGACAACATCGAACACCTACGACAGACGCTGACCCGGCTACTGCAACCCGATGCCACCCATTGACGGCGACGAGCGGGCGCCCGCTCATCGGCGGTGGTGATGCGGCTCGGTGCGCTCTGAGGGCGATCCAATCCGGCCCGGCGCCGAAGGCGGCGATCGTGCGGGGGTGCGGGTGGAGGCGAAGCCTTCCCCGCCGCGAGCGGAGCGAGCCAGAATTACCGCCAGCCCCGGGGGTGGTTGGCGGCCCGTGAGCCGCTGCCGCGCAGTGACCCGCCCGCGGCCTCGGCGAAGGTGTCGGCCAAGGCCTCGTAATCGTCGCGGATCAGGCCGGCGGTGATGCGGACGTGGTCGCTGTCCAGGTGGGTCACCTCGAACGGGGCGCCCGGGGCCACCGCGATGCCGTGCGCGGCCAAGGTCAGCAGCGCGACCTGCTGGTTGGCCACGGGCATCCAGATGTTGATGCCGTCGGCGCCGGTGGCGGTGACTCCGCGGGCGGCCAGGGCGTCGAGCAGGGCTGTGCGGCGGCCGGCGTACTCGTCGCGGGCGTGGGCCACCTGCAGTACCGTCGCGGGGTTTTGCAGGAGATCGAGCAGCACGGCCTGCAGGAGGCGGGACGACCAGCCTGGCCCTAGGAGGCGGCGGTCGGTTACGGCGGTGACGATCGTGGCCGGGCCGCCGATCGCGGCCAGGCGCAGGTCGGGGCCGTGGCTTTTGGAGAAGCTGACGACGTGGACGGTGCGGTCGGGCAGGCGGGTGCCGAGGCTGACCGGGGGTGCGGTGGCGATCGCGCCGGCGTGGTCGTCCTCGATGATCGTGATGCCGGGGTGGCGGGCCAGGATGCGGGCCAGTTTGTCGGCCCGGGAGACGGTCATGCTGGTGCCGGTCGGGTTGTGGGCCCGTGGCTGCAGGAAGAGCGCCACCGGGTCGTAGGTGCCGAGGGCGGCGGTCAGGGCTTCGGGGCGTAGGCCCTGGTCGTCCAGGCCGACGCCCACCACCGTGGCGCCCACCGTCTCCAGGAGGTCCAAGGTCGGCGGGAACGCGGGATCTTCGACCAGGACGTGGTCGCCGAAGCGGACCACGACGCCGGTGATGCGGTCCAGGGCGTCCATGGCGCCGTCCACGACCGTGATCTGCTCCGGCGAGAACGGCCAGCGGGCGCGGAGGGCCTCCTCCAGGGCCGGCAGGACGGCGCCGTCCAGGTAGGACGTGGTCAGGCGGGCGTCGCCGATGCGTTTGAGGGCCTCCGTGAGGCTCGGCAGGAGGTCGTAGTCGGGGATGCCGGTGGAGAAGTCGCGGAGCAGGCCGCCGCCTCGGGTCTCGCTCACGCGGCGGCCGAGCTGGGCGTATCGCAATCGTTGCCGGGGGACCGGCGGGGCGGCCACGAACGTGCCGGAGCGGCCCCTGGTCTGGATGGCGCCGGCGCGGGCCAGGCTGCGCCACGCCTCGCTGACCGTCGTCGGGCTGATGCCGAGCTCGCGGGCGACGTCGCGGACGGTCGGCAGGCGGGTGCCGGCGGGCAGCGTCCCGGCCGTGACCAGGCGGCTGACGGCCGCCGCGATACCGCGGGCGCTGCGGTCGTCGACCGCACCCGTGATCAGCGCGAGCAAATTACATCTCCGAAACATTCTGTAACGGTGGGACCATTGTCCGCCTAGATTTGTGTCGTTAGTGTCCTACGGCATCCGACCCGAGATCAAGGTTGGCCCGCTGCCGGACACAACCCCGCTACCGGCCTTTATGTGGACCGACCAGAGAGGGGCAGCCATGTCAGTCGTCCGCGCCGCCATCGTCCAGACCAACTGGACGGGCGACAAGGAGTCGATGATCAAGGCGCACGAGGACTACGCCCGCCAGGCCGCCGCCCAGGGCGCCCGGGTGATCTGCTTCCAGGAGCTGTTCTACGGCCCGTACTTCTGCCAGGTGCAGGACTCCGCCTACTACGAGTATGCCGAGTCGATCCCCGGCCCGACCACCGAGCGCTTCCAGGCCCTCGCCGCCGAGCTCGGGATGGTCATGGTCCTGCCGATGTACGAGCAGGAGCAGCCCGGCGTCCTGTACAACACCGCGGCCGTCGTCGACGCCGACGGCACGTATCTCGGCAAGTACCGCAAGAACCACATCCCGCAGGTCAAGGGCTTCTGGGAGAAGTTCTACTTCCGGCCCGGCAACCTCGGCTACCCCGTCTTCGACACCGCCGTCGGCAAGGTCGGCGTCTACATCTGCTACGACCGGCACTTCCCGGAGGGGTGGCGGGCGCTGGGGCTCAACGGCGCGCAGATCGTGTTCAACCCGTCGGCGACGTCGCGGGGGCTGTCGGCCTACCTGTGGCAGCTGGAGCAGCCGGCGTCGGCGGTGGCCAACGAGTACTTCATCGGCGCCATCAACCGCACCGGCATCGAGGACCTGGGCGAGAACGACTTCTACGGGACCAGCTACTTCGTGGACCCCGAGGGCAAGTTCGTCGGCGAGGTCGGCGACTCGCACAACCCCGAGCTCATCGTGCGCGACCTGGACCTGGATCTGCTGGCCACGGTACGGGACCGGTGGCAGTTCTATCGCGATCGGCGCCCGGACGCCTATGGGGAGCTGGTCCAGCCGTGACCGGACTGCTGATCAAAGGCGGGACGGTGGTCGGGCCGCAGGGCCCCATCGCCGCGGACGTGCTCGTCGTCGGCGAGAAGGTATCCGCGCTGTTCATGCCCGGCGACGGGCCGGTCGAGGGCGACTTCGAGACCCTCGACGCGACCGGCAAGTACGTCATCCCGGGCGCCGTCGACGCGCACACGCACATGGAGATGCCGTTCGGCGGGACCAAGGCCAGTGACACCTTCGACACCGGCACCAGGGCCGCGGCGTTCGGCGGCACGACGACGATCATCGACTTCGCCATCCAGCGCTACGGCGAGGTCGTCGAGGACGGCCTGGCCGCGTGGCACGCCAAGACCGAGGGCGAGTGCCACATCGACTACGCCTTCCACATGATCATCGGCGGGGTCGACGACGACTCGCTCAAGGCCATGGACCAGCTGGTCGCGAGTGAAGGCATCACGAGCTTCAAGCTGTTCATGGCCTACCCCGGCGTCTTCTACAGCGACGACGGGCAGATCCTGCGGGCCATGCAGAAGGCCCGGGACAACGGCGCCATGATCATGATGCACGCCGAGAACGGGCCGGCCATCGACGTGCTCGTCAAGCAGGCCCTCGAGCGGGGTGAGACCGACCCGCTGTATCACGGCCTCACCCGCCCGCAGGAGCTCGAGGCCGAGGCCACCAGCCGGGCGATCTGGCTGGCCAGCGTCGCCGCCGACTGCCCGCTCTACATCGTGCACCTGTCCGCGTCCAAGGCCCTCGAGCAGGTCGCCGCGGCCCGCGACCTGGGCCGCAACGTGTTCGCCGAGACCTGCCCGCAGTACCTCTACCTCACCCTGGAGGACCAGCTCGGCGCCGACGGGTTCGAGGGCGCCAAGTGGGTCTGCTCCACCCCGCTGCGCAGCAAGCACGAGCCGCACCGGGCCGACCTGTGGAAGGGCCTGCGCAGCAACGATCTCTCCGTCGTCTCCACCGACCACTGCCCCTTCTGCTTCAAGGACCAGAAGGAGATGGGCATCGGCGACTTCTCGAAGATCCCCAACGGCATCGGCAGCGTCGAGCACCGCGTCGACCTGCTGTACCAAGGGGTCGTCGACGGGAAGCTGTCCCTGGCCCGCTGGGTCGAGACGATCGCCACCACGCCGGCCCGGATGTTCGGCCTCTTCCCGCAGAAGGGCATCATCGCGCCCGGCTCCGACGCCGACATCGTCCTCTACGACCCCGCGGCCCGCACCCGCATCGGCGTGGAGACGCACCACATGAACATGGACTACTCGGCCTGGGAGGGCTTCGAGGTCGCCGGCAAGGTCGACACCGTCATCTCCCGCGGCACCGTGATCGTGTCCGAGGACACCTACCACGGCACCAAGGGCCACGGACGGTTCGTCCGCCGCGGACTGTCGGACTACCTCCTTTAGGGGCTGAGCACATGCGAGAGATCAAGCACTGGCTCGACGGGCAGGCCGTCGCCGGCACCAGTGGCCGGCAGCTGCCGGTCTGGGACCCGGCCACCGGCGAGCAGCAGGCCTACGTCGTCGCCGCGACCGCCGCCGAGACCGACACCGCGGTGGCGAGCGCGCTCGCCGCGTTCCCGGCCTGGCGGGCCGCCTCACTGTCCCGCCGGGCCGAGGTCATGTTCCGGTTCCGGGAGCTCGTCGACGCCAACCGCAAGGAGATCGCCGCGCTGGTCTCGGCCGAGCACGGCAAGACCGTCGCCGACGCCGAGGGTGAGCTGGCCCGCGGCCTGGAGAACATCGAGTTCGCCACCGGCGCCCCGCACCTGCTCAAGGGCGGCTACAGCGAGCAGGCCAGCACCGGCGTCGACGTCTACTCGATCCGCCAGCCGCTGGGTGTCGTCGCCGGCATCACGCCGTTCAACTTCCCGGCGATGGTACCGATGTGGATGTTCTGCAACGCGCTCGTCTGCGGCAACACCTTCGTGCTCAAGCCCAGCGAGAAGGACCCGTCGCCGTCGCTGCTGCTGGCCGACCTGCTGCGCCAGGCCGGCCTGCCCGACGGCTGCTTCAACGTCGTGCAGGGGGACCGGGAGGCCGTCGAGCGGCTCCTCGTCCACCCCGATGTGCAGGCGCTGAGCTTCGTCGGCTCCACGCCCATCGCCAAGGCCGTCTATGAAGCCGGCACCAGAGCCGGGAAACGGGTCCAAGCGTTGGGAGGAGCCAAAAATCATATGGTGGTACTCCCAGACGCCGACATCGCCGCGGCCGCCGACGCCGCCGTTTCGGCCGGCTACGGTTCGGCGGGCGAACGGTGCATGGCGGTCTCGGTCGTCGTCGCCGTCGGTGCCGTCGCCGACCCCCTCGTCGCCGCGATCAGTGAGCGCATCGGCCGGATCGCGGTCGGCCCGGCCACGGACCCCGCCGCCGAGATGGGGCCGCTCATCACCCGCGAGCACCGCGACAAGGTGGCCGGCTATCTCGCCGATCCGGGTGCGGCCGAGGTCGTCGTCGACGGCCGCGACGCGCCCGTCAGCAGCGGCCCCGGGTTCTTCCTGGGCGCCTCCCTGGTGGACAAGGTGACGACGGACTCGCCGCTGTACAAGGACGAGATCTTCGGGCCGCTGCTGTCCGTGGTCCGGGCCGACTCCTATGAAGAGGCCCTGCAGATGGTCAACGACAACGAGTACGGCAACGGCACCGCGATCTTCACCCGCGACGGCGGTGCCGCCCGGCAGTTCCAGTACGACGTGGTCTGCGGCATGGTCGGCGTCAACGTCCCCGTGCCGGTCCCGGTCGCCTACTACAGCTTCGGCGGCTGGAAGTCCTCGCTCTTCGGCGACCTGCACATGTACGGCCCCGAAGGCATCCAGTTCTACACGCGCAGCAAGGTGGTCACTTCGAGGTGGCCGGACCCGGCGACCTCCAAGGTGGACCTCGGATTCCCGAAGGTGCGGTGACAGCATGGACGTAGGGGTGGTGCTGCAGTGCGATCCGCCCGCCATGGGCGTGGTCGAGCTGGCGAAGCGGGCCGAGGCGGCCGGGTTCAGCCACGTGTGGACGTTCGACTCGCACGTGCTGTGGCAGGAGCCGTTCGTCATCTACAGCAAGATCCTCGCCGACACCGAGCGGGTCGTCGTCGGCCCGATGGTGACCAACCCGGGGACCCGGGACTGGACGGTCACCGCGTCGCTGTTCGCCACCCTCAACGAGATGTACGGCAACCGCACGGTCTGCGGCATCGGCCGCGGCGACTCCGCGGTCCGGGTCCTCGGCTCGCGGCCGACCACCCTCGCGGAGCTGCGGGAGTGCGTGCAGGTCATCCGCGAGCTCGGCAACGGACGGGCAGTACACCTGCGGGATCGGGATCTGCAGTTCGCCTGGGCCCCGGATTCGCGGCTCGAGGTGTGGGTCGCGGCCTATGGGCCGAAGGCGCTCGCGCTCACCGGTGAGGTCGGCGACGGATACATCCTGCAGCTGGCCGATCCCGACATCGCGGCGTGGATGATCGCGGCGGTGCGCAAAGCGGCGGAGCGGGCCGGGCGCGATCCGGCGGCGATCAAGTTCTGCGTCGCCGCGCCCGCGTACGTCGGCGACGACCTGGCCCACCAGCGGGAGCAGACCCGCTGGTTCGGCGGCATGGTCGGCAACCACGTCGCCGACATCGTCGAACGCTACGGCGCCGGCGGGGCCGTGCCGACCGTGCTCACCGACTACATCCAGGGCCGCAAGGGCTACGACTACGCCGAGCACGGCCGGGCCGGCAACACCCACACCGACTTCGTCCCCGACGAGGTCGTCGACCGGTTCTGCATCCTCGGCCCGGTCGAGCACCATCTCAAGCGCCTGGCCGAGCTCAAGGAGCTCGGCGTGGACCAGTTCGCCCTGTACCTGCAGCACGACGCGAAGGAGTCCACGCTCGCCGCCTACGGCGAGCACATCATCCCGGTCGTCACATGAAACGAATCCTCGGAGCCCTCGCCGGCCTGGCCGTCTTCGTCCTCCTCTGGGAGGGCTACAAGGCGGTCGGGGACGACGAGGGCACCGTCCTCTTCGGTGTGCGCATCCTCCCGCGCGCCGACGATCTTTCCATGCCGCACCTGTACTCCGTGCTCGATCGACTGTCCCGACCGGAGCTCACCGGCGGGCGGCCCATCTGGCGGGTCGTGCTCGACGCGTGCCTGTTCACCCTCGGCGTCACCGCGGTCGGCTTCGCCGCCGGTGTCCTCATCGGCTTCGTCCTGGCCGCGCTCATGCAGCGCTTCCGGGTCGTCGAGCGCGGCCTCCTGCCGTACGTGGTCCTGTCCCAGACGGTCCCCCTGGTGGCCCTGGCGCCGCTGGTCGCCGGCTGGAGCGGCGCGCTGTCGTTCGGGCCGTACCCGTGGCAGGACTGGATGACGGTGTCCGTGATCGCCGCCTACCTCGCGTTCTTCCCGGTCGCCGTGGGCCTCCTGCGTGGCCTGCAGTCACCGTCGGCGGCCGGGGTCGAGCTGATGCGCAGCTACGCCGCCGGCTGGTGGCGCACGTTCGTCAAGCTGCGGCTGCCCGCGGCGCTGCCGTTCCTGTTCCCGGCGCTGCGGCTGGCCGGGGCGGCGGCGGTCGTCGGCGCGGTCGTCGGTGAGATCTCCACCGGCACGCGCGGCGGCATCGGCCGGCTCGTCATCGAGTACTCCCGCGAGGCCACCTCCGACCCCGCCAAGGTCTACACCGCCATGCTCGGCGCCGCGCTGCTCGGTCTGTGCGTCGCCGGGTTCGTGAGCCTGCTCGAGATCCCTCTCATGCGTCATCGCCGTCGAGTTGAGGTGAACGTGATATGACCGCGGTGTCGATCGCGGGTGTCACCAAGGTGTTCAATGAAGGTCGTCCCGACGAAGTGACGGCACTGTCCGATGTAGACCTGACCGTCGAGAGCGGGCAGTTCGTGTCGCTCATCGGCCCGTCCGGGTGCGGCAAGTCCACGCTGCTGCGGCTCATCGCCGACCTCATCGCGCCGACCCTCGGCGACGTGCGGGTGGCCGGGAAACCGGCGGATCAGGCGCGGCGGGACCAGGAGTACGGCATCGCGTTCCAGCAGGCCGGGCTCTTCGAGTGGCGGACCGTGCGGCGCAACGTCGAGCTGCCGCTGGAGCTGCGGAAGATCCCGCGCCAGCAGCGGCGGACCCGGGCCGAGGAGATGCTCGCGCTGGTCGGGCTCGGGGACTTCGGCGGGCACTACCCGGCGCAGCTCTCCGGTGGCATGCAGCAGCGCGTGGCGATCGCACGGGCGCTGGCCGTACACCCGAATCTGCTGTTGATGGACGAACCGTTCGGCGCCCTCGACGAGATGACCCGGGAACGCCTGCAGGCCGAGCTGCTCCAGATCTGTTCGAAGATGCACACTTCCACCGTCTTCGTCACCCACTCGATCTCCGAGGCGGTGTTCCTGTCCGACAAGGTCGTCGTGATGTCGGCCCGCCCCGGCCGCATCACCACCACCATCGACATCGAGCTCGGCGAGCGCAACGAGGCGGTTCGCCAGTCGACGGCCTACTTCGACCACGTCACGGCCGTGCGCAAGGCGTTGCGGTCATGAGGAAGGTCTTCCCTCCGCTCCTGGTCGGGCTGCTCGGCCTGGGTCTGTGGGAGGTCATCGTCAAGGCCGGGCGGATCGCGCCGTTCATCCTGCCGGCGCCGTCGGCGATCTGGGCCGAGCTCGTCGAGCAGCGCACCAACGTCCTCGACGCGGCCCTGGCCAGCGGGGCCAACGCCCTCGTCGGCCTGATCGGCGGGTCCGTCGTCGCGGTCCTGGCCGCCCTCGCCACCAGCCGCGTCCGGCTGCTCAGCGAGATCTCCGTGCCGTTCGCGGCCGTGCTCAACGCGCTGCCGATCATCGCCCTCGCGCCGATCCTCAACAACATGTTCGAGTCCACCAGCAGCGTCCCCCGCCGGCTGGTCGCCGGGATCATCGTGTTCTTCCCGGTCTTCATCAACACGCTGCGCGGCCTGCGGGAGGTCGACCCGACCCACCGCGAGCTCATGGACAGCTACGCGGCGGGGTCCTGGACGTTCGCCCGGCTCGTGCGGCTGCCGGGCGCGCTGCCGTACCTCTTCACCGGCCTGCGACAGGCATCGTCCCTCGCGGTCATCGCCGCGGTCGTCGCGGAGTACTTCGGGGGTCTCCAGGACGGCCTCGGCGCGCGGATCACGTCCGCGGCCGCGTTCACCGCATATCCCCGGGCGTGGGCGTTCGTCTTCGGCGCCTGCGTCCTCGGCCTGGTCTTCTACCTGACCACGCTCCTGCTCGAACGCCTTGCGATGCCTTGGAAGTCTCGACTCTGAGGAGTTCCCCCTGTGAAGAAGAAGTTCGCGTTCATCGTGGCGGCCGGCCTGGTCCTCTCGGGCTGTGGCACCGCTGATTCGACCTCACCGACCACCACCGGCAGCGGCGGCGTGACCACCGTGAAGCTGCAGCTGCAGTGGTTCTACCAGGCCCAGTTCGCCGGCTACATCGCCGCCGTCGACAAGGGCTTCTACAAGGAGCAGGGCCTCGACGTCCAGCTCCTCGAAGGCGGCGTCGACATCGTGCCGCAGACCGTCCTGGCCACCGGCAAGGCCGACTACGCGGTCGCGTGGGTGCCCAAGGCCCTCGCCTCCCGTGAGCAGGGCGCCGGCATCACCGACGTCGGGCAGATCTTCGCCCGCTCCGGCACCTACCAGGTCGCGTTCGCCAGCTCCAACATCAAGTCCCCGGCCGACTTCAAGGGCAAGAAGGTCGGCAACTGGGGCTTCGGCAACGAGTACGAGCTCTTCGCCGGCATGACCAAGGCCGGCCTCAACCCCGGCAAGGACGTCACCCTCGTCCAGCAGCAGTTCGACATGCAGGCGCTGCTGAAGAAGGAGATCGACGTCGCACAGGCCATGTCCTACAACGAGTACGCGCAGCTGCTCGAGGCCACCAACCCGGCCACCGGCCAGCTGTACAAGCCCGAGGACTTCCAGATCATCGACTGGAAGACCGTCGGCTCGTCCATGCTGCAGGACGCGGTGTGGGCCAACACCGAGAAGCTCAAGGACAAGGCGTATCAGGACCAGACGGTGAGGTTCCTGACCGCCACCGTCAAGGGCTGGGCCTACTGCCGCGACCACGCCGAGGAGTGCCGCGACCTGGTCGTCGCCAAGGGCTCGAAGCTCGGCAAGACCCACCAGCTGTGGCAGATGAACGAGGTCAACAAGCTGATCTGGCCGTCGGCGAAGGGCATCGGGCTGGTCGACGAGGCCGACTGGAGCCGGACGGTCGACATCTCCCAGACGACCAAGAACCAGACCGGCGACACGGTACTGAAGAAGAAGCCCGAGGGTCTCGCCTACACCAACGACTACATGCAGAAGGCCCTCGACGCCGCCAAGGCCGCCGGCGTCGACATTACCGGCTCGTCGTTCGCGCCGACCCCGGTCACGCTGACCGCCGGCGGCGCCTGAGGCTTCGGGGCGGCCGTCCGATCGCGGACGGCCGCCCCGAACCAGGTATCAGCTCACGTACCACGCCTGGAGCCAGTTGTCGTCGACCGGCCGCGTGAACACCCACTCGTCGGCGGCGTCCAGACGCTCGTTGTTGCGGCGGTTGGTCAGCTCGAGGGTGTTGCCGGAGAGGTCGGCAATCCAGTCGCGCGTGCCCATCATGCACAGCGTGGACTGGATCGGGAACTGGCCCGGGATGCTGGAGATGCACATGTAGGTCGCGGCGTTCTCGATCGTGCCGGTCGGCTGGACGTACCAACGCTGGTAGCGACTGCCGTTGCACGGCGCCATGTACACCGCGGCGGTGTTGTTGTACCGGATCGGGCCGCCGGTCAGGCACGCCCCGGTGTCGGCGTTCTGGAGCTGCACCGGGCCGAGTGTCGAGGAGATGACCCCGGCCGATGCGGGCTCGCCCAGGACGGCGATGGCGGCGGTCACGGTGGCGGCCAGCGCGACGAGCTTGGTTCGTGCGGACATGCTTCGATCTCCTCTGTCTCCGTTGTGATGACGGGGGAGTAGACGGCCCGGCGCCCCCTGAGATACGAGTGTCGATTTCCGGACAGGCCCTCGGGAAACGGGGCGGACGGTCACCCGGCGATGCCGTATGGTCGGCGCCGTGCGTCGACCCTGGCTACCCCTGATCCTCTCCGCGGCCCTGCTCACGTCCGCGTGCACCGGCAGCGATCCCGAGCCGAAGACCACCGGCAGCGCGGCCCCGAGCGCGTCCCCGAGCGCGGCCGGGCCGGACTACAGCGCGTGGGCCGCGGGCAAGTCGACGCCGGTCGCCGACCCGATGTACCCCGGCTACGGCAACGCCGCGGTCGACGTGCTGCACTACGGGCTCGACCTGGACTGGAAGCCGGACACGAAGACGCTTACCGGGACCGCGACCCTCCAGCTGCGGGCGGCGGCCGACCTCACCGAGGTGAAGCTCGACTTCTCGAAGGCCTACACGCTCGACGGCGTCACCCTCAACGGCTCAGCGGTCACCGGTACCGTCGCCGACACGAAACTCGCGGTGCCCGGCACCCTCGCCAAGGACGCGTTCGCCACCCTCGTCGTCAAGTATCACGGGACGCCGGCGACGGTACCGATGCCATCGCACCGATCCGACGTCGAACCCCTCGGCCTGACCGTGACCAAGGACGGCGGCCTGTGGACGATGCAGGAGCCCTACGGCGCCGGCACCTGGTATCCGGCGAACGACCAGCCGTCGGACAAGGCCCTCTACGACATCGCGGTCACCGTGCCGGACGGCTGGTCCGCGATCGCCGGTGGGTCGCCGAAGACCAAGGACGGCAACACGTTCAAGTACACCTCGGCGCAGCCGGTCGCCAGCTATCTGACGACCCTGGCCGTCGGGCAGTACAAGCAGGAGACGGCGGCCGGACCGCACGGGGTTCCGCTGACCTACTGGTACCGCGCGGGCGCCGACGACAAGGCGCTGCCGTATGTGCGCAAGTCGCCGCAGTACCTGCAGTGGCTGGAGGCGCACTTCGGCCCCTACCCGTTCGACAGCGCGGGCGTGCTCATGGTGCCGTCGGCCTCCGGCATGGAGACCCAGCAGATGATCACGATGGGCCTGCCCGACTACGGCTCCGACGCCGACTTCAAGACCGGCTTCGACGCCGACCTGCTGCACGAGTATGCCCACCAGTGGTTCGGCGACGCGGTCACCCCGACGAACTGGAACGACCTGTGGCTCAACGAGGGCTGGGCCACCTACGCCCAGCACCTCTACACCAACGAGCGCGACAAGGTGACGGCGAAGCAGTGGGAGGACTGGGCCCGCGGTGTCGACGCGCGGCTGCGCAAGAACCTCGGCCCGCCCGGCCACCCCAAGGCCGACAGCTTCGCCGAGAGCAACGTCTACATGTGCCCGGCCCTGATGCTGCACCAGATCCACCAGCAGATCGGCGACACCGCGTTCTTCTCCCTCGCGACCGACTGGGCCCAGAAGAACCGCGGCACGACCCAGGACCGGGCCTCGTTCATCGCGTTCGTCAACCAGCACACCGGCAAGGACTTCACCGCCCTGATCAACACCTGGCTGGACTCACCGACCACGCCGAAGTAGTCGTCATGGGACCTCGCTGAGCCGCTCGGCCGCCAGCCGGATCGTCGGCGCATGGCGGCCGGGCGTGTAGGCCCCGGTGTGCCCGGTCAGCCCGACCACCCCCACGACCGTGCCCGCGGCGTCGCGGACGGGCGCGGCCAGGCAGCTCCAGCCGAGGCGAAACTGCTCGTCCTCGGCGGCGACCCCGGTGTCCCGCACCCGGCGGAGCTCCACCGCCAGCTGCCGCCGCGACGACAGGGCGTGCGGCGTGGCCCGCCGGATCGGCAACCGCTCGAACCGTTCGGCGATCTCCGGCCGATGCGCGAGCACGATCCGTCCGGTGGCGGTGCCGAGATACCCCTCCAGCTTCTGCGCGTGCGGCCACGGATAGGCGCCGTTGGGCGGCGCCAGCGGCCCGTGCACGGCGTCGAACATGAGCACGTCGTCGCCGTCGATGAGGCTGAGCCAGGCTGACTGCCCGGTGCGCCGGTTGAGCTCCAGCAGCAGCGGCCCCGACGTGCGGCGCAGCGCGTCGTCCCGGGTGATCCGCAGCGCCAGCCGCTCCAGGTCGGTGCCGGCCGTGTAGCCCTCCGGTGTCCGGGCCAGCATCCCCCGCCGGGCCAGGTCGTTGGCGATCCGCCGGACCGTCGGCTTGGGCACCCCGGTCACCTGCGTCAGACGCGCGAGTGTGATCGGCCCCTGCCGGGCCACGGTGGCGAGCACGAGCAGGACCCGCCCGGTGACGGTGCCGTCATCCATGCCGCGATGGTAAGGCTTTTGTGTGTCACTCACTGACACGTTTGTGGCACGCGCGGTGTCCGGCCCTCATCCTCGGCAGGCGTGAAGACTCTGGGTCAGGTGCTGTTGTCGCTCGTCGTCCTCGCACTGCTCGGCACCGTGCTGAACCGGGTGCTCGGCGACGGCTGGTATCACGATCTCCCCGGTGGAGACGGGGTCGACCCGCCACCGGCCGCGACGAACGGCGGGGGCGGCGGGAACGGCGGGGGCGGGGCCAAGTGCCGGCAGCCGAGCGCCGAGACCACCGGGAAGCTGCCGAAGCTGGGCGGCGACTACAACGCCACGATCAACCCGTGCCTGTCGTTCGCCGACGTGCTGGCCCAGCTGAACGACCTGGTCCCCGAGCGCGATGCGAAGGTGCCCGGCGGCGAGGGCTCGCCGGACGCGGTGCGGCCCCAGCGGGAGAAGTTCCACCGGGGCGTGGCCGCGGCCCGCAAGCGCATCGGCACCCTGGTCACCGCGAAGGACGCCGTGCAGTGTGGCTACGCCACCGACCACCTGGCGATCGGGCTCTATCAGGCCAAGAGCCCCAAGTGGTCGGCGGGCGTCGTCGCGGTGCTGCGCGGCGATCTCGACGCGGTCACCGAGACGGCCGTGTGCACCCTGCTGCGCCAGATCCCCGGCCTCGGCGACGGCGAGCAGGACGAGCAGCCCCCGCCGCGGGTGTCGTTCTGCTTCGACCACAAACGGCAGGGTGAGTTCACCTGGATGTGGCTCGGCTCCAGTGACGTCGTCTGTTCGCTGTTCGCCGGCAAGCTCGGCGGCGCCGGGACCGGCGACCCGGAGGCCGTCCTGGTGTGGGCCGACCCGCTGAGCAAGCGGACCGGCCCGCGCCTCGCCGACCAGGAGGTGGCCAAGTTGCCGTTCGGCACGCCCGTCGCCGTCGAGTGCCAGTTTCTGGACGGCGACGCGGTCACCGGGCTGTCCGGCCGGCCCGACAAGCGGTGGGTCCGGCTCAAGGACGGCAAGTATGTCTCCCGGGCCTTCCTGACCCGGCGGGACCGGCAGGAGCTGCTCATCGACGACTGTCAGCCGCAGTAGGCGTCGGCGGCCTCCAGGGCGTCGTCGAGGGCGTCGATGCCGCGCAGCAGGTCGTCCTCGGAGATGATCAGGGGCGGGACGACGTGGACGCGGTTGAAGTGGGTGAAGGGCCAGACGCCGCGGGCCTTGCACGCGGCGATGACGTCGGCCATGGGCTTGGCGGCGGGGCCGGAGGCGTTGTAGGGGACCAGCATCTCGCGGGTCTCCTTGGAGCGGACCAGCTCGATCGCCCAGAACAGGCCGAGGCCGCGCACGTCGCCGACGCACGGGTGGCGGTCGCGGAGCTTCTCCAGGCGGGGGCGCACGACGCGCTCGCCGAGGTCGCGCACGCGCTCGGGGATCCGCTCGTCGCGCATCACCTCGATGGTGGCCACGGCGGCCGCGCAGGCCAGGGGGTGGCCGGAGTAGGTCAGGCCGCCGGGGAACGGGCGCTCGGCGAAGGTCTCGTAGACGCGCTCGCCGAGGATGACGCCGCCGAGGGGGACGTAGCCGGAGTTGACGCCCTTCGCGAAGGTGATCAGGTCAGGGGTGACATCCCAGTGGTCGACCGCGAACCACTCGCCGCACCGGCCGAAGCCGCTCATGACCTCGTCGGCGATGAGCAGGGCGCCGTGGCGGTCGCAGAGGGCGCGGACCCCGGCCAGGTAGCCGGGCGGAGGGACGAGGATGCCGTTGGTGCCGACGACCGGCTCCAGGATGACGGCCGCGATCGTCTGCGGTCCCTCCAGGGTGAAGACCTCGTCGAGGTGGGCGAGGGCGCGCTCGGTCTCCTGCTCCGGGGTGTCGGCGTGGAAGGGGGAGCGGTACGGATACGGCCCGAAGAACCGCGCGACACCCGGCATCGCGGGCTCGTTGGCCCAGCGGCGGGGGTCGCCGGTGAGCGTGATCGAGCCGGTGGTCGCGCCGTGGTAGGAGCGGTAGGCGGCGAGGATCTTGTGCCGGCCGGTGGTGCCGCGGGCCATCCGGATCGCGTGCTCGTTGGCCTCGGTGCCGCCGTTGGTGAAGAACACGTGCCGCAGGTCGCCCGGTGCGGCCTCGGCGATCAGGCGGGCGGCTTCGCTGCGGGCGGCGTTGCCGAACGTCGGCGCGACCGTGCACAGCTTCGCGGCCTGCTCCTGGATGGCGGCGACGACCCGCGGGTGCTGGTGGCCGAGGTTGAGGTTGACCAGCTGCGAGGAGAAGTCGAGGTAGCGGGTCCCGGCCTCGTCCCAGAACGTGGCACCGAGGCCGCCCTCGATCACGACCGGGTCGAGTGCCCGCTGGGCGGACCAGGAGTGGAAGACGTGTGCGCGGTCGTCGCGGTAGGCGTCGGAGCGTTGTCCGGTCATCCTGTGACGCTAATCGCACAGCAGCGACCGTACAATAACCGGTCTGTTTCAAAGTGTTCTCAGGCGTAGCCTGGCGTCCATGCAGATCACTTCGGTATCGGAGCTGGAGGACCTGCTCGGCGCACCGATGCCCCGGGCCGTGAGCAAGGAACGCGACCGCCTCTGCCAGACCGACCGCGACTGGCTGGCACTCTCCCCGTTCGTCCTGGTCGGCACCGCCGACGCGGACGGCAACTGCGACGTCTCACCCAAGGGCGACCCGCCGGGGTTCGTCCACGTCGTCGACGACCGCACGATCGCGGTCCCCGAGCGCCCCGGCAACCGGCGCGCCGACGGCTTCCACAACATCCTGGCCAACCCGCACGTCGGCCTGATCTTCCTGGTGCCGGGCCGCCGCGAGACGCTGCGCATCAACGGCCGGGCCCGGCTGCTCACCGATGCGCCGTGGTTCGAGGACCTGGTCGTCGAGGGGCACCAGCCGATCCTGGCCATGGTGGTCGACATCGACACGATCTTCTTCCACTGCCAGAAGGCGTTCATGCGCTCGAAGCTGTGGAAGCCCGAGACGTGGACGCCGGACGTCCTGCCGACGCACGCGAAGCTCGTCAAGAGCGTCCAGGACACGGCGGAGTCGGTGGAGGAGCTCGAGGCCTACTACGCCGAGGACAACTACAGCCGCGGGCTTTACGCCCACTGAAGTTAGGGGTCTAGCCCCACTGTGCTCGACGTTCAGCCGGACCAGAATGGCGTCATGAAGCTGTGGCCGTTCGTGCGCCGGGGGCTGATCAGTGCCGCCCGGGTGGTGCTCATCGGCGTCCTCAGCGTGCCCGTCCACATCGTCCTCATCATCCTCACCGTGCTCTCGTTCGTCTTCACCGTGCTCGGGGTCGGCCTGGTGCTCGCGCCGCTCGTGCAGCTGCTCGTGCGGCGCTACGCCGACCTGCGGCGGTGGATGGCCCGGGAGTGGGGCGGGGTCGACATCCCGCGGCCCTACCGGCCGCCGCCGGCCGGGGCGTGGATCGGCTCGCCGCGGCGCTGGCTGTGGCTGGTGCGCGACCCGGCGACCTGGCGGGACCTGCTGTGGCTGCTGGGCGGGGCGCCGATCGGGTTCGCCTCGGGGCTCGCGACGCTCGTCATGTTCGTCTACGGCGCCCTGGGCGTGTTGCTGATCCCGGTCGTGGACAACCTGGCGTCCGGGGGCGACAGCGGCTACGGGGTCACGTGGCCGCTCAACCCGGTCAGCTACCTCACCGTGCCGTTCCAGGGCGCCCTGGTCGTGGCGGCCGTGCTCTACGGGGCGCCGTGGCTGCTGTGGGGGATCGCGAAGTACGACCACAGCCTCCTCGGCCCGACCAGCTCGGCCGTGCTGGCCCAGCGGGTTGACCGGCTCACCGAGACCCGGACCCAGGTCGTCGACGCGCAGGCGGCCGAGCTGCGGCGGATCGAGCGGGACCTGCACGACGGGGCGCAGGCGCGGATCGTGGCGCTCGGGATGAGCCTCGGGATGGCCGAGGACCTGGTCGTGCGCGACCCGGCCGCGGCCCAGCAGCTTATCGCCGAGGCGCGGGAGGCCAGTGGGATGGCCCTGGCCGAGCTGCGCCAGCTGGTGCGGGGCATCCACCCGCCGGTGCTGGCCGAGCGGGGCCTGACCGGCGGCCTGTCGGCGCTCGCGCTGACCCTGCCGCTGCCGGTCGCGGTCGAGGGTGAGCTGCCCGGGCGGCCCGCGGCGCCGGTCGAGTCGGCGCTCTACTTCGCCGTCGCCGAGGCCCTCGCCAACGTCGTCAAGCACAGCGGCGCCACCGAGGCCTGGCTGTCGTTGTCCTATCTGGGCGGCGCCATATACTGCACCGTCGGCGACGACGGGGTCGGCGGCGCCGCACCGCGGACCGGCTCCGGCCTGGCCGGGGTCGAGCGGCGGCTGGCCGCGTTCGACGGCGCACTGCGGGTCGACAGCCCGCCCGGAGGACCGACCGTGCTGACGATGGAGCTGCCGTGCGTGTTGTCATCGCCGAAGACCACGCCCTCCTCCGCGACGGGCTGATCCGCCTCCTCGGCGCCTACGGGTTCCAGGTCGTCCAGGCCGTCGACAACGGCACGGACCTGCGCACCGCCCTGCTGCACCACCGCCCCGACGTGGCCGTCGTCGACGTGCGCCTCCCGCCGACGTTCACCGACGAGGGCCTGCGCGCGGCGATCTCGGCCCGGGCCGAGGTCCCCGGCCTGCCCGTGCTCGTCCTGTCGCAGCACGTCGAGCAGCTCTACGCCCGGGAGCTGCTCTCCGACCGCAACGGCGGCGTCGGATACCTGCTGAAGGACCGCGTCTCCACCGTCGGCGAGTTCGTCGACGCGGTCCGCCGGGTCGCCGGTGGCGGCACCGCGATGGACCCGGAGGTCGTCTCCCAGCTCCTCGCCCGCAACGCCGGCGCGCCGACCCGCGCCCTCACGCCCCGCGAGCGCGAGGTCCTGGGGCTGATGGCCGAGGGCCGCTCCAACACGGCGATCGCCGGCCGGCTCTTCGTCACCGAGAAGGCGATCGGCAAGCACATCAACAACATCTTCGCCAAGCTGGCCCTGCCACCGTCCGAGGACGACAACCGCCGCGTCCTCGCCGTCCTCGCATACCTCAACGCATGAGGCGGCCATGGACCGCGGGTGCGGGCATGAGCGCCGCGGCACTGGTGCACCGGCTGCGGGCGGCCGGGTGCGTGTTCGCCGAGGAGGAGGCCGAGCGCCTGCTGGCCGCCGCGCCCTCGGCGGAGGCACTGGAGTCGATGGTCGCGCGCCGCGTCGAGGGGTTCCCGCTCGAGCACGTCCTCGGTTTCGCTGATTTCGCGGGGGTACGCGTCGAGGTCGCCGACACCGTGTTCGTGCCCCGGCACCGCACGGAGCTGCTCACGTCGACGGCCCGCACGATGCTGCGCGACGGCGGTGTGGTGCTGGACCTCTGCTGCGGCACGGGTGCCCTAGGCCTCGTCGTAGTGCGAGGATTTTCGGGGGTACGTCTTGTCGCCTCCGACATCGATCCCGCCGCCGTCGCCTGCGCCCGCCGCAACTTAACCGGTTCACCTTCCGCGGAGTTCACCGCCGAGGTCTTCCAGGGCGACCTGTTCTCGGCGGTGCCGGTGGACCTGCGCGGCCGCGTCGACGTGCTCCTCGCGAACGTGCCCTACGTGCCGACCGCCGAGATCGCCTACCTGCCCGAGGAGTTCCGGGTGCACGAGGCCCGGGCGGCGCTGGACGGCGGCGACGACGGCCTCGACGTGCTCCGCCGGGTCGCCGCCGAGGCCGCGGGCTGGCTGGCCCCGGGCGGCGCGCTGCTCACCGAGGCCGGCGCCGAGCAGCTGGCGACCGCCCACGCGCTGCTGCGCGCGGGCGGCCTGCGACCGCGCACGGTCACCGACGAGGAGACCGAGACCCACGTCGTGGTGGCCGTCGCCTAGCCGGCTCAGATGTGCATGGCGACCCGCTGGCCGAGCTCGTGGCTGATCCGCTCGAACGTGCCCGCGTTCTCCTGCTGCTGCACCAGGTTGGTGCGCAGGAGCTGCGCGCACTGCACCTCGCCCATGAGCAGGGCCTTGTCGATCAGGCCCTGGTAGCCGGCGATGCCCAGGTGGGCCAGGCGGTTCTCGGCGTCGACGGTGAAGATCTCCATCGCCTCCATCGCCGGCTCCTGGGCCGCGAACTGCTGAAACTCGGCGCGCATGCCGTCGATGGCCAGGCTCGGCACGTCGTCGGGCTCGGTCTCCATCATCGCGAAGCACGTCTCCAGGTTCTGGATCTTCTGCTGGCCCTGCTGCTGCTGGGCGCGCAGCACCTGGGCGAGCGGGCTCTGCTCGGTGCGGCCGAGGATCTCGCCGACGAGCTGGTTGCTCCGGCGTTCGGCGTCGTACATGCCCGACAGCTCGTAGAGGAACAGGTCGGCGGGGTTGTCGAGAGGCATGCGTCAGCTCCCTGGTTCTCGGGTCGTTCCTTCGGGGTCGGTGCTGGCACTACCCGTAAATTTCACGGACTCCGCGCTGGTGGCGGGGTGGTACGAGGGTGGTTCGTTGACCGGTTACTGAACCGGTTAATACGTTGTCGCGCAACAAGAAGGGAGGCTCGGTATGAGATTGAGAAGCCAGATCACCCTGGCCGCCACCGCGGTGCTGGCCGTCGTCGTCTCCGTGCTGGTGGCCGTCCAGCCGGCGTCGGCGGCGGCCGGGTTCACGGTCAGCAACGGGCGGCTGTACGACGCCAACGGCAACGAGTTCGTGATGCGCGGGGTCAGCCACGCCCACACCTGGTATCAGTCGCAGACCAGCTCGTTCGCGAACATCAAGGCCCTCGGCGCCAACACCGTGCGGGTCGTGCTGGCCACCGGCGACCAGTGGGCCAAGAACGACACCGCCGACGTCGCCAACGTCGTGTCGCTGTGCAAGGCCAACAAGCTCATCTGCGTGCTCGAGGCCCACGACACCACCGGCTACGGCGAGGCCGGCGCGGCGGTGTCGCTGGACAAGGCGGTCGACTACTGGCTGAGCATCAAGAGCTCGCTCGTGGGCCAGGAGAAGTACGTCATCGTCAACATCGGCAACGAGCCGTACGGCAACAACGCGGCCACCGTCGCCAACTGGACCACCGACACCGCCAACGCCGTGAAGCGCCTGCGCGCCAACGGCTTCGAGCACACCATCATGGTCGACGCCCCGAACTGGGGCCAGGACTGGACGTTCACGATGCGCGACAACGCGGCCACCGTCTTCGCCGCCGACCCGCAGAAGAACACCGTGTTCTCCATCCACATGTACGGCGTCTTCGACACGGCCGCCGAGATCAACGACTACCTGAACCGGTTCGTCACCGCGAAGCTGCCGATCGTCGTCGGCGAGTTCGGGTTCAACCACTCCGACGGCAACCCCGACGAGGACACCATCATGGCGACGACCACGTCGCTGAAGATCGGCTACCTCGGCTGGTCGTGGAGCGGCAACGGCGGCGGCGTCGAATACCTCGACATGGTCACCAACTTCAACCCGGCCCAGCTGACCAGCTGGGGTGAGCGCATCTTCAACGGTGCCAACGGCATCAGGGCCACGTCGAAGGAGGCGTCGGTCTACGGCGGCCAGACGTCCCCGTCGCCGTCGCGGACGTCCGTGTCCCCGTCGCCGTCGCGCTCGTCGGCCTCGCCGTCCCCGTCCCGCTCGGTCACCATGTCCGACCCGGTGCTCGGGGCGTGCAAGGTGACGTACACGGTCGTCGGCCAGTGGCCCGGCGGCTTCCAGGGCGAGGTGAAGGTGGCCAACACCGGCACCGTCCCGGTCAGCGCCTGGAAGCTCACCTGGAACTTCGTCAACGGCCAGGCGATCAACCAGATGTGGGGCGGCACCTACACGCAGTCCGGTGGTGCCGTCGCCGTCACCAACGCCAGTTACACGGCCCCGATCCCGGCCGGCGGCTCCGTGAGCTTCGGCTTCCTGTCGAGCTGGACGAGTACCAATGCCGCACCTTCGTCCTTCATCCTGAATGGACAGTGGTGCTCCTAGGGCCCGGCGGGCCAGCTGCGTTCGATCGCGTCCAGGACGTCCTTCGTCGGTTTGCCGTTCAGCCAGTCGATCATGCCGGTCCAGAACGTGCCGGTGCCGACGGCCGCGGGCATCATGTCGGAGGCGTCGAAGCGGAAGACCGTGTCCGGGTCGGTGAGCAGCTCGGCCGACAGCCGCTCGATCGGTGAGCGCAGTGCGGTCCGGTCGATGGCCTGGTTGGCGCTGACCGCACCGCCGAGCCGGGCGCGGCGGTCGGCCCACTGCGGCGTGGACAGGTAGGCCGCGACGGCCTGCACCTCGGGGCGGGTGGCGAAGGCACCGACGAACTCGCCCGCCCCGAGGACCACCCGGGCCCGGTCCGGGTCCATCGGCGGCAGGTAGAACGCGTACACGTCGCCGTCGGGGCCGATCCTGGTCCCGTCCGGCCACTCGTTGGCGTAGAACGACGCCTGGCGGTGCATGGCGCACGTCTGCTGCAGGATCGGCAGGCCGCCCTCCGACATCGCCACCGTGGCGATCGACTGCACGCCGCCGTAGCCGCCGTTGACGTACCGCGGGTCGCGCAGGATCGCACCGACCTTGTCGAGCGCGTCGACGATCCGGGCGTCGTTGAACGGGATCTTGTGCGCGACCCACGCGTCGTAGACGTCCGGACCGGCGGTGCGCAGCAGGACGTCCTCGAGCCAGTCGGTGATCGGGAAGCCGCTCGCCGCGCCCGACTCGGCGCCGGCGCACCAGGGCTTCACCCCGTCGGCCGCGATCCGCTCGGTGAGCCGCAGCATCTCGTCCCAGGTGGCCGGGGTCTGGTAGCCGTGCTTCGCGAAGAACGACGGGGAGTACCAGACGAGAGATTTGATGTTCGCGTTCAGCGGCGCCGCGTAGAGCTCGCCGTCGACGGTGCCGTACGTCTGCCACGCGGCCGAGTACCACCGCTGCACGTTCGCCCGCACGTCCGCGGAGACGGGCCGCAGGCCGTGCCCGTGTGCCATGTCGGCGATCAGGCCGGGCTGCGGGAAGAGCGCGAGGTCCGGCGGGTGCCCGGTGTCGGCGCGGTCCTTGAGGTCCTGCTCGAACGCGGCGATCCCGCTGTAGTCGACGGTGATGCCGGTGCAGTCCTCGAACTCGCCCCAGGAGCGCAGAAGCTTGTCCGCTTCGGCGTTACGGATCGGCCCGGTGATCGTGACGGTGGTGTTGTCGTGCCGGCCATAGCGGGTGTACTGCGAGCACGCGTCCGAGGCCCGATCCGCCGGCGTGCCGGCCCCGCCGCACCCGGTCAGGGCCAGCGTGAGGGCGAGGGTCGCGGCGATCCGAAGCTTCATGACACAGTTGATCTTAGGCTGCGAGCACCGGTCCGGGTGCGGGGTCGGCGACAACGACCCGGCCTTTCCCGGCCGCCTTCGCCGCGTACATCGCCTGGTCGGCGTCCTGGAAGAACGCGTCGACATCGGCGTGCCCGCGCCACCCGGTGACGCCGATGCTGGCCCGCGGCGCCAGCCGCACGGACCCGAACGTCACCGGCTGCTGGATGGCGGCGAGCACCCGCTCGGCCACCGCCAGGGGGTCGTCGGCCCCGGCGAGCAGCACCGCGAACTCGTCGCCGCCGAGCCGGGCCGGGGTGTCGGCGCCGCGCACCAGGTCCCGCAGCCGGTCCGCCACCGCGACCAGCAGGTGGTCACCGGCCGCGTGCCCGTACTCGTCGTTGACCTGCTTGAACCCGTCGAGGTCGATCAGCAGCAGGGCCACCGGCGCCCCCTGCGCGGCCGCGTGCAGGGCCTGCGCGGCCCGCTCGTGCAGCCGGGCGCGGTTGGGCAGCCCGGTCAGCCCGTCGTGGTACGCGCGGTGGTTGAGCTGGTCGAACGCGTCCCGCAGCACCCCGACCGTGTTGTTGAGGGAGCGGCTCATCTGCCCCACCTCGTCCCGGGAATGCTGCTCCAGCTCCTGGTGGAAGTCGCCGGCCGCCACCGCCGTCAGCACCGCCACGGCCCGCCGCAGGGGCCGGCTGAGCTGCCGCGCGGCCAGGGTCGCGACCCCGGCGGCCACGATCCCGCCGACGACGAGCAGGATCGTCACGTTGCGGCTGGTCTGGGCGGTCCGCTCGCGGATCTGCCGGTTGCCGGTGGCGACCGCGTCGACGAGCTGCTGCAGGAACTCGTCGGCCCGGGTCTTGACCGCGTGCGCGACCGCCTCGGAGCGCACGAGCACGATCGAGACGGCGTTGTCCCGGTCGCCGCGGCGGCTGGCGGCGAGGCCGGTGTCGCGGGCCGTGCGGTACTGCCCGATGACCTTCTCCAGCAGCCCGAGCTCGCGCAGTTCGGCCTTGGTGAGCCCGATCGTGGCCAGCGCGGCGAAGTGCCCGTCGATCTGCCGGTCGGTGTCGGCGATCTCGGCCTCGTACCGGTCCCGGTAGAACCCCGGCTGGGACAGCAGGTGCGACTGCACCGCCTCCATCTGCAGCCCGACGGCCGAGCGCACGGCGACCATGTGCGTCATCGCCACCACGTCACGGCGATACTGCACGTCCTGCCGGGCCGCCACCTCGCGCAGGTTGACCAGGCCATACACGGCGATGCCGGCGAAGATGGAGGCGACCAGCAGCGCGATCCCCACGATCTTCGTGGCGATGCTGCGGTCGCGGACCCAGGCTGGCACGTCGTTGCTCATCGACCGCCGGCGGTTGCCGTGGAGTGCTTCGAGGTTGCAACCTGGGCGGGTGGATCCGGTGGTGATTGTCGGGGCGGGCCCGGTGGGGGTGACGGCCGCCATCCTGCTCGCCCAGCGCGGCGTCCCCTGTGTCGTCCTGGAGCGGTTCCCGCAGATGTACCCGCTGCCGCGCGCCGTCCACGTCGACGACGAGGTCGTGCGCATCCTGGAGGCGGCCGGCGTGGCCGAGGAGTTCCTGAAGGTCAGCCGCCCCGGCCTGGGCCTGCGCCTGCTGGACGCGAAGCACCGGGTGATGGCCACGTTCGCCCGCGACCCCGGCGGTTCCCGGCACGGCTACCCGCAGGCGAACATGTTCGACCAGCCCGACCTGGAACGGCTGCTGCGCGACCGGCTGCTGTCCCTGCCGGCGGTGGACTTCGTCGGCGGCGCGACGGTGTTCCAGGTGACGTCGTCGTCGGTCCGCTACCGCCGCGACGGCGAGGAACATGAGGTACGCGCTTCGGCCGTGCTCGGCTGCGACGGCGCCAACAGCACCGTCCGCGGCCTGATCGGGGCGACCCTGGTCGACCTGCGCTTCGCCGAGCGGTGGCTGGTCGTCGACGGCGTGTGCGAATCCGACCTGGACGCGTGGGGCGGCGTGCACCAGGTGTGCAACCGCCGCCGGGCCGCGACGTTCATGCAGCTCGGCCCGCGCCGATACCGCTGGGAGTTCCGGCTCCTGCCCGGCGAGGTCGCAACCGAACTGCCGCTGGAGCCGCTGCTGGCCCCGTGGCTCGGCGACACCCCGGTCACCATCGTGCGCCGCGCGGAGTACACCTTCCGCGCCAACGTGGCCTCGACCTGGCGCGCCGGCCGAGTCTTCCTCCTGGGCGACGCCGCCCACCAGACCCCGCCCTTCATCGGTCAAGGCTTGGGCGCGGGCCTGCGCGACGCGTACAACCTGGCCTGGAAACTGGCAGACGACCTGCACACACCGGACGGCAATCCCACCCTCCTGGACACATACGAACGCGAACGCAAACCGCACGTCCGCGCCCAGATCCGCCTCGCGATCGTGGCCGGCTGGGCAATGACGGGCGGCCAGGTGCGCGGCTCGATCTGGCGCCTACCCGGCATGAAAACCTTGGCCCTGCGCTCCACGTCCCCTCCGCTACGAGGCCTGGGCGCCGGCCGCCGGGCCGGCACGGTAGCTCCCGTGAGGGGCCTGGACGAGGCCTTGGGCGACGGCTGGTCGGTCCTGTACCTGGGCGGCGAGCCAGCCGGCTTCGGCGAAGCAACCCTGGTCAAGGTCACCGAAGAGCTGGACCCGTCCGGCGCGTTGCGAACCTGGATGCGCAACCAAACTTTCCTACTCCGCCCAGACCGAGTGGTGCACGCCTCTTTCCCGAGGTAGAAAGCTCTTTCCGGCACCCTTCCAAAAAATCGCACACTCTCTCAAGCCGAAGGCCAACGAATCGCAACCACCGAAAGACGACCACGGCGGACCGCGCACCGACCTCGAACCGCGACCAACAAACCGCAACCAACCTACGGTCCGGACCACGCCACTCGGTAGTACCCATCGGCCGAGCTCACATATGCGGTGCCCCTCCAAGCGGGCGATACAACCCCGGCGACTCTCAGACTTCTCGACCGGCGCCGGCTCTTCGGGCCGCTCCGGCTCTTCGGGCCGCTCCGGCTCTTCGGGCCGCTCCGGCTCTTCGGGCCGCTCCGGCTCTTCGGGCCGCTCCGGCTCTTCGGGCCGCGCTGGGGGCTCGGGCCGCTCCGGCTCTTCGGGCTGTGCTGGGGGCTCGGGCCGCTCCGGCTCTTCGGGCTGTGCTGGGGGCTCGGGCGGGGTCGGCGGTTCGGCGAGCTGGGCCTGCCGGGCCGCCCAGGCCTGCCGCCAGTCCTTGTCGGTGACCGGCACGTTGTCGCCGTAGATTCGGCGGAGTTTGGCCGCGTACCGTTGTTGGAGGCCCCAGTCGCGCTGCCTTTTGTGCTCGCGGCGGAACTCTTCGCCTATCGGGCTGTATTTGCGCGATCCGGTTCGATCGCGCATTTTTGCCGTTTCGCTGCCGCTGAAAAGGCCTATCTGCCCCCGCATGTATTCATTATCCCGCACTCTGTTTCTGTCTGCTATTGTCACTATTTCAGATAGCGCACCCGGCTGCTTTGTCTGCGGTTGGAGGGGCACCGCAAATGTGAGCTCGGCCGATGGGAACTACCGGATTGGCGTGGTCCGTACCGTAGTTTGGGTGCGGTTTGTTGGTTGCGGTTCGTCTGTCGCTGCGCGGTCCGTTGTGGTCGTCTTTCGGTGGTCGCGATTCGCGCGCTTTGCAAAGATGAATTTCTATACTACTTGATCGTTTGGGTTGGCGTTTGCCCGATTTGTGAAGTATGCGGCCCCTTCTTTTTGTCGTTGCGCTGGGGGGCCGGCTGGCTTATGTTGTTCTCAGTTCGAGTAAGACTCACGTCGAGAAAGACTCCACCTGAGAAGGACTGGCGCCGTGGCTGACTCCGAAGCCGACTTCCTGGCCAACTACGACCCCTCGCGGTATCCGGCCGTCGCGGTGACCGTCGACGTCGTCGCCTTCACCATCCGCGAGGGGCGGCTGCACGTGCTGCTCGTGCGGCGCGCCTGTCCGCCCATGAAGGACATGTGGGCGCTGCCCGGCGGGTTCGTGGGGGAGTGGGAGGACCTGCCGACGGCGGCCGCGCGGGAGCTGGCCGAGGAGACCGGGGTCGCGACCGCGCACCGGCGGCTGCACCTGGAGCAGCTCGGCACCTACGGCGCGCCGGACCGGGACCCGCGGATGCGGGTGTTCTCGGTGGCCTACCTGGCCTTCGCCCCGCATCTGCCCGACCCCGTGTCGGGCTCGGACGCGCGGGAGGCGGCCTGGATGGCGATGGACGAGCGGCCCGCGACGCTCGCGTTCGATCACACCACGATCCTCGCGGACGGGCTCGAACGGGCCCGGTCGAAGCTCGAATACTCGCCGCTGGCGACCAGGTTTGTCGACGAGGAGTTCACCATCGCCGACCTGCGGGCCGTCTACGAGACGGTCTGGGGGGAGCCGCTGCACGCCGGCAACTTCCACCGCAAGGTGCTGTCGGTGCCCGGCTTCGTCGAGGGTACCGGCGCGACCACGGAGCGGGGCGGGGCTCGAGGGGGGCCCCGCGCCAAGCTCTACCGCGCCGGCGACGCGCAGCTGCTGCACCCCGCACTGCTGATGCCGAGCCGGGAGGAGACGGTGCGGTGAACGTCGACGACGCGATCGCGCTCGTGGAAAGGGCCTCCGCGGAGGAGCTGTTCGGCGGGGGCGATCCGCACCAGCGGTACCGGAACCTGGCCAAGCTCGTGCACCCGGACGCCGCCGGGCCGAAGGGTACGAAAGCGTTCGCCCGGCTGTCGGATCTCTGGCGCAACCGGGGCGTCATCCGCACGGCCCGCGGCAGCTACTCGACGGCGACCCTCGAACACCGCGGCGACCTGGCCAACCTGTACAAGGTGCCGGAGGGGCACCTGAAGCTGGCCCGCGACCCGTCCTGCAACGACCTTCTGGCCCGGGAGGCCGTGGCGCTGCGGCAGATCGCGGAGCAGGGGGACCCGCGATACCTGCCGTACGTGCCCCGGCTCGTCGACTCGTTCCGGCACAAGTCGGAGACGGGGCCGACGCGGCGGGCGAACGTCATCGGGGTGTCGGCGGCGCGGCTGCACTCCCTTGAGGAAGTACACGCGAAACGTCCCCATGGCCTCGATCCGCGGGACGCCGCCTGGATGTGGCGGCGGCTCCTGGTGGCCCTCGGCCTGGCGCACCGGGCCGGCGTCGTGCACGGTGCGGTCGTCGCCCGGCACGTGCTCATCGAGCCCGACGAGCACGGCGTGGTGCTCGTCGACTGGTGCTACAGCGCGTCCGATCCACACGAACACATTCCGGCACTGGTACCTGCGCATCGTGACGCCTATCCGCCGGAAGTACTCGCTCGCAGTACCCCCGGAGCCTGCACTGACATCTATATGTCGGCCGGTCTCATGGCCGGTCTGATGGGTGATCGCGCGCCGAAGGCGCTGCGGCGCTTCGCCGACGGCTGCCGGCTGGCCTCGCCGCGCCGGCGCCCCGACGACGCCTGGCAGCTGCTGGCCGAGCTCGACGAGCTGCTCCTGCGCCTCTACGGGCCGCGCAAATTCCGTCCATTCGTTCTGTGAAGGAGTTCCATCATGGGAAGTGGAGCCTGGTCGACCGACGTCTACGACGCCGCCGACCGCTACCGCCGGGCCGCCGGCAAGAGCGCGTTCGCCTACAGCGACTCCGGCGCCCGTACCGTCCACACGGCCCTGA
This sequence comes from Dactylosporangium sp. NPDC051541, assembly GCF_044454505.1. Classification (NCBI taxonomy): domain Bacteria; kingdom Bacillati; phylum Actinomycetota; class Actinomycetes; order Micromonosporales; family Micromonosporaceae; genus Dactylosporangium; species Dactylosporangium sp. NPDC051541. The sequence continues at coordinate 817,833 of NZ_JBITDU010000003.1, forward strand.
ACCCGAAAGGCGTCGACGTCCGGGAGAGCCGCGACTCCGACGAGCACCCCGACTCCGTCGCCATCGCCGTGCTGTTCGACGTCACCGGCTCGATGGGCTCGGTCCCGCGGGTCCTGCAGCAGAAGCTCCCGCAGCTGCTCGGCCTGCTGCTGCGCAAGGGTTACGTCACCGACCCGCAGATCCTCTTCGGCGCGATCGGCGACGCCACCTGCGACCGCGTCCCGCTGCAGGTCGGCCAGTTCGAGTCGGACAACCGCCTCGACGAGGACCTCGGCCGCTTCGTCCTGGAGGGCGGCGGTGGCGGGCAGATGACCGAGTCCTACGAGCTCGCGATGTACTTCATGGCCCGCCACACCGCCATCGACTGCCACGAGAAGCGCGGCAAGCGGGGGTACCTCTTCATCATCGGCGACGAGCAGGCGTACTCCCGGGTCAAGGTCTCCGAGGTCCGCGACGTCATCGGCGACGAGCTCACCGAGCCGATCAAGCTGCGCGCCATCGTCGACGAGGTCCGCACCAAGTACGACACCTACTACATCCTCCCGGCCGGCTCCTCGTATGCGGGCAACACCGCGATCCTCGACTTCTGGCGCGACCTGCTCGGCCAGAACGTCATCGCGCTGGACGACCTGGACGCGGTCTGCGAGACGATCGCGCTGACCGTCGGCCTCGGCGAGGACAGCATCGACCTCGACGAGGGCCTGGCCGACCTGGGCGAGGTCGGCTCGGCCGCGGCCGGCACCGTCGGCAAGGCCCTCGCCCGCATCGGCGGCGGCCGCGCCCCGGTCGCACACGGCGCGGTCCCGGCCGACCTCTCCGCCCCGGTCAGCGTGGAAAGGCTGTAAGTGCACTACATCGTCGTGGACCTCGGGTTCGGCGACTGCGGCAAGGGCACGACCGTGGACTACCTGTGCGCGACCCGCGACATCGAGACTGTCGTGCGGTTCAACGGGGGCGCGCAGGCGGCGCACACGGTCGTGCTCGCCGACGGGCGCAAGCACACATTCGCGCAGTTCGGCTCCGGCTCTCTGCGCCCCGGCGTGCGCACCCACCTGTCCCGGTTCATGGTCGTCGACCCGCTCGCCCTGGTCACCGAGGCCGAACACCTGATCTCGCTGGGCGCGGCCGACATCTGGGACCGGCTCACGGTCGACGCTTCGGCGCTGATCGCCACGCCGTACCACCGGCTGGCGAACCGCTCGGCCGAGCTGGCCCGGGGTGCCGATCGGCACGGCTCGTGCGGGATGGGCGTGGGCGCGACGATGGAGTACGCGCTGGCATACCCGGACGACGCACTCCGCGCGGGCGATTGTGTCAATGTGCCGGTGTTGCGTCGCAAGCTCGCGCAGACTCGAGCACGCTTGGGCGTCGGTGGCCCGTCGGTGGAAGCCTGCATATCGGCATTTATCGGGTTTGCGTCGACTGTCCGGCTCGTGGAGCGCTTGCCGGCTGGTGGGGCGTGCATTTTTGAAGGCGCTCAGGGGGTACTGCTTGACGAGTGGCATGGCTTCCACCCGTACACGACGTGGAGCACTGCGACCTTCTCCAATGCGCTCTCACTGCTGGATGAGGGGATTTTTCTCGACACATCGGTCACGCGGCTGGGGGTGCTCCGCACCGTGACGACCCGCCACGGCGCCGGCCCCCTCCCGACCGAGGACCCGTCGCTGGGCATCACCGACCCGAACAACCCGTCGAACCCCTGGCAGGGCCCGTTCCGGGTCGGCACGTTCGACGCCCCGCTGCACCGCTACGCCCTGGAGGCCGCCGGCGGCGTGGACGGCCTGGTCCTGACCCACCTGGATCTCCCCGTGGACCGCATCTGCCACTCCTACCGCAGCAACCCCCTGCGGGCCGGCGCCCCGGGCGACCTGCAACGCCAGTCGGCGATGACGAGGGCGCTGGAGACGGTCGAGCCGCAGTACGCCACCGTCACCGACTGGGTCGCGACCGTGGAGTCCGAGTTGGGCGCCGAGGTGGTCCTGGAGTCCTGGGGCCCGACGTCCGAGGACAAGAAACCCTCCGGCCGCCTGACGTCCTGAACCGGCAACTCAGCCGCACCACACCCGAACCTCAGCCCGCCGTGCGACGCTAGGTCCCGAAACGATCACTGGGCCGAACGGCCGGGTGACCGCTCAGGCGAACGGGGGACAGGTCGATGGGGCTGGCACGCGACGCGATCCGAACGGTGTCGACGGCGGCCGCGGCCGGCCTCGCGCTCGGCGGCCTGTTCGGCCTCGTGGCCCCCGCGTCAGCCGAGGCGGGCAGCACCACACCGCACCGGCCCACCGTCCCGGCCGCGGTGGTCCCGGCCGTGGTCACCAGCGTCGACCTCCTCGGCTCCGAACGCCTCGAAGTCACCGTGCGCTTCACCAACACGGGCCGCACCGTCGAACACCTCACGGGCTTCGACGTCCTCGCGGACGACCAGCCCCTGGCCCGCGCGGCCGGGGACCAGCCGGCCGCCGTCGACCTGCACCCGGGCGCGACCACCGACGAAACCATGACGTTCGCGGCCCCACCGGCGACCGCCGTGCTGACCCTCACCCTGACCGGCGGCGAACGGCTCCCGCTGGAGCTCTGAACGTTACTGGTGATCGGGTGAGGGTATGGTCCGCCCATGCGGCTGACCGTCAATGGCGTCGAGCACGAACTCACCCTCGATCCCCGGACCACCCTGCTGGACGCACTGCGTGAGCACCTCGACCTGACCGGGGCCAAGAAGGGCTGCGACCACGGCCAGTGCGGGGCCTGCACCGTCCTGCTCGACGGGCGGCGCGTCAACAGCTGCCTGGTGCTGCTGATCGCGCAGGCGGGCGCCGAGGTGACCACGATCGAGGGCCTCGGCACCGCCGCCGAGCCGCACCCGGTGCAGCGCGCCTTCCTCGAGCACGACGGGTTGCAGTGCGGGTACTGCACCCCGGGGCAGATCTGCTCGGCGGTGGGCGTGCTCGACGAGGCCGGCCGCGGCTGGCCCAGCGCCGTCACCACCGGCGACGGCGAGGACCTGCTGAGCGACGCCGAGATCCGCGAGCGCATGAGCGGCAACCTCTGCCGCTGCGGCGCCTACCCGAACATCGTCCCGGCGATCCGCGAGGCGGCCGGGCGGTGAAGACGTTCGACTACCGGGCCGCGGCCGCCACCGCCGACGGCCTCGAGCCCAACGCGGTGTTCCTGGCCGGCGGCACCAACCTGGTGGACCTCATGAAACTGGGCGTGGCCACCCCGGACGTGCTCGTGGACGTCTCCCGGCTGCCGCTGGGCGACGTCGCCGAGGGGCCGGACGGCGGCCTGCGCATCGGCGCCACCGTCCGCAACAGCGACCTGGCCGCCGACCCGCGCGTCCGCGACCGCTACCCGGTGCTCAGCCAGGCGCTGCTGGCGGGGGCCTCCGGCCAGCTGCGCAACATGGCCACGACGGGCGGCAACCTGCTGCAGCGGACCCGCTGCCGATACTTCATGGACCCGACCATGCCGTGCAACAAGCACGAGCCCGGCTCCGGGTGCCCGGCCCGCGCCGGCGACCACCGCAACCTCGCCATCCTCGGCGGCTCCGAGGCGTGCATCGCCACCCATCCGTCGGACATGGCGGTGGCCCTCGCGGCGCTGGACGCGGTCGTGCGTGTCGACGGGGCCACCGGCGAACGCACGATCCCGGTCACCGAGCTCCACCGGCTCCCCGGGGACCAGCCCGAGCGGGACACCGTGCTCGAGCACGGCGAACTCATCACCGCGGTCGACGTGCCGGCACTGCCGTTCGGGGCCCGGTCGGCCTATCGCAAGGCCCGGGACCGAGCCTCCTACGCGTTCGCGGCCGGGTCGGTCGCCGCCGCGCTCGACGTGGCCGACGGTGTGGTGCGCGACGTCCGGCTGGCGTTCGGCGCGGTGGCGCACCGGCCGTGGCGGGCGTTCACCGCCGAGGAGGCGCTGCGCGGCCGCCCGGCGACCCCGGAGTCGTTCCTGGCCGCCGCCGACGCCGAACTGCGCGCGGCCCGGCCGCTGCGCGACAACGCCTACAAGATCAGCCTGGTGCGCAACCTGACCGCGGCGGTGCTCACGCGGCTGTCCGGTCCGGCCGAGCCGGTGGGGGGACACCGATGACCACGACACTGCCCGGCGCGGTCGGCACGCCGCTCGCGCGCCTGGAGGGCCCGGAGAAGGTCACCGGCGCCGCCCGCTACGCCGCCGAGTATCGGCAGGACGGCATCGCGTACGCCTGGGTCGTGCAGTCCCCGGTGCCGCGCGGCCGCCTCAACGCCGTCCTGGCCGACCCGACCGCCGACGCGCTCGCCGTCCTGTGGCACGGCAACGCCCCGCGGCTGGAGCCGGCCGACGACCCCGAGCTGGCCGTCCTGCAGTCGGACCGGATCAGCTACCGCGGCCAGCCGGTCGCGCTGGTCGTCGCCGACACCCTCGAAGCGGCCCGGCGCGCGGCCCAGGTCCTGCGGCTCGACATCACCCCCGAGGACCACGACGCGCGGCTGCGGGCCGACCACCCCGGGCTTTACACGCCGGAGACGGTGAACCCCGGCTTCCCGGCCGAGTCGGCGGCCGGGGACGTCGAGCGGGCCCTCGCCGCCGCGCCGGTCACGGTCGACGTCACCTACTCCACGCCGGCCCTGCACAACAACCCGATGGAGCCGCACGCCACGATCGCCCGGTGGAACGGCGACGACCTCGTGCTCTACGACTCCAACCAGCACCCGTCCGGCGTCGCCGAGACGGTCGCGGCCGTGTTCGGCCTGGAGCCGGCCCAGGTCCACGTGGTGACCGAGCACGTCGGCGGCGGGTTCGGCTCGAAGGGCACGGCCCGCCCGAACGCGGTCCTCGCGGCGCTCGCGGCCCGGGTCGTCGGCCGCCCGGTCAAGCTGGCCCTGCCGCGCCAGGCGATGTTCAGCGTCGTCGGCCACCGCACGCCGACCATCCAGCGGGTCCGGCTCGGCGCCGAACGCGACGGCACGCTCACCGCCATCGACCACCAGGCGATCGGGCACACCAGCCGGCTCTTCGAGTTCGCGGAGCAGACCGCGGTCGTGACCCGGCACATGTACGCCGCCCCGAATCGCCGCACCGGCCACCGCCTGGTCCGCCTGGACATGCCGACGCCGCGCTGGATGCGCGCCCCCGGCGAGGCCCCCGGCATGGTGGCCCTGGAATGCGCCCTCGACGAGCTGGCCGAGGCGCTCGGCCTCGACCCCATCGAGCTGCGGGTGCGCAACGAGCCCGGCGCCGAGCCGGAGGGCGGCACCCCGTTCACCAGCCGCCACTACGTCGAGTGCCTGCGCGCCGGCGCCGAGCGGTTCGGCTGGGCCGGCCGCGACCCCCGGCCCCGGCAGCGGCGCGAAGGCGACTGGTGGATCGGCACCGGTGTGGCCGGCGCGACCTACCCGACGATGGCGCAGCCGTCGACGGCCCGCGCCCGGGCCCGCGCCGACGGCGGCTTCGAGGTGGCGATCGGCGCGGCCGACCTCGGCACCGGCGCCCGGACGATCCTCACCCAGATCGCCGCCGACGCGCTCGGCGTGCCGGTTGAGCGGGTCCGCATCCGCATCGGCGACAGCACGCTGCCCAAGGCCTCGGTCGCCGGCGGCTCGTCGGGCAGCGCGTCGTGGGGCTGGGCGGTGACCGGCGCCTGCCGCCGGCTGCGGGAGACGGGCGGCGACGAGGCCACCTTCGACACCACCGAGCTGGTCGAGCGGCAGGAGAAGGAGGGCCGGCACGCGTTCGGCGCCCACTTCGCGGAGGTCCGCGTCGACGCGGTCACCGGCGAGGTCCGCGTCTCCCGCCTGTTCGGCATGTACGCCGCCGGCCGCATCCTCAACCCGCGCACGGCCCGCAGCCAGTTCCTCGGCGGCATGATCATGGGGATGGGCATGGCCCTGCACGAGGAGGGCGTGCTGGACGAGGCGATAGGCGCCTGGGTCAACCACGACCTCGCCGAGTATCACATCCCGGCCCACGCCGACGTCGAGTCGATCGACGCCGCGTGGCTCGACGAGCGCGACGAGCAGATCAACCCGATGGGCAGCAAGGGCATCGGCGAGATCGGCATCGTCGGCTCACCCGCCGCGATCGTCAACGCGGTCTGGCACGCCACCGGGGTCCGCGTCCGTGACCTGCCCGTCCGGCTCGACAAACTGTTGACGGCCTGGTCGCAGTAATCCCGTGCTACGCGGTCTGGTGGCGTTCGCGGCGGACCACTGGGCGGCGGCCTTTCAGGGTGGTGCGGCGCAGGGTGTCGATGACCTCGTCGACGGCGCCGTCCGGGACCTCGACCAGGGCGAACCGGTCGGCGATCTCGATGGCGCCGATGTCGCGGCCGGTCAGTGACGACTCGCCCGTGATGGCGCCGACCAGGTCCTGGGGGCGGATGCCGGCGGCGCGGCCCGCGCCGACGAACAGGCGGGTCATGCCGCCGGTGGGGGCGCGGCGGGCGCCGCCCGTGTCACGGCCCCGGCCGCGGCCATCGGCGTCGCGGACGGCCACGCGGCGGTTCGGGTTGGGGCCGCCCTGGCCCTGGCGGTCGTCGCGGTCGCGGGGCTGGCGGAGGGTGACGTCGGGGATCTCCTCCTCGTCGTTCTCGCCGACGGCGGTCGCCTCGTGCGCGAACTTGACCGCGGCCAGGGCGATCTCCATCGGGTCGAACTCGTCGCCGAGGGACTCGACAATGGCGCGGAAGCGTTCCGTGCCGTCCTCGGCCACCAGGATCTCGTGGAGCTTCGCGCGGGTGAGCTCCATGCGGCGGGCGCGCAGGTCGGCGACGGACGGGACCTTCTCGATGATGATGCGCTGCTTGGTGACGCGCTCGATGGTCTTGAGCATGCGGTGTTCGCGAGGCTCGGCCAGGGTGATGGCGACACCTTCGCGGCCGGCCCGGCCGACGCGGCCGATGCGGTGCACGTATGACTCCGGGGCCGAGGGGACGTCGTAGTTCACCACGTGGGTGAGGTGCTCGACGTCCAGGCCGCGGGCGGCGACGTCGGTGGCGACGAGCAGGTCGGCGGTGCCGTTGCGCAGGCGGGCCATGACCCGGTCGCGCTGTTCCTGACCCATGCCGCCGTGCAGGGCCTCGGCCCGGTACCCCCGGCCGTTCAACGTCTCGGTGAGCTGGTCGACCTCGTCACGGGTGCGGCAGAAGACGATCGCCGCGCCCGGCGCCTCGACGTCCAGGACGCGTCCGAGGGCGGCCGGTTTGTGTGCGCGCGGTACCACATAAGCCATCTGACGGACCAGGGGCGCCTCACCGGCGGGGGTGGGCGTGCGGCCGATCTGGATGCGGACCGGGTCGTTGAGGTGGCTGCTGGCCAGGCCGTCGATGCGGGGCGGCATGGTCGCGGAGAACAGGACGGTCTGGCGGTCCTCGGGGGTCGCGGCCAGGATCGCCTCGATGTCCTCGGCGAAGCCCATGTCGAGCATCTCGTCGGCCTCGTCGAGGACCACGATGTGCAGGTCGTGCAGGCGCAGCGTGCCCCGGCCCAGGTGGTCGAGGGCCCGGCCGGGGGTGGCGACGACGACGTCGACGCCGAACTCCAGCGAGCGCAGCTGGCGGCCGATGGGCTGCCCGCCGTAGATCGGCAGGACGCGGACGCCCAGGTCGCGACCGTACCGATGAATCGCCTCGGAAACCTGCACCGCGAGTTCTCTGGTGGGGACGAGCACCAGCGCGGACGGGTTTTCACCCCCTGGTGCGGGGAGTCGTTGCAAGAGCGGCAAAGCGAAAGCAGCGGTTTTTCCGGTACCGGTTGCTGCCTGGCCGAGCAGATCCCGGCCCTCGAGCATGGGTGGGATGGCCTCGCGCTGGATCGGCGTCGGCTCCTCATACCCCAGGCCGGCCAGGGCTTTCAGGAGTTCGTCGCGCAACCCGAGCTCGCCGAAGCCGGTCACGTCCCCATCATCGAAGCTGGCGGTCACGGGGTGCTCCTCACTCGGGCAATGCAGGCGGCGCTACTAGCATCCCAAACGCCTCGGAGGTACCCCGTGGCGCGGTCGCTGAGTGTGATCTGTGACCGGTTACAGTTTCGAACGTGAGCGACGACTGGCACGACCAGAGGGCTCGGGCGGTGGCCCATCACGGGGCCGAGCTCAACCGGCGCCGCGAGGCCGAGGCCGCCCAGGCGCAGGAGCTGATCGCCGACTTCATCAAGGCCGCGCACGAGGCCGGTCTCGCGCCGGAGTCGCTGCGGGCGCGCTCCTACAGCGGGCGGTCATACCGGACCCCGCTGCGTGGATGGTACCTGAACCCGGCCCGCACGATCGCGATCTCCGACGAGGGCGAGTACTACTCGCTGCTCGTCCCCTCATCGGCGAAAGCCCTGATCACGGGGGCCGACCCGAGCCCGGCCCCGCCCCGGCTCATCGTGGGCGAGGGCGCGCGCGACGGCGAGTCGATGCCCCTGGCCGAGCTGCTGCAGCGCCTGCTCAACCGTTCTTGATGAACTCGGGGGGCACCTCGTCGGTGAGCCACACCCCGTTGTCCGACCGGTAGAATGTGTGCCCACCGCGGGCCATCTCACCCGCGAGCACGGTGAGGATCACGGTCGCGCCTCCGCGTCGAGCGCCGACACGCCGGGCGGTCCCGGTGTCGGGGGACAGGTGCACGTGGTGGCGCCCGCCCCGGTTGATGCCCGTGGCTCGGATCGAAGACAAGGACGCGGCGGCGGTACCGTGAAACAGGAGCTCTGGCGGTGCGGCCTCGGCGAGCCCCAGCTCAACCGGCACCGAGTGCCCCTGGTTGGCCCGGATGCGCTCGACCCCGTCCACGCCCACCGCGACCGCGAACCGCTGCTTGTCGTTCCCGGCGACGACCTCGTCGAGCGTGGCCCGATCGATCCGCATCGCGGCGAGAAACTCAGCGACCGGCACCCATCCACCCGAGTCGAGCACAAGCCCGACCCGCGCAGGCTCATGGCGGAGTGCTTTCGACATCCGCTTACTGATCTTGACTAACTGTGCATGTTCCATATCGACCCCGATTGTGCGCCCTGACCGCGCCCCGGTCACCCCATTTTCCGCGGCCCCGTGTTGCCGCCGCCCGGTCTTACCGGAGTCCGTCCTTTCGCGGCCCGCCCGGCCGCAGCCCGTCGAGGATGACCCCGACGGCGGTCGACCGGGTCTTGGCATCCGGCGCCCACATGGCCGCATGCGAGGCCCCGACCAGCACGGCGATCACCTCAGCCGCCCCGACGTCACGCCGCAGGGCCCCGGCCGCCTGAGCCCGCGAGGCGAGCACGTCGATGGCCGCCAGCAACTCCCCGCGCACGTCCCCCACCACCTGCGTGACATCCACGCCGGCCCCCGACAGCGCATCGGCGAACGCGTTCTTCGTGGCACTCTGCTCGATCACATGCTCGAGGAACCCGAACAGCGCCACCCCCGCATCCCCGTCCTGCGAGGCGCTCCGCGCGTGCTCGACCAGCGCCCGCATCCGCTCGACGAGCACGGCCTCGAGCAGCGCCTCCTTGGTCGGAAAATGCCGGAAGACGGTCCCGATGCCGACTCCCGCCCGCTTGGCCACCGCCTCGGTCGACGCCCCAACCCCCTCAGCCGCGAACACCGCCTCGGCCGCTGCGAGCACCCGGGCCCGATTCCGCCGGGCATCAGCCCGCAACGGCTTGTTGACTTCCGGAGTTTCCACTCCGTATCGTTCAATCGGAGTCACGAGTCCGATTGTACGTTCCGGAGGTCCGCCTTGTTCATCACCGTCCTCCTGGCCCTGGTGGCGGGCTTCTTCGCCGGCAACGGCCTGCCGTACTACGTGCAGGGCAGCCTCGGCGAGGGCCGCAACCCGTCCCCGTTCCCTGACCGCCCGTACGTGAACGTCCTGGTTGGCCTACTGGCCTTCATCATCGCCGGCACGGCCTGGTCATTCGCCAACGTCCAGGCCCACCCGGCCCCCGCCTGGCTCTCAGCCGCGGCCGGCCTACTTGTGGTCGCCTTGATCCACACCCGAACCTGGCGCGACGAAAACCCTTGGGGCAAACGCACAGCCCGCTCGTAGCCGGTCTAGGCGAGGCGAGCCCGCAGGTGCTGTCCGCGCGCCGCCGAGACCTGGGCCGCGACCGCCGCCCGCACCAGTTCACTGCGATGCCGGACATGCCCGCCCGGCCCCGAACTTGGCGCGACGAAAACCCCTGGGGCAAACGCACAGCCCGCTCGTAGCCGGTCTAGGCGAGGCGAGCCCGCAGGTGCTGTCCGCGCGCCGCCGAGACCTGAGCCGCGACCGCCGCCCGCACCAGCTCACTGCGATGCCGGACATGCCCGCCCGGCCCCTCGACCAGCAGATGCGCATGCACCAACTGGTCGACGGCCCCGAGCACGTCATCGAGCTCCAGCCCCCCGGCCGCGGCGACCTGCTCGACCCGCAACGACCCGAGCGCACCCGTCAGCCGAAGGATCTCCCAGGCCGCGGGCGGCATCCACCGCGTACGCTGCCGAGCCAGATGCATGGCCACCTCCTGCGCCAGTTCGGGCGAGAGCTCCCGCGCGGCGGTCACCAAGGCCGGAACCCCGCCACTGGCCTCGAGCAGTTCACCCGGAAGCTCACCCGCCGAGAGCGGCCCGAGCCGCAGGACGAGCCCGGCATCCAGCGCCCCCAACGGCCGGGCCGCGATCGCGGACGGATACCGGTACGACACAGCGACCCGAACCCCCCGCTCCTGCAACCACCGCAGCTCGGCCACCGAGTCGGCGTCAAGATGCTCGGCGTCGTCGATGGCGACAACGGGCCGCACCCCGTCCCGCCCCGGCCGCAGCCGCTCCGCGATCCCGTCGAGCTCACCGGGCAGCAGATGCCGCCGCTCCCGCATGGCCGCGTCGAGCACATCATCGGCCGGCACCCCGAGCTGATGCAGCACCGTACGCAGCCACCCCAGCCGCAACGCCCCACCCGGCCCCGGCCCTCGCCCGACCCCGACCTCGCCTGCGTACAACTCCCGCAACCGCCCCAGCAGCGCCGACTTCCCAGCCCCGGCCGGCCCCGCGACGTGCACGACCCCCGGCCCGTACGCGAGCGCCTCGAGCTCCGCCCCCCGCCCGACGAACGCACTCTCCCCACCCGGCGCGCCCGCCGCAGCGACGACCGGACGGTTCAGCTCGGTAACGGTGGCCATGCTCTCTGCCACGTCCCGGACGACCACCAGGTTCGGTTTCTGCCCCGCCGCCAACTGTCCCCCAGCCGACTCTCCCCCCGCGTCCTCTCCCGCCGCCCCGTCCACCAGATCCCGAACCGCGGCATCCCGCACCGCACCGGCGTACGCAGCTGAACCCCGCGCCGCGAAACCCCGCACGGCGAAACCCTGCGCCGCGCGATCCTGTGCGGCCGGGCCCTGTCCTGCGGATGTCAGTGCGGCCGGAGCTTGCGCCGTGGAAGCCTGCGTCGCGGGACCCTGTGCGGCCGGGCCCTGTCCTGTGGATGTCGGTGCGGCCGGAGCTTGTGCCGCGGGACTCTGCGTCGCGGGACCCTGTGCGGCCGGGCCCTGTCCTGCGGATGTCAGTGCGGCCGGACCCTGCGGCGCGGGATCCTGTGCGGCCGGAGCCTGGCCTGCGGATGTCAGTGCGGCCGGAGCTTGCGCCGTGGGACTCTGCGCCGCGGGATCCTGTGCGGCCGGAGCTTGCCCTGCGGATGTCGGTGCGGCCGGAGCTTGCGCCGTGGAAGCCGTCGCCGCCGGTGTCTGCGGGTCGCGGACAGCCTTCCGCCGATCCCCGCGCCGCCGATCGAACGCCGGCGGCCCGCCCTCCAGCGAGGCGAGCAGCGCATCCCGCAGCGCCGTGGTCGCGCCGGCGGGCGTGATGCCGAGCTGGTCGGTGAGGGCGCGCAGGCACAACTCGTACCACCGCAGCACCTCCTCCTTCCGCCCCTGCCCCGCCGAAGCGCGCATGGCCACCCGGTATCCGCGCTCGGCGAACGGCTCGAGCTCGACCGCCTCCCGCCCCAACCGCAGCGCCCGCCCCGGATCGCCGTCGACGGCCTGCTCGGCCAGGTCGAGCAGCGCCCCGACGAGCACGGCCTTCACCTCGGCCCGGACCGGCAGCGCCCAGTCGGCGTACTCATCCTCGGTGAACGGCAGGTCCCGTGTGAGCCTCACGATCTGCTCGCGGACGTCCGCCCGCCCCGGCTCGTCCTCGGCCACCCGCGCCGCTGCCCGCAGCTCGGCCAGGTCCAGCCGCGCCCGGTCGGTGGCGAACACGTAGCCACCCGCCCGTGTCACGAGGAACGACCTCGATGTCGGCACCCCCGGCTGCAGGGCCCGGCGCAGCACGGACACGTAGTGCTCCAGTGCCGCCGCGTGGTTGCCCGGCAGGTCCTCGCCCCACACCGCGTCCGCGAGCGCGTCCTTGGACTGCACCCGGTCGTGCCGGGCCGCGAGCACGCCCAGCACCTGCCGGGCCCGCCGGGGCAGGTCGTCCCCGGTCAGCCGCCGCCCACCCGCATCGGCGGGGTCGATGATCTCGATACTGCCGAGCACCCGAACGTCCACGCCGCCGCCATCGGCCGCCGCCCAGTGGATATGAGCGCTCCCCCTGGTGCACTTCAGTTATCCCAAAGCCCGACGTCAGCCCGTGGTGCTTCCCTGCGCAGATGAAGCACATCGCCGCGCACGCCGCCCCGACCGCACCCGGCGTCCGTCTCACCTGGCGCATCGTTCTGGCCGCCGCCATGGTCGCCGCGCTGGCCGCCGGTCTGATCACCATCATCGTGTCCGCCTTCGCCTGAAGCCTTGCCGCCGCCTGATTCCGGCGCACCCGGCGTCCGTCTCACCTGGCGCATCGTCCTGGCCGCCGCCATGGTCGCCGCGCTGGCCGTCGGTCTGATCACCACCATCGTGTCCGCCTTCGCCTGAAGCCTTGCCGCCGCCTGATTCCGGCCCGTCATTCCCTCATCGGATCGAGTGCCCGATTCGGTTCACGAATCCGAGGACGAATTTCGGCGCCCACTCCGGGACAATGCTTCAGCAGGCGCGGCAAATCAGCAGAGCGGCGCCAGGCGGGCCGAGCAACGCCAGGCGGGCCGAGCAGCGCCACGCGAGCAGAGCAGCGCCACGCGAGCAGAGCAGCGCCGGGCGAGCCGAGCGGCGCCAGGCGGGCCGAGCGGCGCCACGCGAGCAGAGCAGCGCCACGCGAGCAGAGCAGCGCCGGGCGAGCCGAGCGGCGCCAGGCGGGCCGAGCAGCGCCACGCGAGCAGCGCCACGCGAGCAGAGCGGCGCCAGATCAGCAGAGCGGCAGATCGGCCCGCGCCACGATCAGCGGCGGCGCCGTCATCCGCCACGCCTCGGTGATCAGGTCGCCCAGCTCGTCCTCGTGCGCCTTGCGCAGCCGCACCTGGACCCACCCGATCCGCCCCGACGCGCGCGCCTTCTTGTACGCCCGCGGGTCGTCCTCGACCAGCGCCGCCGTATCCTCCCGCGACGCCTTCACGAGCATGGTCAAGTCCGGCGCGCAGAGGTACGCGAAAGCCTTGTCCCGCACCCGGAACCCGATGTCCTTGCCGTGCTGGCGCTGGTCGACCTCGGGCAGCAGGAGAACCATCCGGAGCGCCTCGTCGACGCTCACCCCGCGTACGGTCCGCAATCCCATGACTCTGGTGTAACAGGACCCTGCGACACTTTTCCTGGGAACCGATTTTCCCCATTTGCCGAGTTTGTCGATCTTTCCCGGCCGAATCCGCATCCCCGCAGCTCGCGGGCCTCGTCGCGAAAAAATGTCGGTGGGGCTCGCTAGTCTGTCGCCCGTCGGGACCGATCACGAGGGGACGACAGCGCGATGACCGAGGACCAGTACGTCACACCGGCCGAGTGGCAGCGGCATCTCCTGCCGCGCCGGGGCGGGCGGCCCGTTCCCTACGTGCCGGAGCCGGGCGCCGCGAAGGTCGTGGCCGCGGCCGTCCAGGCCGACGCCGGCCTCCGGGCGACGCTCACCCACGCGAAGACTCCGCCCGACGTCTCCGCGGCCGGACTGGCCCACCTCGGCGGCGATCCCGGCAGCACCCCGCTCGGCGCCGCCGCCGTGGCCGTGTTCGTGGTCGGGCCGCAGCAGCACACCGACGCCAAAACCAGTAGGGCCATCGCCGACGAGTGGGTCCGCACCCGCGGGCTGGCGTTCGCGGTCAGCGCGGCCGTGGAGCTGGCCGACCTGCGCTGCACCAGCCGGCAGGAGCAGCGTTACGGCGACGTGGTCCCGGCGCCGATCACGCGGTTCGGCCCCGATCGGCCCCCGCAGCACCTCCAGGGCGACGGCGTGTCGCTGCTGCTGCACCGGCTGCGGGTCGCGACCGCGGCGGCGCCGGAAGAGGACTATGCGGCGGCGATCGCGGCCCTCGGTGAGCTGCGGGCGGCGAAACCGGCTCTGCATCAGGCGGTCGTCGCCAGCTTCCTCGCGCCGACCGAGGAGGCCTGGGTCAACCAGGACGTGGGAGCCGTTGTGGGGCGCCAGGGGCATGAGTGGCTGGAGCTGCTGCTCACCACCTGCATCACCCGGCCCGCGGGTCTCCGTGCGCTGTTCACCGGCTACGTGCCCAATTACCTCACGAGCTCGTCCGACTATCTCTACACCGTCGCCGAAGGGCTCGGCGCCGACGGTCTCGACGTGTTCCTGGAGCTGCTGTCGTCCAACGCGGCTTGGGGCGACGGAGTGCGTCTGCTGTTGTCGGTGATGGCGGCGGTACCCTCGGATCCGGCTTTTCTCGCGCTTCTCGAACGGTCGGATTCCAAAGCGGGCTCCCTCGCACTCGGTGAGGCGGCGGATCGCTTCCCGCGCCGGGCCATCCGTCTCCTCGCGACGGCGTCCGGCTCCGGGACCCGCGCTGTAGTGCTCGGCGAGCTGCTCCGCACGCAGGTGATCCGGCATCGGGCCGAGGCCGACGAGGTGGTGGCGACGCTCCCGGAGGCCGCGGCCCGGCGGGTGCAGGCGATCACGGCGCGGCTCGACGCGGTGCGTGAGGCCCCGGCCGAGGCGGTGCCGGCGCTGCTGGCCGCGCCGCCGTGGACCGCCGGTGGCAAACCTCGCAAGCCCATCGTCGTCGCCGGGCTGGAGTGCACAGACCCTCTCGAGGTGCGCTGGGCCGAGGGCGAGCGGGAGGCGTGGCTCAAGTCCCGTCAGGGGTACCGGTCATACGGCCGCCGCGACTTCGACAAGCTCGCACAGGAGATCCGCGCCGGGCGTGGGCGCACCTACGAGGAGATCGGGTTCTTCGAGGCCGCGCCCGAGGCGTTGGCAGTACCACTGCTGGAACACTGGCAGCCGAAGGAGTTCTACAACGCCGAGCACTGGCTGCCGGCGCTCGTGGCGCGCTACGGGCTGCTCGCGGTGCCGGTCGCGCTCGCCGGGGCCTCGTCCGCGGCGGGAGCCGTCGCGCAGGCCCTGCAGCCGGTCACTGGTGCGCCGGTCGCGCCGCTGATGGCGGAGTGGTTCGGGCGGCTCAAGTCGGTGCGGCCGACGGCGGCGGCGTGGCTGCGGCGGCACCCTGAGGCGGCCGCGCGCGGGCTGGTCCCGGTGGCGCTGGGCAAGGCCGGGGCGGCGCGGCGATACGCGGAGCGGGCGCTGTACTTCCTCGCGGGTGAAGGGCATGCCGACGTGATCCGGGCCGCGGCCCGGTGGTACGGGCCGGAGCCGGCCGCCGGGATCGCGGCGCTGCTGGACGCCGACCCGGTGCGGCTGCTGCCGGCGAAGATGCCGGTGGTGCCGGACTGGGCCGACCCGGCGCTGCTGGCGCCGATCGAGCTCGCCGGCGGCGCCGGAAGCCTGCCGGAGCCGGCGGTCGGCTCGGTCCTGACCATCCTGGCGATGTCGCGGCTCGGGGAGCCGTATGCGGGGCTGGCGGTCGTCACGGAGACGTGCACGGCCGGCTCCCTCGCCGAGTTCGCGTGGTCGCTGTTCCAGCGGTGGCAGGTCGCCGGGTTCCCGTCGAAGGAGTCGTGGGTCCTCGACGCGCTCGGGTTCCTCGGCGACGACGACACCGTGCGGCGGCTGGCCCCGCTGATCCGGGCCTGGCCGGGCGAGGGCGGGCACGCGCGGGCCGTCGCCGGGCTGGACGTGCTGGCCGAGATCGGCAGCGACGTGGCGCTGATGCACCTGCACGGCATCGCGGAGAAGGTGAAGTTCCGCGGCCTGAAGGAGAAGGCGCAGGAGAAGATCGCCGAGGTCGCCGACGCCCTCGGGCTGGCGCCCGAGCAGCTCGCGGACCGCCTCGTGCCCGACTTCGGCCTGGAGGCGGACGGGACGCTCGTGCTCGACTACGGGCCGCGCCGGTTCGTGGTGGGCTTCGACGAGCAGCTCAAGCCGTATGTGGCGGACGAGGACGGGAAGCGGCGCAAGGACCTGCCGAAGCCTGGGGCGAAGGACGACCCGGAGCTCGCCCCGGCCGCCGCGGCCCGGTTCGCCGGGCTCAAGAAGGACGTGCGGACGGTCGCGGCCGACCAGATCCGCCGGTTCGAGCGGGCGATGGTGTGGCAGCGGCGATGGACGCCCGAGGAGTTCCGGCGGTTCATCGTCGAGCACCCACTCGTCTGGCACGTGGCCCGGCGCCTGGTCTGGGCGGCATTCGCGGACGGCGGCACCGGGGCCGCGGACGTGCCGCTGGTGAGCCTGCGGATGGCCGAGGACCGCACGCTCGCCGGAGCCGACGACGAGCCCGCGGCGATCCCGGCCGGGGCGCTGATCGGCGTCGCGCATCCGCTGCAGCTCGGGGCCGACCTCGCGGCCTGGGCCGAGGTGTTCGCCGACTACGAGATCCTGCAGCCGTTCGAGCAGCTGTCCCGCGACGCGCAGGCGCTGACCGCGGCGGAGCTGACGGCGACCGAACTGACCCGGCCGGCCGGGGTGAAGGTGCCGACGACGAAGGTCCTCGGCCTGGAGCGGCGCGGCTGGCGGCGGGCGGCGCCGCAGGACGCCGGGGTCCAGCCGGCGATGGAGCGTGACCTGCCCGGCGGCGACGTGCTGATGCTCGACCTGGACCCGGGGATCATCGTCGGGCTCGTCACCGAGTTCGAGCACCAGACACTCGGCACCGCGTTCATCCTGCCCGCGGGCAGTTTCAGCTGGGACCGGCGGCGCGGCAAGCCCTTCAGCACGCTCGATCCGGTGACGGCGTCGGAGATCCTGCGAGACCTGGCGGAGGTGACGGCATGAGCGGGATAGAAGTGGTGGAGGTCGACGGGGCCGAGTCGGTGCAGCGGCCGCCGGCCGAGGTGCGCTACGCGGACGAGCTGCGGAAGCTGGCCGCGGCCGACGACGGGGCGCGGCCGCCGGGGTGGGTGCTCAGCCTCACCGCGGCGCGGCGGTTCGTCGTCGGCGACCCGGGCGCCGGGATCAGCCGCAAGTTCGTCGGCGACCCGTCGCTCATCGACCGGGCGCTGGTCTCCCTGGCCACGAGCCGCGGGCTGATGCTGGTCGGCGAGCCCGGCACCGCCAAGTCGCTGCTGTCGGAGCTGCTCGCCGCGGCCGTGAGCGGCGTGTCGACGCTGACCATCCAGGGCGGCGCTGCGACGACCGAGGACCAGATCAAGTACAGCTGGAACTATGCCCTGCTCGTCGCCGAAGGGCCGTCGACCCGGTCCCTGGTGCGGGCGCCGCTGCTGCGGGGCATGGCCGAGGGGCGCACGGTGCGGTTCGAGGAGATCACCCGCTGCCCGCTCGAGGTCCAGGACAGTCTGCTGTCGCCGCTGTCCGACCGGGTCCTCGCCATCCCGGAGCTGACCGGGCCGGATGCGATGGTGTTCGCCCGGGACGGGTTCAACGTCATCGCCACCGCCAACACCCGCGACCGTGGCGTCAACGAGATGAGCGCCGCCCTCAAGCGCCGGTTCAACTTCGAGACCGTGTTCCCGATCCCCGACCTGCAGACCGAGCTCGCGCTCGTCGAGGCCGAGGCGGGTGCGCTGCTGCGGCGCTCCGGGGTGACCGCGCCGCCGCGGCGGGACGTCCTCGAGGTGCTGGTCACCACGTTCCGGGAGCTGCGGACCGGGCGCACCTCGCGGGGCGACGCGATGGACCGGCTGACGGCGGTGATGAGCACGGCCGAGGCGGTGTCGGTCGCGCACGCGGTGGGGCTGCGCGGGTGGTTCCTGCGCGGCGAGCCGGGGACCGCGGCCGACCTGGTGTCGTGCCTCGCCGGCACGGCCGCCAAGGACAGCCCGGAGGATCTGGCGAAGCTGCGGCGATACCTCGAGCAGCAGGTGAGCTGGCGCCCCGGTGAGCAGTGGCGGGCCTTGCACGCCGCCCGGCACCAGCTGCCGGGCTGAGGTGCGCGATGCCGGCGACGTTCATCGGGGTACGCCATCACAGCCCCGCCTGCGCCCGCCTGGTCGGCGACACGATCGCCGCCCTGCGGCCCGCGTTCGTGCTCATCGAGGGGCCCGCGGACATGAACGACCGCATCGGCGAGCTGCTGCTCGGCCATGACCTGCCGGTCGCGGTGTTCAGCAGCTACCGCGACGACGAGCGGCACGCCGGGTCGTGGGCGCCGTTCTGCGAGTACTCCCCGGAGTGGGTCGCGCTCAACGCGGGCCGCGACGCCGGGGCCGACGTCCGCTTCATCGACCTGCCGGCGTGGCACGAGGCACTGGTCGGGCGCGAGAACCGATACTCCGACGCCGAGGAGCGCTACGCCGAGGCGATCGACCGGCTGTGCACGGCGTTCGCGGTCGACAACGTGGACGCGCTGTGGGACCACCTGTTCGAGATCGAGCCCGCGGCCGGCATCGAGGAGCGGCTCGCGGCCTACTTCGACCT
Source organism: Dactylosporangium sp. NPDC051541 (assembly GCF_044454505.1). Lineage (NCBI taxonomy): Bacteria > Bacillati > Actinomycetota > Actinomycetes > Micromonosporales > Micromonosporaceae > Dactylosporangium > Dactylosporangium sp. NPDC051541. The sequence goes on from NZ_JBITDU010000003.1 coordinate 836,556, forward strand.
GCTGCGCGGCGAATCCGAGGCGAGCGACGGGGACCGGGCCCGCGAGGAGTACATGGCGCGGTGGGTGCGGGCCGCGGTCCGCGACGCCGGTGAGCGGCCCGTCGTCGTGGTCACCGGCGGCTTCCACCGGCCGGCGCTGATCCGGCTGGCCGCGAGCGAAACGGTGCGCCAGGCCGGCGGCGAAGGCGCGGCCGGCGGCGGGAGCTGGCCGGAGACACCGATGCTGCCGGCTGGGGCGGTCGGCGGGAGCTACCTGGTGCCCTACTCGTTCCGGCGGCTCGACGCCTTCGCCGGATACCAGTCGGGGATGCCGTCACCGGAGTACTACCAGCGGCTGTGGGAGTCGGGGCCGGACCGGGCGGCCGAGGGCCTCGTCGCCGCCGTCGTCGAACGGCTGCGGGCCAAGCGGCAGCGGGCCTCCACCGCGGACCTCATCGCCGCGAGGGCGTCCGCGGCCGGGCTCGCCATGGTGCGCGGGCACCGGTCCCCGGCGAGGACCGACATCCTCGACGGGCTCGCGGCGGCGCTGGTGCAGGACGCGCTCGACGAGCCGCTGCCGTGGGCGACCCGGGGCCGGCTGCGGGCCGGCACGCACCCCGTGGTCGTGGAGATGGTGGCGGCGCTCAGCGGGGATCGGGTCGGGCGGCTGCACCCCGGCACGCCGCTGCCGCCGCTCGTGCACGACGTGACGGCCGCGATCGAGCGGGAGGGCCTCGCCGCCAACGGCACTGTCGCGGTGGCCCTGATGAGCGCGGACGGGCTGCGGCGCAGCCGGATGCTGCATCAGCTGCGGGTGCTGGCGATCCCCGGGTTCGTGCGGCGGCGCGGGCCGGCGACCGGAATCGATCCGGTGCTCGACGAGCAGTGGACGGTGGCCGAGCACGAGCACCGGCTGCCGGCACTGATCGAGGCCGGGGCATACGGTGCGACGCTCGAACAGGCGGCCGGGGCCCGGATCGCCGAACGGGTCGCCGATGCGGGCGGCAACGTGGGGACCCTCGCCGGGGCGCTGTTCGACGCGGCGCTGTGCGGGACGACGCAGCTGTCCGATCGGGTGCTGCGGGACCTGCGGCTCGGTATCGCGGCGGCGCAGGACCTGGGGGAGCTGGGGCGGCTGCTCGGGGTACTGCTGGCGCTGTGGCGGCACGACCGGCTCCTCGGCACCGCCGGGTCCGCGGCCCTGTCCACGGTCATCGTCGCCTCCCACGACCGGGTCCTCTGGCTTGCGGAAGGGGCCCGGGGCGCCACCCTGCCCGCGGACCCGGCCCGCATCGACGCGATCGTCGCGCTGCGGGACACGGCGCGGCACGGCGGGCCCGGCGTCGACCGGGCGGCGGCGGTGGACACGATGGCCCGGGTCGCGGGGGCGGCCGACGCGCCACCCGATCTGCGGGGTGCGGCGTTCGGGTTCGGGTGGGCGCTCGGGGTGCAGGGCGATCCGCTGCGGGCGGTGCGGGGCGCGGGCGGGCCGGTCGCGCTCGGGGACTGGCTGGCGGGCGTGTTCGCGGTCGCCCGCGAGGAGGTATTGCACGCCGACGGGGTGCTCGACCTGCTCGACGACATCGTGGCCGGGCTCGGGCCGGACGACTTCCTGATCGCGTTGCCGGCGCTGCGGCAGGCGTTCGCGTACTTCCCGCCGCGGGAACGGGAAACCATCGCCGGGCATGTCCTGGAGCGTCGCGGCCGGCCGGGTTCGGGGCGGGCCCTGCTGCGCAGCCCGGCGGCCGATCCGCGGCTGCTGGCCCGCGCGGCCGCGCTGGAGGCCCGCGTCGACACCGCCCTCGCCCGCCAAGGACTCCTCCCATGACCCCCGAACCGATCCCGCCCGCCGCGCTCGCCCAGCCCGCCGTGCCCGTCGCTCCCCCTTCGGCCGCTGTGGCCGACACGGCCGCGTCTGGTGCTCCGGCGGGCCGGCGCGCGCCGGACGGGCCGGTTGCCGACAACGACGCGGCCGAGGGAGTGGCCACTCAGCCGGATGGCGTGGGTGCTCGGTCGGGCCCGCTCGAGGCGGAGGCGGGGCTGCAGCGGTGGCGGCTGGTGCTCGGGGCGGCGGCGGACGGGGCGTTCGGGGCGGGTGGCGCGGCGGCCGGGCACGGTGGGGTGCCCGGCGGTGGGGTGCTGGACAGCGTCGGGGCGGGGCAGGACGCGGCGCTGGAGTGGTTGTACGGGCGGGACGAGGAGCTCGAGCGGCGGGGGGTGCGGCGGCCGAGCGGGCGGCACGGCGGGGACGGGCCGTCGATCGTGACGACCGTGGACTGGCTGGACCAGATCACGAAGCTGTTCCCGAAGGAGACCATCGAGCGGCTCGAACGGGATGCCGTGGAGCGGTACGAGATCCATGATGTGGTGACCGATCCGGCCGTGCTGGCCCGGATCGAGCCCAACGAGACGCTGCTGCGGGCGGTGCTGCGCACCAAACATCTCATGCATCCGGAGGTACTGCGGCAGGCCCGTCGGATCGTCGAAGCGGTCGTGCGCCAGCTCCTGGAGCGGCTGGCGACGGAGGTGCGGCGGGCGTTCACGGGGGTGCGGTCGCGGACGCCGAGCCGGTTCAAGCTGGCCCGCGACTTCGACGTGCGCCGCACGATCCGCGCCAACCTCGGCCACTACCGGGCGGAGGAGCGCAAGGTGTACGTCGAGCAGGCGTACTTCTTCTCGCGGACCCGCCGGCACGTCGAACGGTGGCAGCTGATCCTGCTCGTCGACCAGTCCGGGTCGATGGCCGGCTCCGTCATCCACGCCGCGGTGACGGCCGCGTGCCTGTGGGGACTGCCGGGCGTGAAAACGCACCTGGTCACCTTCGACACCGCCGTCGCCGACCTGACCGACGACATCGACGACCCGGTCGAGATTCTCATGAAAGTGCAACTTGGCGGGGGTACTGACATCGCCCGCGCCGTCACATACGGCACCCAGCTGATCGAGCAGCCCCGCCGGACCATCGTGGCGATCATCAGTGACTTCTACGAGGGCGGCGACCCGAACCTGCTCGTGCACCAGGTGAAAGCGCTCGTCGAGCAGGGTTCGAAGGTGCTGTGCCTGGCCGCGCTGGATGAGGCCGCGGACCCCGCGTACGACCCGGTGATGGCCCAGCGGCTCGCCGACGTCGGCGCGGCCGTCGGGGCGATGACACCGGGCGAGCTGGCGAACTTCGTGGCCGAGCAGGTGGGGCGATGAGAGCCGACGTGCTCGCGCTCACCCCGGACGCGCTGGCTGCGTTGACCAATCGGGGGCTGGTGAAGCGGGCCGCCCGTGAGGTCGAGGCCGCGCCGCCGGTGGTGGCCGAGGACGCGGACGGGACGCTGCGGGGCACGTTCGCCGACGGGGCCGCGCCGGTGCTGCCGAAGGGTGGCCTGGAGAGGGCGGCGTGCACGTGCGGCGCGGTGGGCGTGTGCCGGCACGTGCTGGGGTTGGTCCTCGGATATCAGGCCCAGGCGCGATCCGCGGTGGGGCCGGGGGAGACCGAGCCGGACGATCGAGCCGAGGCCTGGTCACCCGGCGAGTTCACCGACGAGCAGCTGGCCGCGCGGATCGGAGCCCGGATGCTGGCCACGGCCCGGCGGGCGCGCCGGGCCGGCTACACGGCGCGGGTGTACCGGCCGGGCGGGGCCGAGGCCGCACCGCGCGTCGACCTCGGCTCGGCGACCGTGCGGTTCCTGGTGCCGCACGACCTCGGGTTCGTCCACACCGACGCCGTCGCCGGGAGCCGCGACGACGTGATCGCGCTCGCCGTGTGGGCGTTCCGGGTCGCCGACGAGCAGGACCCGGAGCAGCCCGACCTCCAGGTCGACGTGGGCGAGAACCCGATAAAACAGAACCCCGAGAACCAGAACTGCGAAAACCAGAACCAAGAGAACCAGGACCGCGAAAAACAAGACCGTGAACAACAGGACCAGCGAGACCAGCACCGGGAAGGACAGCGCGGAGAAGGACAGGACCAGGGAGAGCCGCAGCAGCCGGAGAGGCAGCACCGGGCAAGACGGCGCAAAGCCGAGCAGGCGGGCGACGGGCTGGCGGCGGCCGTTGAGCTGGCGAGCGAGGTGCTGCTCAGTGGGGCCGTACACCTCGGCGGCGGGATCGTGGGTGGGCTCGCCGACGTGCGGCGGCGGCTCGACAAGGACGGGCTGCGCTGGCCGCTGCTGGCGGTGGAGGAGCTGGCCGGGCAGCTGGAGGCGTACCGGGGGCGGGGGAGCGGGTACGACCCGGAGCAGCTCGCGGCGCTCGTCGGGGAGCTCCACGCGCGGGCGCGGGCCGCACGGGGGCTCGGCGGCGGGGCGCGGGCGCGGGTCCTCGGCAGCGAGGAGGCGGCCGAGACGCCGCTGCGGCGGGCGCGGCTCGACGGGCTCGGGTGCCGGGTCGTGGCGGCCGGGAGCGCGGCGGCGGGGGATGAGCGGCGGGTGGCCGCGGTGTACCTCGCGCACGCCGACAGTGCGACCGTGCTCGTGCTGCGCCGGGCGTGGGCCGGGGCCGAGACCGGGGCGCAGGTCGGGCGGCGGCGGCTGGCCGGGGTCAGCGTCGGGCAGCTCGCGGCGGGCAACCTGGTGACGGAGTCCGCGGTGCGCAGCGCCAGCCGGGCGGTCCGGCTGACGACGAGCCGGGTCGCGCAGACCACGGTGACCGCGTCGCGCGGGGCCTGGGACCGGCTCCCGGACGCGCTGCTGGTCCGCGACCTCGCCGCGCTCGCCGCGGAGCTCGACCGGCTTCCGCCGCGGGTCGTCCGGGCCCGGGTCGAGGCCGAGCTGGTCCGGGTCCTCGCCGTCGGGGAGGTGCGGGAGGTGTCGTACTCGCCGGGCGCCCAGCGCATCGACGCCGTCCTCACCGACGCGCGGGGCAATGCGGCCACGTTGACCGCGACGCACACCGCCGCCGCGCCCGGCCGCCTCGACGCGATCGCCGCCGCGCTCGGCAACGGGCCCGGCAATGGGCTCGGTGAGGGGCCGGCGTTCGTCAGCGGCGTCGTCCGGCGGGCCGGGGGCGGGATCGAGATCGAACCCCTCGCCATCGTCGTCGGGGAGCGGGTCGTGGTGCCGGACCTGGCCGAGGCGGGCGGCGGGGAGCTCGGGCCGCACTGGAGCGACGGGCGGGACGCGCTCCGGGCCGCGCTCGATCATGCGATCGGGGTCGTGGCGGAGGTACCACATCGGGGGCTTCGGCATCTGCCGCCGAGCTTCGGTGACCGGCTGCGTGCCGTCGGTGACGGGCTGACGAAGGTGGGGCTGTATCAAGCGGCCGCGTCGGTCGTGGGGCTCGCGGACCGCCTCGGGCCAGAACCGGATAGGGCCCTCGTGGACGTGTGGGTGGACGCCCACGTTCGGCTGACAGTGATGGCCGAGATGCAGTAGCCAGAACCCGATAGGGCCGCCGCGAAACGCCAGGTCATCGACTGAACGTAGCCGCGTCATGCCATGTGCGAATTGGATCGGCGACACAGGCGGCGAGAGTTCTCAGCGAGGCCCGCGAGGCGGTAGGTTCACGGCCGGACCTGTCAGACCGAGCCCCGGGGGGTTGAGCATGGCCGACTCGTTCGTGCATCTCCACGTGCACACCGAGTACTCCATGCTCGACGGGGCCGCGCGCCTCAAGGAGATGTTCGCGGAGGCGAACCGGCTCGGCATGCCGGCCGTGGCGATCACCGACCACGGCAACATGCACGGTGCCTACGACTTCTACAAGCAGGCCAAAGGGGCGGGCGTCACGCCGATCCTCGGGGTCGAGGCGTACGTGGCGCCGGAGTCGCGGCTGCACAAGCAGCGCGTCAAGTGGGGGCGGCCGGACCAGAAGAACGACGACGTGTCCGGCTCCGGTGGCTATACGCACAAGACCATCTGGGCGCGGAACAAGACGGGGCTGCACAACCTCTTCCGGCTGAACTCGCGGGCGTCGATCGAGGGGCACTTCGTGAAGTGGCCGCGGATGGACGCCGAGATCATCGCCGAGCACGCCGAGGGCCTGATGGCCACGACCGGCTGCCCGTCGGGGGAGGTGCAGACCCGGCTGCGGCTCGACCAGTTCGACGAGGCGTTGAAGGCGGCCGCGAAGTACCAGGAGATCTTCGGCAAGGAGCACTACTTCCTGGAGGTCATGGACCACGGGCTGGACATCGAGCGGCGGGTCCGCGAGGGCCTGACCGAGATCTCGAAGCGGCTCAACATCCCGCCCGTCGTCACCAACGACTCGCATTACACGCACCAGGCCCAGGCCGAGGCCCACGACGTGCTGCTGTGCGTGCAGACGGCGGCGAACATCAACGACCCCAACCGGTTCCGGTTCGGCGGGTCGGGCTACTACCTCAAGTCGGCCGACGAGATGCGGGCCGTCGACACGTCCGAGCTGTGGCAGGCCGGCTGCAAGAACACGCTGCTGGTGGCCGAGAAGGTCGACACCGACGGCATGTTCCAGTTCCACAACCTGATGCCGCGGTTCCCGGTGCCCGAGGGGCACACCGAGGAGTCGTTCTTCCGGGCCGAGGTCGCCCGCGGCATGGCTCGGCGGTTCCCGGGCGGGGTGGACGAGGTACACCAGAAGCAGGCCGACTATGAGACCGACATCATCCTGTCGATGGGCTTCCCGGCCTACTTCCTGGTCGTCTCCGACTTCATCATGTGGGCCAAGAACGAGGGTATCGCGGTCGGTCCGGGGCGTGGTTCGGCGGCCGGGAGCCTGGTCGCATACGCCATGGGTATCACCGACCTCGATCCGCTCCCGCACGGCCTGATCTTCGAGCGGTTCCTCAACCCGGACCGTGTGTCGATGCCCGATATCGACATCGACTTCGACGAGCGCCGGCGCGGCGACGTCATCCGGTATGTGACGGAGAAGTGGGGCGACGACCGGGTCGCGCAGATCGCCACGTTCGGCACGATCAAGGCCAAGGCCGCGATCAAGGACTCGGCCCGGGTCCTGGGCTACCCGTTCGCGGTCGGCGACAAGATCACGAAGGCGATGCCGCCCGCGGTGATGGGCAAGGACATCCCGCTGTCCGGGATCTTCGACCCCAACCATCCGCGATACTCCGAGGCCGTCGAGTTCCGCGCCCTGTACGACAGCGACCCCGACGTCAAGAAGGTCGTCGAGACCGCGAAGGGCCTCGAGGGCCTGATCCGCCAGACCGGTGTGCACGCCGCCGGCGTCATCATGTCCGCCGAGCCGCTCATCGACCACGTGCCGCTCATGCGCCGCGACGCCGACGGGGCCATCATCACGCAGTTCGACTACCCGACCTGCGAGACGCTCGGCCTGCTGAAGATGGACTTCCTGGGCCTGCGCAACCTGACGATCATCGATGACGCGCTGAAGAACATCAAACGCCGCGGCGTCGACCTCGACCTGCTCTCCCTCGAACTGGACGACAAGCCCGCCTACGAGCTGCTGTCCCGGGGCGACACCCTCGGCGTGTTCCAGCTCGACGGCGGCCCGATGCGCTCGCTGCTGCGGCTGATGAAGCCCGACAACTTCGAGGACATCTCCGCGGTGCTGGCCCTCTACCGGCCCGGCCCGATGGGTGCCAACTCGCACACGAACTACGCCCTGCGCAAGAACGGCCAGCAGGACATCATCCCGATCCACCCGGAGCTGGAGGAGCCGCTCAAGGAGATCCTCGGCCCCACCTACGGCCTGATCGTCTACCAGGAGCAGGTGCAGCGGGCCGCGCAGAAGCTGGCCGGATACACGCTCGGCCAGGCCGACCTGCTGCGCCGGGCCATGGGCAAGAAGAAGAAAGAGGTCCTGGAGAAGGAGTACATCCCGTTCCGCGACGGCATGCGCGGCAACGGCTACAGCGACGAGGCCATCAAGGCCCTCTGGGACGTCCTCGTCCCGTTCGCCGACTACGCCTTCAACAAGGCCCACACCGCCGGTTACGGCCTGGTCTCCTACTGGACCGCGTACCTCAAGGCCAACTACCCGGCCGAGTACATGGCCGGCCTGCTCACGAGCGTCGGCGACGACAAGGACAAGATGGCGATGTACCTGGCCGAGTGCCGGCGCATGGGCATCGAGGTCCTCCCGCCCGACGTCAACGAGTCCATCGGCCCCTTCGCCCCGGTCGGCACCAACATCCGGTTCGGCCTGGCCGCGGTGCGCAACGTCGGGCACAACGTCGTCGACGCGATCGTCCGGTGCCGGCAGACCGCGAACGGCCCGTACAAGGACTTCGACGACTTCCTGTCCAAGGTCGACGCGGTCGCCTGCAACAAGAAGACGATTGAATCCCTGATCAAGGCGGGCTCGTTCGACTCGATGAAGCACCCGCGGCGCGGCCTGCTGGCTATCCACGCGGACGCCATCGACAACTATGCCGACCTCAAGAAGAACGAGGCCATCGGGCAGTTCGACCTCTTCGGCGACCTGCTCGGCGGCGACGACACGTCCACCGGCGGCGGCACGGCGATGGCGGTGCCGATCCCCGACATCGAGTGGGACAAGCGCGAGCTGCTCACGTTCGAGCGGGAGATGCTCGGCCTCTACGTGTCCGACCACCCGCTGTTCGGCCTGGAGTCGGTGCTGTCCAAGGCGGCCGACACCGAGATCAGCCGGCTGTCGGAAGAAGGAGCGATCGCCGACGGTACCGTCGTGACCCTCGCCGGGATGCTCACCGGTGTGCAGCGGCGCATCACCAAGCAGGGCAAGCCGTGGGCCTCCGCCTCTCTGGAGGACCTCGGCGGCGCGGTCGAGGCGCTGTTCTTCCCCAACACCTACGAGCTGGTCGGGCAGTACATCGCCGAGGACGCGATCGTCGTCGTCAAGGGCCGCGTCGACCGCCGCGACGAGACCCCGCGCCTGATGGCGATGGACCTGTCGATCCCGGACGTCAGCACCGCCGACGAGAACCGGCCGGTCGTCCTGTCCCTGCCCGCCACTCGCTGCACGCCGCCGCTGGTCGACCGGCTCAAGGAGATCCTGGTCAACCATCCGGGCAAGGCCGAGGTCCACGTCAAGCTGATGAACGGCTCGAAGGTGACGCTGCTGCGCCTCGGCCCGTATCACGTGAACAACACGACGGCCCTGAAGGGCGACCTGAAGGCGCTGCTCGGGCCCAACAGCTTCAGCTGAGCGCCGGGCGGGGTAACCTCGGCGGGTGCATACGCACGTCAGGTCCCTGTGGCTGTCGCGGCGGGCGCGGTGGTCGGCGTCCGCCGTCGCCGTGCTCGCCGTCGTGCTGCTCGTCGCCGGCGTCGTGTACCGGGTCAACCAGCGGCCGTACGGCTTCAAGACCTTCGACCGGATCGGCGGCGTCGCCCTCCCCGCCGGCAGCGAACGGGCCCGGGCCTTCCTCGACGGCGGCCGCGCGTTCCTGGGCCGCGCGACCGGTGCCGGCGGCTATGAGCTGCGCTCCGTCGACTCCGACCGCCCGGCCACCGCGATCTGGACCAACGATTCGCTGCGCGACGTCGACACGTTCCGCTACGCCCGCGGCATGGTCCAGGTCACCGGCCTCCCCGACGCGGGGGGCGGCCGCCGGATCACGCTGCTCAACGCCAACAACGGCCTGGCGTTCCGGACGTTCGACGTGGCCGCCGGCGACCGCTGGGCCCTGATCGGCAAGTACTTCGTCCGCTACGCCGCGGCCGAGCACCGCCTGACCGTCACCGACGTCGGCAGCGGCAGGGTGAACGCCGACCTGGACCAGCCCGGAGGCCCGGCGAGCTGGTGGCTGATCGACAACTGGAGCGGCCAGCAGGTGCCCACGTCGACCACCGGTGAGCAGCTCGACGAGGCGCTCACCGTCGACGCGCACATCATCCGCGCCAACCCGGACGGCGGCCTGGAGGTCGTCGGCCTCGCCGGTGGCCGGCCCGTCGGCGGCGGCCAGGCTCTCGTCTCCGCCGATTCGCTGGTGTACCCGTACGAGGAGCAGGTGTTCACCGCGCAACGGGCGGCGGGTTTCGAGCTCAGGGCGTACCCCCGCGAGCATCTCGGCAAATCGCAGTGGACCTGGACGACGCCCGACCCGCAGGCTCGGCCCCTGTTCGTGAGCGCCTGCGGCGAGCAGCGCATCTGCGTCGGCGAGGACCACGCCGTGACCGAGCTCGACACCGACACCGGCGAGGTCGTGTGGCGCATCGCCGCCGAACGCCCGTCCCAGGCCCTCCCGGTCGGCGACCGCATCATGCTCCGCACCGCGTCGGCCGCTGCCGGTTCCGTCGAGACCCTCCTGGACGCACAGGGCCACACGGTGGACAGCTGGCCCGGCAAGCGCGCGGCCCGCCTGGACGAGGGCAGCTACCTGCTGCTGCCGGCGGTACCCCCCGCGGGTGCTTTCGCCTGGATCGGCGTCGACGCACAGCACGGCACGGCCCGCGACCTGGGCTCGGTGGACGCCCGCCCGGAATCCTGCACGTGGAGCCACACCTACTTGGCCTGCGCAACGGCGAGCGAGTTCACTTTTTACCGCATCCGGGCGCCTTGGTACTCCCTCTGAGCGCTCTTCGCCCTGGCGTTCCTGGCAATCTTGAACATCGCCACGGCCCCGATCCCGACCCAGATCACGTTGAGCCCGGTCGAGGGCCACGCATGGTTGACGCCGGAGTTCCACCCGAGCGCGGCCGCCCCCACGATGTTCATGGCCTGGAAGACGAACCCGTCCCCGGCGAGCCGCTTCGCGGACACGAGCCCGTAGGCCACAAGCACGAACCCCGCCCCGACCCAACCCACGATGTCGATCACCATGGCACCGATCCTCGCATCAAGCTGCGCTAACGTGTGAACGAGAATTCCTACAGCCACACTTCAGCCGGACTGAACATGGACCTGGACCCCCGCCGCCTCGCCGTCCTGGCCGCGATAGCCCGCCGCGGCACCCTGGCCGGCGCCGCGGCCGCGCTGCACGTCACCCCTTCGGCGGTCTCGCAGCAGCTGGCCGCGTTGGAACACTCCGTCGGCCGCCCCCTGGTCGACCGCACCGGCCGCCGAGCTGTGCTCACCGCCGCGGGCCGCATCCTGGCCTACCGCGTCGAAGCCATCGCGCGCGAGCTCGCCGAGGCCGAGCAGGAACTGGCCGCCATGTCCGGCCGCGCCGCCGGCCAGGTCCGGGTGGCCGCGTTCTCGACGGTGATCCGGCACCTCCTGGTCCCGGCCATGGCGCTGCTGTCGTCCTCCTACCCGGACGTGGTCTGCTCGATCACGGAGCTGGAGGGCGCCCCCGCGTTGCGGGAACTGCGCCTGGGCGGCATCGACGTGACGATCACGGAGCGGGACGCGGTCCTGCGCTCGACCGCCTCGCGCTCGGTGACGGTGGTACCGCTGTGCGACGACCCGTACCGCGTGGTCGTCCCCGTCGCCTGGCCCCCGATCCACTCCTACGCCGACCTGGCCGACCGCCCCTGGGTAGCCGGCTCCTCCCACTCGACGACGGGCCAGATCCTGGACCGGGTCTGCCGCGAACGCGGCCTGACCCCGCGCCGGGTCCACGAATGCCTGGACTACCCGACCGTGCTCACGCTGGTGGCCGCCGGCCATGGCGCGACGATCGTGCCGGACCTGGCGTTGCGTGACGTGAACCGCGACGAGATCACCGTGACCGCGTTACCGGTGGCCGGCGCCCGCCGGCTGGACGCCCACGTGACCGCCGGCCGGGCCCAGCTCCCGGCGGTGGACGCCCTGCTCGCCTGCCTGAAGGCCGTCGTGCCGCAGTAATTGGCGACCCGGTCGATGACCTCGTCGCCGCGGCCGCTGTATTGACGTATCCGGATGGCATTGCAAGAAATACACGGAACAGGCCGTTCGCCCGGACGGGCCGCACAACCGAGGCGGCCTCGGCTCATCAGCCGATCGGCCGGAACCGGTGCGACTGCGGTCGACAAAGTTTGCGGGCGGGCGCCACACTGACGGGCACAGATCAGGGGGCGCGGTGCAGATATGGAATCTTCACGACACCTACCTTTAGTCCGATTCGCTTTCCTCATTGTGTTCAGCGTCGCCGCTCTCGTTTTGATGTTCATCTTCATGCCCACGGTTTGGGCGCAGGTCGTCATGGCGGTGGCGCTCGGCGTCGCCACCGGGCTCTCGTTCGTCTCGGCCCGCCGGGCGGCGGTCCGGTCGCGTCCTGATCGGTCCCGTCGCCCCGCCCGCGACCAGCCACAAGATCCGGAGCCGGGCGGTGCGCCGGGGCCGGCGAACGCGACCCGCCCGGTCGACGGCGACGGTCCTCCGACCCGCGCCTATCTCGTTCCGGTCAATGTGCCGCCGCCGCCGGAACTGTTCCTCGGACGGGCGGAGCAGTTGGGCGCCATGATCCGGCAGGCACACGCCGGTGACCGTGATCGCGCCACCGTCATCGTCGTGCAAGGCGCCGCCGGAATCGGTAAGACGACGCTCGCCGTACAGTTCGCCCATTCCGTCGCCGGATCATTTCCGGACGGCGTGATATTCGGTCGCGGCGGCTCGGCCGCAGACTGGGCCGGAGTGCTGGCGAGCTTCGACGACGCGCTGCTCGGCCCCAACGACAAGCGCCCCGTCGAGCCCGAAAAGATCCGCCGGACATACCGCACGCTCACGAGTGAGAAACGCGTTCTCGTCATCCTCGACGACGTCGACGAGCATGCCGACCTGCACGCTTTACTGCCGTCCGGACCCGGATGCCTGGCGATCGTCACCACGCGTGAGCCCGCGCTGGAAATTGATGCCGACCTCACCATCGAACTGCCGGAGCTGTCGCCGGACGACTCAATCTCCCTGCTCGGATCGATGGTCGGCCCGGACCGGGTCACCAGCGCCGAGGGCGAGCGGGCGGCCCGCACCATCGTCGCCACCTCGCAGTCGAATCCGCTCGCGGTGACGCTGGCCGGCGCCACCCTGGCCAGCCGCCCGCATTGGGATCTCCGGCGGGCGGTCGAACGGCTCCGCGAGATCCGCTCACAGGGGGCCACCGGCGCGCTCGACGTGACCTTCACGCTCCTCGGTGACGACGAACGCACGACGCTGCTGCTGCTGGGGCTGCTCGACAGTCCGGTGTTCGCGCCGTGGATGCTGGCCGCGCTGCTCGGCCCGGAGCACGACGAGGACAAGGCGTGGAACCTCGCCGACCGGCTCGTGCACGCCGGCCTGGTCGAACGCACGACCAACGACGCGACCGGCGTGTCGACGTTTCGAGTCCTCGACCGCGTGCACGAATACGTCCGAGCCTGCGTCGACGGCGGGGATCTCGATGCGCACGAGGCCGCGGCCGCCCGCGATCGGCTCGCCGAAGCCGGCCGCCGGCGCACGGCCGGGGATGCGAAGGTCCCGCTGATGGAGGAGACCTACCTGCTCAAGGAGAAGGGCGAGCTGAACCGCGCGCTTGACGTTGTCCTCAATGCGCTGGCGCTGGCCCGCGAGAATCGCGATGCGGAGGCCGAGAACCTGGCCGTGGCCACGCTCGCCGAGCTCAACACCGAGCTCGGCATCGCGGCCGACGGGGTGCGGCTCGCGGAGGACTGCGGCGATCCGCATGCCATCGCCCGCATGCTGCGCTGTCAGGCCATCATGTATCGCCGCGATCACCGTATCGATCTGGCCATCACCGCCCTCGACGAGGCATTGGAGCAGCTGGCGCGCGCGCAGTTGCCGGCCCCGTTGGACCGCGCGGAGCGGATCCGGACGCTGGGCTCGCGGGCCGTGGCCCACGCCATGGGCCCGCAGCCGCGCGACGGACTGGCCGACATCGATCGGATCGAGGCGTTGATCGGCGACGACGCGGACCTGGAGGCCAGACATCGGGCCAGCGTCAGCTGGGCGCTCGGCACGGTGCTCGACTATCAGGACCGGCACGAGCCGGCCATGCAGACGCTCGCCTCGGGCTCGACCGCGGCCGAAGACGCCAAGCAGCGCCTCTGGCAGGCCTGGCTGCTGCACGCGAGGGCCAGGGTGCACCTGGAGGACGGCGACGCGGTCACCGGCCGGGAACACGCCGGCGAAGCACTGCGACTGTTCGCCGACATGCAGCATCGATACGGCACGGCCCACTGCCGCCTCCTGATCGGCGTGGCGGCCATGCGCCAGCAGCGTTTCGGCACGGCCGCCGCGATGCTCGAGGAGACGCTGGGGTCCCTGGGCAGCTGCGGTGACCGGCACATGGAGGCCGTGACACTCAACCGGCTCGCGGAGGTCCGGCTCGCGCAGGGGGAGACGGCGGACGCGCGCCGGCTGCTGCAGCGGGCCGAAATCCTGTTCGCGGCGCTGGGGGACGAGGGCGAGCGGGTGCTGATCCAGTCGCAGCTGCAGGCCCTGGACGAGCCGGCCGATCACCTCGTCCCCGCGCCCGGACCGGTGGGGTGAGGGCCCGGTATGCCGAAGTGGCGCACGTGGCGGAAGTCGCGACAAGGGCGGATCACGACGCGGACGCGAATCACGGTGGCCGCGGTCATGACCGCCTTGGCCGCCGGGATCAGCCCGCTCGCCGGTCTCGATGTCCTGCCGGCGTGGGCCAATGTTCCGATCATCATCGCGGTCTTCGCGCTCACCGGGGTCGGCACCGTGATCGCCGTCTCGAAGTCGGAGCCGGCGGAGCAGCTCCCGGCCGGCGAAGGTGCTCCGGTCCAACCGGCCGAACCGGAGGCACCGCCCGGCCCGCCGCCGGCCGCCGGCGCCGGCGTCTACGGGCCGGTCGGGCGGACGGCCGTCCCGGCACCGAGCGCGACCGTTCCGGAGGAGATCGTGGCGGGCAAGACGTCCTTCCGCGGCCGGGAGAAGGAGCTCGCCTGGCTCCGGCAGCGCCACGCGGAGGGGCGGCGCGAACGGGCCGAGGGCGATACGACGGTCCGGTCGGGGGCGCTGCTGATACTGCTGCACGGCCGGCCCGGGGTGGGCAAGAGCGCACTGGCCCGCACGTTCGCGCGGGAGATCGCCGATCAATACGAGGACGGTCAGGTCTACGCGAACCTGGGCAGCGCCGGTAACCGGCGGCCGCCGGGCGAGGTGCTGGAGGAGCTGATCCGTGCGTTCGGCTGGACCGAGGAGTTGCCGGCCAGCACGGAGTGGCGCACGACGCGGCTGCGGTCCCTGCTGACCGGACGCAAGGTCCTGCTGGTGCTCGACGCGGCCCGCGACGCCGACCAGGTGCTGCCGGTCCTGCCGGCCGAGCCGGGCTGCACGGTTATCGTGACCAGTCGCCGCAACCTCAAGCCGGCGCTGCGCGCGTCGGCGCCTTCCCTGCTGGTGGATGTCCCGTCGCGGCTGGACGCGGTGGCGATCCTGCGGGCCGCGGCGGATCGCACCGATGCGTTCGAGGAGCCGGTCTGCGCCGCGGAGACGGTGCAGCACTGCGGCCGGCTCCCGATCGCACTGGTCTGCGCCGGCGAGCGTGTGGCCGCGATGAGCCAGCCGCAGGCGCTGTGCGCGGTCGCCGACCGGCTGGAGCGGGCGGGTGCGGCGCGGCTGCGGTACCTGCGGTTCGGCAACTGGAATCTCGAGAAACGCCTGGACTCCGAGTTCGGCCGGCTGACCCCGGCCGAGCGGAGGGCGCTGCGGCTGCTGGCGTTGGTGCAGAGCGAGACGTTCGTGCCGTGGGTGCTCGAACCGCTGCTGGAGACCAGCCCGGCCGAGGCGGAGGCGCTGGCCGCGCGGCTGTATGAGGCGCAGTTCATCGATGTCGCCGGAGCTGACCGGCGCGTGGGCCTGCCCCGGTATCAGTTCCATCCGCTGCTGCGCTTGTATGCCCGCGAACGGTTCAACGAGCTCGACGTCGAAGACCGGGACCGGGCGCGGAGCCGCCTCGAGGACGCCTACCTGCAGGCTATCGACGATGTCCTGACCGAGCTGCACAAGCACGAGGGTTTCGTGCGGCGGCACCGGCCAGCGCAACGCCTGCCGTACTTCCAGACCTCCTACGCCCCGTCGCTCGCCGAAAGCATCGAACGGTCGCCGGCGGAGTGGGTGCGGGCCGAATACGCGAACCTGGTCGCGGCCGTCGACGCCGCCGCCGACCGCGACGAGCCGGGCATGTGCTGGCGGGTCGCCGTGCGGCTCGGCGACGGTGTGCCGTTCGGCGTCGACTCGGCCCGGGTGTTGCGGGCCTTCGACCGCGCGCTGCACGCCGCGGCCGCCGAGCCCGGCCGCTACGCGGTCGCGGCGGTGACGCTCGCGAAGGGCACGTTCCTGGCCGGCATCGAACATTACGACGAGGGGCTCCAGCTCCTGGCGGCCGCGGCGCGGGCCGACGACAACGACGACCCGGCCCTGGCGATCGTGCGGCTCACGGCCCAACGGCGCATCGGCGAGGCGTTCCTGCGCATCGGCCTGTACAGCGAGGCGGCCACTGCACTCGAGGTCGCCAAGCAACTGGCCGTGACGGCGAGCCCGGACGCGACGGCCGGCCCGGAAGCCGAGGCGTGGGAGTCGGAACGGACGCTGATCGAGTTGCTCGACGCCGAGGCCTCCGGCTGCCGCAACGCCGCCGAATGGCCGGCCCGGGCCCGATACGACGAGATCCGCCACAGCTGGGAGACCGACACCGACTCGCCCGCCGGCTACCTGGTCCATCTCGGCCTGTCCGAGGCCGCCCGGCGGCGTGGCGATTGGGGCACGGCCGAGGGGCACCTCAAGGCCGCGCTGTTGCAGCACACCGATTCCCGGCGAGCCGCGCTGGCCGATTACCGCCGCGCCCGGCTGGCGCTGTCCCGGGCCCGGCATGCTCCCGCCGGCGAAGAACAACGACAACTGACCCGGGCCGCGATCGACCGCGCCGCCGCGGCGGTGCTCGCGTTCCGGCTCATGGACAGCCGGGTCGGAGCGATCCGTTCGCGCTGCCTGCTCGCCGAGGCTCTGGTGCTCGCCGACCGGCTCGATGAGGCCTCGGGTCAGCTGCGTAGCGCGGACGAGGAACTGCTGCGCGTGCGGGCGGTCGCCGAGTGCGCCGCCGATGTCGTCGGGGCCCGGATCAGACGAGCCAAGGGTGCACTGCATCTGGCCGGCGGGGACTTCGCCCAGGCCGAGATGCAGCTGGATCGGGCCCGGGAGATCTTCAAGCGGCACGACGACTGGGCCATGACCGCCGAGGTCGGCCAGATGCTCGGCCGCGCCGCGCACCGCAGCGGCAAGTCGGAGGCGGCGGTGACGGTGCTGCTCGATGTCGCCGCCGAGTATGACCGGGCCGGAGACCAGATCGCCGTCGAGGCATCGATCGCGGAGCTGGCCGTGATATTTCGGCTCAACGGCAACGGCCACCACGGGGCGGCCCCGCCGGCCTGATCGCATAGGCCGTGTCCGCCATCGATCCCGATCCCGGCGAGCCGGCGGGATCGGGATCGATGGCGGCGGTCGGCTCTACGCCGTGACGATCGTGCCGTCCGGTTGGCGGGAGCAGGTGACGGCCCGGGCGGCCGTGGTGGTCGCGCCCGTGAGACATTTCGCCAGGACGGCCTGGCCGGCGGCGGTCGGGTGCCAGCTTTCCTGGCAGGTCTGGAAGTACGTCACGCAGGTGTTGGCGATCTTCTGGATGGCGATCTTGTCCTTGCCCGACAGGCTGGTCACGAACGTGCCGCTCGGGCCGTCCTGCAGGCGGATCGGGGTGGCCAGGGCGTTGGCCGGGCTGCCGGGGTGCTCGCAGAGGCGGGCGCCGTCGAAGGCATGTTGCACGTCGAGGAAGACCAGGTCGTCGTTCGGGAACTCGGCGGCGACGGTGTTGCGGACGTTCTGGACCAGGGTGCCCAGGCCCTGCGAGAACAGGTGGCCGGCGGAGAGGCTCGCGCGGTGGATCGGGCAGCCGGCGGCGTAGCGGACGGCGCCCAGGTCGCGGAACTTGTCGCGGTCGTCCTGGCGGCCGTCGGCCTCCCAGTACGACGGGTCCAGGTCGAACGGGAGCGGGTTCGTGTAGTCCTGGAAGACGATCCGGTGCTGGTGGTCGGCGTCGACCTGGTTGAGGACGGTGAGCAGCTGGCGGATCGCGCCCACCGTCTCGGCCGTGGCCGCGGTGAACTGGGCCTGCGTCGCCAGGTCGGCGGCGGCGCACGGGGCCTGCTCGACCGGGCCGTTCAGGTAGGCCCAGAACTCCCACCAACCGGTCCACGCGTCGGCGATGAAGCGGTTCGCGCACTTCTCGGCCACATCGCCGAACGTGAACTGGCTGTTGTTCGAGCCGAGTCCGACCAGTACCAAATCGATGTCGTGGGTTTGGGCCACAGCCCTGAGCTGGTCCAGCTGAGCGGCGACCGTCCGGCCTTTGTCGCGGGCCGAACTGGGCTGTGTGAAGTCGGCGGGGCGGCCGCCGGAGCAGGCGAGGTTGTACCGGTCCTGGATGCCCGGCAGCGTGGCCTGCTGCAGGGACGCGTTGGCGGAGCGGTGGCAGAAGAAGGCGTTGGTGTTCGGCGCCGACCAGCCGGGGAAGGCCTGCGCCACCCCGTTGACGTCGACGACGGGCTGATAGTTGCCGGCGCCCTCGCCGCTGATGAAGCTGTCGCCCAGGGCGATGGCGGCCGTGGGTAACGCGGCGTTGGCCGGTGTGGTGGTGGCGACCAGTGCGCTCCCGGCGACGACCGCCAGCAGGAGGGCAGATCGGAGGAACTTGTTCAAGTCGGTCTCCTCGATCCCAGAACGTGAAGAGTTCTCGGATCAGATCACGGGAGACGCACAGTCGTCAATGTCCTACCTAGTAGATGGACATATGCACGTGGTTCGTGTGGTCGCTGCTCGGGTCGCCCTGGCCGCTGCGATAGGGGTGCCAGCCGGCGGCCGGGGTCCAGATCTGGCGGTACCAGATCACGTACATGACACCGAGCGCCTGCGCGTTGCGGACCAGCCAGGTCGCCAGCTCCGTCCCGTACTCCTTCGCCTCGCCGGTCGCCACCCCGCCGAAACCCTTCACGTCCGCGGCGAAGTCGCAGGCCCGGCCCTTCGGATGCTCATACGGCCCGCCCGGGCGATAGCACGACACGTAATGCGCGAAGCCGGCCAGTTTGACCTGCTCCAGGGCGTGCACCGTGCGCGGCGTCAGGCACCCGCTGGTCGTCGGGTCGTGCAGGCCGCAACTTTCCTCCGGCCACTGCCCGTCGGCCCGCCGCGGCGCCGGCTGGGCCGAGACGAGCGGCGTCTTCATGCTGTTCGTGGTGGCGGGGTCGAGGATCGGCTGCGACTCGCGGTTCAGCGCCGCGGCCAGGGCCTGCTCGACAGCGGTCTTCTGCCGCGCCATGACGTCGAGCTGCTGCTGCTGGCGGGCGACCTCGGCGGCGATGGTCGCGCGGTTGGCCTCCAGCGTGGCCCGGATGCCCGCCAGCTGCCGCAGCTCCGCGGACTGCCGCCGGGCCACGAGCTCCAGGAGGCTCACCCGGTCGGCGAAGACACCGGGGCTCGGCGAGTCGAGCAGCGTCGCCGCATCCCGCAGACCGCCACCATATTGGTACGCCTTCACGGTCACCATTTCTGTAGCCGCGACCAGCCGCTGGTACTGCGGCTCCAGCTCCGCCTGCTGCCCCTGCACGAGCGCCTGCCGGGTCTGCGACGCGGTCAACGAGTTCTGCGCGTCGATGAAGGCCCGGTTGGCCGTTTCGAGGCGCTCGGACAGCTCGATGGAGCCGGGCCCCTCGTCGACGGTGACGCCCGACTCCTTGCCGGCGGTGGCGCTGGGTCCTTTGCCGGCGGTAGCGCTGGGCGACGGCTTTGGGGACGCGGCCGCGAGGCCGGGCGTCACCAGGACCGCCAGGGCGCAGAGAGCGGCCAGAAGCCACGGTGATCTGGACATACCGCTCGGAGAATCGGCCATCACCCGCCCAACCTGCAGAAAATCCAGACTTTTCCCCCGTCAGGCGAAATGTCCGATATGTCGAGCGCAGCGCGGCGCGGAGCGCCCGACATATCGGTAAGCGCCAAAGACCGAAGAGCTTCGATAGGTTGTACCGCATGTGGCGTATCACGATCAGCGACGCGTGCATAGGCTCCGGCAGTTGCGTCGGTGTGGCTCCCCGGCACTTCGAGCTGGACGACGTCGAGGGGCGCGCGCACCCGGTCGGCGCCGAGTCCGAGCCCGACGAAGCCGTTCTCGATGCGGTGGCGAACTGTCCCATGGAGGCGATCACCGTCGTCGACCTCGAGACCGGTCAGGATGTGGAATTCTGACATGAACCCCATTGCGCGGTTTCAACTCTGGTCGCTGCGCGCGAATCTGGACCTGGCTCAGCAGAGCCTGGACCGCGGCGACGTCGCGGAGTCCATCCGGCGCTTCGAGGTCGATCTCAAGATGCGGCGGAAAGTGCTGGCGAAGGTCCACGATCCGCAGCTGCGGGCGCTGGGTGAGCTCGACGCGGCCCGGGCGGCGCTGGCCCTGGCCTGGCTGTACCAGCGGGAGGAGGTGCACGACCGGCTCGCGGCGGTCGCTCGATATGCGTATGACACGTATCGCGCCAACGGCCGGCTCGAGCAGGCCGGGCTCGCGGCCATCCTGTTCGCCGGTGCGAGCGGGGCCCTGGGGCGACGGGACGAGTCCGGCTCGATGCTGCGGGAGAACTATGACGAGCTGGTCGCGGCGTGCCCCGATGCGGAGATCACCGTCACGATCGGTCAGTCGTTCGCGAACAATCTTCTGGCTCGCCAGGAGTACGACGCCGCCGAGCCCGTGATCGCTGCGAGCCGGAAACGTGCGGCCCGTGTGCACGGTCCCGAGTCATACCAGGTCAGGCAGCACGACCGGCTGGCGGACCGGGTGCGGGCCGGGCGGGATCAGGCGTCCGAGCGGTAGGCGGCCAGCAGTTGCTCGGCGGCCTGGACCGGGGTCAGGGTGCCGTCCAGCACCGCCTGCTCCACCTGCGGGGTCAGGGCGCGGACGGCGGGCGAGGTGCGCAGGCCGTCCAGCAGGGCGTCGCGGGTCATCGCCCAGACCCAGCCGATCTGCTGCCGTTCCCGTCGTGCCCGCAGTTCCCCGCTCGCCGCGAGCTCGTCGTGGTGGCGCCGCAGCCGATCCCAGAGTTCCGCCAGGCCGGCGCCGGTGAGGCCGCTGCACGTCAGCACCGACGTGCCCGAGTGCAGCAAGCGCAGGGCGCCGGAGAGTTCGCGGGCGGCGGCTCGGGCGTCCTGTTCGTGCGGGCCGTCGGCCTTGTTGACGGCGATCACGTCGGCCAGCTCCAGGACGCCCTTCTTGATGCCCTGGAGCTGGTCGCCGGTCCGGGCCAGGGCCAGGAGCAGGAACGTGTCGACCATGTCGGCGACCGCCGTCTCGGACTGGCCCACGCCGACCGTCTCCACCAGGACCACGTCGTAGCCGGCGGCCTCCACGATCACCATCGCCTCACGGGTCGCCCGGGCCACGCCGCCCAGCGTGCCGGACGTGGGGGAGGGGCGCACGAACGCGGCCGGGGCCGCGGCCAGGCGGGTCATCCGGGTCTTGTCGCCCAGGATGCTGCCGCCGGTGCGGGTCGAGGACGGGTCGATGGCGAGGACGGCCACCCGGTGGCCCGCCTCGATCAGGAACATGCCGAGGGCGTCGATGAAGGTGGACTTGCCGACGCCGGGGACGCCCGTGATGCCGATGCGCCGGGCCTCACCCCGCGCATCGGCCAGGGCGTGCAGCAGCTCCTGTGCGCGGGCCCGGTGGTCGGGCCGGGTGGACTCCACGAGCGTGATGGCCCGGGCGATCCAGGCGCGGTGGCCGCCGCGGACGCCGTCGACGAGGTCGTTCAGTGCTGCAACCGGGATCGCAGCACCTCCAGCAGACTCGCGGCGGCGTCGGCGATGACGGTGCCGGGGCCGAAGATCGCGGCGGCGCCCGCGGCGCGGAGCTCGTCGTGGTCGCCGGGCGGGATGACGCCGCCGACGACGATGAGGATGTCGTCGCGGCCGAGTTCGGCGAGTTCGTGGCGCAGCGCCGGTACCAGGGTGAGGTGGCCGGCGGCGAGGGAGTTGACGCCGACGATGTGCACGTCGGCCTCGACGGCCTGGCGGGCCACCTCGGCGGGGGTGGAGAACAGCGGGCCCACGTCGACGTCGAAGCCGAGGTCGGCGAAGGCGGTGGCGATGACTTTCTGGCCGCGGTCGTGCCCGTCCTGGCCCATCTTCGCGACCAGGATGCGCGGGCGGCGGCCCTCGTCCTCGGCGAACGCGTCGGTCAGGGCCCGGACCCGCTCCACACCACCGTCCCCGGCGGCCTCATCCCGGTACACCCCGGAAATGGTACGGATCTGTGCCGTGTGCCGCCCGAAGACCTTTTCGAGCGCGTCGGAGATCTCGCCGACGGTCGCGTGCGCGCGGGCCGCCGCCACCGACAGCTCCAGCAGGTTGCCGTCGCCGGCCGCACCGGACGTCAGCGCGGCCAGGGCGGCGTCACAGGCCGCCTGATCGCGGGAGGCCCGCAGTGCGGCCAGTTTCGCGATCTGCGCCGACCGCACCGCCGAGTTGTCGACCTTGAGGACGTCGATCGGTTCGTCGGTGTCGGGCCGGTACTTGTTCACCCCGATCACCGGCTGCCGGCCCGAGTCGATCCGGGCCTGTGTCCGGGCGGCCGCCTCCTCGATGCGCATCTTCGGGATGCCCTCGCTGATCGCCCGGGCCATCCCGCCGGCCCGCTCGACCTCCTCGATGTGGGCCCAGGCGCGGGCGGCCAGATCGTGGGTGAGCCGCTCGACGTACGCGCTGCCGCCCCACGGGTCGATGACGCGGGTCGTGCCCGACTCCTGCTGTAGCAGCAGCTGCGTGTTGCGGGCGATGCGGGCCGAGAAGTCGGTCGGCAGGGCCAGGGCCTCGTCCAGGGCGTTGGTGTGCAGCGACTGCGTGTGTCCCTGGGTCGCGGCCATCGCCTCGATACAGGTGCGGACCACGTTGTTGAACACGTCCTGGGCGGTCAGCGACCAGCCCGACGTCTGGCAGTGCGTGCGCAGGCTCAGCGACTTGGGGTTCTTCGCGCCGAACTGCTCGACCAGCCGCGACCACAGCAGCCGCCCGGCGCGCAGCTTCGCGACCTCCATGTAGAAGTTCATGCCGATCGCCCAGAAGAACGACAGCCGCGGCGCGAACACGTCCACGTCGAGCCCGGCGTCCCGGCCGGCCCGCAGGTACTCCACGCCGTCGGCGAGGGTGTAGGCGAGCTCCAGGTCGGCCGTCGCCCCGGCCTCCTGGATGTGATACCCGGAGATCGAGATGGAGTTGAACTTCGGCATGTGCTTCGAGGTGTACCCGAAGATGTCGCTGATGATCCGCATCGACGGGCCGGGCGGGTAGATGTAGGTGTTGCGGACCATGAACTCCTTGAGGATGTCGTTCTGGATCGTGCCCGCCAGCTGCTCGGGCGCGACCCCCTGCTCCTCGGCGGCGACGATGTACAGCGCCAGGATCGGCAGCACCGCGCCGTTCATGGTCATCGACACGCTCATCTTGTCCAGCGGGATGCCGTCGAAGAGCTGCCGCATGTCCAGGATCGAGTCGATGGCGACCCCGGCCATGCCCACGTCGCCGGCGACCCGCGGGTGGTCGGAGTCGTAGCCGCGGTGGGTCGCCAGGTCGAACGCGACGGAGAGGCCTTTCTGCCCGCCGGCCAGGTTGCGGCGGTAGAACGCGTTGGACGCCTCGGCGGTGGAGAAGCCGGCGTACTGCCGGACCGTCCACGGCTGCGTGGTGTACATGGTCGGGTAGGGCCCGCGCACGTACGGCGCGATCCCCGGCAGGCTGTCCAGGTGCGACACGCCGGCGAGGTCGTCGGCCCCGTAGAACCCCTTGACGTCGATGCCCTCCGGCGTAGCCCAGACGTCATCCGACAAGTCGGACATATCCGAAATATCGGAGCGGGGCGTCCCGAGTGCGATCTCGGAGAAGTCGGGAATCACGGCGCCACCACTCCCAGGTCGAGATGCGTCTGCCGCAGCACGTCCAGCGCATCGCAGCCGGTGAACAAGTATGAGTCGACGCCCTCGAAAGAACCCTGACCCGCCAGCCAGATCCGCGTGACACCCTCGGCGCGAAGGCGCGGCACCAGCTCCGCGACGTCGGAGGCGTAGGAGCGGTCCGACCCGCAGATGCAGGCGACCGGCGAGGTGCTGTCGGGCGCGAGGCGGACGCCGCCGGCCGCGAACAGGTTGGTGGCGAACGAGACGCGGCCCGAGTTGGCCGCCGCCGGACCCAGCGCGACCAGGCGGACGGTCGGCGGCTCGGCCTGAGCGTCGGCGGCGTCGCGGAGCCGTTCGAAGCTCTGGGAGTACCAATGCCGCGGTAATCCGCCCGAAGGCGGCAACGGTGCCGGCGGGCGCACCGGTCGTCGTTCGGCCAGGTCCGGGAATTCCGACACGCCGGTGATCGGCTGGCGGCGATGGGCCAGGTCGGTGTGGCGCCGCTCCCAGGTCGCGCCGATGCGGTCGGCGACCAGCCCCGAGCGCAGTGCCGTGTGCATCCCGCCGGCCCGTTCGACCTCGGTGAAGACGTCCCAGGCGGCGTGCGCGAGGGCGTCGGTGAGCGACTCGACATACCAGGAGCCGCCGGCCGGGTCGAGGACGCGGGCGACGCCGGACTCCTCGATGAGCAGCGACTGGGTGTTGCGGGCGATCCGCCGCGAGAAGGCGTCGGGCAGGCCGAGCCGGGTGTCGAACGGCTGGACGGTGACCGCGTCGGCGCCGCCCGCCCCGGCCGCGAAGCACGCGACGGTGGTGCGCAACAGGTTGGTCCACGGGTCGCGGGCGGTCATCATCGCGTCGCTGGTGACGGCGTGCTGCCGCTGCGCGCCGAGGTGCGCGACCTCGCAGACCTGCGCGATCCGGGCCCAGATCCGGCGGGCCGCGCGCAGTTTGGCGATGGTGGCGAACTGGTCGGCGGTGGCCGCGAACCGGAACTCGAGCTGCTTGAGCGCCATCCCGGCGCTGAGCCCGCCGCCGACGAGCTGGCGCAGGTAGGCCAGGCCGGTGGCGGTCGCGTAGCCGAGCTCCTGGGCGTCGCTCGCGCCCGCGTCGTGGTAGATCGTGGCATCGACGGTGGCCACCGGCACGGACGACTCGCCCGCTAGAACCGACAAAAGCGACAAATCAGCATTTGTACGGGTACGCGCGTGCAACCCCAGCGGGTCCGCGCCGAGATTGCCCGATTTGTCAGCACCGGGCAACGCCAGAAACGCGCGCGCCGCGGCAAGGGTGTCCGGACCGTTGTCCAGCACCACCGAGGCCAGATCGAGCAGCACCCCGTCCAGGGCCTCGGCCAGATCACCGGGTGCGATGCCGGCGAGCCACAGCGACGTCGCGCCGTTCTCGAGGTCGGCCAGGACCGCGGCCCGGGTCACCTTCGGGTCGGGGTCGGCGTGCCGGGCCCGGACGTCCCACGGCCGCGCCGCCGCCCGCCCGCCGCGCACGAACGGCACGTGCCCGGGCGTCCCGGCCGGTGGCGCCGGGTCGGCCGCGGTGTACAGCGGCGCGATCCGGATGCCGTCGTAGGTGTCGGTGGCCAGCAGCTCGGCCACCGCCTCGGGGGGCGTGTCCTCGCCGGCCCGCCCGGACTTGCGCAGCACGCCCAGGGCGAGCCGCTGCCAGTCCAGAAGATCACTCATGCTGGACACGTTAGAGCCGTGCTTCCGCGGACGAACCCGCCTGTGACAACCTCCACCAGCCCACTTTGTCACTTTCCGGGGCGTCCCGCTGGACGGCTTCAGCGCCGCTGAAGCACCTGCAGGCCCACCGCGACGCCGAGCGGCGAGCCGGTGATGGCCGTGATCGTGCGCCGCCCCTCGGCGTGCGCGGCGAGGACCAGCTGGGTGACGAGGACACGGTCGGCGTGGCAGTCCATGTCGACGTACGTCTCGTCGGCGCCGATCCGGAACAGCGCCCAGATCTGGCCGTCGCCGAGGCAGACGATCTGCAGGCGGTACTCACCGGCCGGGTAGGTCCGGGCGTCGTCGAACCGGGCCGTGTTGCCCCGCAGCGCGGTCATGAACCGCACGTCGAGCGCCTCGACGGTGCCGGCGTCGACGGTGTTGTACACGCTGACCTTGCGCACCATCTCAGCCCGCTCCTCAGCCGTGAGGTCGGGGTCGAGCGCGGCCGACGGGGCCGGGGCGGCGGCGACACCGATCGATGTCCGGGGCGCGGGCCGGGTGACGGCGAGCGCGAACCCGAAGGCGATCCCGACCGCGACGGCGACCGCGATCGCGAAGGGACCGCTGGCCTTCGACGCCCGCGGCCGCTCCGGCACGGGCTGGGCCCCGATCACCTCGATGTCCACCATGACGCACCTTTCAGGCGACACAGGCCTCGTCGGGCGAGACCTGATCGGCCGGCGACGGCTTCGGAGCCAAGGCCACGGCGAGCCAGATCGAAGCGCTGACGGTGGCCAGCATCGCCAGCACGATCGTAACGCGATCAACCGACGTGGCCAGGTGCCAGATGATCGGGTACGGCGAGATCAGGTAAATCAATGTGATGGCCACCCAGTACCCGCCGAGCACCGCCCACAACCACCCGTCGCCGCCCAGCCCCAGCGCCCGCCGCCGGCCGCGCAGGAAGACGGCCCCGAGCAGCGCCGTGACCAGGGCGGCACCGACCACGAACCGGACCTGCCCGAGCATCGCGTCCTGGACCGGCGGCAGCCGCCCCCACCGCTCGGCGTCCCCGCGCAGCAGCGCCCCGAACCGCCCGCCGGACATGAGGTCGTTCCGGGCGCCGAACGCACGGGCGGTCGATGACCAGGCGACTCCGGCGGCGAGCGGCAGCCAGCACCAGGCGGCGGCCCGGCTCCGGAACCGTACCGTCGCGACAACGGCCAGAATCAGAGCCAGCGGCAGGCCCTCGTTCTTCGTGAGGATCGCAGCAGCCACCAGAAAAAGCGAAAGCGGCAGCAGAGGATTCCGGAGCCGCTTCGCTCCCGCCCCGGGCAGGGGACTCTTCGCCCCCTGCACCCCCTGCGACGTACCCAGCAGCAGCACAGCGCCGGCCACGAACGCCGAGGCACACAACGTGTCGCTGTAACCCTCAGTGGGCGCCCGGAAGTCAGGCAGCCACGCCCCGCACGCGGCGAGCAGCGCGACCGGGATCGACAGCCACCGCGGCAGCCCCGCCGTCGCCCGGCGCACCGCGTAGGCGACGAGCACGACGGCCGAGAACGTGACCGCGACGTTGACGGAGAGCGCCGGCCGGAACGTGTAGGAGTCGAGCAGCTGCCACGCGACCGCGACCGGGGCCGACGACAGCGGCGGGTAGTCGGTGTGGTTGAGCACCAGCGCCTCGTTGCCGATCGCGGCCCGGGCGAAGCCGCCCCCGTGCGCGAAGTACCCGGCGTGCAGCCACCAGATCGCGTGCGCGTCCCACCCCAGCGGGTCCTTGAACACCAGCAGGAACAGCGGCAGCAGCGGTACCCCCAGCCACCCGGCCTCCCGCCACGAGCCCCCCGGCAGCGGCGCGGCCCGGCGCACCGACCACGCCACCGCGATCGACCCGAGGAACGCCGCGCCGAACCACGGCAGCAGCGGCCCGCCCAGCCACAGCGACAGGAGCACGCCGACGGTCGCGACGGCCGCACCGGCGAGCGGGGCCAGGAGCGTCGCCAGCGGCACCGCCCGGGTCAGCGCCCACGCGAGGGGCAGGCCGGAGACGACCAGCGCGAAGACGGCGACGAGGCTGGTCACCGGGCGGCCGCGGTGACCTCGAGCGCCACCCCGGCGGGCGAGCCCGGGTCGGGGCGGAGGCGCAGGACCAGGTCGGCCCCGGCCTCGTCCGGCGTCACGACCAGCGCGTGCATGACGGCGACCTCCTGGAGCCGGAAACGCCAGGTCTCGTTGGGCTCGTGGAGGTACACCCGCGAACCCTTCGGCACCAGTCGGTCCATCTCGGTGCCGAGGAACTCCATTGCCGCGATGATCCGGTGCTCCGGGCGGACCCTGTTGTCGCGGATCGCGACGAAGAATCCGGAGTCGGCCGCGTGCCCGGCGGCCCGGACGGCCGGGGCGAGCGCCCCGGCCGCGACGACCGCGATGATCAGGCGAATCGCGAGCCGTGGACCCGGCTCAGCCGCGCCCGGGCCGGGCGCCATCGGGAACGCCGACCGGCTCGGCCCGGTCATGGTCGGGTGGCGGGAGCGTCTGCGCGTCCATGGCCGCGGCCGTCGGTTCGGAATGCGCTTCCGCGGCCGCGGGTTTGGGCTGCGCTTCCGCGGCCGCGGTCCGCTCGACCCGCTCGGTGCGCTCCCCGCGCGGCACGATCTTCGACGGCGTGTCGAAGTTCATGCTGGCCTTGAGCAGCTTCTTCAGCCTGGGCGCGAACGGCTTCTCGACCAGCCGGTGGCCGAGGTAGGCCAGGATCAGCATCCCCACGATCATCATGGGCAGCAGCGCCCACGGCTCGATCTGGCCCTTGAGCCGGCGGATGGTGATGACCCCGATGTCCTGGTGCATGAGGTACAGCGGGTAGGTCATCACACCCGCGACCGTCAGCCACTTCCAGTTGGCCCACTTCAGCCAGCCCAGCGCGGTCGCGGCCACGACGGCGACGAAGCCGCCGAACAGCACCATCGACAGGGTCCACTTCATGTGGACCCCGAGGAACTGGTTGAAGTGCCGCGTGTCCAGCAGCACCTGGTGCTGCGCGAGCAGGAACGTGACGCCGACGAGGCCCCAGAGCAGCGGGGTCGAGCCGAAACGGTGGATCAGGTACAGCAGGATGCCGAGGATGAAGTAGGGCGCGTAGATCGGCTGCACGACGGCGTCGACGAGGGCGATGTCGAGGTGGTTCGTGACGACCGCGGCGATGAGCCACAGGGAGGCGAACGCCAGGACCCGGCGATAGGTCAGCCCGAACGCGACGACGATCGCGAACAGCAGGTAGAAGCGGGCCTCGGCCCACAGCGTCCAGTAGACGGCGTCGACGCTGGGGACCCAGAGCGCGTCCTGGGCCATCGTGAAGTTGACGAGCAGGTCGGACAGCGTGGTGGGGGCCCGGATCACGCCGGTGCTGAGGGCGACGCCGCGGTTGAAGTACACGACCGTGAACGAGATGACGATCGCGACCCAGTACATCGGGTAGAGCCGGGTGACCCGCGAGACGAAGAAGTCCTTCAGGTTGCGGTCCCAGCAGCTCATGCAGATGACGAACCCGGAGATGACGAAGAACATCTGCACGCCGAGATAGCCGTAGTTCGCGAAGTCGAACAGCCGGCCGAAGACAGCGCGGTTCTCCCGCTCCCAGATGTGGGACTGGGGGGTGCCGACGTAGTGGAACAACACCACGAGCAGGGCCGCCAGCAGCCGCATGCCGTCGAGGGCGGCGAGGCGGCCTTCCCGCCGCACCGGGGTGCCGGAGGTGGAACGCGGTTCGGTTGGGGTAGGCGCGTTGAGCACCCGGCACTGTAACCCTTTCGGGCGGTCCATGTCGAAATAAGCGCTTGCCGATGTCCGCACCGAACCTCAGCGTTGGCAAGTGCTTACCGTTCGCCGATGCCGGCCACCGGTCCGTAGTCGACCGCCTCCGCAGCGGTAAGGACTTTCCCGGCCGGGCGGTCGTCCTCGACCGGGACCGCGGCGGCTTGCGGGCGCTTACCGCTTGACGATGCTCGCGATCAGCCCGTAGTCGACCGCCTCCGCGGCGGTGAGAACCTTGGCGGCCGAGAGGTCGTCCTCGACCCGGGACCGCGGCTGCCCGGTCGCCGCCGCGATGCGCAGGATCAGGTCCTCGAGGTCGCGCAGATAGCGCCCGGCCTCGGCCACCACCTGGTCGGCCGTCCCGCCGGGCGATGACACCTTGGGCTCGGCCAGCCGAAACCGGGCGTGCGCGAACGCGGCCCGCTCGGCGGCGGCACAGAACACCCCGAGCGCCGCACCGCTCACTTCCCCCACAGCGGTTGCGTGGACGGGCGCCTGCAGCGACTCGATGGCGTCGACGAGCGTCCAGACGGCGGCCAGGCTGCCCTGGTCGGCGCTCATGTGCACGCTGATCGGCTCCGGCCCGGCGGCGTCGAGCGCCAGCAGCGTGGCCGCGGCCCGGGCCGCCATCTCGATCTCGATCGGCCCGCGCAGGAACACCATCCGCCGGCCGAACAGCTGCTCGTCCAGCCAGGGCGCGTGCTGGGCCGGAGGCGCCAGGGGCTCCTCGTCGGGCCGCCGTTCGTAGTGTGGCCGCATGCGCTCGAACATAGGCGAGGAATCCGCTCCCGGCCGCCCCGGACCGCGGGTTTCCGCTGCGGGCTGAACCCCGGCCGGGGCGGCTCACGCGAAGCGGCGGCGTTCTTGAGGATTTTGGCAAAACTGGCAAATCGCTCGTGCTGAAACCTGGGACTGCCACCATGCGGTGAGGAGGCACCGAACGGCGGTGCCGTTGGTTCTATGCTCGGGAGCCGCCATGGCGGACGTTTCCACCGCAGAGTCCGGCCTGGTCGACCAGGACCTGATCGAGATCGTCCACGAGGTCTGGGACGCGTACCTCCAGCAACCCGACGCTCCCGAGGTCGACACCCCGACCGTCCAGGACGCGAAGACGATCACGGCCGCCGTCTCGATCACCGGCGCCTGGGAGGGCCACGTCCGCGTCATCGCCCCGCCCTCCGTGGCCGCCGACATCACCGCGATCATGCTGGCGATGGACAAGGAGGAGATCACGGACCAGGACGTCACGGACGCGATGGGCGAGCTCATCAACGTGGTCGGCGGCAACATCAAGAACCGCGGCGCCCAGCCGGCCAAACTGGGCCTCCCGGTGGTGGCCACGGGCAAGATGCTTTTCCCCGCGACGAAGGAGACCCACCGCCTGGCCCTGCGCTGGCCGGAGGGCGACCCGATCACGTTCAGCGTCCTGCACGTCAACCCGGACCGAGCCGTCCTACCGGCCGGAACCCTGCGCCCGCGCTGACCGCCGCCGCCCCGGTGCTCATGTGCTGGGTGGATCGCGCCACGCGAGCACCACCAGCGACCCACCCAGCGCGAGCCCGGCCGCACCCCGGTCCGCACCCCCGGTCAGCCGCGCCGGAGGCTGCCGTCGACCGGCGTGTCGAGGCGGAACGTCGTGCCGATGTCACCCTCGAAGCCGAAGTCGACGTTCTTCACCACGACCCGCTGCGGGCCGGCCTCGACGATCTGCACGGCGATCGGGTCGGTGCGGCCGGGCCGGCTCAGCGACCACCGGTCGGCGAGATAGCTCAGACCGATCGCCTCCAGCACCCGCCGCCCGTCGTCCTCGTCGCCGGGCCCGCCGAGCGCGTACCCGAACACGGTCACCGGCACGAAGCGCCCGATCTCGTCGTCAGCGGGCCGCAGGAAGCCGAGCAGTTCGCCGTCCTCGTCGCGCCGGGCCTCGATCCAGTTCTGGGGAATCACGGACGCCGACGATACCGTCTAGGGCATGCGCAGATGGACCGCGGCGATCTTCATACTCCTCGTCGGTGGCGTGCTGGTGGCGACGGAGGTGGCCCAGCGCGAAGCCGTGCCGGCGGTGTTCTTCAGCGTGGTGTTCCTGGTGCTCGCGGTAGCCGTGTCGCCACGCGGGTTCCCGAAGTCGCTCCCGGCCGAAGAAGCACAGCGCCGCAGCGCTGAGGACGGGCGGGGCATCGTCTACTGGCGACCCGGCTGCCCGTACTGCGTCCGCCTCCGCACGTCGCTGGGCCGGCGAGCAAGGCGCCTGCACTGGGTCGACATCTGGGCCGACCCGCAGGCCGCAGCCGCGGTACGAGCCCTGGCCGACGGCAACGAGACAGTGCCGACAGTCGTGTTCGGCGCCGAGTCCCGCGTCAACCCCGCGCCGGCGTGGGTCAAGGCTCAGCTGTGACGACACGCAGGGTGTCGAGGGACGGGTCGGCGGCGTAGGCGATCCGCACGCCCGCCTGGCGGGCCTGGTCGAGGGCGGCCAGGGCCGCGGTGCCGCCGTATCGATTCGGTCAGGGCCGTGGTCAGGGGCTCTTCGACCTCGCCACCGCCGGGCAGGACCGTCGTCAGCGCCACGGCCAGGGCGCCGACCTGGCGGACGTCGACCCACTCGTCGATCGCGTGGAGGCCGCCGCCGGAGGGGCCGCCGATGAGGGTGGGGCAGAGCGCTTGCCAGAGCGGCGCCTCCATCCAGTACCTGTGCTCGAGCGGGCTCAGGAATTGTGCTCGAGCAGGCTTAGGAGTTGCGCTTGAACAGGCATCAGGAGGTGTGGACGAACGGGGTCAAGAGGTGTGGACGAACGGTGAGCCGCTGCCTGGCGGCGGAAGGCTCGGTTGGGGGAAGGTCAGCGAAAGGTCCAGCCACTCCACGCCCGACTGGGACGCATCGGTGCCCGGGGACGGCAGTGCGCCCGGTCCGAGGTAGACCAGTTGGTAGTAGTGGCCGTCCACCGCCGCCGGAATGCCCGGCACCGAGAACGTGAACGGCGGCTTGAGGGCTTCGATGCCGCGCGCCGGCCACAGTTTCGCGGCGCCCGGATAGATTCGGCCGTTGCCCTCCGCCGTGTCCAGCACGTAGACCCGCTGGGCGTCGGACAGCGCGCAGGCGTAGCCGTTGCGGGCCGTCGCCGAGAACTGCCCGTTCGCGAACGTCAGCTTCCACGCGGCGATGCAGCTGGTCGCCAGCGCGATCGGCGAGCCGTCGCCGGCCGGGAGGTCGCTCGGCGCCACCGACGGCCTCGGCTGCACGCCGATCGGTGCACCCCCGCCGCCGATGCGCCCGGAGGACAGCCCGACCACCAGGATCAGCCCCACCACGCCCGCGAAGACCCCGGCCAGGGCCAGCCGCCGGCGCCGCCTCAGGTTGACCGGATGCCTTGCCTGTTCGACCGCGGCCAAAGGCCGTCCGGCCCGCCGCACCACCTCGTCCAGGTCCGGAACGGAGTCGTCGAGGAGCAGGTCCGCGTACGCGCGGCGCACCAGCTCCCGGGTCACGTCACGCTCGGCCATGCTCACTCGCCTCCATGATCTGCTGGAATCGGCGCACGTACGGCTGCAGCACCTTGCGCAGCTCGGCCACGTGCGAACGCACGGTCGACTCGCTCATCTCGAGGGCGGCCGCGATGTCCGCGTACGAGTCGTCGTGCAGGAAGTAGAGCAGCGCCACCTGCCGGCGCCGCGGCGGCAGCGAGTCGATCAGCTGCCGCACCGCCCCCTCCAGGCCGAGGCTGTCCTCGACCCGGCTCAGGGCCTCGTCGTCGGCGGCGGGCTCGGTCCACGGCCGGTCCTCCAGACCGATGTACCGCGACTCCGCCTCCGCCCGGCGCCGCGCATAGTTCTTGGCCGTCGTCAGCACGTACGCCCGCCGCTGGGGTGGCCCCAGCTCGCGCAGCCGCTCCCAGCGCTCCAGCATCCGCGCGAAGCCTTCCGCGGTCGCCTCCCGGCCGAGTTCCCGCCCCGCGAACGCGCACATGACGTGCTGCACCCGCGCCGCCTCGGACCGGTAGAACTCCGCGAAGTCCGCCGGTGCCGTACCAATCTCGTGCATCACGTCTATAGAGAGCCGACGGACCCCGAATCCGTCCAGTGGCCACACGGTACCCCGGCCGAGTGAACGATCAATCGCCCAGCGTCACCGTCCCGGGGTGCGTTCGTTACCGGGTCAACACCCCCTCAGGCGAGTGAACGGACCTCACATGCGACCAGGAGTAGGTGGAGCGCACCGATCCCGCGAACGCTGGCTCATGGCGTCCGCGCCGCTCACGCTGGCCGCCGCGGCCGCGGTCCTGGTCGGCGGCCCGTTCTTCGGCCTGTCCGTCCCGGCCGCGGTGCTGCTGGCCGCGGCCGCGTCGGGGCTGCTGCACGCGGCCTGGCTACTGCGGCTGTCCGTGCAGGGCTTCAGCCGGCCGAGCCTGGTGGCGTTGGGCGCCGGCCTGGCCGCCGCGGCCGCGTGCGCCGCCCTGCCGCCGGCCGCACCGTATCTCGGCCCCGCGGCCGGTGTGCTGCTCGTGGCCGGCCTGCTGAGCCTGCCCGGGGTCACCGCCGGGCCGGCGGCCGCGTTCCGCCGCGCGCTCGACGGCGTCTGCGTGGCCCTGTGGAAGTTCCTGGCGCTGCTCGTCCTCGTCCTGGACCTGCACGGCGTTCTCGACCTGCGGGCCGCCCCGGGCCGCACCGTCTTCGTCACGTGCCTGCTGGCCACGTTCGGCCTCACGATCGCCGTGGTCGGTGGTGTCCGCGCCCCGTTCCCGCGCGGGTCCGCGGTCACGGCCGCGGCCGGTGTCGCCGCGGTCGTCCTGGCCGTCGCGATCGTGCCGTTACTGCCGGCCGAGCCGGCCAGACATGACGCCTGGTTGCTCTCCGCGGGCGGCCTGCTCGTTCTGGGTTCGGTACTGGTCTGGGCCGGCGCCTGCCGCTCGGTCGACAAGCAGCCGCCGGCCCGCGTCGCCGACGGCACCCTGATCGGCGACCCGCTCCTGGTCGGCCCGGTCCTGGCGGGCGCCGCGGCGGTCCTCTACGCCCTGGTGAGCCGCGGCCGGATCGGCACGCCGGCGATGGTCATCGGTGCGGCCGCCGTTTTGGCGGTGGTACTGCGTGAAGCCGTCGAAGCGTTGAAGTCCCGCCGGTTCAGCGGTGAACTGGCCGCGGCCCGCAGCGCGTTCACGACGATCGTCGCCGGCTCCAGCGACGTGATCCTGGTCCTGGACAAGGATCTGTCGGTGCGCTGGCAGTCCCCGGCCGCGGCCCGCCAGTTCGGCCTCTCGGACCAGGAGGTGCTGGGCCGCCCCTTCGTCCGCTTGGTCCACGCGGGTGACGTGGCGGCGGTGCGGGAGTCCTTCACGGGCGCGTCGACGCCGGTGCGGACCCGGATCTGTGACGGCTTCGGGGTGTGGCGCCACGTCGAGTACACGGTCAGCGACCTGCGCGACGACCCCGCCGTCGCCGGTGTCGTCATCCACCTCCGCGACGCCGCGGACCGGGTCGCCTTCGAGCGCAGCGCCCGCGTGGACCCGTTGACGGGCCTGGCCAACCGCGGCTCCCTGCTGCGCTCGCTGGAGCCGGGCCACGGCTTCCTGGTGACCGTCGGGCTGGACGGCTTCGCCGGCGTCAACGACCTGCACGGCCCCGAGATCGGCGACGCGCTGCTGGTCGAGGTGGCGGCCCGGATCCGTGCCGCCATCGCCCCGACCGACGTCGCGGCCCGGCTCAACGGCGACGAGTTCGCGGTCTTCACCCCGGTCGACAAGGTCCACGCCTACACCCTGGCGACGCGGCTGATGGGTGAGCTCGGCGAGCCGTATCCGATGCCGGGCACGGTGCTGCAGCTGTCCGCCGGCATCGGTCTGGCCCCGGTCGGCGACGGCCCCGAGGACACCCTCCGCCGCGCCGACCTGGCCCTGCGCCGCGCGAAGCGCACCGGCCGCGGCCGCGTCGAGTGGCACGACGAGTCGGCCGAGGAGGCCTTCGTCCGCCGCGCGACGCTGGAGCAGCACCTGCCGCAGGCGGTCGAGCGCGGCGAGCTGGACCTGGCCTACCAGCCCGTGTACGACCTCGTGGAGGGCCACCCGATCGGCGTGGAGGCCCTGCTGCGCTGGCGGCACCCGCGGCTCGGCACGATCCCGCCCCGCGAGACCCTGGCCGTGGCGCAGGAGCTCGGCCTGAGCGGGCCGATCCACGACTGGGTCCTGTCGCGGGCGGCGCGCCAGCTCTCGCTGTGGCAGCACGAGGGGTACCGCCTCTGGATCTCGGTCAACGTGGGCTTCGACGACTTCACGGACCCGGGCTTCCCGGCCCGCCTGAGCCTGGCCCTGGACAGCCACCAGATCGACCCGCACGACTTCGTGATCGAGCTGGCCGAACGCGACCTCGGCGCCGACCTGGAACGCGTGGCGGAGCCGCTGGCCACCGTCCGCGCCATCGGCGTGCGCACCGCCCTGGACCGCTTCGGCACCGGCGCGACGTCCCTGGCCCACCTGCGCCGGCTCCCGACCGACCTGCTGAAGGTCGACCACACCCTGTTTACGTCCCCGCAGGCGGCCGGCGGCCAGGCCGCCCCGATCATTGACGTGGTCGTGAACCTGGGCCGCCGCCTGGGCGTCACCGTCGTCGCGCACGGCCTCGAGGCCGGCGAACACCTCGAGCTGGTCCGCAAGGCCGGCTGCCGCTACGGCCAGGGCCACTACTACGGCCAGCCCGCCCCCGCCGAACGCATCGAGGCCGCCCTGGTCCGCCAGCGCACCTGGTAGCCGCTCAGCCGACCGGGTGGCCGTCCTCCAGACAGGGAACATCCGCTCCGGCCGCCGCGGCGGAGGCGGCGGCCACCCGGCGGGCCAGCCGCGGTGCCAGTCGCTGTGCGGCCTCGGCGGGCGTGCACCAGGCCCAGCCGAGCAGCTCGTCGGCGGGCAGGGTCAGGGTCGCGGTGACGTCGGGGCCGAGCACGCCGCCGTCGAACACGAACATGACGCCCTCGGTGCGGTCCGGAGCCGGCGGCACCCAGTCGACGGCCAGCAGCCGCCCGGGCGCGAGGTCCAGGCCGAGCTCCTCCCTGACCTCGCGGCGGGCCGCCGCATACGGGGACTCGTCGGCCTCCACCGCACCGCCCGGCAGTTCCCATTCGGGCTTGTATGCCGGCTCGACCAGCAGCACCCGGCCGTCGGAGTCCCGGAACAGCACCGCCGCCGCCATCCGCTTCCGCGGCAGCGACGCCAGGTACTCACCGCGCGATAACGTCATGCACGCACGCTACTGCCCGGCCTAAGGTGTCCCGAATGGGGTTGGAAGCGCTCGGCACACCGACCGGCCCGATCGTCCGGGTGCACGGCGGATACGCGAACCGGATGTATCGGCTCGACACCGATCTGGGATCGTTCGCGGTGAAGGAGCTCAACGTCCTCGACCGGCGGGCGGCCTATCGCGCCGCGGATGTGTTCCGGTTCGAGCGGGCGGCGTTCGCGGCCGGAATCCCGATGCCGGAGCCGATCTCGGTCGGCGACGACCTGCTCGTGCACCGGTGGGTCGAGGGGGAGAAGGTGCCCGAGGAGCCGGTCGCGGCGGCGTTCGCGTTCGAGATCGGGGAGATCCTCGCCCGTATCCACGCGCTCGACGTCCCGTGGACCGACGGCCCGGACGAGGAGCCGGTGGCGCATGACTGGGCCGAGCTCGCCGCGCGGGCGGAGGCCACCGGGCAGCCGTGGGCCGGGGAGCTGAGCGCGCGGGTCGGCACGTTCATGGCGATCGCCGAGTTCGTCGACACCTGCGCGCGGCCCGGGCCGGTCGTGCTGACGCACCGGGACGTCCAGCCGTGGAACCTGCTCGCGCGCGGCGGGCGGCCGGTGCTGCTCGACTGGGAGCTCTCCGGGCGGCTCGACCTGTCGGGGGAGCTCGGCTCGACCGCGCTGAGCCTCGCCAAGGGGCGCGGCTTCGACGACGTCCGGCCCGCGATCTTCCACGCGGTCCTCGACGGGTACGTGGCCGGCGGCGGGACGCTGCCGCCGTGGGGGCCGAGCTGGTTCGTGTTCATGATCGGCGGCTGGCTGGGCCACACGCGGTGGAACATCCTTCGTTGCCTCGCCGGTGTCGAGGCCGGCAGTGGGCCTGACCTGGCGCTGTCGCAGGAATCGGCGGCCGGCGGGGTGCGCGGTCTGCCCGTCCTGTTCGACCGGCTCGAGGACCTTCTCGCGTTACAGCGGAGCTAAGGTTCACGACTCTTACATTTAATATTGTTAACTGATAGCCTTCCTCACCATCGAGTACATCGATGGTTGAGGAGTTCAATGAGATCTCGACGTCGTACATTCGCATTGGCTGCGGGGGCGGCACTGACCATCGTCACGGCCCTGGCGATCGTGCCCATGATCTCGGCGGAGGCCGCCAGCACCGCCGCGCTGGCCGCGTGCACCGCGCCGAACTGGGCCGAAGGCAACACCTACACCGTCGGTCAGCAGGTCACCTACCAGGGGCACACCTACCAGGCCCTGCAGACCCACACCGCCTACCCGGGGACCGGCTGGAACCCGGCGGCGACGCCGTCGCTGTGGAAGGACCTCGGGACCTGCGGGGGGACCGGGCCGACCACGCCGCCGCCGACCACGCCGTCGGGCGTTCCGTCCGCGCCCGCGAACCTGCGGATCACGGGAACGACCAACACCAGCCTCGCGCTGGCGTGGAACGCATCCACCGGTACCGTCACCGGCTATCGGGTCTATGAAGGCAGCACGGTCCGGGCCACCGTCACCGGGACCAGCACCACGGTGTCCGGGCTTTCGGCCGGCACCACGCACACCTACACGGTGAAGGCCTACAACGCGCAGGGCGAGTCCGGCGCGTCGAACAGCGTCACCGGCACCACGACTGGTGGCACGACCAACCCCGGCACGGGCACGGCGGCGCCGTACCTGTACATGGGCTGGGGTGACCCGCCGAACCCGCAGACGGTGCAGCAGGCCACCGGCATCAAGTGGTTCACGATGGCGTTCGTCCTGTCCTCCGGCGGCTGCACGCCGGCGTGGGACGGCAGCCGGCCGCTCACCGGCGGCGTCGACCAGACCGCGATCAACCAGATCCGGGCCGGCGGCGGGGATGTCGTCCCGTCGTTCGGTGGGTGGCAGGGCAACAAGCTCGGCCCGAACTGCTCCACCCCGCAGGCTCTGGCCGGCGCCTACCAGACCGTCATCAACGCGTACGGGTTGAAGGCGATCGACATCGACATCGAGAACACCGACGAGTTCGAGAACGACGCGGTCCGCAACCGGATCGTCGACGCCCTGAAGATCGTGAAGCAGAACAACCCGTCGATCAAGACGATCGTCACGTTCGGCACCGCGACCACGGGCCCCGGCTACTACGCGCAGCAGCTCATCTCGCGGGCGCAGTCGACGGGCGCGAACATCGACGTGTTCACCATCATGCCGTTCGACTTCGGTGGCGGCGCGAACATGTACCAGAGCACCGTCTCCGCCTCCGAGGGCTTGAAGAACATGCTCAAGTCGTCGTTCGGGTGGGACGACGCCACCGCGTACCGGCACATGGGCATCTCGGGCATGAACGGGCTGTCCGACCAGCAGGAGAACACCTCACCGGCGCAGTGGCAGCAGATCCGCGACTACGCCCAGAACAACCACCTGGCCCGCCTGGCGTTCTGGTCGGTCAACCGCGACCGTCCGTGCCCGGGTGGCGGCGTGGTGTCCAACTGCTCCGGGGTGTCGCAGAACAACTGGCAGTACACCCAGATCACGGCCACGTTCACGGGCTGAGCGCAACCGCACGAAGGGGGCTGGCGCCACGGCGCCGGCCCTCGCTTTTTATGTGAACGCGGCGGCCATCTCGGTGAACGACTCCTCCATCACCGACGAGAGTGGCGTCCCCTTCGGGCGGTCCAGCCACTCCCGCACCGCCACCCGCATCGCGACCAGCAGCGCCGCCGCCATCACGCGGGCCCGCACCGGCGGCACGCCCGAGCGGGCGATGACCGTGGCCGTCAGGTCGTCCTCCATCGCGGCGTACGTCGACACCTGGTGGGCGGCGAGGGCCGGGTGGCGGCGGACCAGGCGCACCTGCGTCACCCAATGCGGGTCGCGGGCGCCCAGATCCTCCTGGATCTCCAGGGCCGCGGCCGTCAGCGCCTCCCACGGCGGCTCGGCGAGGGGGCGGTCCCGCACGGCGTCGACCAGGCGGTGGACCCGCTGCCGGTCGCCGTACAGCAGCGCCTCCTCCTTGCTCGCGAAGTAGTTGGAGAACGTGCGCCGGGAGACCTCGGCGGCGTCGGCGATCGCCTCGACGGTGACCTTGTCCAGGCCGAGCTCGATCGACAGCGCCACGGCGGCCTCGTGCAGGGCCTGCCGGGTGGCCACCTTCTTGCGTTCCCGCAGGCCTGTTCCCACGTC
This sequence comes from Dactylosporangium sp. NPDC051541, assembly GCF_044454505.1. Classification (NCBI taxonomy): domain Bacteria; kingdom Bacillati; phylum Actinomycetota; class Actinomycetes; order Micromonosporales; family Micromonosporaceae; genus Dactylosporangium; species Dactylosporangium sp. NPDC051541. The sequence goes on from NZ_JBITDU010000003.1 coordinate 876,138, forward strand.
CACGATGTTACCTAGTTCTCACTGGGCAAACTTGCGCAATGGGCAAGTTTTTTGGATGCTTGTATCAGGCAAGTATTGAGGGGAGGGGCGATGGAGCACGTCGACGTGCTGCGGGACGGGGTGCGCGCGCTGATGAAGGTCGTGCGCCTGCTCAAGCAGCAGCATCAGCACGAGCCGGGAGCCCTCGCGCCCGGCGTGGTCGGCCTCCTGGCCGTGATCCACGGCCAGGAGCGGCTCCACCTCAAAGAGCTCGCCGCGGCATGCGCGCTCGACCAGTCCACCACCAGCCGGGCGGTCAGCGCGCTCGTGCAGGACGGGCTCGTGCGCCGGGTCGCCGACCCGTGTGACGGGCGGGCGAGCTTCCTCGAACTGACCGAAGCCGGCATCGACGCCATGCGGCGCTCCGACGACTGGTACACCGGCCTGCTGACCGCGGCCCTGCGCGACTGGACCCGCGCGGACGTCGAGCTGTTCGGCGGCCTCCTGCAGCGATTCGCGCAGTCGCTGCTCGAAACCAAGGCACAGCAAGAACCACTGGAGGCAGCACGATGAGTCATCCCACCCATACCGAGGAGCCGATGACCCATCGGCAAGTGCTGGAGGCGCTCAGCGGCCTGCTGCTGGCGCTGTTCGTCGCGATGGTCAGCTCCACGATCGTCTCGACCGCGCTGCCGAAGATCATCGGGGCGCTCAACGGGACGCAGACGCAGTACACCTGGGTCGTCACGGCCACCCTGCTGGCGGCTACCGCGACCACGCCGATCTGGGGCAAGCTGGCCGACCTGTACAGCAAGAAGGTCCTCGTCCAGATCTCGATCCTGATCTACGTCGTAGGCTCCATGTTCGCCGGCATCGCGCAGAGCGCCGGCGAGCTCATCGCCGCCCGGGCGTTCCAGGGCATCGGCGTCGGCGGCCTCCAGGCCCTCGTGCAGGTGGTCATCGCCGCGATGATCCCGCCGCGGGAGCGCGGGCGCTACAACGGGTACCTCGGCGGCGTCATGGCCGTTGCCACGGTCGGCGGCCCGCTGCTCGGCGGCGTCATCGTCGACACCGACTGGCTGGGCTGGCGCTGGTGCTTCTTCGTCGGCGTGCCGGTGGCGATCCTGGCCCTCATCGTGCTGCAGAAGACGCTGCACCTGGTGACGATCCGGCGCGACAACGTGAAGATCGACTACGCGGGTGCGTCGCTGATCGCGGCCGGCGTGAGCGTGCTGCTGATCTGGGTGTCGTTCGTCGACGGATCGTTCGCGTGGGCGTCCTGGCAGACCGCCGTCATGGTCGGAGCCGGAGTGGTACTGCTGGCCGTCGCCGTGTGGGTGGAGTCCCGGGCCGCCGAGCCGGTCGTGCCGCTGAGCATCATCAAGGAGCGGACCACCGCCCTTTCGATCCTGGCGTCGCTCGCGGTCGGCATGGCCATGTTCGGTGGCGCCGTCTTCCTCGGCCAGTACTTCCAGATCGGCCGCGGCTACACGCCCACCGAGGCCGGCCTGCTCACCATCCCGCTGATGGCCGGCGTGCTCATCTCCTCGATCGTGGTCGGGCAGCTCATCACTCGGACCGGCAAGATCAAGCCGTACATCATCGCCGGCACCATCGTGCTGGTCGCGGGCTTCGGCCTGCTGGCGACCATCGACCACGAGACATCGCTGGTGTACGTCAGCGCCGGCATGCTCCTGGTCGGCATCGGCGTCGGCATGTCGATGCAGAACCTGGTCCTCGCGGTGCAGAACACGGTCCAGCTCAAGGACATCGGCGCCGCCAGTGCGACCGTCGCGTTCTTCCGCTCCCTCGGCGGCACGATCGGCGTCTCGGTCCTCGGCGCCGTCCTGGCCCGGCGGGTCACCAGCAACATCACCGAGTCGGTCACGGCCGCGGGCGGACAGGTCCCGGCCGGCGGCGAGACCAGCAACCTGAACCTCAACGCGCTGCCGGAGGCGTTCCAGCACATCGTGCGGGCCGCGTACGGCGACGCCACCGGGCACATCTTCCTCATCTCCGCGGTCATCGCGGTGGTGGGCGTGATCGCGGCCCTGTTCATGAAGCCGGCCACGCTGCGCAGCACCCTCGACCTGTCCGCGAAGCCGGACGAGGAGCGGGTCGGCGCGAACCGGTAAGAAATAAGACCCGATCGGGGCCGGCTCACCCCCTGGAGCCGGCCCCGATCGCTGCTATAAACAAACATGCCGCTCATCGCGCATCTCAGCGATCCGCACATCACGACCGGCGCGTTGTCCGCCGAGCCGGCCTCCGGCCTCTATAGAGCCCTGACCCGCGTGCTCGCGCTGGAGCCCGCCCCCGACTGCGTGATCATCACGGGCGACCTGGTCGACCACGGCCGGCCGGGGGAGTACGAGGTGCTCCGCGAGCTGATCGAGCGGTTCCCGCTGCCGGTCCACCTGGTCCCCGGCAACCATGACGGCCGCGAGGCGCTCCAGCGGGCGTTCGAGCTGCCGGAGACCTTCTACGCGGCCGAGTACGACGCCTTCTCGGTCGTCGTGCTGGACTCCCTCAACCCGACGCTCGGCGACGCCGGCATCCTCGGCCCGGACCAGCTGAGCTGGCTCGACACCACGCTCGCCAAACGGACGGATCGGCCGGCCTTCGTCTGCCTGCACCACCCGCCGATCCGCGTCGGCATTCCCGGCATGGACGCGATCCGGCTGGTCGACGGGCCGGAGCTGGCCGAGGTCGTGGGCCGCCACCCGCACGTCAGCCGGGTGCTCGCCGGCCACCTCCACCGCGTCGTGACGGCCGGCTTCGGCGGGACGATCCTCAGTGTCGCCCCGAGCACCTACCGTCAGGTCGACCTCGGGATGCGGGCCGACCGCCCGGTCTCGTTCGTCGCCGAGCCCACCGGGTTCCTGCTGCACCGCCTCGAAGGCAGCGAGTGCGTCACGCATTTAGTACAAGTCAGTCATACCGGAGCGCCCGTAACCGCCTATTAACCCCTGAAACGCGTGGCACGTTTCCCTATTTGGCCCATAACGCGTGGCACGTTTCCGGGATTTGGCGCTGGGCGGCGGACCGTACCTTGAATGCAGCGCACCTGAACCTGAACCCCGAGAGGAACCACCCCCATGAGCGACTTCGACATTCACGGCTCCGGCCACGAGCTGCACGGCGGCGAGGAGCACGCCTCGCTCGAGGCCGTCGACCAGAACCAGGGTCACGAGCTCGACCACCAGTCCCAGTACGGCATCCTCGAGCGCGACCACCAGAGCTTCGAGCACGAGGAGTTCGAGAACCTCAAGCACATCGAGTACACGGACGCCCAGGGCAACCACTACGAGATCACCGAGTACACGCACTACGAGCACACCGAGATCGAAGAGGACCACACCCTCATGGCCTACGGCCAGGAGAGTGGGGGCGACGCGGGCTTCGGCGCGGCCGACGGCACCGACGCCGGCTTCGGTGAGGCGGGCTTCGGCGAGTCCGGCTTCAGCTCGCACCTGGCCTCCAACCTGGACAGCATCACGTCCCGGTTCGAAAACTTCCTGGGCTCGGGCGTCTCCAGCGACAACGAGATCAACGACGCCAGCGCGTAGCCCGGAGCTCCTCTCTGGGTGAGATTGCGCTCACGGCGCCGGCCGGCGGGACCCCCGCTGACCGGCGCCGTTTCGTCGCGCGGGCGTTGTCAACCGGATTCCGCCCCGGAAATGGCCTGCGAACAGCGCGTTTCCGACGCAGACTGGGTCGCCATGAGCCTCGACGACGACTGGCACTACCTGCCCACCCGGACCCGGGCCGGCGCGCTGCAGCGCGGCCTCGGCCGGGGCGCGGTGCGGGCCGGACAGGACCCGGCCGCCCCGGAGCTGATCTACGCCTGCATCCGCCGCGACCATCGCTGGCTGCCGCTGGACGATCGCGGCGTCTACCTGGCCCGGCTGGTTCGCGACCTCGACCTGCCGGTGGGCCCGATCGTGGCCCGGCTGTTCACCGCCACCGACGAGACCGGCGAGTTCACGCACGTCCTGCGGGTGGCCGAGGCTCTCGCGCGGAGCGGGAGCGAGCCGATGGTGGAGAGTTTGCGGCGGTACGTCCAGATCGGCCACTACTGGCGCGAAGCCCTCACCGCGATCGCCGCCGGGGGCCGGCGCTGGCCGACTGCGTCTCTACCGACTGCGTCTCTACCGACTGCGTCTCTACCGACGAGGCCGGTGTCGCTGGAAACGCCCGCGAACTGGTGGGACGACCTCCTGACGGTCGCCGCCGACCGCCTCGCCTGCTCCGGCCGCCCCCTGCACCTGCCGCCGGGCCCGCCCTGGGGCGACTGGGCGGCCCGCGACGAGCGCATCCAGGCCGCCGTCGCCCACGGCCCCGAACCGCTGCGCGGCCTCGGTGAGCTGCTGAGCGCGGCCGATCTCTACGACGACGACCCGGCGGACGCCGACTCCGAACCATGCCTGGCCGAGCCGGCCGCCGACTCATTGGCTTCCGCCCGGCGCGCGGTCGAAGATCCGGCTTCCGGGGGGTACTGGCGCGGCCTGTGCGTGCTGGCCGAGCACGGGGACGAATCGGACGGGCCCGCGCTGCTGGCCGGCATCGACTGGCTGGACAAACGGGCCGACGACATGTGCGGCTACGACCGGCTCGTCGACGGGCTGGCCAGAGTCGGCGGTGACGCCGCCCGCCAGGCGTTGCCGAAGATCCGGTCGCTGTGGTTCAGCCCGCACTCCTACGAGCGCGCGGCCTACCTGCGGGCCCGGCTGGCACTGGAGCCCGACGCGTGCGCCGGCGCGCTCACCGAGGGGCTGTGGGACTGCGAGGCCGACGTGCGGCTGATCTCGGTCCGGCAGGTGCCCCTCGACGCGAAGCTCGAACGGCGCCTCGAATACCTCCGCGACGACCCGATCGAGCTCCCGGACGTCCGCGCGGCCGCCGCCGAGCGCCTGGCCCTGGAGGCCATGTTCCAGGTGTCGCCGGGCTGACACATCGGCGCAAGTGCGTGCCAAGTGGCCGCCAAGTCCGGTGGTGCAAGCTCATGCCAGCGCCACCGAAGAGGGCCCACCGCAAGGAGTCCTTGCACCACCTAGCTCGAGCTCGCGCTCGGTCCATATAGATATCTGAGCCAGCCCGGCGACACCCTTTCCTCCCCCGGTGTCGCCGGGCTCTCAGTTACTTCGCCTGGCCGCACGTCGCCTGCACCCGCTGGGTCAGCCGGTCGGCGAACGCCGGGTCGCTGATCACCCGCTGCTGGAACTGCTCGACCTGCGCCGCCGTGAGGTCCGTGTAGAGCGGCTGGGACGCGTACGCCGAGGCCATCGCGGCCGGGTCCGTGTACACCTGCGACTGCACCGAACACAGGTGCTGCGCGGTCGCGTCCAGGAAGGTCGTCTCGGGGCGGTCGGCCGCGGTCGCCGACGCCTTCGGAGCCTTCATCTCCTGGTTGGTGTTGTCCGGCCCATTGTTCGACGCTGACTTGCCACACGCGGAAATGCCCGCCGCCACGACGGCCAGGGTGGCCGCGGCGAGCAGGGCCCGGGAGCGGATCATCGAGTGTTGCCACCTCTCTGTGGACATGACGGCGGGCCGGCCGGTGCCGAGGCGACACCGACCGGCCCGATGCCGTTAGGCGACGACGAGCGTGAGCTCGTTCGTGTCGGTGGTGCTGCCGTACTTGAGGCTGACCGTCAGCTTGTAGGTCCCGGCGGCCACGTTCGTCGCGTCGAACTTGACCGCGGCGAAGTCGTCGGTGCCCACGGCCAGGCTGCTGCCCTTGCTCAGGGACGTGAAAGTGCCGGTGTTCTGCGGGTAGCTCACGACCAGGCCGGTCGGCCCACCGGAGACCGTCACCTGCAGGTTGTCCACGCCCGCCTTGCGCGACTGGAAGACCAGCTGCGACCAGACCGGGGTCGCCTTGGGCACGGTCACCTGGGTCGTCTTCTGCACCACGGCGTCACCGGAGACCGACACCACCGGGAGCGTCGCCGTGACCGAGCCGGTCTTGGCGGTACCGGTGCAGTCCGTCGCCCCGTCGGCCTTCACCGTGTAGGAGTAGCTGAGCTTCAGCGGCACCAGGGCGAGCAGGGTGTTGGAGTTCATCGTGACGTTGAACGCGGCGTAGTCCAGGTGCCCGGTGGCCAGCGAGTCGCCCTTGGACAGGGAGCTGTAGGTGGCGGTGTTGGTCGGGTACTTCACCGTGACGCCCGTGCCGCTCGCCGTGACCTTCACGTTGCAGATGTCGTCGCTCGCCGCCCACATCGTGCCCACCCAGCCCGTCTGCCCCGGCAGCATCGGCGCGAGCACCGGCACCACCAGCCCGAGCTCGGGCGTCGCGGCCGCGGCGGGCGTCGCCGCCGGGAGGATGGCGGCCGCACCGGCGGCGCAGGCGAGGGCGATGGAGGCGGAACGGCGCATCGGAGGGGTCCTTCCCAAGATGACTTGCTGTCGAGTGGCTGATCGGCGCGGCGGCCGGGCGGTTGAGCGAAGGCCGTGGTTCGGAACCGGTCCGTCGGGGCTCAAAACCGGTGCGGGAAGTCAGCTGCTCAGAGCGACCCACGACTCGTACTGGTGGACCGCGATGCCGGCGAACGCCGGGTAGCGCTGGGCGGCCGTGTCGACCGCCGACAGGGTCTTGTGCAGCTGCGCCTCCGTGGTGCCGTGGAAGCTGCAGTAGGAGCAGTCGCCGAGCGCCTGCGTCTCCGCGCCCAGCCGCACCGGTTTGGCCAGGGCGCCGGCCCGCCGGAGCAGGTCGTCGGCGACCCCGACGATCGAGTTGGCGCCGGTGGCGGTGTTGCGGTAGCTCATCACCGTGATCCCGGCCACGCGGGCGAGCACGGCGTCGGCGAGGTTCTGCCCGTCCGTGAGCGTGACCGTCGGCAGCCAGAACGGCACGTCGGCCTCCACCGGCAACTCGGTCGCCGCCGACATTTGCTGCAAAAGCGCCAGATATGGGGGTACCAATGCCGCCTGATCTGTTTGCCAGGACGGCAGCAGATAGGGCTCCACGTCCACGTGCAGGGCGTGGAAAAGGCCCGCCGCCGCGGCGCTGTTCGCCCAGGTCAGCGCGGTGGCATGGTCGTTGGTCCAGGACGGGTCGCCACCGAGCGCGTCGAGCATGATCCCGGCCTCGTCGCACAGGCGCTTCAGCGTCGCCAGCCGTTGGAGCTCGGCCGGGCCGGCCGCCGGGTCGTAGTACGCGAACAGCGCCCGCACCCCGTTCGCGGCCGCCCACTCGACCACCGGCCGCGGCGGCTCCGGCTTCCACAGCCACATGGCCCGCGTCCCCGGCGGCGCGACCGCGGTCTCCGGGGCCAGGCCCGGCAGCCGCAGGGGTGTGGCCGCGATCAGCGCGATCCACACGAGGAGCACGCAGAGCCCGGCCTGGGCGGCCGAGTCGAGGACGCGCCGCATATCCGCATCATCGGCCGGTCGTGGGGCATTGTGAGGGTCACGTTGACGATCCGGGGCCGGTGGGACAGGATTGCGCTGCGGTATGTGGAGGAACCCGGTGCGATTCCGGGACGGTCCCGCCACTGTGACCGGGGAGTTCGCACCTCAGCGCACGGACCACGGCCGGCGACGGCGGGAAGGTCGAGGGGCGGCGGCGATCCGGCAGTCAGGAGACTCCGGCCGCTGCGATACCAAGCCACCTCGCGGGCGCGGACCCGCCGAAGGGAAGAGTGCCCGTGACCCCGCCATACCCGTTCTCGGCCGTCGTCGGCCTGGCCGACCTGCGCCTGGCACTGCTGCTCACCGCCGTGTCACCGGCCATCGGGGGCGTCCTCGTCCGCGGCGAGAAGGGCACCGCCAAGTCGACCGTCGTGCGCGCCCTGGCGTCGCTGCTGCCCGACATCGACGTCGTCGCCGGCTGCCGCTTCGCCTGCGACCCGGCCGGCCCCGACCCCGACTGCCCCGACGGCCCCCACACCGTCGACACCGCGCTGACCTCGATTCCGGACGATCCCGGCCTGCCGACCGTCACCGTCGGCGTTGAGCTGGAGCTGGACGCCGTCGGGCCGGGCTCCCAGCGGCGGCGCTCGGCGCTGGTCGAGCTGCCCGTGGGCGCCACCGAGGACCGGGTCGTCGGCACGCTCGACCTGCAGCGGGCCCTCGGCGACGGGGTCAAGGCCTACGAGCCGGGCCTGCTCGCCGCGGCCAACCGCGGGGTCCTCTACGTCGACGAGGTCAACCTGCTCCCGGACCACCTCGTCGACCTGCTCCTGGACGCGGCCGCGATGGGCCGGGCCCACGTCGAGCGGGACGGCGTCTCGGTCAAGCACGCGGCCCGGTTCCTGCTCGTCGGCACCATGAACCCCGAGGAGGGCGAGCCCCGCCCGCAGCTCGTCGACCGGTTCGGCCTGGTCGTCGGGGTCGCCGCGCCGCAGGAGGCCGCACCGCGGGCCGAGGTCGTGCGCCGCCGGCTCGCCTACGAGCTCGACCCGGCCGCGTTCGCCGCCCGCTACGTCGCCGAGGACGCCGCCCTCGCCGAGCGGATCGTGATCGCCCGTTCGCGGCTGGCCGCGGTGTCCCTGCCGGACAAGGAGCTGGACCGGATCGCGAGGATCTGCCTCGCGTACCGCGTCGACGGCCTCCGGGCCGACATCGTGGTCGCCCGCACCGCCGTCGCGCTCGCCGCCTGGCACGGCCGGACCGTCGTCACGAAGGCCGACGTGCGCGACGCGGCCCGCCTCGCGCTGCCGCACCGCCGCCGCCGTGACCCCCTCGACCCGCCGGGCGCCGACCGCGACCGCCTCGAAGAGGTCCTCGAGCAGGAGGCTGGCCCCGACGACGACCCGCCGGACGGCGACGGCCCGCCACCACCGGACGACGGCCCCGACCCCACGCCCGGCCCGCTCGACAATTCGGATATGTCGGAATCGTCGGCGCCGCCGACCGTGCCGGAGCAGTCCGGGCCGCCGCCCGGGCCGGTCGATCCGCCCTCGCCACCCGTGCAGCGGCCACCGGTCGAGACCGACTCATCCGATAAGTCCGACTCGCTGCGCGAGTCTGACTTATCGGATTTATCGGATATGCCCGGTGTTAGCGCGCCGGGACAGCTGGCGTTCGCCGGGCTGCCGTACAAACCGAAGCTGCTCACCATCGCCGGCCGGGCCAACCGCCGGCCGGGCTCCCACGCCGGGCGCCGCTCGCCCGCCGTCTCCCGGCACGGCCGGGTCGTGCGGTCCCGGGCCCCGATCGGCGGCAAGCTCACGAGCCTCCACGTCCCCGACACGATCCGCGCCGCCGCCCTGCGCGGCGCCCGCCGGGCCGAGGCCCGCGACGTCCGGGAGGCGGTCAAGGTCGGCCGGGAGGCGAACCTCGTCCTGTTCGTCGTCGACGCCTCCGGCTCGATGGCCGCGCGGCAGCGCATGGCCGTGGTGAAGACCGCCATCCTGTCGTTGCTGCGGGACGCCTACCAGCGCCGGGACAAGGTGGGGCTGGTCTCGTTCCGGGGCCGCGACGCCGAGCTCGTGCTGGAGCCGACGGCCAGCCACGAGGTCGGGGTCGTGCGCCTGGCCGAGCTGCGCACCGGGGGCCGCACCCCGCTCGCCGCCGGCCTGCGCCGGGCCGCCCGCACCCTGCACGGCGAGCGCCGCCGCGACGCCCGCCGCCGCCCGCTGCTCGTCGTCGTCACCGACGGCCGCTCGACCAGCGGGCCGGACCCGCTGACCGTCGTACCGCTGCTGGCCGGGGTGCCCGCGGTGGTCGTCGACTGCGAGCACGGCCCGATCCGCCTCGGCCTGGCCCGCCGCCTGGCCGCCGCGCTCGAGGCGTCCTGTATTCCACTCAGCAGCCTGGGAGCCTGACAAAGTGCCGCAAGGGAAAGTCGAGAACGTTCCGGACGACGGGCTCACCACGCGCCAGCGGCGTCGGCAGCACGTGCTGGCAGTACACACGGGGCAGGGCAAAGGCAAGTCGACGGCGGCCTTCGGGATGGCCTTGCGCGCCTGGAGTGCCGGCTGGTCCATCGGTGTCTTCCAGTTCGTGAAGAGTCCGAAGTGGAAGGTCGGCGAGGAGACCGCCCTGCGCGCGCTCGGCGCGACCGGCCAGGGTGGCGGCGTCGTGTGGCACAAGATGGGCGAGGGCTGGTCCTGGATCCAGCGCCCCGGCACCGAGCGCGACCACGCCGCCGAGGCGGCCGAGGGCTGGGCCCAGATCAAGCGCGACCTGGCCGCGGAGACCTACCGGTTCTACGTGCTCGACGAGTTCACCTACCCGATCAAGTGGGGCTGGGTCGACATCGCCGACGTCGTCGAGACGCTGCGCGAGCGCCCCGGCAACCAGCACGTCGTCGTCACCGGCCGCGACGCCCACCCCGACCTCATCGAGGCGGCCGACCTGGTCACCGAGATGACGAAGGTCAGGCACCCGATGGACGCCGGGCGAAAAGGCCAGCAGGGCATCGAGTGGTAGCCCGGATCGTCATCGCGGCCCCCGCGTCCGGGCACGGCAAGACGACCGTCGCGACCGGCCTGCTGGCCGCGTTCGCCGCCCGCGGGCGCACGGTCGCGCCGTTCAAGGTCGGGCCCGACTACATCGACCCCGGCTATCACGCGCTCGCCGCCGGCCGCCCGGGCCGCAACCTCGACCCCGTCCTCGTCGGCGAGGAGCTCATCGCGCCGCTGTTCGCGCACGGCGCGGCCGGCACCGACCTGGCCGTCGTCGAGGGCGTCATGGGCCTCTACGACGGCCGAACCGGCGGCGGCGAGCTCGGCTCCACCGCGCACGTCGCCCGGCTGCTGCGGGCCCCGATCGTCCTGGTCGTCGACGCGACCGCGCAGGCCCGCTCGGTCGCCGCGCTCATTCACGGCTTCCGCACGTTCGGCGACGGCCTGCACATCGCCGGCGCCATCCTCAACCGGGTCGGCTCGGACCGGCACGAGCAGATCCTCCGGGACGCGTGCGCCGAGGTCGGCACCCCGGTCCTCGGCGTCCTGCGCCGCCACGACGCGGTCGCCGCGCCGTCCCGCCACCTCGGCCTGGTCCCGGTCGTCGAGCGCTCCGCCGACGCGGCCGCGTCCGTCGCCGCCCTGGCCGACCTGATCGCGGCGAGCGTCGACCTGGACGCGATCGAGGCCGTGGCCCGCTCGGCCCCGCCCCTGAGCGCCGCACCGTGGACGCCGTCGGTGGCCGCACCGGTCGCGGGCCGCCCGGTGGTGGCGGTCGCGGGCGGCCCGGCGTTCTCGTTCGGCTACGCCGAGACCGTCGAGCTGCTCACCGCCGCCGGTGCTCAGGTGGTCACGGTCGACCCGCTGCACGACGAGCGACTGCCGGACGGGGCGCGGGCGCTGGTCGTCGGCGGCGGCTTCCCCGAGGTGTACGCCAAGGAGCTCTCCGCGAACGCCGGCCTGCGGCGCGCGGTGGCCGACCTGGCCGCGGCCGGCGGCGTCATCGCGGCCGAGTGCGCCGGGCTGCTCTGGCTGTGCCGGACCCTCGACGGCAACCCGATGTGCGGGGTCCTGGACGCCGACGCGGCGATGACCCCGTCGCTGACCCTCGGCTACCGCGACGCGGTCGCGCTCACCGACAGCGTCCTCGCCCCGGCCGGCACCCGCGTCACCGGGCACGAGTTCCACCGCACCCGGGTCACACCGGCCGCCGATCCCACCTCCCCGGCCTGGGCCTGGCGGGACGGCCGGGACGGGTTCGTCACCGGCCACGTGCACGCCTCCTACCTGCACCTGCACTGGGCCGGGAACCCTTCGCTGGCCTACCGGCTGGTCGCCGCATGCGCCTAGTCGTCGGCCTCGGCGCCCGCTCGTCGGCCACCCCGGACGAGGTCCTCGCACTGCTGCGGGAGTCCTCTGTGGAGGATGATGCCCTCACCTTGTCCACAGTGGACTCCAGGCGGGCGTTGGCAGCGGTGGTGGCGGCCGAATTCGGGTGGGAAGTGATAGCATTCTCGGCGGAGGAACTGTCTCGGGTCCGGGTTCCTTCACCGTCATCGCGGGTGCGCGACGCTCTCGGCACGGCCAGCGTCGCGGAGGCTGCCGCGCTGCTGGCCGCGGGTGCGGGGAGTGCCGCCGTGCTCCTCGTCGGCAAGCGGTCGTCGGCCTCGGTGACCATCGCCGTCGCCGCGCCCGCGCCCGATGTCGTCGTGGTGGGCGTCGGCGCCGACGGCGATGTGAGCGCGGCGGGCAAGGCGGCGCTGGAGCAGGCCGACGTGGTCTTCGGCGGGCCGCGGCAGCTGGAGCTGGTCACGCTCCCCGGTGCGGACAAGATCGCCTGGCCTTCGCCGCTCGTGCCCGCGCTGCCCCGGCTCCTCGCCGAGCAGCACGGGAAGCGTGTGTGCGTGCTGGCGTCCGGCGACCCGATGCACTACGGGATCGGGACGACGCTCGTGCGGCTCCTCGGGGCTGCGCACGTGACGGTGCTGCCGCAGCCGTCGTCGATCGCCTTTGCCTGCGCGCGGCTCGGGTGGGCCGTCGAGGATACGGAAGTCGTCCGGTCCGTCGATGTATTGCCACGTTGCATCCACAATGGACGAAGGATTCTCGTGCTGTCGGCCGGGAAACAGACCCCGGGCGACGTCTGGCGGATCCTGGAGGCACACGGGTTCGCCGACAGCGACGTCACCATCCTGGAAGACCTCGGATCGGCCACGGAACGCATCCACCACGACCCCGCCGCCGCCCGGCCACTCAACATCGTGGCGATCGAGGCCCGCGGCGCCGGCGGCATCCAGGTCGTGCCGGGGATCGCCGACGACCGGTACGACAGCGACGGCCAGCTCACCAAACGCGAGATCCGCGCCGTCACCCTCGCCGCCCTCGGCCCCCGCCCCGGCGAACTCCTCTGGGACGTCGGCGCCGGCACCGGCAGCATCGCCATCGAATGGGCCCGCGCCCACCACAGCTGCCACGCCGTCGCCTTCGAACGCGACCCCGCCCGCGCCGAACGGATCGGCCGCAACGCACACACCTTCGGCGTACCCGGCATCGACATCGTCACCGGCCCCGCCCCGGAGGCACTGCGGGACCGCACCGACCGGCCCGACGCCGTCTTCATCGGCGGCGGGCTCACCACACCCGGCGTGTTCGACACGTGCTGGGCGGCCCTCGCCCCCGGTGGGCGCCTCGTCGCCAACGCCGTCACCGTCGAATCCGAGCGGCTCGTCGCCGAACTCCACGACCGCCACGGCGGCGAACTCACCCGCATCGCCGTCAACCGCGCCGCCCCCGTCGGCGGCTACCTCGGCTGGCGGCCCATGATGCCCGTGACCCAATGGACGGTACGGAAATGACCGTGTACTTCATCGGCGCCGGACCGGGCGCCGCCGACCTCATCACTGTCCGCGGCCGCGACCGCATCGCCGCCGCCCCCGTCTGCCTCTACGCCGGCAGCCTCGTCCCCGTCGAACTGCTCGCCCACTGCCCGCCCGGTGCCCGCCTCGTCGACACCGCCGACCTCGACCTCGACCAGATCATCGCCGAACTCGTCGCCGCGCACACCGCCGGGCACGACGTCGCCCGGCTGCACTCCGGCGACCCGTCCGTGTTCAGCGCCATGGCCGAGCAGCTGCGCCGCCTCGACGCGGCCGGCGTCCCCTACGAGATCGTGCCCGGCGTCCCCGCCTTCGCCGCCGCGGCCGCCGCGCTGGGCCGCGAGCTCACCGTCCCCGGCGTGGCGCAGTCGGTCATCCTCACCCGTACCGCCGCCCGGGCCACCCCGATGCCACCCGGCGAGCAGCTCGCCACCCTCGCCGCGAGCCGGGCCACCCTCGTCCTGCACCTCGCCGTCCAGCGCATCGACGCCCTCGCCCCGGAGCTCGCCGAGCACTACGGCCCCGGCTGCCCGGCCGCCGTCGTCGCCTACGCCAGCCGCCCCGGCGAGATCATCCTCCGCGGCACCCTCGCCGACATCGCCGGCCAGGTCCGTGCGGCCGGCATCAAACGCACCGCCGTCATCATCGTCGGCCCGGCCCTCGCCGCCGAGGCGTTCCCCGACAGCCACCTGTACTCGACCACCCGCGAGCGCCACCGCTCGGCCGGTTAGCCCAAGGCGATCCAGACGTCGTCGAGGGCACCGTGGAACTGGTCGTTGTTCAGCCCGTTGCCCTTGCCACCCACGCTCAGCGGCACCGAGTTGGTGATGGCCAGGGTCGCCGGGATCGCGGTCGTCGCGCGCACGGCGTCGTCGACCAGCAGCGTCAGCGTCGCGCCCGCGCGGCGGCACTCCAGCCGGTGCCACTGCCCGTCGGCGACCGACACGTCGGACTGGGCCACGTGAATACCGCGGACCACATTGTCCGCCATCACGCAGCTGGGCCGGCCGGCCGCCCCGTCGACCTGCAGCTTGTACTGGCTGCCGGCGGTGGAGTACCCCTTCTGCAGCACATTTTCGCCCTTGCCGGTCTGACCCTTCGCCAGCCGCACCGAGGCCCCGTAGCGGATCGGGCCGGTGCCCGGGTTGAGCTCGGGCGCGTCCGGGGCCTGCAGCACCGCGTGCGGGCACTTCTTGGCCTTGCCCTTGCACTTGGCCGGGAACGCCGCGGCCAGGCCCGCCGCGCCCGGTGACAGCTTGACCTTGCCGCCGTGGCCGCCGAACGGGAGCAGGTTGTGGCCGTGGCCCGAGTCGTCGGCAACCGGCCCGCCGGCCTTCACCGCGTCGAAGCTGTAGCGGGCGACGACCACCGGGGCCGGGGCGTCGGCCGCCGCGGCCATCGAGACGTCGAGCAGGACGGCGCCCCCGGCCAGCGTCGCCGTCAGAATCCCCCATGTCCTCATGTCCGAAATGTGCCATATCCCGGGATTCCCAAACATGACATTCCACCATCGTGTTGGTCACTCTCCGCGTCCGATCGGACGACGGGCGGTCACCCGGTCCGGGTGAGGGGGTGCGGCCCTGGCAGACTGGACGACATGCGATGGGCGGTGATCGTCACGGTTGTCGTCGTTCTCTTGGGGGCGCCGCAAGCAGCGTTCGCGAAGGTCGAAGGTCCCCAAGCGGCCTGCCGGATCACCGACCCCGCCGTCACCGAGGCGTCCGGCCTGGCCGCGCTGCCCGGCGGCGGCTACCTCGTCGAAAACGACTCCAACCCCGAGCCGCGCAAGACCCGCCTCTTCTCCCTCGGCCCCGACTGCAAGGTGACCCGCAGCGTGGGCTACCCGACGACGGCCCGCGACCCCGAGGACCTCGCGGTCGACAGCAAGGGCACGGTGTGGATCGCCGACATCGGCGACAACAGCCCGCTGACCGGCGGCTCCGGCAAGCGCCGGGAGACGATCGCGCTGTGGACCCTGGCGCCTGGGGCGAAGAGCATGAAAATCCATCGGCTGCGGTACCCCGACGGCGTCCCCCGCGACGCCGAAGCGCTGCTCATCGACGGCGCCGGCCGCCCGATCATCGTCACCAAGGACCCCAGCGGCCAGGTGTTCCGCCTCGACACCCCGCTGCCGACCGACAACACGGAAGGCGCCCCGCTGACCGCCATCGGCAAGTTCGAGGCGACACACAGCGGCACCAGCAACCCGTTCGGCTTCTTCGGCGACGGGTTCGTCACCGGGGCGGCCGTGTCGCCGGACGGCACCAGAGCGGTCGTCCGCACCTATGCCGACGCCTACGAGTTCGACGTGTCCGGCGGCGATGTGGCCAAGGCGATCACGTCCGGCCATCCGCGGGTGACGCCCTTGCCGGACGAGCCGCAGGGGGAGGCCATCGCCTACACCGCCGACGGCAACGACTTCCTGACCGTGTCCGACCAGGCGGGCCCGACGACCATCCTGCGATACACAGTGGACCGCCCGCGCCCTTCCTCACCACCCGCGTCGAGCCCGCAGCCCAGCGGCTCGGCCAGTGCCGGCAGTTCGGCCTCGGAAGCGGCGGCCGCCGTCCCCGACCGGCAGGGCAAGGTGGCGCTCCTCACCGGCGCGTTCGTCGTCGTGGCGGTCGGCCTGGTGGCGGCCGTGGCGAGGCGGGCCCGGCGGCGGTGAACTCCGCGTGTGCCGTTGCCGGGTCGTGGGGCGTCCGTCGTGGTGGCGGCGGTGAACGGGCAGTCCGGTGTCGACGGTCGTGCGTCCGCGTGACACGATCGTCACCGACGGACAAGGGGGAGGCGGTTCTGGGGTGGTGCGCATCGAGGTCGAACGCGCGACGACACGCGACATGCGCCGGCGCAACCGCTCGACGCTGCTGTCGGAGCTGTTCTTCCGCGGCCCGCTGAGCCGCCACGACCTGAGCCGCATCACCGGCCTCAGCGCCGCGACCGCGAGCAGCGTCACCGCCGAGCTGCTCCACGAAAACCTGATCATCGAGGCCGGCCAGATCGAGTCCGATGGCGGCCGCCCCCGCGTCCTGCTGCGGGTCAACCCCGACTTCGGCCGCCTGGTCGGCGCGGACGTCGGCGAGACCGGCGTCAAGGTGGAGCTGTTCGACCTGTCGATGGCCCGCCTGGCCGCGGTCGACGAGCCGCTGCCGTCCTCCCGCCCCGACCCGGCCGCGGTTGCGGGCCAGCTCGAGGCCGGCATCCGCGCCGTGCTCAAGGACGTCGACCCGGAGTCGGTGCTGGGCATCGGCATCGGCGTCCCCGGCACGGTCGAGCAGGCCGACCCCCCGCTGGTCTACGCCCCGACCCTGGGCTGGCGCGGCGTGTCCTTCCACACCCTGCTGCGGGAGCGCGGCATCACGGCCCCCCTGTTCGTCGAGAACGGCGCGAAAACCCAGGGCCAGGCCGAGATGTGGTTCGGCGCGGGCCGCGGCGCCGGCAACGCCGTCATCGTCCTCGTAGGCTCCGGCGTAGGCGCCGCGGTGATCACGAACGGCACCGTCTACCGCGGCGCGAGCAGCAGCGCCGGCGAGTGGGGCCACACAACGGTCGTCTACGGCGGCCGCCAGTGCCGCTGCGGCGCGCGGGGCTGTTTGGAGGCCTACGTGGGCGCCGAGGGCCTGCTGGAGCGATACCGCACCCTGGACCCCGACCACCCGGCCACCGACGGCGAGATAGCCGACGTGACCGCCCTGATCGCCGCCGACTCCCCGGCCGCCACCGAAACCTTGACCGAAACCGCCGGCATGCTCGGCGCCGGCATCGGCAACCTGGTCAACCTCTTCAACCCGGAACGAGTGGTCCTGGGCGGCTGGGCGGGCCTAGCGCTAGGCGCCCGCTTACTACCCCAAATCCGCGAGGCGGCCCGCGAACAAGCGCTGGAGCACCCCTTCGGCCAGGTCTCAATCGAACTGTGCGAACTGGGCCCCGACGCAGTAGCTTTCGGCGCCGCCACCCTCCCCATGGCCGAACTCCTACGCCGAGCCTCCCGCCCTTAACCCCGCAAACCCGCGAGGCGACCCGCGAGCAACCGTTGGAGCACCCCTTCGGCCAGGTCTCAATCGAACTGTGCGAACTGGGCCCGAACGCGGTAGCTTTCGGCGCCGCCACCCGCCCGTAATCCCGTCGGCGCGAACCAGCCGCGGCAACCGGCAAAAGGCCACCGCCGCCAATCCACAATCCGCAATCCGGCATTTCGTCGCCGCAGGCGCCCCCGAATCGCCACCACCGAATGTCGACCACAACGGACCGCGCAGCGACAGACGAACCTCAGCCAACAAACCGCACCCAAACAACGGCCCGGACCACGCTACCCGGTAGTTCCCATCGGCCGAGCCCACATCGCGGTGCCCCTCCAACCGCACGACATCTTCCTCCGACGACGCAGCGTCACAGGCGTCGTCAACATCGAGGGCGACGGACGCCGGCTCCTCCACCCGCCGCCGAGACGCCCAGACCCGCAGCCACTCCTCCTGGCTGACGGGCACGCGGCCGCCGAAGATCCGCCGAAGCTTCGCCTCATGCCGCCGTTCAAGTCCCCAGTCGCGTTGTTCTTTGTGCACGCGGCGGAACTCTTCCACGATCGGGCTGTATTTCCGCGACCGTGTCCGATCGCGCATTGTTGCCTCTTCGCTCTTGCTGAAAAAGCTCATCTGCCCGCGCATGTATTGATTATCCCAAACCTGGAGATCGAATGCATCCACCTATTCCGGCTCGTATTTGTGGCGCTCGTTACTCCGGCTGGAGGGGCACCGCAACGTGGGCTCGGCCGATGGGAACTACCGGGTAGCGTGGTCCGGACCGTAGGTTGGTTGCGGTTTGTTGGTTGCGGTCCGTGGAGAATGTGGCGGGTCCGTCGTGGTCATTTTTCGGTGGTAGCGATTCGTGGCGCCTGCGGCGACGAAAGCGGGTTTCTTCAGGATTTCGGCTCAGGGTTTTGGTGGGGTTACGAGGCCGGACTCGTAGGCGATTACGACCAATTGGGCGCGGTCGCGGGCGTGGAGTTTGGTCATGGCTCGGTTGATGTGCGTCTTCGCGGTTATCGGGGTGATCACCATGCCGGCCGCGATCTCGTCGTTGGACATGCCCTGAGCGACCAGGGTCACGGCCTCGCGTTCGCGGGTGGTGAGTTGTCGCAGCGCTGTGGTGGCGGTCGGGGATGGTGGGTGGGCCACGTAGCGTTCGATCAGGCGCCTGGTGATCGACGGCGCCAGGAGGGCGTCGCCGCGGGCGGCTACTCGGACGGCGTGCAGGAAGTCTTCCGGGAGGATGTCCTTCACCAGGAAGCCGGCGGCGCCGGCGCGCAGGGCGCCCAGCACGTACTCGTCGAGGCCGTAGTTCGTCAGGACCACCACGTGCACCGCGGTCAGGTCCGGGTCGGCGGCGATGCGCCGGGTCGCCTCGATGCCGTCCACGCCCGGCATCCGTACGTCGACGAGGACGACGTCGGGGTGGTGCTGCCGGGCCAGGGCCACGCCGTCGCCGCCGTCGCCGGCCTCGCCGACGACCTGGATGTCGTCCTCGGCGTCGAGCAGGGCCCGGAAGCCGCTGCGGATCAGGGGCTGGTCGTCGACGAGCAGGACGCGGATCACGGGCCGCCGTCCACGGGGAGTTCGGCCCGGACCGTGAAGCCGCCGCCGGGGCGGGGTTCGGCGCGCAGGCGGCCGCCGAGGGCGGTGACCCGTTCGCGCATCCCGAGCAGGCCGACGCCCGGGACCGGTGGGCGGTCGGGGGTGGCGGTGCCGTCGTCGTCGACCTCGACGACCACGAAGTGCGGGCGGCAGGAGATCCGCACGGAGGCGCTCGAAGCGGCCGCGTGGCGGGTGACGTTCGTCAGCGCCTCCTGCACGATCCGGTACGCCGTGCGCTCGACCACGCCGGCCGGGGAGGTGGGCTCGCCGTCGACGGCCAGGTGCGCGTCCAGGCCGGCGGCCCGGGCCCGCTCGACCAGGTCGGGGATGCGGTCCAGGCCGGGCGGGGGTGCGGTGTCGTCCTCGCGCAGGGCCTCGAGGGTCGTACGCAGTTCGCGGGCCGCTTCCCGGCCGGCGTCGCGGATCGCGAGCAGCGCCGGGGGGACGGGCTCGCCGCGCTTCTGGGCCAGGTGGACGGCCGCCTCGGCCTGGACCTTGATGACCGAGATCTGGTGGGTGAGGGTGTCGTGCAGTTCCCGGGCGATGTGCAGGCGCTCCTCGTCGGCGCGGCGGCGGGCGGCCTCCTCCCGGGTCCGTTCGGCGGCGTCGGCCCGGCGCTCGGCCTGGCGCAGCGCTTCACCGGCCGCGGCCGCCGCGATCAGCCAGGCCAGTTCGAGCACGCCCCGGGCCCGGGCCATGGCCGCGGCCGCGTCGGCGGACCCGCCGGCCAGGGCGGCCAGGGGCAGGCCGGCCAGCATGGCGACGCTGACGGCGGCGGTGGCGACGCGGTGGCCGGCCCGCATCGCGGCGTAGACGGCGACCAGGTAGGCCACCGCGAACACGTCGAAGCCCGCGGCCTGGTAGCCGGCCGCGCACAGGCCGGTGGCGATGAGCACCGGGACCGGCTGCCATCGCCGGGCGACGAGCGCGAGGCCGCCGGCGGCGAGCAGGGTGTAGGCGAGCGCGCCCGGGCGATGCTCCGCGGCCCCGCTGACGACGAGGATCGCAGCCACGCCCACGCCGATCACGACGTCCCAGACTCCGACCCGCCGAGCGCCCATGCGGGCACGATAGCCGCCGATCCGCCGCTGCGACTCCTGCCGCAGGACCGATGCGGACTGCTGCGTTCGCAGTAGCCCGGCGAAACCTGCCACCGGAGCAGCACCCGAAACTGCCGACTCGGGCACGACGACCGACCACGGCCCGGGCGGACACGATGGCGACATGAATGGATACCTGACCATCGATCGAATGGTGGCCACCGTGGCCGCGCTGGTGACACTCGCCGCGGTCATCGTCGGAGCGCTCGCGATCGCCCGCCGCGGCCGGTTCGGGCGGAACGCGTTGATGATCACTGCGATAGGCGGTGCCGCGGGCGCGGCCGTCGGCGTCCTGCTGCTGGCCACCGCGGACGGGGGCCCGGGAACCGGCAACGGTGTCGTCGGGGCCGGGGCGGCGGTGGTCCTGGGACTGGCGGCGGCGGTCCTGGGCGGCCTGGCGATCAGACGGGCCGATCAAGCACGCCGATAAGCAACGGCCTGGTCACGGCGGGTGGCGAGGCTCAAGGGGACCTTAACGGCACCCCTTTTTTTACCTCTTTTATTGACGCGTGATGGATCTGGTCATAGCCTGCCCTCAATCTGGAAAGGCGCTTAACAGATAGGTTGCCGGCCAGTTCTGCCGCGCGCCCGACCGGGGTCACCCTCATGTGAAAGGCCCCTCATGGCAAAAACCCGCCTGCTCCGCCGCGGAGTCATCGCCGCGGCCGCCCTCGCCGTCATCGGCGTGGTCGGTGTCGTGGCGATGAACTCCGCGTCCGCCGCCACGGTCGGCCAGATCACCGGCTTCGGCGGCAAGTGCGTCGACGTGGCCGCGGCCAGCTCGGCGAACGGCACGCAAGTGCAGCTCTACACGTGCAACGGTTCGAACGCCCAGCAGTGGACCATCGGCGACGACGGCACCATCAAGGCGCTCGGCAAGTGTCTCGACGTGAACGCGGCCAGCTCCGCGAACGGCACCAAGGTGCAGATCTACGACTGCAACGGTACGACCGCTCAGAAGTGGTCCCGCAACAGCGACGGCACCCTCCGCGCGCTCGGCAAGTGCCTCGACGCCACCGGCAACAGCTCGGCCGACGGCACCCCGCTGCAGATCTGGGACTGCTTCGCCGGCGCGAACCAGCGCTGGACGCTCCCCGGCGGCACCACCACGCCGCCCACGACCGGAGGGCCGACGTCCAACCCGCCGACCTCCAACCCGGCGATGGGTGCCGCGCCGTACGCGTACCTCGGCTGGGGCAACCTGCCGGACCCGCGCACCATCATGAGCGCGACCGGCATCAAGTGGTTCACGATGGCGTTCATCCTCTCCAACGGCGCCTGCGAGCCGCTGTGGGACGGCAACCGGCCGCTCACCGGTGGCCAGGACCAGACCACCATCAACAACATCCGCGGCGCCGGCGGTGACGTCGCCGTGTCGTTCGGCGGGGCCAGCGGACCGTGGCTGGAGCAGACCTGCAGCAGCGCGAGCGCGCTCGCCGCGGCCTACCAGAAGGTCATCAACGCCTACGGGCTCAAGGCGATCGACATCGACATCGAGGGCACGGTGTACAACAACCCGACCCTCCAGCAGCGCACCATCGACGCGCTGAAGACGGTCAAGGCCAACAACCCGAACACCGCCGTCTACGTCACGTTCCCCAGTGACCGCAACGGGCCGGACTCCACGATGATCAACCGGGCCGCGGCCAGCGGGCTGACCGTCGACGCGTGGACCATCATGCCGTTCGACTTCGGCGCGGCCGGGCAGAACATGGGCAACCTGACCATCCAGGCGGCCGAGGGCCTCAAGAACGCGGTGAAAAACGGCTACAAGTACACCGATGACCAGGCCTACCGGCACTCCGGCATCTCGTCGATGAACGGCATCACCGATGTCGGCGAGACGGTCACGGTGGCCGACTTCCGCACCATGCTCGCCTACGCGCAGCAGCACCACCTGGCCCGGTTCACGTTCTGGTCGGCCAACCGCGACCGGCCGTGCAACGGCGGCAGCACCAACGACGACACGTGCAGCGGCGTCTCGCAGAGCGCGTGGGACTTCACCAAGGTCATCGCCCAGTACAAGGGCTAGACCCACGAGCGGGTGCCCCGGTATGCGGACGGCCGGGGCACCATCCAATACCGGAGGGTGGCATACATCGGGGATCAAACGGTGCCGTGGCGGCCGTAGGTTGCTCTTCGTCCAACGAAGACACACCGCGAACGCACTTGCGGTACCACATAAAGGAATCCTTGATGTTCAAGCGTCTCCTGCCCGTCCTAGCCGTCTCCGGCGCCGCCCTCCTGCTGACCGCGGCGTGCGGCGACGACAAGCCGGAAGCCCCCAAGACCGAGTCCGCCGCCTCCGCCGCACCCTCCACCCAGGTGCCGGCCTCCGCGAGTGCCAAGCCGAGCGCGAAGGCGAGTGGCAACAACGGCAAGCTCGAGTTCTCCACTGTCGGCAAGCTGACCGGGGAGCTGTTCACCAAGGACCCCGACTGCCCGTTCGGGCAGTGGGACGCCAACTCCACCGGCGTGGAGGCCAAGTACCGCTCGGCCGTTGCGAGCTTCAAGCAGTTCGACTGCTACGAGAAGAAGGGCGCCGCGCTCCCGCACCGCGGGCAGCAGGCCGTCTTCGTGGAGTTCAAGGCGGCCAACGCGGCCAAGGCCTACGCGCAGGACCAGGCTTCGATGTATCCGACGCTGATCGTCGGCAGCACCGTCGTCGTGGGCGGCACCGGCCTGTCGAAGACCGACATGAAGGCCTGGCTCGCCTCCGTCAACGAGACCGCCGGCGGCGCGGGGGAGATCCTGGCCTGAGGGGTCGTCCCGCAGGGGGTGGGGACAGCGATCCGGACCCACCCCCTGAAGGGACAGGTAGTGACACCCTCCACCAAACGGCGGCCTCGCCTGAGGATCGGACTCGCCGTCGCGGCGACCGTCCTGGCCGCCGCCGGCATCGGCGTGTTCGCGATGACGAGCGCGTCGGCCGCGACCGTCGGCCCGATCACCGGCTATGGCGGCAAGTGCGTCGACGTGGCCGCGGCCAGCTCCGCGAACGGGACGCAGGTGCAGCTGTACACCTGCAACAGCAGCAATGCCCAGCAGTGGACGGTCGGCGACGACGGCACCGTCCGGGCCCTCGGCAAGTGTCTGGACGTCAACGCGGCCAGCGCCGCCAACGGCACCAAGGTGCAGATCTACGACTGCAACGGTACCGCCGCACAGCAGTGGTCCCGCAACTCCGACGGCACGCTGCGCTCCCTCGGCAAGTGCCTGGACGCGACCGGCCCGAGCTCGGCCGACGGCACGCCCCTGCAGATCTGGGACTGCTTCGCGAGCGCCAACCAGAAGTGGACGCTGCCGGGCGGCGTCGTCGTGCCCCCTACCAGCACGCCGCCGAACAATCCGAACAACCCCGACCTCGGGCCGAACGTGTCGGTCTTCGACCCGTCGATGTCCCAGGCGACGATCCAGAGCCGGCTCAACACGGTCTTCAACGGGCAGCAGAGCAACCAGTTCGGGGCTCAGCGCTACGCGCTGCTGTTCAAGCCCGGCACCTACAACGTCGACGCCAACGTCGGCTTCTACACCCAGGTCGCCGGCCTCGGCCTGTCGCCGGACCAGGTGACCATCAACGGGGCCGTGCACGCCGAGGCGGACTGGTTCCAGGGCAACGCGACGCAGAACTTCTGGCGCTCGGCCGAGAACCTGTCGGTCAACCCGACCGGTGGCACCGACCGGTGGGCCGTGTCCCAGGCCGCGCCGTATCGCCGTATGCACGTGCGCGGCAACCTGCAGCTCGACGACGGCGGCTGGTCGTCCGGCGGCTGGATCTCCGACTCGGCCATCGACGGGCAGATCCGCTCCGGCTCGCAGCAGCAGTGGATCACCCGCAACTCCACCATGGGCAGCTGGACCGGGCAGAACTGGAACATGGTGTTCGTCGGCGACACGAACGCGCCGAGCGGCAACTTCCCCAACCCGCCCTACACGCGGGTCGCGCAGACCCCGGTCGTGCGCGAGAAGCCGTTCCTCTACGTCGACGGCAATGGTGCCTACCAGGTGTTCATGCCCGGGCTGCGGACCAACTCGACCGGCAACTCGTGGCAGGGCGGGAACCAGCCCGGCGGCTCGCTGCCGATCAGCCAGTTCTTCATCGTGAAGGCCGGCGCCACCGCGGCGTCGATCAACGCCGCCCTGGCCGCCGGGCAGAACCTGCTCTTCACCCCCGGCGTGTACCACCTCAGCGACACGATCCGCATCACCCGCCCCGACACCGTCGTGCTCGGCCTCGGCCTGGCCACGATCGTGCCGGACAACGGCGTGACCGCGATGACCGTCGCCGACGTCGACGGCGTGAAGCTGGCCGGCATCCTGTTCGACGCGGGCACCGTCAACTCGCCGGTCCTGCTCGAGGTCGGCCCCGGCGGTTCGAGCGCCGACCACTCCGCGAACCCGACGTCGCTGCACGACGTGTCCTTCCGCATCGGCGGGGCCACGGTCGGCAAGGCCACGGTCAGCCTGCGGATCAACTCGAACAACGTGATCGGCGACCACACCTGGATCTGGCGGGCCGACCACGGCAACGGCGGCACCGTCGGCTGGAACACCAACACCGCCGCGAACGGCCTCGTCGTCAACGGCGCCAACGTCACGTTCTACGGGCTGTTCGTGGAGCACTACCAGCAGTACCAGGTGATCTGGAACGGCAACGGCGGCCGCACGTACTTCTTCCAGAACGAGATCCCCTACGACGTGCCGAACCAGTCGAGCTGGTCGAGCGGGGGCGGGGCGCAGGGCTGGGCCGCCTACAAGGTGGCCGCGAACGTCACGTCGCACGAGGCCTGGGGCCTGGGCAGCTACTGCTTCTTCTCCACCAACCCGGCCGTCGTCCTCGGCCACTCGTTCGAGGTGCCGGCGACCGCGAACGTCAAGTTCCACGACGTGGTGACGGTCTCGCTCGGCGGCACCGGCACCATCTCGCACGTCATCAACAACACGGGGGCCGCGGTGAACTCCGGTCACCAGGTGGAAGACCTGGTGAGCTTCCCGTAAACGGCCATAAGCTGGCCCGGTGCCGACCGTCCTGATCCTGGGCGGCACCGGGGAGGCCCGCCGGCTCGCCTCGGCGCTGCTGCCCCGCTACCGCGTGATCTCCTCCCTCGCCGGCCGTGTCGCCGACCCGGCCCGGCCGGTGGGGGAGGTCCGCGTCGGCGGCTTCGGCGGCCCGTCGGGGCTGGCAAAATATCTCCTGGACGAGCGGATCGACACGGTGGTCGACGCCACGCATCCGTTCGCCGCGCAAATGTCTTCCAATGCCGCAGTCGCAAGTGCCGCTTCGGGGGTACGTCTTGTGGTCCTCCGCCGCCCCGGATATGACCTGGATCCGAGCTGGCCCCGCGTCGACTCCCTGGCCGAAGCGGCCGAGCGGCTGCCGTCGCTGGGGGAGCGGGCCTTCATCACGACCGGGCGCCAGGGAATCGGATATTTCCGAAATATCGGAATCGCTGGCCTGGTCCGCTGCGTGGAACCGCCCGGCCCGCCCGAACTGCCCGAGCCGCTGCCCGCGAACTTCACCGTCCTGCTCGCGCGTGGACCGTTCACAGTGGACGGTGAAACGGAGCTCATGCGGGAGCACCGCATCGACGTCCTCGTCACCAAGGACAGCGGTGGCGCGATGACGGCGGCCAAGCTCGAGGCCGCCCGGAGCCTGGGGATCCCGGTGGTGGTCGTCGACCGCCCACCGGTCACCCCAGGCGTCCCCGTGCTGTCCACAGTGGACGAGGTGGCCCGGCTACTGCTTGCGTAGCCAGAACGTCAGGCCGGCCGCCTCGTTCGCGGTCGACCCTGGCCAGCCGTCCCCGGCCGCGAAGTCCGTGGCGAGGACCTCATCCGCGATCGCGGCGGCGTGCTCGTCCAGAGCCTCCGCGGTTTCGGCGTCGTCAGCGCGGTACCGCAGCGAGATCCGGTCCGTCACCTCGAGCCCGGTGGCCTTCCGGGCCTCCTGCACCTGCCGGATCACCTCGCGGGCGATGCCGGCCCGGCGCAGCTCGGGTGTGAGGGTCAGGTCCAGCGCGACCGTCGCGCCGGCGTCGCTGGACACCGCCCAGCCTTCGCGCGGCGTCTCGGTCAGGAACACGTCGTCCCGCTCCAGGACGACCGTCTCCCCGCCGACGTCGACGGTCGCCGTTCCGGCCTGCTGGAAGCCCGCGCTCAGCACCGCCGCGTCGGCGGCCGCGACCGCCGCGGCGATCTCCTGCACCCGCTTGCCGTAGCGCTTGCCGAGGGAGCGGAAGTTGGCCTTGGCCGTGGTGTTGACGAGCGAGCCGGTGAGCGGCTCGACCGCCTGCACGTTGAGCTCCTCGGCGAGCAGCTCCAGCAGCTCCGCGTCGAGCCCGTCGAGGCCCTGGGCGGAGACGAGGACCCGGGACAGCGGCTGGCGGGTCTTGACCGTCGCGTCGGCCCGCGCGGCCCGGCCCATCTCGACCAGCCGCCGCACGAGCGCCATCCGCTCCGACAGGGCCGGGTCGACCAGGGCCGGATCGGCGACCGGGTAGGGCGCCAGGTGGACCGACTCCGGCGCTTCGGAGTCGGTGGCCACCACCAGGTCCTGCCAGACCCGTTCGGTCACGAACGGGGTGAGCGGGGCCATGAGCAGCGTGACGGTCGTGACCGCCTCGTGCAGCGTGGCCAGGGCGGCCGGGTCGCCGCGCCAGAACCGGCGCCGGGCCCGCCGCACGTACCAGTTGGACAGGTCGTCGACGAACTGCGCGAGCAGCCGCCCGGCCCTCTGCGTGTCGAACGCCGCCATCGCCGCGTCGACGTCGCCGACGAGCCGGTTGAGCTCGGAGACGACCCACCGGTCCAGCACCGGCCGCTCGCGCAGCGGAACACTGCTCTCGGGCGTCCAGCCGGCGGTGCGGGCGTAGAGGCTCTGGAACGCCACGGTGTTCCAGTAGGTGAGCAGGACCTTGCGCACCACCTCCTGGATCAGCGTGTGCCCGACCCGCCGGGCCGACCACGGCGAGCCCACGGCCGCCATGAACCAGCGCACCGCGTCGGCGCCGTGGCGCTCCAGCAGCTCCATGGGGTCGAGGATGTTGCCGAGGTGCTTGGACATCTTGCGGCCGTCCTCGGCCTGGATGTGCCCGAGGCAGACGACGTTGCGGTAGCTGGACTTGTCGAACACGAGCGTGCCGACGGCCATCAGCGTGTAGAACCAGCCGCGGGTCTGGTCGATCGCCTCCGAGATGAAGTCGGCCGGGTAGCTCTTCTCGAACGTCTCCGTGTTGCGGTGCGGGTAGCCGTACTGCGCGAACGGCATGGCGCCCGAGTCGTACCAGGCGTCGATGACCTCCGGCACCCGCCGCGCGGTGCCGCCGCAGTCGCCGCAGGCCAGGGTCACCTCGTCGATGTACGGCCGGTGCGGGTCGATGCCGGTCACGTCGCGCCCGGCCCGTTGGCCGAGCTCGGCGAGGGATCCGACGCAGGTCAGGTGGCCCTCGTCGCACCGCCAGACGGGCAGCGGCGTGCCCCAGTAGCGGCTGCGGGACAGGGCCCAGTCGATGTTGTTCGTGAGCCAGTCGCCGTAGCGCCCGTGCTTGATCGACTCCGGGTGCCAGTTGGTGTGCTCGTTCTCCCGCAGCAGCGCGTCCTTGACCTGCGTGGTGCGGATGTACCAGGACGGCTGCGCGTAGTAGAGCAGCGGCGTGTGGCAGCGCCAGCAGTGCGGGTAGGAGTGCTCATACCGCACGTGCCGGAAGAGAGCACCGCTCTCGCCGAGCTGTTCGGTGAGCACTTCGTCGGCGTCCTTGAAGAACATGCCGCCGACCAGCGCGAGGCCGTCCTCGAACCGCCCGTCGGGCCGGATCGGGTTGACCATCGGCAGGTCGTAGGCGCGGCAGGTGGCGAAGTCGTCGGCGCCGAACGCGGGTGCCTGGTGGACGAGCCCGGTGCCGTCCTCGGTGGTGACGTAGGTGCCGAGGACGACGAAGTTCGCCCCCTCGAGCGGCACGAGGTCGAACGGCCGCCGATAGGCCCACCGCTCCATCTCCTTGCCGGTGAACGACTCCCCGGTCAGGGTCCAGCCCTCCCCGAGGGCCTTCCCGACCAGGGGTTCGGCCACGAGAAGCCGCTCATTGCCGTCCGTCGCAACGACATACGTGACATCCGGGTGTACTGCCACCGCCGTATTGGACACAAGCGTCCACGGTGTGGTGGTCCAGATCAGCAGAGCGGTGTTCCCGCTGAGCGGCCCGGAGACCAGGGGGAGCCGCACGTACACCGACGGGTCGGTGACGGTCTCGTAGCCCTGCGCCACCTCGTGGTCGGACAGCCCGGTCTGGTCGCGCGGGCACCACGGCGCGACCCGGAAGTCCTCGACCAGGAGCCCCTTGCCGAAGATCTCCTTGAGCGACCACCACACGGACTCGATGTACTGCGGGTCCATGGTCCGGTAGGCCCGGTCCATGTCGACCCAGTAGCCCATCCGCTCGGTGAGCCGCCCGAACGCGTCGGTGTGCCGGGTCACCGACTCGCGGCACTTGGCGTTGAACTCGGCGACGCCGTAGGCCTCGATGTCCTGCTTGCCGGTGAAGCCGAGCTCCTTCTCCACGGCCAGCTCGACCGGCAGCCCGTGGCAGTCCCACCCGGCCTTCCGCGCGACGTGGAAGCCCTTCATGGTCTTGTACCGCGGGAAGACGTCCTTGAACACGCGCGCCTCGATGTGGTGCGCGCCGGGCATGCCGTTGGCGGTGGGCGGGCCCTCGTAGAACACCCACTCCGGCCTGCCCTCGGATCGGGCCAGGCTGAGCCCGAACACATCGCGCTCCTGCCAGAGCGCGAGCACCTGATGATCCAGCGCAGACAGATCCACCTGCGCCGGCACCGGCCGATACATGATCTTCGTACCCCTCCGTCATTGGTCACGGCCGGAGGGACGAGGCTTCGCGCCCCGCGGTACCACCCTCCTTGGCTGTGCTTCGGCACAACCCACTCTTGTGTAGCCACGGCTCCGGGGTGATCTTCACCCGGCGCACACCGCCGGGCTCCCACCGTCCCCGGTTCGCTCTGGGCTGCGTGCTGGACTACTCGTCCCCATCAACACCTGCCCGAAGTATAGGCGCGCGCCCGCCGGCGTCGCCTCCCCATTGCCCCGGACCCGGGTGGCGCACTTTGGGGATACACCGCCGCGGCGGCGCGTCTACTGTTCTGAGCAACGACGACGACGAACAGGCGGACCACACCATGAGCGACTACGACGACGGCGGCCAGCTCGACTCGAGCTACACCGGCGACGACCAGCCCGACACGTTCGGTGCGGGCGACACCGACTTCGGCCACTTCCAGGTGGGCCAGGAGCACAGCGCGCTGGACCAGGTCCACGCGGACAGCGGCTCCGAGACCGACCTGCAGAACCAGTTCGGCGTCTTCGGACACGACTTCTCCCAGTCCGAGTCCACGGCGCTGGAGCAGGGCCAGCACGTCGCCTACAGCTCCGGCTACGACGAGGGCGAGCAGCCCTCCTTCACCGGCGGCGACATCGACGACCTGCACGCCCGCCTGGGCGGCCTGGGCGGCGAGGACGAGCCCGGCGCCTCGGCCGGCCTCGGCGTGGCCTCCAACTAAGGCCACCGCAGCGCAAGCAACCGCAGCTTCAAGCCCCGGCCGGGCCCGCTCCCGGCCGGGGCTTCCGCGTGCGTGAGCCGGATCAGGCGCTGAGGTCGAGGGCGATGTCGACGAGCTGGTCCTCCTGCCCGCCGACCAGGCCGCGCCGGCCGGCCTCCAGCAGCAGCGCCCGCACGTCCGGCCCGTACCGGTCGGCGGCCAGTTCGGCGTGGCGCAGGAAGCTCGAATACACGCCCGCGTAGCCGAGGGTCAGCGTCTCCCGGTCGACCCGCACCGGCCGGTCCTGCAGCGGCCGGACGAGGTCCTCGGCCGCGTCCTGCAGCGCGAACAGGTCGCAGCCGTGCGCCCAGCCGTCCAGGGTGGCGGCGGCGACGAACGCCTCCAGGTTGCAGTTGCCCGCGCCCGCGCCGTGACCGGCCAGGGAGGCGTCGACGCGGGTGGCGCCCGCCTCGGCCGCGGCCAGGGAGTTGGCGACGGCCAGGGAGAGGTTGTCGTGGGCGTGGATGCCGACCTCGGTGGCCGGGTCGAGGACGTCGCGGTAGGCGCGGACCCGCTCGCGGACGCCGCGTCCGGTCAGGTGGCCGCCCGAGTCGGTCACATACACGCAGTGCGCGCCGTACGACTCCATCCGGCTCGCCTGCCGGGCCAGGTCGGCCGGGGCGGCCAGGTGGCTCATCATCAGGAAGCCGGAGACGTCCAGGCCGAGTTCGCGGGCGGTGGCGATGTGCTGGGCGGCGATGTCGGCCTCGGTGCAGTGGGTGGCGACGCGGACCGAGCGGACGCCGAGGGCGACGGCCCGGCGCAGGTCGCGGACGGTACCGATGCCGGGCAGCAGGAGTGTCGTGAGGCGGGCGTTGGTGATCGCGCCCGCGACCGCCTCGATCCAGTCGGCGTCGGTGTGGCTGCCGGGGCCGTAGGTCAGGCTCGTCCCGGCCAGCCCGTCGCCGTGCGCGACCTCGATCGCGTCGACACCGGCGGCGTCCAGCGCGGCCGCGATCGCCGCCGCCCGCGCCGGGGTGAGGATATGACGGGTCGCGTGCATGCCGTCACGGAGGGTCACGTCCTGGATGTACAGTCTCATCGCCGCACCGCCAGTCGCTCGCCGACGCGGACGGCGGCCGCGGTCATGATGTCGAGATTCCCGGCGTACGCGGGCAGGTAGTGCCCCGCCCCTTCCACCTCCAGCAGCACGGTGATCTGATGCGTCACCCCGGCGGCCAGGGTCGACACGTCGCCGCGGACGGGCTGGACCTGCACCGCCTGCTTGAGCCGATACCCGGGCACGTACGCCGCGACGTCCTTCACCATCGCCTCCACCGCCGCGACGACCTCGGCGGCAGCTGAACCGGTCAAGTCCACCAGGCAGCAGACGGTGTCCCGCATGATCAGCGGCGGCTCCGCCGGATTGAGCACGATGATCGCCTTGCCGCGCCGGGCCCCGCCGACCGTCTCGATGGCCCGCGCGGTCGTCTCGGTGAACTCGTCGATGTTCGCCCGCGTCCCCGGCCCGGCGGAGCGGGCGGCGATGGAGGCCACGATCTCCGCGTACGCGACGGGCACCACCGAGCGGACCGCCGCCACGATCGGGATGGTCGCCTGCCCGCCGCAGGTCACCATGTTCACGTTGCGGGCGTCCCGATGGGCGTCGAGATCCACGGCCGGCACGACGTGCGGCCCGAGGGCGGCCGGGGTCAGATCGACGAGCCGGATTCGGGGGTACCCGCTCAGCGCCGCCGCATTCACCCGGTGCGCCGCCGCCGAGGTAGCGTCGAACACCACCTCGACATCGCTGAACCGCTGCAGCTTCAGCAGCCCCTCGACACCGCCGGCGGTGGTTTCGAGCCCGAGCCGCGCCGCCCGGGCCAGCCCGTCGGATTCGGGATCGATACCGGCCATGGCCAGCGGCCGTAGCACTCCTGAACCCCTGAGGAGCTTCACCATCAGGTCGGTCCCGATGTTCCCGGACCCGATGATGGCGGCCCCAATACCTTGGGCGGTCATGCGAAGGCCGCCGATACGGTCCCGATGCCGTCGATCGTGGCCTCGTAGTGCTCACCGGCCCGCAGCGGCACCATCGGCCCGAGCGCACCGGAGAGCACGATCTCGCCGGCCCGCAGCGGCACCCCGAGCGCCCGCGCGGTCGTCGCGAGCCAGGCGACGGCGAGCAGCGGGTCGCCGAGGCAGGCCGCACCGGACCCGGCCGACACCGGCGCGCCGGAGCGGGACATCGTCATCGTGCACGCGGGCAGGTCGAGGCCGGCCACGGCGACGCGGGCGGCCCCGAGGACGAACAGCCCCGACGAGGCGTTGTCGGCCACCGTGTCCACGATGTCGATCTCCCACCCGGCGATGCGGCTGTCCACGATCTCCAGCGCGGGTGCGACGGCGGCGGTCGCGGCGGCCACCTCGGCCGGCCCCAGCTCCGGCCCGTCGAGATCGGCACCGAGGATGAACGCGACCTCGGCCTCGATCCGCGGCTGCAGCAGCTCGCCGACGTCGATCGGCCCGGGGCCCGAGCAGTCCATCCACGACAGCAGGGTGCCGAAGTCGGGCCGGTCGACCCCGAGCTGGGCCTGGACGGCTGGGTTGGTGAGCCCGATCTTCCGCCCCACGACGCAGGCCCCGGCCGCGACCTCGGCCTCGACCCACGCGGCCTGCACCGCGTAGGCCGCACCCAGATCCCCGGCCGGCAGCAGCCCCCGCACCGGCGGGCACGGCCTCCCGGTCGCCCGCGCCTCCACGAGACTCGACAGTGCGTCCATCTCAGCTCACCTCGAACGTCGTGCCGATGGCCATGCCGGTGATCCATTCCGGGACCGGTTCGTAGCTCGTCCAGGCCAGCGGGCGGCCGGCCGCGGCGAGGCCGATGAGCCACGTGCGGACCTCGTGGCCGCCGCGGCCCGCGTCCTGCTCCAGGCCCTCGTCGCCCAGGCACACGACCGCGTCCACATCGGAGCGTCGCAGCCGCTCCAGGAACCAGGCGTCCCAGGCGGCGTTGACGGGGGCGTCGGGGTTGCCGGCCAGGGCGCGGACGCGGGGCTCGCGGACGGCGGAGAACGCGGCGACGTCCCGGCGGCCGTGGATCATCGACGCGCGGCGGTCGGCCGGCACGCCGGGGTCCCGCGGGTCGTTCGACGGCAGCCAGTGCGACAGCCCGCCGCTCGCGACCAGCAACACGCGGCCGGGGTACGGCGAGCGCCGCACCGCCGCACCGAGCGCCCGTCCGAGCCCGGCACAGCGGCCCAGCGCCGGCAACGGGGGCGCGGCCGTGTTCACCACCAGCGGTACCAGCGGAATCTCGGCATCGCCGCGGACCATCTCGTAGCTCTGCACGATGCCGTGGTCGACGGTCAGCGCGAACGACAGGGCCAGGTCGAAGCCGTCGGCGAGGCCGTCCCGCACCGACCAGGCGAGCTCCTCGGCGACCGGGAGGCGACCGCGGCGGCTGTCGAAGTCGCCGAACGCGTGGGCCTCCTCGACGCCGAGCACGAACGGTGGCATGGCGTCGTAGAAGTTGGCGTGGAAGTGGTCGGGGCCGATGACGACGAGCGCGTCCGGCTCGAGGGCCGCGACCGCCGCCGCGACCTTGACCGTGTCGGCGAGGAACCGGCCGCCGGGCGCGTCCGGGTCCGTGGGCGGCATCATCGTCGCGAACGGCGAGTGCGACATCGCGACCAGACCCAGCAGCTCGCTCACGACGGGTCTCGCCGGTCGCGCAGGAACCGGCGATGGATCTCGAGGTACCGCTGCGGCTTCTCCCACTGCGGCCAGTGCCCGGCGTCCTCGATGACGACCAGCCGGGCGTCCGGGAGCCAGCCGAGCAGCAGCTCGGCCTCGTCGAGGCCGCCGGTCGGGTCATGGTCGGTCCACAGCAGCAGCGTCGGCGCCGTGATCTTGCCGACCCAGCCGGGGTCCCACGCGAAGTCGCGGCGCACGGCCGGGTCCTGCAGCACGAGCGTGTTCTCGATCGCCCGCACGAAGCCAGGGCGGCTGTAGACGGCGCGCCGCAGGTTGACCAGCTCGTCGGTGACCATCTCGGTGTGGTGGAACAGGAACTCGACCCGGCGGCGGACGGTCTCGTCGCTGGGGTCGCGGACCGCGGCCCGGGTGGACGCCTTGAGCCGCTCCATCACCTCGGGCTTGTTCGCGATGTTGCCGGGCGTGTTGAGGACCAGCCGGTGCACCCGGTCCGGGTGGTGGGCGGCGGTCCACGCGGTGACCCAGCCGCCGAGCGACTCGCCGGACAGGTGCGCGGCGTCGATGCCGAGCGCGTCGAGCAGGCCGAGCAGGTGCGCGGCCAGGACGTCCACCGTGTACGGCGTGTCGGGCAGGTCGGACCAGCCGTGGCCGACCATGTCGTAGGCGGTCACGGTGAAGTCCTCGGCCAGGCCGGCGATGTCCCGCGCGTACGCCTCGAGGTGCCCGCCGGTCCCGTGCAGCAGGACGAGGTCCGGTCCGCTCCCGGCGCGCAGGACTCGTGTCCGTACCCCCGCGATGTCCAGGTGTTGCAACTGATGGTCGGTGTCGGCCAGCTCGGCCCAGATGGAGATGTGCTCTGGCAGGTCGGTCATGTGCGCTCCTCCGGGCCGCCGTGCGCGATTCTGGCTTCCTCGACCGTGACCAGCCCGGCACTCTGGCGCCGGGCGAGGCCCAGGGCGGCCAGCAGGCGGGAGTTCTCGATCGTCAGGAACTCGACCGGCTCGTCGGCCGAGTCGTTGTAGTGCCGGTGCCACGTCCACGGCGGCGTGTAGATGAAGTCGCCGGTCGCCCAGGACTCGGTGTCGTCCTCGACGTCGCTGTGGCCGCGCCCGGCGATGACGTAGTGGACGGTCTCGTGGTAGTGCCGCTGCATGTCGGAGCTCTCGCCCGGCGGGATGCTCTGCCGGAAGATCTCGAACGTCGCCGTCGGCAGCTTTCCGGCGATCGCGAGGGTCGTCGGGTTGTGGATCTGCCCGGCCGGCAGGGTTTCGAGCTCATCGGCGTGCACGACCACCGGCCGCGCGGTGCTCGGGCGCACCGTGTCGCTGATCGCGCCGAGGAACTCGCCGAGGTCGAAGCCCGCTCCCGAGGTACCCATCAGATGGTTTCCGTCCTTCCGCCGTCGACCGTGAGCACGGTCCCGTTGATGTAGCTCGCGTCCGGGGATACCAGAAACGCCACCGCCGCCGCGATCTCGCCGGGGTCGGCGGCCCGCCCGGCCGGCACCGTGCCGGTGTCGAGGCGGTCGAGCGTGTCGATGTCGCGGCCGGTGCGCGCGGCCCGGGCGGCCAGGATCTCCCGGCGCCGGGCCGTGTCCGTCGGGCCGGGCGCGACGCAGTTGACGGTGACGCCCTGGGCCGCGTACTCCAGCGCGAGCAGTTTCGCGGCCGCGGTGACGGCGGCCCGGAGCACCACCGAGACGGCCAGGTCGGGCTGCGGCTGGCGGACGGCGGTCGAGGTGATGAACACGACCCGGCCGAAGCCCCGCTCGGCCATCGCCGGCAGGGCGCCGCGGGCCAGGCGCAGCGGCCCCGTCAGCAGCAGCTCGGCGCCGCTGCGCCAGGCCTCGTCGCCGATGTCGAGGATCCGCCCCGGTGGCGGGCCACCCGCGTTGAGGATCAGCACGTCCGGCCGCAGCGGCGGCGGGTCGGTGATGTCGGCGACCAGCGCGGTCGCGCCGATCCGCTTCGCGGCCGGCTCCAAGGTTTCGGCGTGGCGGCCCATGATGGTGACGTCGTGGGTGGCGGCGAGGCGGGCGGCGATCGCGAACCCGATGCCGCTCGCGCCGCCGCCGACGAGAGCTTGGATGGCGGCCTCCTCAAAGCCGTGCGGTTCGCTTAGCCTGACCCCCATGCGTCAGTGGAACCAACGATGAGTCCCGCTGAGCGGGACGGTCCCGCGGAGGGTGCGCTCGACCGGGCGGCCGCGATCCTGGCCGCGTTCGACCCGGCCCACCGCGAGCTGACCCTGGCCGCCCTGGTCGCCCGGTGCGGCCTGCCGCGCTCGACCACGCACCGCACGGCCGAGAAGATGATCCGGCTGGGCTGGCTGGACAAGCCCGCCGACCGCTACCGGGTCGGCAACCGCCTGTTCGAGATCGCCGGCCTGGCCCCGATCCGCCTGGAGCTGCGCGAGGCCGTCCTGCCGTTCCTGCAGGACCTCCACCACGCCACGAAGATCACGGTGCAGCTGGGCGTGCTCGACGGCGCCCAGATCCTGGTCGTCGACAAGATCACCGGCCATCGCGCGATGCCGATGCTGTCGCAGGTCGGCGGCGCGATCCCGGCCTACTGCTCGGCTCTGGGCCGGGCGATCCTGGCCTACTCCCAGCCCGAGGTCATCGACGCGGTCCTCGACGGCGTCCTGCCGGCCCGGACCCCGCGCACGCTCACGAACCCGGTCGCCATCATGCGCGAGCTGACCGCGATCCCGCAGCGCGGCTGGGCGGTCGACCGTGAGGAGGGCAACATCGGCGTGAGCTGCGTGGCCGCCCCCATCTTCGGCCCGCTCGGCTCGGTCGTGGCGGCACTGTCGGTGACCGGTCCCAGCCCGATGGTGCGCGCGGACCGCATCGGCCCGGCGGTGCGGATGGCCGCCGCGGCGGCGTCGCGCGCCTACAGCAGCCGCCGGTAGCCGTCCGGCAGTCCCGCTCACCGGGACGGTCCATTGCGGGCCGCTCCCGTCGGCGCCCACGCTGTGACACCAGGCACACCCCACAGCAGAGGGAGACGACGATGACGCTCGGCGGCGGGTACATGCTGCCCTCCCGCGAGGGAACCCGGATCGCGGCGATCGGCCTCGGCATCACGATGAAGGCGAACGGCAAGACGACGCACGACGCCTACTCGCTGTTCGAGTACGCGATCCCCGCGCGCACCGACGGCCCCCCGCCGCACCTGCACACCCGCGAGGACGAGTCGTTCATCTGCCTGGCCGGCCGGCTCGACTGCTTCCTCGGCGGCGAGCGCTTCACCATCGGGATGGGCGACTACCTGTACCTCCCGCGCGACGTCGTGCACACGTTCCGCAACAGCACCGACGAGGAGGCCCGGGTCATCTCGGTCGTCTCCCCGGCCGGGCTGGAGGGCTACTACCAGGCCCTGGCCGAGCTGCCGCCGGGCCCGCGGGACATCGGCCGGATCAAGCAGATCATGGCCGACTTCGGCCTCGAGCTGCGGCTGCCGCCCGAGGTGAGCTGAGCATGCGCGTCGGCGTCATCGGGGCCGGTGTGGCCGGCCTGTCCACCGCGAAGGTCCTGCAGCAGGCCGGCCACGAGGTGATCGTCTACGACAAGGCCCCGGACGTGGGCGGGGTGTGGAGCGCGACCCGGCGCTACCCCGGGCTGACGACGCAGAGCCCGAAGGCCCAGTACTCCCTGTCCGACTTCCCCATGCCGCGCGCCTATCCGCAGTGGCCGACCGGTGCCCAGGTGCAGGAGTACCTGGCGTCCTACGCGGCCCACTTCGGGCTCACGCTCCGCCTCGGCACCGAGGTGACCGCGGCCGAGCCCGATCCCGGCGGCGGCTGGACGCTGACGACGGCGGCCGGAGCCGAGCTTTTCGACAAGCTCGTGGTCGCCAACGGCATCTTCTGCGAGCCCCTCGTCCCCGCCTACCCCGGGCGCGCGGAGTTCGAGGCGGCCGGCGGCCGGGTGCTGGCCGGCACCGCGCTGCACGACGTGGAAGCCGCGGCCGGCCGGCACGTCCTGGTGGTCGGCTACGGGAAGTCGGCCTGCGACGTGACGGTGCCGCTGAGCGAGGTTGCCGCCAGCACCGACGTGATCGCCCGGCACCTGCTGTGGAAGGTGCCGCGCAAAGTCGGCGGGGTCCTCAACTTCAAGCTGCTCCTGCTGACCCGGATGGGCGAGGCGCTGTTCAAGTACCGGGTCCTGCGCGGCGTGGAGAAGTTCCTGCACGGGCCGGGCAAAGGCCTGCGCGGCTCGATGCTCAACTCCATCGGGACGGTGTCGGTCCGCCAGTTCGGCCTGCGGCGCCTCGACCTGGTCCCGCCGGGCCGGATGGAGGACATCGTGCGCGGCGCGATCGGCCTGGCCACGGAGGGCTTCTTCGAGGCCGTGACCGCGGGCCGCATCACGGTGCGCAAGAACCGGACGATCGCCCGGCTGGCCGCCGGGGTCGCCGAGCTCGACGACGGCACCCGGTTGCCGGCCGACCTGATCGTCTGCGCGACCGGCTTCACCCAGGGCCTGCCGTTCTTCCCGGCCGAGCTGACCGGGCGGATCCTCGACGAGCGCGGCAACTTCCAGCTGTACCGCCAGATCCGCCCGACCGACGTGCCGGATCTGTACTTCAACGGGTACAACTCGTCGTTCTTCAGCCCGTTGAACGCGGAGATGGCCGCCGTCTGGATCGCCGCCGACCTGGCGGGCGCCGTGGCGCTGCCGCCGCCGGCCGAGATGCGCGAACGGATCACCGAGCAGCTGGCCTTCATGGATGCCGCCACGGACACCCACCACAGCCGCGGCGGCAAGATCATCCCGTTCTCACTGCACAACGTCGACGAGGTGCTGGCCGATCTGGGCCTCAACATCAGCGCCAGAGTCCGCGCGGGCCACTGGCTCAACCCGGTCGACCCGGCCGCCTACCGCCGCATCACCCCGACGGTGCTCAGTCGCCTTCCGGCGCCGCCGTCAAGTCGTCCTCAGTCGCCCCGCGCCGCCAGTACCCGCTGAACCTCACCCGCCGCTTGTCGAATCCGCGCTCCCGCACCAGATGCCGGCGCAGGGCGCGGACTTCGCCCGACTCCCCGGCGATGAACGCGTAGGGCGTGCCCGCCGGCAGCGCGGCGCCCCGCACGGGTGCGAGCAATCCGGCCGGGCAGTGCACACCGCCCGGCTCGCACCGCGCGGGCGCGGCCGCGATGAACGTGTGGACCGGAAGCTGATTGCCGATGTACGACCGGATCGCGGCCAAAGCCGGCACCGCGGTCTCGTCGCCCGCGAGCAGGACCCAGTCGGTGCCCGGCGGCGGCTGGAAGTCGACGCCGCCGTTGTCCGTGACCGTAGGGCCCAGCACCAGCAACGGGTCGCCGACCCGCGCGGTGGCGGCCCACGCACTGGCCGGGCCGGTGACGCCGGGGTGCAGCGCGAAGTCCACGTCGAACCCATCGGGACGGTGCTCGGCGACCGTGTACGTCCGCATGATGCCGCGCACGGCCGGGTCCATCGCGCGCCAGTCGAGGTACCAGTCCGGCGTGCGCGGGACGATCGCCTCCGCCTGGCCGGGGGCCGCGAAGAACAGCTTGAACCGCTGGTCCCGGCCCCCGCTGACGAACGACGACAGGCCCCGACCGGTGAAGGTGACCCGGACCGCCGAGGGTGTCAGGACCGACACCGCCGACACCCGGACGTCGAAGAAGTCGTAGGTCACGCGGCGACCTTCTTTGCTCCCGTCAGCGCCTTGGCCAGGGTGTCCAGGGCGCCCGCGCACCCGGTGTAGCTGAACCGGGGCTCGCTCTGCCACGGCACGATCTGACCCGCCTTGACCGCGGGCAGGTTCGCCCAGGTCGGCTTCGACGTCAGGTCCTTGGGCTGCAGCGCCTGCGCGCGGTTGTCGAGCAGGATCACGTCGGCCTTGTACTTGTCCGCGTTCTCCCAGCTCAGGTTCTCGAAGTAGCCGCCGGAGACGGCGGTCGGCGCGATGACCTCGACGCCGAGCTCCTGGTAGTGGCTCAGCTCGCCGTAGACCTTGGGGTCGGAGACGTACAGCAGGTCCGGGCTGGCCGAAGCGGCGAGGACCTTCAGCCCGCCGTTGGCCTTGACGGCCGCCTTGACCGCCTCCGCGGCCGTGTCGAACTGCGCCTTGCCGGCCGTGGGGTCGCCGCCGAGGGCCTTGGCGAGGTCGGCGTAGCGCTGGATGACCTTGGCGAGCGACGTGCGCGAGACGGTGACGCCGAGGCTCGGCGCGAGGCCGAGGATCTTGTCCTTGCTGTCGTCGGGGACGTACCACAGCTGGTTCGCCTCGTACATGTTCGTGATCAGCAGCTCGGGGCGCAGCGCCGCGTACTTCTCGATGTTGAACTCGCCCCACGCGTTGCCCAGCGACTCGACCTTGGCCGGGTCGAGGCCGCCGGCGAGCGGGTCCTTGCCACCGTCGGTGGTCTTGAGCGGACCGAACGTCCCTACGAACGACGAGGTGACGCCGAAGTCGTGCAACGCGGCGGCGGTGCCGACGTAGGCGACGATCCGCTTCGGCGCGGCCGGCAGGTTGACGGCGGTGCCGCGGTCGTCGGTGAAGGCGAACGGACCACCGGCGGCGCCGCTCGCGGCCGGGCCGGTGCTGTCGCTCTGGTCATCGCCGCAGGCGGCGAGCGCGCCGAGGCCGAGGACGCCGGCGAGCAGGCCGCGGCGGGAAACGGTCAAGGACATGGTGAGTTGCCTCCTCATACGTGAGAGCTTAGGGTAGCCTCACTTAACTTATTCGTGTCAAGGCGGTACCTTTGCCCCCGTTTGTGCGCCTGGCCACCGCGGTCGGCGTCCTCGTGCTGGTCGCGGTGGCCAGCCTCGCGATCGGCGCCCGTGCCCTCGGCCCGGCCGAGGTCTGGCGCGGCCTCACCGACGCTTCCGCGGCCGGCGCCACCGTGGTCCGCGACCTGCGAATGCCCCGCACCGTGCTCGGCCTGCTGGTCGGGGTCGCGCTCGGCCTGGCCGGCGCCCTCATGCAGGCCCTGACCCGCAACCCCCTCGCCGACCCGGGCCTGCTCGGCGTCAACGCCGGCGCCTCCGCCGCCGTGGTGAGCGCCATAGCCTTCCTCGGCGTGACGGACCTCTCCGGCTACGTCTGGTTCGCCTTCGGCGGGGCGGCGCTGGTGTCCGTCGTGGTCTATGCCGTGGCCGGCGGGCGCTCCGGCTCCCCGGGCAGCCTGGCCCTCAGCGGTACCGCCGTGAGCGCCGCCCTGTACGCATACGTGGCGGCGGTACAGCTGCTGGACACCGCGTCCCTGGACCGGATGCGGTTCTGGACCGCCGGCTCCCTCGCCGCCGCCCGCCCCGGCACGTCGGCCCTGATCGCCCCGTTCGTCCTGGCCGGGGTCGTGCTCGCGGCGGTGCTGGCCCGCCCCCTCGGTGCCCTGGCCCTCGGCGACGACTCGGCCCGCGCGCTCGGCGCCCACCCCGGCCGCATCCGCGTCCTCGCCGCCGTGTCGATCGTCCTGCTCTGCGGGGCCGCGACCGCGGCCTGCGGACCGATCGTGTTCCTGGGCCTCATGGTGCCGCACCTGGTCCGCTCGTTCACCGGCGCGGACGTCCGGCTGCTGCTGCTGTACAGCGCGATCCTGGCCCCGGCCCTGCTCCTCGCGGCCGACGTCATCGGCCGGGTCGTGGCCCGCCCCGGCGAGCTGCCGGTCGGCGTCGTCACCGCGGTCCTGGGCGGCGGCTTCTTCCTGGCCATCGTGCGCAAGCGACGTGCGGCATGAGGCGGCGCGCGTTCGGGGTGAGCGTCGTGCTGGCCGCGGTGGCCGTGCTCATCGCGCTGGTCGCGATCGGCAGCGGCGACTATCCGATGAGCATCGCGGACGTGGTGCGGACGCTCGGCGGCGGCGGCACCCCCGCCGAAGCCTTCATCGTCCAGGAACTGCGCCTGCCGCGGGTCGTCACCGCGCTCGCCACCGGCGGTGCCCTGGCCCTGGCCGGAGCGCTCTTCCAGTCCCTGGTCCGCAACCCGCTCGGCAGCCCCGACGTGCTCGGCTTCACCCAGGGCTCGGCGACCGGCGGGCTGATCGCCGTGGTCGCGTTCGGCGGTAGCACCACCGCCGTCGCCACCGGCTCGGTGCTCAGCGCCGTCGCCACCGGCGTCGCCATCTACTGCCTGGCCTGGCGCGGCGGCGGCCACGGCCACCGGCTGATCCTGGTCGGCATCGGCGTCGCCGGCATCCTCACCGGCGTCAACAGCTACCTGCTCATCCGCGCGAACATCGTCGACGCCGCCCGCGCCGTCCTCTGGCTCACCGGCAGCCTCGACGGCCGCGGCTGGGGCAACGCCGCGATCGCCGGCGGCGCGCTCGTGCTCATCACCCCGATCGTCGTCGCCCTGTCGCCGGCCCTGGCCAATCTGGAGCTCGGCGACGACCCGGCCCGGGGCCTCGGCGTCAACGTCGGCTTCGTCCGGGTGGCCGCCCTGGCCTGCGCGGTCCTGCTGGCCGCCGCATCGGCCGCCGCGGCCGGCCCGGTCCTGTTCGTCGCCCTCACCGCACCCCAGCTGGCCCGGCGGCTCA
The DNA here is from genome assembly GCF_044454505.1 of Dactylosporangium sp. NPDC051541. Taxonomy (NCBI): domain Bacteria; kingdom Bacillati; phylum Actinomycetota; class Actinomycetes; order Micromonosporales; family Micromonosporaceae; genus Dactylosporangium; species Dactylosporangium sp. NPDC051541. The sequence continues at coordinate 917,858 of NZ_JBITDU010000003.1, forward strand.
CGGGCGCGGCCGGGCCGAACCTGATCCCCAGCCTGTTTATGGGCGCCGCGCTGCTGACCGGCGCCGACGTGCTCGCCCAGCGCCTCTACCCGAGCCACCAGCTCCCGGTCGGCGTGGTCACCGGCCTGCTCGGCGGCGGCTACCTGATCCTGCTGCTGGCCCGCACCGCAAGGAGAGCCCGTGTCTGACCGCCTGCGCGGCACCGACCTGACCCTCGGCTACGACGGCCGCACGGTCACCGAGGGCCTCTCCATCGACATCCCCGACGGCTCCTTCACCGTCATCGTCGGCCCCAACGCGTGCGGCAAGTCGACGCTCCTGCGCTCCCTGGCCCGGGTCCTGCGCCCCAGAGCCGGCACCGTCCTGCTCGACGGCCGCGACATCGCCACCCGCCCGGCCCGCGAGGTCGCCCGCACCCTCGGCCTGCTCGCCCAGACCGCGATCGCCCCCGACGGCATCACCGTCCACGACCTCGTCTCCCGCGGCCGCTACCCGCACCGCGGCCCGCTGAGCACCTGGAGCGCCGCCGACGAACAGGCCGTCCGGTGGGCGATGGAGGCCACGTCCGTCACCCCCCTCGCGTCCGCGTTCGTCGACGAGCTCTCCGGCGGCCAGCGGCAACGCGTCTGGATCGCGATGGTACTGGCCCAGGAAACCCCGCTGCTGCTGCTGGACGAGCCGACCACGTACCTGGACATCGCCCACCAGATCGACATCCTCGAACTGTGCGCCCGCCTGCACCGCGACCACGGCCGCACCCTCGTCGCCGTCCTGCACGACCTCAACCTGGCCGCCCGCTACGCCACCCACCTCGTCGCCATGCGCGACGGCCGCATCCTGGCCGAGGGCCCGCCGGAGGCGGTGGTCACGGAGCCGATGATGGAAGCCGTCTTCGCCCTGCCGTGCCGCGTCATCCCCGACCCGGAAACCGGCACCGCCCTCGTCATTCCCCGCCGCCGCGCCCGCTCCACCCAGCCGACGGTGTGACCGGCCGCACCGCCGGCAACGGCGCGACCGGGCGGCCTTCGTACTGCGTGGACAGCACCACATGGGTCCGGAGCTCGCCGAGCGTGCCGATCTGCTCGACCACGCCCTCGAAGTGCGCCAGATCGCGGGCCCGGACCTCCAGCAGGGTGCAGTACTCGCCCGAGAGCCGGTGGACGGCCGCCACCTCCGGATAGTCGGCGTCCGAGGTGGTGCGCAGCAGGCAGGAGCCGGGCCGGCAGCGCAGCTGGACGAAGGCCCGCACCGCCTGCCCGACGGCCGCCGGGTCGACGGCCGCGTGATACCCGGCGATGACCCCGGCCTCCTGCAGGCGCCGCACCCGCTCGGCCACCGCCGGCGCCGACAGGTGCACGCGCCGCGCCAGCTCGTTGAACGACAGCCGCGCGTCGGCCTGCAACTCGCGCAGCAGCCGCCAGTCGACCGCATCGGGTTCGAACGATCGTGAAGTCCCCATCCGCGATACGTTACGAGCGCAAGGTCCGGCCCCGCCGATCGAGGCGCGCCGCCCATGTGCCGCCCGGGCCGATCTGCCTACCGTGATACGGCATGACCTGGTTGTGGATGGCCGCCCTGCTCGGCGGATGCGCGCAGTCCCTCGCCGGTGCGGCCGGCGCGTTGCTGGCCGTGCGAGTCGGTGGCGGGGCGGCGGTGGCGGGGCTGCCGCAGGCCGCGCTCGTGGCCGGTGCGGCCCTCGCCGCGTTCGTGCTCTCGGCGCTGACCCGGCGGTTCGGGCGGCCCCGGGCCCTCGCCGCCGGGGCCCTCGCGGCGGCGGGCGGCTGCGCGGTCGTCGTGGCCGCCGCGCACCTCGGGAGCCTGCCGCTCGTGCTGGCCGGGACGCTGCTGTCCGGGGCCGGCAACACGGCGGTCATGCTCACCCGCTACGCGGCGGCCGAGCACGGCGGGACGATGACGGCCGTCCTCACCGCCACCGCCGCCGGGGCCGTCGCGGGGCCGCTGCTGCTCGGGGTGGCCGACCCCTACGTCGTGGCCGCGGCCGGGTTCGTGCTGGCCGCCCTGTGCTACCGGCCGGTCCGCGGCCGCCCGGTCACGCCCGAGGCGGCGGGCGGCATCGGGGCGCGGGGCCGGGCCGGGCTGGCCATCCTGTCCGCGGCGAACCTCGTGATGGTCGGTGTGATGACCTTCGCGCCGGTACACCTGGCCCACACCGGAGCATCGCGGACGGCGATCGGTGCCGTGGTGAGCGCCCACATCGCCGGGATGTTCGCGCCGTCGGTGCTCAGCACCCGGCTCGTCGCCGCGGCCGGCGCCGCCCGCACGGCCGGGCTCGGGGCGTCGGTGCTCATGCTGGCCTGCATCACCGTCGCCGCGGGGGAGCCGCGGGCGATGGTCGCCGGGCTGGTGCTGCTCGGGGCCGGCTGGAACTGCTGCCTCGTCGCCGGGAGCACGCTGCTGGTGACCGGCGCGCACGGGACGGCCCGGGTCCGCGGTGAGGCCTGGGGCGAGGTCGGCATGGGCGCGGCGGCCGCGGCCGGCGGCGGGCTGTCCGGTCCGCTCGCCGCGGCGGCCGGCTATCCGGGCCTGGCGTGGGCGGGCGCGGTCGTGGCACTCGTGTTCGCGGCCGGTGTCCTGGCGATGCGACCCGGCCGGGTCGGCGTGCGCCCGGCCGGGGACTGAGCGACCGCGTCAGCTGGAGGTGACGCTCGGGCCGCCCTCGGTGTGCACCTCGGTGCCCTCGGCGAAGGCGCCGTCGAAGCGCTGCTGCAGGGCGTCGAGCTCGTTGAACTCGGCCTGGTGCGAGGACTCCGAGCCCTCGGCCGCGAAGACGTGGTCGTCCTCGGACGCGTCGTGGCTGAAGTTGGTGAAGTTGTCCTGCTCGAGGTGCCCGCCGTGCTGCTCGATCTCGACGTGGTTGCCCTGCGCGAAGTCCGTCGACTCCTGGGCGTGGTGGTCCTGCTCGAAGACGCCGAACTGGCTGTCGTGGTCGGCCTCGGAGCCACCGGCGTGGTGGAGCTGGTCCAGGGCGTCGTGCTCCTGGCCGGTCGAGAACTGCCCGAAGTCCACGTCCTGACCGTGGCCGTAGGTGTCGGGCTGGTCGTTGCCGGTGTACGTCTCGTCGATCTGTCCGCCGTCGTCGTAGTCGCTCAAAGTCTGCCCCTTTTGGAATTCGGCGTTGTCGCCGAGGAGCACCCTAAAGCGGACAACGCGTTCTTCGCGGTTCTGTCGTCTACCCGACCTCACCCGCGGCGGCGAGCTTCGCCGGCGCGGCCGCGGGTAGCGCCGAGGCCATGCTGACGGTCCTGCAGGAGATCGAACCGCCCGCGCTGCCGGTGGGTGCGCACGTGATGACGGTCGTCGTCGAGTATCCGCCCGGCGACCCCGGCACCCCGCCGCACCGGCACAGCGGCCCGGCGTTCGGCTACGTCCTCGAGGGCGAGATGGTCTTCGAGCTGGAGGGCGCGCCGCCGCGGATCATCAAGGCGGGTGAGGTGTTCTGGGAGCCCGGCGGCGACGTCATCCACTTCCAGGACGGCAACCACCGCGACGACGTCCCGGTCCGGTTCACCGTCACCATGCTGTGCAATCCGGGCCAGCCGATGCTGACCCTGGTGCCCGACGAGGAGCTGGCCGCTAGGCGGGGTATCGCCGCGGCGTCCACACCACCGGCGCGGCCCCGTCCCGGTCCTGGCGGCGGGTCTGCGACGAGCCGATGATGAGCAGCGTCCGCATGTCCACCGCGGACGGTTCGAGGTCGGCCAGGCGCACCACCCGCACCGACTCCTCCGGGCCGCCGACGTCGCGGCCGAGGACGACCGGGGTGTCGGCCGCGCGGTGCTCCAGCAGCAGCGCCTTGGCCGCCTCGACCTGCCAGGTCCGCGACTTCGAGCCCGGGTTGTAGACGGCGATGACGAGGTCGGCCCGGGCCGCGGCCTCGAGGCGCCCGGCGATGACGTCCCACGGTTTGAGCCGGTCCGACAGGGACAGCACGCAGAAGTCGTGGCCGAGCGGCGCACCGACCCGGCTGGCGACGGCCTGGGCCGCGGTCAGGCCGGGCAGGACCCGGACCGGAATGTCCTTCCAGCGCGGCTCGGCCGCGACCTCGAGGACGGCGGCGGCCATCGCGAACACGCCCGGGTCGCCGGAGGAGACGACCGCGACCCGGCGGCCGTCCCGCGCCAGGGACAGGGCGAACTCGGCCCGCTCGGCCTCGACGCGGTTGTCGGAGGCGTGCCGGCGCTGCCGGGGGTTGCCGGGGACCCGGGCCAGATACGGCCCGTAGCCCACGAGGTCGTCGGCGGCGGCCAGGGCGGCCTGCGCCTCCGGGGTGAGCCAGTCGCGGCCGGCCGGCCCGAGCCCGACGACCACGACCTCACCCTCCCGCACCTCGGCCGGAGCCGACGCCAGCCGTGCGGCGGTCTCGTCGTGGACGCGGGACGGCAGGATCGCGATGGAAAAGTACGGCACCGAGTCGGCGTCCACATCGGACAGCGGGGCGACGCGCTCGCCGGTGGTGGTGGCCCGCTCGACATACCAGGCCTCGTCCAGCCGGCCGGCCCGCTCGAGGGCGTCGCGGACCTTGCCGAACGTGCGGCCCAGCTTCATCACCGCGGCCGAGTCGGTGGCGGCCAGGCGCTCGGCCAGCACGTCCGCGGGCAGGGTGCCGGGCAGCACGGTCAGGACCTCGTCCCGCTCCACGAGGGGGCGGCCGAGCACCGCCGACGCGCCCGCCACGGACGTCACGCCGGGGACGACCTCAGTGGGGTACCGATGCCGCAGTCGCTTGTGCATGTGCATGTATGAGCCGTAGAACATCGGGTCGCCCTCGCACAGGACGACGACGTCGCGGCCGGCGTCGAGGTGCGCGGCCAGGCGGGCCGCCCAGGCGTCGTAGTGCTCCTCGATCACGCCCCGGTAGTCGGTGGTGTCCTCGGTGGTCACCGGGTAGACGAGAGCCTCTTCGATATGGTCCGGCCGCAGGTACGGCGCGGCGATCGACCGGGCGATGCTGCGCCCGTGGCGGGCACTGTGGTAGGCCACGACCGGCGCGGCCGTGATGAGCCGGGCCGCCTTCACCGTCATCAGCTCCGGATCGCCCGGCCCGAGCCCGACGCCGTAAAGCCGCCCACTGTCCACAGTGCTCATTCCTTCTCGCTCGCGATCGCGTTGACGGCGGCGGCCGTCATCGCGCTGCCGCCCCGGCGCCCGTGCACGACCAGGTGTTCGAGGCCGGACGCGGCCAGGGCCGCCTTCGACTCGGCGGCGCCGATGAACCCGACCGGGATGCCGAGCACGGCGGCGGGCGTGCCGGCCCCCTCGGCGACCAGCTCCAGCAGCCGGAACAGCGCGGTCGGGGCATTGCCGATGGCGACGACGGCCCCGTCGATCCGTCCCCGCCACAGTTCGAGCGCGGCGGCACTGCGCGTGTTTCCAAGCTCCAGAGCCAGCGTTGGTACTGCCGGATCCCGCAACGTGCACACAACGTCATTGTCCCGGGGCAACCGCGCCCGCGTCACACCGGAGGCGACCATCTCGGCGTCACACAGGATCGGCGCACCCGAGCGCAGCGCGGCCCGCGCCGCCCGCACGACGCCGGGGGAGTAGCCGACGTCGGCCGGCAGGTCGACCAGGCCGCAGGCGTGGATCATCCGCACGGTCACCTGCGCCACATCGGCGGGCAGTCCCGACAGGTCGGCCTCGGCCCGGATGGTGGCGAACGACCGCCGATAGATCTCCGCCCCGTCGCGGATGTACTCGGTCACGCCACGACACCACGTTCGTAGCCGGTCGGCGTTGCCACCATCTCCACGTGCCTTCCCTTCGGTGCGCCGCAGCGGCGCTCGCAGCCGACCCAGTGCGCCGGCTCGGCGGTGCCGGCGGCGACCGCGGCCCGGGCGTCGGCGCGGACGTCGGCGAGCGACTTGGCGCAGCCGGGCCGGCCGGCGCAGGCGGTGACTCCGGCCCACGGCGAGGTGGGGTCGGCGACGAGCCCGGACTCCACAGCGTCGGCCATGGCCGCGGCCGGGACGACAACGGTCCGCCACGGCGTGACGATGATCTCTTCCAGCGCGGCCAGGGCGGCCGACTGGGCGGCGGTGAGCAGGCCGAGCGGCACCGCCAGGACCGCGGACGGGCCGTGGACCCCGGGCGCGGGCGGGTCGCTGCGGTTCGGGGCAAAAGCCGCGATTCGCGTGCCGAGGCGGGCGGCGACGCTGCGCGGTCCGTCGACCAGCTCGGCCAGCCGCCAGGCGTTGGAGTGCTGCGCGGCCCGCTCGGCCAGGAACGCTTCCGCGGCGCGAACGAGCAGCTCGGGGCGGCCGCGGGCCTCAGTCGGTACCCCCGCCAGAAGTAATTGGGCATCGTGCAGGCCGACGTCACCGAGCAGCGGGGTCACGTCCCCGCGGCCGTCGTCGATCGTCGCCAGGAACCGGCCCGGCAGCGCGGCCAGGGCGGGCTGCGCGCACAGGAGCGCGTCGAACTCCGCGACCAGCGGCCGGACGGCGGGGCTCAGCGGGCTCGCGACGATGTTGCGGACCCGTTCGTGGGTGGCCGAGGGGAGGAGCCCGGCGTCGGTGAGCCGGGCCGCCAGTTCGCTCTCGGCTCCCGGCGGCAAGGCTCTGACCTGCACGTTTCCGCGCGAAGTGAGCTCCAGTGCGGGGTCGCCGAGCTCGGCCGCGGCGGTGCGCAGGACGGCCAGCTGGGGCCCGGTGATCCGCCCGCCGGGCAGCCGGACGCGCGCCAGGCCACCGTCCGCGGCCGCGTGGACCTGGACGGCACCCGGGCACCGGTCCGAGAGCTCACGTCGGGTCGCAGGTGGCACGGCCGGATACTACCTGCGCAACGGAGGTGCACCACGCTCGCTTGACGGGGTACGGGCCGTTCAAGGAGAGTTGACGGCGCTGTGAGCACGGCGACGAGTGGAAGGAACCCGGTGCGAGTCCGGGGCGGTCCCGCCACTGTCACCGGGGAGCCCGACCCGGCGCCAGGCCGACTGCGTCTTGACCGACGAGGCCTGTGTCGCCTGACCGTCTCTTCGGGAGCCAGGAGACTTCTCCGCCGCCGGAACCGACCACCGACTTGGGGCGCGGACCCCGAGGGAGGAACACCGGCGTGATCCTGCTGCTGTCCACGTCCGACACCGACCTGCTCAGCGCCCGCGCCAGTGGCGCCGGCTGGCGGCTGGCCAACCCGTCCCGCACCGCCGTCGACGACCTGACCGGGCTCGCGGAGGGCGCCGAGCTGATCGTGGTCCGGTTCCTCGGTGGATACCGCGACTGGCCGGACGGCTTCGACAAACTCCTGGCGACGGGGCGGCCGGTGGTCATGCTCGGCGGCGAACAGGCACCCGACGCCGAGCTCATGAGCCACTCCACGGTCCCCGCCGGTCTCGCCGCGCAGGCCCACGCCTACCTGGCGTTCGGCGGCCCGGACAACCTCGCCGAGCTGCACCGCTTCCTCTCCGACACGATCCTGCTCACCGGCCACGGCTTCGCCGCCCCGGTCGAGATGCCCGCCTGGGGTGTCCTGGAGCGCACCGCCGCCGACGTGGACGGCCCGACCGTGGCCGTCATCTACTACCGGGCGCACCACGTCTCGGGCAACACCGCGTTCGTGGAAGGGCTCTGCACCGCGCTCGAGTCCGCCGGTGCCCGCCCGCTGCCCGTGTATGCCGCGTCGCTGCGCACCGCCCCGGCCGAACTGCTCGACACGCTGCGCCGGGCCGACGCGCTGATCGTGACGGTCCTGGCCGCCGGGGGCACCCGCCCGGCCGCCGCCCAGGCCGGTGGCGAGGACGAGGCCTGGGACGTCGGCGCGCTCGCCGCCCTCGACGTGCCGATCCTGCAAGGTCTCTGCCTCACCAGCAGCCGCGAGACCTGGGACGCCAACGACGACGGCCTGTCACCCCTGGACACCGCGACCCAGGTGGCGATCCCGGAGTTCGACGGCCGGCTCATCACCGTCCCGTTCTCGTTCAAGGAGATCGACGAGGACGGCCTCACCGTGTATGTCGCCGACCCCGAACGCGCGGGCCGGGTCGCCGGGATCGCCACCGCCCACGCGCGGCTGCGGGGCCTGGCGAACAAGGACAAGCGGATCGTGGTGATGCTGAGCGCGTACCCGACGAAGCACTCCCGCATCGGCAACGCCGTCGGCCTCGACACGCCCGCCAGCGTCGTGCGGCTCCTGGCGGCGCTGGAGGAGGCCGGGTACGACCTGGGGGAGGGCTTCCCGAAGGACGGCGACGCGCTCATCCACGAGCTCATCGCCGCCGGTGGTCAGGACGTCAACTGGCTCACCGAGGAGCAGCTGCGGGGCAACCCGGTGCGGATCGCCGGCTCCCGCTACGCGCAGTGGTTCGGGGGACTGGACGCGGGCCTGCGGGCCGGCGTCGAGCAGCACTGGGGCGCGGCCCCCGGCGAGCTGTTCGTCTCCGACGGTGACATCGTGCTGGCCGCGCTGCGGCGGGGCAACGTCGTCGTCATGGTCCAGCCGCCGCGCGGCTTCGGGGAGAACCCGGTCGCCATCTACCACGACCCGGACCTGCCGCCGTCGCACCACTACCTGGCCGCCTACCGCTGGCTGGCCGACGAGTTCGGCGCGCACGCCGTCGTCCACGTCGGCAAACACGGCAACCTGGAGTGGCTGCCCGGCAAGACCGTCGGGCTGTCGGCCGGCTGCGGCGCCGACGCCGCCCTGGGCAACCTGCCGCTGATCTACCCGTTCCTGGTCAACGACCCGGGCGAGGGCACCCAGGCCAAGCGCCGGGCCCACGCCACCCTCGTCGACCACCTGGTGCCGCCGATGGCCCGGGCCGACTCCTACGGTGACATCGCCCGCCTCGAGCAGCTCCTCGACGAGCACGCCACGATCGCGGCCCTCGACCCGGCGAAGCTGCCGGCGATCCGGGCCCAGATCTGGACGCTGATCCAGGCGGCCAAGCTCGACCACGACCTGGGCCTGGACGACCGCCCGCACGACGCCGAGTTCGACGAGTTCATCCTGCACATCGACGGCTGGCTGTGCGAGGTCAAGGACGTGCAGATCCGCGACGGCCTGCACGTGCTGGGCGTCGCCCCGTCCGGCCCGGCCCGCGTCGACCTCGTCCTCGCCATGCTGCGGGCCCGCCAGATGTGGGGTGGCCAGGTCGCCGCGCTGCCGGGTCTGCGGGAGGCGCTCGGTCTCGACGAGTCGAGTGTTTCACGGTCCAATGTGGACGAGGTTGAGGCGCGGGCGCGTGCTTTGGTGGCGGCGATGGAGGCGCGCGGCTGGGACAAATCTGACATTTCGGATTTGTCGGATAATCCTGATGTGTTGCGGGTTTTGCGTTTCGCGGCCACGGAGATCGTGCCGCGCCTGGAGCGGACCACGGATGAGCTCACCATGGTGCTGCACGCGCTTTCGGGTGGCTATGTCCCGGCCGGTCCCAGCGGTTCACCCCTGCGGGGCCTGATCAACGTCCTGCCGACCGGGCGCAACTTCTACTCGGTGGACCCGAAGGCGGTACCGTCGCGACTGGCTTGGGAAACCGGGCAGGCGATGGCCGAATCCCTCCTGTCCCGCTACCGCGCCGACCACGGCGAATGGCCCCGCTCCGTCGGCCTGTCCATGTGGGGGACCAGCGCCATGCGCACCGCCGGCGACGACATCGCCGAGGCCCTGTCCCTGCTCGGCGTCCGCCCGGTCTGGGACGAGGCGTCCCGCCGGGTCACCCACCTCGAGCTGATCACCCTGGCCGAACTGGGCCGCCCGCGCATCGACGTGACCATGCGCATCTCCGGCTTCTTCCGCGACGCCTTCCCGCACGTCGTCGCCCTCCTCGACGACGCCGTCCAGCTGGCCGCCGGTGCCGATTCGGAGACGGACGAGGACAACTACGTCCGGGCCCACGTGGCCGCGGACGTGGCCGAGCACGGCGACGAGCGGCGGGCCACGCTGCGCGTCTTCGGCTCCAAACCCGGCGCCTACGGTGCCGGCATCCTCCCGCTGATCGACAGCCGCAACTGGCGCGACGACCGCGACCTGGCCGAGGTCTACGCGGTGTGGGGCGGCTACGCCTACGGCCGCGGCGTCGACGGTGTCGCGGCCCGCACCGACATGGAGGGCGCCTACAAGCGGATCAGCGTGGCCGTGAAGAACACCGACACCCGCGAACACGACATCGCCGACTCCGACGACTACTTCCAGTACCACGGGGGCATGGTGGCCACCGTCCGCGCCCTGACCGGCCGGGCCCCCGCCGCCTACGTGGGCGACAGCACCAACCCGGACGCCGTACGCACCCGCACGCTGAGCGAGGAGACCGCCCGCGTCTTCCGCGCCCGCGTCGTCAACCCCCGCTGGCTGGCCGCGATGCGCCGCCACGGCTACAAGGGCGCCTTCGAACTGGCCGCGACCGTCGACTACCTGTTCGGCTTCGACGCGACGGCCGGCGTGGTGGCCGACTGGATGTACGAGAAACTGGCCGAGTCCTACGTCTTCGACCCCGACAACAACAAGTTCCTGAACGAATCCAACCCGTGGGCCCTGCACGGCATCACCGAACGCCTCCTGGAAGCCGCCGACCGCGGCCTGTGGGAGTATCCGGAGCAGTCGACCCTCGACGGCCTCCGCGAGGTGTACCTCCAGACCGAAGGCGACCTCGAGGACGACGACTGACCGGCACACCGCGCCAGCCTCTCGTTCGTGACGGCGACGTTTGACCCTCGTTCGTGACGGCGACGTTTGACCCTCGCTCGGCGGGATATCGAGCCATGTGAGGGCCCGTCGATGAGGGATGTGCGACGCGTATGGTCAGGACACGGCTCGGATGGGTCGCGGCCGCCGCGGTGACGCTGGTCGCCGGGCTGGGCTGCGCGATCGGCACGGTCCCGTCGCAGGGGGACGGCAACGGCGCGGCCGGCCGGGGTTCGGCGCCGTCCGCCGACGAGGCCAACGCCACCGTCCGCGCCGCGATCGGCGACGTCGAGCGGTTCTGGACCGCCGCCTACCCCGAGCTGTCGGGCGGCGCGGCGTTCCGGAAGGTCTCCGGCGGGTATCACCCCTACACCAAGCAGGACCCGCCACCGGCGTGCGGGGGGCAGCGGCCCGAGTACCAGCCCAACGCGTTCTACTGCCCGACCGGTGACTTCATCGCCTGGGACGCGGAGGTGCTCATCCCGCAGCTCGCCGCGGACTACGGGCGACTGCTCGTCGCGGTGGTGGTCGCACACGAGTACGGCCACGCCGTCCAGGAGCGGCTCGGCCTCACCGAGCAGCCGACGATCGTGCTGGAGCAACAGGCGGACTGCTTCGCCGGCAGCTGGATCGCCGACGTGGCGGCCGGGCACTCCGACGCGTTCACCGCCCCGCAGCCGCAGCAGCTCGACAACACCGTCGCCGGGCTGCTCTCCCTGCGCGACCAGCCCGGCGTGCCGGCGCAGGCGCCGCAGGCCCACGGCAACGCCTTCGACCGGGTCCGGGCGCTGCAGGAGGGCATCGAGCAGGGCCCGGCCCGGTGCGCGAAGTACTCCGCCGACAACCTGCCCGTCACCGAGATCCCGTTCAGCAGCCGCGACGAGGCGGCCAGCGGCGGCGACCTACCCTACGGGCGGGCCGTGACCGAGCTCGGCAACGACGTGCAGGCCTACTGGCAGCGGGTCTTCCCGCAGCTGACCGGCTCGGCATGGTCGCCGCTGAAGGTCCAGCCGTTCGACCCGGCGTCGGCGCCGCAGTGCCGCGACCGCCAGCCGGCCGCTGCCGAGTCGGCGTTCTACTGCCCCAGCGGCGACTTCGTCGCGTTCGACAACCGGCAGCTCGGGCCGCAGCTGTATCAGCACATCGGCGACAACGCCGTGGGCATGCTGCTCGGCGACCTGTTCGCGCGGGCCGTACAGGTGCGGCGGGGCCGGTCCGCCGACGGGCGCGCGGGTCAGCTGACCGTCGACTGCCTAGCCGGCACGTGGGCCAACGACCTGCTGCACCGCGGCCCCGGCGACGGGCTACGCCTGTCCCCCGGCGACCTCGACGAGGCCGTGGCGGCACTGCTGGTCTTCGGCCGGGCGGGCACCAGCGGCGACGCGAGCGCGTTCGACCGCATCGGCGCGTTCCGCAACGGCGTCCTCGGCGGCCTGCGCGGCTGCGCCTGAAGCGCCGCGCCCGGCCGACCCGCACGATTTGGGCGCCGGAAGGTCGTGGCGACACTTACCGCGCGCTGCGCGGCTGGGCCTGAGTGTCGCGCCCGGTCGACCCGCGCGATCCTGGGCGCCGGAAGGTCGTGGCGACACTTACCGCGCGCTGCGCGGCTGGGCCTGAAGCGTCGCGCCCGGTCGACCCGCGCGATCCTGGACGCCGAAGCTGGGCTGGCCACGGCGGTCATGACGGGCCGTAGCGCCGGATCGCGTGGAGCCGCTGGACCATCGCGCCGATCGCCTCGGGTGGGTGGTGGCGGGTCCGCGGGGGCGTGGCCGTGGCGATCGTCAGGCCGGGCCGGTTCTGGCTTCGTGCAGGGCCCGGACCACGCTCGCGGTCGTGACGTTGCCGTTGTCGGGCAGGACGACGTCCGTGCCGTGGAAGCCGCCCGGCGCCACCATCTCCGCGCCGGCCGGGGCGCCCGTGTCCGCGCTCATCACGTCGATGAGGTACGACACCGACGCGGCCGGGGGCGGGCCGGTCAGCAGCAGCGTCCGCAGCGCCAACGCCGTGGTGAAGGGGTTGCCGGGCGTTCCGGCCAGGCGGGCGAGCACGGCGCGACGGGCGGCGGTGAACCGGTGTTCGTGCCGCCGGCGGCCCTGCGTCGCCAGGGCGGTGAGTGCGAGATGGGTCGGGTAGCCGAAGCCGTTCCACCAGTACGACTCCCAGAGGTCGTCGCGGGCGCTGCGGCCGATGTAGCGGCAGGCCTCGCCCGCGGCCCGGCCGTGCGCGGCCAGGGCCAGCACCGCGGACGAGGTCACGGACACCTCCGGCTCGAACCAGCCGGCCTGGTCGGCCGGGGTCAGCGCCGCCTTCGCCGCCGGCCCGTAGGTGACGAACCCGCCGCCGTCGCGCTGATGCCCGGCGATGTACGCCAGGCTGCGCTCGGCGAGGCCGGGTGGCAGGCCACACCCGGTCGCGGCCGCGCCCAGCAGCACCCACGCGGTCGAGTCGCAGTCCTCCGGCACATCCTCGCGGTAACCCCACCCGCCGGTGGGCCGCGCCTGCGCCACCAGGCGTTCGACGACCTGCCGGGCCAGGCCCCGGCCCTCCGGCACCGGCCCGAGCTGGGCCGCGATGAACGCGGACACGCACTCCGTCGAGCCGGTGCTCACCGGCGGCAGCGCGAAGTCCCGCCACAGCCCGGCCGCTTCAGTACCCAGTCGGTGCCGCAGGAACCGCACCCCGGCGGTGATGGCGGCGTCCAGCCCGGTCATGTCGTCGCCCGGCTGCGGGCTTCGACGTCGGCCAGTTCGGTGGTGGTGTCGCGCAGTTGGAGGTCGAGGGCGGTGCGCGGCACCTCGGCGGCGATGGCGGCGTCCAGTGCGGTCATGTCGTTGCCCGGCTGCGGGCTACGACGTCGGCCAGTTCGGCGGTGGTATCGCGCAGTTGGAGGTCGAGGGCAGTGCGCAGCAGATGCGGGCGGAGCCGCCGGATGCTCGCCCCGGCGCCGCGGACGAGGGGCGTGATGACGGCGAGGGTGTCGCGGAGCGGCTCGTGCACCCACATGTTCCAGTGCGCCCGGGCCAGGTCCTCCTCCCGGTCGTGCCAGTCGTCGATGATCTGCAGACACGAGTGCACGAGCACGATCGCCGCCAGGGCCGCGTCGTAGTCGGCCCGCCGGTCGGTCTCCGCCAGGATCGCCTCGGTGCCCGTGGCGAGCAGCACGGTCCACGGCCGGCACTTCGCGGCGAACCGGGCGTCGAACGGCGTCGCGGGGCCGGCCCCGAGGCGGCACCCGTCGTAGGCGCCGGCGAGGGGGCCGGGTTCGGCGTCGAAGGGCCGCTCGGGGTCGAGCAGGTGGTGGCGCAGCACGCAGCCGCCGACGAACGCCTCGGTGTCGAGCAGCACGGCCCGGCGCGACGCGCCCAGGTAGCCGCCCACCAGGACCGGCACGCACCAGTACGACGGGTATCGCCGGGGATCGTAGACCGTCGCGTCGAAGGATGGCCGCACCCGCAGCCGCGCCGCGACGGACCGCTGGATCGCGGCCCAGTCGACGGCGTAGTGCTCCTCGGCGAAGTCGATGAACCGGTCCGCCAGCGTCATGACCGCACGCCCGGTGCGGCCGGCGATCCGAGCCGGCGCAGGTCGTGGAAGACCGCGTCGGTCGTGGCGTCGGCGTAGTCGGGCGAGCGGCACACGAACACGAAGCCGACCTCCGCCCGGCACATGATCCGTCGCACCGCCGACCGCCCCTCGACACAGTGGATCCGCGGCAGCAGTGACTGGCGGCCGGCGGCGAACGCCGACGAGTACGCCAGCGCGGCCGCGCGGCGACGCCCCGGCGGGTGGGCCCAGACGTACCGCTCGGTCAGCCCGTCGGCCAGCAGCGTCTCGAACACCGACGCGTTGACCGGGGGCCTTCTCGCCGGCGCGCCGTGCAGGAACTCGAGGCGCAGGTCCATGTGATGGTCGAGGTTGACGATGAAGTCCACCGGCCGCGTCACGAGTTCCACGAGGTCGACGTGATCGTCGCGAAACACGACGCGGGCCCCGTCGCGAACCGCCCGGGCGAACCACTCCCGCAGCGGCGCCACGAGGTGCGGGTCGCCGCCGTGCATGAAGTAGTCGACGTCGATGGAGACCAGGCCGGTCCGGCCGCGGACCCAGTCGTCCACGCCTGTGTGGCCGGGCGGTGCCGGCGTCACCACCGGGTCAGGCCGGGCTCGGGCGGCGTCGGCGGGTGGCTGGTCCCGGCGTCCCCGGTGCCCCCGTCGGTGGTCACAGTGCCCGCGTCGCCCACACCGGCGTCCCCGGCGCCGGCGTCGGCGGCCAACTCCTTGAACGTCTCGTGGTTGCCGGCGTCGCGAAGCACGGCGACCAGCGCATCGGCGTCGAGCGGCCCGCCGTCGGCCAGGCCCTCGCGCAACAACCGCCGCTGGTCGTCGCTCAGTGTGTAGGCCAGCTCCCGAAGCTTGTCCGGATTCACCGTCATCGCCATCACCTCTCTGTGGGTTACCAGACAGATCGAGGCGGGCGCGGTTTGATACAACCGAAGTCCGGGTTTCTTCGCGGTGCCGTAGGTCGACTTCGGTGGAGTCGCTCGAACGAGCCGCCGCACCCACGGGCCGTGCCGGGCCGATGTCCCTGCGGGTGGTGCCGTGCCGCCGCATCCACGGGCGGTGCCGGGCCGACGTCCCTGTGGATGGTGCCGCGGCGCCGCATCCACGGGTGGTGCCGGGCCGCCGCACCTGCGGGTGGTGTCATGCTGACGTTCCCGCGGGCGGTGCCGGGCTGACGTCCCCGCCGGAGGTCAGACGTGGCGAGACTCGGCGTCGAGACCCCGGCCGGGCCAGGGCGTCGCCGAGCCGACGGAGGTGCAGAGCAAGGCCCCGGGCGCGAGACGTGGGTGACCGGCCGGTGCCGAACGTCGTCCCTCGAGACCCCTGGCCCGGGCCAGGGCGTCGCCGAGCCGACGGAGCGCATACCAAGGCCCCGAGCGCGAGACGTGAGTGATCGGCCGGGGCCGGATGTCGTCCTGGTGTCAGGCGACGCCGGCGGGGCGGAACTGGACTGAGACTCGGGGGCCTACGGGGCGGGCGGTTTTCGGGATGCTGTGTTCCCACGTGCGCTGGCAGGAGCCGCCCATCACGATCAGGTCGCCGTGGCCCAGGGGGAAGCGGACGCTGTCGCCGCCGCGGGGGCGTAGGAGCAGGGCTCGGGGGGAGCCGAAGGAGACGATGGCGACCATGGTGTCGAAGCGGGCGCCGCGGCCGATGGTGTCGCCGTGCCAGGCCACACTGTCGCGGCCGTCGCGGTAGAGGCACATGCCGGCGGTCATGAAGGGCTCGCGCAGCTCTTCGATGTAGTGGGCGGTGAGGCGGCGCCTCGCTTCGGTGAGCAGCGGGTGGGGGAGGGTCTCCTCAGCCGGGTACCACCGCAGTAGTCTCGGCACGTCGACCACGTCGTCGTACATCTTGCGGCGTTCGGCCCGCCACTCGACGTCCTGCAGCAGCGTCTGCAGCACGGCGTCGGAGCCGAGGACCCAGCCGGGCAGGTGATCGACCCACGCGCCCCGGGTGAGGTGGTGCCGGGTGATCTGCCCGGTGAGCGAGCCGAGCGAGGGGCCGGCGACGTCGAACATCGACGGCTGATACGCGAGGTCAATCATGCCCCCAAGCCTACCCGATTTCGAACACCCGTACGAGCGCAACCCGCCGGTTCAGCCGAGAGCGTGAGACCCCGGAAGTCGGAAGCGTGAGGCCCGGGAAGCCCAGGGGTTTAGGCCCGGGAGGCCGAGAGCGTGAGGCCGGGAAGTCGAGAGCGTGAGGCCCGGGAAGCCCAGGGCGTGAGGCTCGGGAGGCCGAGAGTGCGCGGGCCGGGAAGCCGAGAGTGTGCGGGCCGAGAAGCTCGGCGAATCCCTCGTTCGGGTGCGAACGAATCGGTCGAGATCGCTCGCCGGGATGACGTGGGCAGCGATTGGCCGTATCGTGAGACCGGCTCGGAGTTTGGAAGGTGTTGAGCCACATGAGTCCCGCCGATCGTTTCGCCGTGTTCCCCGAATTCAACGTCACTGTCGAGCCGCTCCCCGGCCAGGCGCTGCGCGTCCGCGTCGCCGGCGAGGTCACCATGGAGAACGTCAGCGAGCTGCGCAGCGTGCTGTTCCGGGCCATCGACGACGTGCGGGCCCGCGCGGTCGAGGTCGACCTGAGTCTCGTGACGTTCATCGACTCGACCGGCATCGGCAAGCTCGTCTCGGCCCGTGCGCACGCCATCACCAACGGCAGTGACCTGTGGATCGTCAACCCCAGCCCGGGCGTCCGCCGCGTCCTGAGCCTCCTCGGCCTGCTGGAGATCCTCAGCACACCGACCGGCAACAGTGGCTGGGCGCCGCCCAAGTCGGCGTGACCGTCAACCGGCAACAGCGGCTGGGCGCCGCCAAGAGGCGGCGTGACCGTCAACCGAGCCGCGCCTCGATGAGCCGGGCGACGGTCCGTAGTGCGTGCGCGGCCTTCGGCACGCCGACCGGCAACAGTGGCTGGGCGCCGCCCAAGTCGGCGTGACCGTCAACCGAGCCGCGCCTCGATGAGCCGGGCGACGGTCCGTAGTGCGTGCGCGGCCTTCGGCACGTCGAGCGCCTCGGTGGGGCCGGCCAGGGTGATCGCGGCCAGCGGCCGCCCGGAGCCCCGCACCGGCGCCGCGACGCCCGTCATCCCCGTCTGGAACTCGGCCCGGTCGACGGCGTAGCCCCGGCGCCGGGTCGCGCGCAGGTCGGCCAGGAGCCGCGCCCGGTCGGTGATCGTCGCGGCCGTGCGGGCGGCCAGCGGCGAACGGTCCAGCACGGCGTCGGCGACCTCCGGCGACCCGAACGCCAGCAGCGCCTTGCCGGCCCCGGTGCAGTGCGCCGGGAACCGCCCCGCCACCCGCGTCTCCAGGCGCCGCTGCCGCTGCGAGCCGACCTTCAACAGGTACACCACCGACGCCCCGTCCAGCACCGCCAGCTGCGCCGTGCAGCCGAACGCCGCGTGCAGATCCACGAGGTACGGCCCGGCGACATCCAGCAATGTGACGCCCGCCTGCCCGGCCGTGGTGCCGAGCTCGAACAGCCGCAGGCCCAGGCGCAGGCCGTCCGGGTCCTCGGCCAGGAGGCGTTCGGCGAGCAGTGAAGCGACGATCCGGTTGACGGTCGCCGCCGGCAGACCCGTCGTGGCGGCCAGGTCGCGGCGGCCGACCGGGCCGGCGGCGGCGACCGCGTCCAGCAGTGCCAGCACGCGGCCGAGCATCGAGACGGGAGCAGTCTGACTCACTCAATGATTCTGCCCCTCGCCGCGGCGGCCCGGCGTCGGGAAAGATCAAGGGCATGCGGAGCAGCGAAGGCGTGTACGTCATCACCGGTGGCACCCGGGGCATCGGGGCCGGCGTGGCCCGCCGCCTGGCCGGGGTGCCGGGCCGGGCCCTGGTCCTCGGATACCGCGGCGACCACGACCGCGCCCGCGCGCTCGTCGAGGAGCTCGACCGGCCGGACAGTCCGGTGCGCGCGGTCGCGTGCGACGTCGGCGACCCCGACCGGATCCCGGACCTGTTCGCGGCGGCCGACGCGCTCGGGCCGCTCGCCGGTCTCGTCAACAGCGCCGGGGTGCTCGAACGGCAGAGCACCTTCGACGGCATCGACGCCGCCCGCTGGACCCGGATCCTCGCCGTCAACGTCGTCGGGCTGGCCGGCTGCTGCCGGGAGGCGGTCGCGCGGATGCGCGGCAGTGACCGGCCGGACCGGGTCATCGTCAACCTGTCGTCGAAGGCCGCGGACCTGGGCGCGCCCGGCGAGTACGTCGACTACGCCGCGAGCAAGGCCGCCGTCGACACGTTGACGCGAGGGCTGGCGCTCGAGGTCGCGCAGTACAACATCCGGGTCGTCAGCGTGCGCCCCGGGATCATCGACACGGAGATCCACGGCACCGGCGGCGACCCGGACCGCGCCCACCGCCTCGGCCCGCAGCAGCCGCTCGGCCGGGCCGGCACCGTCGACGACGTCGCCGCCACCGTCACGTGGCTGCTGTCACCGGACGCCGCCTTCATCACCGGCACCACCATCGATGTCACGGGCGGCCGCTGACACGCCCTCGATGCGTGCGGTCCAAAGGGCAACCGCATGTGCAAGAGCGGTTTCGCCGGTACCGTCAAGCTCGAGCACCAGCCGCGCGCCGTGCCCGGTCCCGGGGCGAAACGTCAGCCGCTCGGCATCGGCGTCGAGGAGCTTGCGGGCCGTGTCGGCCGGGCACGTCAGCTGCCGCTCGAACCGCACCCGCCAGCCGTCGCCGTCGCGGGTCACCCGTGGCCGGTCCAGCCCGAACCGGCGCACCAGTTCCTCGTGCCGCGCGACACCGCGGTCCGGTGCCGGCGGTGGCGTGCCGTCCAGCGCCGCCGTGAGCGCGCGCAGGCACGACTCCCAGCCGGTAGCGAAGCTCGCGGCGCCCGGGCGGTCGTCGAAGTGGTGCACCAGTGTGAACGCGGTGGCAGTACCCCCGATGGAACTCAAATGAAACTCGAAACGCTGGTCGCCCCAGAGGAAGTCGAGGCGGTGCGGTGGGTCGACCGCGAGGACCTCGCCCTCGGAGCCGCCGTCGCCCAGGTCGCCGAAGCGGATCCGGCCGCCGGGGACCAGGTCCAGCTCGACGCCGGTGGGGAACCACTGGGCCAGGTGCTCGGGCGTGGTCACCGCCCGCCAGACCCGCTCGATCGGATGGTCGTAGGTCCGCACGACCCTGATCGCGGGCCGCGGGCCGTCGATGAACTCCGGATCGGTCATGGCGTCGAGTCCTTCCCCATGGTGTCGAGGTGATCGCCGAGGAGGTCGAGGCGGCTTTCCCACATCCAGCGGTACGGCTCCAGCCACCGCGCGACGGCGACGAGCGGTTCGGGGCGCAGCTCGTACCAGCGCCGTTGCGCGTCCGCGCGCACGCTGACGAACCCGGCGTCGCGCAGCACCCGCAGGTGCTTCGACATGATCGGCTGGCTGACCCCGAGCGCCTCGGCCAGCTCGCTCACCGCCTTCGGCCCGCCGCGCAGCAGCTCGATGACGTCGCGCCGGGCGGGCAGCGCGAGCACCTCGAAGATCGTCAGCACGGCTCTGAACATACCCTGTGCGGTATATACCGTCAACGGCAGGTAGCGCTATCCGCGCGCGCATCAACGACGGCCGCGGCCGCGCGGTCGAGACCCGCTAGAGTGCATCCGTGCTTTGGCGCCGCGCGGCCGTCCTCGGGCTGGCCATCCTGGTATTGACGCTCGGTGGCAGCGGTGTGGCGTCGCCACCGCGGACGACGGCGGTCGTATCGGTGCCGTTGACGGCGGTCCGGCAGGAGACACCGGCGACATCTCCGGCGACCTCTTCGGGGCCGAGCGCCAGTCCGTCGGCTTCGGCCCCGGCGCCGGTCGTGACCACCGGCACCGGCCCGGCCGGGTCGCTGCGCACCACCGGGTCCGACGCGGTCGCGCTGACCTTCGACGACGGCCCGTGGGACGACACTCCCGCGGTGCTGGATCTGCTCGCGCAGTACCACGTGAAGGCGACGTTCTGCATGGTCGGCCATCAGGTCGCCGCGCACGCCGCGCTGGTGCGGCGGATGGTCGCCGAGGGGCACACGCTGTGCAACCACACGTGGAGCCACGACGAGCAGCTGCCGTCCCGCGCCGCCGACCGGATGCGGTCCGAGCTGCAACGCACCAACGACGCGATCCACGCGGTCGTCCCTGGCGCGGCGATCCCCTACTACCGGGCCCCGGGCGGCAACTTCGCGCCGAACGTCGTGACGATGGCCGCGGGCATGGGCATGACCTCGATCTACTGGACCGTCGACCCGCAGGACTGGCGCGGCCCCGGCGTCCAGTCGATCATCCACAATGTCCTGACGCACACGCACCCGGGCTCGATCGTGCTCCTGCACGACGGCGCCGGCCCGCAGACCGTCACCGCGCTGCGCACGATCCTGCCCGACCTGGCCGGCCGGTTCACGCTGATCGCCCTGCCGGTCCCCGACTCCCACGGCACCGCCTGACAGCGCCCGGCGGGGCACGCCGCTCGCATCGCAGATGTGGGGCCCGAGATCAAGGCGGCGCCGGGACTGTTAGCGCTCTCCTGCTGAGCTACGCCCCGATGAGTCGGGACGGCGGGAGTTGCACCCGCGACCTCTCTATCCCAAATAGAAGTATCCGATGCCTGCGCACCGGGCACCCAGCTGCACCGACGACGGTACCAGCGCCCGGATCGGCCGTCGCCCGAATATCCGTGCCCCATCGGGCAGACTGGACGGCGTGGACGATCAGGGCCGGCCGACGTTCGTGCTCCACGAGCACCACAAACCCCGCCACCACTTCGACCTGCGCCTCGAAGAGGACGGCGTCCTGCGCTCGTGGGCGGTGCCGCGCGGCCTGCCGGACGACCCGAAACGCAACCGCCTGGCCGTCGCCGTCCCGGACCACGCCCTGGAGCACCTGACCTACACCGACGCCGACAAGGCGATCGCCGACACCGGCTGGTGGCACGAGGTGGACCGCAACGAGAAGCGCATCGTCTTCACCCTCCACGGCCGCGGCACTCCCCGCACCTACGCGCTGATCCGGACCGACTCGGACTGGCTGCTGCACCTGATGCAGGAGTAGCCCCGCGGTGTTCCGTTATACCTTCGCAGCCGATATATTGGCCGCGTGGAGACGCCCCTGCGGGAACCAACGTTCTTGATGCTCACCGCCCTGGCCGGCGAGCCGATGCACGGCTACGGCCTGATCGCCGAGGTGGCCCGGCTGTCCGACGGCCGGATCTCGCTGCGGCCCGGCACGCTCTACGGCGCATTGGACCGGCTCGTCGACGCGGGCCTGGTCGACGTCGATCACGAGGAGATCGTCGACGGCCGGCTACGCCGCTACTACCGGCTCACCGAGCCGGGCGTCGAGGTCCTCGCGGCCGAGACCGAACGCATGCGCCGCAACGTCCGAGCCGCGACCGCCCGGCTGCGCGCCGCCAAGGCCGCGCCCCGCCTGAGCCGAGGACTCGCATGACTTCACCGCCGAACCGTCCGGACGGGCACGCCCATGAGCGCCCGGCGCCGACCGACCTCGAACGGCGCTACACGCGCTGGATGAGGCTGTTCTACCCGGCCGACGACCGGCGCGAGCGGGGCTCGGAACTGGTCGACACCTACCTGGCCCTGGCCGCGCCCGGTCGCCGCCGCCCCTCGCCCGCCGACATCGCCGACCTCGCGGCCGGTGGGCTGCGCCGGCGCCTGCGGACCGCGCCCGGCGCCGGCTTCCGGCTCGCCGGCCTGCTCGCGCTGATCACCACCAGCGCGTTCGCGAGCTGGTGGGCGGTCCTCGAGGTGCTGGCCCCCAGAGCGCCCTGGTACACCCAGTCCGGGCCGTTCCTGTCCCTCGGGGTGGCGGCGTGGGCACTGTGGCTGCTGGCCGCCGTCGTGCACGCCGCCGCACCCGGCCGGTGGCCCCGCCGCGCGGCACTCGTCGCCGTGCTGGTCACCGCGGGCCTCCCGCCGGCCGCGACGCTGACCGGCGGCTTCCGCCCGCCGCTGAGCGTGCTGGTGCCCCAGATCGTGCTCGGCCTCGTCGCGCTCGGCGCCCCCGCACACTCCCGCCGGTGGGCCCGCCTCACACCGCTCGTCGCCGCGGCGCTGACCGTGCCGGTCGCCCTGGCCATCGAACCGCGCCTGGGCTTCAACGGCGACTACTACCCATCCGCTGTAGTGGCATTGCCGGCCGCCGCGGTGACGCTGCTCATCGGCGCGACCCTGCTCGCGCTCGGCTGGGCCGCCCGCCACGACTCCCGCGGCGCCTGGGCGCTGCTGATCCTGCTCACGCCGATCGGCCTCCTGGCCCTCAACCCGATCGGCGCGATGCTCGATACCAACCTGGGCCGCCCGATCGTCCCGGCCTGGTCATCCATGGCCGCCGCGGGCGTGCTGGTCGCCGTCACCGGACCGGCACTGCTCCTCCTGGCCCTCGCCGCGACGGGCCGGCGCCGGGCTCGCGGCGCCCCGTCGAACCCCGCCGGGGGTTGAGAGCAGTGCCCGCCGCGGCCCGGCTGGTCGTCAGGCCGGCCGGGTGCCGAGCCAGTCCAGGTCCACGTTCTCGTTTTCGACGACACCGTCGAAGATGCGCTCGAGGTCGGCCCGGGGCAGCACCTCGGGGCCAGGGCCGGTGACGCTCCAGACCACCGGGCCCACCACGGCGCGCTGCGTGAGGGTCTGGCCGTCGGCGGTGCGGAGGTAGGTCGCCGGCCGGGCCTGGCGGGCGGTCACCTCGCCGCCGTCCGGGATCGTGGCGCCGGCGACCGCGGCGACGCGCACCGTGCGCTGCGGGTCCGCTGGGTCCGTGGCGGTCAGGACGCCCATCCAGGCCCGGAAGGGCTCGCCGACCGGGATGCGCGAGTCGCCGGCGGTGTAGGTGATGACGGTCAGCCCGGCCGGTAGCCAATCGGTGGTGAAGGCCGGCCGCAGCGTCGCCGGGTCCGACCGCACCGACTCCGCGATCCGCCGGGCCGTGCTCGCCGGTGGCTTGCTCACCCGGGCGGTCAGCACGATGCGGTGGCCGTCGACCCGCCACTCGAGGCGGCCCGGGTCGCCGGCGGCCGACGGCCAGTCCAGCCGGGCCGGACCACCGAGGACTTCAGCATTGGGCCCGGTCACCGCGCCCGCGTCGCCCACCAGGTCGACGGCGATCTCGAGCTCCTGGCCCGCACCGCGCCACGTGCGCACCGCCCGGACGATCTGAGCGTCGCGCAGTTCGAAGGAGCGCGAATCCTCACCCAGGCCCGGCGGCATCCAGGTCGGCCCGTAGTGCATCGGCTGCGAGCCGGTCGGGACGGGCACCGGCTTCGGCGCCTGTGACTGTGCCGGTGTCGGCGGCGGTTCGTCGGCGGGCCGGGGCGGAGCCTGTCCCGCGCGCACCGCGATCCCCACCGATACGGCGACGGCCAGCACGACCGCCGCTGCGATCGTCACCGCGCGCCACCGGGTGGTCGGGGCGGCCGGGCGCGTGACCCGATGCCGTAGCCCCTCCAGCGGCACCGTGTTGGCCCCGCGCCATTCCTGCGCCTGCCGCACGAGGTCTTCCAGCTGATCACTCATGCCCGCTCCTCCAACTCGAGCGCCCGGCGCGACGGCAGCGCGACCCGCAGCGCCGCCATCGCCCGCATCAGGTGGGTGCGCACGGTCACCGGTCGGCACTGCATCAGCTCGGCGATCTCGGCGATCTCGAGCTCTTCGTAGAACCGCAGCGCCACGACCGCCCGCTGCCGGCGCGGCAACGCCCCGATCAGCCGGATCATCGTGTCCCGTTCGTCGAACCGGCCGCTCGGGTCGGGCTCGGGCGCCATCAGCGGGTCCAGCACCTCGGTCGGCCGGCTGACCTGCCGCGAGGACGGGCGCCGCCGCCAGGACAGGAACTCGTTGACCACCATGCGCCGCACATAGCGCTCCGGCGCTTCCAGCCCACCGATGTGCCCCCACCTCGACTGCAACCGCAGCAGCACGTTCTGGACCACGTCCTCAGCGAGGTACGGGTCCCAGCACACCACGGTGGCGTAGCGCACCAGGGCGCCGAGCCGAGCGGAGACGAACTCCTCGAACGTCACACCAGAGCAACGCGGCCCGGTACCCCACCCGTTGACAATCAGCTGGAGACTCTGTGGGCGGCGGTGGCGACGGTCGTGTACTTGACGGTGAAGGTCGCCGGGACGGCGGCCCGGATGTCGGCCATGACCTGGTTGAGGGTGGGCGGTGGGAGGCGGTTGACGAAGCCGGACGTGGAGATCTGCTCCGCCCACTCGTCGCGGGTGTACGGGCGCTCCCACGGGAACATCCACAGCTCCGGCTCGCTGAACGCGCCCGTCGGTCGCAGGGCCGCGGCGGCCTTCTCGGCCAGCGGAGCGTAGGCGGTGCCGCCGAACGAGAACGACTTCCGGCCGGGCAGGTCGGGGAACACGTGCCGCAGCGCCTCGCCGGTGGCCGCACCGACCTCCGGTGGGGGCTCCACGCCGTTCCAGAACAGCGCCACCAGGCCTCCGGGGCGCACCAGGCGGGCGGCCGCGGCGGCGCCCAGTGCCGGGTCGACCCAGTGCCACGTCTGGCCGGCGACCAGGGCGTCGAAGGCGCGGCCGGCCGGGTCCCACTCCTCGATCTTCGCCACCTCGACGTCCAGGCCGTGGCGGCGGGCCACCTCGGCCATCCGCGGGTCCGGGTCCAGGCCCAGCACCGTCGCGCCCGCGGCCCGCAGCCGGCGGCCGACGATGCCGGTGCCGCAGCCGACGTCGAGCACGTCCCGGCCCGGGCTGGCCGCGAGGATGCGCTCGATCAGGGCATCCGGATAGCTGGGGCGGGCGCGGTCGTAGCGCTCCGCGTCGGCGCCGAAGGACTCCGCCACCGTCCGTGCCTCGTGGGACTCGCCTGATACAGTGGGCATGCGCCCACTCTAGTGGGCAGTTGCCCACTCGGCAATCACGGCTGCCCGCCCGGAAGCAGGGAATGGGTCGCGCGCGCCGGAAACGAGAGGGTGCCGCGTGCCTACTGGGGTTGCCATTCGCGATGTCCGCGAGCAGTTGTTCGACGCCGCGGATCGGATCCTGCTGCGCGACGGGCCCGGCGGGCTGACCAGCCGGGCCGTCACCACCGAGGCCGGGGTCGCGAAAGGCGTGCTGCACAAGCATTTCGCCGACTTCGACGACTTCCTGGCCGCGTTCGTGCTCGATCGGGCCGAAAGGATGGCACCGCAGGCACTGGCGCTGCGGGAGGCGGCGGGTCACGGTACCGTCGCCGGCAATGTGACCGAAGCACTCGTCGCCGTCTTCGGGTCCGTCGCCGTGGCCATCGTCGCGCTTGTCACCTTCCGTGACGAACTGCGGGCGCGGCTGCGTGACACCTGGCCGGCCGGAGTGCCGGTGCTGACCGAGGCCGCGCGGATGCTTGGCGCCTACCTGGCCGCCGAGCGCGGACTGGGACGGGTCACCGGCGGGGCCGACCCGGACTCGCTGGGGGCCATGCTCATCGGCACCGCGCACCTGCTCTTCGCCGACCGGACCGGGCCGCCGCCGACCCGTGAGGCCGTCGAACGAGCCGTCGCCAACGTGCTCCGGCCCGTGGTGCGGCAATAGCGCGACGGGTTAGGTCCGGGCGCGTAGGCGGCGGAGCATGCGGGCGTCCTCGAAGCCGGCGGCGTGGGCGGCGGCCTCGACCGTGGCGCCGTGGCCGATCAGGTGCTCGGCCCGCTCCAGGCGGAGCAGCTGCTGGTATCGCAGCGGGGTCAGGCCGGTCGCCTCGCCGAACGCGCGGGTCAGGGTCCGTTCGCTCACCCCGCCGGCGACGGCGAGGTCGCGCAGGGGGAGGCGTTCGGCGAACCGGTCGTCGATGACGTCCTGGACGCGGTGGACGACGTCGCTGAGGTGGTCGCGGTGCCGGAGCATCGCGCTGTGCTGCGGTGCGTCGCCGTTGCGGCGGGCGTAGACGACCATCTCGCGGGCGACCTGGGCGGCGACGGCGGGGCCGTGCCGGGCGGCCACCAGGTGCAACGCGAGGTCGATGCCGCTGGCGATGCCCGCCGAGGTGACGACCCGCTCGTCGACGACGTAGAGGACGTCGCGGACCACCCGGGCCTGCGGGTATCTGCGGGCCAGATACTCCTGCAGGCCGTGGTGGGTGGTGCAGCGGCGGCCGTCGAGCAGGCCGGCCTGGCCGAGGGCGTCCGCGCCGGCGCAGACGCTGGCGACTGTCCCACCGGCGGCGTGGTGGGCGGCGATCCGGGCCCGGGTCGATCCGGTCAGCGTGCCGTGGCGCTCGCCGAAGGTCGACGAGCGCCAGCCGGGCACGAGGACGAGGTCGTCGCGGGTGAGCCGGGGCCAGGCCACCTCGGCCCGCAGCGGCAGGCCCTGCGCGGTGGGCACCTCCTCCTGCTCGGCCACGTAGTGCAGCTCATATCCCAGACTCCGGTCGCGCACGGTGGAGAACACCTGCGCGGGGCCGGCCAGGTCGAGCAGGTGCAACTGCGGGACGAGCAGGAAGACAACTTTCACCGGGCGAGGACCTCCTTGACGGTGGCGATGGTGGCGAAGCGGCCGGCCAGAGCATATTCCGTGCGCGCGATGACGTCGGCCGGCTGCAGGGTGCGCGGGCTGGCCAGGATCTCCTCGTAGGGGCGGTCGCGCTCGTCGCGGTGCGCGATCGGGAACGTGGCCGTCGCCTCGGTGACGTAGGTGACGTCGTAGCCGAGGTCGCCGGCCACCCGGGTGGTCGTCTCGCAGCACAGCTCGGTCTGGATGCCGGTGACGATGAGGTGCCGGATGCCCTCGGTGGTGAGCAGCTGCTGCAGGCCGGTGGTGGTGAAGCAGTTGGCGGAGGTCTTGACCAGCTGCGGCTCGCCGTCGCGCGGTTCGAGGCCCTCGATGTATCGCACAAAATCACAAGCCGCGGGGTCGAAGACGTTGCCGGTGCCGGGCTCGGTGTGCAGGACCCACACGATTAGGTCGCCGCGGGCCCGGGCGTCGTCGATGAGCGGGTTGACGGTCGCGACGATGTCCGGGTTGGAGACCGCGGCCCAGCTGGGACGCTGCCGGAACGACTCCTGGATGTCGATGATGAGCAGGGCGCTTCGCATGCTTCGATCGTGCGCGCCCGCCCGGTCGCGCACCAGGACCCGGCCAGCCACGGACCGGACCGATCCGGTCATACGCCATCTCATAATGCAGGAACAGCTTTCCGAACTATGAGACGAGAATACTACTGTCTGAGACATGCCGAAGAACGTGTACACCCACGGCCACCACGAATCCGTGCTGCGCTCCCACCGCTGGCGCACCGCCGAGAACTCCGCCGCCTACCTGCTGCCGGTGCTCACCGACAAGATGGTCGTCCTGGACGTGGGCGCCGGACCGGCGACCATCACCCGCGACCTCGCCGCCCGCGCCGCCAACGTCGTCGCCCTCGAGGTCACCGACGAGGCCGTCGCCGTCGCCCGCGAAGGCCTGGCCGGGGTGGCCAACGCCGCCGTCACCCGCGGCGACGTGCACGCCCTGCCCTTCCCCGACGACACGTTCTGCGTCGTACACGCCCACCAGGTGCTGCAGCACGTCGCCGACCCCGTCCTGGCCCTGCGCGAGATGCGCCGCGTCTGCAAACCCGGCGGCTACGTCGCCGCCCGCGACAGTGACTACACAGCCTTCACGTGGTACCCGCAGCTGCCCGAACTCGACGACTGGATGGCCCTGTACCAGCGCATGGCCCGGGCCAACGGCGGCGAACCGGACGCCGGCCGCCGCCTCCTCGCCTGGGCCAACGCGGCCGGGTTCAGCGCGGTGACCGCCACGTCGAGCACCTGGTGCTTCGCCGACGACGAGGACCGCGCCTGGTGGGGCGGCATGTGGGCGGACCGCGTCCGGGAGTCGGCGATGGCCCGTCAAGCGCTGGCTTCGGGGGTACCGCAGCAGGACCTCGACCGCATTTCGTCCGCCTGGCGCACGTGGGCCGCGGACGGTGACGGCTGGCTGTCCATCCTGCACGGCGAGATCCTGGCCCGGCCGTAACATGGCCGCGTGAGCCTCCCTGCGGACCTGCACGCGCACACCGAGTTCTCGTGGGACACCCGGACCGGGGACATGGAGGGCTCGTGCGCGCGGGCCGTGCAACTCGGCCTCCCGGCGATCGCGTTCACCGAGCACACCGACTTCGTGTCGTGGACCGTCGACGCGGCGTCGGTGCCCGAACGGTGGACGCCGCACATGAGCGACCCGGCGCACCTGACCCCGCCACCGCTGGACGTCGACGGCTACCTCGAGGCCATCGACCGGTGCCGGGCGAAGTACCCGTCGCTGCGCATCATCACCGGCGTCGAACTCGGCGAACCGCACTGGTACGCCGCCGAGGCGGCCGCGCTGCTCGCCAGTGCACCGTTCGAGCGCGTGATCGGTTCACTGCACTCGCTGCGCGTGGACGGGTTGAACCTGCTCGTCGAGGGCGAGTACACCCAAAGGCCCGTCCCGGAAGTCATGCGCGACTACTTCGCCGAGGTCGTCCGCATGGTCGAGGCGCCCGGCGAGTTCTCGACCCTCACGCACCTGGACTACCCGGCCCGCTACCTGCCGGCCGGACAGGTCTTCCGCATCGAGGACTACGAAGAAGAGGTACGGCAGGTGCTGCGCTCCCTCGCCGGGACGTCCCGCGCGCTGGAGCTCAACACCCGCCGTACCCTCGAACCCGCACTGGTGCGCTGGTGGCGGGAGGCCGGTGGCGCCGCCGTCAGCTTCGGCAGCGACGCGCACCGGCCCGAGGCCGTCGCGACGAACTTCGCCGCGGCCGCCGCCCTAGCCGAGTCGGAAGGGTTCCGGCCCGGCCGGCACCCCTACGACCACTGGATCATTGGGCGGTACAGCTGAGCGTCGGGACACTGTTGGTCCCCGTCCAGCTGCCGTTGAACCCGAAGCTCGTACTCTGCCCCGCGCTCAGCTTCCCGTTGTACGACGCGTTGACGGCCGTGACCGCGGAGCCGCTCGACGTTATCGTCGCGTTCCAGAAGCTGGTCACGGTCTGCCCGTTGGCGAACGTCCACTTGACCGTCCACGAACTGATCCCCGCGGAGCCCGCGGTGACCGTCACGTTCGCGCCGAAGCCACCGGCCCACTCCGACGACTTCGTGTAGGTGGCCGAGCAGCCACCGGGCTGCTGCGACGTCGGCGCCGACGGCGAGGTCGACCGCGACGGCGACGTGCTCAC
This sequence comes from Dactylosporangium sp. NPDC051541, assembly GCF_044454505.1. Taxonomy (NCBI): domain Bacteria; kingdom Bacillati; phylum Actinomycetota; class Actinomycetes; order Micromonosporales; family Micromonosporaceae; genus Dactylosporangium; species Dactylosporangium sp. NPDC051541. The sequence goes on from NZ_JBITDU010000003.1 coordinate 947,191, forward strand.
CGACCGGCTCGCGGACGGCGAGACGCTGGCCGAGCGCGACGGCGACGGTGACGTGGACCGCGACGGCGACGGCGAACCGGTGCTGCCGCCCTGGCCGGTGAAGATCACGTCACTGCACAGGTAGTACGACTGGTCGAGGTGGCTCGCCTGCCAGATCGTGTAGATGACGTGCCGGCCGGTGCGGGTGCCGGCGTCGACCTGGGCCTGGTACTGCGGGGCGGGCGCGTACCGGGCCGTACGCTGGATGAGCTCCAGGCTGTCCCAGGTCAATGGCTGCGTGGCCGGGTCGAAGCCCTGCTTCGTGATGTAGATCAGCAGGTAGTCCGCGCCGTGCTGGGCCTGGTCGGTCAGCGTCAGCGTGAACTTGTTGGGCTTCGTGGCGGCCGTCCACGCCCCGACCGTGTCCAGCGAGGCGTAGAACCCGTTCTGGGTCCGGCCGCCGCTGCACAGTTGCCCGTCCGGGATGGCGGCCTGATGGTTGCCGGCGACGCCCTCGCGGTAGAGGCCGTTCCAGTTCCACATCGTGTTGGGGTTGGCCTGCCACGCCTGCCAGCACATCGGGTCGATCGTGGCCATGTTCGGGTTCTGGAAGTCGGAGCCCCACCGTTCCCAGCAGCCGTAGTTGCGCGACGGCGGGTCGGTGAGGGAGCCGTGCGCGGACGCGGGCTGCGAGAGCACGGCCACGCCGAGGGCGGCGGTCAGCACGACCAGGGCTCCGACCGCGAGACGCCGCGCGATCGATGAAAGTTGCATCGGTACTCCTCGGGGGTGCGCAGCCGCCGAAGCGCTTCGACAGCACGACGACGACGCGGCTGACTTGGAACTGACGAAGTCAACGCGCGCGGCTCCCGCCGGGGAGGGTAGCCGGTAAAACGAGGAATGTGAATATCGCAACGGGACGGTACGCCGGCCGCCCCGATGAGGCCGGCCGCGGCTACTGCCCGCCGGCCACCCCGCCGCGCCGGTCCGGGGCCGTGGTGGGCCGGACCTCGAGGATGGCCGAGTCGAGGCGGCGGATCCGGTCGCGGAGGGCCTCGCGGGCGGCGGTCCGGGCGGCGCGGTGGTCGCCGCGCTCGGGATCGGCGAGCGAAGCGAACGAGCGGATGTCGGCGGCGTGCGCGTCGAGCTGGGCGGTGCGAAGCTCCACCGCCTCGGCCAGCGCGGCCGTCAGTGCGTCACGCAGGCCGGCGTACCAGCGCCCGATCTCCTCCGCGAGCACGTCACCGGCCTCGGCGAGGGTGGCGTCGGCAGCGGCGCCGGGCGCGGGGTGGAGGTTGATGCCGGGAACGGTCAGGTCGATCGACGGCCGGGTCCGCACGATGCGGGTGGCCGCGGGGGACATGACGACCAGGTCGCCCTCGGCCCGGCGGGGGCGACCCGTCAAGGCGGCGCGGAGGCGGGCGTTGATCGGGCGGGCCAGGCGGAAGCTGGCCCGCGGGTCGAGCACGCTCGGTATCACCTGCTCGACGACCCGGCCGGAGCGGAACTCGGTCGACCGGTTGAAGCGGTGGGCCAGATTGGCCAGGGTCAGCGCCAGGTCGTCGATCGGCTGGTCGCGCAGCGACACCATGTGCTGGTGCAGTTGCTCGGTGGCGATGCTCCGGGCCCGCTCGGCCTCGGTGGCCAGGGTGCCGGGCCAGTCGGAGGTGGCCAGCCGGGAGCGCTCCCGATCGGCCGGATCGACCGCGGCCGGGCCGGCGGCGCCGGTGGCCAGGATGGCGTCACCGAGCTCGTCGTCGATGCGGATGCACGCTGATCGGATCCCGCGCAGGGTGTCGGCGTGGCGGTGGAGGCGGGTGATCGCGGCCACGTCGGCGACCGCTTGCCGCAGTTCGGCGGTCTGCGGCGGCACCTCGTACCACGGGCTGTCCTTGTACCGCGGTGCGTGGGTGTGCAGCCAGCCCCGGTGCTCGCGGCCCGGATTCGTGGTGACGAAGAGGGCGAACCGGACGTACTTCGTGGCCTCGATGAGCAGGATCGTCTCCGGCTCGGTGGGTGGTGTGTCGGTGTCGGTGTCGGTGACGAAGACAAGACCGGCGGTGTCCTCGAGGCGGTGTACGGCTGCCTCGAGACGCGCCGCGCCCGGGCCGACCGGCGCCGGGTGGATCGTCACGTCCGCGGCACCCGATAGGAGGGCGGCGACCGCGTCCGGCGCGCGGCCCGCCACCACGATCGACGGGCGGGGGTCGTCGGGCCGGCGCTCGACGTCGGCGGCCGCCTCCGGGTCGAGGCCGCGCAGGTACGCCAGGCCGGCCTCGATCAACGCCTGCGGATCTGCGGGCACCGGCTCAGCGTGCGCCGGGTCACCGCGAGAAACAAGCGGTGAGCAACCAGCGGTGCGTGCCAACGGAGCTCAGAGGAGGCGGAGCCCGGCGATCGCGCGGCGGCCCGGGACGGCCGGGCGGGCCCGCCAGTGGAGCACGGCGATCGCGCCGGCCGCCGCGGCCGGGACGAGGCCGCAGACGGCCATGCCCCAGCGGGCGCCGAAGTGGTCGGTCAGGGCGCCGATGATCGGGGCGCCGAGCGGGGTCCCGCCGGTGAAGACCAGCATGTAGAGGCCCATCACCCGGCCCCGCACATCCGGGTCGACCCAGAGCTGGACGGAGGCGTTGGCCAGGGCCTGGAAGGCGAGGTTCACGAAGCCGAGCGCGGCCAGCAGCGGCAGGAACGAAGGCAGACCGGGTGCCAGCGCGGCGAGCGCCTGCACGGCCCCGAACAGGCCGCCGAGCAGGATGATCCGGTGCAGCCGGGTCGAGGTCAGCGAGCCCGCCAGCAGGGCACCGGCCGCGGAGCCGACGGCCAGGACGATGTTGAACAGGCCGTACAGGGAGGCCGAGCCGCCGAACGTGTCGCTGGCCAGGGCGGTCAGCACGATCGGGAAGTTCAGGCCGAACGTGCCGATGACACCGACGAGCACGATCGTCCAGAAGACCGGTGGGTGGCGCCACACGTAGCGGCCGGCGGTGCGGAACGCGTGGCGTTCGCGCGGGGCCCGCGGCGGCACCGGCGTGGGCGCCAGGCGGAGCAGCGCGACCGTCGGGCCGGTGAAGCACAGGGCCTGCAGCGCGAAGACCCAGCCGGTGCCGGCGGTGGCGATCAGCACGGCGGCGATGGCCGGGCCGATCAGCCGGGTGGCCTGGAAGACGGCGGCGTTGAGGGCGACCGCGGCGCGCAGGTGGTCGGGCGGCACGACCTCGGCCGCGAAGACCTGGCGGGTCGGCGCGTCGACGACGAAGACCAGGCCGGTCAGCAGGGCGAAGGCGAACACGTGCTGGATGCGCACGGCGCCCGCGATCGTCAGGACGGCCAGGGCGGTGGTGAGCGCGGCGTTGACGGACTGGGTCAGCAGCAGGAGCGTGCGTTTGCGGTACCGGTCCGCCAGTGCCCCGCCGTGCACCCCGAACAGGAGGATGGGCAGGAACTGCAGGGCCATCGCGATGCCGACGGCGGCCGGGCGGTCCGTCAGGCGCAGGGCCAGCCAGTCGAGGGTGACGCTGCCCATCCAGGTGCCGGTGTTGTTGAGGGATTGTCCGATCAGGTAGGTGCGGTAGCCGCGGTTACGCACGGCGGCGAAGATCACGTCCCTTATCCTTGCCGGACCGGCGGCTCATATAGAAGACCGATAAGCCGACTCACAGTTATAGCGATCGCCTATGAGCGCGATGATCCTGTGCACAGTTATAGGGTTCGGCCATGACCACGGCGTATGACCCCCAGCTGCTCGCCACGCTCCTGGCCGTCGAGCAGACCGGGAGCTTCACCCAGGCCGCGGCCCGGCTGCGGATCCGCCAGCCGACCGTGAGTCAGCACATTCGCCGGCTGGAGGAGCAGGTGGGGCGGGCCCTGGTGCACCGCACGACGCACTCGCTGGCGCTGACCGCCGACGGGGAGGCCATGATCGGCTTCGCCCGGACCATCCTCGCCGCGCACGAACAGGCGGCGGCGTACTTCTCCGGCTCCCGCCCGCGCGGCCGGCTGCGCATCGGCATGTCCGACGACCTGGCGCTCACCCGGCTGCCGCAGATCCTGCGCGAGTTCCGCCGGGACAACCCGATGGTGGACTTCTACCTGACCGTCGAGCAGAGCCGGGTGCTGCACGAGTGGATGGTCAACGACAAGCTCGACGTGCTCGTCGGCAAGCGCCCGCCGGGCGACGAGCGCGGGCAGCTGGTGAAGCGCGACCGGCTCGTCTGGGTCGGCACGCCGGCGACGAAGGTGGACCTCTCCAAGCCGGTACCGCTGGTGGTCTACGCCGCGCCCAGCATCTCCCGCGATGAGATGCGCAAGGCGCTCAACCGGGCCGGGGTCCCCTATCGCAGCGCGTGCGTCTGCCGCGGCGTCAACGGCCTGATCGCCGGCGTCGCCGCCGGGATCGGGATATCGGCCCTGGCCGCGAGCCTGGTGCCGGCCCAGCTGACCACCCTGGGCCCGGCCCACCGGCTGCCCGAGCTCGGCCACATGGACCTGGTGCTGCTGGCCAACCCGCGGGCCGCGGAGCGCCCGGCGGTGAAGGCCCTCATCGCGACGATCCTGGCCGGCGGGGCGAAGTCGCTGAGCGCTTCAGACCCGCGCTAGCGAGGTCAGGCAGACGGCGGTCGGGTCCTCGATCATGCGCTCCACCACCACGCCCGCGCCGCCCCGGGCGGCCGCGGTGAAGCCCAGGTGGGACGCGACGAAGTGGCAGCGGGCGGCGGTCGAGGCCACGGCCAGGCGGGCCAGGTTGGCCTGGGCCGACGGGATCAGGTAGTCGGCCAGTTCGGCGAAGTATCCGCCCAGGACGATCACCCGCGGGTTGAACAGGTTGACCAGGATCGCGCCGCCGTGCCCGAGCCAGCGGCCGACCTCCTCGACCGCCTCCGTCGCGGCCCGGTCCGAGCGCTGCAGGCGGCGGCTGATCTCGGCGACGCGCTCCTGGGGGTCGGGGATGGTGGCGGGCTCGAGGCCGTAGGCGGCGTCGGGGGTCGCCTTGCGGACCAGCTCGGCCAGGCCCACCTTCGTCTCCCAGCAGCCGACCCGGCCGCAGCCGCACGGTGCGCCGTCCGGCTCGACCGGAAGGTGGCCGACCTCGCCGGAGAAGCCGTCGGCGCCGCGCAGGAGGTGGCCGCTGACGATGACGCCGCCGCCCACGCCGACCTCGCCGGTCAGATACACCAGGTCGTCGGTGCCCGCGGCCACGCCGGAGGTGTACTCGGCCAGCGCGGCCAGGTTGGCGTCGTTGTCCACGCCGATCCACAGGCCCGGCGGCAGGCCGTGCATCAGGCGGGTCGCCACGGGGACGTCGCGCCAGCCCAGGTTCGGGGCGAGCACCACGACTCCGCGGGCGACGTCGACGAGTCCCGGTACCGCCACCGTCACGCCGACCGGCGTCACGCCCCGCCGCGTCAGCTCGGCCAGGGAGCGGCGGGCCGCCTCGGCGAGGTCCTCGAGGCAGCGTTCGACGTCGCGGTGCATGGCGTCGAAGCTGACCCGCTTCTCGATCACCGTGCGGCCGGTCAGGTCGGCGCCGTGGACGGCCAGGTAGTCGACGTTGATCTCGATGCCGACGGCGCCGACGTCGGGGCTCAGGGCGATGCCGCGGCCGGGGCGGCCGGCGGTGCCGGAGTGCTCCGGGCCGAGCTCGCGAACCAGGCGGCGGGTCAGCAGCTCGTCGACCAGGCTGGACACGGTGGCCTTGTGCAGGCCGGTGGCGGCGGCGATGGCGGCCCGGGAGCGGGGACCGTTGGTCCGCAGGTGGCGCAGGGTCCGGGTCAGGTTGGTGCGGCGCAGGGCCAGCTGGTCGGTGGGCTCCTCGGCGGATCCGGCCCCCGCGCGCTCCTTGCTAGCCATCTCGGGTCACCTCGGCATAGATCGGCGCACGCCACCGCGACCGCGGAGCGCGCCAAAGGACGACATGGACGGCCTTGCCGAAGGGCCCGGGCGGGACCGGAGTCGAGCGCATGGATTGACGCATTCGTCGGTCCGCCCGACGAATGAACCACGAAACGCCCCGCCCGCACCAGGCCTGGCGGCAACGAATCCGGAACGTTTCGAAACTCCTCGCATGTATCAACATGACTCGCTCAAGTTCGAACGCAAGAACCGAACGGGATGCCACAGAACCACCCGGGCCGCACGAACCGATCGAGACAGACCGTTGACTTGCCGGTAGCTTGTCTGCAACATTTGGCGCAACGTTGTGCAAGATTCCTACAACTGGTCGACAGAGTTACGTCACCTGTCCGCAACTCGATCGCAGGCTGCGCCGCCAACCGCGCCGTGATCGGTCCAGCGACGCCTCTCTCCACCGCCAACGGCAGAGGCGCACCACCACCCCGCCCGGACGCATGAGACACGAAGGATCCCCATGAGCAGAAAGCTCGTGACGCGCAGGGTGCTGGCGGCGTTCGCCGTGGCCGCCCTCGTCGCCGTGACGGCGCAGACGCTGCCGGCCCAAGCCGCCGGCGGCCCCAACCTCGCCAGCGGCCGTACTGCCACGTCAAGCAGTACCAATGGACAAAATGGCATCGGGAACATCAACGACGGCAACCAGGGCACCTACTGGGAGAGCGCCAACAACTCGTGGCCGCAGTGGGCCCAGATCGACCTGGGCAGCGCCAAGCCGATCGACCAGATCAAGCTGAAGCTGCCCAACGACGCCGCCTGGGCCACCCGCACCGAGACGCTGTCGGTCACCGCCAGCCCGGACGGGACGAGCTTCTCCACGATCGTCAGCTCGGCCGGGTACACCCTGAACCCCGCCAGCCAGAACACGGTCACCATCAGCTTCAACGCGACGACCACCCGCTATGTGCGGCTGAACTTCACCGCCAACACCGGCTGGCCCGCGGCGCAGGTGTCCGAGTTCGAGATCTACGGTGTGGCGACGACCGGCGGCAACCTGGCCGCCGGCAAGACGTTCACGTCGAGCAGCGTCAACCAGAACTACGTGGCCGGCAACGGTGGCGACGCCAACCAGGACACCTACTGGGAGAGCTCGGGCGCGTTCCCGCAGTGGCTGCAGGTCGACCTGGGCTCCGCGGTCCCGGTCAGCTCCGTGGTCCTGAAGCTGCCGGCCGCCTGGGGCGCGCGCAGCGAGACGCTCTCGGTGCAGGGCAGCACCACCGGCAGTTCGTTCGCGGACATCGTGGCCTCGAGCGCGTACAACTTCGCGCCCGGCGCCGCGAACACGGTGACGATCCCGTTCACGCAGACCACGACGCGGTACGTCCGGGTGAACATCACCGCGAACACCGGCTGGACCGCCGCGCAGGTGTCGGAGCTGGAGGTGTACGGCCCCACGACCGGCGACACCCAGGCGCCGACGGCGCCGGGCAGCCTCGCCTACACGATCCCGGGCAGCGGCCTGATCAAGCTGACCTGGACCGCGTCCACGGACAACAGCGGCTCGATCGCCGGCTACGACGTCTACGCCAACGGCACCCTGCGCACCAGCGTGGCCGGCAACGTGCTGACGTACACGGACAGCCAGCCGGACACGGCAACTGTTGCGTACTACGTCAAGGCCCGGGACGCCGCCGGCAACCAGTCGCCGAACTCCAACACGGTGACCCGCACCGGCACGAACCCGGACACCCAGGCGCCGACCGCGCCCGGGAGCCTGGCCTACACGTCTCCGGCCAGCGGCCAGATCAAGCTGACCTGGACCGCGTCGACCGACAACAGCGGCTCGATCGCCGGGTACGACGTCTACGCGAACAATTCGCTGCGCGGTTCTGTCGCCGGCAACGTACTGACGTACACGGACAGCCAGCCGGACACGGCGACGGTGTCGTACTACGTCAAGGCGCGTGACGCCGCCGGCAACGCCTCCGCGGCCAGCAACACGGTCACCCGCACCGGCACCGGCAACCCGACCGGGACGAACGTGGCCCTGGGCAAGACGATCGAGGCCAGCGGCTCGGTCTTCACGTTCGTGCCCGCCAACGCCAACGACAACAGCGTCACCACCTACTGGGAGGGCGCGGCCGGCTACCCGGCGACGCTCACCGTCAAGCTCGGTGCCAATCACGACATCAGCAAGCTGACGCTGAAGCTCGACCCGAGCAGCTCGTGGGCGACCCGCACACAAAACGTGCAGGTTCTCGGCCGTGAGCAGAGCGCGTCGGCGTTCACCCAGCTGGTCGGCGCGGCCAACTACACGTGGAACCCGGCGACCGGCAACTCGGTCGACATCACGGTCTCCGCGCGGGTCGCCGACGTGCGGCTGAGCTTCAACTCCAACACCGGCGCCCCGTCCGGCCAGCTCGCCGAGTTCCAGGTCTTCGGCACCCCGGCGCCGAACCCGGACCTGCAGATCACCGGCATCACCCAGGCCCCGGCGGCCCCGGTCGAGACCGACTCGGTCAGCCTGACCGCCACGGTCAAGAACAGCGGCTCCGCCGCATCAAGTGCCACAAACGTCAATTTCTACCTTGGTACTGCCCAGGGCACGGTCCTCGCCGGGACGGCTTCGGTCGCCGGGCTCGCCGCGGGCGCGCAGGGCACCTTCACCGCGAACATCGGCCCGCGCACGGCCGGTACCTACACGGTGAGCGCGAAGGTCGACGAGAACAACTCGGTCGTCGAGACGAACGAGGCCAACAACGCCTTCACCAGCGGATCCAACCTCGTGGTGGCACCGGTGCAGAGTTCTGACCTGGTCGCCTCCCCGGTGGCCTGGTCGCCGTCGAACCCGTCGGCCGGCAACACCGTGACCTTCACCGTCGTCATCAAGAACCAGGGCACGCAGGCCTCCGGCAGCGGAGCGCACGGCGTGACGCTCACCCTGCAGGACGCGGCCGGCGCCACGGTCAAAACGCTCACCGGTTCGTACTCCGGCACGATCGCCGCGGGCGCGAGCTCCTCGGTGATCACGCTCGGCACCTGGACCGCGGTGAACGGCAAGTACACGGTGCACACCGTGCTCGCCGCGGACACGAACGAACTGTCCGTGAAGCAGGCGAACAACACGAGCGACAACCCGCTGTTCGTCGGGCGCGGCGCGAACATGCCCTACGACATGTACGAGGCCGAGGACGGCACCGTCAGCGGCGGGGCGACGGTCGTCGGGCCGAACCGCACCATCGGCGACCTCGCCGGTGAGGCGTCGGGCCGCAAGGCGGTCACGCTGAACGGCAACGGACAGTCCGTGCAGTGGACGACCCGGGCGAACACGAACACCGTGGTCGTGCGGTTCTCGATCCCGGACGGCACCACCTCGTCGATCAACGTGTACGTCAACGGCTCCTTCGCCAAGGCGATCCCGCTGACGTCGAAGTACTCGTGGCTGTACGGCAACGAGGCGACGCCGACCAACTCGCCCGGCACCGGCCCGCGGCACATCTACGACGAGGCCAGCATCCTGCTCGACAGCACCGTGAACGCCGGCAGCACGATCAAGCTGCAGAAGGACACGGCCAACAGCGGCAACATCGCGGTCGACTTCATCAACCTGGAGCAGGTCGCCCCGATCGCCAACCCGAACCCGGCCACGTACATCACCCCGGCCGGCTTCACCCAGCAGGACGTGCAGAACGCCATCAACACCGCGACGCAGAGCACCAGCGCGGTCGGCGTCTACCTGCCGGCCGGCACCTACGTCACCAACCAGAAGTTCCAGATCAACAGCAAGGCGATCCAGGTCGTCGGCGCGGGCCCGTGGTACACGAAGTTCACCACGCCGCAGGACCAGCAGAACACCGACGCCGGATTCGCCGTGCAGACGTCGGCCAACGGCTCGACCTTCAAGAACCTGGCGTTCTTCGGCAACTACGTCGAGCGCATCGACGGCCCCGGCAAGGTGTGGGGCGAGCTGAAGGACAACCAGAACCTGACGATCGACAACGTCTGGGTGGAGCACACCGTCTGCATGTACTGGGGCGTCCACAACAGCGGCATCAACATCAGCAACAGCCGGATCCGCGACACGTTCGCCGACGGCATCAACTTCACCAACGACACGACGAACACGCACCTGAACAACATCGACGCCCGCTCCACGGGTGACGACTCGTTCGCACTGTTCTCCGCGACCGACTCCGGCGGCTCCGTCGGCAACCACGACAACCTGTGGGAGAACCTGTCCGCGACGCTCACGTGGCGCGCGGCCGGCTTCGCGGTCTACGGCGGCTACAACAACACGTTCCGCAACATGTACATCGCGGACATGCTGTGCTACTCCGGCATCACGATCAGCTCGCTGGACTTCGGATATCCGTTCGTGGGCTTCGGCACCCAGCCGACCACCATCCAGAACGTGTCCCTGGTCCGCGACGGTGGGCACTTCTGGGGCCAGCAGGCGTTCGGCGCGATCTGGGCGTTCTCGGCCTCGAAGGAGTTCCGCGGCATCCGGGTGTCCGATGTGGACATCGTGGACCCGACCTACTCCGGCATCATGTTCCAGACGAAGTACAAGGACCCGAACACGCCGGAGTACATCTTCACGGACACCATCTTCACCAACATCAACATCAGCGGCGCCCGCCGCAGTGGTGACGCCTTCGACGCGAAGTCCGGCATCGGCATCTGGGCGAACGAGCTCCCGGAGGCCAACCAGGGCCCGGCCCGCGGCGCGGTCACGTTCAACCACCTGACGTTCTCGAACAACGCCGAGAACATCCGCAACACCACACCGCTCGTCATCACCGTCAACCCGTAACGCCACAGAACGAACGACCGTACGGCCGCCGGGCAACCTCCCCGGCGGCCGTACGCCGTTGCCGGGTCAGGTGAGCTCCTGGGGGTGCAGCACGACGCGCCCGTGGGTCTTGCGGTCGGCCAGGGCGCGGTAGGCGTCCCGCACCGCGGTGAGCGGGTAGGCCGCGGCGATGGGGATGTGCAGGTCACCGGCGGCGGCGAGGGCGGCCAGGCCGGCGAGCCCCGGTAGGCCGCCGGCATCGATCGTGCCGAGGGCTTTCACGCCCTTCTCCTTCGCGCCGCGATAGTCGACGACGGTGTCGATGCGGTCCAGGGGCACGCCGAGGCCGATGGCGAGGTCGATGTAGCCGGCGCCGACCGCGTCGATGAACGCGTCGACCCGGGCGGCCGCGGAGCGGACCCGGTCCCGTTCGCCGTCGCCGTATTCGACGGGCTCTATGCCGTACCCCCGCAGCAGTTCGAAATGTGCGGAGCTGGTCAGGCCGATCACCGTCGCACCGGCCCGGCGGGCGAGCTGCGCGGCGGTGAACCCGACCCCGCCGGACGCGCCCGAGATCACGACGGTCTCGCCCGGCCGGGGCTCCACCGCGCGGACGGCACCGAGGCCCGCCATCGGCGTGGTGTAGAGCGAGCCCGCCACGTCCCAGGGCAGCGCCGGCGGCTTGCGCACGAGCTGCGTCGCGGGGACGGCGACGACCTGGGCGTGGGCGTCCCAGCTCGACAGCCAGCCGAGCACCGCGGCACCGGGGGCGAAGCCGTCCACGTCGTCGCCGAGCCCGACGACTTCCCCGGCGAGGTCGCGGCCCGGCGTGTAGGAGCTGCCGTGCAGCGCCGGGAGCGCACCGGGGTTGAGGGCCGCGGCCTCGACCCGCACGAGCACCTCGCCCGGGCCGGCCACGGGCTCGGGTAGGTCGGCGAGGTAGACCCCGTCGATGCCGGTGAATCGGTCATAGCGCACTGCACGCATGGTCTTCTCCCAGAGGTTCACGAACGGCGCAGGAGCGGCCGGAGGATGTCGTCGACGAGGTGCGTGACGAAGGCGGCGTCGCAAGGCTCGCCCACGACCACGACGCGGTGCACGATCACCGCCGGCGCGACTTCGGCGAGCAGCGCCGCCGCCCCGGGCACCAGCGGCTCGGTCGCGCGGCGCACGAGCTCGTCGAACATCGCGGCCTCGTCCCGCCGCAGGATCCGGCGCATCTCCTGGGCCAGCCGGGGGTCGTTGCGCAGGCCGGTGAACAGCGCGCCGAGCAGTCCGACCGCCTGCCCGGCGACGCTCTGCGCGAGCCACCCCACGACGGCCAGGAGGTCAGCGCGGAGGTCCTTCCCGGCGGGCGGCGGCGGTGCGGCCGGCGGGCGGCCGTCGACCGCCGCGGCGACCAGGGCCGCCTTGTCGCGGTACCGGCGGTAGATCGTCGTCTTCGCCGCCCCGGAGCGCGCGGCCACGGCCTCGATCGACAGCTGCTCGTAGCCGGCCTCGGTCAGCAGCGATCGGGTCGCGTCCAGGATGGCCAGGTCGCGACCGGAGTCCCGGGGCCGCCCCATGGCCGGCGACCGGATCGTGTCGCCGGGCTCCGGGGTGCCTCTCGCTGGTGGCACGCCGCCTCCTTATTTTCGCTACGCTACGGTATCGTATCGAAAGTAGCTCGAGGTGGCGTGATCGCGCAAACCTCGCACGACCGGCTGGGGCCCTAGCCCTCCGCGATCGCCTGGGCCAGGCGGTGCACGCCCTCCTCGAGTAACGCCGGGGGAGCGGCGGCGAACGTGAGGCGGAGGTGGGGGGCGTCGGGCTCGGCGGCGTACCACGGGCGGCCCGGGAAGACGACCACGTTGCGCGCGGCCGCGGCCGTCGTCACCGCGACGTCGTCGGTGCCGTCGGGCAGGCGGAGCCAGGCGTGCAGACCTCCCCGCGGTACCAATGGCGGATCCTGGTTTGGCAAATGGCGGCGGATCGCGTCCAGGAGTGCGTCCCGGCGGGTGCGCAGGGCCGCGCGCAGCGCCCGCAGGTGACGGGGCCACGCGGGCGACGTGACGAAGTCGAGGGCGGCCTGCTGCAGGGGGCCGGCCACGAAGAAGTCGTCGAGGACGCGGGCCGCGCGGAGGCGGGCACCGGCGGGCCCGCGGGCGCCGATCGCCGCCACCCGCAGGCCGGGAGCGGCCGACTTCGTGAGCGAGCGCAGGTAGACCACGTGCCCGGCCGGGTCGGTGGCGACCAGCGGCGGCGCGGGGTCGGCGTCGATGGCCAGGTCGCGGGCGTAGTCGTCCTCGAGCAGGAACGCGCCCGCGGCCGCGACCTCGGCCAGGACCTCGGCCCGGCGCGCGGGCGCGAGCGTCGCCCCGTGCGGGTTGGCGAACAGCGGCTGGCAGTAGAACAGCCGGGACCCGGTGCGGCGCAACGCGGCCGCGAGGAGGTCGGGACGGACCCCGGCGTTATCGGCCGGCACCGGTACTACCCGCAGGCCCGCGGCCCGCGCGGCCGCGAGCGCCCCGAGGTAGGTCGGCGACTCGACCAGCACCGTGTCGCCGGGCGCGGCCAGGGCCCGCAACGCCGTCGACAGCGCCGCCTGCCCGCCCGGGCAGATGGTGAAGTCCTCGGCCCGCAGCCCGCCACCGGCGCCCCGGGCGAACCACGCCCGCAGGTCCTCGCGGCCCTCCACGGGCCCGCGCTGCCAGCTCGCCGGGTGCCGGGCGGCCCGCGCGAGCGCGGCCCCGAGCGCGGCCGCGGGCTGCAGGTCCTCGTCGAGGTACCCGCTGGACAGCGGGATCGCCCCCGGCCGCGGGACGGCCAGCAGCGCCGCCAGCGCGTCCTCGCCGGCCGGGCGCGGGCCGAGGGCGATCGACTGCCAGGCCAGGTCGGCGGACGCCCGCGCGGTCGGTGCGGGCGCCCGCGCGGCCACGAACGTGCCGCGGCCGGGCTGGGTGTCGAGGAGCCCCTCGGCGGCCAGGATCCGGATCGCCCGGCTGACCGTGATCGCCGACGCCTGGTGCCGGGTGGTGAGCTCGCGGACGGTCGGCAGCCGTGATCCGGGGCTAGCAGCCATCGCCGAGGCCCGCAGATCTTGGATAACGCGAGCCGATGCGTTATCGTCACTCATGAGAGGTAAGGATAACGTTACTCGGTCGGACGCGATAACGGGGGCCCTGCTCGGCGGGCTGGGCGTCCTCGGGTTCAGCCTGTCGCTGCCGATGACCCGGGTCGCCGTGGAGCACCTCGACCCGTGGTTCGTCGCGTTCGGCCGGGCCGTCGGCGCCGGCGCGCTCGCCCTGGCCTACCTCGCCGCCGTCCGCGCGCCCCGGCCCACCCCCGTCCAGTGGCGCCGGCTGGCCGTCGTCGCCCTCGGCGTCGTCGCCGGGTTCCCGATGTTCACCTCCCTCGCCCTGCAGACCAGCACGGCCGCGCACGGTGCCGTCGTCGTCGCGCTGCTGCCCGCCGTCACCGCCGGCTTCGCGGTCCTGCGCGCCCGGGAGCGGCCCACGCCGGCGTTCTGGCTCGCGGGCGGGGCCGGCCTCCTCGCCGTCCTCACGTTCGTGGCGCTCAGCGGCACCGTCTCCGGCGCGCTCGGCTGGGCCGACCTGTTCCTGCTGGCCGCCATCACCCTGTGCGGCCTCGGGTACGCCGAGGGCGGCGCCCTGGCCCGCGACCTCGGCGGCGCCCGGACCATCTGCTGGGCGCTCGTGCTGTCGCTGCCGGTCTCGGTCGCGGTGACCGGCTTCGCGGCCGTCCGCCACCCGCCGCACGCGCCGGTGGCCGCGTGGGCCGGGTTCGCGTACCTCACCGTGATCTCGATGTTCCTGGGGTTCGTCGCGTGGTACTCGGGTCTGGCCCGGGGTGGCGTGGCGCGGGTCGGGCAGATCCAGCTCGCGCAGCCCGTTCTGACCCTTGGGTGGTCGGCTTGGCTGTTGCATGAGCACGTTGCGGCGGTTGCTTTGGTGGCCGCGCTGTTCGTGCTTGCCTCGGTGGCGTTGACGCAGCGTTTGCGCGCTCCTGCTCCTGCTCCTGCACCCGCGCTGGACCCGGCCGCTGCTCTTGCGCCGGCTCTTGCGCCGGCTCCTGCGCCGGCTCCTGCGCCGGCTCCTGCGCCGGCCCCGGTGTCGCCCGAACCGATTGCCGGTTCGGTCGCTTGACCTTGACACTGTGGCAGGGGGGATTGTTGGGGGCGTGGAAGTGGGACTGGTCGGCATCGGGGATTTCGGACGGCTCTCGGGGCTCTCGCCGCGGGCGCTGCGGCTTTACGACGAGATGGGGCTCCTGCGGCCGGAGCGGGTCGATGCCCACTCCGGGTATCGGTGGTACGGGCCCGGTCAGGTGCGGCGGGCGCGGCTCATCGTCGCGCTCCGGCAGCTCGGGGTGCCGCTCGCCGAGGCCGGGGCGATCGTCGACCAAGACGCCGGGGCGGCGGCGGAGCGGGTCGCGGACTACTGGGCGCGGGCCGAGTTCGAGCATCACGGGCGGCGGGTGCTGGCCGGCTACCTGGTCGAGGAGCTGCGGGGGCGTCCGGGTCCACGGTTCGAGGTGCGGGTGCGGGCGGTACCGGAGCGACGGCTGGTGACCTTGCAACGGCACGTGACGCCGGACGAGCTGGTGCCGGTGGGCCGGGACTTCCTGATCGGTCGGATGCAAGCGGCGGGGGTAAGGCGTGCTACGGGCACGGCCGACGCGCCGTTCCTGATCTATCACGGCCTGGTCACCGCCGACAGCGACGGCCCGGTCGAATGGTGCCGGCCCCTGGACGACGCCGACGCCGATGCGGTCGCGGCGATGCACCCTGACCTGGTGGCCCGCGTCGACCCGGCGCACGAGGAGGCGTATGTCGGGCGGCCCTCGGCCCAGAGCGACCCCGAGTCTTGGCTGGTGATGGAGGCCTTGGCCGCGTGGGCGGTCGAGCACGGCCGGACGGCGGCCGGGCCGATCAGGATGAGCATCGTGCCGACCGCCGAACCGGGCACCGGACCGGCCGGCGACATCGCGATCCCCCTGGCGGCGTGATCGCCCTGGCGGCGTGATCGCCTTGGCGGCGCGAGCCCGTCGGCGCGTGCTGGCGTCGGCGGTGGGGCTCGTCGGCGGCGTGATCGCCCTGGCGGCGTGATCGCCTTGGCGGCGCGAGCCCGTCGGCGCGTGCTGGCGTCGGCGGTGGGGCTCGTCGGCGGCGCGATCCCCCTGGCGGCGCGATCCCCCTGGCGGTGTGAGCGTGGGCGGCGGTGGGTGGGGGATGGTGGGCGCATGACGGTCAAGGACCTCGCGACGCTGACCCCGAGCGGCTACCCGGCGGTCTCACTGCTCATGCCGACCCACCGGACCGCTCCGGCCAACCAACAGGACCCGATCCGGCTGCGCAACCTGCTCGCGGAGACGCGGCGGCGGCTGGAGACGGACGAGACGGTTCCGGGGGAGGTGGCGTCCCAGGTGTACCGCGAGCTCGCGGCCGCCGCCGACCAGGTCGACCTGCGGCACACCGGAGAAGGGCTGGCCGTGTTCGCGTCACCCGGCCAGGTGCACGTCCGGGTCCTCGACAGCCCGGTCCAGGAGCGGGTCGTCGTCGCCGACACCTACGAGGTGCGCGACGTCGTCGCCGATGCCGCCCGCCGCCACCGATACTGGGCCGTCGTGCTGTCCGAGCAGCCGACCCGGCTGTGGAGCGGCGACGGGGCCGAGCTCGTCGAGGTTACCTCGCACGGCTTCCCGTTCACCCACGACGAGGGGGCGGGGCTGCCGCGGGACTACGGGCAGGAGCCGAGCAAGCACGAGATCGAGCGGCACCGGCGGTTCTTCCGCGACATCGCCACCGCCCTGGCCGCGATCGACCGGCTCGACACGCGCCCGGTGTTCGTGCTCGGCGTCGACCGCTACCTGGCCTACTTCGCCGCCGAGTGGCCGCGACCCTTCGACGGCACCGTCCTGGGCAACTACGACCACGCCGGCCCGCACGACGTCTACGCGCTGCTCGCGCCGCGGCTGGCCGCCTACACGGCGATGGAGCGGGTGGCGGCCCTGGAGGCACTGGACGCGGCCCGCGGCGCCAACCGGTTCGCGGCCGGGCTGGCCGAGGTCTGGTCCCTCGCCCACCAGGGCCGCGGCGCCCACCTGCTGGTCGAGGAGGGCTACCACAGCCCGGCCCGCGTCCACGACGACCACCTCCACCCGGCCGGCGAGGACGCCTCCGGAGTCCTGCTCGACGACGCCGTCGACGACATCGTGGAGTGGGTCGCCCGCCAGAGCGGCGAGGTCACCTTCGTCGCCGACGGCAGCCTCGCCACCGACGGCCGGATCGCGCTTGTGCTCCGCTACTGAGTGCTCACAGCTTCAGCCCGGCCACGAACGCGGTGGCGGCCTTGTCGTCCGGGGTTGGGGCGGGGGCGAAGAACGTGACGAACGCGTGCTGGAAGCAGGCGCCCAGCAGCAGGCCCGCGAGGGCTTCCGGGTCGGCGTCGGCGGCGACGTTGCCCAGGGCCTGCTCCGCCCGCAGGTAGACGGCCAGGGCCTCGTTCGCGCGGTGCGGGCCCAGGTTCTGCGGGCGCAGGCGGTCGCGGTGGGCGGACAGCAGCGCCGGGTCGGCGAAGATCGAGGCGAACATCGGGAACCCGTCGCGGTAGAACGTGATGCACACGGTCGCCAGCTCGGTGAGGATGTCGCGGACCGGGGCCGTGCCCGCCCGGGCCGGCAGGGTCAGCAGCAGCGGGATGAACGACGGCGCGCGTTCGTGCAGCACGACGACCATCAGCTCGAGCTTGTCCCGGAAGTGCTTGTACAGCGTCGCCTCGGAGAACCCGGCCTCCCGCGCGATCTCCTTCGTGGTGGCGTTGGCCAAGCCGCGTTCGCGCAGCACCCGCGCCGCCGCGTCGAGGATCACATCCCGCGTGCTCGCCACCGGCACCCCTTCCCAATCCGCCGTACCCATGCCATTGTATTGGTTAGTAAGCACTCACTAACCAGCTGGGGAGGGTCGGCATGAAGCTGACCGTGTTCGGGGCGACCGGCGGGATCGGGACGCTGCTCATCAAGGAGGGCATCGCACGCGGGCACGAGATGACGGCGGTCGCGCGGCGGCCGGTGGACCTCGGCTGTGACGTGGTGGTCGCGGACTTCGGCGACGCCGAGGCCCTCGCGGCCGCGGTGGCCGGGCGGGACGCGGTGCTGTCGGCGCTGGGGATCCGGCCGGCCGAGATGAAGGCGCGCCGGGCGAAGGAGCCGGGTGCGCGCAGTACCGTGCAGGCCGACGGGGCCCGCGCACAGGTCGCCGCCATGCGGGCAACGGGGGTGCGGCGGATCGTGAGCGTGGACGCGTCGGGCCGGGTCGCCGACGGCGGCGACAGCGCGCTCATGCGCTACGTCGCCAAGCCGATCGTGCGGCGCATCCTCGGCGAGGGCTTCGCGGACCTGGCCGTGGCCGAGCAGGTGCTGCGCGACGGCGGGGTCGACTGGACGCTCATCGCGCCGCCGCGGCTGACGGACGGGCCCCGCCGTCCATATCGGACGGTGCTCGACGTGAACGTCCGCGGTGGCCGGACACTGTCCCGGGCCGACGTCGCCGACGCGATGTTCCGGGCCCTGGACGAGCCGAGCTGGATCCACCGGCGGGTCAGCGTGGCGTACTGAACACAGGGATGTGGCCGGCCGCTCCAAGGAGGAGAAGCGGCCGGCCGTTGTGACCGCGGCGCCTGAGAAGTCCCTCGTCAACCCCGACGCCGTTCAGCAGCGGTCAGCTCATGACACCCAGGCTGCCGAAGTCCACCTGCCCGTAGTACTGGGTGATGTAGACGTTCGTCAGCCGCGGGTTGCGGTAGTTCAGCGCCTTGTCGTAGGTGAACGGCATGTACGACGCCGACTCCGAGACCTTGGCGTTGATCTGCTTCCAGATGTCGGCGTTCTTCTGCGGGTCGGGCTCGGACGTGGCCTGGTCGATGAGTGCGTCGATCGCCGGGTCGTTGAGCTCCGCGTAGTTGTTGTTGCCCGACTCGTAGATCAGCCGGCTGTCGACGATGACCTGCAGGAAGCCGGCCGGCGTCGGGTAGTCCGCGCCCCAGCCCGCCATCATCAGGCCGTAGCCCTTGTTGTGCACGTTGCTCGGCGAGCCGATGATCGAGCGGAAGTACAGCGCCGCGTCCTGCGGGTCGAGCCGCGCGGTGATGCCGACCGCGGCCATCGACTGCTGCAGCGCCTCGGCGGTCTTCATCTCCTTACCGGTGTTGCGGGTCGCGATGACCGTCTCGAACCCGTTCGGCTTGCCGCAGGCGGCGAGCTCTTCCTTGGCCTTGTCGATCTGCGGCTTGCCGGACTTCGTGTTGAACACGTCGTCGGCGGGGTCGTGCCCGGCGATCGTCGGCGGCAGCATGTTTGTCGCGATCTCACCGCCGGCCTCCAGACCGCCGCGGGCCGTTTGCATCGCGGTCTTGTCCAGCGCGTACTGCACCGCCTTGCGGCAGTGGATGTTGTCGAACGGCGGCACCTTCGTGCTGATCGCCACGTACCGGATGAAGCCGGTGACCGGCGAGTCCGCGTTCTTCTTCTTGTCCGGGTTCAGCAGGATCTTCGGCTGCGAGCCCGGCTGCACACCGGTCTGGGCGATGTCGATGTCGACCTCGTCGGCCAGGAGCTGGTTGTCGATCTCCTCGACGGCGGTGCCGTAGACGACCTCGACCCGGTCCGGCAGTGCCTTGCGCACCGGGTCGGTCTTCGGGTCCCACTGGTCGTTGCGGACCAGGTTGAGCTTCTTGCCCTCGTCGTAGGACTCGAACTTGTACGGGCCGCTGGAGACCGGGTGCAGCGCGTACTGGCTGCCGGTGTCCTTCGCCTTCGGCAGCGGGGCCGAGACCGGCATCTGCAGCATGTACAGGAAGTCCGCGAACGGCTTGGCCAGGGTGAACACGATCGTGGAGTCGTCCGGGGTCTGGATCGACCGGAGGCCCATCTTGTCCGGGTCCGGGTCCTTGTAGACGCCCGGGTACTTCTGGCCCTGGTCGAGCAGGTCCACCAGGTAGGACGGTCCGGCCGTGATGACCTCGCGGGCGAAGATGCGCTCGATGCCGTACTTGATGTCCTTCGAGGTGATCGGCGAGCCGTCCTCGAACTTCACACCGGGCTTGAGCTTGAAGGTGTACTTCTTCCCGTCATCGGTCGGCTTGGGCACCTCGGTGGCGAGGTCCGGCACCAGCTTGAGCCCGTCCGCGCCCGGCTTGGTGTCGTTGGCCAGCAGGGTGCGCACGTAGAAGCTCTTCATGAGGTTCCACTCGCTCGCGTAGTACGCGATCTGCGGGTCCAGCGAGTCCGGGTTGTCGTGGATGGTCAGCTTCAGCGTCCCGCCCGGCTTGTCCGACGGGTTCACCACGCCGGTGACCGCCGCGTTGTAGCCGGACGCGCCTTTCTGGCCGTTGTCCTTGCTGGTATTGTCGCTGTTGGTGCCGCCTCCGCAGGCGGACAGCGCGAGCGTCGCGGTGAGGGCGCCGGCCATCACCGCACGTCGTTTGATATTCACGTGTAGGCCTTTCCGGGTGCCGCGGTGGTGTTGCCGCGGATCGGGGTCTCGCACGCGGGCAGCACGCATCGCCCGGCCACCGGCTCGTTGTTCACAGTGGACTGTCCACAGTGAACAGGGCGCGGGCATGCTCCACGCCCGACGAGTGGGGTCGGTTCTCTCTCACGTGCCACGTCGCGCGGACGGCGATGTGCGTCGCCGTTCACTGTCCAATGACCTCGGGCTCGCGCACCCGGTTGCGTTACCAAGTCTGTTGCCTGATAACGGATTGGTCACTACGCCGGAAATCGTCACCGACCAATCCGGTTGCCTGCGTTATCGATTCTTGTCCAAACGCTTCAGTGGTACTCGTCGAGCCCTTTCAACAACGCGATGTTCTCCGCCTCATCGGGATCGGCCGCGGGCGTCTCGAGAAACGCCCGCAGCACCTCGACCGCCACGTCCGGCGCCAGCCGCTTGAGACTCATGGCGAGCACATTGGCGTCGTTCCACAGCCGCGCACCGCGGGCCACCCACGGGTCCCAGGCGACCGCGGCCAGGACCCCCGGCACCTTGTTGGCCGCGATCGCCGTCCCCGTCCCGGTCCAGCACATCACGACCCCGAGCTCGGCCCGCCCCTCGACCACGGCCCGCCCCACACCGGCCCCGAGCTCCGGCCACGGCAAGGCATCGATCCGCACCACGTCATGCCCCGCGTCGGCGAGATGCGCGAGCACGGCGTCGGTGGTGGCATTGCGGTCATCGGCGGCAAAGGCGATACGCACACCCCCATTGTGCCGCCCACGCGTGAACGGCGACCGGGGCCGACCGCGCCGACTTCCGGACGTCGGCCGGCCGCTCCTCCAGCGCTCCGGTGCTTGGCCGGCCGGTCTTCCGCGTCCGCTGAGCATGACGGCCGCCGCACCGACTGCGGCGGGACGGCCGCGCGACGCGCTGCGCGACGGTGGCGGAACGGCCGCGAGGCGGGACGGCCGCGCGAACGGTCACCGTTTGGCCGGGGGCAGGGGTGCGCCGGGTGGCGGCGCGGCGACGCGAGGGCGTCCTCGGCCGGTCAGGCCAAGGCGCGGGACGCGGCGGTGTAGGCGCGCTCGGCGGTTTCGCGGACCTCAGCGCGTACCAGCGAAACGGGTTTGCCTTTTTGCAGGTCACGGCGGATCTGGGCGTGCAGGGTGCGGTCGATGCCGGACAGGATCGCCGCCGCCCACCAGGCGTCCGGCTCCGGGCGGCCGGACTCGATGAGGGCGGTGGCGACGGCCTCCTCGGCGGCCTCGCCGAGCAGCCGGAGCCGGGCCTGCAGGGCGGGGCTGTCCTCGACGACCTTCCAGAAGCGGGGGGAGTCCGGGTGCAGGCCCAGCGTCGGCTCGTCGCTGTCGAGCTCGGCCCGGAACAGGGCCAGGGCGGCGCGGGCGGGGTCGGTGGCGCCGCGGACCGCGCCGGCCAGGCGGGCGATCACCTCGTCCTGGCGGTCGAAGAACAGGTCCTCCTTCGTCGCGAAGTAGTTGAAGACCGTGTTCACCGAGACGCGGGCCGCCTCGCCGACCTCGGCCACCGTCACCTTGTCGAAGCCGCGGTCCATGAACAGCGCCGTCGCCGCGTGCGCGATCGCCGTGCGCGTCGCCGCCTTCTTCTCCGCCCGCAGAGCCATGGGGAAATCCTAGCGTCAAACCAAATTTGGTGTGACACCAAAATTCGGCTACGGTCGGCCCATGACGATGACATTCGGCATCTACGCGGGCGGGCTCGGCGCGGACCCCGACGGTTCACCGCTCCCCGGGCCGCCGGAAGACCCCGAGCGGACCGCCGGGCTGCTCGACGACCTCGGTGTGCAGATCGTGCGGGGGTACCTCCTCTACAGCGACGCACTCGGCGCGCACATCGAGGCGCCACCCGCGCCGTGGCAGCACGCGGTCAACGGGCGGAGACTCGACCTCGTCGTGTGCTTCCACGAGCCCGGCGACGACCTGCGCGGCTGGTGCGAGTTCCTGCGCACGCAGCTGCGCACCCACGGCGACCGGCTGGCCTCGCTGCAGGTCGCGGAGGAGGCCAACCACGACGGGCCGGGCGGCGACGCGGGCTACCCGGCGGTGCGCCGCGCGATCGTCGAGGGTGTCCTGGCCGCCAGGGCCGAGGCCGACCGGCTCGGGATCGACGTCGGCATCGGCGTCAACTCGACCCCGATCTTCGACCCGGAGCAGGAGTTCTGGGCCTCGCTCAAGGAGATCGGGCCGGTCATCGACTACGCCGGCCTCGACTTCTTCCCGGACGTGTTCCGGCCGCTGCCCGACCTGCGGGCCGGGGTCGAGGGCGTGCTGCGGGGGTTCCGGGAGGCGAGCCTGGCCGCGGCCGGGGTGCCCGCGACGACCCCGATGTGGATCACCGAGAACGGCTGGGGGACCGGGCCCGGCCGCTCGCCCGAGCGCCAGGCCGAGGTCGTCGACGAGGTCGTCCGCACCGTCGCGGCACAGTCGGCGGCGCTGAACATCACGGCCTACGAGCACTTCGCACTGCGCGACTGCGACAGCACCGTGCCGCGGCCGATGTCGCAGTTCGGCCTGGTCACTTCGGACTACCGGCGAAAACCGGCCTTCGAGACGTACCGCCGGCTGATTGTGGAATTTTCGTAGTTTCGTTTCTGCATCTCACAACGCAGCGGCCCGCGTCGTGGCGAACGCGGGCCGCTGCTGCGAAAGGGAACTTGCTGGTCTGGTTACGGCGCCTCGCCGAGGGTGACGGTCACGGTCTGGTCGGCGCCGTTGCGGTTGACGATGACCTGGACCTGGTCGCCGGCCTTGGCCCCCTGCACCGCGTTGATGAGCGACGTCGCGTCGGTGACCGCCGCCGAGCCGAACTTGGTCACCAGGTCGCCGGTCTTCAGGCCCGCCTTGTCGGCCGGCCCACCGGCGACCACGCCGCCGATCAGGGCGCCGTTGGTGCCGTCGGTGAGCTGCACCCCGAGGTACGGGTGGCTGACCTTCCCGCCCTTCGCGAGCTGATCGGCCGATGTCCGGGCCCGGTTCGCCGAGATTGCGAAGCCGACGCCGATGTTGCCGCTGTTCTCACCCGCGGTCGCGATCGCCGTGTTGATCCCGACGACCTCGCCCTTCAGGTTGACCAGGGCCCCGCCGGAGTTGCCGGGGTTGATGGCGGCGTCGGTCTGGATCGCGTCGGCGATGGACTTGCCGCCCTGCTCACCCTCGATCGTGCGGTGCAGCGCGCTGACGATCCCGGCCGTCACCGACCCCTGCAGCCCGAGCGGACTGCCGACGGCGAGCACGGTGTCGCCGACCCGCAGCGCGTCACTGTCACCGAACTTCGCCGGCGTGAGCCCGGAGACATTCTGAATCTTGATCACCGCGATGTCCCCGGCCGGGTCGGTGCCGACCACCGACGCCGACGCCGTCTTGCCGGTGCTGAACGTGACCGTGAGCTTCGTGGCCCCGGCGACCACGTGGTTGTTGGTGATGACCTGCCCGTCGGCGGTCATGATCACGCCGGACCCCTCGGCCTCGCCGGTGCTGATGTCGACGACACTGGGCAGTACCGCCTCGGCGACCCCGCCCACCGACGAGCGGTCGAGGTTCGGCGCCGCGTTCTGCGTCACGACCGTCGGCCCCGGCGCCGCCCCGGTCTTGTCGTCGGCGAGCTTGTTGGCGACCAGCCCACCACCGAACGCCGAGGCCAGCGCGAGCACGACCGCACCGACCGCGATCAGCGGGACGCGGCTGCCGCGCTGCTCACCGGGGTGGCCGACCTGGTGCGGCGGATACCCGGGCGGCGCTGCGTACGGGCTGCCGACCTGCGGGAACGCGCCGGTGTTCGGGCCGTACGCCGCGCCGGTGGAGATCGGGGTGGTGGCGTGGCCGGAGTAGCCGTTGGTGCCCGGCCGGCTCCACGGCGAGCCCGGAGCCCCGGACGCCGGGGCCGCGGGCTGCGGCACGGTCCGCTGCGGCACCGTGGGCCCGCCGAAGGGCGCATAGGTGGGCGGCTGCGGGGGAGCGACGGACGGCGGGGCCGACGCCGGGTATGACGCGGGGGGAGCGGAGGCCGGGTACGACCCCGGCGGGGCCGAGGCCGGGTACGACGACGACGCCGGTGGAGCCGACGCCGGGTAGGCCGGGCCGGCGGACGGCGGCGGCCAGGATCCGTGCGGCGGCGGCGCTGCGGCGGGCTCCTCGGGCTTCGAGGCGGAACCGGGCGTCGCGCCTGGCTCCGGGTTGCTCCACGGACGGTCCTGGTCACTCATGATGTCCACATTGCACCGCGCGCCTGCCACGAAACTGGATTCTCCCTGGGAGAAAGCCGAGAGCCGCAGACCGGGCAGACTTCGTGACATGGTGAAAAATCGTGATAAGTCCGAAAAATCCGGACTGCGGAGCGTCTGGATTTTTCATGGTGGGCTGGTTTCGTGAAGCGTCTGGATTTTTCGTGGGCCGGTGAGCGAGGGCCGTCACGGTGCGGGTGTATCGAACTCGGACGGATGCTGTGTCGGGCTGGTCGAAGATGGTGCGGACGAAGGTCGCGACCCAGGGCCGCGACCTTCACGAGCGTGACCGTCGATCATGACGAAGGGCGGTCGGCCGACGTGCTGCCGGCCGCCCCTGGTGCGGGAGGGCTCAGGCCGTCCAGTCGGGCCTCAGGGGGTACGACGAGACGCCGTCCTTCGTAGTTTTCGTGGCGAGGATCTGGTGCAGCTGGATCTCGTTGCGCTCGAACGCGAGCCGCGACCCGGCCATGTACAGGCCCCAGACGCGCGCGGTGCCCAGGCCGACCTCGGACACGCAGGCGTCCCAGTTCTCGACGAGGTTGCGGTTCCAGCCGGTCAGGGTGAGCGCGTAGTGCAGGCGCAGGTTCTCCTCGTGCTGCACCTCGAACGCCGCGTCGTGGGCCTCGGTGACCAGGCGGCCGGGGGCGGCCAGTTCGCCGTCGGGGAAGACGTAGCGGTCGATGAAGGCGTCCGGCTTGCGGGAGGTGCGGCTGTGCGCGCGGGTGATGCAGTGGTTCAGCAGGCGGCCACCGGGCTTGAGGCGGTCCCGCAGCGCGCGGAAGTATGCCGGGTAGTTGCGCAGGCCGATGTGTTCGGTGAGGCCGATGGAGCTGACCGCGTCGAAGTGCTCCAGGGGGGCGTCGCGGTAGTCGAGGTAGCGGACCTCGGCCAGGTGGGACAGGCCCTCGCGCTCGATCGCGGCCTGGGCCCACAGCGCCTGCTCCTTGGAGAGCGTGACGCCGAGGGCGCGGACGCCGTATTCGCGGGCCGCGTGCCGGACCATGCCGCCCCAGCCGCAGCCGACGTCGAGCAGCCGCTGGCCGGGCTTCAGCGCCAGCTTGCCGGCGACGAGGTCGTACTTGTTGGCCTGGGCCTGCTCCAACGAGTCGGCGGGCGAGCGGTAGACGGCGCAGGTGTACGTCATCGACGGGCCCAGCACCATCTCGTAGAACCGGTTCGAGACGTCGTAGTGGTGGTGGATCGCGTCGGCGTCGCGGCCCTTGGCGTGGCGCAGGCCGAGGCCGGCGAGGGTGCGCTTCCAGCCGGGCGTCGACTCCTGCGGCGGGGGCGGCGGCGGGCGGAGGCGCTCCCAGCCGAGGCCGCGGACCAGGCGCAGCGCCTCACCGGCGGAGGGCATGCGCAGCTGCAGGCCGCCGACGAGGGCGAGCAGCGCGTCGTACGGGTCGCCCGGGTGCACGCCCTGGACCTCGAGGTCGCCGGCGACGTAGGCGCGGGCCATGCCCAGGTCGCCGGGGGCGGTGAGCAGGTAGGACAGGCCGCGCTCGGAGGCGACGTGCAGGGTGATCGGGGCGTCGGCGGGGCCGATCGTGCTGCCGTCGTAGGCGGTGATGCGGACCTTCGGCTCGCCGGCGGTGACGGCCCGCACGATGTCGGCGACCTTGGGGACCGGGGGCCGGCGGCGCGGTCCGGGCACGGAGCCGGGGGTGTTGGTCGTTCGGTAGGTGCTGGTCATTTGCGCCCCACAACCTTGTCGTAGAGGTCGGTCAGTCGATGATCGGGGTCGTAGCGGTCCTTGGCGGCGCGGTAGGCGGCCCCGCCGTAGAGCCGGTCGAACGTCTCCCGGTCGTAGTAGGCGTCGGAGTAGAGGGATTTGTGGCCACCGAGCTCGAAGACCTTGTCCTCGATCAGCCGGTTGACGTCACCGTCGCAACGTCCGGGCTCGATTGGCACAGTGCCCCAGAACCCGACATTCACGTATTTCTGTCCGGCGTGCATCGGATACAGCGGCCACTCCCGATCCCGCAGTCGCAAAGGACAAAGCCACAGCGGCGCCATTGGTACTGCCTGTGCGAACCACGCCAGGAATTCGCCTGTGCGTTCAAGTGGCAGCTCGACGTCCTGGACGACCCGTTCCCGCTCGAGCTCACCGCGCCACCGGCCGATGCGGGCGGCGACGCCGTAGCGGTTCTCCCAGCGCACGATGCGGTGGTACACGTCGCTGCGGCGATACTGCCGGGGCCAGACCCGCCGCACGGCCGGGACCTGGGCCCCGAACGCGGACGAGCACCAGAACCAGTCGGTGTCCCAGCGCCACAGATAGTCGTAGGCGGACAGGCGGTCGGTGGCCTTGGCCCGCAGCGACCGGTAGTAGATGTCCTGCCCGGTGTAGTCGCTGGTGGGGCCGGCCGCGGCGGCCTCGTCGGAGAAGGTGCCGAGCACGAGGTAGGACTCGCCGGGGCGGAACACGACGCCGTCCATGACGTCGACGTGGCGGCCCTGGTGCTCCCCGGTGTCCATCACCGTGCCGACGAGTTCGAGCAGATCGTCGATCCGGTCGAAGCGCACGTTGGTGGTCCGGACCTCGGCCGCGATCGGCATCAGCTCGATGCGCAGGCGCGTGGCGTACCCCAGGCTGCCCAAGGAGTTTGGAAATGCTTCGAAGAGCTCGGCGTGCTCGCCGTCCGGGCGCGCCGTGACGATGTCCCCGGTGCCGGTGAGAATGTCCAGCTCCAGCACCGACTCGTGCGGCAGGCCGTGGCGGAATGAGGTCGCCTCGATGCCGAGCCCGGTCACCGCCCCGCCGAGGGTGATCGTGCGCAGCTGCGGGACGACGAGCGGCATGAGCCCGTGCGGCAGCGTCGCGTCGACGAGGTCCTCGTAGGTGCACATGCCCTGCACCTCGGCGGTCCGCGCCTGCGGGTCGACCGCGATGACCCCGCCGAGCCCGCTCACGTCGAGCCCGTGGCCGATCTCGGCGCGGGGCCGGAACAGGTTGGAGGTCTTCTTCGCGAGCCGCACCGTGTCGCCGGGCGGGATCGCGGCGTAGGACTGCTGGAGGGTCTGCACGGCCTGGTGGTGCGCCGCCCAGCCGACCGGTTGACTTCGAGTCACGCAACCACCTCGCCGTTCGTGCGACTTCCCCGTCGGCGCGGCCCGAGCTGAAGCCGAAGCGGAGGCGCGCCTCAGCCCAAACTTGCACACTCCGCAAGATCAGCCAACGGCTGGTGACTGAACTCACGCTGCCCAGGTGCATCCGGCCGAACCAGCGATGCGAGGGTGCATTTGTGGAGCATCTGATCGAGCGTTACTTCGCCATGTGGAACACCGGCGATGCCTCGGCCGTGTCCGACATCCTCGCCCCGGTGTGGCTGGATCACAGTCACCCGGAGGTGGCGACGCCCGCCGCCGTCGCCGAGTCCGTCACCCGGATTCGGGCCGCCCGCCCGGCGATGCGCTTCGCCCTCGACTCCGTCACCGGGCCGGTGGCCGTGGGCCGGGCCGAGAACCCGCCGGCCGCGCCCAGCCTGCTGGCGTGGGTGTTCACGTCCGACGGGACGCACCTGACCTCGGTCCGCACCTACAAGGCGATGTGAGCAGAATGTCGGCATGGACGATCAGCAGTACTGCCGCCTGCGGGTGATCGGCGAGAACCTCGACCTGGCCGGGTCGCCGGCGGGGCTGCGGGCCCTCGCGTCGACGCTTCGCGAGGGCGGCGCGGCGGTGACAGTACCGATGCGAAATGGGTCTGTGCGGCAGGAGCGCGGGGACGGGGCACTGGTGATCGAGCTGCGGCCGGCGCCGACGCTCTATCTGCGCGGCTCGGATTCGGCCCTCGAGGAGGTCTGGGCGGCGCTCGAGGCGGTGGCCGGCGCGATCCCCGAGGAGGGCGCGGCCGCACCGCATCGGCACGTCGAGCCGGCCGGCAGCCGGGGCCTCGTCGTCACCCTCGACTCAGCGGACCCGCTCGCGGAGCTGGGGCTCTAGAACCGGGCCCAGGTTCAGGTCCGCTCCGCGACGCCGACGAGGGTGGCGAATACGGCCGGGTCCTCGGCCGGGTCGGTGTCCGGCTCCGGGTGCCACCGCGGGCTGCGGACCAGGCCCGGCTCGACCGGGCGCCAGCCCTCGAGGAGCTCGGCCAGCTCCGTCTCGTCGCGCATGACGACCGACAGGCCGGTGCGGCTGTAGAGGTCGGTGAGCTCCTTGATCGCGTTCGTGGCGTGCGAGACGGCCACGAGGCTGCCGGGGGCCAGGGCGTCGTGGTAGGTGCGCAGGGCGGCCCGCAGGTCCGGCGTGTCCGGCACGAAGTGCAGCATCGCCACCAGCAGCAGGCACACCGGCTCGGTCAGGTCGAGCAGCGACTTCACCTGCGGGTCGCCCAGGATCTGGCCGGCCTGGTGCAGATCGGCCTGCACGACGGCGGTGAGCGGGTCGCCGTCGAGGATCTGGCGGGCGTGCACGACCGCCGTCGGGTCGATGTCGACGTACACCACCCGCGCCCGCGGATCGATCGAGCGCGCGACCTCGTGGACGTTGCCCTCCGTCGGGATTCCGGAGCCGATGTCCAGGAACTGGCGCACCCCGCGGCCCAGCGCGTAGCGGATCGCGCGGCGCAGGAACGCGCGGTTGGCCCCGACGATGTGCGGGATCGCCGGCACGAGCTCGATCGCCCGCCGCGCCAGGGCCCGGTCCACCGCGAAGTTGTGGTGCCCGCCCAGGTAGCAGTCGTAGATGCGGGCGGCGCTCGGGCGGTTGGGGTCGACGCTCATGTACTACATAATTCCGAAATGTCGGATCTGTGAAACGCAAAGTCACGATCGTTCTACTGTTAGTGAGGTGCGGTGGACGGTGCGGCTGGCCGAGGGGCTGCTGGAGGTGGCGCCCGACGCGTTCGTGGTCACCGGCCGGCACGGCCGGATCCTGCTGGCCAACGCCGCCGCCCGGGAGCTGTTCGGGTGGGACGACCTGCAGGGGCGCAGCGTCGACATCCTGGTGCCGGCCGACGGGCCGTCGATGGTGCCGCGGCTGGCGGCGTACATGGACGGTGTGCACCCCGTCCGGCGCACGGGGCAGCCGCTGACCATGGTCCGCGCGGACGGCGTGCAGTTCCTGGCCGACATCGCGCTGTCCGTCGTCGACGGGGACGAGGAGTCGCTGCTCGTCGCGACCATCCGCGACACCGGCGCCGACGGGTTCGACCCCGCGCAGTCGCTGCTCGCCTCGATCGTGCAGTCCTCGCACGACGCGATCGTCACCACCGACCTCGACGGCCTGGTGCTGTCGTGGAACCCGGGGGCGGAGCGTCTCTACGGGTACGCCGCCGGGGAGATGGTCGGCCGCTCGAAGGACATCATCATCCCGGCCGATCGGCGCCCGGATGAGGCCGAGGTCCGGGCGATCGTCGGCGCGGGCGGCCGGGTCGACCGCCACCGCACGACCCGGCTGCGACGAGACGGCACCGAGCTCGCCGTCTCGATGCTCGTCTCCCCGCTGACCGGACCGGACGGGCGCACGGTCGGTGTCACCACCATCACGCGCGACATGAGCGAACGCGAGCGGGCCGAGGCGCGGATGCAGGTCGTGCTCGACGCGGCCCCCGACCCGCTGCTCGGCGTCGGGGACGACGGCCGGATCGTCCTCGCCAACGCGGCCGCGGAGCGGCTGTTCGGCTTCCCGCTGCTCGATCTGGCCGGGATGCGGGTGCAGCGGCTGCTGCCCGGCGGCATGCGCGCGGAGGCCGGCGCGATCGCGATTGCCCGCCGCCGTGACGGGGACGAACTGCCGGTCGACATCACGCTGAGCACGCTCGAGGGCGAGGACGGCGTAATCACCCTGGCCGCGGTGCGGGACATGAGCGAGCGGCTGGCCGTCCTGGCCGAGCAGGAGCGGCTGCGGGCCGAGGCCGAGCGGCAGAAGGACGAGGTCCGCCAGCAGCGCACCCAGCGCCTGGAGAGCCTCGGCCAGCTCGCCGGCGGGATCGCCCACGACTTCAACAACCTGCTCGCGGTCATCCTCAACTACGCCGAGTTCATCGTCGAGGACGGTGCCGACACGCCGTTCGCGATCGACGCCGAGCAGATCCTGCGGGCCGGCCGCCGCGGCAGCGAGCTGACCCACCAGCTGCTCGCGTTCGCCCGGCGCGAGGTGGTACGGCCCAAGCCCCTCGACGTGAACCGGGTCATCGGCGAGGTGCAGCAGATGCTCAACCGCTCCCTCGGCGAGCACATTTCGCTCGTCACCGACCTCACCGACCCGCTGCCGACCGTCGTCGCCGACGCCGGGCAGCTGGAGCAGGTGCTGGTCAACCTCGCGGTGAACGCCCGCGACGCGATGCCGGCCGGTGGCCAGCTCACCATCGACACCGGGCTCGTGCACATCGACGAGGGGCATCCGGCGGTGCGCGACGGTCTCGGCCCCGGCGGGTACGTGCGGATCCGGGTCTCCGACACCGGCACCGGCATGCCGCGCGAGGTCATCGAGCAGGCCTTCGAGCCGTTCTTCACGACCAAGCCCAGCGGCGAGGGCACCGGCCTGGGCCTGGCCACCGTCTACGGCATCGTCGTGCAGGCCGGTGGCAGCGTCCAGATCTACTCCGAGCCGGGCGTCGGCACCACGATCTCGGTCCTGCTGCCGGGCAGCGACGCCGAGGTCACCGCCGAGGACACCACCCGGGCCGCCCGCCCGCCCGGCCGCGGGCAGACGGTGCTGGTCGCCGAGGACGAGCCGGCGCTGCGCGAGGTCACCACCCGGATCCTGCGGCGGGGCGGCTACACGGTGCTGTCGGCCGCGGACGGGGTGGCGGCGCTGCACCTGGCCTCGGAGCACGGCGGCCAGATCGACCTGCTGCTCACCGACGTGGTGATGCCCGGCATGCTGGGCCGGGTCCTGGCCGAGCGGCTCCTGCAGCTGCGCCCGGCGACCCGCGTGCTGTTCATGTCCGGCTACGCCCAGCCGGTCCTCACCAGCAACGGCATCCTGGACCCGGGCGTGCACCTGCTGGAGAAGCCGTTCACCGGCACCGACCTCCTCAACGCGGTGGCCGATCAGCTGCTCCCGGCCTTGTGAAAATGGACGTTCATTCATTATTCTGCGGGTATGCGAGGCAGTAGTCGCTCCGCGGAGCATGTGGCGCTCTTCCGCGCCCTCGAGCACAGCCGCCGGCACGACCGGCTCTTCGACGACCGGCTCGCGGCCCGGATGCTGCCGCAGCGCTACCGGGCCGTGGTCGCCGCGTCGCGGGTCCCGGCCGTGCACCGGTGGATCGTGCGGTACATCGACACGCACTACGCCGGCGGCCCGCGCGCCTCGGCGGTGGTGCGCACCCGCCTGATCGACGACCGGGTCGAGGCCGCGCTCCGGGCCGATGCCGTGCAGCTGGTACTGCTGGGCGCCGGCTTCGACAACCGCGCCTACCGCATCGCCGCCCCGGTGGCGTTCGAGGTCGACCACCCCGCGACGCAGGCCACGAAGCGCCGCCGGGTCCCCGCCGCGCAGGCGGCCACCGTCCGGTTCGTCCCCGTCGACCTGTCCCGGGACGCCCTGGCGCCGGCCCTGCTGGCGGCCGGCTTCACCGCTTCGGAGCCGGCGGTCGTCGTCTGGGAGGGCGTCACCAACTACCTGACCGCCGAGGCCGTCGACGGCGCGTTCCGGGCCCTGGCCGCCCTGCTGGCCCCCGGAAGCACGATCATCTTCACGTACGTCGACCGGGCCGCCCTGGACGGCACCGGCGACTTCCACGGCGTCGCCGAGTGGCACGAAGCGGTCCAGCGCGGCGGCGAGCCGTGGACGTTCGGCTTCGACCCGGCCGGGCTCCCGGCGTACCTGTCCGAGCGCGGCCTGCGCCTGACCGCGGATCTGTCCACACGGGACGCCGCCGCGAGTTACCTGGACCCGCTGGGCCGCACCGGCGAGCCGACGGCGCAGTTCTACCGGATCGCGGTGGCTAGTGCCTAAAGTGGACGACGCCTACTTCGCCGCCAGGCGCCGCCAGATCCTGGACGCCGCCGCGGCCTGCTTCGCCCGGGAGGGCTTCCACCGCACGTCGATGCAGGACATCGTCCGGGAGTCAGGAATCAGTGCAGGCCTGATCTATCGGTACTTCCTGGGCAAGGACGACATGATCGCCGCCATCGTCACCGAGTGGCACGAGCGGCGCACCACGATGCTCGGCGACGCCGACCCGGCCGAAGGCTATCTCAACGTCCTGCGGGCCGTCGGCGACCCGGCCGCCCGGCCCGAGCTGCAGCTGGCCGTGCAGGTGTGGGCGGAGACGGTCCGCAACCCGGCGATCCGCGAAGCGTCCCGCGCCAACGTGGACCGCCCGATCGAGGCAGTGGCCCCGTTACTGGCCGGCCTCACCGACGACCCGACGTCCCTGGCCCGCGTCTTCATCGCCATCTACCAGGGCCTGGTCCTGCAGACGCTGTGGGACGACACCGTCGACCACGAGGCGTTCATCCGGGCGGTGGCCACGCTGCTTCCGGCGCCGGCGAATCCACGGCAGGGCCCCGACCAGTAGCAGGATCGCGGTCAGCGGCACCTTCCACAGTGGACCGATGACGCTGGGCGGCGGACCCGGGCCGGCTTCGGCGGTGTGCGCCTCGGCTTCGGCGGTGGGTGCCCGGACTTCGGCGGTGGGTGCCTCGGCTTCGGCGGTGTGCGCCTGGACTTCGGCGGTGTGCGCCCAGACCAGAAACGCGTCCCCGATCGGCAGCAGCCCGAGCCCGTAACGCTTGGTCGAGAACGTGTCGACGGGCACCCCGGCGACCTCCCCGAAGTGCTCCATGCCGTCGGCCAGCGAACGATCCCCATTCACCCGGGCGGCCCCGACGGCAACGACGGTGGCCGAGAGCGAAACCCCGAACGGCAACGGCCCGCTGTCGACGTCCCCGGCCCCGTCCGTCCCCTTCGGATACTCCCGGACCGCCGGCCCGAGCCCGAGCGCCCGGACAACGAACCGATCCCGAAACCCCAGATACTGCTCCCGGGCGAACACCGGGTCCACCATGGGCAGGAACCGCAGGATGACGCTCTGAGAACTCCCGCGGGCCCCTTGCAGTGCCGCACCGGAGGCGGGGTCGACAACGTGCGGCAACAACCCGGTAGCCGAATCGAGCCGCTGCCTCGCCGCCCCGAGCCACCGCTGCACGGTAGTGTCATGAGCCGGCCCGAGCACCATGTCATGCAGGCGAAGCGAAGCGATCCCGACAACGGAGTCGACCGGCCACGCCGACCCGGGGTAGGCCTGCAGAAACGGCGACGCGGAAGCATCGAACGCGGCCGCGATCTCCCGCGAAGCCTCGTCGAACCGCCGCGCTTCCCCCCGCGTCCGGTCGCGACGCACAATCTCCCCGAGCAGGACGTTGCGCCACCCCGCGTAGAAGATCCCGTACCGCGGCGCCAGCCCGGCACTGAACGGCGCCGTCCCGCCCGGTCCGTCGAGTCTGGACAGTGCCCACCGGGCATCATCGACGTGCCCGGTGTCGGCACTCGCCAGCCCATACAGCACGTGCAGAAAGAAGTACCCTTCGGGGAACAGCCGCTGAGCCTCTTCCCCGGCCCCGTGCTCGAGCCGCTCCCGCAGATACGCCAGCTGCCGCTCGTTCCCGGAGACCGGCACGTAGAGGCGCAGCAACCCACTGAGCGCAACTCCCGCAACCAATGCGGCGAAGGCAACCCGCAAGATCCGCCCCATGCGCGCGACGGTAGCGCACGGGGCAAAGGACTTTCACGGCCGCACAACACTGGGCGGCGGGGAACGTGAGGTCAGACGGTTTCCTGCCGCAGCAGCCGAGCCGCCTCGAGCAGCAACTCCCGCGGGATCTCGACGACCTGCTCACCATCGCCGACGGTCATACCGGTGGCCACCGCACCCTGAACGAGCACAGTGTCGTGGCGGGTGCGGTAGACGGTAGGGCAGGTACCGCTACCGCACAGCGTCGTCACCAGTTGCGGGACGGTTTCCGGGGTGGCCGGCGGGACGTCCTCATGGTTCGTCATGTTCCAACGTTAGGAATGAGCGCGACCGTGTACAAGCATCAGAATCTGCTAGTTTGCGTCGCGCCCGGCAGCAGCATGCGTGCGTAGTGAGCCTGGTACTGGTTGAGAAGATCATCGATGGAAGCCACCGCCGAGCGCTCGAGGACGTCGAAGATGCGGCGGTACGGGCGGACCGCCGCGCGGTTGTGTGACTTCAGGGAGCTACTGAAGAGGTCCACGAGGAGCCATCGGTCGTCGACGAGCTCGAACCCGTGGAACGGCGCGATCCGCAACAGCGCATTGTCCGGAATGATCTTCAGCTCAACATTGGGATAGGTGGCGACTTCGCGCAGGCGGTTGATCTGTGCCAGCATGTCTGCCACCCCGCAGACGCGGTTGTGCAGCACCTGCTCCGTGATCAGGAAGTGAAACTTCCGGCCGGGCTGACGGAGCACCTGGTTGCGGTGCATGCGAGCATTGACAGCCTCGGAAACCGCGACCTCCGAATCGACGAGCCGGTCGTCGGCCATCTCATTCTTGACGCTGGCCATGATCGCCCGGGCGTATTCGCTGGTTTGGAGCAGTCCCGGGGCCACCGTGGGCTGGAACACCCGGAGTTCCTTCGCGCTCGCCTCGATCCGGTTGATCTCGCGCTGAAACGCGGCGTTGTCGTGCGGCGGAATCGCCCACTCGGGGAATGGCTGCTCGGACTGCTCGACCAAGCGCTCGATCGCGTCGGGAGGCAGCTCAAGGGCCTCGGCGATCCGCCTCACGTCGGCCGGTTCGGCCGTGCTCGTCCCGGTCTCCAGGCGTGAGATCTTCGCCTGGCTCATGCCGACGCGGCTGGCGAGGGCCTGTCCCGTGATCCCGGCTCGCTTGCGCCAGCGGGCCAGAACGGCGCCGACCGGCTCCACGGGATCGTCTGCGGAGAGGGGCAAGTCGGACATGGCAACTCGCCCCCTTTCCGAACACCCGGCGAGAATACCTAGTTGCCGGCTTGCATAGCCGCGGCCAGGAGCTCCGCGGGAATCTCCACGAGCTGCTCGCCAGCCGGAAGATCAATGGAGACTTGGTCGGCCCGGATGGTGTAACCCTGCACTACCAGAGTGCCGCGGTCGGTCCGGTAGACGGTCGGGCATGTGCCGTTGCCGCACAGTGAAGTGACTAAGTCCAGCTTTGGCGTACCGCCGCCGAGGGCGGCGTCCCTGACGCCCGTATTGTCGGAGTTCACATGCGCACCTTAGTCTGGCCCGCGGGTCCCGATTATTCGGGGGTATGCACTGAAGTCGAGCTCGCGTTGCACCCACTCAACCATATGTTCCACCGAAGGCAATCCCCGCTTCGGGCACAATGCTCACAGTCCGACATCAGAGGGAGTGGCTCTGTACACGGACCGTTGCGAAGAGTGATGAAGGAAATTCATTCACGCGGATGATGATTGCTACAGCGTGCATAGCGGTGCATATTCAAGGGAGAGGGTCACGGAGCCGTAACAAAATCCGCTAGCTGGGTGAACCGGCGGTGACGGGTGATCTCCGTAGCCCAGGTCATGGCCCTCTCCGGTGGATTATGCGTGGCGATGCCGCGTAGCCACCAGGATAGGAGGTCGCCGCTATGTCCTTCCTCGACTCCGCTTCCCCGGCGCTCACGTACCTGGCCGCCGGCGCGGTCTGCCTGGTTGTCGCCCTGCGGTACCTCCGGCGGGCGGTGTTCCTCGGCGGGTCGCCGGTCGGGGCGGCCGCCGCCGCGGCCGTTGTCGCCATCGCGATCGTCGCCGCGCTCGCGATGGTGGTGCTTGCGGCCTTCACTGTCGTGCGTTGAGAAGGAGGGGTACGCATGACTGTCTATGCCGTGATCATTGCGGGGGTTGCGGTCCTGGCGCTCATCGTTACCGAGCTCGTCGCGGCCGCGCTGCCGGTGCTGATCGTCATCACGTTCGTGCCGCCGGAGGAGCGGGAGGCGCTGGCGCGGCTGCTGGCCGCCGTGGACAGTTCGCGGCGGTTCCGGCTCTGGTCGGCGCTCCGGCTGGCGGTGCGGGAGCGGCGGCGGGAGGCGGCACGGGCTCACCAGTGGCAATGGGAGACCGGGCGGGAGCACGCCGGGCAGCGGCGTTAGCCATGGTCCTAGGCGTCGCGGATGACGGCGAGTGCGGCGTGGACGACGCCGCCGGTGTGGTCCAACGCTTGCCGGGCGGCCGAGGGGGACGTCTGGGCAAGCAGGGCCACCAGGGCCACCTTCGGCTCGCCGTCGGCGGCGGCCAGGGCGGTCGTGCAGGCGGCGCTGTCCAGGCCCGTCGCCTGCGTGAGCAGGCGCACCTGGCGGGCGCGGAGCTTGGTGTTGCTGGCGACCATGTCGGTCATCAGGTTCGAGTAGGTGCGGCCGAGGCGGATCATCACCGCGGTCGACAGTGCGTTCAGGACCAGTTTCTGGGCGGTGCCGGCCTTCATGCGGGTCGAGCCGGTGATCGCCTCCGGGCCCGTGTCGACGGCGATGTGCACGTCGGCCAGGTCGGCGAGGGGGGCGGACGGGTTGGCTGAGATCAGGACCGTGCCGGCGCCGGCGGTGCGGGCGGCTCCGAGGGCGCCGGCCACGTATGGGGTGGTGCCGCTCGCGGTCGCGCCGATCGCGATGTCGCCGGGGCGGACCTCGTGGGCGGCGGCGCGGCCCAGCGCCACGTCGTCCTCGGCGCCCTCGGCCGCGGTGAGCAGGGCGGGGGAGCCGCCGGCGATGTGGGCGGCGACGAGGTCGGGGCCGGCGCCGTAGGTGGGGCGGAGCTCGGCGGCGTCCAGGACGGCGAGGCGGCCGGACGTGCCCGCGCCGAAGTAGTGCATCCGGTGACCCGCGCGCAGGGCGGTGACGGCCAGGTCCACGGCCTCGGCGACCTGTGGGAGTACCGCCAAAACCGCTGGTGCCACTTTGTGGTCCTCGGTGTTGATCAGTCGGAGCACGTCCAGCGTGGGGAGGCGGTCGATGTCGGTCGTGGCCGGGTTCCGGTGCTCGGTGGGGGAGAGGCTCACCCGCGGCCTCGTTCGGCCTTGGCGCGCCGGCCGCGGACCGCCTCGCGGGTCGCCTCGAGAGCGGTGCGGGTGCGGTCGTACGTCCGCTGCGCGACCCCGACGAACACGCAGTCCACGACGGTCAGCTGGGCCAGGCGGCTCGCGGTGGCGCCGGAGCGGAACGTGGTCTCCCGGGCGGCCGTGGTCAGCACCAGCGACGCGGCCCGGGCGATGGGTGACTTGGGGAAGTTGGTCAGCGCGACGGTTGTCGCGCCCCGCCGGCCGGCTTCGGTGAACGCCTCCATGGTGTCCATCGTGGTCCCCGTGTGCGAGATGCCGACCGCCACGTCTCCCGGGCCGAGCAGGGCCGCGCTGGTCAGGGCCACGTGCACGTCCGACCACGCGTAGGCGGTGAGGCCGATGCGGTGCAGCTTCTGCTGGAAGTCCTGGGCCACGAACGCGCTGGCCCCGACGCCGTAGATGTCGATGCGCCGCGCCTGCGCGATCGCCGCGATGACCCGCTCCAGGGCGTCGAGGTCGAGCTGGGCCGCGGTGTCCTCGACGGCCCGGGCGTCGGCGTACGCGATGGTCTTCACCACCTGGGCGAGGTCGTCGGACGGGTTGATGTCGCTGCCGACGGCGGTGTGCGCCCGGTCGTCCTGCTGGACCCGGCCGGCCTCGGCCGCCAGGCGCAGCCGTAACTCGGGGTATCCGGAGAGGCCGACCGCCCGGCAGAACCGGATCACCGTCGTCTCGGACGTGTCGGCCCGCTTCGCCAGCTCGGTGATCGTCATCTGCGCCGCGGTGGCCGCCTCGTCCAGGATGATCCGCCCGACCCGCTGCTCGGCCCGCGAGAGCGAGGGCAGCAGGCCACGAATCTTCACCACCGTCATGTAAAAAAGTTACCGAAACACATGCTAATACGTCAATAGTTAACGACCGGCGACGAGCCGGGCCTCGAAGCCGATGCGGTCGCCGCGGTACAGCGACCGGACCCGTTCGATGGGCGTGCCCGCGGGATCGCGGCTGACGCGCTGCATGAGCAGCATCGGCAGGGCCGGGTTGGTCTGCAGCAGCAGTGCCTCCCGGGGACTGGCCAGGGCGGTCTCGATGCGCTCGGTCGCCTCCGCCCAGACGACGCCCAGTTGGTCCTGCATGCATCGGTACAGCGACCCGCTCGGATCGAACACATCGAGCAGACGGGGATAACGCTGCGCCGGCAGGTACGTGGTCTCCAGTCCGAGCGGCTCCCCGCCGGCCAGCAGCACCCGCTCCAGCTGGATCACCGGCGCCTCGGCGGCGATCTCCAGCGCGTCCGCCAGCTCGTCGTCGGCCGGGATGGTCTCCAGGGTCACGAGCCGCCGCCCCGGTTCGATGCCCATCGCTCGCAGGGCCTCGGTGTAGCTGGCCAGCGAGAGGGGGTGGATCAACTTCGGCCGGGCCACGAACGTGCCGCGGCCCTGCTGGGCGGTGAGGCGGCCCTCGATGATCAGCTCCGAGATCGCCTGGCGGACGGTCGAGCGGGCGACGCCGTAGCGGGCGGCCAGGTCGCGCTCCGGCGGCAGTGGCGAGCCGATCCCGAGCACCGCGATCTCGTCGAGGATCCGGGCCTTGACGGCGTAGTACTTCGGTACGCGGCCGTGGGCGGGGATGCCGGCGCGGTGCAGGGCGGACACGGTCGATACCTTAAAACATCACGAGTTGGTAACAGGTACGGACCTTTGAGCCGCGTTCGCGCCGACCTACGCACGAGTTCCCGGCCGTTCATATCGCCTTCCTAGCTTGCGAGCCACAACCAGCAGCAGACGAAGAAGGTGTGTGGCATATGAAGATCACCACTCGGGTCGTGTTAGGCGCCGCCGCGGCCCTGATGCTGCTCGCCGGCACCGCCGCGTGCGGATCGGACGACGACAAGACCTCCGCCGACGCCGGCTCGTCGGCCGCCGCGCCCGGCAAGTTCGCCAAAGACCCCGGCACGCTCGTCTTCGGCGTCGTCCCCGACACCGCCTCCACCCAGCAGAACTACCAGCCGCTGCAGGACTACATCGCCAAGGTCTCCGGCCTCAAGGTCGAATACCGTGAGTCGTCCGACTACGCCGCCCTCATCGAGGCCGCCGTCTCCGGCAAGGTCGACATCGCCAGCTTCTCCGGCTTCACCTACGTGACCGCGAGGAACAACGGCGCCAAGATCACGCCGTTCGCGTCGATCATCACCAAGGCCGGCCAGGAGCCGGGCTACTACTCCGAGGCGATCGCCCCCGCCAACTCGGCCATCAGCAAGATCGAGGACTTCAAGGGCAAGAAGGTCTGCTTCGTCAGCCAGACCTCGACGTCGGGCTACCTGTACCCGAGCTACAACCTGCTCAAGGCCGGCATCGACCCGACCAAAGACGTGACCCCGGTCTTCGCCGGCAAGCACGACGCGTCGGCGCTCAAGGTGTCGCAGGGCTCCGAGTGCGAGGCCGGCTTCGCCGAGGATGTCGCCGTCGAGGCGCAGAAGGGCCTGAAGGTCATCAACAAGACCTTCGTCATCGGCGCGCCCATGACCGTCGCCGACGCGCTGCCCGCCGACCTCAAGGACAAGCTCGTCAAGGGCCTGCAGAACGTCACGATCGACCAGATCAAGGCGGCCGGGATCGCCGGTGCCGACAGCGACAACTTCAAGAAGACCTTCTACGCCCTGGCGCCGGTCGACGACGCGAAGTACGACATCATCCGCGATCTGTGCAAGCAGACCAAGGCCGCGGCCTGCAACGGCTGATGTGAAGGACTGCCGACGATGACGACGGTCAGCGACGCTCCCGCGGTCGAGGTGCGCGGGCTCAGCAAGACCTACGGGCAGGTCGCCGCGCTGCGGGACGTGTCGCTGACGGTCGGCCGCGGCGAGATCGTCGTCCTGCTCGGGCTCTCCGGCTCGGGCAAGACGACGCTCCTGCGGCACCTGAACGGCCTGGAGACGCCGAGCGAAGGCTCGCTGCGCGTGCTTGGCGAGGACCTCACCGGCCTGCGCGGGCGCGAGCTGCGCCGGATGCGCGGGCGTATCGGCATGGTGTTTCAGCAGTTCCATCTGGTCAGCCGGCTCACCGTGCTGGAGAACGTGCTCACCGGGGCCCTGGGGGCCCTGCGCGGGCCGCGCCTCGGCATCGCCACCTACCCGCGGGAGCTGCGCCGCCAGGCCCTGACCCAGCTGGACCGGGTCGGGCTCCTGGAGAAGGCATACCAGCGGGCCGACACGCTCTCCGGCGGCCAGCAGCAGCGGGTCGCCATCGCCCGCGCCCTCATGCAGGGCCCCGAGATCCTGCTCGCCGACGAGCCGGTCGCCTCCCTCGACCCGGAGTCCAGCGACCAGGTGATGGCCCTGCTGCGCGAGATCGCGGCCGAGCGCGAACTGACCGTCATCTGCAGCCTGCACCAGGTCGAGCTGGCCCTGGCCTGGGGGCGGCGGGTGGTGGGCATGCGCAACGGCGGCGTCGTGCTCGACACCCCCGCCGCGGATCTCACCCGCGAGGCCGCGATGCGCATCTACGGTCGGATGACGGCCGCCATGGCGGAGACCACATGACCGCGGTCGACCTCGAAAAGGCGGTCAAACGGCCGAACCCGCCGGTCGCCACCATCGTCGCGGCCGGCCTGCTCCTGGCCCTGGCCGGGTTCGCGATCTGGTCGCTCGACGAGATCGGTTTCACCGCCGAGACGTTCACCGACAGCGTCGACAAGGTCGGCCCGTTCATCGACCGCATGACCCCGCTGCGCTTCCCACCCCTCGCGGAGCTGTGGGAGTCGATCGGCATCACCCTCGGCGTCGTCCTCTGCGGCACCGTCCTGTCGGCCGTCGTCTCGGCCCCGATCGCCTACATCTCGGCCCGCAACACCAGCCCGGCACCGTGGCTCATCCCGATCGGCCGGGCCATCGGCGTCGTCACCCGGGCCGTCCCCGACGTCGTCCTCGCGATGCTGTTCGTGCTGCTGTTCACGCTCGGCTCGCTGCCCGGCATCCTGGCCATCGCCCTGCACTCGATCGGCATGATCTCGAAGCTCTTCGCCGACGCCATCGAGCAGATCGACGAGGGGCCGCGCCAGGCGATCCGCACCACCGGCGCGTCCCGGTCCCAGGAGTTCTGGTCCGGGGTCTTCCCCCAGGTCCTGCCGTCGTGGATCGCCACGACCCTGCACCGGGCCGACATCAACCTGCGCGGCTCCGTCCTGCTCGGCTACGCCGGCATCATCGGTCTCGGCTACGACCTGCGCCTGGCCCTGGAGTCGCTGAACTACCGCCGGGCCATGGCCCTCGCCCTGGTCATCTTCCTGCTGTGCGTGGTCTTCGAAATCATCTCCACCACGATCAGAGCGCAACTGCTGGCGCCGAACGA
Organism: Dactylosporangium sp. NPDC051541; assembly: GCF_044454505.1. Lineage (NCBI taxonomy): Bacteria > Bacillati > Actinomycetota > Actinomycetes > Micromonosporales > Micromonosporaceae > Dactylosporangium > Dactylosporangium sp. NPDC051541. Next base: position 988,862 of record NZ_JBITDU010000003.1, read on the forward strand.
CAAATCGGGCCGGGTGGCCACAGGGCCACGAACGCTCTCGATCGACGCCGCCATGCGCCGCCCGTGGACGAAAGACCGGATCCGCAACACCGGGTCCATCGCCGCGGGCGTCATCGTCCTGGCCGGCGCCGTGTACATCTCCCAGGCCAAGTGGCTCGACCTGTTCAGCTTCTGGGGCCAGATCCCGTTCCTGCTGGAGCGCACCTGGCCCCCGTCGATCGAGCCCCGGACCTGGACCAACGTCTGGGACGCGCTGCTCGTCACCCTGGAGATCGCGGCCGCCGCCACCCTGCTCAGCCTCATCGTGTCGCTGCTCATCGGCCCCCTCGCGGCCCGCAACGCGGCCCCCAACCGGCTCGTGCGCGCCATCGCCCGCCTGATCCTGCTGATCATCCGCTCGATCCCGGAGCTGATCCTGGCCATCGTGCTGATCATCATCACCGGCCTCGGCCCGCAGGCCGGCACCATCGCCCTCGCGTTCGTCGGGGTCGGGCTGCTCGGCAAGCTCATCGCCGACTCCCTCGAAGAGGCCCCGCTCGGCCCGCAGACCGCGGTCCGCTCGGTCGGCGGCACCCGGACCCAGGTGTTCTTCTCGGCCACGGCCCGGCTGAGCGTCCCCGCGTTCGTCGGCCACACCCTGTACCTCTTCGACTCCAACATCCGCTCGGCGACCGTCCTCGGCATCGTCGCGGCCGGCGGCATCGGCTACTACCTGATCGACGCCACCCGCGTCTCCCGCTACGACCAGGTCACCGCATTCGTCATCGTGCTCGTCGCGGCCGTCCTGGTCGTCGAGGGCATCTCGGTGCTGATCCGCCGGGCGCTGCGGTGACGGCTGCGGCCGCCTACGACCTCGCCGTCGTCGGCTCCGGCATCGTCGGGCTCGGTCACGCCGCCGCCGCCCACGAGCGGGGACTGCGGGTCGTCGTCGTGGACCGGGCCAGCGCGATCACCGGCGCGAGCGTGCGCAACTTCGGCCACGCCTGCGTCACCGCCCAAACCGGCCCGGCCCGCGACTACGCCGAACGCTCCCGCGAGCTCTGGCTGCGCTACGCCCGCCGGGCCGGCTTCTGGGCCCGCGAGTCCGGCACGATCGTCGTGGCCCGCGCCGCCGACGAGCTGGCCGTGCTGCGGCACTGGGCGGCCGGCGAGCCGGGCGTGAAGCTCCTCGGCGAAGACCACGTACCGGGCACCGACGTGCTCGGCGGCGCCTGGCTGCCCCGGGATCTCCAGGTCGATCCGCGCGAGGCGGCCCCGGCCCTGGCCCAATACCTCGCCGAGCACGGTGTCGAGTTCCGCTGGCGGACGTCGGCGCTCGGGGCCGAGACCGGCGTCCTGCACACGTCGCGCGGCCCGATCCGCGCGGAGGCGGTCGTCGTCGCCGTCGGCCACGACGTCGACCAGCTCTACCCCGACGTCGCCGAGGCGGCCGGCGTGCTGCGCTGCGGCCTGGACATGCTCCTCGCCGAGCCCGGCACCCTGGCCGAGCCGCTGCCGGCGCCGATCCTCACCGGCTGGTCGCTGCTGCGGTACTCCGGGTTCGCCGGAACCGCGCCCGCCGCCGCCCTGCGCGAACGCCTCGCCGCGCAGCACCCGGACCTCTACGCGCTCGACCTCAACCAGATGTACACCCAGCGCCCCGACGGCACCCTCCTCGTCGGCGACACCCACTACCGCGGCACCGCCGTCACCCCGTTCCAGCCCGAGTCGTCGTTCGAGGCACTGGTCCGCGTCACCCGGGAACTGTTCGGCCTCGAACGACTCCCGATCCGCGAGCGCTGGCAGGGCGTCTACGCGTCCGCGCCCGAGCCGTTCCTCATCGCCGCCCCCGCCGAAGGCGTCCGGATCGTCGCGGTCACCACCGGCATCGGCATGACGACCGGCCTCGGCCTGGGCGAGTCAGTCATCAGCGAACTCCTCGAGTAAGGAAGACCCACATGCCATTCGAGACCGTGGTCCTGGACCTGGCCGGCACGACCGTGGTGGACGACGGGATGGTCGAGCACAGCTTCGCCCGCGCCTACGACCGGGTCCTCCCCGGCGACCCGGGCCGCACCGCCGCCATCGACCACGTCCGCGCCACCATGGGCCAGTCGAAGATCGAAGTGTTCCGCGCACTGGCCGACGAGCCGACCGCGCAGCGGCTCAACCGCGCCTTCGAGGACGCCTACGCGGAGCTTGTAGCCGAGGGCCGCTGCACCCCGATCCCCGGCGCCGAGAAGGCCGTCCGGGAGCTGCGCGAGCAGGGCCTGGCCGTCGTCTTCACCACCGGTTTCGCCCGGGCCACGGCCGATGCCGTCGTCGCCGCCGTCGGCTGGAACGACCTCGCCGACGCCGTCCTCACCCCGGCCGACGCGGGCCGCGGCCGCCCCGCACCGGACCTGCCGCTGACGGCCCTCCTGCGCACCCGCGCGTCCTCGGTCGCCGCCCTCGTCGTCGTCGGCGACACGGAAGCCGACGCCGCCTCGGGGGTCGCGGCCGGAGCCGGACTCGTCGTCGGCGTGCTGACCGGCGGCCGCGCGGAGGCCGACCTGCGGGCCGCCGGCGCTCACGAGGTCCTCGCCGGCGTCGCCGACCTGCCCGCGCTCATCGCCGCCCGGGCCTGACGTTGCCCTCGGCCCGGTACGCCCGCTGGGACGGCGTCGGCCGGCCGTTCCAGTTCGTCGAGACCGACCGGCCGGACCCGGTCGCCGGCGAGACGCTGGTCGAGATCGACCTGGCCACGATCTGCGGCAGCGACCTGCACACGGTCGCCGGTCACCGCCCCGGACCGGCCCCGAGCGTGCTGGGCCACGAGCAGATCGGCCGGACGGTCGCCGGAGACCGGGTGGTCTGGTCGGTGGTGGTTTCCTGCTTCGGGTGTACTCGTTGTGCCCGCGGCCTCCCCCAGAAGTGCCTGAACCTGAGGAAGTTCGGCCACGAACCCTTGACCGCAGGCTGGACACTCAGCGGCGGCTTCGCCACCCACGCCCTCCTGCCGCCGGGCACCACGATCGTCCCCGTCCCCGACACCTTGCCCGACGTTGTAGCGGCACCGGCCGCGTGCGCGACCGCGACCGTCGCGGCGATGCTGGACGCCGCCGACCCGGTAAACGGCCGCCGTGTCCTGGTCACCGGCGCCGGCCTCCTGGGCGTGACGGCCGCGGCGATGTGCGCGGCCGCGGGCGCCGAGGTGACCGTCAGCGACCCCGACCCGGCCCGCCAAGCCCTGGCCCGCCGCTTCGGAGCCGAGCACGTGGTAGGCCCGGACAACCGGCCGCGGGCCGTAGACGTGGCCCTGGAACTGTCCGGTGCGCCCGCCGCGGTCGCGGCCTGCCTGGACGCGCTGGACGTAGGCGGCCGCGCGATCCTGGCCGGTTCGGTCTCGCCCGCCCCGCCGGTCCCGGTCGACCCCGAGCAAATCGTGCGCCGCCTGCTCACCGTGCACGGCGTCCACAACTACCGCCCCGAACACCTCGTGCAAGCCGTAGCTTTTCTGGCCGCCCATCACGAGCGATTCCCGTTCGCCCAGTTGGTAGGAGACACGTTCGCACTGTCACAGCTGGACCGCGCCTTCGAGCAAGCCGGCCGCACGCCGCGCGTGGCCGTGGACCCGCGGAGGTGACGACATGGACGCCGCCGACGCAATCACGCGCGCCGCTGACGCAATCACGCACGCCGCGCGTGGCCGTGGACCCGCGGAGGTGACGACATGGACGCCGCCGACGCAATCACGCGCGCCGCTGACGCAATCACGCACGCCGCGCGTGGCCGTGGACCCGCGGAGGTGACGACATGGACGCCGCCGACGCAATCACGCGCGCCGCTGACGCA
>NZ_JBITDU010000003.1:992772-994919 GCF_044454505.1 Dactylosporangium sp. NPDC051541
CAATCACGCACGCGGAGCGGTCCGGCGGCCCGTCCGCGTTGTCGCACTTCGGCGGCTGCGGTGAGTTCGTTCGGGATGTCGATCGCGCATCCGAGCAAGCCGATCGCGCATCCGAGCAAGCCGATCGCGCATCCAAGCAAGCCGCTCGCGCATTCGAGCAAGCCGATCGCGCATCCAAGCAAGCCGCTCGCGCATTCGAGCAAGCCGGCCGTGCACTGCGCGTGGCCGTGGACCCGTGGAGGTGATGGATGGACGCGATCGATGTGATCCAGGCACTGTTCGAGAGCGAGGGCGCGCAGGACTATCTGGGCGAACCCGTCACTCAGGCCGAGCACATGCTGCAGACTGCGGCACTGGCCGTGCACGTAAAGGCGCCGGCACCGCTGATCGCCGCCGCGCTCCTGCACGATGTCGGGCACTTTCAAGGCGTGTTGACCGGGGCCGACCTCATGGAGGGGCGGGACAACCGGCACTCCGACACCGGCGCGGACTGGCTCGCGCAGTGGTTCGGCCCCGCGGTCTGCGAGCCGGTGCGGCTCCACGTCGCGGCGAAGCGATACCTGTGCGCGATTGAGCCCGGATACTACGACCGGCTGTCGGACGCGTCGAAGTTCACGCTCGGCGTGCAGGGCGGACCGATGACTTCGGAGCAGGCGGACCGGTTCGCGGCCTCGGAGTACGCCGCCGACGCCGTCACCCTGCGCCGGTGGGACGAGCAGGCCAAAGTGCCCGGGGCCGCGGTCGCGCCGTTCCGGGAGTACCGCCGCCTGCTCGTCACACTCGTGTCGGCTTGACGATCAGTTGCCGGTCGGCCGCGATGTCCGCCGATGGCGTGGTTGTGCGCTGGTCGTGGGTGGGATGGGCAGGTGGAGGTGCGCGGGTTGTGGTCGTGGGGTTTCGGGAGTGTCGCCGCGTGTTTGTCGTGCTGATGTCGGATTGACGATCAGTTTCCGGTCGGCCACGATGTCCGCCGGCGGCGTGGTTGTGCGCTGGGCGCGGGTGGGATGGGCAGGTGGAGGTGCGCGGGCTGTGGTCGTGGGGTTTCGGGAGTGTCGCCGCGTGTTTGTCATGCTGATGTCGGATTGACGATCAGTTTCCGGGCAGCCGTGACGGGCGCGCCGAGCGAAACTGGCGTGATGGTCACCGATGTGCCGTACTCCGCCCTCGGCCAGATCGCCGCGAACCCCGAGGTCCAGCGGGTGCGCGAGGTCGCGTTCGCCGCGCTGCACGTCGAGCCGGGGCAGCGGGTCCTCGACGCGGGCACCGGCACCGGCGAGGTCGCGCGCCTGCTCGCGACGAGGCTGGGCGGGACCGGCTCGGTCGTGGCCGTCGACGCGTCGGCGGAGGCCCTCGCGGCCGCATACGCGCGGGATGAGGGCACGTGTGTGCAGTACACCCAGGGCGATGTCTGTCGTTTGAACTTTCCCGACGGGTCGTTTGATGCGGTGCACTGTGAGCGGGTGCTGCAGCATCTTGCCGAACCGGACACGGCCGTGACCGAGTTGGCGCGGGTCACGCGGCCCGGTGGGCGGGTCTGTCTGGTCGACACGGACTGGGAGTCGGTGGCCGTCGACGGGCTGCCGTATCCGCTGGTCGCGCGGGTCCGGGCACATTTGCTGGCCACGGTCGTCGGGCAGCACCTGGACATGGGGCGCACGCTGCGGCGAAGGTTGCTGCGGGGCGGGCTGCAGGAGGTGACGGCGGTGCCGGTGGCGCTGTACTTCGCCGATCCGGTCGCGGCCGCGGCGGTGCTGCCGATGGTGAACCCGGCGGTGCCGGCCGAGGCCGGACTGATCCCGACTGACCTGCGCGAGGAGTGGTTCTCGGCCCTGGCCGAGGCCGGCTCGCGCGGTGACTTCCTGGCCACCCTCACGATGTGGGTAGCCGCAGCGACCGTCTAAGCGCCAGCCAATTCCGCGCACCGCCGCTCGGCCCGCTGTCCGTTCCGCACGCTGCTCGCCTTCGTGCACAGCTCGTCCTGCGCGCTGTCCGTTCCGGGCGTCGTCCGTTTCGCGCGCTGTCCGTTCCGCGTGCTGCTCGTCCTGCGCGCTGTCCGTTTCGCGCGCTGTCCGTTCCGCGTGCTGCTCGTCCTGCGCGCTGTCCGTTTCGCGCGCTGTCCGTTCCGCGTGCTGCTCGTCCTGCGCGCT
>NZ_JBITDU010000003.1:995016-1012403 GCF_044454505.1 Dactylosporangium sp. NPDC051541
GCTGTCCGTTCCGTGTGCTGCTCGTCCTGCGCGCTGTCCGTTCCGTGTGCTGCTCGTCCTGCGCGCTGTCCGTTCCGGGCGTCGTCCGTCCGGCGCGCTGTCCGTTTCGCGCGGTGTCCGTTCCGCGTGCTGCTCGTTTGTGCGCTGTCCGTTTCGTGCGCCGCTCGTTTGTCGACTGTCCGGTTCGTGCACTGTCGGTTCAGTGCGTTGTCCGTTCGTGCGCTGCTTGTTTGTGGACTGTCCGGCCCGCGCGTTGTCTGTTCCGCGCGCTGATCGTTTGTGCATCGCTCGTTTGTGCGCTGCTCGGTTTGTGCGCTGCTCGGTTTGTGCCCGCTCGGTTTGTGCGCTGCTCGGTTTGTGCGTCGCACGGTTTGTGCATCGCACGGTTTGTACGTTGCTCGGTTTGGGCGGTGTTTGGTTCGGGCGGTGTTCGGGTGGTCGGTTCAGAGGTCGGTGGCTGCTAAAAGGTCCTTGAGCAGGGTGTTCAAGCGGCGGCGGCTGGGCTCGGGGAGGCGTTCCAGGACCTCGCGCTGCGCGTTCAGGCCCACGGCTACGGCAGCGTCGACCAAGGCCCGGCCCGTCGCGGTCAGCGTGATGATCAGACCGCGGCGGTCCTCCGGGTCGGGGGAGCGGGTGATCAGCGCGGACCTCTCCAGGCGGTCCAGGCGGCCCGTCATCCCGCCGGTCGTCAGCATCAGCGTCGCACTCAGCTGCTTCGGCGACAGCTGGAACGGGTCGCCGGCCCGGCGCAGCGTCGCCAGGACGTCGAACTCGCCGCGGTTGATGCCCAGCTCGCCGTACACCTTCTCCTGCCGGTCACCGAGGATCTTGGCGAGCCGGTAGATCCGGCCGAAGACGGCCATCGCCTCGGTCTCCAGCTCCGGGCGCTCACGGGCCCACTGCGCAACGATCCGGTCGACATCGTCCATGCAATCATCGTACAACTAGCTTGCGTCTAAGTAGCTTGCGGATAAGCTACTTAGGCATGAGGAACCTTACGGCCGTCGCCCCCGTGCTGTGGGGCACCACCTATCTCGTCACCACCGAGTTCCTGCCGGCCGACCGACCGCTGCTGGCCGGCACCCTCCGCGCCCTGCCGGCCGGGCTGCTGCTCCTCGCCGTCACCCGAGCCCGGCCCCGCGGCGCCTGGTGGTGGCGGGCCGCCGTGCTCGGGACGCTCAACATCGGACTGTTCTTCGCGCTGCTGTTCGTCGCCGCCTATCGGCTGCCGGGCGGCGTCGCGGCCGTCCTCGGCGCGCTCGGTCCGTTCGTCGTCGCCGGTCTCGCGTTCGGCCTCCTCGGCCAGCGGCCCTCCGTCCGCATCCTGGCCGCCGGGGCCGCGGGGCTCATCGGCGTCGCCCTGCTGGTGCTGCGCTCGACGGCGGCGCTCGACCCGATCGGCCTGGCCGCGGCGTTCGGCGGCATGGTGTCGATGTCGTTCGGCACCGTGCTCGGCAAGCGCTGGGGCAAGCCCGACGCCGGGCTGCTGGCGTTGACGGGCTGGCAGCTGACGGTCGGCGGCGCGCTGCTGGGCATTGTGGCCCTGTTCGTCGAGGGCCTTCCGAACGCTTTCACCTGGGCGAATTTCGGTGGCTTCGCCTATTTGTCGCTGATCGGCACCGCCGGCGCCTACTTCCTGTGGTTCCGGGGCGTCACGACCATGGCGCCCGCCCAGGTGAGCATGTTGAGCCTGCTGAGCCCGGTCGTCGCCGCGGTCATCGGCTGGATCGTGCTCGGCCAGTCGCTCTCGGGTGGCCAGCTGGTGGGAGCGGCCGTGATCCTGGGAGCCGTGCTGGTCGGGGCCACGACGATCAAGGTCGGCAAGCCGACACTGCTCAAGGCCGTGGTCGCGCCGTAGCCTTGGTCCACATGGTGTCGCTCAGCCCCCGGACCCGCCGAGCCGGCCTCGCCGCCCTCGCCGTGCTGGTCCTGCTGGGGCTGGCGGCGGTCGCGTGGCCCGACGGCGACCGGCGGTCGGGGCGCGTCCTGAACCGGATCTCCGCCGCCCAGGTCAGTGCCGGCGTCGGCTGGACCCATCGCTGGACCGCGGCGCCGGGCGGGGCGACGGACGCCGCCGGCAACCAGTGGGACGCCGACACCGCGGTCGTCCAGGGCGGCTCCGCACCCAAAGCACTCGCTGCGGGAAGTCCGACGCACTACCGGTACACCCGAAGCGGCACTTTGCTCTTCACCCTCCCCGTGCCGCAACCCGGGACGTTCGCCGTGATCCTGTCCCTGGCCGCCCCCGAGCGCGGGCCGGCGCCCGAGGCCGCCGTGACCGTGACGCTGTCCGGTGGTGCCGCCCAGACCGTCCACCTCGCCGCGACCGGCGCCGGCCGCATCCGCCAGGCCGTCGTGCTCGCCCCCGTCACCGGCGACAACGTGGCGCTCACCGTCGGCGACCTGCACAATCTGGCCGGGGTCGCGGCCGTGACCGCCACGATGGCCCGGCTGGGCACGGACGCGCTCAAGGCGGAGCTGGCCGAGGAGTTCGACGGGGCGGCCGGGACGGCGCTGCTGCCCGGCTGGCGGCACGAGACCGGCGGGGGCGGCTGGGGCAACGGTGAGCTGCAGGAGTACACGCAGAGCCCGGCCAACGGGCAGCTCACCGGCGACGGGCGGTTCGCGATCACGGCCCGCGACGACAACGGGAAGTACACGTCGGCCCGGCTCCGTTCCGCGTTCGAGGCCCAGTACGGCCGCATCGAGGGCATCATGCAGGTGCCGTCCGGCCGCGGCCTGCTGCCCGCGTTCTGGATGCTCGGCGCCGACGTCGCCACCATCGGCTGGCCCGACGCCGGTGAGATCGACCTCATGGAATCCCTCGGCACCGCCGAACCCGGCGTCGTGCACGGCACCTTCCACGGCCCCGACGGCAGCGAGCGGGGCTGGGAGCGCCCGTTCACCGCCCGACCCGTCGGAGGACCGGACAAGGGCATGCATCGGTACAGCCTGGAATGGTGGCCCGGCGTCCTGCAGTGGTCGGTCGACGGTGTCGTGCAGGCCACCCTGCGCCAGGAGGACCTCGGGGCCAGGCAGAACTGGGTGTTCGAGCGCAAGTCGTACCTGCTGCTGAACGTGGCCGTCGGCGGCCGCTGGCCCGGCACACCTCCGCCGGCGACGGCGTTCCCGCAGGCGATGTATGTCGAGTCCGTGCACTGGTGGCGGTAAAGTCCGGATCATGACGTTCGATGTGATCGTGGTCGGCGCCCGCGTGGCCGGCTCGCCCACCGCCATGCTGCTCGCCCGGGCCGGGCACCGGGTGCTGCTGCTGGACAAGGCCACGTTCCCCAGCGACGTCATCTCGACCCACCTGATCCACGTGCCGGGCATGGCCCTGCTGCGCAAGTGGGGGCTGCACGACGCGGTCGCGGGCTCCGGCGCGCCGCCACACGCCCGCTTCACCATGGATTTCGGGCCGTTCGCCATCAGCGCGCCGCCGCCGGCCGTGGACGGGGCGGCGCATCCGTACTGCGTCCGCCGTACCGTGCTGGACGCGCTGCTGGTCGACGCGGCCCGCGCGTCGGGTGTCACGGTTCGTGAGGGCGCGGCCGTCGAGTCCCTTGTGCGCGATGACACCGGCCGGGTGGTGGGCGTCCGCGGGGACGGATTCGAGGAGCACGCCCGGATCGTCATCGGCGCGGACGGCCTGCGTTCCGTAGTGGCGGCGCAGGTCGGTGCCGAGCCGTACCATTCGACGCCCTCCCTCACCGCGTGTTACTACGCGTACTACGAGGGTGTCGGTGGCGACGGCGCCGAGATCTACCAGCTCGGTGACCGGGCGGTGGTGCTGTTCCCGACGAATGACGGCCAGACCTGCGTCTTCGTCGCCTGTCCGATCGCGCAGTTCCATGAGTTCCGCGCTGATGTCGAGGGGTCGTTCGGTGCCGCCCTGGCCCGGGTGCCGGCCGTCGCGGCGCGGATCGGGAAGGCCACCCGGGTGGGGCGTTTGCACGCCACCGCCGACGTGCCCAACTTCTTCCGGCAGTCCGCGGGGCCGGGCTGGGCGCTGGTCGGCGACGCCGGGTATCACAAGGACCCGGTGATGGCCGCGGGCATCACGGACGCCTTCGTGTGCGCGGATCTGCTGGCCACTGCTATCCACAGTGGACTCAAGGGCGGTGACCTGGATGCGGCGGTGGCGGGGTATGTCGCCGCCCGCGACGAGCGCTTCCTCCCGGCGCTGCAGCTGACCTGTCAGCTGGCCGCGATGGAGCCGCCGACGCCGGAGATGGCGGCCCTGTTCGCCACCATCGCCGCGAGCCCGGCCGAGTCGACGCGTTTCTTCGGGGTACTGCAGGGCAGCGCGTCGATCCCCGAGTACTTCGCACCCGAGAACCTCGCCCGCATCATGACCGCCAGCTGAAAATTGTCGGACCCGGCGCGTAAGGTGCCCCCTGAGATCGACGGCAAGGGCTCCGGGGGTGCACGTGTTCGGACTGGTGTTCAGTGCCCTTCGAGCGCGCGCCGCCCAGGCCTGGGCGGTGTTCGTGCTGGCCGTGCTGCTCGTGACCGCGGCCGCGGCCGCGCCCTGGTTCGCCGCCGGAGCCGGGCTGCGGGCGGCCACCGCCGACGTCGAGGCCGCACCGGCCGCCGAGCGGACCGTCTCGGTGCGCCGCCAGACCAACGCGGACAGTGACCCGCAGGCCGCCCTGGCCGCCTACCGCGACACCGTCGAGCGGCTCCTGCCCGGCCGCGACCCGGCCGTGCCCGGCTTCGTCGGCGTCACCGCCGACATGCTCCTCGAGCGGGCCGACAGCACCGCCGTCGGTGACGCCGGCCCGCCCAAGGTCTCCGTCGCCTACCGCGACGACCTCTGCGCCCATCTCCAGGTCGACGGCCGCTGCCCGGAAGCCGCCGGCGAGGTGCTGCTGAGCGTGGCCGCCGCCGACGCCCTCGGCCTGAAGACCGGCGACGCCGTCCAGTTCCGCAACCAGGCCCGAGCCAAACCGGTCCCCGGCACGGTCGTCGGCCGCTACGACCTCGCCGACGCGACCGGGGCCTACTGGGGCGACCCGCTGTTCCGGGCCACCGTCGACGGCGGCCTCGACCCGGTGTTCACCGCCGCCGCCACGTTCGCCGACGCCCAGCTCGCCGGGCCTACCTTCGCCTACACCACCGAGCTGCCGGTGTCCGCGTTCACCGACCCGGCCGCACCCGTCGCCGACCGCCTCAGCCGGGCCCAATACGCCTTCGGCCGGGCCGGGCTCACCCTGGTCGCGCCCGGGCAGCAGCTCGCCGGCCGCGTCGCCGACGACCGGGCCGCCGTGCACAGCGGCACCATCGCCGGCACCCTGGCCGCGGTCGTGCTGTGCTGGTTCGCCCTCGCCCTCGCCGGTCGGCAGACCGCCCGCGAGCGGCGCGGGGACGCGGCGCTGCTGAAGCTCCGCGGCGGGTCCCGGCGGCGGGCCCTGCGGCTCGGGGTGGGCCAGCTGGCCGTGCCCCTCGTCGCCGGCATCCCGGCCGGCCTCGCGCTCGGCCGGCTCGCCGGCCACCTGCTCGGCGGGTCCCCCGGCGGGCTCGGGACCGGCCTCGGGGCGCCGTTCGAAGGTGACGCCGGGCTGTGGCTCCTCGCCGTCCTCGCGGCCGTCGTCGCGGTCCTCGGCGGGCTCGCGGCCATGGCCGTCGGTGAGTTCGCCGTGCTGCGGGCGCCGGTGGCGGCCCTGCTGCGCCGGGTGCCCGCACCGGGCCGGGCCCGCCGCGCCGCCGTCGACGTGGTGCTGGTCGTCCTGGCCGGCTTCGCCGCGGCCCAGCTGTGGGGGAGCGGGCTGCGCACCGCCGTGCCCGTCCTCGTCGCGGCCGTCGTCGCCGTGGCCGCGGCCCGGGTCCTGGCCACGGCGGCGTCCCGGGCCGGGGCCGGTGCCCTGCGGGCCGGGCGGCTGCGGGCCGGGCTCGCCGCGGTGCAGCTGTCCCGCCAGCCCGGCGCCGACCGGCTCCTGGCCCTCGTCGCCGTCGCGGTCGCCGGGCTGGGCGCGGCGACCGGCGGCTGGCTGGCCGGGTTCGACGCCCGCGACGCCCGGGCCGCGCAGGAGCTGGGCGCGCCGCGGGTGCTGACCGTGCGCGCGGCCAACCCGACCGCCCTGCTCGACGCCGTCCGTCGCGCCGACCCCGGCGGGCGGGAAGCCCTCGCCGCCGTCGTGGACCGCTCGCTGACCCCGCCGGTCCTCGCCGTCGACGCGGCCCGGCTCCAGGCGGTGGCGGGCTGGCGCCCGGAGTACGGGTCGCTCCCCGCGCTCATCCCGCCCGGCACCGACGCCGCACCACCCACGGTGAACGGCGGGCGGCTGGTCGTGCGGCTGCGCAACGGCGGAGAGTCCGCGGTCAGCCTGGCCGTGCTGCTGCAGAACACGGTGACCGGCAAGCGGGCCACGCTCACGCTCGGGCCGCTGCCGCCCGGCGAGCAGGAGGCCGGGGCCGCGGTGACCGGGTGCGCCGAGGGCTGCCGCGTCGTCCGGTTCGACCTGGTCCAGCCGCCGCCGGCCACCCCGCCCGCCGGCGACGGGCACCCGGCCGGCGGCGACGCCGTCGTGGCCACCCTGACCATCAGCGAGGTGCGGCAGGAGGCGCCGGCCGCCCGCGTGCTCGACACCGCGGTGCTGGGCGATCCGCGGCAGTGGCGGACGGCCACCAACGGGCCCGCGATGCAGGTCAGCGCCCGGCAGGGCGAGCTCACGCTGTCGCTGCCGGACGCGGCGCTCGGCTTCGACGACCGGGTCTGGCTCATGCCCGCCGCGCTGCCGCTGCCCGTCGTGCTCGCCGGGGCCGCACCCGACACCTGGCGCCTCGGCGACCCGGCGGTCGACCTGTTCGCGGGGGCCGTGCCGGTGCGGGTCGCCGGCACCGCCCCGCTGCTGCCGGTGCTCGGCGGCGCCGGGCTCCTCGTCGACCTCGACGCCGCCCAGCGCACCGGGGCCGCCGCGTCGTCGCCGGGCACCTACCAGGTGTGGCTGGCCGCCGGGGCCGCCACCGGGGCCGAGGACCGGCTGCGCGCGGCCGGCCTGACCGTCCTCGGCACCGACGACACCGCCGGCCGCGCCGCCCGGTTCGCGGACCGCGGACCCGCCCTCGCCGAGCGCTACCGCCTCTTCACCGCGACGCTCGGGCTCCTCGCCGCGGCCGCCGCCCTGGCCGTCGCCGTGGCCGCCGAGCGCCGCCAGCGCGGCGCCGACCTGCGCGCCCTGCGGGTGCAGGGCCTCCCGGCGCGGCTGGCCGCGGGCGCGGCCCGGGCTGGCTCGGGCGCCGTCGTCGTGGCCGGCGTGCTGACCGGGCTGCTGGCGGCGATCATCGCCCGATTCCTGTCCGGCCCGGCCCTGCCCTACTTCGCCGACGGCTGGAGCCCGCCCGACCCGCCCTCCCCGCTGCCCCTCCTGCCGCTGCTGGCCGTGGGGCTCGGCGCGCTGCTGCTGCTCGGCCTCGTCTGGCGGGCCGCCACCGCCGGCACCACCGAAGGGACCCAGCGATGACGCCGCCGCTGCCGCCGCCGGCCGTGATTCACGGGGCGCGGCCCCTGCCGCCCGCACTCGTCCGGCCGGCCGGGACCGCCGGCGCCACTGAAGGGACCGCGCGATGATCTCGCTGCTGCTGTCGATGCTGCGGGCCCGGCGCGGGCAGGCGGTCGTGCTCGCGCTGCTGGCGATGTTCGCGGTCGCGGCGGCCGTCGCCGCGCCCGCCTACCTGCAGGCGGTCGACCGGTCCATCGTGGCCGGGCAGGTCGACACGGCCGCGGCCCGGGAGCGGTCGCTCACCGTCAGCGCGCTCGTCGACCGGCGCGAGGACGGCGGCGGGCTCGACTTCGGCGACATCGCCGGCGGGGTCGTCGACCTGCCGGGCTTCGACCAGGTCTACAGCGAGGAGTTCCCGGCCGTCGGGATCGAGCCGGACAAGGTCCGGGCCACGCGGGTGACCTACCGGCAGGACGTCTGCGCCCACCTCACCATCGCGGCCGGCCGGTGCCTCGTCGGCGCCGGCGACATCGTCCTCGGCGCGGACACGGCGGCGCGGCTGCACCTCGGACCGGGCGACGCCATCACCCTCACCTTCGCGACGCTCGGCGGCAGCCCTTCTAACCCGACCTACTCGCCCGACGGCGTGCCGTGCCGCCTCACCGTCGTCGGCACCTACACGCCGGCCGACACCGCGGCGACCTACTGGGGCGACCACGGCTACTTCGCGCCCGACACCGCCGGGCGGCCCGGCGAGCCGGCGTTCGTCAGCGCCGCGACCACCGCCGGCTTCGACCACGGCAAGTCGGACGTCGCCGTCGACCTCACCGCCGGGCCGTCCGCGCTCACCGCCGCCGCGCTGCCGGACACCCGCCGCCGCCTCGCCGAGCTGCAGGACCGGGCCAAGCACCTCGGCGCCGGGATCGTCGTCACCACCGGCATGCCCCGGCTGTTCGAGCGGATCGACGCCAGCCAGGCGCTGGCCCGGCACAGCGTGCCGACCGGGGCCGCGCCGCTGCTCCTGCTCGCCTACACGGTCCTGTTCATCGCCGCCGACTACGCCACACAGGGCCGGCGCCCGGAGCTGGCCGTCGTCGCGCTGCGCGGCACCCGCTGGTGGACGCGGTGGTGGCTGACGCTCGGCGAGGGGCTGGCCGCGATGCTGCTCGGCGGGGTCGCCGGGTGCGTGGCCGGCCAGCTGCTCGTGGCCGCCGTGGCCGCGTGGCGGTTCCCCGGCGTCGGGGCGCCGGTGTTCTCGATGGAGGCGCTGCGCTACGCGCCGATCGCGCTGCTCGGCGCGGTCGTGGCCGTGCTCGTGGCCCAGCGGCGGCACCTGACGGCCCCGGTCGCCGGGCTGCTGCGGCGGATCCGCGGCCGCGGCACCGGCTGGCGGGCCCGGGCCGGCGAGGCGGTCGTGGCCGTGCTCGCCGCCGCCGCGACGCTGCAGCTCTTCCTCACCGACGGCGCCCTGACCGGCGTCGCGGTGGTCGCGCCCGCCCTCGTCATCTTCGCCCTGGCCCTCGCCACCGCCCGGGCCGTCACGCCGCTGGCCCGGCTGATCGGGGCGCGGGCCATCCGCCGGGGCCGGCTCGCCACCGGGCTGGCCGCGCTCCAGCTGGCCCGGCGGCCCGGCACGCAGCGGCTCATCCTGCTGCTCGTCGCGGCCGTCGGCGTCCTCGGCTACGCCGTCACCGCGACCGACCTCGCCGGGCGGGACCGCGACCTCGCCGCGCAGATCGCCACCGGGGCGCCGCGCGTGCTCACCGTCACCGACATGGACCGCGACCAGCTGCTGCACGCGGTGCGGGCGGCCGACCCCGCCGGCGCCTACGCCATGGCGGTCGTCGACCTGCCCACCGGCCGGCCCGGCGAGGCACCGCGGCTCGCCGTGGACAGCACACGGCTGGCGACGGCCACGACCTGGCTCGACGCCTACGGCGACGTCGACCCGGCCCGCCTCGCCACCCAGCTGCGGCCGCCGGCCCGGGACATCGGCGTCAACCTGCCCGGGCGCGACCTCGCCGTCGACGCCACGGTGACCGGCGCCCGCCCCGACAACCCGATCGGGCTCACCCTCGTGTTCTCGACCAACACCGGCCGGGCGGTCGCCGACCTCGGCGTCGTGCACAACGGCAACGGCACCTACTCGCAACGGGTCGCGGACTGCGCGGACGGGTGCCGGCTGGTGGCAGTACACCTGCGCAATGCCGATCCCGGAGCATCGGCGACCCGGATCACCGTCGTGCTCAACGCCGTGCGCACGATCAACCCGTCCGCCTCCGCCGCCACAGGCTCGCAGCTGGCCGACACCGGCCGCTGGCGGGCCTCCGGCGCGACCCTGAGCGCCGCCCCGGACGGCCTGCGCATCACCGTCGACGCCCCCGACGGCCTGCCCAACGGCGTGTGGGTCCAGCCGGCCGACATCCCGCTGCCCCTGCCGGTCGCGACCACGGACCCCGCCCCGGAGATCTCCGGCCTGGACGGCCTCGACGTGCCCGTGACCACCGCCGCGCACCTGACCGCCGTGCCGAGGCTGGGGACGGCCGGCACGCTCGTCGACCTCGAGTACGCCGAACGGCTCGCCACCGACTCCGGCCTGGCCCGCGCCCCGGAGGTCTGGCTCGGCCCGGCCGCCCCGCCCGACGCATTGAACCGCCTGGCCGCGCAGGGCCTCGTGGTCGTGCGCGACACGGGCGTCGAGGACACGAGGGCCAGGCTGGCGGCACAGGGCCCGGCGCTGTCGCTGTGGTTCCACGTCCTCGCCGGCGCCCTGGCCGTCCTCCTGGCCGCGGGGGGCCTGGCCCTGGTCATCGCCGTCGACCGCCGCGACCGCCGCGCCGACCTGGCCGTCCTGCGCGCCCAGGGTCTGCCGCGCCGCACCGCCGGCCGGGTGGCCTTGTGGACCTACCCGGCCCTGGTCCTGGCCTCCGCCCCGCCGGGCCTGGCGACCGCGTTGATCGCCTGGCGCCTGACGGGCTGGGCCCTGCCGATCTTCGGGGAACCCATGCCGGACCTCCCGCTGCCTCACTGGCCAACCGGTCCGGCGGTCCCCTTGACCTGGCTGTTGACCTTGGTACTCCTGGTCACGGTCGCCGCCTCCACGGCCCGCGCCACAACCGCCCCACCCCGGACCGCCCAGTCGACAGCCCCCTGACCCGCCCCCGCCTCGCCCCGGCCCCGCCTCATCGCCCGCCCCCGCCCCCGCCTCGCCCCGGTCCCGCCCAGCCTCATCGCCCGCCCCCGCCTCACCCCGGCCCCGCCCAGCCTCCATCGCCCGCGCCGCCCCGCCCTGTCGCGTCGTCCACCCGTGCCGCCGCGCCACGTGTCTGTGCTGCTGCGTCGCCCGGCCCGCCCGCGCCGCCGTCGGGTCGCCCGCCTGTGCCGTCGGGTTGCTCGACTGTGCCGCCGCGCCGCTGTCTCGCCCGCCCGCCCGCCCGCCCGCGTCGTCGTCGAGTCGCCTCCTGTGTCGCTGGGTTGCGTGTTCGCGCCGCCGCCTTGTCCGCATGCGTTTTGCCGTGCCTCCCCAGCCCGTATCGGCCGCGTCGGCTTCCCCGTGCTGCGGTGTCCTTTTGTCGCCGTAGGCGCCCTCGGGCCGGGACCACCGAACGACCGAGGTGAACCCGGCAGCGATCCACTGACCGCTGCCACCGAAGGGCGACCGGACTGCGGTGCGCGCACGCTTACTCGGTAGTTCCCATCGGCCGAGCTCACGTCGCGGTGCCCGCCAGCCACGAGCACCGCCACTCCGCGATGAGGAACTTCGTGGGGGCGAGCAGCGGGGCTCTGTTGTTGAAGAGGCTGGGAGCGGTTGGGCGGCCGGTAGGGTGGGCATCGACGGGCTGGAATGGGTGGGGAGGTGGGCGTGCGGCGCGGTCAGGTTGGGGTGCTGCTGGCGGTTACGTCGGGGTTGTTCTCGGTGTTGCTGGCGGTTGCGGTCAACGTGGCTACCGGCGGGTCGTTGCCCGGGTCGCTGCAGCACGTCGCCTGGCTGGCCTGGCCTGCGGTCGGGGTGCTCGGGTTGATCGGGGTCGGGCTGGCGGTCTGGCAGCAGCATCTCGCCTCGGCGCCCGCTGTCGAAGCGCCGGGGGTGCCGGCCGATGCTGTGCCGGCTGCTCACGCGGCGTCCGCGCAGTCGACTTGGCGGCCGCCCGGTGAGCTTCCGGCCGCGGCTGTGCAATCGGCTCGGCGGCGGCCCGGTGAGCTTCCGGCCGCGGCTGTGCTGGTCGGGCGGGATTCGGTGGTGCGGGAGGTGGCTGGTTCGCTCGTTGGCGGGGCCGTCATCGTTGTCGCCGCTGCGCCTGGGGTTGGGAAGACGGCCCTGGCGTTGCGGGTCGCGCATGACGTGCGGGGGCGGTTTCCGGACGGGCAGCTCTACGCCTCGCTGCGCGGTGGGGGCGGCGAACCGCTCGGGGTGGAGGTGGTGCTGTGCCGGTTCCTGACCGCGCTCGGCGAACCGGCCAACGGGTCGGCGGATGAGCTGGCCGCCCGGTTCCGGTCCTGCGTCGCCGATCAGGCCTTGGTGGTTGTGCTGGACGACGCCCGGGATGTGGCGCAGGTGCGGCCGTTGCTGCCCGGCGGTGCTCGGTGTGCGGCGCTGGTGACCAGCCGGGGGCAGCTGGCTGAGCTGGACGGGGCGCGCGTCGTCGGGCTCGGCGGGCTGACTGCGGCGGACGGGCTTGCGCTGCTCGCCGACATCGTCGGGGCGGAGCGGATCGAGCGGGACATCGACGGGGCGCGGCAACTGGTGGCGGCCTGCGGTGGGCTGCCGCTCGCGGTGCGGATCGCCGGTGGGCGGCTGCGGGCCCGGGGCGGGTGGACGGCGTCGCAGCTCGCGGCGCGGCTCGCCGATGAGCGGGGGCGGCTCGACGAGCTGCGGCAGGGGGACCGGGCGGTGCGGGCCACGTTCCGCGGGGCGTACGACGGGCTGCGGGACATCGACCAGATCGTGTTCCGGCGGGCGGGGTCGCATCCGGGGAACCAGTTCGGGATCGGCGTGGCCGCGGCCCGGGCGGGGTTGAGTGCCGGTGCGGTCGGTGACTCGCTGGAGCGGCTCGCGGACGTGTTTCTTGTGGAGTCGCCGGCGCCGGGGCAGTACCAAATCCATGATCTTTTGCGGTTGTTCGCCGGGGAGATGGTCGACTCGGCCGGTGAGCGGAAGGACGTTGCCGGGCGGGGAATCGCGTACCTCGAGACGTCGGTCGACGGGGCGGCCCTGCTGCTGCGGGAGGCGTTCACCGCGGGGCTTCGGTCGCAGGTGCGGGCCGTCGCCGACCGGGTGGCACCGCAGCTCGACGATCCGTATGCGCGGCTGGCCGTCTGGCAACTCTTCGCCGAAGCGCTGCCCGACGACGAGGGTGTCGCGCGGGCGCGGGCGTTGCGGTGGGTTTCGCACTCGTGGACGTTCATCGGGGAGGTGCGCCGCGCGCTTCCGCCGGCCACGGAGGCGGTGGCGCTGGCCGAGGCGGGCGGGGATCGGTGGGAGATCGCGCAGTGCTCGCGGCGGCTCGGGGAGGCCTTGCGGGATCTGGAACGGCCCGCCGAGGCTGAAGCTGCGCTGCTGCGGGCCCTCGATGTGTTCGCGGTGACCGGGCCGGTGGAGGAGGAGATCGAGGTCCGGGCCGCGCTCGGGGTGCTGTACAACAACGATGGGCGGCACGAGGAGAGCCGAGCCGTGCTGCTGCGGGCGCACGAACTGCTGCCGCCGGGGGTGCGGGACTCGCGGCGCGGGTGGGTGCTGTTGCCGCTCGCATTGAGTTATCGGCTGTCCGGGGATCTTGAGTTGGCCGGGTTGTACGCGGCGGAGGCGACGGCCCTGGCGCGTGAGATCGGTGACCGGTACCTCCTCGGCTACTGCCATCAGGACGCCGCGTGGTTGGCCGTCGACGCTGGCGACCTCGACGCGGCCGAGGGTGACTTCGCGGCGATGCTGGAGCTGTTCCGGGGTTTGCGGGTCGAGTCGGGGGTGGCGTCCGCGATCGCGGGCCTGGGGGTGGTGGCCGCCCGGCGGGGCGACACCGGTGCGGCCGAGCGGGCGTTCGGTGCGGCTGAGGAGCTGTTCCAGCGGCTCGGTGACGAGGGGCGGGCCGAGCTGTGGCGTGGTCACCGGGCCGGCGTTCGGTAGGTCCGGCCGTGCGGTGGGTCGGCGTCAGCGGAGGGAAGGCTTGACGGTTTGGTAGCTGTGGTCGGAGCGGGGTTCGTTGCGGCTGCTGGGCGACGGCGGGAATGCGCATGTGCGCGTGTCTGTGCGGACACCGCGCCGAGGGAGGCCTCCCGGCGACCGCCCTGTCGAAGTTTGGGGATGACAACCGGAACGCGTGCTTCTGAATGCGTGCTTCTGAACGCGCACATCCGAACGCGCACATCTGAAACGCGCACATCGGAACCTGCACGGTCGACGTTCGAGCGCGTGGACATCGAGCGGGCGTCGACGCGAGCAGAACTGCGCGGCGTCAGCCCTCGAACCAGACGCGGAGCTGCTTGGCCGCCTGCGCTTGGGCGACCTTTCCGGCGTCCAGCGAACCGGCCATCGCGAAGAACCCGTGGATCATGCCCTCGTATCGGGTCACCGCGGCCGGCACGCCCTCGGAAGCCAGCCGGGCCGCGTACCGTTCGCCCTGGTCGCGCAGCGGATCGTACTCGGCGGTGATCACCAGTGCGGGCGGCAGGCCGGCGAGGCTCTCGGCGAGCATCGGCGACGCCAGGGGGTTGTACGCGTCGTCGGGATCGGTGAAGTAATGCGAGCGATACCAGGCGACGGAGTGGTGGTTGAACAGGTACGGGTCGTCGTTCGCGCGCATCGACTCGTCGTCGGCGACCTGGTCCGTGTTCGGATAGACCAGCAGCTGGCCGGCCAGGGCGGGGCCGCCGGCTTCCTGCGCCATCAGCGTGATCCCGGCGGCCAGGTTGCCACCGGCGCTGTCCCCGCCGACTGCGACGCGGGCCGGGTCCGCCCCCAGCGCGGCCGCGTTGGCGATCACCCATTCGAGCGCCGCCCAGCAGTCCTCGACCGCGGCCGGGAACGGGTGCTCGGGGGCGAGGCGGTATCCGGGCACCGCCACGATGCAGCCGGCCGCATTGGCCAGGCTGCGGGCGATGGCGTCCGCGGTGTCGACGGTGCCGAGGACCCAGCCGCCGCCGAAGAAGTACAACAGGACCGGCAGGTCAGGGGTGGCGCTCGGGCGGTAGACGCGGACCGGCAGCTTCCCGCCCGGCCCGGTGATCCAGTGCTCGGTGACCTCGTGGACCTTCTCCGGACTCCCGCCGGCCGCGCGGATCGAGGCCAGGTCGGCGGCGCGGGCGGCGTCCAGCGTCATCGTGTACAGCGGGGCGGCGCCGTCACGCTCCTTGGCGTCGCGCATGGCCTGCACCTGCGGATCGAGCGGCATCAGCGGCGTCCCCCCAAAGCTGAAAACCAAGCAAAACCGGAAACCGTGCAACTCGAGCAACGTGCGACCCGAGCAACGTGCAGCTCGAGCGATGTGCGACCCGAGCGATGTGCGACCCGAGCGATGTGCGACCCAAGCAACGTGCAGCTCGAGCGATGTGCGACCCGAGCAACGTGCAGCTCGAGCGATGCGCAGCCCGAGCAAATGTGCAGCCGTGCGAGCCGAGCGAGCGTGCAAGTCGAGCGAACGTGCAAGTCGAGCAAACCGGAAACGTGCGAGCTGGGCAAACGTGAAACCCGAAAACCAAGCAAAAGTGAAACACGTCAACTCGAGCAA
This sequence comes from Dactylosporangium sp. NPDC051541, assembly GCF_044454505.1. NCBI lineage: Bacteria > Bacillati > Actinomycetota > Actinomycetes > Micromonosporales > Micromonosporaceae > Dactylosporangium > Dactylosporangium sp. NPDC051541. The sequence continues at coordinate 1,010,180 of NZ_JBITDU010000003.1, forward strand.
CCCGGCGATCCGGAGTAAACCGAGCAACCGGAGCAACCCGGGCAACCCGAGTGGCACGGGCAACCGGAGCAACCCGGGCAACCCGAGTGGCACGGGCAACCGGAGCAACCCGCGTGGTCCGAGCAAGCGGAGTAATCGGAGAGATCGAGCGAACGTGCAAAGCCTAGGCGGTCGAGTACGGCCGCCGCCGCGATCTTATGGCTGTGCGCGTTGCCGTGCAGCCCGTCCGGACCGGTCAGCGTGTCGCCCGCCGCGATCGCCGGGTGTTGGGACAGGTCCGCGTGCACCGTCCCTAGGCGCGCCGCGAGCGCGTTCGTGCGCTGTGCGAGCAGTGTCATCCGGCGCACGAAACCGGCGCCTAGCCAGCCGGGCATGTGCGGGTATTCGCGCATGACGAACACCGAAACGGTGATCACCGTCGCGCCCGTGCGCTGCAGCGACACGACGATGTCCGCGATGGCCGAATCGACATCGTCCGCGCGCGACTCGTAGCCGGGCCGCATCGCATCGTTCGCACCGCACACCACCATCGCCAGGTCCGGGCGGAACGCCAGCGCGGCTGAAAGTTGCACATCGCGCACCTCGGCCGCCCGGACGTTGCGCACGCCGAAGTTGGCGAACGCGGCGGGAGTGAGCGCGTCGCGCACGAGCTCGGCGAAGCCGCCGGGCTGCTCGACCACACTGTCGCCGATCGCGCAGTAGCGAGCATATTCCGGTGCCATGTAGGCCTTTCGGCTCATGGAAGTGCGGGTGTGGTTCCAGATAGGCTAGCGCCTATGAGGGCCGGTCGGTGACACATGTGCAAAGGCCCACGACACAAGTGCAAAGGCCCGACACGCAACTGCACAGGTCCGTGACACAAGTGCAAAGCCCCGACGCGCAACCGCAGGGGCCCGCGACACAAGCGCCAAGGGCCGCGACACAAGTGCGAAGCGGCCCGGTACTGCTCACCGCCTCGGATTATCGGCACAGCGCGGCGCAGGTCGTGGCGCCGGACGTGTGGGACTTCATCGAGGGCGGCGCCGAGGACGAGCGCACCCTGACCGCCAACCTGCGCGCTTTTGAGCGAATCCGGCTGCGGCCGCGCATGCTCACCGGGGTCGCGGATGCCGACACCGGGCTGTCACTGTTCGGGACTCGCTACGCGACGCCGATCGGGGTCGCGCCCACCGCGTACCACCGGCTGATCGACGCCGAAGGTGAGGTCGCCACCGCACGCGGGGCGAGCGCGGCCGGAGCGCTGTTCGTCGTGGCGATGTTCGCCAGCCGCACGATCGAGGACATCGCGGCCGCCGTCACAAACCCGAACAACCTCTGGCTCCAGGTGTACTGGCTTCAGCGCCGCGACGTCATGCGTTCCCTGACCCAGCGCGCCGAGCGGGCCGGCTACGGCGCCATCATGCTCACCGTCGACGTCCCGCGCATGGGGCGGCGCTGGCGCGACATGCGCAACGGGTTCACGATCGGCGCCGACGTCGCCGCGATCAACATCGACCCGGCCGTCATGGCCGCCGCCCACGTGCGCGACGAGGGCGAGTCCGCGCTCGCCAGGCACACCGCCGACACCTTCGACCCGACGCTGACCTGGTCCGACCTGGCCTGGCTGCGAGACTGCACCGGCCTGCCGCTGGTCCTCAAGGGCATCCTCACCGCCGAGGACGCGATCCTCGCGGCCGACCACGGCGCCGACGCGATCGTCGTGTCCAACCACGGTGGCCGCCAGCTCGACGGCGCCGTGGCCAGCCTCGACGCGCTGGTCGAGGTCGTCAACGCGGTCGGCGGCCGGATTCCGGTGCTGGTCGACGGCGGCGTACGGCGCGGCACCGACGCCCTGGCCGCCCTCGCCCTCGGCGCCCGCATGGTGTTGACGGGCCGCCCCCCGCTGTGGGGCCTCGCGACCGGCGGCGCCGACGGGGTCGCCGGCGTCCTGCGGGCCGCGACCGGCGAACTGGCCCACGCGATGGTGCTGGCCGGCCGGCCGACGCTGACCGCGCTGGACCGCAGCGCCGTGCGCGAATCATCCTTGCATGGCGGCGATGCATGATGGCGATGCCGCGGGCCGCGACCGGCGAACTGGCCCACGCGATGGTGCTGGCCGGCCGGCCGACGCTGACCGCGCTGGACCGCGGCGCCGTGCGCGAATCATCCTTGCATGGCGGCGATGCATGATGGCGATGCCGCGGGCCGCGACCGGCGAACTGGCCCACGCGATGGTGCTGGCCGG
>NZ_JBITDU010000003.1:1012501-1168357 GCF_044454505.1 Dactylosporangium sp. NPDC051541
GGCCGGCCGACGCTGACCGCGCTGGACCGCAGCGCCGTGCGCGAATCATCCCTGAATGGAGGCGACGGCTGATGGTGGTGTTGGCCCGGGAGGCGCTGCACGCCTCCGTCATCGACCCGGTCTCGGCGTCGATGAACTTCCTCAACGAGATCGCCATGCGCTACCCGGACGCGATCTCCCTGGCCGCCGGCCGCCCGTTCGAAGCGTTCCACTCCGCCGCCGACATCGACAAGCATATCCAGGTGTACCTCACCCACCTGCGCGAACGCGGCGTGAGCGCGGCCGTCAGCCGGGATCTGCTCACGCAGTACGGGCGGACGAACGGGCACATCGGCGACCTCATCGCGCGGACCCTCGACGTCGACGAGAACATCCAGGTCCCGGCGGCCGCGGTGATGGTCACCACCGGCTGCCAGGAGGCCATGGTCATCGCCCTGCGCGGCCTGTGCAGCGGGCCGGACGACGTCGTCCTGGCCGCCGAGCCCTGCTACGTGGGGCTGACCGGGGCCGCGCGCATCCTGGGTGTCGAGGTGGTCGGGGTGCCGGAGTCCGACGACGGCCTGCGCCCGGAGACGGTTCGTGCGGTCGCGGCGGCGACCAGGGCCCGCGGCAAGAACCCGAAGGCGCTGTACCTGGTCCCGAACTTCGCCAACCCGTCGGGGATCTCGCTGCCGGTCCCGGTCCGCCGGGCGCTGCTGGCGGCGGCCGCCGACGAGGATCTGCTGATCCTGGAGGACGACCCCTACGGTTTGTTCGGCCTGGACGACGAGCCCCGCCCGACGCTGAAGAGCCTGGACCGCGACCAGCGCGTCATCTACCTGGGCTCGTTCGCGAAGTCCTACTTCCCGGGGGCCCGGGTGGGCTTCCTGGTGGCCGACCAGCCGGTGGTGGACCGGGCGGGCCGCCACACGATGCTGGCGGAGGAGCTCTCCACCATCAAGAGCATGCTGACCGTCAACACGTCGGCCCTGTCCCAGGCGGTGGTGGGCGGCATGCTCATCGACGCGGGGTTCAGCCTGCGGGCGGCGAACCAGGCGAAGATCGCCTTCTACCGCCAGAACCTCAGGACGCTGCTGGCCGCACTGCAACGACATTTCGCGGGTACTGCCGTGCGGTGGAACAGTCCCAGCGGCGGCTTCTTCGTGGTCTGCACGGTGCCGGTCGACGCCTCCGAGGAGCTGCTGGAGGTCTCGGCCCAGGAGTACGGCGTCCTGTGGACCCCGATGCGCTTCTTCTACGTGGGCGGTGGCGGCACCCACGCGATCCGCCTGTCCTGCAGCGCCGTGGAGCCACCCCAGATCGAGGACGGCGTCCGCCGCCTGGCCGCGCTGCTGTCCCGGTGACGGTCGTCGAGGTCTGGCTGATCGACACCCGCCTGCCGTTCCGATCGGACCTGGACCCGGGCGAGGTCAGCCGCCGCGACGCCTTCCGCGCGCCCGACGACCGCCGCCGCTTCGACGCCGCCCACTCGGCCCAGCGCCGCATCCTGCGTCAACGACTGCCGGAGATCCACTGGAGCTACGGCCCGAACGGCAAACCGTTCTTGACCGGTGCACCGCTGCAGGTCAACCTGACCCACGCGGGGGAGTGGGCCGCGATCGCGATCACCGCCACCCGCCCGGTCGGCATTGACCTGCAGGACATCGTCAACGGCCTCGACCACACCGCGATGGCCCGCCGCTTCTTCCCGCCCGAGGAGGCCGACCTGGTGACCCGGTGCGGGCCGGAGCTGTTCGCGCGGCTGTGGGCCCGCAAGGAGGCGGTGGTCAAGGCGGCCGGCGATCGCATCCCCCGCAACCTGGGGCTCCCGGTCGCCGGCAGCCCGCCGCCGATCGTCGACCTGCACGGTGTGCCGCACGCGCTGGCCGATTTGGAAGCGCCGGAGGGTTTCCGGGCCGCGGTCGCGCTGGCCGGCCCGGACGGCTTCAGCATCCGAACGCACTGACGCACAGGTAGCGCAGCGCCGGGTCGTAGTCGGCCAGCACCACGGGGCCGTCGTCCAGCGCCGCCAGGGCCTCCCACACGCCCGTCATCGGCTGGCCGGGGTCCGCCCGCACGATCCGGTCCGCCTTGATGTCGGCCTCGTAGCCGATCAGGTGCGCCCCGAGCACGACCGTGGCCGCCGAGACGTCCCCGAGCGCGTCGAGCACCTGCACCGCGTCGGCATCGGCCAGGATACGGGGCGCAGGAATATCCACAGTGGACGGTCCGAGGTGGAGGGCGACCGCGCAGTGGGCGGCCGGGACCTCGACCGGGACGGCCGGGTCGTAAGGGAGCGACGACTGCTCGGCCACGATGAGCAGCGAGTGCTCGTACAGGCCGGAACGAGCGTAGTCGCGCAGTAGCCGCAGCGCCGTGTGCGCGCCGGCCCGGCCCTGGTCCGACACCGCGAACGCCTGCGGCGAGCCCGGGCACAGGTGGCTCAGGTAGGTGGCGGTGGCCCGGCCCGGGTGCAGGTCCGGGATGTCGTAGGCGAGCACCAGCGCCTGCACCGGCTCGGCGGGCAGCAACGCGGCCGCCATCTCGCCGTACGCCTGCCCGCCGGCCATGCCGGTCGGCGCGTCCAGCCCGTACGGGCGCACCATGTCGCCGAGGTACGTGGCCAGCAGTGCCGCGTGCGCCGGGTCGCCCGCCCGCGCGGCCGGCCCCGGGAACCGCCGCGACTCGGCGCGGCGCAACCCCCACGGCACGCTCACTCCTCCGGCAGCAGGTTGCCGGCGACGTAGTGCGCGAGGGTGCCGACGGTCTCGAAGTCGTCGCGGCCCAGGTCTTCGACGCTGATCTCGCGTTCGAGCCGGTCCTCCAGTTCGAGGACCAGCTCCAGGCCGGTGGTGGAGCTCATGCCGAGGTCGTCCATGAGCGTGGTGGACTCCGACGCGTCGGGCACCTCCCGCTTGAGCACGCGCGGCAGCAGGGCGCAGATCGTCTCCACGACGTGCTGTCGCAGCGCCGGGTCGACGGTAACGGTGTCGGACACGGTGGTTCCTCTCAAAATCAGTGCTCGAAGACCATGGCGGAGAACGTGGCGCCGCGGCCGGCCCCGGCGGCGGCGATCACGTAGCGGTCCCCGGGCCGCAGCAGGCCGCGCTCGACCGCGGTCCGGTGGTTGACGAACGCGTCGGCGCAGAACAGGTGCCCGTAGTCGGCGACGTGGTCGAGCAGCACCCGGTCGAGCGGGTACCCGATCCGTTTGCAGGTGCGCTGCCACGCGATCTGGTTCACGTTGTGCGGCAGGATGACCGCGATGTCGGCCAGCTCCAGCCCGGCTCGCGCGGCCGCCGCGGTGACCGCCTCGCCGAGGGCGTCGTGGTAGATCCGCTGATACTCGGCCGCCACCTCCTCCGCGTCGCCGTCGAACTCGCCGCGCAGCCGGGCCACATAGGACAGCAGCCGGTCCCGGTCCCCCGATGCGGATACCAGGCACGCGGCCGCCCCCTCGCCGAACATCGACGTGTCCGGGACGAACTGGGTCTCCTTCGTGAACGTCTTCTCCCCGGCCAGCACGATCGCCAGCCCGTCGTCGCCGTCGGCGGTCAGGAGCCGCCCGGCCAGATCGACCGCGAGGAGCCCCGAGGCGCAGGCCTGCTGCCCGACCGCGAACGCCTGCGCGTGCCCGAGCCCGGCCGTGTGAAGTGCTTCGTGCAAGGGATTCCGGGGGTACGGCACGACGACGGGATGGGTGCGCGCGTACAACACGTACCGGACCCGGCCGCGCTGCTCGTCGCTCAGCGCCAGGTCGGCGAGGGCCAGCGCCAGCAGCCCGGTCAGCGTCTCGTCCGACCGCGCGGCGGTGCCGAGCTTGTGGTAGCGCCGGAACACCCGCACCTGCATCGGCGTCAGGTCGAACGCTTCGGCGTAGGACTCGATGCTCACCCGTCCTTCGGGCACGAACGTCCCGACCGCGACCAGGGCCGTCATGGCGTCTCCGCAGCCGTTGCCAGCATCTGCAGGGCTTGGCGCACGGCCAGCTCCTCCGCCCGCCGGACGAACGCCTCGGCGCCGGCCGCGGGCAGCCGGGCGGCGTCCGTGAACACCGTCAGCAGCAGCCCGCGGCCGCCGCTGTCGGTGTCGCGGTCGTCGTCGATGTCGACGCTGAGCGGGTCGAACGGGTCGTCCTGGGCGACCGTCCACCGGAACGTGCCCGGCGGCGCGGCCCGGACCTCGGCGGCCGCCGGCGCGGCACCGGTGAAGCCCTGCCGGCTGGCGACCCGCCGGTCGTTGCACCACAGGCCCGCGTCCGGGTCGGCGCCCGCTTCGGCGAAGGCGGCGGTGACGGCGTCCGGGTCGAGGTAGGCGTACTTGTAGGCGCCCATCGCGGCCGCCCCGACCCGCCGCAGTGCTTCAGCGAACGGCCGCCCGGCCACGTCGGCCGCGCACAGGCCGCGCTGGGCCACCATCGCCACGACCCGCTCGAAGCCGCGCCGGAAGCGGTTGCTCACCATCGGCCGCAGCACCGCGGGACCGTCGCCGGGCAGGGCCTGGGCCAGGAGCGTCATGAGCACCTGGGAGGAGTCGGCGTCGGCCCGCTCCGACAGCACGTGCACGGCGAGGGGGAGGGCGGTGGTGCGGAACTCCCCGCGCAGGTACGGCCCCGCGCCGGTGACGGCCGGGGCGGGGACGCGGGCGATCGTGCGCCGCCAGTGCCGTACCGCCGAAGCGTTCTGGTGCTGACCGGCCGGACCGGCCTGCCAGCGGGCCTGTTCCAGGGGCGGGGTGCCGGTGTCGGCGGGAGCGCCGGCGCGATCGGCGACCTCGGCCAGGAACAGTCGCCCGCCCAGACCGTCGGTGACCAGGTGCGGCATGACGGTCGACCGGTGGCTGGGGGCGCCGCGGTGCCGGACGACGGCCATCCGCAGCGGCCACGCCTCGACCAGGTCGAAGGGGCGGGCGCGGTCCCCGGCGTCGAGGGCGATGACGAACGCCTCCGGGTCCTCGCCGTCGGGGCAGTCGTACACGTCCAGCCCGACGGTGCCGCGGTCGGCGACGCTCTGCAACGGCCTCCCGTCGGGGGCGAAGCGCAGGCGGGTGCGCATCGTGGGGTACCGCCGCAGCATCCACCGCAGCTCGTCCGTCACCTCGGCCAGGGTCGTGCCCGCGGCCAGCCGGGACCAGCCGCCGATCGGCAGCCAGGAGCGCTGCCGCCGCATCGTCAGCCAGATCTCGCGCTGCCCCCACGACAGCTCGCCGACGCCCGCCCCGGACCCGGTGAACCGCACCGGGAGCCGGAGTGCGGGGACCAGTGGCGGCGGCGGGGTGCGCAGGTCAGGCATTCGCCATCGCGGCCAGGTGCCGCTGGCGCATGAGGAACTTGCGGACCTTGCCGGTCGGCCCGACGACGAGGTCGTCGTCGGGGAAGACGACGACCTGGCGCAGCGTGGCGCCCGCGGCCGGGGTGAGGGCGCCGCGGACCGCCTCGGTGTGGTCGGCTTGCGGGTCGGCGAAGCCGCCACCGGCCGACCGCGTCTCGACCGACGAGGCCTGTGTCGCCTGACTGTCATGGAGGGAGAGCAGCACGTCGGTGACGACGCGGCCGTCCGGGGTGCGGGCGGACACGACGGTGCAGTCGCGGACCGCCGGTACCGCCCGCAGGATCCGCTCCTCCGACATCGCCGTGTAGAGCCACTCGCCGCCGCCGAGGTCGATGCTGTCGACGGCCCGGTCGACGTGGTAGTAGTAGCCGTCCTCGTCGCGGTACATGAGGTCGCCGGTCAGGTAGTAGCCGGCGAGGCGGTTGCGGTAGGTGTTGCCGTGGTCGTTCCAGTAGCCGGGGGCGAGCGTCGGCGACTTGAGGCCGAAGTGCCCGACCGCGCCGACCGGCACCTCCCGCCCGGTCTCGGTGTCGAGGAGCGCGACGTCGGCGAAGACGTGCGGCACGCCGACGCAGCGGCCGTAGCGCTCGGTGTCGCTGCGGTGCGTGATGTGGAACGCGGAGTGGCCCATCTCGGTCGAGCCGAGGCCGTCGACGAAGCTGGAGCCCTTGACCCGGCGCACCCCCTCGCGGGTGACGACATTGCGGCTGCCGGCGTTGACCAGGTTGCGGATGTGCGGCTCGTGCGCGCAGTCGCCGGTGTTGAACCACAGCGACACCGAGTCGATGCCCCGGGCCGCCAGGTCGTAGCGGGCCAGTTCCGCCCACGTGACCGCGAACCCGAAGACGCCGGATGGCCGCCACCGCTCGATCGCCTCGAGGACGGCCGCACCGTCGTCCTGTCGCGACAGGAACAGCAGCTCCGAACGGTTGCTCAGGGCATGGTTGACGGTCATGATCCCGGCCGCGTGCGGCGCCGGCAGCGCGCTGAGGATCCGCTCGGTCCCCTGCGCCCGCGGCCCGCTGAGCCGGATCCGGCGGGTGGCGTGGAAGAGGCTGGCGTGCGAGTGCACGACCGCCGTCGGCATCCTGGTCGTCCCCGACGAGTGCGTGATCGCGATCGGGTCGTCCGCGTCGTGCCGGAACGCCACCGGTGCCGTGGCCGGGTCGCCGCTGCCGGTCTCGGCCACATCGTGCACCGCGACCCCGCCGAGGTCGGCCTCACCGAGGCGCTCCCGGTGGGCGGCGTCGGTGAGCAGGGCGACGCCGCGCAGCCGGCGGATGTACTCGGCCGCGATGTCGCCCGGGATGTTGGGGTTCATCAGGGCCGGGACGGCGCCCAGCCAGGTCAGGCCCATCCAGTTGAGGAAGCAGTCGGCGGCGTTGGTCACGTAGATCGCGACCGGGTCGCGGCGGCGGATGCCGGCCGCGTGCAGCCAGGCGGCCCGGGCCGCGGCCCGCGTGTACAGCTCGCCGAGCGTCAGGCCCTGCCAGGCCGGGATGTCGTCGACCGGGGTGTCGAAGGTCATGCCGGGGCCGTCCAGCGCCGCGCCGTGCTCGATGAGCTTGTGCAGCACGTTGCCGGCCCCGACGTCCGGGTCGGCGGCCAGCGCGGCCCGGATATTGGTGGGTGCCATGCTCGACTCCTCTACTGCTTCGCGACGTCTTCGATCGCGGCGCGGATCTGGGCCCGGGACGGCTGCAACGCCAGGTCGAGGTCGCGGGCGAACGGCAGGACGGCGCCGTCCGGGCGGGTCACCCGGCGGGGCGGGGCGACCAGGCGCATGCCCTCCGCGGCCGAGGCCAGGATCTCCCCGGCCATGCCGCAGGCGCGGTTCGAGTCGTCGACGACCACCAGGCGGCCGGTGCGGTCCAGGGACGCGGCCAGGCCGGCCCAGTCGAACGGATACAGGGTGCGCGGGTCGAACACCTCGACGGAGACGGTGCCGGTGAGCTCGTCGGCGACGGCCAGGGCGTCGTGGACCAGGTGGCCGATCGCGACCACGGTCACGTCGTCGCCGGGGCGGTGGACGCGGCCGACGCCGAGGGGGACGGGGGCCAGCCGGGCGAGGTCGACGTCGGCCCGGACGCCGACCGCGCCGGCCGGTGCGAAGACGACCACCGGGTCGTCGTCGCGGATCGCGGACGCCAGCAGGCCGTAGGCGTCCGCGGGGGTGGCCGGGACGACGGTCTTCACACCGACGTGGGCGAAGAGGCTGTAGGGGTGGTCCGAGTGCTGCCCGGCCCAGCCGCCGCGGGAGCCGGAGCTCGGCAGCAGGTACGTCACCGGCACCTTCGTCTGACCGCCGGTCATCAGCGAGAACTTGTGGGCCTGGTTGGCGATCTGTTCGAAGGACAAGAACAGCAGGGCCGGGATCTGGTACTCGATGACCGGTCGCTGCCCCGCCAGGGCGGCACCGGTGGCGAAGCTGGTGAACGCCTGCTCCGAGATCGGCATGTCGATGACCCGGTCCGGGCCGAACTTCTTGTTCAGGCCGGTGGTCACGTTGCTCACGGCGACGCGGACGTCCTCGCCGAAGACGCACACCGCGGGGTCGCGCTCCATCTCGGCGGCGAGGGCCCGGTTCAGCGCCTTGAGGTATGACAGGTTCGTCATCAGACACCGGCCCGGGTGCGCAGGCCGTCGGCGTAGAGGTGCTCGAGGGCGCCGCCGGGGTCGGGGTGCGGGCTGTGCCGGGCGAAGTCGACGGCGGCGTCGAGGACCGCCTCGAGCTCGGCGTCGATGCGGGCCCGCTCCGTGGCGTCGAGCCGGTCGCCCTGGATCTCCACGGGGTCGCGGGCCGTGCCGTCGGCGACCTCGGCGTCGGTGCGGTAGCGGGGGCGGGCGGCGTGCTCCCAGGTGTGGTGGGCGTCGAAGCGGTAGGCGACGCACTCGAGCAGCGACGGCCCCGCGCCGGCCCGGGCGCGTTCGACGGCTTCGCGGGCCTCGGTCAGTACCAGCGAAGGATCTGTGGCATCGATCTTTTTGGCCGGAATGCCGAAGGCTTCCGCGCGGCCGGTGATCGTGCCCGCGACCGCGTCGGCGAGCCGGGTCGTCGTCGCGAAGCCGTTGTTCTCGCAGACGAAGACGACCGGGAGCTTCCACAGGGCGGCGAGGTTGAACGTCTCCAGGACCACGCCCTGGCTCACGGCGCCGTCGCCGAAGTAGGTGAGCGCGACCCGGTCGAGGCCGGCCCGGCGGGCGGCCCAGGCGGCGCCGGTGGCGATCGGGACGGCCGCGCCGACGATCGCGTTGGCGCCGAGGATGCCCAGCGCGAAGTCGGCGGCGTGCATCGAGCCGCCCCGGCCCCGGTTCAGACCCGTTTCCCGGCCGGCCAGCTCGGCCATGACCCGGGCCGGGTCGGCGCCCTTGGCCAGGACGTGGCCGTGGCCGCGGTGGGTGCTGGTGATGACGTCGCCGGGCCGCAGCGCGGCACAGGTGCCGGCCGCGATGGCCTCCTGCCCGAGGTACGGGTGGATGCCGCCGACGATCGTGCCGTCCCGGACGAGCTCGATGGCCCGCTCCTCGAAGCGGCGGATCAGGCGGACCGTCCGGTACAGCCCGGCGGCGTCAGTCACGTTCGTTCTCCTTCAGACCGCGACGGCTTCCGCGCCGGCGCGCGCGTCGATCTCGGCGAGGATGCCGCTCCACAGCTTCACCCGGGCGCGCAGGGCGAGGTTGATCGTCTCGGCGCACTCGTCCCACTTGCTTTCGTCGTCGCCGCACAGGTCGGTGACCATCTGCATGGCCATCGGCGTGTGCTCCTCGCCGTCGACCTCGATGTGCCGGGCCAGGTAGTCGACGAACGTGTCGAGCTGCCCGACCTGCTCGTTGACCTTGACGACCTGCTGGAACATGTCCGGGATCAGGTCCTCGCGGCCGAACGCGAACGCGGCCGCCTGGCAGTGGATCGGCGCGGTGTCGATGAGGTGCCAGGTGAGCGCGACGAACTCGGCGGCCGGCGCCGGCACCCCGGCCCGCACCATCGCGGCCGGCACCGGGGTGCCGGCCCGGAGCAGCTCGATGAAGCCGTCGATGACGGTGCGGTCGGCCCCGGACTCGGTCATGCCCTCCAGGTAGAGCTCGAAGTGGCTGATGAATCCGCCGCGCAGCTCGTCGGACTCCTCGACGAGCACGATGTCGTTGATGAGCCGGCGGCTGCCGGTCGGGCCGGTCGGCACCCACGGCACCTCGACGCAGGTGAGGTTGCGCTGCAGCGACTTCAGCAGCGACATGAAGTCCCACACGGCGAAGACGTGGTGCTCCAGGAACGTGCGCACGGCCGGCAGGTCCTGCAGCCGGGCGTAGACGGGGTGGGTGACGACCTCGGTGCGGGCGTCGGCGATCAGCTCTTCGAGCCGGTCGATGCCCGGGTGCCGGCGGCCCCAGTCGTAACGGGACATACGAACTCCTTCGGGGTGATCAGGCGTTCCGCCACAGCACGGGGCAGAACTCCGGGTCCGCGTAGTCCGGCCGCCCGTCGGGGGTGCGGCGCACGAGGACGTCGTGGTTGTACTGCACGAGGTCCCCGGTGGACAGGCGGAAGGCGCGGTACTCGTTCGCGCCCGGCTGGAGGTGGAACGAGACCGCCCGGCGGGGGTGGGCGCTCACGTTCGCGCCGCTGCCGTGATAGGTGCGGCAGTGGTGGAAGCTCATGTGTCCCTTGGGGATGACCATCGGGACCTTGCGGACCTCGGCGTGGTTGTGCGCGGCGTTGCGGGCCAGCATCACCTCGAGGTCCTCGTTGACGCGCTCGGCGAAGTGCTTCGTCGTCGAGTCGTCGGCGCCGATCTCCTGCCAGCGGTGGCTGCCCTCGACCATGGTGATGGTGCCCATGTCGAGGCCGCAGTCGTGGAACGGGATGAACGCGGTGAGCATGTCGTCGGACGTGCACGACTGCCAGTAGTGGCGGTCGAAGTGCCACGGCACGACGTTCGACCGCTCCCCGGCGATCGGCGGCTTGTAGATGAGCGTCGACTGGAAGACGCGGATCTCGTCGGCCCCGGCGAGCCGGGCCGCGACCGCGCCGATGATCGGCTTGCGCAGGATGCGCCCGATGTCGTCGCTCTCGTAGTGGATGTAGTCGTGGTGGCGCTGGACCGGGCCGTCCTCGGGCTTCCAGTAGGCCAGGCGCGGCGGGCGCACCGGCAGCTCCCGCGCGCGTTCGCCGGCGTAGAACCGCTCGCTGGCCGCGACCAGCTCGTCGACCTCGGCGTCGGTGAACAGCTTGCGGGTGAGGTAGTAGCCGGTGCGGGCGTACTGCGCGACCTCCTCGTCCGTCGGCAGGAGGGCCAGGTCGACATCCGGCGTTATCGAGGTGGTCACAGCGCGGTCCCTTCGGAGAGTGTGGTGTCGCGGACCGCGGCCAGCTCGCGCTCCTTCGCCGCATACAGCGCGGGGATGTTGCTGAGGCCGAACGTGCGCGCGCCGTGGCGGTCGATGAGCTCGTTGAAGTACGTGCGCCGGATGTGCGTCGACTTCGCGAAGATCTGGTACATCTGGCCCCAGTGGTCCCGGTCGACGAGGATGCCCAGCGGGCGCAGGTCCGCGACGGGCACGTCGGTCTCGCCGAGGCGGCCCGCGAGCATGTCGTAGTAGCTGCCCGGGGTCTGCGCGAACCCGACGCCCCGCTCGCCGAGGGTCCGCACCGCGGCGGCGATGTCGTGGGTGCTGAACGCGATGTGCTGCACGCCGGCGCCCTCGTGCCAGGCCAGGAAGTCGTCGATCTGGCCGGCCTGGCGGCTGATGTCGGGCTGGATCAGGGTGAGCGTGACCCCGCCGGACGGGCTCTGCACCACCTTGGACTGCATGCCCTGCTCGCCGACCTCGATGTACTCCTGGAAGATCATCGAGAAGCCGAAGACGCGCTCGTAGTAGGCGACCGTGGTGTCGAGCTCGCCCGCCGGCAGGCACACGGCCGCGTGGTCGATCTCGTGCAGCAGGTCGTCCTCGTGCTCCGGAACAGGATCGGCGGGCGTGGCGATCAGGCCGGGCAGGAAGTTCGGGTCGGTCCGGTCGCGCTGGACGAGCCGGTGGGTCACGTCGCCGAAGCCGGACACCTCCGCGAACACCACCGCCGAGTCGCCGTGGGTGGCCGTGCGCGGCGGTGACACGGGCGTGGCGCCGGCCGCGACCGCCTCGGCGTAGGCCGCCGCGGCGTCGGTGCAGCCGATCGCGACGATCGCGACGCCGTCGCCGTGCTGGGCCACGTACCGGCTGGCCCGGTGGCCGCCGGAGAGTCCGGAGGTGAGCAGGACCCGGATGTCGCGCTGGCCGAGCAGCACGCTGCGCTGCCCGGTGAGGCCGGTCTCCGGGCCGCCCTGCCCGAAGACCCGGAAGCCGTACTGCGCGCAGAGCTGCTCCGCCGCCACGTGCGCGTCGCCCACATACAGCTCGATGTGGTCGGTGTCGGTGATGTCCATGTGCCGTCCCTTTCGGGTTCTGTTTCGAGCGGGTCAGCCGGCCTTGGTCCACTGCGAGCTCGGCGGTCCGAAGACGAGACTGACGTTGTGCCCGCCGAAGCCGAAGGAGTTGGACAGCGCGTGGGTCACCGGCGCGGTGCGGGGTGTGCGCAGGTGGTCCAGGTCGCAGGCCGGGTCGGGGTCGTCGAGGTTGTGCGTCGGCGGCAGCACGCCGCGGCGCAGGGCCTCCACCGTCACCGCCGCCTCGGCCACCCCCGAGGCGCCGAGCATGTGCCCGGTGACGCCCTTGGTGGAGCTGACCGGCGGGGTGTCCGGGCCGAACACGGCGCGGATCGCGAGGGACTCGGCGACGTCGCCGAGCTTCGTCGAGGTGCCGTGCGCGTTGACGTATCCGATGTCGGCGGGGGCGAGCCCGGCGTCCGCGATCGCGCGGCGCATGCACTCGGCGGCGGCGGCCCCGTCGGGCCGCGGCGTCGTCGGGTGGTAGGCGTCGTTCGTCGCGCCCCAGCCCAGCAGGTCGGCGTAGCGGGCGGCGCGGCGGGCGTCGGCGTGCTCGGGCCGCTCCAGGACGACGACCCCGGCCCCCTCGCCCAGCACGAGGCCGTTGCGGCGGCGGTCGAACGGGCGGCTCGCCTGGGCCGGGTCGGCCCAGCCGCGGGCCAGGGCGCGGGCGTTGCTGAACGAGTCGGCGATCGTCCGGAACAGCGGGGCCTCACTGGCGCCGCAGACCACGACGTCGGCCTCGTCGCAGCGCAGCAGCCGCAGCCCCTCGCCGATGGACTGGGCGCCCGCCGCGCACGCGGTGCCGACGGAGGAGCTGTAGCCCCGCAGCCCGTACTGCATCGCGATGCGGGCCGCGCCCATGTTCGGCAGCATCCCCGGCAGCAGAAACGGGCTGACCCCGGCGCGGCCGCGCTTGTCCCGCAGCACCGCCTGCGCGTCGAGCGTCGCCATGCCCCCGGTGCCGGAGACGATGACGGCGACGCGGTAGGGCTCGACGTCCCGCCCGGCCACGATCCCGGCGTCGGCCATCGCGATCCCGGCCGCGGCCAGGGCCATCACGATGTACCGGTCGACGAGGCGGGCGTCAGGGCCGGGCAGCACCGACAGCGGGTCGATCGGCGGTCCGAACGCGGCCACGTCGACGCTGCCCTTCAGCGGATGCTCGTCGGGCGGGCTGGACAGCCCCGAACGTCCTTCGCACATCGCGTCGAAGACCTCGGCGGGGGTACTGCCGACAGACGTCACGAGTCCGATACCGGTGACGGCCGCATGCCCGCTCATGATGTGCCTCGTTCTGCTAGGAGGGTTCCGGAGGCGAGGTCCGCGCTGAGGTCGATGAGCAGCACCCGGCGCGCGTCCCCGTCCGCCAGGAGCCCCCGCGCGGTGTCCAGCCCGGCGGCGGTGTCGCAGACGCAGCTGACCGGCCCGTGCAGCCCCCACGTGGCGGCGATGTGCCCGAGCACCGCGTTGGGCACCGACTGGAAGAAGAACAGCGGCCCGACCCGGGCCCCGTCGTCCACGGCTTTGGCGACGTGCACGGCGCTGTCGATGTCGCCGAGGTCGCTGACGAGCACGAGGGCGGTCTGCTCGTCCTGGGTGGACACCTGCCGCAGGCACTGCCCGGCGACGGCGGCGACGAGCGGGTTGAAGTCGGAGTGCACGAACCCGGCCAGCTTCGGCGGCTCCGCGTCCGCGGGCCACTGGGCCGTGGCAAGTGCGACTAAGCCGCTCATGGCGCGGTGCCCAGCAGGAGGGCGGTGTTGGAGCCGCCGAAGGCGGCGTTGAGGCTGAGCGCGTAGGCCGGGCTCGCCTTGGTCTCGGTCAGCACCAGGTTGAGCGCGCAGTCCTCGTCGGGCTCGAGGAACCCGGCGTTGACCGGCAGGCGGCCGCCGCGCAGCGCGTGCAGGGTGACCGCCAGCTCGAGGATGCCGGAGGCCTCGAGGGCCTGGCCGTGCAGGGCCTTCGTCGACGACACGGGCACCGTCGCCGCGCACTCACCCAGAGCCGTGCGCAGGGCCAGGGTTTCCGCGGCGTCGCTCTGCGCGGTGCCGGAGCCGTGCGCGTTGACGTACCCGAGGTCCGCCGGCCCGATTTCGGCCCGGCGCAGGGCGTCGGTGACGGCCCGGGCCAGGCCGCGACCGCGCGGGTGCGGCTGGCACGGGTGGTGGGCGTCACCGGCCCGGCCCCAGCCGGCCAGCCGGGCGAGGGGCTCGATCCCGCGGGCCCCGGCGGCGGCCGCGGACTCGAGGACCACCGCCCCGGCCCCGTCGCCGAGCAGCAGGCCGCGGCGGCCGGCGCTGAACGGGCGGACGAAGCCGTCGGCGGCGAGGGCGCGGCCGGCGTCGAAGAGGGCGTACTGGTCGGGCTCGACGAGGTATCCGCCGGCGACGACGACCCGGTCGGTCTCGCCGCGGCTGATCGCCCCGGCCGCGTCGGCGATCGCCGTGCTCGCGGCGACGCACGCGGAGGTGTAGGCGCGGGCCGGGCCGAGGCCGGTGTGCTCGGCGAGGCCGGCCGCGAACGCCGAGCCGCCGTGCCGGGGCCGCTGCGCGGGCTTCGCCCGGGCCAGCCGGGGATCGCCGTGGACGGCGAGGAACAGCGGTGCCCCGGCCCGCTCGGCGGTGCCGAGCTTGGCCTCGTCACAGGCCTCGTCGACCAGCCACCACAGCTCGTCGTCGAGGTCGGGCGAGCCCGGGACGGTGGCGGCGACGCCGACCCGGCGGCCGCTGACGTCGAA
Organism: Dactylosporangium sp. NPDC051541; assembly: GCF_044454505.1. NCBI lineage: Bacteria > Bacillati > Actinomycetota > Actinomycetes > Micromonosporales > Micromonosporaceae > Dactylosporangium > Dactylosporangium sp. NPDC051541. The sequence continues at coordinate 1,026,973 of NZ_JBITDU010000003.1, forward strand.
CCGGGTGACGGGCGCGAACGCCGGCCGGCCGGCGTCCAGGCCGGCGGCGAGCGCGCCCAGGCCCCGGCCGAACGCGCTGAGCACGGCCAGGCCGGTGATCAGCACATCCGTCTTGCCTGCCCTGGTCATCAGGTCACCGGGCGCCGGTCTCGGCCGGTAACTCGGACAGGACCGCGACGGCACCGTCCACGGTGGACATCCGGGCGAGGTCCTCGTCGGAGAGCTCCAGCACGGTGCCGTAGTGCTGCTCGAGCTGATGGATCAGCCAGGCCAGCTCGAGGGAGTCGATGCCTTCAGCCACGTCCTGCGGCCGCCGGTCCCCGTAGGTGGCCAGCATCGCGAGCACCTGATCCCGGCTTGGAGCGGCTTGCGTCACGTCAGCTGCCCGCGGTCGCGGCGGCGGACCGGCGCTCGGCGACGGCGCCGATGAACTCGCCGACCGTCATGCCCGCGAGCTTCTCGGCCTCGTCGTCGTCGAAGCGCACCCCGAAACGGTCCTCGACCCGCACCGCGAGCTCCGCCAGGGACAGCGACTCGAGGTCGGCGCCGGCCGGGCCGAGCGCGGTGTCGTCGTCGATGTCGTCGGTGCTGTAGTTCATCTCGGTCAGCGAGTCCAGTAAGAACTGCTTGATCTCGCTGTACGTCTCGTCGCTCATGTTTCGGGGTTTCCTTCCTTCACGGACGCCGCGACCAGTAGGGCGCGGTCGCGGACGAGCTTGCCGGTGGCCGTGCGGGGCAGCTGCTCGACGACCTTGAGCACGCGCGGGCGTTTGAAGGCGGCCAGCCGCACCGCCAGCTCCGCTTGGACCCGCTCGGCCGTCGTGCCGTCGCGCAGCATCACGTAGGCCTCGATGGCCTGCTCGTACGTGACGACGGCGGCGGCGACGCCGGGCAGCGCGGCGAGGGTGTGCTCGACCTCGGTGAGGTCCACCTTCAGCCCGCCGACGGAGACCTGGGAGTCGTTGCGACCCTGGATGCGGAACCGGCCCGTGGCCGCCTCGACGGTGCCGGCGTCGCGGGTGTGCAGCCAGCCGTCGGCCCAGCGGGTCGGGTCGGCGAGCCCGAGGTACGGCGACGCGGCCAGGGACACCAGCAGCTCCCCGCCCTCCTCCCGGACCCGCAGTCCGGGCGCGGGGGTGAGGGCCGGGCGGTGCTCGCCGAAGAGGTCGGTGGCGATGACGCCGACCTCCGTCATCCCGTACATGTTGCCGAGGCGGACGCCGAAGCGGTCCGTGAACGTCTCGTACACCGTGGCCCGGACCAGCTCGCCGCCGGTCGTCATCCCGGTCAGCTGGGGCAGCGCCGGCGGCCTGGACCCGGACGACAGCAGCTCGATGTGGAAGGGCACGCCGAGCAGCGTGGTCGGCTCGGGCCCGGCGGCGACGGCGGCGAGGATGCCGTCGGCGGTCATCCGGGCCGGGATGACCACCTGGGCCCCGGCGTGCAGGCCGTACAGCAGGCCGCCGACGAGGCCGAGGACGTGCACCATCGAGGCCAGGCAGACGATGCGCTCGCCCGGCTGCGGCACCCCGGCCCCGATCGCCACGTACCGCTCGAGCTCCTCGACGAGGTTGGCCGCGGTGCGCGCGATGACCTTCGACGGGCCGGTGGAGCCGGAGCTGAGCTGGACCAGGGCGTGCGGGGTGTCGGCGGGCCGGCCGGGATAGGTGGCGACGCGCTCCTGCACGTCCTGGAAGCCGCGCAGCGGGCCGCCGGTGGCGTGTTTGGCCGACACGACCGCCTGCGGGGCCAGCCGCTGCAGGGCGGCGTCGATCTCGAACGGGGTGAGCCGGTGGTCGAGCAGGGCCGCCCGGGCGCCGAGGCGCCAGCAGGCGAGGAGGTTGGCGACGAAGGCGAGGGACGGGGCCAGGCAGATCGCGACCGAGTCGCCGGGACCGCCGCGGCCGATGCCGGCGGCGGCCAGGACGGCCTGCCGCTGCTCGACGAGGCGGCGCAGCCGCGCACGGGTGACCGGGGCGTCGAGGACCAGCGCCGGGGCGTCGCCGCGGTGTTCGCCCAGCGGGCCGCCGGTCAGCAGCACGTCGTCGACCCAGCTCGGGTCGAGGACCGGTGCGGTCACCGTGACACCCTCTTTCCTGAACGCGATTCGGGCACGGCCGGTCAACGGCCGGAGGCACCGCCGTTCGCCACGTGGGGCGGGCGGTGCGCCGGGGCCGCTGGAGCTGACCGGGCGCAGGGTGGTATTGCCGAGCAGACCGGCCGTCGTCGGCCGTTCTGGTCGGCGTGGACACCCCCGTGATGAACACAGCCGCAGAAGTCGAGGCGCGTGCTGGCGCTCAGGTCCGTCGTCGTTGCCGGAACGCGAGTGCCCGCTATGCGAAAGAAATTCGGGCACCTCGACAGGGATAGACCTTACGCAATTGAAGGCGTTTTACAAGAGTGGGCATCCGGAGCATGTGACGGGATGTCCGTTCTGTCACACCACCTCCGCAGAAAACTCGTTTGGATCGTTACGATCGACATTTCGGCAACCGCACTGGTCAGGGCGGGTGGCGGCCACATGCATTGTCCGCGCAATCGGACATTCGCCCCCATGTTCGCCCGGTTCGGGTCGAGCCGAGTTGTTTCACCAGCAATTGTGGGGCCGAACGTTCGTTCACGGCCGGTGCGGATATAGGGCTTGAGCAGGTATTCGCGCGAACCGGTTACTCGGGATTGTGGAAGTTACAGGGCCCACTCAGTGGCTCATTGACAAGCGCCATCATCCCGTTCATACAATGGCCGGGCTCGCGCCGACTTCGGTTTTCGGGCTCACTTTCCCGGTACAGTAATTCGGAGATACGCGACTGTGAAAGCCGATACGGGTTCCGCATATCCGTCCGCACCGGCCGGCCCGGGCCTCAACGCCGCGGTCGAGCGCTATTACGACACCACCCTCGACCTGTACGAAGACCTGTGGGGCGAGCACGTCCACCACGGCTTCTGGGACGCGGGGGAGCGCCCCGGCAGCGACGAGGAGCGCCACGCCGCCACCGACCGCCTGGTCCGCGAACTCGTCGAGTACGCCCGCATCCCGGCCGGTGCGCGAGTGCTCGACGTCGGCTGCGGCATCGGCGGCCCGGCGCTGTACCTGGCCGGCCCGCACGGCTGCACGGTCGAGGGCGTGACCCTCAGCGCCGCCCAGGCCGCCCGGGCCAACGAGAAGGCCGCCGCGGCCGGGCTCGGCGACCGCGCGCGCTTCCATCAGCGCGACGCGCTCGACAACGACTACCCCGACGCGTCCTTCGACGCGCTGTGGGCCGTGGAGAGCCTCATGCACATCGCCGACCGGGCGGCGTTCTTCGCCGAGGCCCGGCGGCTGCTGCGCCCCGGCGGGACCCTCGCGATCGCGACCTGGTCCGTCCGCGACGGCGAGCTGAGCCCGCCGGAGCGCCGCGTCGTCGACCAGATCCTGCGCCACCAGGTGATGCCGAGCTTCTCCTCGCTCGAGGAGCACGAGCGCCTCGCCGTCGCGGCCGGCTTCACCGACGTGTCCTCAGTGGACTGGAGCGTGCACGTCGCCAACTCCTGGGAGCCGACCTTCGCCCAGGTCAAGGAGCTCGACAACGGCCGGGCCATGATGCGCGACCTGGCCCGCGACCGCGGCGTGGACGTGCTCGGCTTCTTCTACGCCGGCCCGCTGATGCTGCAGGGCTTCAGCACCGGCGCGATCACCTACGGCGCGGTCCGCGCGGTCAAGCCGGCAACCGGTGCGGTGGCCGGGCCGGCCGGGGACTGACGATGTCCACGCCGACGCAGCGGGCCGTCGCCGAACTGCTGCGTGAGGTCACCGGGGAGGACGAGGCCTGGCGGGCCGGCGTCGGACCCGCGACCCGGCTCGACGGTGACCTGTTCCTCGACAGCCTCGAGGTGGCGGCGCTCGGCGCGCGGCTGGCGGCGGTCTACGGACCCGGCGTGGACCTCGCCGGGTACCTCGCCGGGCTGTCGTTCGAGGCGCTGCTGGAGCTGGACCTGGCCGCGCTCGCGTCCTATGTGGACAGCTCAGGCGGTACCATATGAGCCGCTTCCTGTTCTTGTCCCTGCCCCTCATCGGGCACGTCAACCCGATGGCGGCAGTCGCGGCGGCCCTGCTCCGGCGCGGCCATGCGGTGCGGTGGGCCGGCTCCGAGTCGTTCCTGCGGCCGCTGCTCGGCGAGGGCGCCGACATCCATCCGATCCCGCTGCGGGCCCACCGGGGGCAGGCCGAGCGCGGGCTCGACGCCACCCGCACACGCTGGGCCGGCTACATCGTCCCGCACGCGAAGGCGACCCGCAAAGGCGTCGAGGCGGCGGTGGCCGCGTTCGCGCCGGACGTGCTCGTGGTCGACCAGCACGCGATCGCGGGCGCCATCGTCGCGCACACGCACGGGCTGCGCTGGGTCTCCGCCGCGCCGACCACCATGGAGCTGACCCGGCCGTTCCGCCGCGCCCTGCCCGGGGTCGAGGCCTGGATCCACGAGCAGATGGCGGCCGCGTGGACCGCCGCCGGGCAGCCGGGTCCGCCGCCGCACGACCTGCGCTTCTCGCCGCACGGCACGATCGCCTTCACCGCGGGTGGTCTCGCCGGGGATACGTCCGATGTGGACGGTCTGCACCTCGTCGGACCGGCCCTGGCCGCGCGGACCCCCGACCCGGACTTCCCGATGGACCGGCTGGACCCGGCGCGCAAGCACGTCCTGGTCAGCATGGGCACCCTGTCGATGGACATCGCCAAGGACTTCTACCGCCGGGTCGACGAGGCCCTGCAGCCCCTCGGCGACCGGCTGCAGGCGATCGTCGTCGCCCCGGAGCGCACCCTCGAATCGGTCGCCGACCACGTGCTCGTCCGCCACCGGGTGCCCCTGCTCGACCTCCTGCCGCACCTGCACGCGGTCGTCTCCCACGGCGGGCTCAACACCGTCTCCGAGGCGCTGGTCCACGGCGTCCCGCTGCTCATCGCGCCGATCAAGGGCGATCAGGCGCTCAACGCCGCCGCCGTGCAGCACGCCGGGGCCGGACTGCGGGTCTCCTTCGACCACATCCGCCCGGACGCGCTGCGGACCCGGCTGCTGCGGCTGCTCGACGACCCGGCCTGGGCCGCCGCCGCCCGCGCCGAGGGCGGACGGCTCCTCGCCGGCGGGGGCGCCGAGGCGGCGGCCACGATTCTCGAGTCACACCACCACGATTGAGGCGATCCCCGTGAAAGTACTGCGCGACACCTGGCTCATCTTCCAGCGCCACATCCTGCTCATGGTCCGCTCGCCGCTGTGGGTGTTCCTCGGCATCGCCCAGCCCGTGGTGTTCCTGGTCCTGTTCGCCCCGCTGCTCAAGCCCGCCATCGGCTCGGCCACGATGCTCGACGCCTACCGGGTGTATGTGCCGGGCATGCTCGTCGCGCTGGCCATCGGCGGCGGCCTGTACGTCGGCTTCGGCCTGCTCGGCGACCTCGCCAACGGCTCCATCGAACGGGCCCGGGTCACCACCGTCAGCCGGGTCGCGCTGCTGCTCGGCCGGGCCCTGCGCGACGTCGTCACGGTGCTGGTCCAGTCGCTCATCATCACGCTGCTGTCGCTGCCGTTCGGACTGATCATCAACATCGGCACCATCCTGCTCGGATACGCGATCCTCGCCCTGATCACCCTCGGCGCCGCGGCCATCTCCTACGGCATCGCCATCAAGGTGAGCAACCCCAACGTGCTCGGCCAGGTCATCAACAACCTGGCCATGCCGCTGATGCTGCTGTCCGGCACGCTGCTGCCGCTGGCCCTGGCGCCGTTGTGGCTGCGCACGATCGCCAACTACAACCCGTTCTACTGGGCCGTCACCGCCATGCGGGAGCTCTACACCGGCAACCCCGGCAACCACATCGTGGGCTCGCTCGTGTTCTGCGGCGCCGTCGTCGTCGCCGCCGTCGCGTGGTCGGCCAACCTGTTCGCCCGCTCGGTCAAGTAGGACTGGAGGACACTGCAATGATCAAGACCAAGGGCCTCAAGAAGTCCTACAAGACCAGGGCCAAGCGCAAGACCACCGAGGTCGAGGCGGTCAAGGGCATCGACCTCGACGTCGCCGAGGGCGAGATCTTCGGGTTCCTCGGCCCCAACGGCGCCGGCAAGACCACGACCCTGCGGATGCTGGCCACGCTCATCCCGATGGACGACGGCGAAGCCACCATCGCCGGGGCGAACCTGCGCACCGAGCCCGGCAACGTCCGCCGCGCCATCGGGTTCGTCGCACAGGGCGGCAGCACCTCCGACGACGTCACCGCCCGGGAGGAGCTGATCCTGCAGGCCCGCATGTACGGCCTGGGCCGCTCCGAGGCCGCCCAGCGGGCCGCCGAGCTCATCGAGTCCTTCGAGCTGACCGAGTTCGCCGACCGCAAGTGCAAGACCTACTCCGGCGGTCAGCGCCGCCGCCTCGACATCGCCCTCGGCGTCATCCACCGCCCGCGGGTGCTGTTCCTCGACGAGCCGACGACGGGCCTGGACCCGCAGAGCCGCGCACACATGTGGGACGAGGTGCGCCGGCTGCGCACCGAAGGCATGACGGTCTTCATCACCACGCACTACCTCGACGAGGCCGATGCCCTGTGCGACCGCATCTCCATCATCGACCACGGCGAGATCGTCGCCGAGGGCACGCCGGACGCGCTCAAGCGGGAGATCTCCGGTGACGTGGTCACCGTCGGGGTCGGCGACGACCTGGCCGAGAAGGCGGCCGAGGTGCTCAAGGGCCAGGAGTTCGCCCGCGAGGTCGACCTGCGCGACGACGGCGAACTGTGGCTGACCGTCGAGTCCGGCGACACCGCGATCCCGCAGATCATGCGGACCCTCGAGGGCGCCGGGATCTCGCTGACGACGATCGAGCTGCACCGCCCGACCCTGGACGACGTGTTCCTCACGAAAACGGGCCGCTCGCTGCGCGACTGACGGCTTGCGGTTCTTTGGATCTCGCGGACCTTAGGGGTCTCTCCCGGATGCATCTGGGTCGATCTCGCTGCGAGGGTCGGGGGCATGACAGCCATTCCCCGCCGCACCCTGCTCGGCGCGGCCGTCGCCGGCGGCTTCCTGCTGGCGACCGGCCGCCCCGCGCTCGCGGCCGACCAGCCCTGGTACACCCCGCTGGAGCAGGCGATCGCCGGACTGCCGGACGGCAGCGCCACCGCCGCCCAGGTCCGCATCGCCCGCGCCGGGCAGTGCTGGGCGGGCCGCTCCGGCGTGGCCGACCTCGCGACCGGGGCGCCGGTGCCGGCCGGGGCCCGGTTCCGCATCGGCAGCGTCACCAAGGTGTTCACCGCCACCGTCGTGCTGCAACTCGCCGCCGAGGGCCGGCTGCACCTCGACGCGCCGCTCAGCCGGTACCTCCCGGGCTTCTTGTCCGTGCCCTACGACGCCGTGACCGTGCGGCACCTGCTCGACCACCGCACCGGGCTGCCCGCCCCGGACCTGTCCGACGACATCGAGTGGCAGATCGCGCACCGCTTCGACCACTACACGGCCGAGCGGCTGGTGCGGATGGCCCTGACGGGCGAGCGGGAGTTCGCGCCCGGCACCGCGCAGCACTACACGAACATGGGGTACATCGTCGCCGGGGTCCTGATCCGCCGCATCACCGGACACTCCTACGCCGACGAGATCGCCCGCCGGATCCTGCGCCCGCTCGGCCTGCGCGGCACCGCGTTCCCCGGCGACGACCCGGCGATCCACGGGCCGCACGCGCACGGCTACCAGGTGGTCGGGGCCGACCTCGTCGACGTGACACTGTGGAACCAGTCCATCACCCCGGCCGCCGGCGACCTGATCTCGACCGCTGCGAACCTCGACACGTTCCTGCAGGCACTGCTCGGTGGCCGGCTGCTGCCGCCGGCACAGCAGCGGGAGCTGTTCACCCGGCCGCCCGCCGATGTCCTCGAGTTCGGGACGGGCGCCGTAGCCACCTACGGCGCCGGCCTGAACCGGCTCGTCGTCCTGCCCGACGGGCGCGAGATCTGGGGCAAGTCCGGGGCGCGGTACGGCTACAGCGCGGCCGTCGCGGGGACGGCCGACGCTGCGTCACGGCTGGTGTACTCGGTCAACTCGACGGACGCCAAGGCTTCTGGGCAGGCGGCGGCCATCACCCGCATCACGCTGGCGGCGCTCGGCCTGCTCTGAGTGCTGTTCAGCGGCCCGGCGGCCGGTCCGAACCGCGTCTGGCGTGAGCCTCGCGCGCCCGGCTGCCGGGCCGTTTCACGGATGAGCTTCGTCCTGCCCGGCCGGGGGTGTCAATCACGGCTTTTTCAGTTAACTGTCGTGATCGTCGTCCACTGTGGACGCCTCGGCTCGGCGGCGGTCAGGGGAGCCGGACCGACTGGGGGTGGTGAAAGACATCCTGCGGGTCGTACTTCGCCTTGATCTGGCGCAGCCGCGGGTAGTTGGCGCCGTAGTAGGCCGCGGCCCAGTCGCGCAGCTCCCGGTCGGCGTAGTTCTGATACACCTCACCGGTCAGGTGCGGCCGCAGCGCCTCGTGGAAGTCGTCGACCCAGGCGACGTTCGCCTCCGTCTCCTCCTCACCCGACCACTGGGCGATGATTGACGCGTAGTGGAGGGCGTCGCGGTGCACGAACGCGGTAGCGTCCTTCGGGACCCGCTTGACCGCGCCGCCGGCGAGCAGGTCGAAGCGCACCATGGAAAACCCGGACGGCGCCCGCCGAAACCCCTCAATGAGTACGGCGAACGCGTCCTCGTCGAAGCCGTCCTCCGCGAAGTAGCCGCCGAGCCACTTCGACTGCAGTCCGTAGACGATCTCGTCACCGAGCACGGTCATCACGTCGAGGTACGTGGTCTCGCCGATGCTGCTGAACAGCGGATCGCCCAGGCTGAGCACTGGGGCAAAATGTTCGTGGGCCTCTTCGGGCGGCCCCACGTACATGCCGTACATGGCGATGACGGGCTCGCCTTCCGGATACGGCTCGGTGGTGAGCAGCAGGCAGAGGGCCAGCCGCTCGTCGGCGCGGTCGGCGTAGAGGTCACGGTAGGCGGCGAAGATCTCACGGCCGCGGTCGAGGGGCCAGGCGACGATGCCGCCGATGACGGTGTCGGGGATAGGGTTGAGGCGGTAGGTGAGCGAGGTGACCACCCCAAACCCGGCGCCGCCGGCACCGCGGAGGGCCCAGAACAGGTCCGCGTGCTCGTCCTCGCTGACGCGCAGCGTCCGCCCGTCGGCGTCGACGATCTCCACCCGTTCGAGGTGGTCACATCCGAGCCCGAACGTGCGCCCGAGCGGTCCGTACCCGCCGCCGAGGCTGTACCCGGCGTTGCTGACGGTAGGACACTCCCCACCGGGCCCGACAACTCCGTAGGGCACCGTGACCAGATCAATATCCCGCCACCCAACCCCAGGCCCAACGGTGACGGTAGGTGAGCCGGTACCGATCTCGCCGTCTTCAGCGGTACCAGCGTTGGCAGTGCTTGCGTTAGCAGTACCAGCGTCAGCGGTATCTGCGTTGCTTGCGTCGTTGATACCTGCGTTGCTTGCGTCGTTGGCTTTTTGCCCCGTCTTGGTCGGATTCGCCGTTTTTGCATCTTTCGCGCGGTCTATCGCCGGGTTGAAGGAGATCTCCCGCATCCCCCCGACGTCAATGACCACGCCACCCTCCACAAGGGACAACCCACTCGCGTTGTGCCCCCCACCCCGAACAGCGATCGGCAACCGCTGATCCCGCGCAAATCGGACGACCGCGGCGACGTCCCCGGCATCGGCGCAACGAGCGATCAACGCCGGCCGAGTCCGGATACGGGCATTGAAAAGCCCCCGAACCGCCTCATACTCGGTGTGGTACGGCGTGACAAGCAATCCGCGAAACCCGTCCAACGGCGAGAGATCAAGGCGCACGCGGCCGATCTTGTCACCGGGAGGGATCGACGGCAACCACAGCTTCGAACTCAGCCACGAGCTGTCCGCGAAACCCGTCCAACCGCGAGAGATCAAGGCGCACGCGGCCGACCTTGTCACCGGGAGGGATCGACGCAACTACAGCTTCGAATTCAGCCACGAGCTGTCCGCGAAACCCGTCCAACCGCGAGAGATCAAGGCGCACCCGGCCGACCTTGTCACCGCGAGGGATCGACGGCAACCACAGCCTCGAACTCAGCCACGAGCCGCCGCAATCGCCCCACAACGGGCCGATTCCCGAGCTTCCCCTCCAGGATCTTGAGCACTTCCCGGTAGTTCCACAGCAACTCCCCAGCGCTGCGCACACTACCCCCGAACAACTCCGGCCCGAACCGGTGCAGATCGTCCACAAGGGACTGCAAGCTGCACACTTTGTCGGCCGCGATGACCAGCAGCGACTCGGGCCCAGCCTCGCTACTCATCCGCCCGAGGTGCTCCCGCTTGCGCTCCCACCACGTCAACCGGTCCCGCTCGTCGACGTCGGCATCGGTGCAGTCGTGCACGATCTTGTACACGTCATCCCCGAACGCCGCCCGCAACGCCCCCCGCCCCGTCGGCTGATCTTCGAGCACGTCGTGCAGCAGCGCCCCGATGGCCGCCGTCTCGCCGCCGCCTTCTTCGAGCACGATCGCGCACGTGGCGAGCAGGTGCGACACGTACGGCGTGCCGGTGTTGTGCCGAACCTGGCCACCGTGCCGGCGTGCGGCGTACGCCAACGCCTCCTCAAACCGCGGCGACAGCACCGGCCGTCCCCCTCGCACGTGAGTCCTGCCGTCCCCCTCGCACGCCAGTCCTACCGTCCCCCTCGCACGGGAGTCCCACCGGACGCACGCCAGTCCTACCGTCTTCCTCGCATGGGAGTCCTACCGGACCATTCTCACCCGGCGGTGCGATTTGACGTGGTTCGGGCGAATTTGGATGTCTGCGATCGGCCTCCGCGCGCCCCTTTTTCCAAGCTCAAGCCTAGCCGACCCGTCCTAATCGATCTTTTAGTTGATCTCCGCTGGGTCGCGCTGGGTGATTGGCCCGTTACCCGAGCATTGTTGCTATGGCCTGCAGTTGGTGGACCACCTCGGTGTTGGTCAGGCGGTGGCCCAGTTGCAGGCCGCCTCTTGGGGATGGTTCGTCCGGGCGGTAGTACACCTGGGATGTTCGCTTCTGCCTTGGGCCGCGTAACACCAGCGTTGCGCACGGGTGGGTTCGGTCGGTCACGGCCTGGTGGACTGTTGTTGCCGTGGTCTCGTATTGGCCGTCCAGCGGGGCTCGGGTCACCGTGCGGAACGGTTCCAAAGCTACGGTTCCCCTGGCGCGGACGTACGCTATCCGGCCGCCCGCGTATGGCTGGTAGGTGTAGCGGCGCCAGACCGGGGACCCGGGCGCGGGAGTGGGGGACTCGGCCAGTTCGATGAAGTGTTGGCTGCCGCCCAGGAGGATGGAGCTGAACGGGAAGCGGTGGTCGTGAGGGCGGGAGATGTGTTGGCGTTGGGGTGGGTCGGCCGGCCAGTAGTGCAGGGTCAGGCGGCTGCCGTCGTCGTGCTCGGCGGCGACGATTTTGGTGAAGCCGTTGACGTGGCGGTATGGGCGGCCGGCTGGGGGGTGGCCGGACCGGAAGTCGGCGGTCAGGCGGTCCAGCAGGGCGGCGACATCGTAGCGTTCTAGCAGCAGCGTGGCACCCACGGCGCATCCCTACTCATGGTGCGGTGGAGTTGATATCCGAGAACCCAGGCCTCAGATATACAACTTCGACCGGCGGCTATGAGAGGGCGGGGCGGTTACCGCTTGGTGAAACGCTCGGCGGCTTCCTGCACGCGCTTGAAGGTGTCGCCCGTCGCTTCGCGTAGGAGGCGGGCGGGGCTGCGGCCGGCGATGCCGGCGGCGCCTACCTCGCGGAGCCAGCCGGCGGCGGCGCCCAGGCGGTTGGCGCGGGCGAAGGTGTCGGCCACCTCGACGGCGCCCTGGAGGCGGGTGCCGAAGTCGGACCAGCGGCGGCGGTCGGCACGCCACAGGCGGAACTCGCGCACGGTGCCGGCGCCGGCGATGTATGCGGTCAGCTCTTCGCCCAATAACGAGACGCAGCGGTCGATGCCGCTCGTCGACAGGACCCCCACGGTCATGCCCTAAACGCTACCTGTCCTGCGCCAACTCGGCGAGCGCCAAAAACCGGAGCCGGACAAAGCACCCGAAATACGCAGAGAGTATCCGGGACAAAAATACCCCGTCGGGCGATAAATCCGACATGTCGCGGCGCGGAGCGCCCGACATGTCGTCGTCCGGATGGGTGTGTGAGCGCGGTGTCGTGATGTGGAGCGCCCGACATGTCGCCGCCGGCCGAGTGTCCGAAGGCGGTGTCGTCGTGCGCGGCGGCCCGGCATGGCGGTAGTGGTCGGGCCGCGTCAGGTCAGCCGAGATAGAAAGCTGAGACGTCCGACGCCAGCAGATCCAGGACCGGGAGGCCGCTGTCCAGGGCGGCCGCGAACGCCGACCACGAGTCCAGGTGGAAGCCGCCGACCTCGGGAAACGCCTCGCCGGTCAAGTATCGGGGGAGCAGCAGCGCATTCTGCACCAGCCAGTGCACATAGCCTCCCTCCTCGCCCCAGCCGGGCAGGCCGCGGGTGGAGGAGAGGTAGGCGCGTAGTTCGTCGGCGCTGGTCCAGCGGACCATCCGGGACTCGTTGGTCAGGTGCTTGATGTACGGGTTGAACAGCAGGGTGCCGCCGAGGCCGAAGTGTTCGCGGAACTGCTCCCACAGCAGCCGCTCGTCGCTGCCGGCGTAGGCCATCACCTCGGCGGCGGGTTCGTGTTCGAGCAGGGAGTGCAGGTAGGACCAGGTGGTCAGGGGGGTGAGGAGGCGGTTGGCGTCCTTGCTGAGCAGGGTCTGGACGATGGCGCCGGCGTTGCGTTCCAGGTCGTGCAGGGCCAGGTGCGGGACGACCTTGATCGCGGCGAGGACGCTGTAGAGGGACGGGTTGCGTTCGCCGTAGAAGACGCGGGCGACGGACCACGGGTCGGTGGGGCGTTCCAGGGAGACCTGGGCGGTGGCGACGTAGTCCTGCAGGGAGGCGACCTGCGGGGCGGCGGCCGGGTCGACGCGGCGCATCCAGCGGGTCAGGTCGGCGGCGAACTGGGCGCCGATCGTCTCCCGGTCGGTGACGCCGAAGTCGTCGAGGCAGACGACGACGCGCACGCCGCGGGCGCTCAGGGCCGCGGCGGTCAGGGCCTGGACGGCGTTGATGAGGCTGGCCCGGGCGCGCAGGCGGACCGGCCAGAAGAGCAGCCGCGGGCGCTGCGGGTCGGCGGCCCAGTCGACGCCCCAGCCGTAGCGGCGTTCGAGCTGGCGGAGCAGTGGCAGTACCCCTTCCGGGGCCGTGTTGCCGGGCTGGGAGAACAGCTGGCGCTCCCAGTCCAGGTGGCGCACCCGCCGCCGGGGGTCGACGCGGGGGCCCGCGGCGGGGATCTCGAGGCGGTCGGCGAGGCCGGTGAACAGGTCGTCGCCGTGGATGTCGGTGAAGAACTCGACGAGGCCGGCGAGGCGGTCGGGCAGGCGGATCGGGGCGGCGTCGTGAACGGCCCACAGGACGCGGACGGGGCGGTTGGCGGCGACGGCGCGCAGGGCGCCGGCGACGGTGTCGTCCCAGCCGCTGTATCCGACGACGACCACGACGTCGCCGGTGATCAGTTCGGCGAGGGCCCGCGAGGTCGGCTCGGAGGCGTCGGCGTCGGGGGCCGGGTCGTGCAGCAGCGGCGAGCGGACCTCGTCGCTGACCGGGCGCCAGAACCCGTGGAGGTGGAACACCTGCACGGCGCCTTCGCCTTCGGGGCGGCGGTCGGGGCGGCCGTCGGGGTTGACGGGGACGCTGACCGCCTGCCGGCCGGTCTGGCGGACGGCGACCTCGAAGAGCGGGTCGAAGTTGGTGGTGAGGATGCTGTTGCCGAACTCGTCGGGGCGCCCGGCGAGGAGCCGGCCGACGGCGCGGACCCCGGCCGGCAGCTCCCACCAGTCGAGGCTGTTCTCGACGCGTTCGCCGAGGCGCAGGTCGACGCGCTGCCAGATGCCGTGAGTGGCCAGGGGCGACAGGCTGAGGTCGGGGGTGCGGTAGCCGGCGAGGACGGCCTGCTGAGCGACGACGTCGAACTCGCCGGGGGAGCGGCGGGCGGTGAAGACGCGGCGGTACGCGAGGTAGATCTCGATCGGCAGGGCGTGCGGGTCGAGCGACTCCCGGGCCTGGCGCAGCGACTGGGTCAGTTCGCCGTCGTCGCCGAGGCCGGCGGCGTAGCGGTCGGCCAGTTCCACGAGCTCGTCCAGCCCTGGTACGGCCGGCATCGTCATCCCGGCCCCGAGGATGAGGGTCACCGTGCCGCCGTGGCGGATCGCGGACACGACCTCGTCGATCAGGCGCAGTTCCATGACACGCTCCCCGTCACTCTCCGGCCGCCCGGGCGTGCAGGGTGGTCCACAGGTCGCGCGGGCGGCTGGACAGCGCCTCGCGCACGTCGACGTCGCTGAGCAGGAGCAGGCCCCCGTCGATGTCGGCCTCCAGCTGGTCGGGGCCCCAGCCGATGTATCCGGAGAACAGCCGCATCCCGGCGATGACGGGTGCGAGGGGCTGGGGGTCGGCGGACAGGGCGATGACGCCGAGCCGGTCCCGCACGGGGCTCCAGCGCAGCGGCGGCTCGACGTCGGGGCGCAGCCGGGCCAGGGCGATGAACCCTTCGTAGCGGCTGAGCGGGCCGGCGTCGAAGAGGACCGCCGGGGTGGTCAGCAGCCGGCGCCAGCCTTGCGGGATGTCGGCCGGCAGCGGGTCGACGGTGGGCCGGTTGATCCGCACGCCGACGGCGCCCTTGGCCCGGTCGTGGCGCAGGATCAGCACGGCGGCCTGGCGCAGGTCGCGGTCCTCGACGGCGGCGGTGGCCACGACGATCCGTCCGACGAGGTCGCGGTGGTGGCGGGCGGCGTTGTGGACGAGGGCCAGTTCGTCGCCGGCGGAGCGCAGTTCGGGCAGTTCGAAGCCGCGTTCGCGGAGCCGGAGGGTGACTTCGCGCCAGACGGTCCGCACGTCGAGGGGGGTGGGCCGGTCGGGCAGGCCGCCGCGCAGGACGCGCAGGAGCTCGCCGGTGAACGCGGTGTAGGGCTCCCCGGGCGGGGCCTGGGCCGTGCGGTTGCGCGGCGCGGAGACGAGCAGGCACGTGTCGTCGCTGCCGGCCTGGTCGGCGACGGCCTGGGTGCCCGACTCCCCGGCGGCCAGGTGGCCGGCGGCCCGCCCGGCGTAGCAGCAGTCGAGGATGACCAGGCGGCGCCGGGCGCGGCTGCCGGCGACGGCGCGGCGGATGTGCTCGAACGGCAGTCCGGCCTCATACGGTACCGCCGGATCCGTGTCTCGCAGGCCAAGGACGAGACTGCCGTCGACCGGGTCGACGAGCCCGTGCCCGGCGAAGTAGACGACCAGCATCCCTTCGGGGGCGGTCTCCTCCGCGGCCCGGCGCAGTTCCCGGGAGACCTCGCGGGCGTCGTCGGGGTCGTGCAGCACCGTGCAGTGCTCGGGGGCGAGCCCCCACAGGTCGGGGTCCTGGAGGACCCCGGCGAGCCCGTTGAGGTTTCTGGTGATCGCCGGTACTTCGGGCAGGGTCGCGTATCGCGCGCCGCCCACGAGCACTGCCCGCGACGCCCGCGGGTCGGCCAGTTCCACCACGGTGCCGCCCGGCTCAGCCGTCGAGGGCCCGGGCCGCGGCGGCGACGGCCGCCGGGTCGGCGGACTCGATGCGCACCGACGTGCCGTCGGGGTCGATGCGGGTCAGGATGACGGCCGGGGCGGCGGGGCGGGTGCTGCGCCACTGGGAGACGGCCAGCAGCAGCTGCGCGACGGACAGGCCGGTGCCGAGGACCAGGCTGATGATCTCGACCGCGCCGGACAGCTGCCCCTCCTCGGCGCCGGTCGACAGCCCGACCTCGGACTGGACGATGCCGGGCTCGCCGACCAGCCAGCGCTGGAGGTTGAGCAGCTCATCGATGTCGGATGCGGGACCGCCGGCTATGGGCTCGAGGTGGATCTGCAGCTGCACGACTTCGAACAGTATCGAACCCCCGCACCCGTGTCACCCGCACCTCACCCGTAGAGGGCCCGGGCCGCCTTGCGGGCCCGGCGGCGGACCCGGGGCAGGTCCTCGAGGGCGCGGCGGCCCTGTTCGTCGATGCGGGCGTGCAGCAGGCCGTAGGTGAACGCGTTCTCGCCGGCGCCGTAGGCCTTGATGCCGTAGGCCTTGAGCAGCTCGCCGGTGACCGTCGCGTCCTGGTGGGTGCCGAGGGTGTCCTGCAGGTCGGTGACCCGGTCGGCGAGGGCGGTGGCCTTCTTGCCGGCGAGCGGGGTGACCAGCTCGGCCGCGTATCGGGCCCGCTTGTAGGCCTTGCGGGACTCGTGCATCTCCACGTCGGAAGTGGCGGCGTCGAGCCGGCTGTCGGCCCGCCGCAGCGCCTTGTGCGCGCGCCGCATCAGCCGTTTGCGCGGGGCGGGGCGGGTGCGGCCGACGAGCGCGTCCACGTCGCTGAGCAGGGCCGTGTAGCGAGGACTGTCCAGGCCCGCGGTGAGCGCCCGGCGGGCCTCGGCGGCCTGGGCCGCCAGCTGGGACGTGATCCGGGCCGCGACCGGGCCGAGGACCAGCTCCGGCGGCTCGGCACGGATGAGGTGGTCGAGCCGCTCGCCCATCACATCGGTGTCACGGACGCCGCCGAGCAGTCCGGTGACCCACTTGACCTCCTCGTGGAGGGTGTCGAGGTCGCCGGTGAGCTCCGCGCTGAACGAGCGCAGGGTCGAGCGCAGCCGCCGGGTGGCGACGCGCATCTTGTGGACGGCCTCGGCGTCGCCCTCGCGGACCTGGGGGTCGTGCTCGATGAGCGCGTCGCGCTGGGCGGCGAGGTACGCCGCCAGGGCGGAGTCAGGCGCCTTTTCGGCCAGGGGGTAGTCGGGCCCGAGGGCCTGCTGCAGCTTCGAGGCGCTCTTCGACGGTTTGGCGCCGGCCTTGCGCAGGGCGGCGTCGAGGCGTTCGAGGGCCTTGGTGTCGCCGTCGACGAGCTCGACCTCGAGCTCGTGCCACTCGCGGGCGGCACCGCCGTTACGCAGCGACTCGGTGCTGACCGTGTCGTCGGCGAGCAGGGCGAGGGTGCGCCCGTCGGCGGCGCGCAGGGCCCGTTCGACGCGGTGGGTGCGGATGCGGGCGACGGGGGCGAGGGCCTCCCCGCGGGTCAGGGCCCGGACCTGGTCGGCGACGGCGCGGGGCGGGGTGCGCTGGGTCTTGTTCGCGGGCACCTGCAGCTCGCTGCGGTCGCCGCCGGCGGGGCGCTTCAGGTGCCAGCCGGCGTCGTTGCCGCCGGTGCGGCGGCGCAGCGTGACCCGGCCGCGGGCCAGGTGCAGCTCGGCGGTGTCGTAGTAGACCGCGTCGAGGCGCTGGTCGTCCGGCTCGCCGACGGCCGCGACGCCGCCGACCCCGGTGAGGTCGGGCATGGCGAAGCCGTCGGGCAGTTCGTACTTTCGTTCAACTTCAAGCTTTGCGGCCATGTGAGCCATTCTCGCAATGAACCTGTCACTACGCCCAGATGAACGTGGGATAAACAAGGTGTGCACCCCGACTTGCTCTCGCTGCTCGACGCGCACCTCGCCGAGATGACGGCGCTCCGCCACGTGCTGTCCGCCCCGCGCCCCGTCCACCCCGGCGAACGGTGGGCGGCGGCCGAGGAGACCGTTCGCTCGGCCGAGCGGTACCGGCTGGCGGTGGAGGCGGTGCTGACCCCCACCACGTAATCTTGCGGCGTGGGGGTCGTCGCTGCGCGGATACGCTTCGCGATCCAGTTGCTGCGGGACTGGCGGCTCACCGTCGCGTGGGGCAAGTCGCTGCTGCGCTCGGGCGTGACCAGCTTCGCCGTCCTCGCCGTGACGTTCTGGGCGCTGCCCGGCGTGCGGGCCAGCGGCGGACCCTGGGCCCTGGTCGAGCTCACGGTCCTGCTCGCCGCCATCGGCACCGTCATGCGGCTGGTGCTGCTGGGCGTCGCGGTGCTCGTCGGCGGGATCGGCGTCCTGGCCGTCGGGGTGATCATCCAGGCCGTCGTCATGTTCACCGCGCTGCGCATCGCCGACGGTGTCAGCGTCGACTCGTTCACCGACGCCTGGATCGCCTCCTGGCTCGCGGCCGCGCTCACCGCGCTCGTCAACTGGCTGGCCGACGCCGGCTCCGAGGACGTGTTCCTCGGCCAGGCACTGCGCCAGATGGCCCGCCGGCACCGCGGCCGCCCGGCCACCGAGCCGGGCGTGCTCATCGTGCAGCTCGACGGGCTCTCCGCGCCGCTGCTGTCCTGGGCGGTCAAGGCCGGCAACCTGCCCAACCTCGGCAAGTGGGTGCGCACCGGCACCCACGCGATGCAGGCCTGGCACACCGGCCTGCCGGCCACCACCCCGGCCAGCCAGGCCGGGATCATGCACGGGGACTTCGCGCAGATCCCGGCGTTCCGCTGGTACGAGAAGGACGAGGCCCGCCTCGTCGTCACCAACCGGCCCCGCGACGCCGCCGACATCGAGGCCCGCATCACCACCGGCCGGGGCCTGCTCGCCGACGGCGGCGTCAGCATCAGCAACGTCTTCTCCGGCGACGCCCCGACCAGCCTGCTCACGTTCAGCAACGCCGCGCTGCCGGGCCGCTCGGCCCGCGGCTACCTCGCGTTCGTGGCCAGCCCCTACGGCTTCGCCCGGGCGCTGGTGCTGTCCGTCGGCGAGATGCTCAAGGAGATCCAGCAGGCGCGGCGGCAGCGGTTCCGCAACGTGTATCCGCGGGTGCCCCGCACCGCCGCCTACGTCGCCCTGCGCGCCGTCACCAACGTGCTGCTGCGGGACCTGAACGTTTCACTGATCGCGGAGCAGATGAGCCGCGGCGCCCCGGTCATCTACTGCGACTTCGTCGACTACGACGAGGTCGCCCACCACGCCGGCCCGCTGCGCCCGGAGGCCCTGCAGACCCTCGAGGGCCTCGACCGGGTCCTCGGCACGCTGCACAAGCTGGCCCGGGTCGCCGGCCGCGACTACCGGATCGTGGTGCTCTCCGACCACGGGCAGAGCCAGGGCGCCACGTTCAGCCAGCGCTACGGCGTGACCCTGGAACAACTCGTCGCCGACCTCTCCGGCAACAACATCGCCTCCGCCACCCCCGGCCCCAACGACGAGGAGTGGGGCCGGGCCAACACCCTGCTGGCCGGGGTGTCGCACCAGACCCGCTCGTGCGGGCCGATAACGCACGGCCCGCGCGGCGAGGTGGTCACGATCGCCTCCGGCAACCTCGCCATGCTGTACCTCACCGGCGTCCCCGGCCGCGCGCTGCTCACCGACGTCGAGGCGCTGCGCCCCGGGCTGATCGAGGGCCTGGCCAAGCACGCCGGCATCGGCCTGGTCGTCGTCGCCACCCCCGACGGGCCGGTCGCGATCGGGGCCGGCGGCAAGCACTTCCTGCGCGACGGCGAGGTCGAGGGCGACGACCCGCTGCTGCCCTACGGCCCGCACGCCGCCGCCGACCTGCGGGCCCACCAGGAGATGGCGCACGTCGGCGACCTCGTCGTCGTCAGCCGGGTCGACGCCGGCACCGACGAGGTCGCCGCGTTCGAGGAACTCGTCGGCTCGCACGGCGGCATCGGCGGCTGGCAGACCGAGGCGATCCTGGTGTATCCGGCTGAGTGGCCGTTGCGCGCCGCGCCGCCGCCGGGAGCGGTCGCAGTACACCTGCAGCTTGTGGCTTGGCTCGAAGCACTCGGCCTCCGGGCGCCCATGCCGGTGCCGCCGGCCCACGACAAAGACCTTCCCTTGTCGGCCAAAGTTCGAGGTGTTTAGATGCACGCATGTCTGAGGCCGCGTTACGCCCCTGGAATTGGGAAGATCCGCAGGAGCTGGCCGCCACGGTCGACTCGTTCACCGAGGACCTGGCCCGCGTCGCGAAGCTGGAGCCGCTGCTCGCGTTCGAGACACTGGACCGCGGCCACTTCGACCAGCTCGGCCTGACCGGCATCGAGTTCGCGGCGTTCAAGACCAACCACCCGCAGGCGCTCGGCACCGACCTCGTCTCCCTCACCGCCGAGGACGGGACGACAAGCCAGAGCCGGCAGGTGTACCGGGTGGACGGCGCGTCCGTCTTCACCGAGCTGGACATCACCGGGCCGCTGCCGATCGCCGACGACACCGCCGGCTGGGTCTACGCCGAGCATCTCATCGAGCACGTGACCCTGCGCGCCGGGATCGCCTGGCTGACCGAGGTCAAGCGGGTCCTGCGCCCCGGCGGCCTCCTGCGCCTCACCACGCCGGATCTGCGGGTGTACTGCGAGAGCTACGTCAACGGCGACGGCTTCTTCGGCAAGCACCGCCGCCGCATGAACCGGGCCCTCACCGGCGTCGCCCCCGCCATGCCGGCCCGCGGCGCGTTCATGTTCAACCAGCTGTTCTACGTATATGGGCACGCGTGGCTCTACGACCGCGAGGAGCTCACCTACGCGCTCACGACGGCCGGATTCGCCGAGGACGGGATCACGGTGCGGGCGTATCGCGAGGGCGCCCTCCCCGACGTGGCCGACCTCGATCAGGTGCTGCGCAACGACGAGACCATCTACATCGAGGCTACGGCGTGACCTCCGCGCTCGCTTTCTTGGTGCGCTTCTTCTCGACCCAGCTCGCGACCTGACCGGCGACCAGCACGATCACGATCGCGCAGACCACGCCCTGCCACGGCTGCGGGAAGACGTTGCGGCTCAGCAGGCCGATCGCCGAGTAGGTGGCCGACCACAGCAGGGCCGCGGCGACGTTGGAGACGATGAAGGTACGCCACGAAAGCCCGACGATCGCGGCCGCCAGCAGCACCGGAATCCGGCCGCCGGGCACCAGCCGGGACACCAGTAACGCCGACACCGGCCGTCGCCGCAGCCGCTCCCGCACCGTCTCGGCCAGCTTCCACTCCGTGCGCAGCAGCCGCAGCCGCCGGGTCAGCGCCTCCCCGCCGGCCCGGCAGATCGCGAACGTGACGGCATCGCCGAGGTAGGCCCCGAGCCCGCCGACCGCGATCACCACCGGCACCGCCAGGGGACTGTAATGCGCGCCGAGGACCGCGGTCGCGCTCACCGCCGCCCCGGTCGGCAGGACCGGCAGGATCGACCCGACGGCCACGACCCCGAACATGATCGCGACCGCGGCCACCAGCCCGCCGAAGGTGATCAAAGTGCGAGACTCTCGCCGGGCGCGAGCACGCGCACGTCCGTCTGCGGGGCCGCGCTCCTGGTGTACTCCGCGAACTCGGCCCCGGGCCGCTCGAACCGGTCCGGTTGTATCCGCTTGCAGCCGATCGGCCAGAGCGTGCCCCAGTGGATCGGTACCGCCTGCCCGGGCTCGACCAGCCGCATGGCCTCGGCCGCCCGCGCGGGGTCGAGGTGCCCGGGCCCGAGGGTCCAGCCCCAGCCCCAGACCGGCACCAGCGCCAGATCCACCGGCCCGAGCTCCTTCATCTCGTCGAACAGCCCCGTGTCGCCACCGAACCAGGCCGACTTGTCGCCGCTGACCACATAGCCGAGCGCGACCGCCCGGACCCGCGACTTCGGCGTCCGCCCCCCGTCGTGCGCGGCCGGCGCCGCCCGGACCGTCACCTCCCCGACCCGCGTCTCCTGCCCGGCTTTGAGCTCGACGAAGTCCCGCTCCCCGAGCCGCCGCCGCAGAAACCCGGCCGCCCCGTGCGGCACGATCAGCCGCGTCGAAGGGGGCATTGTCCGCAGCGACGGCAGGTCACAGTGGTCGGCGTGCAGGTGCGACACGACAACCGCATCCGGCGCCCGGTCGAGCCGCGGCCGCGGCCCCCGCCGCCGGTGCAGGTGCGCGAGCCGGTCCCGCAGCACCGGATCGGTCAGGATCGTGACCCCGCGCTCGCGGATGGCCACGGTCGCATGCCCCCACCAGGTGACGTCCATCCAGCCATTATGGTCCCGGCAACCCGCACGCTCCGCGTTACGCCACGTGGGGGCCCGGTGACCGCCCCGCCCGCGCACATGAACGTTGCTTCTCCGCCGTAGGCCCGCGCCCCGCTACCACCGAATGACGACCACGACGAACCCGCCGGTTGATTCGCGGACCGCAACTGACGAACCGCGGCCAGACTACATAGATGCGGTGCCCCTTCAACCGGGGGTGGGGCCAGCGTTATACGGGCTCGGCCACAGGCTCGGTGGCCGGCTTCTGGGTTTCCCAGGCGGGGCGAGCGGCGCGGACCACCAGGAGCACGAGCACGCCCGTGGCCAGAGCGACGAAGCCGGCGATGGCGACCACGTGGTTCACCGCGTCCGTCGGGGCGTGGTGGGACTCGAGGCGGTTGGCGAAGATGGAGCCGAACACGGCCACCCCGAGGGCGAAACCGAGCTGCCGGAACGTGTTCAGCGCGCCGCCGGCCATGCCGCTGCGCTCGTGGGGGACGGTGGCCAGGGCGGCTGAGGCCATGGTCGGCAGGACCGCGGCCACGCCCAGGCCGACGACGATCAGGCCCGGGATCAGAGCCGTTCCCGTCGACGAAGGGGTCAGCCTCGCCTGCAGGAGCGCGCCCGCGCCGATGAGCAGCATGCCCAGGCCGATCGTCCAGCGCGGGGACACGCGCTGCAGGAAGCGGCCCGCGAACGCGCCGCCGACGAAGGAGGCCGCGCTCATCGGCAGGGCGCCGAGGAGGCCGGCGTCGACGGGGCCCCGGCCCAGGAACTGCTGCAGCCAGACGGTGGTGAACGGCAGGTACGCGAACGCGGACGCCTGGGCCAGGAGGCCCGCGAGCATGAGGACGCTGAACGAGGGTTTCGCGAACAGGTGCAGGTCGAGCATCGGGTGGTCGGTGCGGCGTTCGAGGACGATGAACGCGACCAGGGCCACGGCCGAGACCGCGAACGCGGCCAGGGTGCTCGGGGCGGCCCAGCCGGTGTCGCCGCCGCGGATCAGGGCGAACGTGACGGCGGCGGCGCTGAGGGTGAAGGTGACGGTGCCGGGGAGGTCGAGGCGGGCGTCGCTGCGGCCGCGGGACTCGGTGACGCCGCGGACGGTGAACCAGATGGCCAGGAGGCTCACCGGCAGGTTGACGAGGAAGATCCAGCGCCAGCCGAGGTGTTCGGTGAGCAGGCCGCCGGCGATCGGGCCGGCCGCGGCGGCGGCGCCGTTGACCGCGCCCCAGACACCGAACGCGACACCGCGGTCGCGGCCGGTGTAGGCGACGCTGAGGATGGCGACGGTGGTGGCGAGCATCGCCGCGCCGCCGAGGCCCTGCAGGAACCGGGCCGCGATGAGCAGGCCGGCGTTCGGGGCGGCCGCGCACAGCAGGGAGGCGAGGGCGAACACGACGGTGCCGCCGAGGTACACCTTCCGCCGTCCGTGGCCGTCGGCGAGGGCGCCGGAGGCGAGCAGGACCGCGGCCAGGGCGAGGGCATAGCCGTCGAGGACCCACTGCAGCCCGCCCAGCGACGCGCCGAGGTCGCGGGAGACGGCGGGCAGGGCGACGGTCACGATCGTGACGTCGACGAGCAACATGAACGTGCCGATGGACACGGCAGTCAGGGCAGACCATTTACGCATGCCGTGTAGATTCCCGGCTGCGCCCGCTTCCTCATATGAAAGTGGCCGCACCTAGCGGATCTCGACATGCGCTACCGTGTAGTGGTGGAATTCGACATGCTGGACCGCCAGGTCATCGACGCGCTCCGGCTGGACGGGCGGGTGTCGTTCAGTACCCTCGCCGAAGTTCTCGGCGTTTCCGACCAGACGGTGGCCCGGCGTTATCGGCGGCTGCACGACGCGGGTGTGCGGGTCGCCGCCCTCCCCGACGGGGTCCGGCTCGGCTACGACATGTGGATGATCCGGCTGCAGACCGCGCCGGACAGCGCGGGCGCGATCGCCGACGCCCTGGCCCGCCGGCCCGACACCACCTGGGTCACGCTCGGCTCGGGCGGCACGGAGATCACGTGCATGGTGCAGAACCCGGGCACGGCCGACCGCGAGGCCCTGCTGCTGCAGAAGCTTCCGCGCACCCCGCGGCTCGTGTCGGTCCGCGCGCACTGCCTCATGCACCACTTCGCCGGCGGCCCGGTCGGCGGCGAGGCCCGCGCCAGCACCCTCACCGTCGAGCAGTCCGAGCGGCTGCGCTACCGGCCGTCCCGGCTCGACACGCCGCCCGAGCTGGCCGCCGAGGACGGCCCGCTGCTGGCCGCGCTCAACCGCGACGGCCGGCTGGGCTACCCGCAGCTGGCCGCGGCCACCGGCTGGTCGGAGTCGACGGTCCGGCGGCGCCTGGATCACCTGCGGGCGACCAGCGCGGTCTTCTTCGACGTCGAGCTCGACCCGGCCACGATGGGCTTCAAGGCGCGGTTCGTGCTGTGGCTGACGGTGACGCCGGCGCACCTGGCCGCGGTCGGGGCGGAGCTGACCCGGCACCCGGAGGTGGTGTTCGCGGCCGCGACGACCGGCGAGACGAACCTCGTGGCCATCGTCATCTGCGACAACATGGCCGACCTGTACGGCTACGTGACCCATCGGATCGGGCCGCTGCCGGGCGTTGAGCGGCTCGAGTCGGTGCCCGCGCTGCGGCACGTGAAGCAGGTCGCCGCCGTCGGCGGTTAGTGCCGCACGGCGAGCCCGGCGAAGGCCGGGGCCGGGGACGTGGCGTGCGCCGCCAGGGCGTCCGGGGCGAGGGGCCGGGAGAACAAAAAGCCCTGCCCGAAGGTGTACCCCAAGTGGCGCAGCATCCGCGCCTGCGGCTCGGTCTCGATGCCTTCCGCGACCGTGCTCAGATCCAGCGCCTGAGCCATCCGGATCACGGCCGTGGCCACCGCCTCCTGCCGGGCCACGGTGGTGATCGCGTCGACGAACGAGCGGTCCAGCTTCAGCGTCGTCACCGGGCAGGTCAGCAACAGGCCCAGCGACGACGCGGCCGTGCCGAAGTCGTCCAGCGCGATGCGGATGCGGCGCTCGCGCAGCTCCTGCAGCGTGGCGATCGCGGCCGCGTCGACCACCGCGGTCTCCGTCACCTCGATCGTGAGGTGGACCGGGGCCAGGTCGGCGTCGGCGAGGGCGCTGAGCACGTCGGTGACGAAGTCGGCGTCGGTGAGCTGGCGGCCGGCGACGTTGACGGAGACGTAGGACGGCGCGGCGGCGCCGAGCTCGCGCTGCCACCGGGCCTGCTGGGCGCAGGCCTCCCGCATGACGAACCGGCCGAGCGGCACGACCAGCCCGGTCTGCTCCGCGGCCGGGATGAAGTCGCCCGGCGGGATGGTCCCGAGCTCCGGGTGGCGCCAGCGCACGAGCGCCTCGGTGCCGACGGTGCGCCCGTCGTCGAGGCGGACGATCGGCTGGTACTCCAGGTAGAGCTGCCCGGCATCGATCGCGTCCCGCAGCCGCGCGCCGAGCTCGGCGTGGGCGACCATGCGGGTCGTCATGCCCGGGACGTAGACGAAGTGGCCGCCCTTGCCGCGGTCCTTGGCCGCGTACATGGCGAGGTCGGCGTTGCGCAGCAGGGTGTCGACGTCGTCGCCGGGGTCGGAGGTGGCCACCCCGACCGAGGCCCGCACCAGCAGTTCGTGCCCGGCCGCCCGCACCGAGCCGGCGAGGGTGTCCCGGATGCGCTCGGCGACCCGGACCCCGGCCTCGGCGGTCACGTCGTGCAGTATCGCCGCGAACTCGTCGCCGCCGAGGCGGGCGATCACGTCGTCGTGGCGGACGGCGGCCCGCAGCCGGTCGGCGACGGTGGTCAGGACCTCGTCGCCGACGGCGTGCCCGAGCGTGTCATTGATGAACTTGAAGTCGTCCAGGTCGATGAGCAGCACGGCGGTCGGGGCCGGCCGGTCCAGGGCGGAGCCGAGCAGCTCGGTGAAGTGGGCCCGGTTGACCAGGCCGGTCAACGCATCGTGGGTGGCCTGGTGGCGCATCCGCCGCTCGTGGGTGCGGACCTCGGCGAGCAGGCGCTGGTTGTCGCGGAGGGCGACCAGCTGGCGGACGCCGACGACGGCGCTGACCGCGATCGCGCCGGAGGCCACGGCGGCGATGTCGCGGTGGTCGGTGTACGCGACGAACGCCAGCAGCACCAGCGTGCCCCCGACGGCGAAGTACGGCAGCTTGCTGTACGCGCGCGGCGGCCGGACCGGGCTCCGCAGCTCGGCCGGGCGCCACTGGGCCCGGGCCGCGCACGCCACGATCAGGGCCGAGATCAGGTTCAGCACCGGCTGGACCCCGGCCCACTGGGGGCGCTCGGCGATCAGCGGCGACACCGCGGAGCTGAAC
The DNA here is from genome assembly GCF_044454505.1 of Dactylosporangium sp. NPDC051541. Lineage (NCBI taxonomy): Bacteria > Bacillati > Actinomycetota > Actinomycetes > Micromonosporales > Micromonosporaceae > Dactylosporangium > Dactylosporangium sp. NPDC051541. The sequence goes on from NZ_JBITDU010000003.1 coordinate 1,053,177, forward strand.
CCGCCGACGACGAGGGTGGTGGCGAGCAGGGCCATCGAGCGGCGGCTGACGGTACCGCTGCCGAGCATCACGACCTTCAACACGGCGGCCAGGGTGATGAGCAGGGCCGTGCCGACGATCGACAGCCCGATGACGACCCGCAGGTCGCCGTTGTGCTCGGCCACCGGGCGCAGCGCGAGGTGCCACAGGAACAGGGCCGTGGTGATCAGGACGGTCAGGCCGTCCAGGGCCAGGCGGGCCCACTCGGCCCGGGTGCGGGCGTGCACGGGCAGGCGCAGCAGGGCGTACAGCGTGACGAAGATGCCGGCGACGAGCAGCGGCGAGGCGATCTGCAGCAGCCGCGGCGCCCACGCGGCGTCCGGGTTCATCCGGGCCGGGGTCATGATCGCGGTACCGACGGTGACCCACGCGCTGCCGATCCCGAGCCGGCGCCAGAAGCGGCGGGCACTGCCGGCGATCCCGGGCGCGTCACCGGTCAGCCAGCCGGCGAGCGCCGAGAACGCCAGGCCGAGCGGGCACAGCACGCATACGATCCACATCGGGGCCGCGACGCCCCCGGCGTAGAGACCCGTCCACGCCACGGCGGCGAGCAGGCAGGCGACGACCGCCAGGAGTGCCCGCCGCGTTGCCGTGTCCGCTGCCACGTTCTTCCATCGGCAGGTGAGTTTGCTCAGTTGAGCACACGGGCGGGCCGATAAGACGCCGTGAGCTTCAACGGCCGCCTGTTCACATGGGTGTCCCTGGTGGCCGTGGGTGTCGTCGACAGCGTGTTGCTGGCCACCTGGGGCAACCCGCACGGCTCACCCGGGTGGATCGTCCCGGTCGCGGCGCTGCTGCTCAACGGCGTGGTACTCGGGCGGCAGGCGTTCGCACTGAAAGTACACACGCGGACTTTGCAGCGTTTGGACGGCACACTCGCAGCGCTGCGCAAATCGATGGTCCGCGATCAGATCCTGGCCGACATCGGCACCGGCCTGCTGACCGCGCCCGACACCACGGCCGTCCACGAGCTCGCCGTCGAGGGCGCGGCGGCGCTGCTGGCCGACACGCCCGACGCGCTCGCCGTGGTGCTCGTCCCCGACGTCGACGAGCTGGTCGTCACGGCCGCCGCCGGAACGGATCTCGACGGTACCGACACGGGCCTGGTCGGCCGCCGCCTGTCCCCGCCACCGGCGCTGCGCACGCTCATGCAGTCCGGCGAGGTGCTCGGCGTCGGCTCGATCGCGGAGCTGGGCGTGCCCGGGGTGGCGTCCGGGCGCACCGCCCTGATCCTGCCGCTGGTCGTGAACGGCCGCTTCTTCGGCGTGCTGGCCACCACGTCGGAGCGCACCTTGCACGCCGACCTGCGCCGGGCCCTGGAAACCCTGCGCACCCAGGTCGCGCTGGCCCTGGACGGGGCGGCGCTGACGGCCGAGCTGACCGTGCGCGCGCTGCACGACCCGCTCACCGGCCTGGGCAACCGGGCCCTCATCGGCGAGCGGCTGACCCAGGCCCTGGCCCGCGCCCGCCGCACCAACCGCCGCGTCGGTGTCCTGCTGATCGACCTCAACGGCTTCAAGCCGATCAACGACACGCTCGGTCACGAGGCCGGCGACGAGCTCCTGCGCGCGGTCGCGGGCCGGCTCACCCACTGCGTGCGCCTCGAGGACACCGTCGGCCGGCTCGGCGGCGACGAGTTCGTGGTGGTGCTCGAGGACCTGCCGGACCTGGCCGCGGCCGCGACGGTGGCCGAGCGGGTGGTCGAGGCGATCGGCACCCCGATCGTCGTCGGCGGCCACCGGCTCCCGGCCAGCGCCAGCGTCGGCGTCGCCATGTCGAACGAGGCCTCGCTCCCCGACGAGCTGTTGCGGCAGGCCGACAGCGCGATGTACGCCGCGAAGAGGGCTCGTCGCACGGGGGCGTTCGAGATTTACACTACCGTTCTTTAGTACGATCTCGTATATTACGAATCCGTGGTACCTCTGTTGCTCGACCTGCAGCGCGCGACCCACGTGACCCTCCACCACCTGACGACCGTCCTGGCCGACCTGCGGCTCTCCCCGTCGGAGCTCAACGCCCTGGCCAACCTGGCGGTCTTCCCGGACGGCGCCGGCACGGTGTCGGAGCTCGGCGCCGCCGCCGGGGTCCGCCCCACCACCCTCACCGGCATCGTCGACCGCCTGGAGCAGCGCGACCTGCTCACCCGCGAGCCACACGCCCGCGACCGCCGCACCGTCGTCCTGCGTCTGACTCCCGCGGGCACCACGGCGGCCACCAGGGTCCTGGACGCGATGACGTCACTGGAGCGGCGGGCCCTGAGCTCGCTGCCGTCCTCGGCTGCGGCTGATTTCGCGGTGGTACTGCAAGCGCTGTCGGACGGTGCCGCATGACGTTCGACGCGCTGTTCGCCGTGGTGACCACCGCCTCCGGCGGCCGTTTCGCCCATCGGGACCACGTGTACCTGACGTGGTTGGCGATCGGCGAGGTCGGTGCCTCAGCGGCCGTCGACCTGGTAAGCGCCGGAATTCAAGAGACGGCGCGGTACGCGGGCCAGCCGAGGAAGTACCACGCGACGATGAGCCGGGCCTGGGTCGAACTCATCGCCGCCCGCATGCCCGCCGAGCCCGAGCCGTTCGACGCCTTCGTCGCGCGTCACCCCGAGGTCCTGGACAAGCGCTTGCTGAACACGCTGTACCGCCCCGGAACTCTGGCCACGGAAGCAGCACGCACAGGCTGGGTCCCGCCGGACAGGCAATGAGCCCGGACGGCCGGCATCGGCCGGGTCGTCACGAAGCCGACGGTGCCGGGACCTCAATAGACTCCGGCCGTGACCTCCTCGAGTGCCTTCTGGATCGCCGCGGTGCGAGCCCGCGAGACCGGACGCGGTGACGCGCTGTTCACCGATCCCTTCGCGCAGCATCTGGCCGGTGCTCACGGCCACGCCATCATGGCCGCGTCGGAACGCGCAGGCGGCGGGGAGAACGCGTTCATTCCGGTGCGGGTCCGGTGGTTCGACGACCTCACGATGACGAGCGCGGCCGCGGGTATCCGCCAGATCGTCCTGCTCGGCGCCGGCCTGGACACCCGGCCGCACCGGCTCGACCTGCCGGCCGACGTCGACTGGTACGAGGTGGACCGCCGCGAGATCTTCCAGCACAAGGAGCCGCTCCTCGCCGGGCATGCCCCGCGATGCCGACGCCACACCGCTATCGCCGACTTGGGCGGCGACTGGGCCCCGCCGCTGCGGCAAGCCGGCCTGGACCCGACGGCCCGCACCCTCTGGCTCGCCGAGGGCCTGTTCTTCTACCTGACCGAACCGATGATCGTTGCCATGCTGCACACCGCCGCGGCACTATGCGGACCCGCCAGCATCGTCGCGGCCGACATCACCGGCACGACGGGCCTCGACTCCCCGGCCATGCAGGGCTACCGGGACTGGTGCGACCGCAACGGCGTCCCGCCACCGTTCGGCACCGACGAGCCGGCGGCACTGCTCCACGCCGGCGGCTGGCGAGCCGACCACATCTCCACGCCTGGAGCACCGGACGCGAACTACGGCCGGCTACCCGCCCAACCCGGCGGCCCCCAACCCGGACGCACCCATCTCGTGACCGCCGTCGTCGCACGACGCTGAGGCGAGTGCCGGCCGGCTCGCCGGCCTGTGCCAAGTTCACGGCAACACACGTCGAGGACCGCAGCCGTCCGTACATGACCTCCCAGCCCGCGCTCGCCCAGCCCCGCGGCCGGCCGGGCGGTCACGGCCTCGGGACGTGCTCTGGTGCCGTCCTCGTTGCGGTGCTGCCGGTTCAAGGCAGTGCCGCGCCGGGAAATCCCCGTCCGGTATGGACTTCGTAGGTGAAGATGCCGGCGCGGACGCCGGGGTCGTCGTCCATGATGGCCCGCACGGTGTCGGTGTCGGCGGCGAAGATGCCGATGCCGCTGAGGGCGGTCTCGTCGATGACGGGGACGACGACGGCGAGCAGGCCGGCGTCAACGAGGGCCATGTTGCGGCGGCCGTGCTCCCAGATGATCGGGTCGACGTCCGGGCGGACGCATCTGTCGGTGGCGTGCAGCAGAATGGGCGTGTAGGCGGCGGTCTTCTGCAGCCGGCCGCGCATGGCGTCGTCGGTCGGGAAGACGAGCGGCCGGCCCGCCGCCGCGTTGGCGGCGTCGATGCGGCCCGCGAAGCCGTCCAGCGACCAGCCGCCGGCCACGGCGTCGCGCATGCCCTGCCAGCCCTCGCCGTGCCGGTCGAGGTGGCGGTGGGTGAGCACGACCCGGGTCCGGTCCGGGGCGAGGGCGGTGAAGACGATCTCGATCTCGCTGGCCTTGGCCGGATCGGTCTCGAGCTGCCAGTGCGGGGTGATGTCCCAGCTGAAGCAGACCCGGAAAGGCGGCTCGTAGGCCAGCACCCGGGCCCATCGGCATTCGCTGCCGTCGGTGCCGCGGTCGATGATGTGCCCGCCGACGTACGGCTGGAACTCCATCTTGGCGAGGGGGGCCGGCAGGATGTGTTTGTCCTTGTCCCACCAGGTGCCGATCTCGGCGGTGAACACGTGAAAGGCACGTCCGATCGGTACGTCGACGTCGGTGGCGACGCGCACGGTGGTGTCGTCGATGCGGCTGTCCATGGTCATTGGCTGCTCTCCGGGCGTCCGGCGGCATCCCGGAAGGCGGTCAGGGACCGGCGCCAGAATGCATCGAAGTAGGCACGTATCTCGGCTACCGCGTCGGGGTCCACGCGGTAGACCCGCCTGGTTCCCTCGGCCCGGTCGAGGACCAGGCCGACGCCCTTGAGGAGCTGTAGGTGCTGCGACACCGCCGAGCGGGAGATCGGCAGATCCCGGGAAATCTCGGTAACCGAGGCCGGCCCGAGCGTCAGCCGTTCCAGGATCGTGCGCCGCATGGGCTCCGCCAGGGTCTCCAGCATCACGGATACGTTAGTCATCACTAACGATAGTAGTGACTAACGGAATAGGGGCGCAAGAGGCGTGACTCGCCCCGGCCCGCAGGCGGAGCGCATCATGACCAACCTCGACGCCGTCCATGTGACCGCCGCACACGAGGCCCTGAAGCGTGCGCCCGCCTGAGCCGGAGAGCCGGCACACGTGCGGGGCGGCCGGTCGGGTTCCCGCGGTTCACGTCTCGCCGTCGCACCACACCCAGCGTGCGGTTCACGACCGGGGCGATCCGGGCCGAGCCCGACGGGATGCACGTGGTGCTGCCCCGGCTGGTCCGGCTGAGGCTGACGAGTCCGCCCGCAAGCTCGCTCGCCGTCTCGACAACAGCAGCGCGCGGATCGTATCCGCCACTGTGCGCCGCGACGGCGGACGCCGGCACGTGTCGTTCACCGTCGAGGTCGAGCGGACCGAACGCACACCCGCCCGACCGGGCAGCGTGGTCGGTGTCGACGTCGGGATCAAGCACCTTGCGGTGCTGTCGACCGGCGACTGATCGACAACCCGCGTCACCTGATAGCAGCGCAGCAGCGGATACGCTCGATCGGCGGGGCGCTGTCGCGTAAGACGGGCCCGGACCGACGTACCAGCCGCCGCGCCTCGAAACGCTGGGAACGGGCCGCTTCCGGCTCGGCCGCGCGCACGCCCGGGTGGGCCATCTGCGCCGCGAGGAGCTGCACAAACTCACCACCCGCGTGGCTGCCGAGCACGGCACGATCGTGGTCGAAGACCTCAACATCACCGGCATGCTCGCCAACCGCGAGCTGGCCCGGCACATCGCCGACGCCGGGTTCGCCGAGATCCGCCGCCAGTTGGCGTACAAGACCGGATGGAACGGCGGGTGGCTGCTGGTTGCCGACCGCTGGTATCCGTCCTCCAAGGCCTGCTCGGGCTGCGGCACGGTGAGAACCGAGCTGGCCCTGCACGAGCGTGAATACGAATGCGAGGCGTGCGGTCTGGGCATCGATCGAGACCGCAACGCCGCGCTCAACCTGGCCGCACTCGCGGCCGAGTTCGACACCGCCGGGAGTGGCCCGGTGACTGGACGTGGAGCCGACCAGAAGACCCGCGTACGCGGGCAGGTAGCCGTAAAGCGTCAACCCGGCACGACGCCAGTCGGTCAGACCGGAGCCGTCCCGCCGCCAGGCAGGACTATCGATCGTGCGCTCACTCAAGCGGGCTGAGAGGCAACGGAATCATGGCAATGGCAGCCAGGCGAGTACGTCGCGGATCTTCGCGTCCCAGAACTGCCAGTCGTGGTCGCCGGGGGAGAAGTCGGTCTTCAGCGGGACGCCGTGCTCCGCGCAGGCGTCGCGGAATCGCAGGTTGGAGGAGTACAGGTGGTCTTCGGTGCCGCACGTGGAGTACAACCGCGGAGGATTTTGCACGGTCTTGAGCAGGTGCAGCAGGTCGTTGTCGGTGCCCTCGATGATGGGCGGGTCGCCGAAGATGCGGTCCCACATCTTCGGGTCGTCGGGTGCGAGCATTTCGCGGGCGCGGGTGGCGATGTCCAGGACGCCTGACAGGCTTGCGGCGGCACCGAACCGGTCGGGGTGGCGCAGTGCGAGCTTGAACGCGCCGTATCCACCCATGGAGAGTCCGGCCACGAACGTCTTGGCGGGATCGTCGGAGAGGCGGAACAGGGCGCGGGCCGTGCGTGGCAGCTCCTCGGCGATGAACGTCCAATATGGACGGCCCCAGACCTCGTCGGTGTAGAAGCTGCGCTGGACCTGGGGCATGACGATGGCGAGCCGCATCTCTGCGGCGTAGCTCTCCAGTGCTGTGAACCGGGTCCACGCCGTGTCGTCGTCGCTGAGTCCGTGCAGCAGGTAGAGCGTCGGGAGCTCGGCCGGCCGGTCGGAGGATGCCGGTTTGGGCAGGAGAACGGTCGCCGACGTGGCGAACCCGAGGGCGTCGGAGAAGAAGTCACATCGAATGCGGGCCATCGGCATGCTCCCATCGTAACTCATTTTGGTGGTAGCTGTCTGCCCCGGCGTTTGACCGTGAGGCGGCGAGCTTTCACGCGGGCGCCGCAGTCCGCCATCGCGCACCAGCGGCGCGAGTGGTTGCGGCTGCGGTCGAGGAACAGCCAGCCGCAGCCACCCTCGTCGAGCGGGCATCGGCGCAGGTCCTCGACGTTTTCGGCGGTCATCAGGTCGACGGCGATCGCGGCCAGGCGGTCCTGGACGGCGAATGCGGCGACATCGCCGACCCGCAGCCGGCCGATCGTCGCGGCGTCGGCCGGCAGTGTCATGCCGCCCCTGGCCACCGCCGCCGCGTAGCGTGTGCCGAGCTGCTCGAGGGCTGGCTGAACAGGCAGAACAGGTGCTGTTTCGTCGTCCAGCCGATGCAGCAGTACCGCAAAAAGGGCCTCTCGAATCGCCAGGACGGCGGCCAGCGCCGCGTCACCCTGCCAGGCGAGGCGGATCTCGGGAGCCTCCCGCGCCTGCACGACGCCGGCGTGCTGGGCCCATCCCAGCAGCTCATCGGGGGTGCTGAGATGCTCCTTCTCCGGCTCGGCCCCCGGCACCCGCGGCTCCACCGTGTTCACCAGGTCGAGCCCGGTGTGCCCGCCGACGAGGCGGAGCGCGGGGTTGTCCGTCGCATCCATGTGTGAGAGGCTACCACCGTCACCGCAGATACTGGAATCATCGGGATGGGAGAGCTCGCATGCTCGAACACCGACGCGCGAACCTGGCCCTGCTCGCTCTGTCGATTTCGACGTTCACGTTCGTCACCACCGAGGTGCTGCCCGTCGGGTTGCTGACCCTCATGGCCGACGACCTGCACCGATCGAGATCGCAGGTCGGACTGCTGATGACCGGATACGCCGCGGTGGTCGTGCTCATGTCGATCCCGCTCGCCCGCGTGACCCAGCACGTCCCGCGCAGACTCCTGCTCGGCGCGACACTCGGCGTGTTCTCCGCGGGGACCCTGGTGTCCGCGCTGGCCCCCGGCTACGGGGTGCTGCTCGGTGCCCGACTTGTCGTCGGGCTCAGCCAGGCGCTGTTCTGGTCCATCGTCGCCTCGACCGCGACCAGCATGTTCCCACCGTCGCGGCGCGGCCGGACCGTGGCCCGCATGTCACTCGGCGCCGCACTGGCCCCGGTGCTCGGCGTACCGCTGGGGACCTGGCTCGGCCAGCAGGCGGGCTGGCGCGTCGCGTTCCTCGTCATGGCCGCGGTCGGCGTCGCGACCTGCGTCATGGTGGTCGTGTTCCTGCCCAAGGTGGCGCCGGAGGCCGAGTCCGCATCCCGCGGGGTGACGCCGTCCATGCGGCGCTACGTCGTGCTGATGCTCGTCACGGCGATCGGGGTGACGGGCGCGATGACGTCACAGACCTACGTCACGCCATACCTGCTCGACGTCACCGGCTTCGCGGCCGCCACCCTCGGCCCCTTGCTGCTGCTGACGGGCTCGGCCGGTTTCCTGGGCGCGGCAGTGGTGGGACGGTTCCTCGATCGGTACCCGTGGTATGCGCTCCTCATCCCCTGGGTCCTCATCGCCTTGTCGTTGCTGCTGCTCTACTCGCTCGGCACGCTGAAGGTCGTCGCGGTCGCGGCTCTGGCCCTGGTCGCGTTCGGTTACAGCGCCATGGCCGCGGCCGTGCAGAACCGCATCCTCCTGGTCGCCCCGGGCAGCACGGACGTCGGCTCGGCGGGCGGCAGCTCCGCGTTCAACGTGGGCATCGCCACGGGCTCGTTCCTCGGCGGCGCCATCATCGACTCCAGCGGTGTCCGGATGGTCGCCCTGGCCGGCGCCGTCATCGCCGCCGTCGCCGTGCTCGTGCTCCTGGCCGAGCCCCGCATCGCCCGGGAGCGCGGCAAAGCGGGCCGATCGGCAGCTCCGGCCGCGGAGGGCGAATCCGCGGCGGTGTTGCGGGAGGCGGTGGTGTGAGCGACGCGTGAGAGGACGGAGAGGGCGGTCCAGCGCTCCGCCGGAGACGGTGTCATGACCGTGGTCGGCAGTGGTGGATGGTGGTGTTGTGCGCGGGAGTACACGCGCCTTGGCTCGGGTTCCGCGACGGTCCGGGCGACTGTGGACTTCGCGTGCGGCGTTGACTCGGTGGCGTCGCGTGGGCGTCGTGCGACCCCGTCGTGGGTGCGGTCCAGGCGTTGTAGCTGAGCGGTGGCTGTGCGTGGGAGTGTGGGCTTCGACCGGCGTCGGACTGGCTGGGCTGAGCTGCGTCCGGGCTCGTGAGGGGAGTTGGGCCTTTGGGAGCTGTGTTTTGGCTCGGCATTGTCGGTGTCGAGCGCCGCTGCCGAAGTGACAGCACCACGAGCGACTTCAAGGGCCGCGGGCGGCTTGGCCGGGTCCTCGGCCCGCAGTTCCATGAGCACCTCGCCGGCGTGGGCCGGGTCGCCCGGTTTACGGTGCAGGATGATCCCGCCCTGGCGCCAGGTGACCCCGCTCCGGCCTGGCGCGTTCTGGCCTGGGGTCGGTCGAGCCGTTTCCGTCCGCGTCAGTTGAGCCGCTCGGGCCTGCTTCGAGCCGTTCCGGTCCGGCGTTGGGCGAGCCGCTCCTGCCCGCTTCGGTCCGGCGTCGGTGGAGCGGCTTCGGGCCGGTGTTCGGCTGGGCCCGCTCGGGCTCGGTGCCAGTGAAGTTTGACCTGCCGTCCAGTTGAGCTGGGCCTGCGGTGCGGGCTGGAGGTGTAGCGCGGCGGGAGGGGAGGGTGTCGCTTGGTGGTGGGCGTACTGGGGCGTGACTCGCTGCGAAGCTGGCGTGGCGGATCGCAGCGGGGCCGGGACAGCGGCCGGCTGGTGGGGATGGGGTGCGGTGGGGAAGGGAAGGGGGCGGGGGGAGGGAGAGTATTCAAGGTTGGAGGCTTGTCGGGCGGTGCTGATACGTCACGCGACGGTTGCTGGTTGTCGGGTTTTCGACACTTCTCGGGGTATTTCGGGCGGCACTGGATTGGTTCAAGAAAGAGATCCGGAAAGGGGCTGTCGGATCTGTTACATCCTGGGGGTGATCCGGCGCGGTGGGAGCGGGTAAAAGCGGCGCTGAGCTGCGGAAATGTGGGTTTGGCGGTGATTGGTTAACGGGCCGTTCGGGTGGTCCTCGTGATCGCATTCTGTGCCTACCATCGGCATTGCGTGGGCGGCTTGGGTCGTCCTGGGTCGTAAAGGTTTCTGTTGACAAGATCGGAGGCCGGGTCGTTGCTGGACACCGCCGCGCCCCGATCGGTTGCCGCCGGGGGCGAGAACGCCGCCCCGACCCGCAAAGCGTCCCGCAAAGCGCGGCGGGCTGAGCGGCGGCGGGGCAAGGCTGAAGCCAAGCAGGCGCAGACGCACCGGGCCTACGAGGACTGTCACGAGCTCGCCGGGCCGCTGACCACGCCGAAGAGCGCCCAGCACCCCGTCGTGTGGAAGCACGTGGGGGGTGCGTGGCGGCGGGTCATGCTCTCGCTGCTCATCGGGGCCAACCTGCTGACCGGTGTCGTGTTCGCCGGGTGGCTGCTGCTGCCCGAGCACATCCCGACCGGCGACCCCACGGACTGGCACATCATCGTGGCGCGGGTCGCGTTCTGCTTCGTCGTGCTCGTCGAGGCCGTGCGGATGCTGCAGAACCTGGCGGTCTGGGTGTTCGCCTGGAAGGCGCGCGACCCGGTGCCGATGGTGCCCGAGAAGGGGCTGCGCATCGCGATGCTCACCACGATCGTGCCGGCGAAAGAGCCCATCGACGTGGTCGAGCGGTCGCTGAAGGCGATGCAGCGGGTGCGCTACGACGGCCAGGTCGACATCTGGATCCTCGACGAGGGCGACGACCCCCGCGTCAAGGCCATGGCCAAGCGGCTCGGCGTCAACCATTTCTCGCGCAAGGGGCGGCCCGAGTTCAACCAGGAGCACGGCGCGTTCCGGGCCAAGACGAAGTCCGGCAACCACAACGCCTGGCGGGCCACGCACGAGCACGTCTATGACGTCGTCGCGCAGATGGACCCCGACCACGTGCCCCTGCCCAGCTTCCTCGAGCGGACCCTGGGCTACTTCCGCGACCCCGACGTCGCGTTCGTCGTGGCGCCCCAGGTGTACGGCAACATGTACGCCAACTGGGTCGTGCACGGCGCCTCGGTCCAGCAGTACCTGTTCTCCGGGCTCATCGAGCGCGGCGGCAACGGGCTCGACGCGCCGCTGCTCATCGGGACCAACCACCTGTACCGGCCGCTGGCGTGGGCGCTGATCGACGGCTACCAGGACTCGATCATCGAGGACCACCTCACCAGCATGGTCGTGATGGGCGCGAAGAACCCGCTCACGGACCGCAAGTGGAAAGGCGTCTACACGCCCGACGTGGTCGCGATCGGCGAGGGGCCGACCAGCTGGACCGACTACTTCAACCAGCAGAAGCGGTGGGCCTACGGCGTGTGGGAGATCCTCCTGCGCAAGGCGAAACCGCACCTCAGGAAACTCAACGCCCCGCAAAAAATATGCTACGCGCTGGTCCAGTCCTACTACCCGAGTGTCGCGCTCTCCGCGGTGTCCGGGATCGTGGCCACCGGGGTCTACCTCACGCTCGGCATCAACGCGGCCACCATCGAGTGGCGGTGGTGGCTCGGGCTGTGGGGCGCCAGCATGGGCAGCTGGGCGATCCTCTGGTTGTGGCTGCGGCGCTACAACCTCGCCCGCCACGAGCGCAAAGAGATCGGCGTGCACGGCATGTTCCTCGCGCTGTTCGCCGTGCCCGTCTACGCCGCGGCCGGGCTCGCCGCCCTCGCCCGGCGGCCGCTCGCCTACGCGGTGACGGCGAAGGGGCGGCTGCGCAGTGTCGACGGGCCCCGGACGTTCCGGACCCACGCGGTGTGGGCCCTCGTCGGCGTCGCGCTCCTCGTGACGAGCACGCTCATGGGGTACAACTCCATCGCCCTTCGCTTCTGGGCCTCGCTCAGTGTCGTGGTCGGCGTCGTCCCGCCGCTGCTGGGCTATGCGTCGTATCTGCGCCATCGCGGCGACGAGGAGCCCGCGGAGGACCCGGTGACCGCCGGCATCCTCGTCACCATCCGGGCCACCGCGGCCAGCGGCGTGGCGATCGACGACCTGCCGACGGTGCACGGCTTCCCGGCGGTGCCCCACGCGGGCTTCCCGATCATGCGACAAAACCATGAGAACCTGCGACAGAACCCCGAAACCATGCGACAGCAAGGAAACCACGAAAAGCAACAACCACAGGGGAGTCCGGCGTGATCACCCTGCCGCGGCTCATGCTGGTCGCGCTCATGGTCATCGGCGGCTACGTGTTCGTGGTGGCGCCGCGGGTCGAGGCCTACACCAGCTCGACGACGACGTGGCAGGAGCAGGTCGACGAGCCCGTGCCCGTCTTCACCCAGAAACACGAGCAGCCGCCGGAGATCTTTCCGCAGGACAACAAGGCGTTCTTCGGCATCTTCACCGAGAAGGGCCCGGGCGACCTCACCGACTACAACGGCTTCGTCAAGGCCGCCGGCAAGCCGCCGCAGGTGATGATGTTCGCGTCCGGCTGGGGCGCGGAGCAGCACTTCAACCGCCAGCCGTTCGACCGGATCGTGAACCGCGGCATGCTGCCGATGCTGGGCTGGGAGCCGTGGAACTACCGGGCCGAGTCCAAGACCGACAAGGACCGGGGCACGCAGCCGCAGTACCAACTGAGCAAAATCAGCGCCGGAAACTTCGACGGCTACATCACCGAGTGGGCCAAGGGCATCAAAGCGCTCGGCTATCCGGTGGCGGTCCGCTTCGCGCACGAGATGAACGGCTACTGGTATCCGTGGTGCGAGTCCGCCAACGGCAACCAGCGCGGCGACTACGTCAAGGCCTGGCGGCACGTGCACGACCTGTTCGAGCAGCTCGGCGCCGCGAACGTCATCTGGGTCTGGAGCCCCAACGTCGTCTACGAGAACGCGACGCCGCTGTCGCAGCTGTACCCGGGCGACGACTACGTCGACTGGGTCGGGCTGTCCGGCTACTACGGCACCGCGGGCATGGAGACATACCAGACGTTCGACCAGATCTACCGGCCCACGCTGAGCGAGCTCAAGACGCTCAGCAAGCGCCCGATCGTGGTCACCGAGACCGCCGCCACCGATGCGCAGGGCCGCAAGGCCGAGTGGATCGCCGACCTGCTGCGGACGCTGCCGCGGCACCCGGAGATCATCGGTTTCCTGTGGTACGAGTCGGTTAAGGAGACGGACTGGCGCATCGCCGCCTCGCCCGCCGCGTCGGCCGCTTTCGCCAAGGGCGTCGACCAGCCATACTTCGGGGCCAAGTGGGACCCCGACATGACGACGCGCCGGCTGGTCCCCAGTCGTGATTGATAGAGGAGCAACACCGTGGTGAGCGGTTATGTCGTCGGTATCGACCTCGGCACGTCCAACACGGTCGCCGTGATCCGCTCGCCCGACGGGCGGCGGCGCCCCGTGCTGTTCGACGGCGCGCCGCTGATGCCGTCGTCGGTGTTCCTCACCGACAACGGGCAGCTCGCGGTCGGCCGGGACGCCCAGCGCCTGGCCCAGCTCGACCCCGGCCGCTATGAGCCGAACCCGAAGCGGCGCATCGACGAGTCCTCGGTGCTGCTGGGCTCTTCGGAGATTCCGACAGTGCATATGCTGGCGGCGGTACTGCGTGCAGTGGCCGTCGGTGTCGCCGAAGTGACCCGATACGCGCCGCCGGTCGTGCTCACCTACCCGGCCTCGTGGGGGCAGACCCGGCGCAAGGCGCTGCACGACGCCGCCATCACCGCCGGGTTCAACGACGTCAGCATGCTGCCGGAGCCCGTCGCCGCGGCCCGATACTTCATCAGCGCCCTCAACCACCCGCTGCCCCCGGGCCAGGCCGTCGTCGTCTACGACTTCGGCGGCGGCACCATCGACATCGCCGTGGTCCGCAACGACCCGGAGGGCTTCACCGTCATCGGCTCCGGCGGGCTCGAGGACGTCGGCGGCCTCGACCTCGACGCCGCCCTCGTGGAGCGGCTCGGCGAGGTGCTCGCGGCGTCGCAGCCGGAGGTGTGGAAGCGCCTGCAGGACCCGCGCACCGCGCAGGAGCGCCGCGACCGCCGGCTGTTCTGGGAGGACATCCGCGGGGCGAAGGAGATGCTGTCCCGCACCACCGTGGCCCCCGTCTCCGTCCCCGGTGTCGAGTCGGCGCTGCACCTGACCCGCGACGAGCTCGAGCAGAAGATCGGGCCGATGATCGCGCGCACTGTCGCCGAGACCGCCCGCGTCGTGCGCGACTGCGGCCTGACCGCGAACGGTCTCGCCGGCATCCTGCTCGTCGGCGGCTCGTCCCGGGTCCCGCTGGTGGCCCGCATGCTGCACCGCGAGCTCGGCGTCGTCCCGACCGTCCTGGAGCAGCCGGAGCTGCCGGTCGCCGAGGGCGCCGTCGTCCACCCGTCGGAGCTCACCAACGACGGCCGCCTGGCCGTCGCCACCGGGACCGCCTCGGTGCCGGTGAGCGCCCCGCCGTCGGGCACGCAGTCGATGATCTACCCGGTGTCCGGGGTGCCGATGTCGGCGGTGCCGATGTCCGGGCCGCCCGCCTCGGCGCCGCCGGTGTCGGGGCCCCCCATGCCGGTCTCGGCCGCGCCGGTCTCGCCGGCCGTCAACTACACGCCGCCACCGCCGCCGCAGCCCCCGGTGATGAACCCGCCGAAGAAGAGCCGCCGGGCCGCCCTCATCGCCGGGGTCGGCGCGGCGGTGCTGCTGCTCGCCGGCGGGGCGTTCGCGCTCAAGGCCTACAACGACAACAAGACGACGCCGACCGACAAACCTTCGCAGGTCGCGCAGATCGGCCAGTGGAAGGACGTCACGAAGATCCCCGGCAGCTACACGATCGAGGGCGCCGGAGCCGCCGTGGTCAAGGACCAGCTGTATGTCATCGGCGGCTACACCGGCGAGGCGCCGCGGACCCAGATCGACAACGTGACCATCTACGACCTGAACCGGGGCAGCTGGACGAACGGGCCGAAGCTGCCGAAGCCGCTCAGCCACATGGCCGTGGTGCAGGACGCCAACCTGAGCATCTGGGTGCTCGGCGGCTGGGAGACCAGCGGCGCGTCCAAGAAGACGTGGCAGCTCAAGCTCGGTGCGACCGCGTGGGAGGAGGGGCCGGACCTGCCGGAGGCGCGCCAGGACGGCGCCGCGGTCGAGGACAGCAAGGGTCTGGTGTTCGCCGGCGGCACCGGCCCCGACGGGACGCCGAAGTCCGACATCTACGCCCTGGGCACCACCGGCTGGACGACGATCGGGCAGCTGTCGGTGGCCCGCGGCAAGCTCAGCGCGGCCACCGACCGGGCCACCACGATCTGGTTCATCGGCGGGCGCAGCCAGGACGGCGACACCACCAACACCTACGACACCATCGACCGGCTGATCAACCGCAAGCCCGACAAGAACGCGAACATCAAGCTCGACACGCCGCGGGAGGCCCCCTCGGCCGTCTGGATCAGCGGCATCGGGCTGTGCGCGCTCGGCGGCAACAAGGGCTCGAAGGTCTACGACTGGTGGTGCGAGAACGCCGACAACACCGCCAAACTGCCGAAGCAGGTGCTGCCGCGGGCCGGGATGGCGGTCGCGAACGTCGGCGGCGTCATCTACACCGTCGGCGGGTACAACGGCGAGAAGAGCATCAACGGCACCTCCACGGTGGAGTCCTTCCAATACACCAAGTGATCAGGAGAGGTCGAACTGCTCCCAGGCGCCGATCGCGTCCCGGTTGGCGATGAGCGGGGCCGCGCCGGCGTTCTCGGCGCAGACGTACCGGCCGTTGGCGCGGGCGATGAGACTCACCGTGCCGCCGGCGTTGCGGATCAGGCCGAACGTCTCCCAGCCGCCGATCGCGTCCCGGTTGGCGACCAGCGCGGCCGCCCCGGCGTTCTCGGCGCACACATACTTGCCGTTGTACCGCAGCGCCACGTCGCCGCCGGGCAGCGTGACCACCTCGAACCGGTCCCCGGTGGTGCCGTTGGCGATGAGGGCGGCGCCGCCGGCGGTCACGAACAGACCGTTGGCCCGGGACTTCAAGGTCGATCCGGTGGCCGGCGGCGGCGTGCTGCCGAGCACCGGCGGGGTGGGGCGGGTGGCGGTCAGGGCGAGCTGGCCCTTGAGCATGCGGCCGCCGTCGCCGGTCAGCCGGAGGTAGTAGTCGGAGCTGCATCGGGTGCCGTCGGCGTCCAGGGCCAGGAAGCCCGACCCGGCCGGCACCATCGACGCGTCCTCGGCCGTCTTGGCGATCTGGTTGCCCTCGTTGTACTCGTCGAACATCGAGATGTACACGCTCTTCACGCCGGCCCGGGCGTGATTGTAGAACTGGCGCCACATCAAGTCGCCGTGCGCGCGCTGGCCCGCGACGGTCATGTCACCGGGCAGGACGCAGGGCTGGTAGTCCACGCCGTGGTCGGTGCAGTCCTTCAGGTCGTCGACGGTGCGGTTGGTGTAGAACCAGTCGGCGCCGGCGACATCGCCGATCCGGCCGACCATCCACGGCGAGAGCATGTTGAACGCGCGGTAGACGTCGATGTAGCCGGCCCGCGAGTCGTCGGTGCCGAGCCGCCAGTGTGTGGGCACCCCGCCCATCACGTAGCAGCCCTGGGCCTTGAACCAGGAGATGACGTCGAGGCACGCGGCCGGGCTCCAGGGGTGGTTGCCGTCGTTGAAGCCGAAGCCCCAGATGCCGACGACCGGTTTGCCGTTCTGCCGCGCGTACGCCCCCGAGTTGGTGAGCGCCGCCATCTTCGTGGTCCAGTCGGTCTTGATCTCGGACTGCATGGCGGTCCAGCCGGTGACGTCGTACATGATGTAGAACTTCCGCCCGGTGGCCTCGGCCGCGCTGCGCACCTTGACGGCCATCGCGTCGCGGGTCGGCCCTTCGCCGCCGAACGGGTTGAACCGCTGCAGCGCCGCCGTGTCGCAGCCGTTCTGCCGCATCCACCCGAAGTGCGTGTCGACCGCCTGCTGGTCGTAGGACGAGAACAGGTCGGCCGGCTGGCCGTTGCCGAGGTTCGAGAACGCGGTGCGGTAGCCGCGGGTGTACTCGCGCATGTCCGGCCAGGCCCGGACCGCGGTCTGGCTCGGGGACGGCGCCTGCGACCAGTCGCGGCTCCAGTGCCACCAGCCGTTGATCGGTGCGCCGTCGCCCGGGCAGGCGAACCAGCCCTGGTAGCCGACCGTGACCTTGCCGACCACGTCGCCCGGCGCGCTGGCCGCGAGGCCGTCGGGCATGGCGTAGAGCGCCGCCGCTCCGATGCCGCCGGCGGCCAGGCCGGTGGCGAGGACGGTTCGCCGGGAAATGCCCATCGCGTGTGACCACCGATCTGTTCGTCAAGTTGCCTGATCGACTGCAGCGTATGGCTGTGTGGCTTGCCAGCCGCTTAATCGCGCTTTAAGTCGACCTTTTGTCGAAACTTGGCCCAAGCGGGAACGGCGTGAATTGGAGCTTCCCGAGGGCCAATCGGGGCGGCTTCAATCAACCGTGTGACGACGATCGTGGACATGTGGTTCGACCCGAAGTGCCCCTGGGCTTGGAACACCTCGCGCTGGCTGCTGGAGGTGGAGCAGGTCCGGCCCGTCGAGGCCCGCTTCCACGTGATGAGCCTGTGGATCCTCAATGAGAACCGCCAAGATCTTCCGCAGTGGTACTCCCAGTGGCTGGCCGACACCAGGGGCCCGGTCCGGGTGCTGGCGGCCGCGGAGCAGCGCTACGGCACCCCGGTCCTGCGCGCGCTCTACACCGAGCTCGGCAACCGCATCCACCACGAGAAGACGCCGATCGGCGACGGGCTGTACCGGGCCGCACTGTCCACCCTGGACCTGGACCCGGAGCTGGCCAAGGCCGCCGACGCTGACGAGCACGACGAAGCTCTCCTGAACAGCCACCGGGCCGGCCTGGACCCGATCGGCGACGACCTCGGTACTCCCGCCCTCCACATCGGACAGTTGGCCTTCTTCGGCCCCGTCGTCACGCCCGTGCCGCGCGGTGAGGCGGCCGGCCGGCTCTTCGACGGCATGCTGCTGATGGTCGAGACGCCCGGCTTCTACGAGCTCAAGCGCGGCAACCGGGTGTCACCGACCGTGGACTGACCGGTAGGGTCGGCTCCGTGCAGCATGACGGGTTCGTGGTACGGCCGGTCGGGCGGGTCGAGTCCGCGCTGGCCGAGCGGGCCGGGGCGCCCCGGCAGGGTGACGAGGGCGCGCCGGAGGCGTGGCTGGTGTTCGAGGAGCGCGTCGCGGCGGCGCTGGGCGACCTGCGGGCGGGGGACCGGGTGCTGCTGCTGACCTGGCTGCACCGGGCCGACCGGGATGTCCTCGCCGTGCACCCGCGCGGCGACCGGAGCCGCCCGGAGACCGGCGTGTTCAGCACCCGCGCCCCGGACCGGCCCAACCCGATCGGCCTGCACGGCGTCGAGATCCTCGCCGTCGACGGCCTGCGGGTCCGGGTCGGCGGGCTCGAGGCCATCGACGGCACCCCGATCCTCGACGTCAAGCCGGTCCTGGGCGGCCTCGAGCAGCGCTAGCGCTCGCTTCAGGAGTTGCGGACCTGCTGGGCGCAGCTGGTCTCCACGCCGGCCCAGTCGGTGCCGAAGTTGGCCGTCGAGGCGATCTCCAGCGAGTCGTTCTTGCGGACCACCGCACCGAAGAAGTCCAGCATCTTCGGCTCCGTGAACTTCTTCGCCAGGCACGTCATCGACAGCAGCGCGATGCCGTAGCGGGCGTCGATCTCCCAGCCCGGCGCGTTGTCCGGCGGCGGCCCCATCGTGATCTTGCCGTCCCAGCCGTTCTTCACGAACTTGTGCACGTCGGGCAGGCGGCCCTTCGTCGTCGCACCGTCCCGGTCGGCGATGTAGTCGGCGATGCCCTCCATCATCCACCAGTCCTCGGCCGTGCCGTAGTCCTCACCGACGGTCACGACATGCCCGAACTCGTGGGTCAGCAGGGTCTGCAGAAAGCTCTGCCCGGCGTCGGCGGCCTGCATGACGATGCCGCGCGGGCCGGTGGAGTAGCCGTCGTAGTTGGCGCCGATGTCACCGTTGTCCCACCACGACTTCCACTCGCCCTCACCGGCGACATACACGATGTACCACTTCGGCGCCGGCCCCCACCGCGAATACCGGTCGGCCACGTCGGCCGCGGCGTCGGCCTTGGTCAGCACCCGCTGCAGCTTGCCCGCGTTGGCGGCCGAACCGGCCACGATCACCCGCCGCCCGACGGCCGTCTGCAGCGCCGAGGCGTCCCAGGGCTCGGAGCTCTGCTCGTACTTCGCGACGGTCGCCTGATCCCCGGCGACCGTCCACGACGTCTGCACGACCTGCGGGAACTGCTGCACACAGCCCTGGCCGAAGCAGTAGTCGTGGCGCACCAGCACGCTCCAGGTGCCGTCGGCGTTCTGCGTCGGCTTGTCGACCAGCGTCGGCGTCCAGACCTGCACGCCCATGGCCCGCAGGCTGCCGAAGCGCCGCTTGTATCCGTCTTCGAGCCCGCCACCGACACCGGCCAGATAGCCGGCCTGGTCGCCGGCGAGCAGCGCCTTCGCCTGCTTGTTGAGCGTGCCCAGGATCTTGTCGGCGACGGTCGGCTCGGCGTTGGACGGCGGCGCCGCCCCGGCTGCGGCCCCGGACCGCCCCGGCAGGACATGCCCGGGGAACGACACGGTCTGCCCGCTCGGGCCCTGCGAGGCGACCCAGACCAGGGCCGCGAGCACGAGCACGGACGCGACGAGCACCCCCGACACGAGCGGCCAGCGCCGCCGTGGCGCCGGTGCCGGCGGGATCATGGCCGGCCCGGTGCTCCCGCCCGGCCAGTAGATCGGCGCGACGATCGGCGGCTGGACCCCGGGCGGCGCCGACAGCGGCGGCGCGGAGACCGGCGGCAGCGCCTGATACGGAATGACCGGCGGTGCCGGGACGAACATCTCCGGGCCGCGCGCGAGCACCGGCTCCGTCGGCGCTTCCGCCGTCGGCGGCGCGGACACCGGCCCGGTCGGCTCGGTGGGTGGAGCGGAGACGGGCGGGGCGAACAGCTCCGGGCCGCGCTGACGCGGAATCGCCGGCCCGGCCTCGGTGACCGCCGCCGGCGCGACCGGCTCCGTCTTGTCCCCGTCGTCCACGCCCGCACGGTATCGGATGCGAGCCACTCTCCGGTATCGGAGGTCCGGCCACGACGACCCCGAGGTGGCCGGGCGTGCGGGGTGGCTGAGACGATGCCGCGATGCCCTTGCGGTTCGCGGTGGATCTCGGCACGTCCAACACGGTCGCGGTGGTCGACCGCGGCGATGGCACGCCCCGGCCGCTGCTGTTCGACGGCAGCCCGGTGCTGCCCTCGGCCGTGTTCGCCGACGTGACCGGCGCGCTGCTCGTGGGGCGGGACGCGGAGCGGCACATGATGACCGACGCGGCCCGGTTCGAGCCCAACCCGAAGGGCCGCATCGACGAGGGCGTCGTCCTGCTCGGCGACCGGGAGCTGCCCGTCGCCGAGCTCCTCGCCGCCGTCCTGCGCCGGGCCGCCGGCGAGGCCGCCCAGACCGGCGTGTCGATCGTCGACGCGACCGTCCTGACCTGCCCCGTCGACTGGGGCACGACCCGCCGCGCGGTCCTGCTGGAGGCGGCCGCCCGGGCCGGCCTGGGCCGCGTGCGGCTGGTCGACGAGCCGGTGTCGGCCGCGACGTACTGCGTGCGCGCCCTCGGCGGCCGCCTCGCCCCCGGCCGCTGCGCGGTGGTGTTCGACTTCGGCGGCGGCACCCTCGACGTCACCGTCGTCGAGGCCACGCCCGGCTCGCTGCGGGTCCTGGCCACCGGCGGCCTGGCCGACCTCGGCGGCACCGACATCGACGACGCCCTGGTCGGCCACCTCGGCCACCTCCTGGCCGCGGCCGACCCCGCCCTGTGGCAGCGGCTCGTGAGCCCGCGGACCCCGGGGGAGTACCGTGACCGCCGCACCTTCTGGTCCGAGGTCCGCCAGGCCAAGGAGATGCTGGCCCGCACCGCCTCCGCCCCGGTGCACGTCCCCGGCTCCGACCGCGCCCTGCACCTGACCCGGGAGGAGCTCGACCGCGTGGCCGGCCCCTTGGTGGACCGGGCCGTGGACGAGACCCGTCGCGTCCTGCAGCGCTCGGCGATCACCCCGGCCCAGCTGGACGCGATCGTCCTCGTCGGCGGCTCCAGCCGGCTGCCCCTGGTCGCGAGCCGCCTGCACGCCCGCTTCGGCCTGGCCCCGGTGGTACCCGAGCAGCCCGAACTCCCCGTGGCCTTCGGCGCCCTGCTCCTGACCGCCCCGACCGCCCCGGCCCCGGCCGGTCCGCCGTCCCGGCCACCGGCGGCCGATCCGACCAGCGGATACATGACCGCCGCGCCGGCGTCGGGGTACCTGCCGGCCGCGGCGCCGGCGCTGCCGGTTTCGGCCGTTCCGGCACCCGGACCGGTTTCCGCACCGCCCGTCGCCGCACCGCCCGCCGCCGTCGCCGCACCGCCCGCCGTCGCACCGCCCGCCGCCGAGCCGCCGCGGCGCCCCTCGGTCGTGATCGGACCGGGCGTGACGATTCACGGCAACGTCGGCATTTACGGCGATGGTGTGCCGTTCCCCGACGATCGGGATGACGACGAGCCCGAGCCGGCCATCGCGCCGCCGCCGCGGAAGGCCCGCCGGCGCTCGGGGTTCCTGCGCCGGGCGCGGTTCGCGCTGCTGCCGCTGCTGCCGTTCGCGCTGATGCTGGTCCTCACCCCGTGGGGCCGCGACCTGCTGCGGGAGGGCTTCGACGCGGTCGGCGACCCGAGCCCGAGCGCGTCCGTCTCGGCCCCGGTGTCGCCGGCCCAGGGTCCGTCCGCCCCGGCCGCGGCCCAGGGTGCGACGGCGAAGCTGGACCCGGCCATCGCCAAGCCCGGCACCTCGGTGCGGCTGAGCGTCCACGGCTTCGGCCCGCGCGAGAAGGTCGACGTGAAGGCCGGCACCAAGAGCCTGACCACCGTCACCACGGACGAGACGGGCAGCGCCGAGACCTCCGTCACCCCGGCCGCGAAGGGCGCGACCGCCGCCACGGTGCACATCGTCCTAACCGGCAGGACCAGCAACCGTACCGTCAGCGTCGCCTTCGTGATCCAGTCCTGACGGGCGCCGAGGCGCTACTGTCGGACCCCATGTGGCAGTGCGGTGTGTGCGGCTCGAGCAACACCGGGGACGCGGCCGCCTGCGCGTCCTGCGGTGCCGCCCGTCCCCAGAGCGCCGCCCTGCCCGCGGGCCCGCCCGTGTCCTGGCCGGCCTCCGCCCCCGCCGACGCCTTCGGCTCCTGGTCCCCGGCCGCCGGCGCCCCACCGCCGGCCGACCCGGCCCACTTCCCGGCCGACAACTGGCCGGGCGCGGGCCCGGGCCTCGGCGACCAGCCGCCACCGTGGGCGACCCAGCCGCCCGCGCCACCACAGCCGGCGCCGCAGCCGACTCCGCCGCAGGTTCCGCCGCAGGCGCCGCCGCCGGTCCCGTGGTCGACCGAGCCGGCGTATCCCGCGCCCCCGAACCGCGGGCGCCCGGTCTGGATCTTCCCGGCGATCGTCGCGCTGGTCCTGCTGCTGGCCGGCGGCACGGTGGCGTTCGTGCTGCGCGACAAGTGGCTTCCCGGAGGCGGCGCGAACCCCACGACCGGCCCGACCACCGCCCGGCCGACCGGCCCGACGGCCGACCCGACCGGCACCGCCACGCCGACCGCAACCGCGACGAACACGCCGACCGCGACCCCCACGACGGCCGGGCCGCCCACCCTCCCGGCCTCCGTCGGCTCGGTGAAACTGGACCCGAGCCTCGACCCGGCCAAGGCCCCGGCGGTGGCCGCGGTGTTCGACAAGTACTTCACCGCCGTCAACGCCCGCAACGCCACCGCCGCCCTGGCCGCCCTTGACCCGAACGGCTCGATCAACCAGGGCGACGCCAACGCCGTGAAGCGGTTCACCGACGGGATCAGCACCAGCACCGACGACGACATCCTGCTCCTCGCGCTCGGCCCCGACCCGACCGGCAAGGGCCAGCTGCAGGCCCGGGTGACGTTCCGCAGCCAGCAGCAGCCCGGCAAGGGCCCGAAGGGCCGCGAGTCGGAGACCTGCACCCGCTGGGACGTGACCTACTCGATCACCCAGCCGGGCGGCGAGTACCGCATCTGGGGCAGCACCAACGCCGGCAACCGCCCCTGCTGAGTGGTCCGCCGGACGCGGCCGCGATTGGACCTGCCCGGCCGGCCCGGCACCGCCGAGACTGAGCCGATGCGGTTCCAGCACGACGAAGCGATCTGGCGGGACTTCCCGGCCCTGGTCCCCGGCCTGCTGTACGTCGAGGGGATCAGCCCGGAGCTCGACGTCAAGCCCGGCCCGTTCCTCGCCATGGCCCGGGAGCGCCTTGCCGGTGCGGCCGAGAGCGCGTGGCCCGAGATCCAGGCCTGGCGCCGCGCCTTCGCCGCCCAGGGGCTGCGCCCGACGCAGTACCGGTGCGCCTCCGAGTCGCTGCTGCGCCGCCTGCGCCGCGAGGGCGACCTGCCCGCGCTGCACCCGCTGGTCGACGTGTGCAACGCGGTCTCGGTCGCCTACGCGATCCCGGTGGCCGCCCTCGATCTCGAGCGCGTCGCCGGGGACCTGACGGTCGGCTACGCGACGGGGGCCGAGACGTACGAGACGTTCGCCGGCACCGTGGAGCACCCGGACCCGCGCGAGGTCGTGTTCGCCGACGCCGAGGGGTTCGCGCACGCCCGCCGCTGGACCAACCGGCAGAGCGGCCGGTCGGCGATCCGGCCCGCGACGAGCCGGGCGCTGGTCGTGGCCGAGGCGCTGCACGCGACCGGACCGGCCGACGTCGCCGCGCTCGTGGCCGACCTGGCCGCCGCCCTGCGTTCGGCCGGCGCCGACGTGGTGCGCACGGCGATCCTCAGTGCGGGCGAGCCGGGGTTCGACCCGGGCCAGTAGCATCCGCGGGGTGCTGGAGACGAACCGGTCCATTCGCATCGCCGCCGTCGTGACCGGTGTGGTGGCCCTGGCCATCGCGTTCGGGGTGCGGGCGGTGTTCGGGGGTGCGCTGTACAGCAACGGGGCGCTGCAGCAGAACACCGGGACGGCGCTCTACGCGTCGGCGGTCTACGCGGCCGTCGTGTTCGTGGCCCCGAGGTGTGCGCCCTTCGCCGCCGGGGCAATGGCGTTGGCCTGGTGCTGGGGCGTCGAAGCGTTCCAGCTCACCGGGGTGCCGCACGAGCTCAGCAAGTACCACATCATGCTGCGTTTGATCTTTGGAGACGCCTTCGACTGGCTCGATGTGCTCTGGTATCCGGCGGGGATCCTGCCGCTGGTCCTCGTCGAGCTCTTCGCGAAGGTCAGGTCGCGGTGATCGCGCCGCCCCAGAGCAGGCCCATGATGATGCCGCCGACGGCGACGCGGTAGTAGACGAACGCGGCGAACGTGTGGCCCGCCACGTAGCGCAGCAGCCACGCGATGCTGACGTAGGCCACGATGAAGCTGATGACGATGCCGACCCCGGTCGCCGTCCAGCCGACCGTCTCGGAGATCTCCTTCGAGCGCGTGACCGCCTCGAGGATGCCGCCGGCGGTCAGGGCCGGGATGCCGAGGAAGAACGACAGGCGGGTCGCGGCCACCCGGTCGAGGCCGCGGAACAGCGACGCGCTGATCGTGGCGCCCGAGCGGGACACGCCGGGGATGACGGCGATGCACTGGGCCAGGCCGATGATCAGCGCGTCCTTCCACGTCACCGAGGCCTCGCCGCGCCGCTGTTTGCCCAGGTGGTCACCGAGCGTCATGACGATGCTCCAGATCACCAGGCCGGCCGCGACGAACCACATGCTGCGCAGGACGCCCTCGATGTAGTCCTTGAACAGCAGGCCGACGATGACGATCGGGATGGAGCCGACGATGACGTTGATCGCCATCCGCCAGTCCTCGCCCTGGCGCTTCTCGGCCTTGAACAGGCCCTGGAACAGCGCCTTCACGAACCGGATGATGTCGTTGCGGAAGTACAGGACGGCGGCGAGGATCGCGCCGACCTGGATGACCGCGGTGAAGGCGGTGACGCCCTTGTCGTCGATCGGGATGCCCATCAGCTTCTCGGTGATGGTCAGGTGGCCGGTCGAGGACACGGGCAGGAACTCGGTCACGCCCTCGACGACGCCCAGCACGATCGCTTCCCAGATCTGCAACGCCGTTCCTCCCGAGACCGAACCAAACCGAGATCGCCGGAGGGGAACTTACCGGACGCGCCTGAGAAGGCTTTCAGTCGCGGTGGTGCTGGTTGGCGTGTCCGGCCGCGAGCTCCTCCCGCAGCTCCGTGAGGTGCTCGGTGTCGGCCGGCAGGTCGAGGCGGTCCAGCAGCTCCAGGGCGGGGGCGATCTCGAGGGAGCCGTAGACGTCGTGGAAGCTGTAGAGGACCCCGCTGAACACGGCCTTGCGCAGCCGCTCGTGCTCGGCGGCCGCCGTGTAGACCGGGAACTTCACCTTCCAGGGCACCGGGCCGCTGACCTTGAGCACCGCGGTCGCGCGGCGCAGGAAGGCCTCGTCCGGGTCCTTGTCCTGGAAATCCTGGCCAAGGACCTCGGTGAAGGCCCGCTCCGAGGTCTCGATGTCCTCGAACCAGTCGTTCCAGAGCGAGTACAGGATCGCCTCGCTGGGGGCCTGCTCCAGGTATTCGCGGATCGCCTGCCAGTACGTGGTCCAGAGGCTCTCGTCGGCGTTCACGAGCCAGCGCAGCTCGACCAGGACCCAGTAGGCGCCGAGGATCTCCAGCAGGCCCAAGCCGACCTCGAGCTTGTCGGCGGGCGAGAGCTCCTCGTCGGCGCGGATCTCGGGCATCAGGTCACGGGCGGCGTCGTTGGGGTCACCTTCCGTGTCCAGGTCGTGCGCGGCCAGCCACTGCCGGGTGCGATCGCTGCGTGCAGTCTCCACGATCGACAAGTATTCCCGGTGAGGTGCGATCCCGCCCGGGCGGTACCGTCTCGGCCATGGGGAATCGTATATGGTCGATCGCGCTGGTGGGCTTGCTGCTGGCCGGCTGCTCCGGGCCGGAGAAGGCGAGCCCGGCCACCGCGCGCAAGGAGCCGGCCGCATCGCCGTCGCCGTCCGAGGGTCCGCTGGCCGACGACTACGTCGGCGTGCTCAACGACCACTACGTGGCCGACCTCGGCTCCTCGGGCGCGCCGAAGGGCACCGCCTTCGACCCGAACGTGGCCTCGGTCCGCGGCCCCCACTACGCCGTCGCCCTGGCCGAGTCGGTCACCGTGCCGGAGTTGCCGGCGGTCGTGACGACCCGGCTCACGTCCGAGAACGGCTCTCGCTCGACCCTGCGCCCGAACCCCGGCCACGAGATCCTCCTGGCCCGCTTCACGAAGCCGCCGAAAAGCGCCCTGGACAAGGGCAGCGCCGGCACGCTGGAGGTCGTCGTCGGCGACCAGCGGCGGCCCCTCGCCGAGCCGGTGACCGACGGGACCCTCCTCGCGGTGAGCGTCCCGGCCGGCGCGCCGGTGTCGCTGCAGCTCACCGAGGACGGCCGGGCCCAGTCGATCGACCTGCGCACCGGTTCGGCCGGCCGGGTGGCGGGGCTCTACCCCATCTACGTGGGGCGGGCCGACACGATGGGCTCGTGGATCACGCCGGCCGGCTCGGACATGATCCCGCTCGGCATCGGCGTCGACTTCGAGCTGACCCCGTGGGTGGAGGGCAGCGGCTGGGCGCCGGCCGGCCAGGCGTGGCTCTGGTACGAGGTCAGCGGGGTCCTGTACGGCGACGGCGTGGACTGCGCCATCGACATGGGCCGGACCTTCTCGCTGAGCGGCTCCGGCCTGAAGGCGAACGGCGCCGGCACCTTCACCGTCCCGTCGTTCGCGCCCTCGACCACCTCGAGCGCGCCGACCCAGGACGGTGTGGTCGCGGCGCCGGCGAACCTGCGTTCGGTGACGGTCGGCTGGTCGCTGCACGCCTCCTGCACCAAGGGCGGCGCGCCGGTGAAGTTCTCCATCCGCAGCAACGAGGGCAAGTCGGCGACGTTCAAGCCGGAGAGCTAAAGCGCCTGCACACCGACGGGCAACGGGCCGCGGGCCACGTGATCCAGCAGCGTGGCCCGCATGGCCTGGGCGGCGTGCGGCAGCACCGTCGCGCGCCGCTGGGCCAGGGCGATCGTGCGGTGCACGCCCGGCGCGACCAGGGGTGCGGCGTGCAGCAGCGGCCGGTTGACGATGGCCATGCTCGGCACCAGCGCGACGCCGAGACCGGCCTCGACGAACGCGAGCACGGCGTCCATCTCGCCGCCCTCCACCGCGTAGCGGGGCGTGAACCCGGCCTGCCGGCACGCCTCCAGGGTGGTGTCGCGCAGGTCGTAGCCGGTGCGGAACATGACAAGGGGCACATCGCGCAGATCGGGCAGGGAAATGGTGGCCGGCATCGGCTCCACCGACGCGACGACCAGGCTCTCGCGCAGCACCGGCACCGCTTCGAGGGTGGGGTCGGTGCCCCGGGCCGGCTCCACGATCAGGGCCAGGTCGAGGCCGTGCGCGAGGAGCTCGGCGACCAGGTCCTGCGACCCGCCCTCGTCGACGTGCAGCTCGATGTCCGGGTGCGTCGTGTGGAAGTCGCGCAGCACGAGCGGTACCAGTGACGTGCAGAGACTCGGTGTCGCGCCCAGCCGGACGCGTCCGCGCCGCAGGCCCACGACCTCCTGGACGGCGTCGCGAGCGGTGTCGGCGTCGGCGACGACCCGGCGGGCGAGCGGCCACAGCGTCTCGCCGGCCGTGGTGAGCACGACGCCGGCCCGGGAGCGGTCGAACAGCGGGGCGCCGAGCGCGCTCTCCAGGGTGTGAATTTGTTTACTCAGTGTCGGTTGGCTCACACCGAGCTGTTCGGCGGCCCGGGTGAAATGTCGTAGTTCGGCGACGGTCAGGAAGTACCGAAGCTGCTGCAGTTGCACTTCGATAGCCTACGGCTATCGCCACTGTTTGATTCATGCATTGGACGAATCATTGCGGTGAACTTAGCGTCGGCTGAGTGGCGGTAATGACGGCAGAACGGGCGACTCCGGCAATCCGGAAGAAGAAGACATCGTCCGTCGCCTTGAAGCTCCTGATGGCGGGCACCGGCATCCTGCTGGTGCTGTTCCTGTTCGCGCACATGGCCGGCAACCTGAAGATCTTCATCGGGGCCGAGTCGTTCGACCACTACGCGCACTGGCTGCGGGGCCTCGGGGCGCCGGCGCTGCCGCACGAATGGTTCCTGTGGATCCAGCGCGGCGGGCTGACGATCGCCGTCCTCGGGCACATCGCCGCCGCCGTCATCCTGGCCCGCCGGGCCCGGCTGGCCCGTCCCGTCCGCTACGCCCACCGGGCCAAGGTCCAGGGCAGCTACGCCGCGCGCACCATGCGCTGGGGCGGCGTCATCATCGTGCTCTTCGTGATCTTCCACATCCTCGACCTGACCACCGGCACGGTGAACCCGGTCGGCGACCACGAGCACCCCTACGCCAACGTCGTGGCCGACTTCGCGCCCGGCCGCTGGTACGTGACGCTGTTTTACGCCCTGGCCATCGTCGCGGTCGGCTTCCACCTGCGCCACGGGATCTTCTCCGCCGCGCGCACCCTCGGCCAGCAGAGCCCGCGGGGGGAGCGCATCGCCCGCGGCGTCGCCCTGGTGCTCTCGGTGGTCCTCGTCGCCGGGTACCTCTCCGTTCCGTTTGCCGTACTCACCGGGCTGGTGAAGTGATGTCGTACTGGACCGAAGGCGACGCGATCGCCGACAACGCCGCACCGGACGGCCCGATCGAGACCCGCTGGGAGCGCCGGCAGTTCGGCGCCAAGCTGGTCAACCCGGCCAACAAGCGCAAGCTCACGATCATCGTGGTCGGCACCGGCCTGGCCGGCGGCTCGGCGGCGGCGACCCTGGCCGAGGCCGGATACAAGGTCCGCTCGTACTGCTACCAGGACAGCCCCCGCCGCGCGCACTCGATCGCGGCGCAGGGTGGCATCAACGCGGCCAAGAACTACCGCAACGACGGCGACTCGGTCTACCGGCTCTTCTACGACACCGTGAAGGGCGGCGACTTCCGGGCCCGCGAGTCGAACGTCTACCGCCTGGCCCAGGTGTCGGTCAACATCATCGACCAGTGCGTGGCCCAGGGCGTCCCCTTCGCCCGCGAGTACGGCGGCCTGCTCGACAACCGCTCGTTCGGCGGCACCCAGGTCTCGCGCACCTTCTACGCCCGCGGCCAGACCGGCCAGCAGCTGCTGCTCGGCGCCTACCAGGCCCTGGAGCGGCAGATCGCGGCCGGCAACGTCGAGATGCACGCCCGCCACGAGATGCTGGAGCTGATCGTCGTCGACGGGCGAGCCCGCGGGATCGTGGTCCGGGACCTGGTCACCGGCGAGATCACCACCGACTTTGCGGACGCCGTGGTGCTCGCCTCGGGCGGCTACGGCAACGTCTTCTTCCTCTCCACCAACGCGAAGGGCTGCAACGTCACCGCGTCGTGGCGGGCGCACCGGCAGGGTGCCCTGTTCGCCAACCCCTGCTACACGCAGATCCACCCGACGTGCATCCCCGAGTCCGGCACCCACCAGAGCAAGCTGACGCTGATGAGCGAGTCGCTGCGCAACGACGGCCGCGTGTGGGTGCCGGTCGAGGCGGGCGACCACCGGGCCCCGGCCGACATCCCCGAGGCCGAGCGCGACTACTACCTCGAGCGCATCTACCCGTCGTTCGGCAACCTGGTGCCCCGCGACATCGCCTCCCGGGCCGCGAAGAACGTCTGCGACGAGGGGCGCGGCGTCGGCCCCGGCGGGCTCGGCGTGTACCTCGACTTCGCCGACGCCATCGATCGGCTGGGCCGGCCCGCGGTGGAGGCCAAGTACGGCAACCTGTTCGAGATGTACGAGCGCATCACCGGCGAGGACCCGTACGCCACGCCGATGCGCATCTACCCGGCCGTTCACTACACGATGGGCGGGCTCTGGGTCGACTACGACCTGCAGTCGAACATTCCCGGCCTGTTCGTCGTGGGCGAGGCCAACTTCTCCGACCACGGGGCCAACCGGCTGGGCGCTTCCGCGCTGATGCAGGGCCTGGCGGATGGGTACTTCGTGCTGCCCAACACGATCAACGACTACCTCGCGTCCGGGCCTTTCCCGGCGGTGTCGGAATCCGACGAGGCGGTCGTGGCCGCGCGGGCGGCGGTCTCCGGCCGGATTGACAAGCTTCTATCGATTGACGGCGATCGCACCGTCGACTCCTTTCACCGCGAGCTCGGCCACATCATGTGGGAGTACTGCGGGATGGAACGGACGGAGGAGGGGCTGGGGAAAGCGCTTTCCCTGATTCGTTCCCTCCGCGAGGAGTTCTGGACGCGGGTCAAGGTGCCCGGCACGGGCGAGCAGCTCAACCAGAACCTCGAGCGGGCCGGCCGCGTCGCCGACTTCTTCGAGCTCGCCGAGCTCATGTGCGTCGACGCCCTGCACCGGGCCGAGTCCTGCGGCGGGCACTTCCGCGGCGAGAGCCAGACCCCGGACGGCGAGGCCCTGCGCCACGACGAGGAGTTCTCCTACGTCGCCGCCTGGGAGTTCACCGGCACCGGTGAGCCGCCGGTGCTGCACAAGGAACACCTCGAGTTCGAATACGTCCACCCGACCCAGCGGAGCTACAAGTAATGGACATCAAGCTGCGCGTGTGGCGCCAGGCCGGGCCGTCGGCCCGCGGCAAGATGCACGAATATGTCGTGAAGGACGTCTCCCCGGACGCGTCCTTCCTCGAGATGCTCGACGTGCTCAACGAGCGGCTCATCCTCGAGGGCGACGAGCCGATCGCGTTCGACCACGACTGCCGCGAGGGTATCTGCGGCATGTGCGGCATGATGATCAACGGGGTGGCGCACGGCCCGCTCAAGGCCACCACCACCTGTCAGCTGCACATGCGGCACTTCAAGGACGGCGACACGATCGACGTCGAGCCGTGGCGCTCGGCCGCCTTCCCGGTCGTGCGCGACCTCGTTGTGGACCGGCGGGCGTTCGACAGCATCATCCAGGCCGGGGGGTACATCACCGCCCCGACCGGCGCCGCGCCCGACGCCCACGCCACCCCGGTCCCGAAGGCCGACGCCGACGCCGCGTTCGAGGCGGCCACCTGCATCGGCTGCGGCGCCTGCGTGGCCGCCTGCCCCAACGGCTCGGCGATGCTGTTCACCGCGGCCAAGGTCGGCCACCTCGGGCTGCTGCCGCAGGGCCAGCCGGAGCGCGAGTCCCGGGTCCTGGGCATGATCGAGGCCCACGACGAGGCCGGCTTCGGCGGCTGCACCAACGCGGGGGAGTGCACCACCGTGTGCCCCAAGGGCATCCCGCTGACGCTGATCGGCCGGCTGAACAGCGACTACCGCAAGGCCGCCACCGGGCGGCGGGGCTAAAGTACGTCCTCATGCAGCTGTCGGACCTCGCCGGGAAGCGGGTCGCCGTGTGGGGCACCGGCCGGGAGGGCCTCGCGGCCATCGCCGCGATCGCCCCGGTCGGCCCCGCCTCCCTCATCGCCGTGCAGGACAAGCCCACGTTCCTGGCCGCCACGGCCTGGACCGGCGCCGTCCCGCTCTACGAGGGCGAGGCGTTCGGCCCGGCCCTGGACGGCGTCGAGGTCCTGGTGCGCTCGCCCGGCGTGGGCGAGTCCAACCCGTGGATCCAGCGGCTGCGCGAGCGCGGTGTCGCCATCACCGGCGGCACCGCCCTGTGGATGGCCGACCACGCGCGGCAGACGATCGGCGTCACCGGTTCCAAGGGCAAGAGCACCACCACGACCCTGATCGCACACCTGCTCACGGCCGTCGGCCGCCCCAACGAACTGGGCGGCAACATCGGCATCGCGGTGCTCTCGCTGCCGGGCGCGGCTCGGTATGTGCTCGAGCTGTCGATGTACCAATGTGCGGATCTCGATGTCTCGCCCCGAATCTCGGTCATCACGTCGCTGTTCGAGGAGCACCTCGACTGGACCCGCGACGGGAAACCGTCGCAGTACTACGCGCACAAGCTCAACATCGCCATGCACGGCCCGGAGGCGGTCGTCTACAACGCCACCGACCCGACCCTGTCCGCCGAGCTGGCCGCCCGCCCCGGCCTGCCGCTGGTCCCGGTCGAGCCCTGGGAGTCCGGCGGCTGGATCGTCCGCCACGGCGAGCGGCTCTTCCCCCGCGACGCGTTCGCGCTGCGCGGCACCCACAACACCGGCAACCTCAGCGTGGCCCTGGCGACCCTGGAAGCCGACGGCGTCGACGTGGTCGCGAACGCCGCCGTGCTGGAAGCCGCGCTGCGCTCCTACACCCCGCTGCCGCACCGCCTCACCCCGATCGCGGACCCCTCGGGCGTCGAGTTCGTGAACGACTCGCTCTCCACGGCCCCGCAGACGACGATCCACGCGATCGAGGCCTACGCCGGCCGTGAGCTGGCCGTCCTGGTCGGCGGCCAGGACCGCGGCATCGACTACACCCCGCTGCGCGACTACCTGCGCGACAAAGCCGTGCCCGTCACGCTGATCGCGATCCCGGACAGTGGCGAGCACATCCTGGACGTCGTCGGCGACCTGCCCAACGTCCGTCGTGAAACAGCGGAAGACCTTTTCGCGGGGGTACTGCGAGCGCGTACCCTGATCCCGCCCGGCGGCGTGGTCCTGCTGTCCCCGGCCGCACCGAGCTACGGCCGCTACGACAACTACGAGGCCCGGGCCAAGGCCTTCATCGCCGCCATCGAGGCGACCTCACCGCTGCCATAGGAAGGCCGCACCCGCGCAGGGCCGGCACACGAACCCGTAGGCGCAGCCGCCCCCGCCGTAGTTCGCCGCGGTCCGGTATTCGTGGCCCTCTTCCAACTGCACGACGAACGACATCGGCCGGTCACAGGACGGGCAGGCCGGCGTCTCGTCGCCCTGCAGCCAGCCCGGCTCGCCGCCGAGCTGGCCCAGCACCTGCCGGGGCGACTGCCCGGCCCGCTCGGCCCACTCCTCGCGGGCCCGGAAGTAGTCGTCGCCCGCCACCTCCTCGAGGGTGGCCCCCTGCGCCTCCGGCAGCCGCGTCGCACCCTCGGCCGGGACCATGGCCGGCCGCAGGTCGTCCGGCCCGAACAGGTACGCCCGGTTGCCACCCGCCGTGGCATCCCACTCGTCGCACAGCCCGGGATCGTTCTGGCACATGAACATTGACAGCAGCCCGCCGCCGTCCAGCGGGGCCTGGCCCTGGAACTGCATCGCGCCCCCGCACTCCCGGCACTGCGGCCACTCGAAGCCGGCCGGTGCCAGCGGCACTCCGCCCGTGCGCAGCTGCGGGCCGTGCTCGTCGGCGGCCCCGGCGTAGATCAGGAGATTCACCACGCCGACACCGTATCGCTCGCGGCGATCGCAGCAAGTCTTCCTGCGGCTCGGCCGGAACTGTACAGTCGCGACGGTCGATGCACGATCGGCCGCCACGGTGGCGGCCGCCAGAAGGGGGCGAGATGCGGAACCTGATGGCAGTCCTGGCGGCGTTGGCGATGCTCGTCGTCGGCCCGACCGTGATCCTGGACCCGTACGGGGACGTCATCTGCAACACCCAGTTCACCGACGCCGGCGAATCCCGGCCCGAGTAGCACCGCGCGAACGGGGCAACGCCCGGGACCGCGAAACTGTACTGTCGCCACCGTCGATGTCGGAGGCCGCGCTCTCCCGGCGGCCGCCTAAAGGGGGCGATATGCGCAAACTGCTGCTGGCACTCCTGATCGCGTCAGCGGTCCTGGCCGGGGCCCCGGTCCCGATCCCCAACCCACCCGCACATGTGCACCTTTTCGACCGGGACTTCACGGACGCCGGCGAAGGCGAAATCCACTGAACAGCGCATAACCGAAGGGCCGGGGTCCTCACCCCGACCCTTCGCCATCGCGGTACCGCTCAGCAGTTGTACGCGCAGCCCTTCGGCACCAGGCCGCTACGCAGCCCGCCCGCAAGGCTTCGGTCGCCGGCGCCGGATGGCTCGTTTTGACCACGGTCAAGTCATCTCCGCAGATGGCCAGGAGGCCTCGGCCAGGGCTCGCCGGCAAGGCTTCGGTCGAGGGCGGCGCCGGATGGCTCGTTTTGACCGCGGTCAGGTCACCTCCGCAGGTAGCCAGGAGGCCTCGGCCAGGGCTCGCCGCAAGGCTTCGGTAGAGGGCGGCGTCGGATTCCTCGTTCGACCGCGGTCAGGTCACGTCCGCGGGTAGCCAGGAGGCCTCGGCGAGGGCCCGCCCGGCGGCGTCGGTGTACGTCGCCGCCGCCAGCCAGGCCTGCGCGAACCGTGTCCCGTCGTCGGCCGCGAGCCGCCCGAACGCGTTGCGGGGCCGGTCGTTCGCGGCCTGGACCAGGTGATCGAGCAGCTCGGCCCCCACCTCCAGCCGCGCCTTGCGCAGCCGGACCGCCGGCGACACGGACCGCCCGGCCGGAAACGTCAGCATCACCCGCCCACCGGCCACCGCCCGCTCAACCTGCGCCGACAGCAACTGCAGCGCCGCATCGTGCACCGCCGGCCGCCACCCCCCATCCACACCGTCCCCGTCCGCCGCCTCGACCCGCGGCGAGGACTCGACCCGCGGCGAGGACTCGACCCGCGGCGAGGACTCGACCCGCGGTGCCGTCTCGACCCGTGGTGTTGCTTCGGCCGGTGGCGTGGCCTCGACCCGTGGTGTTGCTCCGGCCGGTGGCGTGGCCTCGGCCTGCGGTGTTGCTTCAGCCCGCGGTGTCGTTTCGGCCTGTGGTGCTGTCTCGGCCTGCGGTGTTGCTTCAGCCCGCGGTGTCGCTTCGGCCTGTGGTGCTGTCTCGGCCTGCGGTGTTGCTTCAGCCCGCGGTATTGCCTCGTCGGCGGCCGTCTTGTGTGGAGCGGCGCCGTTTTCGCCCGGGGCCGCCTGCGGGAACTGTGAGGAGTGCAGCCGGTCGAACGCCAGGTCCACGTGCCCGTCGACCCGCCACGACTCGCCCTCCACCGGCGCGACCGACAGTGGCAGCACGGTGCCGGGCCGCGACGGGTCGGGCCGCGCGACGACGAGCATCTGCAGCCCTTCGGCCCGCCCGAGGACCCGCAGATTCTGCCGGTATCCGAGCGCCGCATGGTCGGATGCGACCCGCAGCGTGAGCGCGGTCCCGTCGGCGTGGTCGGCGAAGACCGCATCCCCGTCGGTGCCGCGCACCGTCACCCGCAGGAACAGCAGATCGGCCCCGGCGCTCCGCTCGGTCACCGGCACCGCGAGCGCGGCGAACGCCCGATGTACCTGCGCCGCGACCGGCTCCGCCCACAGCCGCGCGAGGGGCTCCTCGGCCCAGGCCGCCCCGGACGCGGTGACCGCCCGCACGCCCTTGCCGGCCCCGAGCTGCCGCGTGCCGGCCGCGGTGGCACCGGAGACGACCAGCCCGGCCCGGGTCAGCTTGCGGTGCGTGAGCGCAGTCTCACCCATGGCGATCGTGGCGTCGCCACCGCGGGCCGCCCGCCGCGCGTCGCCGGGCATGACATCGGCGACCATCCAGATCCGCCCCTGCCGGTCCACCGCGTACGTCACCACGCCCGCATGCCCGGTCCCGGCCAGCACCGCGGTGGTGCACAGCCCGTAGAGGCGAAGGCTCCCGGCGAGCTGGTACTGCCGCCGAGCCGTCCCCAGCTCCGTGCTCCCCCCGGTTCGCAACGCGTGCGTGACCAGCAGCAACTCCCGCAGCCCGGCACTGAGATCGGCCAACCGGTAGTGCGGATCGTCCCCGCGCGCCGCCTGCAGCAGCGTGGCCACGGTCCGAGCCGAAGCCGCCGCCCGGTACACCTTGCACGCCTGCGCCTCATGCGCCGCCCGCAGCAACGCTGCCCGCGCCACGGTCCCCGACCCACTGACCCCGCCCCCGAGCACAGCAACGGCCGCCTGCCAAACCTGCTCAACCGCCGCCCGCTGCACCACCCCGAGCTCCCGGACCTCCCCGCCGCCGACCTCGACCAACCCCACCTCGCCACCCGCCCCCGGCGACGCAACCCCCGATCCCGCACCGCCCGAGCCTGCACCGCCCGAGCCTGCACCGCCCGGTCCCGCACCGCCCGGTCCCGCACCGCCCGGTCCCGCACCGCCCGGTCCCGCACCGCCCGAGCCCGCACCGCCGCGGGATACCCCGCCCGACGACGCACCGCTCGAGGAGGCACCGCGGGAGGAGGCATCGCCCGAGCCCGCACCGTCGTCGGATGCCCCGCCCGAGGAAGAGCCGCCTGAGGACGCACCGTCGTAGGATGCGCCACCCTGGGATGTGCCCGGTTGCGCCCCGTCCAGCTCGGATGCGCCGTCGCTCCCACCGGCCGATCGTCCGCCGGGCAGCGCTTCGTCCGCCGGGAACTCGCCGCTCACCGGACCGACAGCCAAGGTCTCGTCGCCGACCGGTTCGTCCGGTGCGTAAGTGGGCGCGTTGGCGAGGATCCCGGCCCGGTGCAGACAGTTGGGCGCGAGCAGGCACGTGCACGTCACCGCGTCCGCGGACCGCACGAATCCACCCTCGGCGAGCAGCGTGACGGTCGTCGCGTCGTCGACGGCAACCGTGAAGCGATCGCCGTCCCGCACCACCGCCAGCCCCGCGAACCGTCCGGCCGCGTCGTCCAGCTTCTTCCGCAGCCGGGCCGGCAGCCCGTCGACCGCCGTGACCAGAACCGACCCATCGATCGGCGGCAAGGAGCTGCTCACGACGCCCCCTCCGCACGCCCCGCCGCCGCTGCGGCCACTTCGCCTCGCTGCGCACCGGTCACGACGACCCCTCCGCGCGTTCCGCCGCCGCCGCTTCGCTGCGATCCGCCCCGACGGCGCCGCCGCGCGCTTCGTTCCGTCCCGTTCACGACGACCCCTCCGCGCTCTCCGCCGCCGCCACTTCGCCTGGCTGCGTATCCCTCGCGACGGCGTCGCCGCGCGCTTCGCCGCCGCCGCCGCTGCTTCGCTGTGTTCCGCTCACGATTTCACCTTCTCCGCGACCCAGCGGGCGAGTTCGAGGGGGCTCAGCGCGGCCACGGGCATCCCGGCCGCGACGAGCTGTGACGCCACCGACACCGAGTAGCGCGGGCGCCCGGCGTCGTCGAGGCTGGCGCAGCCGAGGACGGTCACGCCGGACTCGACGAGGGCCCGGGTCTCGGCGAGCAGCCCGCCGAGCGGGTAGCCCTCCTCGAAGTCGCTGACGACGGCGACGAGGGTCCGCGACGGTACTGTCACCAGGCTCCGCGCATGCCGCAACCCCTTGGCGATATGGGTGCCGCCGCCGACCTGGACTTCCAGCAGCAGGCTCAGCGGATCGCTGACCCGGTCGGTCAGGTCCACGACCTCGGTGGAGAACGCGATGAAGTGGGTCGTCAGCGCCGGTACCCCGGCCAGGATCGCCCCCGTCAGCGCCGACCAGATGATCGAGGCCTCCATCGACCCGGACACGTCGACGACGAGGACGAGCCGCCAGTCGACGCTGCGGCGGGCCCGGGTCTTGAACACCGGCCGCTCCGGGATGACCTGGACCCGCCCGTCCGCGTCGCGCCGGGTGGTGGCCAGGTTGGCCCGCAGGGTGCGCGGCAGGTCGAGGGGCCCGCCCGGCCGGTATGTCGGCCGCGGTGTGCTGATCCCGGCCAGCGCCGGCCGCAGCCGGGTCGCCAGCCGCCGGGTGAGCTCGTCGACGATCCGGGCTACGAGCGGCCGCAGCTTGACCAGCGAGCTCTCCGGCATGCCACCGGCCAGTGACAGCACGGTCTGCAGCAGTTCGACGGAGGGGTTCACGGCTTCGGGCTCGAGCAGCATGACCGCGTCGCGTCGCCCGCCCTCGGCCGCCCGGGCCAGGACCTCTTCCCGAATCCCGGGACCGAACAGGGCGGACAGCTCCTCAGCCCACTCCCGCACGTTGGGGAACGGCGCCTCCCGCCCGGCCCGCCCGGCCGCCTCGGCCGCGGCCCCTTCGCCCCGGCCCTTCCCGTACAGCTCGTCCAGCGCCGTCGCATACCGCCGCGCCGCCGCCCCGAGCTGCTGCTCCTGCCGCCCGAGCAGCAGCCGCCACCGATCGAGCACCGCCAGCCCCCCGCCCGCCGAAGCCGATCCAGCCGCCGAGGCCGATCCGGTCGCAGGCGCCGATCCAGCCGCAGATCCGGTCGCAGGAGCCGGTTCCGCCGTGGGAGCTGATCCCGGCGTAGAAGCTGAGCCGGTATTAGAAGCTGAGCCGGTGGGAGAAGGTGAGCCGGTGGGAGAAGGTGAGCCGGTGGCAGAAGGTGAGCCGGTGGCAGAAGGTGAGCCGGTGGCAGAAGGTGAGCCGGCCGCCGTGGGTGAAGCCGGAAGCAGGCCGAGTGCGGTCACCGCGGCCCGGCCCGCGCGGTCGGCGAGGAGGCGGCGGAGCAGGGCGGCGGGGTCGGGTTCGGAGCCGTCGAAGTCGGCCGTGTCGCCGAGCCGGTCGCGGACCACCGCCAGGAGGCGTTCGCGACCGGCCGGGCTCACGGCCTGGAACCCGCCCCGCAGCGCCGGCAGCCGCGACAGGAACGCGTCGTCCGGCAGCGTCGCCACCCGGTCGAGCAGCCCTTCCAGAGCGTCGGGCCCGGACTGCAGCAACGGTTCGGCGGCGGCCAGGAGGCCGCGCATGTGGCCGAGCAGCCGGCGCCGGGTGTCGTCGTTGACCGCGGCGTCGACCCAGGACGCCACCCGCGAGCCCAGGGCGGCCGGCTCGGCCAGGCCCAGCAGCACCTCGACCGCGCCGGCCGCGGCCGCCATCGTCGGGGTGGCGTCCGTGGTCAGCCGGTGCAGGGCGGCGGCGAGGCGCAGGCCGACCCCGGCGGCGTCGGCGCGGCGGCCCAGGGCCACGAGCGCGTGGACGTCGCCGAGGTCGTCGGAGCCGGTAAGGCCGTCGACCTGGCGTGCTGCCGCGGCCTCCAATGTGGAGCCCAGCGCCTCGAGGTCGGTCAGCTCCGCGGCGGCCGCGGCCGGAAGGCCGGGGATGTGCCCGTTGCGCAGCCGATCGAGCAGGCCCAGGGCCGCCATCAGCTCGTCGAGGGTCGCGCCGGCCGGGATCAGCTCGGCGACCTCGGCGAGCCGCTCACCGGCCAGGGCCGGCAGCCCGCACTCGGCCGCCGCGGCCAGCCCGGCGATGATCTGCGCCGCCGTCGGGCCCTCGGCGCCCTCTTCGCGCCGCCGCCGTTCGCGCAGCGCCCCCTCGGCCGCCTGGGCGAGGGTGACGCCGCGGATGCCGGCCACGTCGAGCATGGCCTCGGTGCCGGGGGTCCACTCGATGCGCCAGCGGGTCGTGAGCGCGTCGACGCCGCCGGTGCCCTCGACCGCGGTGTGCTCCGCGTAGGGGACCCGGCACGCCCCGAGCTGTCGCAGCGCCACGTCGCGGCGCCGGTCGAGGTCGGAGCGCAGCGGGTCGAGCCGCACGTCCTTGGCCGGCGTGCCGGGGCCGGGCAGCCGCAGCTCGTCGAGCAGCGCCTCGGCCGCGGGCCGCAGCCCGGACCGCGGCGCACCCGGCGCGAGCGCCCCGCGCACGTCGCCGACGAGCACCGACTCCATCGCCGCGGCCACGGCCCGGCCGCGCCCGAGCACCTCGCCGTGCGCGAGGACGCTCTGCAGCGCCTCGACGATCTCGCCCCGGCCGGGCGCGGGCAGCCCCCGCAGCCGGGCCAAATCCGAGGCCAGCCGCACGATCTCGCGGGCCTCGGCCGGCCCGGCGGGGTGCCCGGCCGCCCGGACCCGCGCGCAAACCTCCACAATGGACGCCAGCGCGGCCGCCTCGACGCCGTCGGCCCGACCGGCGGCGGCCACGACGGCCTGCTGCCACCGTGGGTCGCGAATGCCCGCGGGGTATCCGGACCGGGAGTCGAGCAGCGCGAAGCTGTAGGGCACGAGGGAGGTCACGATGTCACCCGAGTCCTCGACCGCGTCCTCGGCCGGCGAACCGCTCAGCAGCGCCGCGGCGTGGAACGACCCGACGACCGCCGCGACCTTCCGCCCGGCCGCCGCGGCCAGGCACCGCCGCATCCAGGCCTCCCGCCGCAGATCGAGCTCCGACACGCCCGCCCCGGTCGCCGAGTCGGTCCGCATCGCCCACCCGACGAGCAACGCCGCCCGCCGCACCGCCTCGGCATCGGCCCCGGGCGCCCGCGCCTCCACGACCCGATCCCACATGTCCTCATCCGGCCGCCCGGTCGCAGCCTGACGCAGCGCATCCCCAAACGCCGAAGCAACAGCCACTCCGCCGCCCGGCGCCGAGCCCTCACTCGGAGCCGGAGCCGGAGTGAAAGCCGGAGCCAGGGCTGGTGAGGACGGCCACGAGCGGGACGACAGCGGCAGGTCGCACGGCACGACCTCGATGCCGTGCTTCGCCGCCCAGCGGACCGCCACCAGCTCCGGTGAGAAGTCCGCGAACGGATAGAACGACAGGCCGTCGTCGGCCCCGCGGACCCCGGCGAGCGCGACCGGCGCCGTGGTCGCGGGGTCGGCCAGCCACGGCAGCCACGACGTGAACTCGGGTGGCAGCTCCAGCAGCAGCACCTCCGGCTGGAACCGGTCGAGCAGCTCGCCGATGACGGCGGACAGCGCGGGGGAGTGGTGCCGCACCCCGATCAGGAAGGGTGCGGCCGAGCCGGCGAGTGCCGCCAGGGCGGCGCCGGGGTCAGGGCTGGAGGACATCGCGCAGTTCCCAGAGCCGGCTCCACAGGCGGGCGCCCTCTTCGGCCCGGCGCCGGACCGGGCCGTCCCAGTAGCCGAGCAGCTTCGCCCCGTCGGACGGGTCGTCCTTGCACACGACGCCCTGCAGGTGCGCGGGCAGCAGCGAGAGGACGTCGCGGTCGCCGGGGAAGTAGGCGGCGGCCAGCCCGAGCGACGTGGCCACCGCGACCGCCTCGGCCGTGCTCATCACCGTGGAGGGCCGCTCGACCTCCCACCCTTCGACCGAGCGCCCGCCGCGCAGGTCCCGGAACGCGGTGACGAGCGCCTCGAGGACGGCCTCGTCGACCTCGAACGCGGTCTCCACCCGCTCCAGGGCGGCCTTCGCCTGCCGCCCGACCAGCGCCGTCTCCTGGGCCAGGTCGGGGATCGGCCCGACGGTCTCGAAGTTGAACCGGCGCTTGAGGGCGGCCGACATCTCCGAGACGCCGCGGTCGCGCAGGTTGGCGGTGGCGATGAGGGTGAAGCCCGGCGCGGCGTGGACGGTCGCACCGGGGGTGCCGGACAGCTCCGGCACCGCGATGCGCCGGTCGGACAGGATGGAGACCATCGCGTCCTGGACCTCGGGCAGGCACCGGGTGATCTCCTCGATCCGGGCCACCTGCCCGGCCCGCATCGCGGTCAGCACCGGCGACGGCACGAGGGCCTCAGGGCTGGGGCCCTTGGCGAGCAGGAGCGCGTAGTTCCACCCGTAGCGCAGCTGGTCCTCGGTCGTGCCCGCGGTGCCCTGCACGACCAGCTCGCTGGTGCCGCAGACGGCCGCGGACAGCAGCTCGGACAGCATCGACTTGGCGGTGCCGGGCTCGCCGACGAGCAGCAGCCCGCGCTCGCCGGCGAGGGTGACGACGCACCGCTCGACGAGGGCGCGGTCGCCGACGAACTTCCGGGCGATCGCCAGCTTCGCCGGCACGCCCTCGGGCCGCTTGCCCTTGGGCAGGGCCAGTTCGCCGTCGCTGCCGACGATGAACGTGACGACGGCCCGCGGTGTGAGCCGCCAGCCGGGCGGCCGCGCCCCGCCGTCGAACGCGGCCAGGAACGCGAGCTCGGTGGCGTGGGCGTGCTCGGCCGGGTCGACCTGCCGGGGACTGGTCACGGTGGCGGTCATCGACGCCCTCCCTGCGATGCGCGGGTCTGCAGTTCCTCGAAGCGTGGGGTGTCGTCGGCGAGGATCCGGTCCCAGGCGAGACCGAAGAGCGCCGGGGCCGGAGCGATCGGGACGACCGCGCCGAGGGCGGTGCCGTTCTCGCCGCCGCCGAGGATCAGCGGCAGCTTCCACCGCTCCACGGGCAGCACCGGCGCCTTCCAGGCCAGCCACCCGCCGGGCAGGAACAGCGAGCGCCCGGCCCGCGGCCGCTTCGCCTCGACGACGAGGTCGGTGCCGGTCAGCTCGGCCCGGGCCTGCTTGAGCCGGGCCGGCTTCCACCCGGTCCACGCGGCCACATTGCGGTCGGTGGGGTCGGGCAGCGCCAGCAGCTGCAGGTAGAGCGTGGCCGCGTCGGCGCTGATCCCGTGCCGCTCGGCGACCTGGGCCACGATCTGCGGCGCGGAGCGCGACGGGTCGTGCGGCGCCTCGACGACGGGTGCGTCCAGCCAGCGGCTGATGTCGTCGCCGAGGATGGCCCGCAGCGCCACGATCGGGGCGGAGTAGCCGCCGAGCGCCGCGATGAGCGCGTCGACCCGCCGGTCGCCGGGGCCGTCCAGCTTGGCCGGGTGGACCGCCACCTGCCGCCAGTAGCCCCGGTCGCTGACGGAGAACGGCCCGGACTCGCGGTCCAGGCCCAGCGAGGCCAGGGCCTTGTCGATGGTGGCCTCTTCGTCGCCGGCGATGTGCAGCTCGAACGTCGGGTCGGCGGTGAGGGCCCGGACGGCCGCGACGACGCCGGGCAGGCCGACCCGGATCGGGTGGTCGGCCGGGAGCCGCCGCACCAGCCAGGGCACGCCCCGGGCGACGGTGACGAGCAGCGCCTCCCCGGCGACGCCCTGGCCGACCGCGTGCAGCCACTTGCACGTGGCCGGGTTGGTCAGGCCGTGCAGGAACTCCGACGCGCTCAGGTCGGTGGAGACACCGGCCTTGCGGCACTCGACGATGAGGTCGTCGCCGACGGGCGTGCGGGCGCCGACCTGCTCGGCCCGCCAGGCGCCGAACCGGGCCGGGTCCGGCCCGTCGGTCCACAGCCGCGCCGGGTCGCCCGGCAGCAGGGCCGCGGGCGCACCGCCCTTCGGGCCCAGCCCGCTGTTGCGGCGCACGTGCTCGATCGCCGCGTCGATCGCGGCGTCGGTGACCGTGGGGTCGGCGGGCTGCCAGCCCTCGATCGCGCTGATCGGTGCCTGCCGGGAGTCGCCCGAGCCGGACAGCAGCACCGTGGCCTCGGCGAGGCTGATCCCGCCCGCGGCCGACAGGGCCCGGACGATCTCCGGGCGCAGGAGCGGCGCGGCGCCGTCGTGGGCGCGACCGGCGGCGACGAACCGGGCCACGCCGTCGCGGCCGAGGCCGCGGCGGTCGAAGTCGCGCTCGAACTTGAGCGTGTGCCCGGCGATCGGCCCGAACCGCCCGTCGGCGGCGTGCTCGATGCCGGTGACGTCGCCGTCGCTGTCGACCTGGAACGGCAGCACGATCCGGCCCGGGCCGGCCGTGAACGGCCGGCCCGGCGTCAGCTGCGGCGCCTTGGTGTCGGACTCGAGCGTGACCCGGCGGGTCCGCCCGGCCCCGTCGAGCAGACCGGACTCGGCCAGCACGTCGAGCACGTCGAGCAGGGCGGCCCGATGTTCCGGCTTGGTGGCCGGGGACGCCGCCCGCAGCAGGACCGCCGGCAGGACTCCGATGGTGTCCCACCAGTCCAGGTCGCCGTTGCCGATCCAGGTGTCCAGCGGTGTGCGCGGCTCGCCGCCGCTCAGCACGGCCCCGGCGTCGGTGAAGTGCCGCACCCACTCCCGGCCGTGGCTGTAGCAGCTGGGGATGAGCCCCTCGAGCGCGTCGTTGAGCACCCGGTCGTCGACCCGGTGGGCGTCGGCGCCGGTGGCCTCGGTGGTGGCCGGGCCGGCGGCCAGGATCTCCGCGGTGGCCGAGGTGAGCCGGGCCAGCCGCAGCGCCGCCCGGGCCGCGTGCCGCACGATCCCGCCGATGCCGGTCAGCAGCGCCGGGTCGGTGACCTCCGGCAGCTCCGGCCCGACCACGGCCAGCACCGCCTCGTCGGCGATGGTGGCCTTGTCGGCCTCGGCGCCGCCCAGTGCGGCGACGCCGGCCATGAGCCGCGCGGCCGCGTCGTCGCCGAGCACGCGCAGCGCGGCCGAGCCGGTCTCGTCGCGCGGGCGCAGCTGGTGCCAGAACGAGGCCGGCGGGAGCAGGGCGGTGCCCTCGGCGAACGGGCCGTCGTCACCGCCGGAGTTGACGCTGGCGAAGTTGAGGCCGTCCGCCGTGTACAGGTGCATGGAGACCGCCCGCCACTGGTGCTCGACATAGAGGCCGTGCACCACGTCGGACCCGGGGAAGCGGATCGCGGCACTGAGCGAGCGCTGCCGGTGGCTCCGGTTGGACTCCGGGTCGGCCATCGCGAACGTCCGGCCGTCGACGCCCTCGCCGGCCTGACCGTCCTCGGTGCGCCGGGACCGCCAGCCGACCAGCCCGTCGCGGGACCCGAACGGGCTGCCCGCCATCCGCGGCGAGGCCGGGCGCAGCGCGCAGCCGGACGGATCGAGCGGCTGCCCGTCGGCCGCGCCCTCCTCGAAGAACGTCGGCAGTGACGCGCGGCCGCGCTCACCGGTGGCGGCGTCGTACTCATACCAGCGCACCGAGTAGTCCGGCTCCTGGACGAGCAGCCAGTGGTGCCGCCCGTCGCTGGCCACCCGCCCGAACTCCTGGGCTTTCTGGTCGCCGGCCCGCAGCGGCCGCCCGCCCGCGGTGCGCCCGCCGTCGGGCAGCGCGATCGAGTGGTTGCCGCCCTCGCCGAGCCCGTCCTCGACGTTGACGAACACGTCGTCGGGGGCGCCGCTCCAGTAGCCGGCCCGCGGGCCGTTGCGGTTCCAGGCCACGAGCAGCTGCCCGTCGGCGTAGCGGGTCACCAGGTTCCACGAGTAGCGCAGC
Organism: Dactylosporangium sp. NPDC051541; assembly: GCF_044454505.1. Lineage (NCBI taxonomy): Bacteria > Bacillati > Actinomycetota > Actinomycetes > Micromonosporales > Micromonosporaceae > Dactylosporangium > Dactylosporangium sp. NPDC051541. Next base: position 1,097,822 of record NZ_JBITDU010000003.1, read on the forward strand.
TCGTCCGGCGGGACGCGCAGCGTGTGGTCGAGCTCGACGCCCTCGTCGCCGACGACGAGGACCCGGTCGTTGCGGCGCAGCACCAGGGCCGGCCACTGCGGTGTGACGTCCAGGCCGTCGCGGATCAGCGTGCGGTCCGGGCCGAACAGGGTCTCGGTGGCGCCTTCGAGGGCCGGCCAGCCGAACTCGTCGAGGACACCGGCCCGCAGGGTGCGGCCGAGGACCGGGCCGAGGTCGAACGCGGTGATCCGGGCGATCGCCGCCGGGTTGACCTCGAGGCCCTCGGGGCAGGCGACGAGGGTGAGCCGGTCGAGCTCCGCGCCGACGGTGGTGAGGCCCTGCTGCTCGACCCGGTCGGCGAGCCGGTCGAGCCACCAGTGCAGAGCGGTGCGCAGGCCCGGCACGGCCACGACCTGGGCCACGCGGGCCTGGTCGACCTGGGCGTCGCCGGAGCGATACCAGGTCTTGAGGTGGCCCTCGATGCTGCCGGCCAGCAGCGACCGGAGCCGCTCGTGGGCGACGGCATGGGTCAGGTCGCGCCGGCCCGCGCCCTCGTCGTTGAGCCAGACGGAGACGTCGACGCGGGCGTGCTCGTGGACGTCGGCGAGCGGCACCCCGAGCGCCAGCATGAGGTCGATCAGGTCGAGGTCGATCCGGCTGTGCGAGGACGCCAGCTCGACCGGGACGCCGTCGGCGACGAGCCGCGGCGCCATCCGCTCGGTCAGGGCCGTGAACCCGGCGTCGCGCTCCTTGCGCCAGCCGCGGCTGCGGTCGGCCCGGACCAGCCAGCCGGCCGGCCCGTCGGGCGACTCGGCGGCGGGGTCGACGGTGCCGGCGGGCTCGGTCAGGGCCGCGGTCGCGCCGGACTCCTCGAGGATCTCCAGCCACGTGCCGAACGGGCAGTCCTGCGGGAACATGCCGAGCAGCTGGCCGCGGACCTTCGGCTCGCGGGACGCGATGCGCAGCAGGGCCGGGCGGTAGGCCTTCCAGAACCCGCCGGGGGCCCGCAGCAGCGACGGCGCCGCGAGCAGCTCCCGCAGCACGAGCTCGTCCTCCTCGGGGCCGAGCTTGGCCGCCTTGGCCAGCCGCCCGAGGTCGACGTGCATCTGCGCGTAGGGCGGCATCCCGCCCAGCGTCCGCTCCAGGCAGAGGCGGCGGAACCGGGCGTAGGCGACGTCAGGGGTGCAGCGGCCGGCCAGGTCGCGGGCGTGCTGGGCCAGGGCCTTCGCGGTCAGCGCGCCGGCCAGGGCGAACTCGAGGAAGACGGTGTGCTGGCGCTCCTCGTCGATCTCCAGGGCATAGGTGCGCTCGGCGTCGCGGGCCTTGCCGAACATGCTGGCCGCGTAGGTCTGGCTGTCGGCGGCCAGGAACGCGCGGGCCGCCTCCTCGTAGTAGGTCGGCAGGAAGTGCGGCACGGCCCGGGCCAGCCGGTCGCCGAGCTCGTTGAAGCCGTCGCGGGCCGGCCCGATGCGCGACTTCGCCACCCGGACCAGCCGCTCGATGTCCTTGACCAGCGCGAGGGCGTGGTGGCCGTTGGCGGGGTCGTGGACCAGGGCCCAGGCCGGGAACCCGAGCGCCTGCTGGCGGACCACGCCGACCTCGGCGACGGTCTCCGGCGCGGTGAACCCGAGGAACTCCATCGTCAGGTCCTCGGCCGGCCCGAGGGCCGCGGGCACGAGCCGGACGACCTTGCGGTCGCCGAGCACCGGGTGCGCGTAGGAGCGCGTGGTGAGCGTGTCGACGGTGTCCTTGGCGGCGTCCGTGCCGACCGGCAGAACGGCCCCGGCGTCCAGAAGATCCTCGGTCCTCATGCGTCCTGCTCCTTGCTCTCCTCGACGACCCGGCCGGCGTAGAGCGCCGCGGCCATGCGCATCCCCTCGGACCAGGCGACCGGCCCCACCTCGGCGAGCGGGATCGACTTGCCGTCGGGGTGGACGAACACCAGGTCGCCGGTCTCGGCCTCCGAATAGGGGTCGTCGGCACCGACCCAGCTGCGGGCCTCCAGGCCGCGGCCGTCCTCGAAGACGCGGCACACGGCGTAGCCGCCGCGGACCGGGTAGCCCAGCGAGCCCGCCCGGGCCAGGAGGTGGCGCAGCTCGGCGAAGCGGCCGCCCGCGTAGTCGCGCACCCCGGCCGCGCCCGGCTCGAGGTCGTCGGGGCGGGTCCAGGTCTGCCGGAACAGCTGGTCGACGGACTGCTTGACGCCGAGGTCGGCGGCGAACTCGCGGAGGTCGTCGAGGTCGGGCAGGCGGGTCGGGTGCGGCACCGCGACCCGCTCGGCCGGCCGCCGGACGGTCTCCCCGTCGAGGTTGACGATCCCGATGCCGTCGGCGGTGGCGTCACGCAGGAAGCCGGCCTCGTCCGGGTCGAACGAGCCGTCGTCGTCGAGGACGGCGACGACGAGGTCGGTCAGCGCGGCCCGCCAGGTCTCGTCGGCCCACACCCGCGCGAGGAGCTCGGCCGGCACCGGCAGGGAGCGGATCATCCACAGGTCGACCTGTTCGCGAACTTCGGCCTCGTGCCGGGCGAGCCACTCGGTCAGCTGCCGCAGCCCGGTCACGACCGGATCGTCCCGCAGTGCCGGGGGCAACGATCTGAGCACTTTGCCCTTCTGATTACGGCACGCTATGCGCCCCGCATCCAGAGTCACCTCATAGCCGCCCCCGGCCGCCAGCCACGCCATGCGGGTTGCTCCGTTCCGTCGTCTGTCAGTTGTCCGGCACCCTAGCGAGGGGGTGCGACATTTTTCCGGCGGCCTGGCATGGTGGACGTCATGTGCAGGAACATCCGCGTGCTGAACAACTTCGAGCCGCCCGCGACCGAGGACGAGATCGAGGCCGCCGCGCTGCAGTACGTGCGCAAGGTCGCCGGCATGACCCGGCCGGCCGCGGTCAACCAGGAGGCGTTCGACGCCGCCGTCGCCGCCGTCACCGAGGCCACCCGGACGCTGCTGGAGAACCTCGTGACCCGCACGCCGCCGCGCGACCGCAAGATCGAGGCGGCGCGGGCGAAGGCGCGCGCCGAGCAGCGCTACGGCCCCCGGACCGCCTGACGCCATGGCCCTGATCGAGCGGGACTCCGCCCTGGCCACCCTGGCCGAGTACGCGGCCGGGGACGGCGGTGTCGTGCTCGTCGGCGGCGAGGCCGGGGTCGGCAAGACGGCCCTCGTGGAGGAGTTCACCCGGGGCCGCGACCGCGTGGCGTGGGGGATGTGTGACGGGCTGTTCACGCCGCGGCCCCTCGGCCCGCTGTTCGACATCGCCGATCAGATCGGCCTCGACACCGCGACGAGCCGGGACGAGCTGTTCGGGGCGGCGCTGCGGCAGATCACCGCACACGTCGACATCCTGGTCATCGAGGACCTGCACTGGGCCGACGAGGCCACCATCGACCTTGTTCGCTACTTGGCGAGACGCCTCCGCGGTACCATCGCCATCCTCACCTATCGCAACGACGGCCTCGCGCCCGGTGATCCGTTGCGCGTAGCGCTGGGCGACCTCGGGACCCAGCGCGGGACCCGCCGTATCAGCCTGGCCCCGCTGTCGCCGGAGGCCGTCGGCGCGCTCGCCAAGGACCACGCCGTCGACCCGGCCGAGCTGTTCCGGCTCACCGGCGGCAACCCGTACTTCGTCACGGAACTGTTGCAGGACCGCCACAGTGTCTCGGCGCGCGACGCGGTCCTGGCCCGGGCCGCCCGCCTCACGCCGGCCGAACGCGCGGTCCTCGACACCGCGGCGCTGATCGGCACCCGCGTCGACCCGCGCCTGCTCGCCGCCGAGCCCGCCGCGTTGGACGCCCTGATCGGCTCCGGGCTGCTCGCCAGTGACGCGTCCGGGCTGCGTTTCCGGCACGAACTGGCCCGCCTGGCCATCGCCGAGGCCATCCCCGCCCATCGCGGGCCGGCGCTCCACGCGGCCATCCTCGAGAAACTGACCGGCGACGACGCGAGCATGGCCCACCACGCGGAGGCGGCGGGCGACACCGGCAAGGCCCTCCATCATTCGGTGCGGGCGGCTCGGGCCGCGGCCGAGCTGCGGTCGCACCGGGAGGCGGCCGCGCAGTACCAGCGGGCCGTGCGGGCCGACGGCGACGACCCGCAGCTGCTCGACGCGCTCGCCTTCGAGCTGTCGATGATCGACAGCTGGCCCGGCGTCGCCGAGGCGGCCGAGCGGGCCCGGGTCCTGTGGCGGTCCGCCGGCAACGGCTTCCGCGAGGGCAACACGCTGCGGATGCGCTCGGCCGCGATGGTGAGCCTGTGCCGGGGCGAGGAGGCACTCGCCGACGCCGAGGCCGCGATCGCCGTGCTGGAGCCGCTCGGGCCGTCCACGGAGCTGGCCAGCGCCTACGCCCACCTCGCCAAGCAGCACATGCTCTCCGACCGCAACGCCGAGGCGGTCGAGGTGGCGGCCAAGGGACAGGCGATGGCGGCGCCGCTGGGCCGGTTCGACATCGTCAGCGACACCCTCAACACCGAGTCCGTGGCCCGGCTCATGCGGGGTGAGGAGTGGCTCCCGCTGATGCACCGGGCCCTCGCCGTGGCGATCGAGCACCGGCACGACGAGAAGGCCGGCCGGGCCTACGTCAACCTCTACGGCATGCTGTGCCGGGCCCGCCGCTTCGCCGAGGCCGAGCCGATCTATCACGAGGCGATCGCCTACTGCGACGAGCACGACGTCGACACCTACGGCACCTGCCTGCGCGGCGAGCGCGCGTCGTCGCTGGGCCGGATGGGCCGCTGGGACGAGGCCCTCGCGATGAGCCGGTTCGTGCTCACCCGGGTCGAGGAGGCGTCGCCGGTCAACCGGATCTATCCGCTGTACTGCTACGCCACGATCCGGGCCCGGCGCGACGAGCCCGGCGTGTGGGAGGCCCTGGACGAGGCCGCCGAGTCGGCCGACGGCAACCGTGAGCCCCAGTGGATCATCAAGGCGCGGCTGGGCCGGGCCGAGGCGTTCTGGCTGGAGGGTAGGACGGCGCAGGCCCGGGCCGAGGCCGAGCGGGCCGACGACGTCTGCGCCCGGGCCGACGGCTGGCTGCGCGGCTGGGTCGCGACCTGGCTGCGCCGCACCGGCTCCGCCCGCCCGCCCCGCGGGGTCCTGGCCGAGCCGTTCCAGCTGGAGATCGACGGCGACCATGTCGGCGCGGCCCGGTCCTGGGAGGCCCGCCCGTGCCCCTACGACGCCGCCCTGGCCCTGCTCGGCTCCGACGCCGAGGACGACGTGCGCCGGGCCCTGGCGATCCTGAGCGACCTCGGCGCCACCGCCACCGTCCGCGTCGCCCGGCAGCGGCTGCGCGACCTCGGCGCCCGCTCCATTCCGGCCGGCCCGCGCACCGCGACCCGGGCCAACCCGCACGGCCTGACCCGGCGCGAGCAGCAGGTGCTCGAGCTGGTCGCCGAGGGCCGGACCAACGCCGGGATCGCGGCCGAGCTGGTGCTGTCGGTGAAGACCGTCGACCACCACGTCTCCGCGGTGCTCGGCAAGTTAGGCGTGGCCAGCCGGGCCGAGGCCGCCCGCAAGGCCGGCTGATGGCCCCGCTGCTGGAGCGGGACGCCGCACTGGCGGCGCTGGCCGAGTACGCGGCCGGGGCGGGCGGGGTGGTGCTCGTCGGCGGCGAGGCCGGCGTGGGCAAGACCGCACTGGTCGAGGAGTTCACCCGGGGCCGGGACCGCGTGGCGTGGGGGATGTGCGACGGCCTGTCCACGCCGCGGCCCCTCGGCCCGCTGTTCGACATCGCCGAGCAGATCGGGCTCGACACCGCGAAGAACCGGGACGAGCTGTTCTCCGCCGCGCTCCAGCAGATCACGAAGAATACCGACATCCTGGTGTTCGAGGACCTGCACTGGGCCGACGAGGCGACGATCGACCTTTTGCGGTACTTGTCGCGCCGCCTTCGCAGTACCACCGCGATCTGCACCTATCGCGACGACGGCCTCGCGCCCGGCGGTCCGCTCCAGATCGCCCTCGGCGATCTCGGCTCGCAGCGGGGCACCCGCCGGATCAGCCTGGCCCCGCTCACCGAGGCCGCCGTCCGCACGCTCGCGCGGCACTCCACCGTCGACCCGGCCGAGCTGTTCCGGCTCACCGGCGGCAATCCGTACTTCGTCACCGAGTTGCTACACGACCGGCACAGTGCGTCCGCGCGTGATGCGGTACTGGCCCGGGCCGCCCGGCTCGAACCGCGCGACCGCACGGTGCTGGACACGGCGGCGCTGATCGGTGCGCGCGTCGATCCCCACTCGCTCGCCGCCGAGCCCGCCAGCCTCGACGCGCTCATCGCCTCCGGGCTGCTCATCGCCGACGGCACCGGGCTGCGGTTCCGGCACGAGCTGGCCCGGCTCACGATCGAACAGGCGATTCCGGTCCACCGGCGGCCCGCACTGCACGCGGCGATCCTGAAGACAGTGACCGTTGACGATGCGAGGGTGGCGCACCACGCCGAGGCGGCCGGCGATGCGACCAGAGCGCTCCACCATGCCGTGCGGGCGGCCCGCGCCGCGTCCGGGCTCGGCGCGCACCGGGAGGCTGCCGCGCAGTACCAGCGCGCCATTCGCTGTGGGGGCCAGGACGACCCGGAGCTGTTCGAGGCCCTCGCCGGTGAGCTGGCCGTGTTCGACGCCTGGCCCGGCGTGATCGAGGCGGCCGACCGCGCCCTCGAGCTGCGCCGCGCGGCCGGGGACCGCCGACGCGAGGGAGCCGCACTGCGCCTGCGCTCGGCGGCCATGGTCAGCCTCTGCCGAGGCGAAGAAGCGATCCGCGACGCCGAAAACGCAGTGCAGATCTTGCGGGGGTACCCCCACAGCCCCGAACTCGCGCACGCCCTCGCGCACCTGGCCACCCAGCGCATGCTCGCCGACCGCGACGACGAGGCCGTCGACCTGGCCCGCCGCGCGCAGGCGATCGCCGGACCGCTGCGGCTGCACGCCGTGCTCAGCGACGCCATCGACACCGAGGCCGTGTCCCTGGGCCGGCACGGCCACCCGTGGCGGGCCCGGATCGACGAGGCCCTCACGATCGCCCTCGACCACGGCTGCACCGAGCAGGCCGCGCGGGCCTGGACCAACCTCTTCGGCCTCCTGTGCACCCAGCGGCGATACACGGAGGCGGCACCGGTCTACGCCGCGGCGATCGCCTACTGCGACGACCACGACCTGACGACCTACAGCAGCCACATCCGCGGTGAGTGGGCCAACGCGCTGTCCCGGACCGGCGACTGGGACCAGGCCGTCGCGCTGTGCCGGCACGTCCTGGACCGCACCGACGAAACGGCCCCCATCAACCAGATCTTCCCGCTGTTCTCCTACGCGGTGATCCTGGCCCGCCGCGGCGAACCCGGCGTCTGGGCCGCCCTGGACCAGGCGACCGCAGCCGCGGAGGGCAGCGGCGAGCCGCAGTGGATCCTCAAGGCGCGGCTCGGGCGGGCCGAGGCGGCCTGGCTGGAGGGCCGCGCGGAGCTCGCGCGCACCGAGGCCGAGCTGGCCGACGACGCGGCCGCGCTCGGCGACGCCTGGTGCCGGGGGATCGCCGCGGCCTGGCTGCGCCGCACCGGCTCACCGCGGCCCTACCGCGACGACCTCGCCGAGCCGTTCGCCCTGGAGTGCGCCGGCGACATCGAAGGGGCCGCGAAGGCCTGGCGGGACTACGGCTGCCCCTATGACGAGGCGCTGGCCCTGCTCGGCGCGGACACGCCCGGGCCGGTCCGGCGGGCCGTCGGCTTGTTCGACGAGCTCGGGGCGACCGCCGCCGCCCGCATCGCCCGGCGCCGGCTGCGCGACCTCGGCGGCTCCGTCCCGGCCGGCCCGCGCACCGCGACCCGGGCCGACCCGCACGGCCTCACCCGGCGCGAGCAGGAGGTGCTGACGCTCATGACCGAGGGCCTGACCAACGCCGCGATCGCCGGCCGCCTGGTGCTGTCGGTGAAGACCGTCGACCACCACGTCTCCGCGATCCTGGGGAAGCTCGGGGTGACCACCCGGGGGCAGGCGGTGCGCAAAACCGGGTAGGTGCCCGGGAAACATAGGGAACCGCTGCCGATCCGCCGGTACCGCGCGCATCCGTACGGTCGTCTCACACCGAACCGATCGAGGAGGCACCGGAATGCCGCTGTACATGGACATCCACAGCATCGAGGGCGGCGTGTCCGTCGACGACGTGGTCAAGGCGCACGTGGCCGACCTGCAGACCCAGAGCCGCTACGACGTGAGCTACCTGCGGTACTGGGTCGACGAGGCCCGCGGCAAGATCTTCTGCCTGGCCGAGGCCCCCTCCGCCGAGGCGGCCGCGGCCGTGCACCGGGAGGCCCACGGCCTCGTCGCCGACGAGATCTACCAGGTGCAGGAGGGCTCCTGACGATGGCGACCTTCCTGGACGTGCACGGGGGGTACGCGGGAGTCAGCCCGGACGAGCTGGCCGCGGCCCTGGCGGCCGACCGGGCCTGCGCCGAGCCGGAGGGGGTCCGGCTCGGGCGGGGGTGGCTCGACCGGGCCTCCGGGCTGATGCTTCGCGTCGTGCACGGCCCGGACCGGGAGACGATTCTTCGGGTGCATGAGCGGGCCGGACACCCGGCCACCGAGCTGGTCGAAATACCGCAATAATGGCGTTGCACCTCTCCCGCCTGTGTCGCACTGGGGCACGCCGAGGGGGCGGGGGCGCGCCGGCCGTGCCACCCCGGGGTCCGCCCTGGGAGGCCTCGAGGGGGCACGGCCGGACGCGGAATGCGTGGGTCATCGGACCGATCCCGCCCGGGCCGCTGGTCGGGCACCATAGGGATCGATGCAGGTGATTCGGCGGGTGCTGGCCGCGCTGGACTGGTCGCGGACCCCGGCCGAGTCCGACGCGGCGATCGTGCGCGCCAACGAGCAGCGGCTGGCCCGCATGGTGGCCTACGTCCGGCTCGCGACTGTGCCGTTTCTGGCGGTACCCCTGACCGAATGGCGCAATCTGCCCCGCCCGTGGATCGTGGTCGTGGCCCTGCTCGCCGCGGCCGCGTGGGCGTCGGTCTTCTTCCACCGGGTCCGGCGCGGCGGGGGGCTGCGCGGCGACCAGCTCCTCGCGTTCGCCGACGTCGCCTTCTGCGTCGCGCTCATGGCCGTCGGCTCCCGCGCCGGCGAGCCCGAGCAGCGCAACGCCGTGCTCACCGAGCTCGTGCCGGTCAGCCTGGTCAGCCCGGTCGTCCTCGCGTTCGCGGTCGGGCTGCGCCGGCGGGCCGTGGCCGCCGTCGTGCTGCTCGGCGCCACCTGGACCGCCTCGGTGTGGCCCGACGTCTCCCAGAAGCTCGGCTCCGACCTGCTCGGCTTCGCCGTCTGGTACATCGCCGGCCTCGCCGTCGCCACCCTCATGCGCCGCATGGCCGCCCAGACCGCCGCCGCCGAGGCCCATGCCCGCCGCCTTGACCTGGCCCTGCACCGGGAGCGCTTCCGGCGGTCGCTGCACGACGGCGTCCTGCCGATCTTCGACGGGATCGCCCTCGACGAGCGCGTCGGCCGGGACACCCGCCGGGCCGCCCGTCGCGGTGCCATCCGGGCCCGGGCCCTGCTGTCGACGGCCGTCCCCGCCGCCGGGTTCGAGGCGCGGGTCTACGAGCTCGCCGACACCTTCCTGGAGCTCGGATTACTGCTGTTCCCCCGGGTGTACGTCCACACGGAGCCGCCACCGCACGTCGCCGGGGCTCTGCTGTCCGCCGCACACGAGGCCCTGGCCAACGCGTTGAAGTACGCCGGTGCCGACGCCGAGGTGGTCCTGTTCGCGGAGGCGACCGAGGACGGCGTGGAGATCTCCGTGCTCGACACCGGCGCCGGCTTCGACCGGGCCGCCACCCCGCGCGGCCACGGCTACTCCGAGTCGCTGCCCGCGGTCACGGCCGTCGGCGCGGGCTGGGACGTGACGACCGCGCCCGGCGAAGGGACCAAGGTGGTGCTGCGGTGGCCGTCGCCGTAGTCGTCGTCGACGACCATCGGCTGCTCGCGGCGCCGCTGGTCACCGTCCTCACTCCGCTGCTGGCCGGGCACGGCTTCGCGGTGCGCCCGCTCGCCACGACCGTCACCGCCGCCGTCGCCTCCGGCCCGCCCGGTATCGCAATCTGCGACGTGATCCTGGAGGTCGGTGCGTCCGGCGCGGACGCGGTCCGGGCCCTGATCGGCGCCGGCTGGCGGGTGCTGCTCATGTCCGGCTACGCCCCCGAGGAGCAGGCTCTGGACGCCATCGCGGCCGGCGCCGCCGGATACGTCGAGAAGTCCGAGGACGCCACGGCCCTCGTCGCCGCCGTCCGCGCCGTCGCCGGGCACGGCCGGCACCTGTCGGCCGCCCTCGCCGCCATGTTCTACGCCGACCTGCGCCGCCGCCCGCTCCCGCCCGGCTCGGAGCTGTCCACCGGCGACCAGCGGGTGCTGCGCGCGTTCGTGCAGGGTGAGCCGCCCGAGCGGGCCGCCGCCAGCTGCGGCCTCACGCTCGCGCAGACCCGGGCCGCGGTCGAGCGTGTCTTCACCGCTGCCGTCGCCCGCCGCCAGCAGCACCAGCTCACCCCGCGCGAGCTGGAGGTCGTCCGGCTGGTCGGCTGCGAACACCTGTCGACGGCCGACGTGGCCCGCCGCCTGTTCGTGTCGATCGACACCGCGAACACCCACCTGCGCTCGATCCGCCGCAAGTACCACCTCGTCCACCCGCAGGCCGCGCCGAGCCTGCCCCAGCGCACCGCCGCGCAGCTCTGGGCCCGCGAGCTCAACCTGTGCTGATGGCAAATTTCCGTCCCGCTCACCAGGACTGGTGAGTGCTTTGTCCGGGTTGGGGCGCCGACAATCGAGGCAGCCCGCGGTGGTCACGCGGGGGGTGTGACCACCGCGGCCCGATCGTGAGGTCGGGACGCCGCCCGCGGTCCCGCACGATCCCGTCGATGCGGTCTGAGGCATGATGGCGGGACTGTGGAACTTCGTCTGCTGACCTTCAACGCGCTGTTCAAGGGCGACGTCCGGCCGCGGGTCGAGGCCATCGGGGCCCGGCTGGAGGCATCGGACTACGACGTCGTGTGCCTGCAGGAAGTCATGGCGCCCGGCATGGCCCGGCTGCTCGGGCGGCTCGCGCGGTCGTTTCCGCATCGGCAGTACACCGGCGGAACCCTGATCAAAGGGGGGCTCGTGCTGCTCTCGCGCCGGCCCATCGCGCGGCAGCGGTTCGTCCGATATCCGCTGACCCGGCCGATCCGCCCGGAGCTGCTGATGCGCAAGGGCGCGCAGGTCGCGGTCCTGCACACCGCGGCCGGGCCGTTCGCCGTGGTCAACACGCACCTGTCGGCCAACCGCGACGACGACTGGACGCCGGGGAACCGCTACAGCGCGGTCGCCCGCACGGAGCTCGCGACCTTGACCCGTGCGCTGTCGGCGATCGACGCGTCGATGCCGCTGGTGGTCGTCGGCGACCTGAACCTCCCACGCGATGCGGCCGCCCTGGCCGAGTTCTGCGCCACCGCGGGGCTGCGCGACGCCATGGCCGGCGACGACCGCCCGACCTACCGCCCGACGCCGGGCTGGCCCGACCCGCCCGCCTTCGACCACGTGCTGCTGCGCGGCGACCAGCTCACCGCGTCCTGCCGCCTCGTCTTCGAGGACGACCGGGTGACCCTGCCCGACGGTCGCGCTGTGTACTTGTCCGACCACTTCGGGGTGGCGGCCGACCTGAGGGTTTGACCTTCACCCTGTGTCAAGGCGCAAGGTTGCTTCGTGGACACGACGGGCCTGCTGACCATCGGGATGTTCGCGCGGCGCACCTGGCTGTCGCCGCGGGCACTGCGGCTCTACGAGCAGCAGGGCCTGCTGGTGCCGGCGCTGGTCGACGAGCGCACCGGCTATCGGTGGTATCGCCCTGACCAGCTCGAGGTGGCCCGGCTGGTGGCCCGCCTCCGCCGGCTCGACATGCCGCTGGCCCGCATCGCCGCGATCGTGGCCGCCGACCGGGCCGAGGCCGTGGGCCTGCTCGACGAGTACTGGACCGATGAGGAGTACCGGGTGGCGGCCCGGCGGGAGCTCGTGCGGCACCTGCGGACCCGCCTGCTCGGCGACGAAGGGAGCTTGGACATGTACGACATTCAGGTGCGCGACGTGCCGGAGCAGCTGGTGCTCACGGAGCAGCGGCACGTCCGCGTGCAGGACCTGCCGAAGTGGATCGACGAGAGCATCGGGCGCCTGCTCAAAGCGGCCGCGGGCCACGGCGACGGCCTGGCCGGCCCGTGCTTCATCATCTACCACGGCGAGGTCAACGAGGAGTCCGACGGCCCGGTCGAGATCTGCCTGCCGATCACCCCCGACCCGTCGAGCCCGCCGGAGGTCGCGTCCCGCATCGAGCCCGCCCACCGCGAGGCCTACACCCGCGTGACCAAGGCCCAGGTCGCCTTCCCGCAGATCCTCTCCGCCTACGACGCCGTCGCGGCCTGGGTCGACCGCGAGGACGTGACGTCGACCGGCTCGCCGCGCGAGGTCTACTTCGCCGACTTCGGCGCGGCCGCCCCCGACGACCTGGTGTGCGACATCGCCCAGCCGATCGAGTAGGGCCGGGCAACGCGGACAAGACAGCGATGGGGCCTGCAGCCGGGCTCCTTCGAAGTCACAACGCTACGTCCACTGCGTGCCCGAGCACCTTCCGACCAAGGGCCGGCAAATCCCGTTGAGGACCCGGAGCCGGTCAGCGGTTGGCTCAAGCCCTGGCGGGAGGTGCTCACCCGCACCGGCTCGGTCAGCGGTCGATGCTGGCCATGTTCGTCTCGTCGTGGCGCTCGCCGGAGGCCGGTGTCAGATTGTTCAGGCGGTCGAGCTGGGCGGCGCTGAGTTCGACGCTGTCGGCGGCGGTGTTCTCCTCGACGCGCGTGACCCGCCGGGTGCCGGGGATGGGGGCGATGTCGTCGCCGCGGGTCAGCAGCCACGCCAGCGCGGTCTGGGCCGCGCTGGCGCCGATCTCGGCGCCGAGGGCCTGGACCTCGTCGACGATGGCCAGGTTGCGCTGGAAGTTCTCGCCGGTGAAGCGAGGGTTGCTCTTGCGCCAGTCGTCGTCGGCGAAGTCGTCGACGGTGCGGATCCGCCCGGTCAGCAGGCCGTGTCCGAGCGGGGAGTAGGGCACCAACCCGATGCCGAGTTCGCGCAGCAGCGGGAGGATCTCGGCCTCGACGTCGCGGGTCCAGAGCGAGTATTCGGTCTGCAGCGCGGCCACCGGATGCACGGCGTGGGCCCGGCGGATCGTGCCGGGGCCGGCCTCGGAGAGCCCGATATGGCGGACCTTGCCTTCGGCGACCAGTTCGGCCAGCGCGCCGACGGTCTCCTCGATGGGGGTATTGGGGTCGACGCGGTGCTGGTAGTACAGGTCGATGTGGTCGGTGCCGAGCCGCTTGAGCGAGCCCTCGACCGCGGTCTTCACGTTGGCGGGGCTGCTGTCGATGACGCCGGGGCCGCCGCCGGCGTGGGAGACGAGGCCGAACTTCGTCGCCACGACGACGTCATCGCGCCGGCCTTCGATGGCTTTGCCGACGATTTCCTCGCTGTGGAAGGGGCCGTAGATCTCGGCGGTGTCGATGTGGGTGACCCCGAGGTCCAGTGCGCGGTGGATGGTGCGGATCGACTCCGTGTCGTCGAGTCCTCCGCCGGTGGTGTAGACGCCCGCCATGGTCATGGCGCCGAGGCCGATGCGGGAGACATCGAGCCCGCCCAGTGTTACGTGCCGCATCGGATGCTCCTTGTCGTAGCGGCCGTCAGGCCGGTTCGGAGGGTCGTGGACCGTCAGTGCCACGCGCCGGTCGGCGGTGCTTCCTCATCCACAGAACCAGCTCACCCCCAGCACGGGGAGCCTCTGCCGGGAGGGGGTACTGACAGGGACCCTCCGGATGGGTGCAGCCGCTCGTAGGGTGGAGCCATGGCCGGAAGCAACGACCCTCCCAATACGAATCGTGAGATCCGTGGCGACTTTCGGGCGGAGATCCGGGAGTTTCTGGGCACGCGCCGGTCCCGGGTCACGCCCGAGCAGGCTGGACTGCCCGCATACGGCGGAACCCGGCGCCAGGTCACCGGGCTGCGCCGCGAGGAGGTGGCCCTGCTCGCCGGCATCTCCAGCGAGTACTACATCCGGCTGGAGCGCGGCAACGCCACCGGCGTCTCCGAGAGCGTCATCGACGGCATCGCCCGAGCGCTGCGACTCGACGAGGCCGAGCGGATCCACCTGCTCGATCTGCTGCGCGGCGCCGGCACCACCCGCCCGCCGCGGCGCCGACCGGCCCGGCAACGCATACGGCCCACGGTGCAGCGCGTCCTTGACTCGATGGTCGGCGCCCCCGCGTTCATCCTGAACGGGCGCGGCGACATTTTGGCGGCCAATCTCCTCGGCCGGGCCCTGTTCGCGCCGGTCTACGCCGACCCGGCCCGGCCACCCAACAACGCCCGGTTCATCTTCCTCGACCCGCACGCGACCGAGTTCTTCCGCGACTGGGACCAGGTCGCCAACGACGGTGTGGCCATGCTGCGCGCCTCGGCCGGCCGGGATCTGTACGACCGTCGGCTCACGGACCTGATCGGGGAACTCTCCACCCGCAGCGAAGAATTCCGTCACCGCTGGGCCGCTCACAACGTCCGGATGCACACCACCGGCGTGAAGCTGCTGCACCATCCGGTCGTCGGCCACCTCGACCTGCCGTTCGAGACCTTTCCCCTCGGTGCCGACCCCGGCCAGTTCCTGCTCACCTACACCGCCGAGCCCGCCTCGCCCACCCAGGACGCCCTGAACCTGCTGGCCGGCTGGGCCGCGAACAACCACGACATCGAACCGCCGGCACCGTCGGACGAGCCGGAACCGGCCGGTTCGGCCGAGACAGCCGACTGATCACCCGCCGCCGGACGTTCCGGAGCGGGGTTCCGGCGCGTGGCCGGTGGCCGGCGAGCGGTGTGCGTGAACGTTTCACGGGGTGGGTGTACGAGGCTGGGTCGTACTTGACACCGTCGATGTTAGCGATAACACTCGTGGCCAGCGCTTCATCCCGCTGCCACGGGATGCCTGGTCATTGGCGTTGAATGCACTGGCTGGGCCGAATTGTTAGCGTTCACACCCCCATGCGAGAGGCTCACCCCATGCGCCTGAAATCATGGCGGACGACACTGGCCGGCGCCGCCATCGCCGTGCTCTGTGTCGCCACCGCCGTCGCCCTCCCCGGGACCGCCGAGGCGGCCGGCACGCTGTCGTGTGACATCTACGCCAGCGGTGGCACGCCCTGCGTCGCCGCGCACAGCACGACCCGCGCGCTGTTCGGCTCCTACAACGGTTCGCTGTATCAGGTCCGCCGCTGGTCGGACGGCGCGACGTCCAACATCGGCGTGCTCAGCGCCGGTGGCTACGCCAACGCGGCGGCGCAGGACTCGTTCTGCAGCGGGACCTACTGCACGATCGTGCGCATCTACGACCAGACCTCGCGCCACAACGACCTGACGATCGCCCCCGGCGGCGGCGCCAACCCGACCGCCGACCAGGGCGCCAACGCGGCCGCGCTGCCGGTGAGTGCGGGCGGGCACAAGGTCTACGGCGTGTACATCTCGGCCGGCAACGGATACCGCAACAACGCCACCAACGGCGTCGCGACCGGCAGCCAGCCCGAGGGCATGTACATGGTCACGGAGGGCACGCACGTCAACGACCGCTGCTGCTTCGACTACGGCAACGCCGAGACCAACAACAACGACACCGGCAACGGTGACATGGACGCCATCTACTTCGGCACGCTGTGCTGGTTCTCCCCGTGCAGCGGGTCCAACCCGAAGGTCATGGCCGACCTGGAGAACGGCCTGTTCGCCGGCGGCAACGGCTCCAACACGGCGAACACCGGCCGCAACAGCGCGTTCGTCACCGCCATGACGAAGAACAACGGCACCTCGACGTACGCGATCAAGGACGGCAACGCCCAGTCCGGCGGGCTCGCGACCCGGTACAACGGCGGCCTGCCGACCCAGTCCGGCTATAAGCCGATGACGAAGCAGGGCGCGATCATCCTGGGCATCGGCGGCGACAACAGCAACGGCTCGGTCGGCTCCTTCTTCGAGGGCGTCATGACCAGTGGGTACCCGTCCGACGCGACCGAGAACGCGGTGCAGTCCAACATCGTCTCGGTGGGCTACAGCAAGAGCGTCACCTTCCCGGCCAACGGCGGCGTGTACCGGCTCACGAACCTGCAGAGCGGCAAGGTCCTCGACGCCGTCAACTGTGGCACCGCCAACGGCACCGGCATCCAGCAGTGGCAGAATTTGAGCAACTCCTGCCAGCAGTGGCGGTTCACCAACGTCGGCGCGAACAAGTGGACCATCACCAACGTCAACGCCAACAAGGTCCTCGACGCCGTCAACTGCGGGCTGGCCCTGGGCACGGCCACCAACCTGTGGGACTCCCTCGGCAACAACTGCCAGCAGTGGGCCGTCATCCCGGCCGGCAACGGGCGCTACGAGATCGTCGTCGAGAACAGCGGCATGGTCCTCGACGACCAGAACTGCGGTACGGCCAACGGCACCAAGGTCCAGATGTGGATGTGGCTGAACAACCCCTGCCAGCTCTGGTCCTTCTCGTCGTAGCAAGCGAAGCGTGGTACGAAAGACCACCTTCCAGCGGCCGGACGCCCGAAAGCGTCCGGCCGCCGGGTGGGTAGCATGGGCCCCGACCGCCACGGTGGCGACCATGCGCCGGGCCCGACGTTCGCCAAGTCTGCCCGGCCCGGACCGGGAGACACATGAACGCCGAATCGACTGCATTCCGTGCCGCGCTGGAGGCCGTCCGCGCCGTTGAGCCGCGGATCGCCGACGCGATCGCGAAGGAGCTCACCGACCAGCGCGAGTCGCTGAAGCTCATCGCCAGCGAGAACTACGCCTCGCCCGCGGTGCTCCTCGCCATGGGCAACTGGCTGTCGGACAAGTACGCGGAAGGCACGATCGGCCGCCGCTTCTACGCCGGCTGTCAGAATGTCGACACGGTCGAGGCCGTCGCCGTGGAGCACGCCAAGGAGCTGTTCGGCGCACCCTACGCGTACGTGCAGCCGCACTCCGGCATCGACGCCAACCTGGTCGCCTACTGGGCGATCCTCGCCGACAAGGTCGAGGTGCCGCACCTCGCGAAGTTCGGCAAGCGCCAGGTCAACGACCTCACCGACGCCGAGTGGGCGGAGCTGCGGGCCGCGTTCGGCAACCAGCGGATGCTGGGCATGTCCCTCGACGCCGGCGGCCACCTCACCCACGGGTTCCGGCCCAACATCTCCGGCAAGATGTTCGACCAGCGCAGCTACGGCGTCGACCCGGGCACCGGCCAGATCGACTACGCCGCGCTGCGCGAGACGGCCCGCGAGTTCAAGCCGCTCGTGATCGTCGGCGGCTACTCGGCCTACCCGCGCAAGGTCAACTTCGCCACGCTGCGCGAGATCGCCGACGAGGTCGGGGCCACGCTCATGGTCGACATGGCGCACTTCGCGGGCCTCGTCGCGGGCAAGGTCTTCACCGGCGACTTCAACCCGGTGCCGCACGCCCACATCGTGACGACGACCACCCACAAGAGCCTCCGCGGCCCACGTGGCGGCGCCGTGCTCGCCCAGCCCGAGCTGGCCGACCAGGTCGACCGGGGCTGCCCGATGGTGCTCGGCGGCCCGCTGTCGCACGTCATGGCGGCCAAGGCGATCGCGTTCGCGGAGGCCCGGCGGCCCGAGTTCGCGACGTACGCGCAGCAGATCGTCGACAACGCCCAGGCGCTCGCCGAGGGGCTGCTGACTCGCGGTGTCAAGCTCGTCTCCGGCGGTACCGAAAACCATCTCGTCCTTATCGACGTGCACCCGTTCGGCCTCACCGGTCGCCAGGCCGAGCAGGCGCTGCTCGACTCCGGCGTGGTGACCAACCGCAACGCGGTGCCCAACGACCCGAACGGGGCGTGGTACACGTCCGGCATCCGGATCGGCACCCCGGCCCTGACCACGCGCGGCCTGGGCACCGCGGAGATGGACCAGATCGCCGAGCTGATCCACACCGTGCTGACGGGCACCGCCCCGGACGCCGGTTCGAAGGCGAAGTACCAGCTCGACCCGGCCCTCGCCGACCGGGTGAGCAAGCAGGCGACGGAGCTGCTCGCGCCGTTCCCGCTCTACCCGTCGGTCGACCTGGGCTGACAAAGCGAAAGCCTGACAAAGCAAAAGCTAAAGGGCTTTCAGCAGTTGCTCCGCGAGGGGCGCCGCGGAGGCGGGGTTCTGGCCGGTGTACAGGTTGCGATCGACGACCGTGTACGGCGCCCAGGCCTCGCCCCGCGAGAACTTGACGCCCAGCTCGACCAGGGCGTTCTCGACGAGCCAGGGAGCGCGGGCGGCCAGGCCGACCGCCTCCTCCTCGTCGTTGGTGTAGGCGGTCACCCGGTAGCCGGCGAACGGTGACTCGCCGCCGTCGTGGCGGGTGGCCAGCATCGCGGCCGGGGCGTGGCACACGATGGCGAGGGGCCGGCCCGACGCGAGCGCGGCGACCAGGAGGCGGCCCGAGTCGGCGTCGCGCCACAGGTCCTCCATCGGGCCGTGGCCGCCCGGGTAGTACACGGCGTCGTAGTCCTCGAGGCGGGCGCCGGCCAGGGCGATCGGCCGGCGCAGCTCGTCGGCCGCGCGGAGGGTGGCCTCCTGCTCCAGGGCGGCCTGCGCGCCGCCGGCCATCGCCGGGCGTAAACTCATGACGTCGACGTACGGCACCACCCCGCCCGGCGTCGCGACCACGACCCGGTGCCCGGCACCGGTCAGCGCGCGATACGGGGCCGCGAACTCCTCGGCCCAGTAGCCGGTCGGGTGGCGGGTGCCGTCCGTCAGCGTCCAGTAGCTCGTCCCGGTGAGCACGAACAAGATCTTGGTCATGCCGTCGATCATCGGCGGCGGCCCGGGTCCGTGCCTCAGCCTCCGGGGGTGGCCGGCTCCGCGTTTTGACAACTTGACAGCTCGGGCTCGCAGCGGAGCACTTGACGCGCGTGCGCCAAGTGAGAAATAGGGCGAACATCCCGGAAGCCCGCATAGCGGGTCGGATGAACCGGTCTTTCGGCGCGAATCGGAAAAAAGTTCTAACCTGCAGAACGCAGACAGCCGATGCCCGTCCGAAATTTGACATCAGAGGATTGCCGACTGACAACCCGTACCCGACCCTGGAGGTCGAGGGGGCGGTAACCATGGCAGTCAACGCCGAGAAACCCGGCCCGACCCGGGTTGTCTACTACCCTGGTCCACGCGTCGTCGTGACCAGCGACTACATCGAGAGCGCCGAGGGGTATCACCGGATCAGCGACCTCGACGACATCGACCGAGTGTCCACCTACGCCTACCCGACGAGCCAGATGGCGCTGTTCACCGGCATCATCGAGGTGCTCCTGGGAGCCGGAGTGGCCGCGGTGAGCGGGGGGTCGCTCGCCCTGGTCGGCTCCGGACTGTTCGCCGGCGCCAGCATGGCGGCGGCCGTCATCCACGACGGGCACCGCAACCCGCGGTGGATGGCCCTGCGCGCGATCGCAAACGGCCGGGAGTTCCTGCTGTTCCAGTCGCGCAACCAGGCCGAGTTCGAAGCGGTCCGGCGGGCCGTCATCCGAGCCGTCGAGGCCAACCGCGAGCCGCGGCTCTGAGGCGGGCCACGATCCGGCCGGCGTGCGATCAGACCTGGGACATCGCATCGCGCGCCGACCGGATCATGTCCAGGGCCTCGTCACCGGTCCGGCCGTAGTCGAGCAGGTCCTGCATGATGCTGCGGAACAGGGCGGTCTCGGAGCCGTCCGTCACGAGGTCGTCGGTGGCGCCGGCGGCCTCGACGAAGACCACGTCGCCGTGGTCGTGCGGGGAGAACTGCAGCAGCTCGAAACTGCCGGCGAGGCCGGAGTTGCGCTCGAGACCGAGCTGCACGACGCCGAACCGGTAGGTGTCCGGCTGCTCCGCCAGTGCCAGAATCCGGTCGAGCTGGCGGCGCATCGCGTCGCGCCCGCCCACCGGTCGGCGCAGCACCGCCTCGTCGAGGACGACCATGATCCGGGGCGGGTTGGGCTTGCTCAGCCGCTGCCGGAAGGCGTCCTGCCGGTCCATGCGCAGCTTGACCCGGGAGCGCACTTCCTTGTCGTCCGGGCTGCGCCGAATCGCGAGCGCGGTGATGGCGTGCGCGTACTCCTCGGTCTGCACCAGTCCGGGGACGAACTGCATTTGCCATACATTGATGGCTGTAGCTTCATATTCGTACGCCACAAACCGCTGGAAGGCCCCGGCCAAGCCGTGTTTGCTGTACCACTGGCGGGCCCGGGACACCTGGGACAGTCTGGTCAGCGAACCGACGACCTGCTCGTCGACGACGCCGTAGAACTGCAGCAGAGCCCGCACCTCGAGCGGCTGGACGGTGACCTCGCCCTTCTCGATCCGGGCCAGTTTCGACGGTGACCAGCCGGTTTCCTTGATCACATCGGCCTGGGTCAGCTCGCTCGCCTCGCGGAATTCCTTCAGGCGGATGCGCACCGCTTCCCGGGCCAGGGCCGGGCCGACGTCGGTCGTCGGAGCGGAGGTTTTGGACGATTCCGGCGCGGCCAACGAAATCCCCACCTGCCTTTTCCGATCTGCATAACGCAGAAAACCGAACGTACCATGTCTGCACGTTTCGACCTACGTCATTCCGGCCGATCGTCAGGTACCGTGAGTGATCGGTCGGCTCCGATGAAGTAGCCGTTGGTGCGCGCGGCGCCTGCGCGGGTTGCGGGAGACAACAGTGATTGATCGGGACGAACTCACCTGGTGGAAGAGCTCCAAAAGCGCGAGCGGCGCGTGCGTGGAGGTCGCCACCGACGGCGAGTCGACGCATGTGCGGGACTCACGCGACCGCACGGGTCCGGTGCTGACATTTTCCACCGCCGCATTCCGCGACTTCATCGCGGCCGTCAGGTCAGCGAGCGACTGAGCGACTCCAGGAATGCCCGCGGGTCGGCGACGACGGCGTCCGACCCGATCAGCGCCTCGACCGCTTCCTGGCGCGCCCGGGCCCGGCCCGGCTCGCCGTCCACGAGCTCATCCTCGTGGGCGCTCTCGAAGAACACCACGGCGGTGCCATCGGCCCGCTCGAGCACCTCGAAGGGCCCGCCGAGCCCCGGGTGCGCACCGTTGGTGAACGGCACGATCCCCAGATGTACGGTGTCGAACTCGGCCATGAGCCGGAGATGGTCGAGCTGCTCGCGCACGGCCTTGTCGCCGCCGACCCGCCGGTGCAGGACCGACTCGTCGATCACCGCCCACAGGTGCGGCCGCTGCGGGCCCTCGAGCCGCCTGCGGAACGCCTCGGCCCGCCGCGTGCGGAAATGCACCCGTTCGAGCAGCTCGGAATCGTCGGCGGCCAGGCCGGCGACGCCGCCGATCATGGCCGTGGCGTAGGCGGGGACTTGGAGCAGACCCGGCAGGAAGCCCAGCTGGTTGACATGAATCCGGGCCGCTTCCTGCTCGAACTCCGCGAACCGCTCGAACGCCTCCGGACCGCGCACCATCGAGCTCTCCACTTCCCTCATGATAGTCACTCAGCAACAGTCTGGCTGCAGAACGCAAACTAACGGCTTTGTACCATTCCACAGCGTCAGGCTCGCCGCCAACCCCTACCCGGTTCCCCCTGCGAGGCCGTTCAGACGACGCTTCGCCGGATTCATCCCCGTGCCACCGATACCGGGCGGCCACCGGTCGCGGCCGAGCGGTAGAGCGCCTCGACCGCGGCGACCGCCTGGCGGGCCTCGCGCAGTGTCGCGGTGGGCTCGCCGCGGAGGATCGCCTGATACTGACGGCGGAACGAGGCTGTGTATTCCGCGTCGGCGTCGACGGTCAGCACGCGCCGGCGGTCGACGGTCACGCCCTCGGGGTCGATGGCCAGTGTGCCACGCTCGCACACGATCGTCGTCTCGTGGAAGAAGTCGGGTGTGTCCAGCAATGTCAGGTGTGCGCGGCCCCCGTCGGTCAGGTGCAGGGTGACTTCGGCGCTGGTTTCGACGGCCCGGCCGGCCGGGGCGGCGACCGCGCCCGCCACGGCCGCGACCTCGGCGCCGAGCAGCCAGCAGGCCCGGTCGATGCTGTGCACGCCGACGAGCATCGCGATGCCGCCACCGGCCCGCAGCGGGTCGGTGAACCACGGCGGGCGGTCGGTGCGGGCGTAGTCGGTGGAGCGGCGCTCGACGTACAGGAGCGGCCGGCCTAGTTTTGTCAGTTCCTCGCGGGCCGCGCGCACCTGGCCGAAGAACCGGCCCTGCTGCCCGACGTGGAGCCGGTCACCGGCGGCCGCGATCATCCGGTCGCAGGCGGCCGCGGTCGTCGCCATCGGCTTCTCGACGAGCACCTGCTTGCCGGCCGCGGCGACGCGCAGGGTGAGATCCTCGTGGTCGGCGTGCGGGACGGCGAGGAGCACCAGGTCGGCCCGGTCGAGCAGATCGTCGAGCCCCGCGGTGGCCTGGGCGCCGTAGGCGTCCGCGAGTTCGGCCGCGCGCACCGGGTCCCGGTCGGCGACGGCGGTGAGGGTCAGCCCCGGCACCTCCGCCGCCGCGGCCGCGTGCCGCCGGGCCACCTCACCCGCGCCGACGATCCCAAGTCTCATGCGGGCAGGGTATTCCTCAGGACGCCGGCGGCGGTTCCGTGGTGTGCAGGACCGCGTCGCGCCGGCTGATCCCGGGCCCGACCAGCGTGATCTTGAAGTCGCCGGCCTTCTCGGGCGCGTACACGGTGATCCGGTGCCCGCCCGGGACGCTGACACCGGGCGCCCGCAGCCGCTCCGGGCCGGCCGCGCCGGAGTCGCAGTCGCCGCTGAGCCCGAGGCAGACGGTGACGGGCACACTCGTGGTGTTGTACACGGTGAAGGGCCGCCGCACGTCCGCGGTGTAGAAGCTGTCCCCGAACCCGTCCGCGACGATCTGCGCCTCGGCCCGCGGCTGATACGCCCCGTAGATCATCATGGCGGCGATCGCGACCAGGGCCATGGCGGTGAACGCCGCCCCCAGGGCCAGGCTGATCCAGGCCCGCAGCAGCAGTGGCACGGCGACGATGGCGACCACGACCGCCAGGACGATCAGCCCGTGGACGCGGCCGGGCGACCGGTACGGCCCGGCACCGTCGTCGGCCGGCACGACCAGGCTCCAGCGCGCGTAGCAGCCGATGCACACGACGAGCGCGGCCACCCCGGCGACGACGGCCGGCACGACATCGAACGGCCCGTCGGCGTCAGTCCACCGCCGCTCCCGCACGGCTCCAGGCTAGCGATCGACGTCAAACCGCGGCCGGCTCCCAGCCGAGCGCCGGGGCGACTCGGTGGACGACGCCATGGAGGATCTGCTCGTACTCGTCGATGGTGAACTCGTAGGGCAGCTCCAGCCGCAGCTCGTCGACCTCCCGCACGGCCGCGTCGGCGGTGAGGCGGGCGATGATCTCGTCGCTGGTGCCGATGACGTCCGGCGCGAACAGGGTGCGGCGCTCGCCGTGCGGTTTCGTCGTGCGCTCCTGGCGGGATCGCGCGTATTCGCGGTACCGCTGCCGCGTCTTGGGGTTGGCACTGTCCAGCGGGACGATGATGCGCCCGAGCGCGATCCGGGCCGGTCTCGGCGCGAGCGCCCGGAACTCCTCGATGTGGCGGCGCTGCGCGGTCACGAAGTCGTCGGTCCCCTCGCCGGAGACGATGTTGCCGGCGAGGAAGTTGAGCCCGGCCTGCGCGGCCCAGCGCACCGACGTGAGGCTGCCGCCGCCGTACCAGAGCCGGTCGGCCAGGCCCTTACTGTATGGCTGCAGCCGGGGCCGCTGCACGTTGCCGGGGGAGTGGACGACGGTCTCGGGCCCGCCGATGAACTCGCCGCGCAGGTTGTCCCGCAGCCGCGCGATCCGCCCGTATGACAGGTCGAACTGGCGCCAGTCCCCGTCGAACACGAGATCGCCGATGAGCTCGGCGTGCGGCGGTTTGCCGGCGCTGAACCCGATCTGCAGCCTCCCCCGCGACAGCACATCGGCCAGCGCGAGATCCTCGGCCAGGCGGAACGGGCTCTCGAAGCCGATCGGGATGACGGCCGTGCCGAGCTGCAACCGGGTGGTGCGCTGCCCGGCCGCGGCGAGGAACACGGCCGCGGACCCGACGCCGTGCTCGAGGTGCCGCTGCCGAATCCACCCACCGTCGAACCCGAGCCGCTCGCCGTACTCGAACAGCTGCAGGGTCGCCTCGAGCCCGGAATACGGCTCGTCATCCGCGAAGTTCCCCGGCGTGAGAAACGCCAGCGTCCGTATGCCCACGCCCGGACCTTATCTTACTGTTCCGATGTAATTAATAGTCTATTTCCACGCGATGGCCGCAAGGGTCAGCGGCCGACCAGCTCGAACGCGCGCCACATCCGGGCGTAGCGGCCGTCCGCGGCCAGGAGCTCCTCGTGCCTGCCGGCCTCGGCGATCACGCCCCGGTCCAGGACGTAGATGCGGTCGGCGGTGCGGGCGGTCTGGAGCCGGTGCGCGATCAGCACCGTGGTGCGGTGCGCGGTCAGCCGCCGCATCGCCTCGGCCACCCGCGCCTCGCTGACCAGGTCGAGGTTGGAGGTCGCCTCGTCGAGGAGCAGGATCGCCGGGTCGACGAGCTCGGCCCGGGCCAGGGCCAGCAGCTGCCGCTGGCCGGCCGACAGGTCGCGGCCCCGCTCGGCCAGCGGGTGCAGGTAACCGCCGGGCAGCGTCGCGACGAAGTCGTGGGCGCCGACCGCCCGGGCCGCCGCCTCGACCTCGGCGTCGGTGGCCGCCGGCCGGCCGTAGGCGATGTTGTCCCGGACCGTGCCGCTGAACAGGAACGCCTCCTGGGGCACGTAGCCGAGCTGGGTGCGGAAGCCGTGCGGGTCAAGCGTGCGCAGCTCGTGGCCGTCCATCGTCACCGACCCGGTGTCGGGGTCGTAGAAGCGGGCGAGCAGCTTCATCACCGTCGACTTGCCGGCCCCGGTCTCGCCGACCAGCGCGACCGTCTCGCCCGGCCGGATCGTCAGGTCGATGCCGCGCAGCGCCTCGGGCGCCCGGGCCGCCACGGCGCGTCCGGGGCCGCGGGCATCGGCCGGTCCGCTCGCCGCCTCCCGGCCGGGGCGGGCCCGCACCTGTGGGTAGCGGAAGTGCACGCCCGCCACCGCGGTCGCGCCGCTGAGCCGCCCCGGTGCGACCGGCCGGGCCGGGTCCGGGGTGGCCGGCTCCAGCCGCATCAGCTCGGCGATGCGCTGCACCGAGATCCGCGTCTGCTGCCAGGCGTCGAAGACCTGGGACAGCTGCTGGATGGGGCTGAGGAACATGTCGATGTACAGCAGGAACGCGATCAGGACCCCGGCGGTGAGGTCGCCGCGGGCGATGAGGACCGCGCCGACGCCGAGCACGATCGCGTCGGCGGCGGCCGCGAGGAACTGCACGAACGGGAAGTACAGGGCGATCAGGCGCTGCGCGCGGACCCGCACGTCGAGGTACTGCCGCCCCAGCGCGTGGAAGTGCCGGGACGTCTCCGCCGCCCGGACGAACGCCTGAGCCTCGCGGACACCGGAGAGGTTCTCCTGGAAGTCGGCGTTGACGACGGCGATCCGGTCGCGGGCGATGTCGTAGAGGCGCGCGGAGACCCGCCGGAACAGTGCGGTGACGAGCGCCAGCGGGACGATCACGGTCAGCGTGAGCAGGCCGAGCTCGGGGTCGACGACGACCAGCGCGACCCCGACCCCGGCGAACGTGGCCAGCGAGACCACGGCGTTGAGCAGGCCGTTCTCGATCAGCGACTCGAACTGGTCGACGTCGGTGGTCATCCGCGTCATGATCCGGCCGGCCATCTCGCGCTCGTAGTAGTCGAGCGAGAGCCGCTGCAGCTGGGCCCAGATCCGCACCCGCAGCGACAGCATGATCCGCTCGGCGGCCCGGCCGGTCACGAACGTCTCGGCGATCTGGTCGGCGTAGGCGGCCGCGGTGATGGCCAGGAACACCGCCGTCGCCCAGAACAGCACCGAGCGGGAGCCGTGCAGGACGCCGTCGTCGAGGCCGATCCGGACCAGGATCGGGCCGGCCAGCCCGATCAGCGCGTCCAGCACGACCAGGACCAGGCCGGTGAGCAGCGGGCGGCGGAACGCGCGCAGCAGGGTGCGCAGGGTGAACTGCCGGTCCCGCCGCGACTCGGTGGCGACGTCGACGGTGACGTGGTCCCGCACCGGGGGCAGGGCCGCGACCCGGGCCAGCAGCTCCGGGGTCGGCGCGAGCGCGAGCCGCCAGCCGCCGCCCCCGCCGGGAATGCCGGCCCCGAGGCTGGGCCCGCCGAAGGCGACGCTGCGGACCGGGCCGTCGCGCTGGACGGGCGGCTCCCAGGCGGCGGCGGTCAGCCGCTCGATGTGGTCACCGGCGCCGCCGCGGGCGTCCTCTTCCAGCCCGGACAGCAGCGCCCGGTAGTGGGCATTGCGGGTGAGCAGGGCCTCGTGGGTGTCGAGGTCGGTGATCCGCCCGTCGACCATGACGGCGACCCGGTCGGCCAGGCGCAGCGTGGAGAGCCGGTGCGCGATCAGCAGCGTCGTGCGCCCCTGCAGCACCCCGCGCAGGGCGTCGTGGATCGCCTCCTCCGTGCGGGCGTCGACGGCGCTGGTGGCGTCGTCGAGGATGAGCACGGCCGGGTCGGTGAGGATGGCCCGGGCCAGGGCGATGCGCTGGCGCTGCCCGCCGGACAGGGTCAGGCCGCGCTCGCCGATCTGCGTGTCGTAGCCGTCCGGGAGGCCGGTGATGAACTCGTGCGCCCGCGCCGAGCGGGCCGCCGCCTCGATCTGCTCCGGGGTCGCGTCGGGGCGGCCGTAGGCGATGTTCACCCGGACCGAGTCGGAGAACAGGAAGCTGTCCTCGAAGGCGACCCCGACGTGGCGGCGCAGCCCGGCGAGGGCGAGGTCGCGCAGGTCGTGGCCGTCGAGCCGGACCGACCCGGCGGTGGGGTCGTGGAACCGGGACACCAGCGACACGAGGGTGGACTTGCCGCTGCCGCTGGTGCCGACGACGGCGATCCGCTCGCCCGGGGCGACCCGCAGGTCGACGCCGCGCAATATCTCGGTGTCGCCGTAGCCGAAGTGGACGTCGTCGAAGACGATCTCGCCGCGCGGTGCGGACGGCAGCTCGACCGGCTGGGGGCGGTCCGCGATCGCCGGCGCCTGATCCAGCAGCTGGAAGATCCGCTCGACGCCGGCCCGGGCCTGCTGGGCGACGGTGAGGAAGTTGGCCAGCGTGCGCGCGGGCGCGGCGAACTGCGCCACGTAGGTGGAGAACGCGAGGAAGGTGCCGATCGAGATCGACCCGCGCAGGGTCATCCAGCCGCCCAGGCCGAGGATCGCCACCTGGGCCAGGCCCGGCACCGACTTCATCAACGGCTGGAACCGGGCCTGCAGCCGCACGGCCCGCATCCGGGCGCCGTAGAGCGTCTCCGCGGCGGTGACCACCCGCCGCAGCTCGCGCCCCTCCTGGCCGAACGCCTTGACCACGCGGACGCCGTTGACGGTCTCGTCGACGATCTGGGCCACGTCGCCCTCGCGCTGCTGGCCCTCCCACGACGCCGGGAAGACCGTCGTGCGCATCCGGTAGGAGATCAGGAACAGCGTGGGCAGCACCGCCACCGCGACCAGTGCCAGCAGCGGCGACAGCCAGATCATGACGCCCAGCGAGATGAGCATCAGCAGCACGTTGTTGCTCATCATCGGCACGAACTGCAGCAGCGCCTGCACGAGCGTGGAGTCGGAGTTGGCCCTGGCGACCAGCTGGCCGGTCGGCATCCGGGCCAGACCGGCCTGGTCCATCCCGAGCAGGTGGTCGTGCATCCGGTTGCGCAGGTCGTACTGCACGCCGAGGGACAGCACCCCGCTGTAGTAGCGGCGCAGGTAGGCCATCGCGAACGTCACCAGCGCGGCCGCGACGAGCAGGAGCAGCCACGGCCACAGCGGGCCGGTCCGCGCGACGATGACCCGGTCGACGATGTGCCGGGCCACCAGCGGCACCATCGCCTGGGTGGTGCTGCCGAACACGGCGCCGGCCAGGGCCAGCAGCAGCGGCCCCCGATGGCCCCGGACGAACCCGGCCAGGCGGCGCACCCAGCCGGTCACGCCGGCCGCCGCGGGTGCTTGCCGGTGTGCCGCTCGGCCGCGATCCCGTCGAGGGCCGGCCCGAGGGCGGCCAGCGCGGCGAGCACCGGCCCCGGCTCGGCCGTGCGCGCGACGACCGCCGCCAGCTCGGCCGCGGCCGCCGCCTCGGCCCGTTCGAGCAGCTCCCGGCCGGCCGCGGTCAGCTCCAGCGCGCTGCCCCGCAGGTCGCCGGCGACGGCCGAGCGGGCGAGCAGCCCCCGCCCGGTGAGGGAGTCGACGGCGGCGCTGACCGCCGACCGGCCCAGGGCGAGGCGCTCGGCGAGGCGGCTGGCGCGCTGGTCGCCGGCGGCCACGGCCGAGAGGACCCGGTAGTGCGCCAGGCTCAGCTCGCCGGTGGCCCGCTCGAGGAGCCGGGCCAGGCGGGCGACCGCGCGCAGCGCTTCCCGGTCGGCGGAGGTGGGCATGGGGCAAGACTAGCGACTTGTTCGAGAGTTGAACAATTAGCCGGGCTAAGCACATCGGGGGTCGGCCTTCCCGCCCGAGCGCCGCGACGCCGGGGGCCACAGCGCGTTCGGGTCCTGAGACCGCGCGGGTCGTCGGGGGTACCCCCGCCGAAGTTTTGATTTTTTGAGCAAAAGTTCCGTTGATCTCGACTAATCTATAGGTTGAGATGTATGGAACTTCTCTCCCGCCGTAACGTCCTCGGGGCCGCCGCCGGGGCCGCCACACTCGCCACCGTCGGGGCCGCCGCCCCGGCCTCGGCCCACGAAGATTCCCGCGCTGCGCTGCACCGGGTCCCGCGCGAACGGATCAGCGTCCAGCTGTACACGCTGCGCGACCAGCTCAACGTCGACCTCGCCGGCAGCCTGGCCACGCTCGCCCGGATCGGCTACACGCGCATCGAACACGCCGGCTTCGTCGGCCGCACCGCCACCCAGTTTCGCGCCGCCCTCGACGCCGCCGGCATCAAAGCCACCTCCGGCCACGTCGCCATCCCCCAGCCGTTCGACGCCAACGTCTGGGAGCAGGCCCTGCACGACGCGAACGTGGTCGGCAACACGTACATCGTCCACCCGTTCTTCGGCGTCGACGCGGCGGGCCAACCGATCCGCGACGGCAACGTGTATCGCGCCATGGCCCGCGACCTGAACCGCGCCGGCACCCTGGCCCGCCGGGCCGGCATCGACTTCGGCTACCACAACCACAACCTGGAGTTCACCCGCCAGGACGGCGGCAGCCGCACCGGCTACGACATCCTGACCGCCGAGACCGACCCGCGCCTGGTCCACCTGGAGGTCGACCTGTTCTGGGCCTGGGTCGGCGCGCAGGACCCGGTCGATCTGATCGCGAAGCACCGCGGCCGCATCCGCCAGGTCCACGTGAAAGATCTGAACACGGCGCGCAGCTTCGAGGACGCGGGCTCGGGCCTGATCGACTTCGGCCGCATCTTCCAGCACGCCCGCGAGGCCGGCATCGCCGAGTTCATCATCGAACGCGACGACGCCGGCACCCCGCCCCGGACACCGGCCGACGCTCTGACGACCGCTCGCAACGGCTTCCAGTACCTGGACACGCTTCGCTTCTAGGAAGGCGCGTAGGCGGGCGGCCCCGCGAGCCGCCCGCCCACCCGGTCAGTTGCCGGGTCCCGAGTTTCGGGGACCGGTGGCATAGGTCGTGATTGTGATGAGGAGCTGCACCGCGGCGGCGAACCCGCCGAAGCCCGCGATGACGGC
The DNA here is from genome assembly GCF_044454505.1 of Dactylosporangium sp. NPDC051541. Lineage (NCBI taxonomy): Bacteria > Bacillati > Actinomycetota > Actinomycetes > Micromonosporales > Micromonosporaceae > Dactylosporangium > Dactylosporangium sp. NPDC051541. Next base: position 1,127,628 of record NZ_JBITDU010000003.1, read on the forward strand.
GAGCGCCGGATGGAGCCCCGCCACGTAGGTGAGCAGGCCGCCACCTGTGCCAATGATTACGCTCGCCAGCAATACACAGGTCAGCCATAGACCGCGAACGACCGATGTACCCACGAATTCGTCCCTCCCGACTGGATCGCTGCACTGGTGTTGGTGGCGATGTCACCGGATCATCCGACCAACGACCAGCCGATTGGACACATTGGACACATTGGTCGAACTGCGGGTTGACCTGCTGGTGTGGTCGCCCAGCACCGGCCGCGGACCGCCGGTAATGTCTCGCCGATAGCTGTGGCCGTCAGGCGAACGGAGAGACAGGTGCCGATCAGGAAAACGAGTCGCGGGCCGGCACCCGACCCGGCCTCGGCCGCCACCCGAGAGGAGTTCGCGTCACGGCTACGCGATCTGCTGCCCTGGTCCGGGCAGTCGGCTCGCGAGGTCGCCCAACGGGCCGGCAAAACCGGCAATCAGATCTCTCCAACGACGGTAACAAATCTGATCAACGGCAAGACGAAGCCGACCGAGCGCGCCATGATCGCAGTCCTGGTCGGATGCGATCTGTCATCCGAAGAGCAACAGCCGTGGATCAACAGGCACCGCGAGATCTTCCAGCGACCGCCCACCCAGCGAACTGCGACCACAGCATTCTGGGAGCTGGTACGCCCGGCCCCAGAGCAGTATGCGGCGCTGACCGAGCTTTGGGGGCGCGCGGCGAACGCGCTTTCGCCGGCCGCAGCTGAACACGCCGACCGTGTGCTCGGGATCGCCGAGCGCCTGCTGGCACCGTGGATTTCTGATGTCACCGCCGCTGAAGCCGCCCTATTGCTGCTGGCTGCCCGCTTCCACGGGATCGGGGAAAATCTTGGGGGCTACCTGCACCGCCTGCCGCCGGGGCGGCTCGACTGGCACGGAGTTCCGCTGCTCAAACCGCTCCTTACGCTCGGCGGAGCCGTCGACCGGCCGGCGGTCGAGCTTCGCGGACCGGAATTCGACGCCGTGCCGGGCCTCGAGGCGGACCTCCGGTTCTGTGCCATCGCGCTCCGTGTCGCCGAGCTCTTCGACGTGGCAGACGGCCGCATCGGCACCCACAAGGGCCTGCCGTTACCGCCGACCATGCCGAGGGGCCGGATCAACATTGGCGGTCTGTTCATCCCTGACGATCGTCCGCCGGCGTACCCCATATCGCTCATCTCCCGACCCGATCATCCGAGCGCAGAACATGCCCTTCGCGAGTACCTCGCCGCCGTCGACCGCGAATTGCTGCAGTGCCAGGCGATCCGGCTCGACCCGCGGCGCGAAGAACAGATCGCCCTGCCCGGCAAGGCGGCCACCGACCGGATCCATCCGGCCGGGTACAAGTACGGCGAGTTCCGCTTCGAGCTGGACCGGGCGGCCATCCTGGAGCTGTTCATGGGCGAGCAGCTCTACGACGATCCGCATACTTTCCTCCGCGAGCTGCTCCAGAACGCCTTCGACGCGGTCCGGCTGCGCCACTACCTGCACGGCCCCGACCCGGAGCACCGCGTCTCGATCACCTGCTGGCGGGACGAGACCGGCTACCTGTGGGTGCGCGTCGACGACCAGGGAATCGGCATGGACGAGCACGCTCTGCAGGCATACTTCCTGCGGGTCGGCCGATCCTACTACCGATCACCGGAGTTCGACGCCGACCTGGTCACACGCGGTCGCGATCCCGGCGGCTACACGCCGATCAGCCGCTTCGGGATCGGGGTGCTCGCATGTTTCATCGTCGCGGACGCGGTGGAGGTCAGCACCCGCCGTCTGTACGCGACGGGCACTCCGGGACTGCCGTTACGCCTGTCACTGCGCCGTGATGAGGACTTCTACGTTCTGCGCGAAGCGGAAATGCCCACGGATCCGATGCCCGCGCGGGACCCGGAGCGTGCCGAGGAATACCGGTCCGAGTGCGGGACCAGCATCGCGGTCCGAATCAACCCGCTGCGGGCACATGTGAGCGAGGCGAGCGTCGCGCAAGCCCTCGACCGTTATCTGTTCTGCCCGCCGGTGCCGGTCACCCTCAACGAGGTCGCGGCCGGCCGCATTACGAGCGAGTTCGTCGAGCGCCCTTGGATCGACGGCATCCACGACGTGGAGGTCCCTCTTCGCTATCGCTTTTCGGACTATCACCAGTTGCCCTACCTTGGACCGTTGCGCGTCGCCGTCGTCCCACTCGATCTGACGCGGCACTCGCCGACTCCGGAGTTACGGGGTCAAATCGTCGGCTTCCATGCCCATGCCGGCGAGGACACAGACGTAGCTGATCTTTTGGACGGCTACGAGATCGAGGAAGACAGTGACGAGCTCGCAGCCGCCCGCGAGGTGCTACGGTCGGCGGTCACCGATATCAAATTCAGCACATCGTGGAAATATGACAACCTCCAGATCCAAGTGGTGCAAGTCATCGATCCAAGCTCGGCCGACCGCGCTATCGAGATACTCGGATCCGGTCTGCCGATTCAGACCGATACGAATCGAAGGGCATCACGCCCCTTGCAAATTCGCAGTCGAACGACGGCTTTTTCACGGCAGACCTTGCTCGAGGAGTTGCTTGATCGGCGAATTCATGCTCCGTGGCGGGACGACGAGGTCTACGAGTATCAGTGGAGGTCCGACTTCACGGTCAGTTGGGAGGCGTTGCCCCAGCAGTGTCGCCCATCCAATATTCCGCACAACTCCGCCTGGCTCGGGCACAACGGAGTTGCTATGCCAATGGAGCTGGCGGAAGCGGCGCGCCCACATTCGGACGCAAGAAAGTTTGACCTGAATTCCGGTGAAGCACTGCTCGGAAGAATCGCACTCACCGACACGCTACGTCCCGACGTCTCGGCGTCTCGAAATCAAGTACGATCAGTACCGTTTTCGGTGCACTCAGCATTGCACCTGGCGGTTAGGCGGGCCGCCTCATCGTGGCCGCCGGGACCTTTCGCCGATTTTGCGGACAGCCTTGCCCGGCAGCGGCTGATCACCGTTCCTCCAGCTGGCGTCCTTACCGCTCGAGCAGTACAGGATCCGTTGGTCGACAATGGCGCGTGGGATACGCAGAACATTCTTTCCGACGGCTCCAGTATTGCAGGCCTGCGCCAACGCTTCAGAAACGGCGACACGGTTGAGGCCAAATTTAACAGACCGACCGCCTGGGCATCAACGTACAATGGCCGCCGAGCACCAATCGAGTTTCACTCGATAATTCAGAGTTTACTGCTGCACGCCCGCTTGCAGATTGCCATCCCACCGAGCACTACAGATGACGGCCAGGAGGACGACAGCGACGGCTTCGGGGCGTACTCTGCGGTCCTGATCGGCTTGACTCCGGCAGCGCGACCGGCGGGACTGGACATCTTTCCCCCGTTGCTGTTCTTGCCGTACGTCGACGGACAGCAATTGATCCGGCGCAACAACAATCCGTGGAACTCGGGCCATCCCGTGATCGCGTGGATCATCAACCATGCGGACGAACTCATGGCGGATCTTCCCGCCGCGTACGACCGTATCCGCAACGCCCTTGAGCTCCCACTCAGGCCGCGACACAGGGAGATACTGACGAGAGCACCCATCCAGGAACTGGCCGAGGTGCTCGCGATGATCGCCCGTGTGCGACCGGACCTGGCTCCTCCCGACCTCGACCCCGTGTGAGTCGCGGACGCCGCGGGCCGGCGGTGCTCGCGGCAGTTCGGCATAATCTCGCTGCGGACTTCCCGGGCTCGCTCAGCGTGGTGCTGGCTGGGCTCGACTTCGAGACGTACGCCGAGCGCACCGGCAAGGGCCTGGTCGTGGTCGAGCGCTTCACCGGCCGGGGCCTGATGGCCGGGGGCCTCGATCGGATTCGCGCGACCGGCGTGGGGTACCCCCGCCGCCGTTGAGCCGTGATCGTGAGAGGCCGGTCACACTCCACCGGCGGGGCGTCACACTTCCTGGGCCGGGCCGCTCTCAGGGGGCAACCGTCACTGGAGGTCACCGATGTCAGACGAGTTCAGCGACCATCGCGAGCTGTTGTTCTCGGTCGTGTACAACATCCTCGGCACCGTCGCCGACACCGAGGACGTGCTGCAGGAGACGTGGCTCGCCTGGACCCGCCGCGCCGGGGAGCCGGTGGAGAACCCGCGGGCCTACCTGGTGCGGATGGCGGTCAACCGGGCTCTGGGGCAGCGGGCCGCCATCAGCAAGCGCCAGGAGACCTATATCGGCCCGTGGCTGCCGGAGCCGATCGTCGACGCCCCGGACGCCGCCGTGCGGGCCGAGTCGGTGTCGATGGCGCTGCTGGTCGTGCTGGAGACGCTGACACCCGTGGAGCGCGCGGTGTTCGTGCTGCACGAGGTGTTCGGGTATCCGCACACCGAGATCGCCGAGATCCTCGACCGTACCGCCGCGTCCGTGCGGCAGGTCGCGCACCGGGCCCGGGAGCACGTCCAGGCCCGCCGGCCCCGGTACGAGCCCGACCCGCGGGTGCAGCAGCAGGTGACCGAGCGGTTCCTGGCCGCCGCGCTCGGTGGTGACCTCGACCGGCTCATGGAGATCCTCGCGCCGGACGTGACCCTGTGGGGCGACAGCGGCGGGCAGAGCAACGGCGGGCGGCGCCCGATGCGGGGCCGCGACAAGGTGGCCAAGCTCATCACCGCGCTCGCGCACCGGCCGGGCGACGGTCTGCGGATCGCCTACCGCCGGGTGAACGGCTCCCCGTCGGCGCTGCTGCTCGTCGGCGGCACGCCCTACGCCGTCGTCGTGCTCGACCTGACCCCGGAGCGGGACCAGGTGGCCGGCGTCTACGTGGTCGCGAACTCGGAGAAGCTGACCCATGTGGGCTGAGTTCGTGGCCGGGCGGCGGACGAAGTGGGTCGTCATCGCCGTGTGGGTGCTGCTGCTGATTCCCGCGGCCATGTTCGCCGGGCGCCTCGGCGACGCGGAGCAGAACGACAACGCCGCCTGGCTGCCGGCCGACGCCGAGTCGACCGCGGTCGTCGAGCGGGCCATGCGGTTCCAGCCGGCCGATACGGTGCCCGCGATCGTCGTCTACGACCGCCCCGGCGGCGTGACCGACGCCGATTTCGCGAAGGCGCGGGCCGACGCCGAGACCTTTCACAACCTCGAAGGCGTCGTGGGTACTGTCCAGGGCCCCGTCAGATCCGAGGACGGCGCCGCGATCCAGACCGTGGTCCAGGTGCGCAAGGACCAGACCGGCTGGGAGGGCCTCGGCCGGATCGTCGACGGGCTCACCGCCGTCGGTCAGACCGACGCCGACGGCCTCGCCTTCCACGTCGCCGGGCCGGCCGGCTACGCGTCGGACTCCATCCACGCCTTCAGCGAGGCCGGCGGCCTGACGACGATCACCGCGCTCGTCGTGGTGGCGATATTGCTGCTGACGTACCGAAGCCCGCTCTTGCCGCTGTTGCCCTTGCTCACCGCGGGCGGCGCCCTGGCCGCCGCCGAGGCACTGATCTATCTCCTGGCCCGCCACGCCGGGCTGACCGTGAACAAGCAGACCAGCTTCATCCTGGTGGTCCTCGTGTTCGGCGCCGCCACCGACTACGCGCTGCTGCTCGTCGCTCGCTATCGGGAGGAGCTCGGCCGCCACGATGACCGGCACGCGGCCATGGCGGAGGCGCTGCGCCGATCGAGCCCGGCGATCGTGGCGAGCGCGGCCACGGTCGCGGTGAGCCTGCTGCTGCTGATGCTGGCGTCGCTCAACTCGACCGCGGGGATGGGCCCGGCGTGCGCGATCGGCGTGCTCGTCGGCCTGGTCGCCATGCTCACGCTCATGCCGGCGCTGCTTGTCGCATGTGGACGGTGGATCTTCTGGCCGTCGTTCCAGACTCGTGGAGGCGCCTTCTGGTCGCGGATCGGGGCCGACATCGCCCGCCGCCCGCGCGCGGTCTGGATCGGCACCGCGCTCGGGCTCGGCGCGCTCAGCCTGGGCCTGCTGGGCCTGCGGGCCGACGGCTTGTCCAATGTGGACCAATTCACCGGGCGGACGCAGCTGGCCGCGGCCGAGGAGCTCCAGGCGAAGCACTTCCCGGCCGGGGCCGGCGACCCCGTCTACGTCGTGGCCCGCGCGGACGCGGCCGAGCGGGTGCGTTCGGCGGTCGCCGCCGTGCCCGGGATCGCCGCGGTCGCGCCGCCGGTCGTGAAGGACGGCGACGCGCTGCTGCTCGCCGAGCTGGCCGACCCGCCGGGCAGCACGGCCGCGATGCACACCGTCGAGCGCGTCCGGGCCGCCGTACACGGCACCGCGCAGGTCGGCGGGTCCACGGCCGTCACGCTCGACACGCAGGCGGCGGCGGCCCGGGACTCCCGCCTCATCATCCCGATCGTCCTCGCCGTGGTGCTGCTCATCCTGGCCCTGCTGCTACGCGCGGTCGTGGCCCCGCTGCTGCTGATGGCGACGGTCGTGCTGTCGTTCGGCGCCGCCCTCGGCGTCAGCAGCCTGGTCTTCAACCACGTGTTCGGCTTCGCCGGCGCCGAGGCGTCGTTCCCGCTGCTGGTGTTCGTGTTCCTGGTCGCCCTGGGCATCGACTACAACATCTTCCTGGTGACCCGGGTCCGTGAGGACTCGCGGCGGCACGGCACCCGCCGGGGCGCGCTGACCGGCCTGGCCGCGACCGGCGGGGTCATCACGTCGGCCGGTCTGGTCCTGGCCGGGACGTTCGCTGCGATGGCGTCGCTGCCGCTGGTGTTCGCGGCCGAGCTGGGCTTCGCGGTGGCGTTCGGGGTGCTCCTGGACACGCTGATCGTCCGCTCGGTCCTGGTCACCGCGCTGACGCTGGACGTGGGCCGGTGGATGTGGTGGCCGGCGGCGGCTACGGCTTGCGAAACACCAGCAGCTCGTTCGTCTCGTACTGCGGTCCTTCGGTGAGCGTCGGCCGGGCCCGCGCGATCCGGTCGAACCCGGCGGTGATGGTCTCCTCGGCCATGAGCTCGAAGACGGAGACGGCCCGCAGCCGCAGCCGCTCGTAGTCCGCGTCCAGACTCGCCGCCCGCAGCCAGGTCACCGGCTCGCGGGCGGCGAGCGTCCAGCCCCCGGCGGTGAAGTCGCCCTCCACCTCGGCCCGGTTCCGGAACTGCGCCCGGTCCGCCTCCAGCCACTCCGGCACGACCCGGAACCACCACGTGTCCGGCATCCGGTCGGCGTGGTTCACCTGCACGAACAGCGTCCCGCCGGGCTTCACCACCCGCCACAGCTCGCGCACGGCCGCTTCCCGGTCCCGGACGTGATGCCAGACAAAAAACAACAAAGCGGCGTCGACGGTACTGTCCGCAAGCGCGATCTGCTCAGCCGATCCCGGTTGGTAGGTGACGGCCGGATGCGCGACCGCCCGCTCCCGCATCCGGTCCGACGGCTCCACGCCGTAGACGGGCCCGCCGAAGCGCTCGGCCAACGCCGGTGTCAGCCGCCCGGTCCCCGACCCGAGGTCGAGCCAGGCCAGCGGCCGCGCCGCCGGCAGGTGCCGGGCGAACGCGGCCATCCAGGTGTTCAGGGCCTCCGCGGCCATCTCCCGCCCCGTGGCGTACACCTCGTGCAGGCGCGCGTCGTAGTCGACCTTCTCCATGCGATCAGCGTAGGCCGGGACGGGTGCGATTCTGGTCTAAGGTGTCGACATGGCCGACGCCGACGATGTGCGCCGCCTCGCCCTGGCCCTGCCGCACGTGGCCGAGATCGAGAGCGAGGGCTTCGACTTCCGGGTCGGCAACAAGGGCTTCATCTGGTCCTACCCAGAACGCGAACCCGGCCACAAACGAGTGATCCGCACCGACATAGCCGTCCTCTACGTCGGCGACGAGGCGGAAAAACAGGCCTTGCTCCTCGGCGAGCCGGACAAGTTCTTCACCACCCCGGCCTACGACGGCCTCCCATACGTGATGCTCCGCCTGCCGGCGGTGGACCGGTCCCGCCTGGCCGAGCTCGTGGCCGACGCCTGGGACATGCGCGCCCCCGACGACCTCAAACTGTCCTAATCCCGGATGATCGGTGGCCCACCCGGGCACATGCGCAGCGGCACCGCGTTGACCGCACCGCCGTCGTCCGGGCCGCCGAACGCGGCCGCTCCCGCTCCCAGCAGGCCGGCCAGGAGCCCGGCGAGCATCAGCAATCGCACCATCGTCATACCCCCGGCGGCGTTCCAGCCGGTTCCATGACGGATGTCCTCCGGACGGATGCGCGCTCAAGGCCGGCGGCGGGCGGAGCGGAGCGGGACCGAGGCATTGACGGCCAGGGCGCGGATGCGGGCCAGGACGGCGGCGACGAAGGGTTCGGTGGTGAAGTCCCAGAGGCCGCCGTTGCAGTAGTGCCGGCGTTGCTCGAAGAACAGGCGGGCGCGCAGGACGTCCAGGTCTTCGGGGAGGGCGTCGCTGCGTTCCCAGGCGGTTCGGACCCACGCCACCATCGGGCCCCAGCCGGAACTCGAACCGGCCCCGCGTGTCGGGGAGCGGGAACACGATCCGCGGCTCGTCGAGTTCGAGCAGCACCTCGAGCTCGGGCAGGCGGAGTGCGTGTTCGGCGGTCATCGTCCCGCCCCGCCCTTGACGCAATCCGGCGGTTGCAATAGATTCCATAGCAACTGATTGGTTGCTACTGGTTCCGGAGGTTGTCATGGGGTTTCCTGATCGCATCGAGCGGACCGTCGAGCTGGCCCACCCGCCGGCGAAGGTGTGGGCGGCGCTCACCACCGCCGAGGGGCTCGGCACCTGGTTCGGCAACGGGGCCACCGTCGACCTGCGCGAAGGCGGGGCGGCCAAGCTCACCTGGGACAGCGGCGACCAGGCCACGCTGCACATCGAGCGGGTCGACGAGCCGTCGCTGTTCGCGTTCACGTGGGGGATCAACGGGCTCGCGGCCGAGGACCCGCGCCGGACGTACGTCGAGTTCTCGCTCGAGCCGGCCGGGGGCGGGACGCGGCTGCGGATGGTCGAGTCCGGCTTCGCGCAGCTGCCCGAGGATGCGTACCGTAAGGCTTTCGAGAGCAACACCGGTGGCTGGAAGCACGAGTTGGGTGAACTGGTCGAGTACCTTGACGCAGCCTGAGCACGACGATGCCCGCTGAGGACCGGGAAGCGGTCGCCGAGCAGGTCTTCGTCGCCCTGGCCGACCCGTCGCGGCGCGGCATTCTCGCCGCGCTCGCGCAAGGGGGGCCGGCCACGGCGACGGACCTGGCCGAGCGGCTGCCCATCACCCGGCAGGCGATCGCCAAGCACCTCGCCCTGCTCGCCGAGGCCGGCCTGGTCACGGCCGAGCCGGGGGAGCGGCGCCGGGTCCGCTACCGGCTCAGCTCCGCCCCCATGCGTGTCGCCCAGCAGTTCCTGGCCGCCCTCGCCCGGGACTGGGACGGCCGCCTCGACGCCCTCGCCGAGCACCTGGGCAAAACCTAGCCGGCGAGCGAACAGCTAACCGGCGAGGGACTCCGAGGTGCCGACCTTGCGGGCGGCGAGGGCCTTCACGATTGCCGCGGTCTCGTCGTAGCCGAGGATCAGCACGCCGTCGGGGTTGCTCTGGCGGACCCGGGCCGCGATGGCGGCGAAGTCCTCGGTCGCCGTCGGGTAGGTGATCAGGTCGACCGCCGAGTCCGTCATCCCGGCCGTGACCAGGTCGGCCTTGACGTTCTTCTGCAGGCCGAGGCCGTAGGCGTCCTCGCGGGCCACGATCGTCACCCGGTGCGGGCCGTTGCGCATGATCACGTCGGCCAGGGCGCGGGCCTGCAGCGTGTCCGGCGGGGCGGTGCGGAAGAACAGGCCGTTGTCGGGGACCGACGTCAGCTCGTCCGACGTCGACGACGGCGAGATCAGGATCCGGCCGGCCGCGGCCACCTTCGGGATCATCGCCTTGGTGACGCTCGACGACGACGCGCCGATGATGACCTGGACGCCCAGGCCGACGAACCGCTCGACGGTGGCCGCGGCGACCTTCTCGTCGGTGCCGTCGTCGCCGTCGACCCACTCGACGGGCTGGTCGATGACGCCGCCGGCCGCGTTGAGCTCGGCCACGGCCAGGCGGGCCCCGGCGAAGCGGGGTGCGCTGCGGAACGCCAGCCGGCCCGTGTGCGGCATCAGCCCGCCGACCTTCAGCGGGAGGATCTTCTTCTTCGCGTTCCCGGTCGGGTACGCGGTGTAGGGCGGCGGCGGCACCTGTGACGCGGCCGCGGCGTCACCCGCGCCGACGTACTCGGTCAGGTTGTCGTTGACGGTGTTGCCCCGGCCGAAGTGCAGCGTGCCGTAGGAGGCCGAGGAGGGATCGCCGGCCTCGGTGAAGCCGCTGCGGCGCATCGACACCCCCCGGTAGGCGAAGTCCTTGCCGGCCTTGGCCAGGGCCAGGCAGTCGGCGGCGCTGCCGCAGGCGGTGCCGGAGTTGGAGACGCCCGACATGTACTTCGCGATCGCCGGCGCGTCCGTCGAGCGCGCCGACTCGGCGGCCAGCCCCGCGAGCATGACGGCGTCGTAGGCCTCGGCCGCGTACCCGTAGTCGGCCAGCGCCGGGTCGACCCCGCGCAGCCGCTCCTTGAACGACTCCGGCAGCTCCAGCAGCGGCGCGGTGCCGAGCATCCCGGACAGGATCGCGGGCGCGTCGGCCAGCTTGTCCTTGAGCGAGTTCGACATGTTGGCGTCGGACCCGTACAGATGCACGACCAGCGGCTGCGCGTCGTCGCCCCCGTCGGCCGCCGTCGCGCCGCACCCGCCCGTGATGGCCACCACACTCACCAGCGCGACGAGCATCGATGCCTTGCGTCCCACGAACCCTGCCTCCCCGTGAACGACCCCGAGGACCGTAAGCGCCGCCGCCCATCCGCGCCCAGTACGCGTGCCGGACTTTGAGGAAAACTTGCGACATCCCAGGGAACGGGATGGAACGCGCCCTTTGCGTCACGTTGCGTAGGAGGGAAGCACCGCATGTCGCTGTCGGCCGCGAAGAGCCGGGTCCTGCAGGCCCGCACCCAGATCGAGACGGGCCGCCTCGATGACGTCGAGCCGACCCTGGCCGCCGCGGAGACCTTCCTCGCCGCCATCGACCCCCTGGACGCCGCGCAGGCCCCCGCCGTGATCGCGCAGATCGCCGAGATCCGCGCCGAGATGGCCGGTGTCCTCCTGCCCGACGACGACGTCGTGGCGGCGCTCGGGGCCGGGGGTGTGGCCGAGTACCACGCCAAGGTCGACGCGCTCGACGCCCGGCGGCGGGCCGCGCTCACCGCCGCGGCCCTCGAACGGGCCCGGCCCCTCGCCGCCGGCCTCGAGGTGCTCCTGGCCGAAGGGCTGCCGACCGGGTGGGACGGCAATACCGTGGACCGGTCGACGGCGCAGATGTGGTCGCTGGTGTCCCGGGCCCGGCAGGCCCTCGACACCGTCGAGGACAGCGACGCCGAGGTCGACGCCGTGCGGGTCCGCGTGGACGCGGGCGAGGCGGCGATCGGCCCGCTCGTCGAGGACTGGCGGGGGCGGGCGCGGGCACAGGCAGTACACCTGGAATGGTCTGTGCTCCTGGATGGTGTGGCCGACTGGGCGGACGAGACCGACAGCGTCGCGGACCACCCGCTCGAAGAGCCCCGCCTGCCCAAGACCCGGGAGGCGGTGCAGCGCCTGCGGCATTTCGTGCGGGCCGATCCCGGTGCGGACGCCGCGGCCGTCTGGGCTGTGCATCGTGAGGCGGAGGAGGTCTTCGAGCGGGCCGGGGCGAAGCTCGACGCCGCGTTCAACGCGATGCTCGACGACGCCGACACCCGCCCGGTGCCGTTGCGCGGGCCGGATCTGGACCGGCCGCGGCATCTGGCCACCGCGGCGCGGTACACCTTCGGGGGCACCCGCTTCCTGGCGGCCAACGTGGCCCGGTGCGAGGCGCTGCACGAGCGGTGGCAGGCCGAGGTCACCGCGGTCATGGCCGCGCGGCAGTCGCTGTGGGACCGGTTGGCGGCGGCCGCGTCGGAGGCCTGGCCCTCGATCGTCGACAAGCACGCTCCGGGCCCGTTTTCGACCGAGCCGGGCGCGGTGGTACTGCTCGATCGGGTCCACAACCGCGCCGGCTGGGAGTACGCCGGGGACGTGCACCCATTCGTGCTCCGGTACGACGGCGTGGTGCTGGCCGGCGACTACGAACCGCACGTGCTCGCGGCCCTGGAGCACGCCTGGTTCGAGCTCAAGCTCGACGTCAACGACCGCATCCCGTGGTCGGTGATCGCCGTCGTCGAGGGCCCCGGGACGGTGGGGGAGCGGACCGTGCGGTTCGGGCGGGAGGAGTGGCCGCCGATTCCGTGCGTGCGGCTGCGGATCGTCGCCCTGCACGCGGGGCCCGTCGTGGCATGAATCGGGGATTTCCGGTGCCGAGGCAAAGGCCAGGCTTGTCGCATGGCGTACGCATACCAGCCCCAGCAGGCATACCACCCGTACCGCTCGACGGCTCCGATCTCGCTGCACGTCGTGGCGATCTTCCAGTACCTGGGTGGGGTGCTGCTGCTCGGCGCGGCCGCCCTCATGGCCCTCGCGGCCGCCCGGGTCGGCCCGGCCGTGGAACTGCCCACCGGCAACGGGATGTTCACCGCCCGGACCTTCACCACGGCGGGCTACGTCGTCGCCGGCACCGTGGCCCTGTTCGGCCTGATCGCGCTGGTCCTCGGGCGCAAGCTGCAGAACGGCCGCAACTGGGTCCGGGTCCTGCTGACGCTGCTCAACGGCCTGAGCGTGGCCGGCGGCGTCTACCAGGGGTACATCACCGGCGCCCCCTACGCCGCGACGCTGGTCTCGGTCGCGTTCCCGCTGCTGTTCGTGATCCTGCTCAACACCCGGGCGGCTCGCGGCTGGTGCCACTACCGCCACTACTGACCTGGCATTGTGGAGGGGTGAACGCCTCGACCGACCCCCGGCTGCGCGAACTCCAGCTGCTGCGCCGCGTCCGCGACCGCATCGACCGTGACTACGCGCAGCCGCTCGACGTCCCGGCCCTGGCCAACGGGGTCCACCTGTCGGCCGGCCACCTGAGCCGCGCGTTCAAGGCCGCCTACGGCGAGTCACCGTACAGCTACCTCATGACCCGCCGCATCGAGCGCGCGATGACCCTCCTGCGCCGCGGCGACCTGTCCGTCACCGACGTCTGCTTCGCCGTGGGCTGCTCGTCACTCGGCACGTTCAGCACCCGCTTCTCCGAACTCGTCGGCATGTCCCCGAGCACCTACCGCCGCCGCGCCGCCGAGGACGCCCGCGGCATCCCCCACTGCGTCGCCAAGCAGATCATGCGACCGATCAGGAATCGAGAAGTGACACCCGCCGGGCCCGTCTAGTTTGGTGGCATGGGTGTATTCATTCAGAGCACGCTGCTGCCGGCCGACGACCCCGAGGCGTCCCTGGCCTTCTACCGCGACGCCCTGGGCTTCGAGGTCCGCCTGGACGTCGGCCGGGGCACGATGCGCTGGATCACGCTGGGCCCGAAGGACCAGCCGCAGACCTCGATCGTGCTGTACCCGCCGGCGATCGAACCGGGCCTCACCGACGAGGAGCGCCGCACCATCTTCGAGCTCATGGCCAAGGGCAGCTACGCCACCATCATCCTGAGCACCGAGGATCTGGCCGCCACCTTCGAACGGGTCCAGGCAACGGGCGCCGACGTGGTCCAGGAGCCGGCCGACCAGGACTACGGCGTCCGCGACTGCGCCTTCCGCGACCCGGCCGGCAACCTGGTCCGCATCAACCAGCTCTAAGCTCGCCCGGCGCCGCCGCCCCGGCGCACGACAAATTTACGGAACACGCCCGGCGCCGACTATGCCTTCCTGGACGACGCCTATCGCTCGATTATGGTTCTCCGGCGGCCCCGGAGAACCACTGGCGAGTGGCGGAAGCTCCGGCGTGACGTTCGCGCCCGGAGCCGGGCGGCACTTCGCCGAGTCGTCGACGCCGCGGCGGCGGGCGCGCGGGCCGCCCGGGAGGCGCGTGGCCAGCTGACGGGGGCGCTGACGGCCCGCCCCGCATGCTCGCCGACAGCATCCGCCGCCGGGGTCTGGCCCGCCGGCAGTTGAGCGGTGACCTCTTCGACGCGGAGCCGCCGATCGTCAATGTCTCGTCGTCGCCCCGCAAGCTTCGTGGCCCCAATCCCACAGGTCGACTCCGTCTCGTCGTCCGCCTGCGGGAACAGCCCTCCTAGCGATCAACGCGGCTGGGCTCCCGCGCTGTCTGGGAGTGTCGAGTGTCAAATCTGTCGCCAACTGACCTGCCCGATCCCGGCGCCGCTGGTGTGGGCCGTCGCGGGCCTGGTCGCCCCGCTCGCGCTGTGCGTCGTGCCGTTGCTCTTCTGCGCCGTATTCGGCCGGGGTCGTGTGGTCCGCAATGCCAACCGGCAGCTCGACCGCCTCTTCGGCCTGTTCCACGCGTTGATCGAGTGTTTCCGGCGCCCGGGCGGCCCGCGATGACGGCGGGGCGGCCTCGGCTCTGCCCCGACGACACGCTGCTGCTCGTCGTCCAGCTCGTCGCGGCCGGTTGGTCGTATCGCGCCATCTGCGAGACGCTCAACACGGCCGGGGAGCCAACCCCGTCGGGCCGGTCGCGCTGGTACCCGTCCTAGCCAGCGGGCGGGCGGGCGGGGACGTGGCACCGCTGTGGATAGACTGGAAAAAGTGACGCTTTCGCATCTGGAGATCTTTCAGCGGTACATGTTCACCGGCGCGGTTTCGCGCGACGCCGACGGGCAGGCGCAGCTGTTCACCGAGGACGGCGTGTATGAGGCGCCCCTTGACAACCTTCGCCTCGAGGGGCGGGCTGCGCTCAAAGCCGGGTTCGCCGAGCTGCACGCCCGCACCCCGGCGCCTGACGGGGCGTTGAACCCGGGCGCGTCGCGGCAGGTGGTTCACGCCACCGACGATCCGGACGTGTTCATCGTCGAGCTCGACGCCGTGTTCGACCGGGCCGACGAGACTTCGCACACCGTGTCGCTCGTGCAGATTTTCCGGGTTCGCGACGGGCAGATCCGGCAGCTCCGGGACTACTTCAAGGCGTGAGCAGGGCGCGCCGGGGTCACGGACGGTGAGCTGCGACGACAACAATCGGCCTGGAAAGTGACGCTGCGTTGCGGTAGACACTCGTCCATGAAGTTCGGTCTGCTGGGGCCCCTGGAGATCGTCACCGATGACGGCACGGTGGCCGACCTGCCGGGCCGCAAGCGCCGGGTCCTCGCCGCCGTCCTCGCCGCCCAGGCCAACCGGCCCGTCTCCGTCGACGTGCTGGCCGAGGCGCTGTGGGGGGCGGCGGCGACCCGGCAGGCCGAGGCCAGCCTGCGGGTCCACGTCCACCACCTGCGCCGGGCCCTGGGCGGGGAGCGGATCGACCGGCGGCCCGAGGGCTACGTGCTGGCCCTGCGGCCGGGCGAGCTCGACTCCGAACGGTTCCGGGCGCTGCTCGCCGACGGGGACCGGGCCGCCCTGGCCGACGACCCGGCGCGGGCCGGGCGGCTCCTCGGCGACGCCCTGGCCCTGTGGCGGGGGCCGGCGCTGGCCGGGCTCGACGGCGTGCCCGTGCTCGCGGCCGAGGTGGCCCGCCTCGAGGAGCTGCGGCTGCAGGCCCTGGAGCGGCGCTTCGACGCCGAACTGGCGCTGGGCCGGGCCGGCGGCGTCGTGGCCGAGCTGCGGGCGCTGACCGGGCGGCACCCGCTGCGGGAGACGTTCCGGGGGCAGCTGATGCGGGCCCTGATCGGCACCGGGCGCGGCGCCGAGGCCCTGGCCGTGTTCGAGGAGACCCGCCGGGTCCTCGCCGACGAGCTGGGCCTCGACCCGAGCCCGCCGCTGCGTGACCTGCACCTGTCCGTGTTGCGCGACGAGCCCGTCCCGCGGCCGCCGGCGGTTCCGGCGGTGCGGACAGCGGCGGCGGTACCGCGCCAGCTGCCCAGCTCCGCCGCCGGTTTCACGGGCCGGACCGCCTGGCTGGCCCGGCTCGACCCGCTCGTCCCGGCCGACGCCGGCGGGGCGGTGCCGATCGCGGCCGTCAGCGGTGGCGGCGGCATCGGCAAGACCATGCTGGCGCTGCACTGGGCGCATCGGGTCCGCGACCGGTTCCCCGGCGGGCAGCTCTACGCCGACCTGCGGGGGTTCGACCCGGTCGCGCCGCCCGCGAGCCCGTTCGACGTGCTCCGCGAGTTCCTCGACGGGCTCGGCCTGCCGCCGGAGCGGGTGCCGGCCGGGGCCGAGGCCCGGGTCAGCGTCTACCGGACCCTCCTGGCCGACCGGCGCGTCCTCATCGTCCTGGACAACGCCCGCGACGCCGAGCAGGTCCGCCCGCTGCTGCCCGGCCCGGGCCGCTGCTGCGTCGTCGTCACCAGCCGCAACCAGCTGCTCGGCCTGGTCGCGACCGCGGGCGCCCGGCCGATGCCGCTCGACCTGTTCTCGCCGGCCGAGGCCCGGGACCTGCTGGTCCAGCGGGTCGGCGGGGACCGGATCGACGGCGAGCCGGACGCCGTCGCCCGAATCCTCGAGCACTGCGCCGGGCTGCCCCTGGCCCTGTCGATAGTGGCGGCCCGGCTGGCCGCCAACCCGCGGCTGTCCCCGGCCGCCGTCGCCGCCGAGCTGCAGCGCACCGACCAGCGCCTGGACCCGTTCACCGGCGACGACGCCAGCACCGACGTGCGGGCCGTGTTCTCGTGGTCGTACCGCATTCTCGACCCGGCCGCGGCCCGCGTGTTCCGCCTCCTCGGCCTGCTCGACGCCGGCCCCGACATCGGCCGGGCCGCCGTCGCCGCCCTGGCCGGCCTGGCCCCGGCCGCGGTCCGGCCGCTGCTGGCCCAGCTCGTGCAGGGGCACCTGCTGGGCGAGCCGGCCCCGGGCCGCTACGCGTTCCACGACCTGCTGCGGGCCTACGCGGCGGAGCTGGCGACGGTCACCGACACCGTGCAGGAGCGGGATGCGGCGCTGCGCCGGCTGTTCGACCACTATCTGAGCGTCGCCAACGCGGCCGCGGTCGTCCTCGGGTATCCGCTGACCGACCTCGCCACCACGCCGACGACCCGGCCGGGGCCGTCACCGATCACGTTCGCCGACTGCGACGCGGCCCTCGAATGGCTCACCGCGGAGCGGGCCGCCCTCATCGCCGCCATCGGGCAGGCCGGCCCGGGCGGATTTCCCGCGCACGCCTGGCAGATCGCGCGGACGCTGCAGGGGTACCTCGTCTCGCAGGGGCACTGGCACGACCAGCTGCGAACCCAGCAGGTCGCCCTCGAAGCGGCCAACCGGGAGCGGCACCAGGCGGCCCGGGCCGCCGCGCACCGGGCGATCGCCTACGCCCGCCTGCTCCTCGACGACCACGAAGGGGCCGAGGACCACCTCCTGCGGGCCCGGCACCTGTACCACCGCATCGGCGACCGGGTCCAGGAGGCGCAGACCTACAACAACATCACCGTCATCTACGCCAAGACCGGCCGCACACGGGAGGCGATCGAGCACGCGCGGCTGGCGCTGACACTGTTCCGGGCGCTCGGGCAGGTCCGCGGCCAGGTCCTGGCCCTGTCCAGCCTCACGTTCAACCTCAACGTGGCCGGCGACCGCCGGCAGGCCCTCGAGTGCGGCCGGCAGGCCCTGGAGCTGCAGCGCCGGACCGGGGTCTGGCAGCGGGAACCGGCGCTGCTGAACAACCTGGCCCACGTACACCTGGAGCTCGGTGATTGGAATGTGGCCCAGGAGTATCTCCGGCTCGGCATCGAACTGGCACTGCGGGCCGGCAGCCGGCACCTCGCGGCGGGGATGCTGGCCCGCCTCGGCGACGCCCACCGGGCGGCGGGCGAGGCCGAGGCGGCCGAGGCGGCGTGGGAACGCGGCCGGACGATCGCGGAGACGTTCGACTCGCTGCCCCGCCAGGACGGTTACGACGCCGTCCTCGGCCTGCAGCACGACCGGCTCAGAGCACCGACTCGATCGGACCACGCAGGAAGTAGATGAGGAACAGCACGGCCACCCCATAAAGCAGCGGGTGTACCTCCCGTGCCTTCCCGCCCACGAGCTTGACCACCACATAGGAGATGATCCCGGCGCCGATGCCGTTGGAGATCGAATACGTGAAGGGCATGATCACGATGGTGAGGAACGCCGGGAGCGCGATGTCGTAGTCGGACCAGTCGATGGTCCGCACGGCCGTCATCATGAGGAACCCGACGACCACCAGCGCCACGGACGCGGCCTCGAACGGCACCACCGTCACCAGCGGCGCGAAGAACATCGCCAGCAGGAACAGTACCCCCGTCACCAAAGAGGCCACGCCCGTCCGGGCTCCTTCGGCCACACCGGACGCACTTTCGATGTAGCTGGTGTTGCTCGACGTGCTGGCCGCACCACCGGCCGCGGCCGCGAGCGAGTCGACGAGCAGGATCTCCCGGGTCTTGGGCGGCATGTTGTTCTCGTCGAGCATGTCGCCTTCCTGCGCCACCGCCACCATCGTGCCCATGGTGTCGAAGAAGTCGGTGATGAGCAGTGTGAAGACGAACATCAGCGGCACCAGTACTCCGGCCGCCTGCCACGAGTGCAAAACGTTGAAGTGCCCGAGCAGCGAGAAGTCCGGCTTGTCGACGACCTTGTCCGGCAGGGTCGGCACGTTGAGGCTCCACCCCTTCGGGTTCGGCTTGCCGTCGACGAACGAGGGCCCCACCTTGGCGACGGCCTCGATGACGATCGCGAGGACGGTCGAGGCGAGGATGCCGATGAGGATCGCCCCGCGCACCTTCCGCACGACCAGCACGACCGTGAGCAGCAGCCCGACCCCGAACGCGAGCGCGGGCCAGCTGACCAGCTTCCCGCCGATCCCCAGCCCGACCGGCACGGTGGTTCCGGCGGCGTCCGGCACCCGCCGCACGAACCCGGAGTCGACGAACC
Source organism: Dactylosporangium sp. NPDC051541 (assembly GCF_044454505.1). Lineage (NCBI taxonomy): Bacteria > Bacillati > Actinomycetota > Actinomycetes > Micromonosporales > Micromonosporaceae > Dactylosporangium > Dactylosporangium sp. NPDC051541. The sequence continues at coordinate 1,146,449 of NZ_JBITDU010000003.1, forward strand.
CGATCAGGGCCAGGAACAGCCCGATGCCGACGCCGATGGCCGTTTTCAATTGGGTGGGTACAGCCCTGAAGACCGCCGTCCGCAGCCCCGTCAGCACGAGGATCGTGATGAGCACGCCCTCGATGACGACCAGGCCCATGGCGTCGGCCCAGGTCATCTGGGGCGCGATCTCGAACGCGACGAGCGCGTTGACCCCGAGCCCGGCCGCGAGGGCGAGCGGGAACCGGGCGACGACACCCATGAGGATCGTCATGACACCCGCGACGAGGGCCGTGCCGGAGGCGAGCGCGGTGATCGCGAGCTTCGCCCCGTCCTTGTCGACGCCGCTGGACAGGATGAGCGGGTTGAGCACCACGATGTAGGCCATCGTGAAGAACGTCGCGAGCCCGCCCCGGACCTCCCGGCTCACCGTCGACCCGCGCGCGGTGATAGCGAAGAACCGATCGAAGCGGCTCTGGGTGGCGACGGTATCGCCGGCCATGAAACCTCCAGGTAGACCGATGTTTGACGGGGATACTCCCATCTCGATCACCACCGCTGAAGACCCGCTGTGAAACGATCTGGTAAACCGCGCGTCAGTCGTCGCTTTCGGCCGGTTCCTGGGCCTTTTCCGCTGCTTCCGCGCGGTTTTCGGCTGTGATCTTGGGCACCGGCCACCGCTCGACGATCGCCCGCAGCGGCCCGAAGTCGACGTGGTGAAACTTGTATCGCCCGCTGCGCTCGGCCCGCACGAACCCGGCGTCGGCGAGCAGGTCGAGGTGCTGCGAGATGGCCTGCCGCGACGAGGCGATCCCGTGCCGGTTGGCCAGCCGCGCACAGATCTCGAACAACGTCTGCCCGTCCCGCTCGGCCAGCTCGTCCAGGATCGCCCGCCGCGTCGGGTCCCCGATCGCCGCGAACACATCGGTCACCCGTCCATGATAGGCAAGCGGCAACTTGCCCATCGCGGAGTCCGGTGCGGGACTACGGTCGAGGTGGTACCGGTGGGATGAGGAGGACCGAAGCATGGACAAGCGCACGCTCGGCAACGGCCTGGAGGTTTCGGCGCTCGGGCTCGGGTGCATGGGCATCAGCCACGGGCTCGGGCCGGCCGCGGACCGGGCCGACGGGATCGCGGTCATCCGGGCCGCGGTCGAGGCCGGGGTCACGTTCTTCGACACCGCCGAGGCCTACGGCCCCTACCTCAACGAGGAGGTCGTCGGCGAGGCGCTGGCGCCGTTCCGCGATCAGGTCGTCATCGCGACCAAGTTCGGGTTCTCGTTCGACGAGAGCCGGTCGAGCGGCGTCGACAGCCGCCCCGAGCACATCCGCGAGGTCGCCGACGCGCAGCTGCGGCGGCTCGGGGTGGAGACGATCGACCTGCTGTACCAGCACCGGGTCGACCCCGACGTGCCGATCGAGGACGTCGCCGGCACAGTCAAGGAGCTCATCGCGGCCGGCAAGGTGCGCCATTTCGGCATGTCCGAGGCCGGCGTGGAGATGATCCGGCGGGCGCATGCGGTGCAGCCGGTGACCGCCCTGCAGAGTGAGTACTCCCTGTGGTGGCGCGAGCCCGAGGCGCGAATCCTGCCCACGCTGCGGGAGCTCGGCATCGGCTTCGTACCGTTCAGCCCGCTCGGCCGCGGCTTCCTCACCGGGAAGATCGACTCGAGCGTGTCGTTCGGCGACAACGACATCCGGGCCACGCTGCCGCGGTTCAGCGCCGAGGCCCGCCGGGCCAACCAGGCCCTCGTCGACCTGATCGGCACCGTCGCGGCCCGGCACGGCGCCACCGCCGGGCAGGTCGCGCTGGCCTGGCTGCTCGCCCAGCACCCGTGGATCGTCCCCATCCCCGGCACCCGCAACGTGTCCCGGCTCACCGAGAACGTCGGCGCCGCCGCCCTGGCGCTGACCCCGGACGACCTGACCGAGCTCGACAACGCCGCCCAGAAGATCACGATCCAGGGCGAACGCTACCCGGAGGCGATGCAGCGGCTGATCAATCGCTGACACCTGGTTGACACCGGGGTTCGGGCACAATCGTCGGCATGACCGCCGAACCAGCCGCCCTCGCCGCCGACCCGTGGACCCGCCCGGAGTGGGACCGGGCCGCGCTGCTCACCATCGACACCCAAGTGGACTTCGTCGAGGGCGGCGCGAGCCCGATCCCCGGGACGGCCGCCGTCCTGCCCGCGGTCGCCGCGCTCCTCGAGGCCTTCCGCGCCGCCCGGCGCCCCATCGTGCACGTGATCCGGTTGTACCGCGGCGACGACGTCGACCTCCCGCGACGCACCCTGCTCGCCGCCGGCGCCCCCGTGGTCCGGCCCGGCAGCCCCGGTTCCCAACTCGCACCGCCGCTCCAGCCGCCGGGCGCGCCGCCGCTCGACGCCGACAAACTGCTGGCCGGCGAGTTCCAGGCCCTCGGCCCCGGCGAGTGGGCGATGTGGAAGCCACGCTGGGGTGCGTTCCACCGCACCGAGCTGGACGGGTTCCTGCGCGGGCTGGACGTGTCGACGGTCGTGGTGGCGGGCTGCAACTTCCCCAACTGTCCACGGGCGGCGGTCCTCGGCGCGAGCGAGCGCGACTTCCGGGTCGTGGTGGCGTCGGACGCGATCTCGGGGGTCGACGGCCGGCATCTGGAGGAGGCCGGGCGGTTGGGCGCTGTGCACGCGACGGCGGCGGGGATCGTCGCTGCGGTCGGGTGATGGCGTCGTTGGGGTGATCGGCGGGAGGGTGCCGGGTCCGGGGGAATGTGTCCATTCCCCGCCGCCCTTTGGCCGTCGGTCCTGTGGTCACGCGTCCTGGGCCGGGACGTGGTTCAGCTCATGAGCATCGATGATCGGCTCAGCCCAGGCGGCGTGTGCGAACTCCGCCGTCCAGGAGGCGCCGTCGGATTCGCCCGCCAAGAGGTTGGCCGCTGCGGCGACGAGGTGCTGTCCATCGGCCACGACGGCGACCGGCCGTCGCACTCGCTTCCCATGGTGGATTCGGTATCGCAGACCTTCGATGCTCACGACTCCGCACTCGTCGCCAGGCTCGCCTGCCGATGACGACTCCACGATGACCGACCAGCCCTCCTTGCCGGCTTTGTGCAGCCATACATCGAAGGCGCGCTGCTTGCCGTCCCGCTCGGCCACCCGAGCGATGATCTCGATCGGGTCGGTTCGGTTGTCCATCGTTGTCCTCCGGCGTCAGCTGGGACTGCACCCTAGCGTGTCCGCGGCGGCTCGGGCCTTCGGACCTTGAACCGAGCAAGCGTTTCGGTGATGGCGCGAGCAACCTCGACCGGCCGGTTGGGCAGCGGGGGAATGGTGGTCCACGCCGGTGCTCCCCTTCGCTTCGGTGCCGGCGGCGAGCATGATCCCGCCGACGATGTCCGTCTGCCACAACTCCATCGGCCGGTCCCGCCGTCAGCGGGTGCAGCCCTGGCGCCGACGACCACAGCCGCCCGGCCGCCGAGGCGCTCATGTTCGAGCTGCTCACGCCGCTGCCCGCGCAGCACATCCACGTCGTGATGCCCGCCGACCCGCGGGTCCGCGCGATCGCCGAACTGCTCCTCGCCCACCCGGCCGACCAGCGCGAGCTCACCGCCTGGGCCGACCACGTCCACGCCGGCGTGCGCACCCTGTCCCGGCTGTTCCGCGCCGAGGCCGGGCTATCCTTCGCCGCCTGGCGCGCCCAGGTCCGGATCCGCGCCGCCGTCCCGCTGCTGGCCGCCGGCACCTCGGTCAACGCCACCGCCCGTGCGGTCGGCTACCGCAAGCCGAGCGCGTTCATCGCCCGGCTTCGAAGTAAAGCCGCGGAGCGGGTCAGGCGAGCGGGAAGCGGCCGGTTCGCCAGTGCCAGTGGCGGCCGGCGTTCCAGTGGTCCAGGGCGGCGCGTTGCAGGGCGGTGCGGCGGGGGAGGGCTTCGAGGGGGGTGGTCAGGTCGCGGAAGACGAAGCGGCGGACCTCCACGTCCGGGTCCAGGCCCTCCGGCTGCTCATACGGCTCTTCCAGCGTGAAACGGCGCTGGAAGCGAATGATGTTCGAAGCTTCCGGGAGGTACTCCATCAACTGCGGGTCGAGCAGCCACGAGCCGCACGAGAACGCCGTGTAGGGCTCGTCCGGGAAGTGGGCCGGGAAGAACGCGCGGGCCTCGTCCAGTGACGCGTCCACCAGAGCCGGGGACAGCGGGCCGGCGTCGGCGATGTGCAGGCTGATGGCGGTACCGCCGCGCTGGTGTTGCAGGCGGCCGAGTTCGTAGATGCCGCCGCGGGCGTGCAGGGTCAGCCAGGCCTGCATGACCGGCCAGCCCTCGCCGCGCATGCGGCGGTCGACGGCCAGGTTGCGGCCCAGGTCGGCCAGGGTCGTCCAGGAGACCTCGTCGCTGATGCCGTGCTCGCGGTGGTACTGCCGGACCACGCCGACCTCGGCCAGGTAGGCGTAGACGTACAGGTGGCGCCACGCGAGGCCGCGGTCGCGGTCGAGCTCCGGGCCCGGGAGCAGCCATTCGTTGCCGCCGAGGTCGGCGCGGACCAGGGCGATGGTGCGGTCCAGCAGCCAGCGCAGCTCCGGTGTCCACAGTGGAGAGCCGGCGTGGGGCCAGCCGGCCAGGATCTCGGCGGCGTCATCGGGGTGCACGCCGAGGTGGTCGAGCAGCTCGGGCGCGGCGGTGATGGGGGGCAGCGGAGCCGATGGCCGGTCGCCGGCGAGCTCGTGCACGCGGGCGACGTCCTCGGCGGGCACCCCGAGCGCGGCGGCGATGGTGTCCATTTCCACCCACCCGACCTTACCGGTCAAGCTCGGGCCGCGCGGCCCCGGACCGGGCCCCGGGTTCACGCCGGCTTCACATCCGGCGAGGTTCACCGGCCCGGTGTCAATCAGGCGACATCGCCGCTGGTGAACGAGCTGATCGCACGTCGCGTGTCCCTCATTGTCCGGCGGCGGTAGGAGCCGCGGGGGAGCCCCGATCAAGGGGAGGGGAGACACATCATGAGCATCATCAAGGGCCTCGCGGTCCTGGCCGCCGGCGCGGTCGCGGGCGCGGGCATCTACGCGGGCGTGCAGACCTTCAACGGCGGGGCGGGTACGCCCGACTTCGACAAGGTCGGCGACTACACCTCGACGGCCAAGAACGTGGTCAAGTTCAAGCTGGCGCCGAGCAACGACCAGCTCGCCAAGTGCATGCCGAAGGTCAAGGTCGACGTGGCCGTGGCCCTGGAGACCGACGCCAAGGGCTTCGACGTCATGGACGTCAAGGTGTACAACGCGGCGCCGAGCACCTCGTTCACGATCTTCCTGCTCGAGGTGCCGGCGAGCCCGTTCGGGGCCGCGGAGTACATCGGCGACGTGAACACCGACAAGAAGGGCAACGGGGCCGTCGAGCTCAAGCTCATCGTGGAGGAGGCGTTCTCCTCGACGATCGTCGGCCAGGACCGCGTCCGCAAGGAGCTCAACCACGTCGGCATGTGGTTCGCCGACCCCGCCGGTGACGACTTCTGCCTCGGCAAGGGCAAGGGCCCGGTGACCCCGTTCGACGGTGACAACGAGGCCGGCATCCAGGCGTTCAACTCGGTGCCGTCGCTGCCGAAGGCCCCGCTGCCGTAGGTCTGTCCTGGGCGCTCAGGCGACCCAGAGGGCGTAGAGACCCGGCGCCTGCCAGTTGGTCGGCGTGATCGTCTCGCAGTAGTAGGACGACCATTGGTGGTTCTGTGCGCCGGTGTATCCGATGCCGAGGCACTGGTCGGGCCAGCCGTACAGCCCCTGCCGGGTGTAGCCCGGCGCACCCGCTGAGGCCGCCGTCGAGCCCATGCCGACGGCGGCCACAGCCATGCTCGCGATCAATACCGTGCTGGTGACGAATCGCTTCATGAAACAAAGTTAACTATTACGTCCGTCGATGTGCAACGATAACTTTCCGTCAGCCGTTCAGGCGCCCGATCGCGAAGTCGGCGGCCTGCTGGACGGAGCCGTTGGTGACATACCGTAGGTGCGCGCCGAAGTCGTTGCCGTTGCCGCACACCGGGTCGCCGGTGTTGCAGAACTCCTTGGCCTTCGGGCCGAAGACCGCGCTGCGCCCGGCGATCGTCTGGCGGCCGATGCCGAGCGGGTTGCCGAAGACGACGACGGCCGCGACCCGGTCGTTGAGGGCGGCCGGGATCGGGGTGCCGCGGGTGCGCCCGACCGGGATGCCGATGGCGATGTCGGTGACGGTCGCGCCCTGCGAGTAGCCGCCGAGGACGAACCGGGTCCCGGGGCAGGCGGCCGCGGTCGCGGCGACGTGGCTGCTCATCTCGGTCGCGCCGGGGCCGGCACTGGCCTGGGACGCGTCGGCCGCGTAATCGACGGCGTGCGAGACGACGGTCCGGCCGGACAGGCCGGCGCCGATCGCCCGGACCAGGGGGCTGCCGACGATGCCGAGGCCGGGCCGCTCGCCGGTGCCGCGGGCGAAGACGACCTCCACGTCGGCGCAGCCGGCCGCCGCCGAGCCGGAGCTGGAGCGGTGCCACGGGAAGAAGGTCGACGCCGATGCGAACGGTGCGCTGAGTGCTCCTGCGGTGAGGATCGCGGCCGTTGTCACGACGACGGCCGCGATCCTCCTTCGCTGCTGCTTGGTCATGCGCCCCAGCCTCACGCGGCCGGGAGCGGTCCGACAACGATCAAGGACAATCTTAAGCCGGGCCTCACGCTGGCCAAAGATTGTGCACTAACCATGCATTATCGAGCGGAACAGCTCACCGAGGTGACCGCGAAGTTCGGTCCATTGAAGACCAATCCCCAGTTGGTACTGCCATTCGCCGCGATGGTGCCGTTGTAGGACGCGTTCGTGGCGGTGACGCTCGAACCCGACACCGTCACGGTCGCGTTCCACGAGCTGGCGATCGTCACGCCCGACGGCAGCGTGAACTTCACGGTCCAGCCGGTCGTCGGCGCGGTGCCCGTGTTCGTCACCTTGACGTCCGCCTGCCCGCCGCCGCTCCAGGAGCCCGTCGTCGTCGCCGCGGCCGTGCAGCCGCCGGACGGTGCGGGGGAGGAGGACACGGAGCGCGAGGCCGACGGCGACGTCGACACGGACCGCGAGGCCGACGGCGAGACCGAGGCCGATGCCGACGTCGAGGCCGACGGCGACGTGGAGGTCGACGTCGTCGTGTAGGTGGCCTGGGTGTAGGCCGCGCCGCACTGCGACGAGCAGGCCGCCGGGAGCGAGAACGAGTACTCGCGGCCGCCGAACAGCAGCTGGTCGGCGGCGTCGCGGATGCGGATGCGGAAGTCGGTCCCGCCGGACGTGGTGCCGGCCAGGATGTACGACTGGCCCATGTCGCCGTTCATGACGGCCTGGGTCCAGGCGCCGTTGGCGAAGTACTCGATGCCGTGGACACCGTTGGGCAGCTTCGACACCGCGACCGCCGGCCAGTAGCGCTGTGCCCCGCTCAGGAAGCCGATCTTGATGTCGCCGGAGTAGGTCGGGGCCGGGATGAACTGCCAGGACACGTGGCGGTTGTTCCAGTGGTTCGGGTACAGGTCGGTCATCGGCGCGCCGTTTTTGACGAACTTGTTCAGCGAGTCCTTCGACAGGTCCAGGTGGTACTTGTCGTCGCGGCACCAGGCGTTGGAGTCCCCGCAGCTGTCGGCGACGATCATGTCGAGGGTGCCGCCGTTGTACGCGTCCGCGGTGAACGCCCCGTTGCGGCAGAACGCCTGGCCGAGCGCGCCGTCGTTGACCCCGGTGCAGTAGTCGCCGATGCTGACCCGGACCCAGCGGCCGCAGTTGTGGCCGTTGTTCCAGATGCCCATCTTGTCGGCGTCGGCCGAGGACAGCGGCCGCGGATAGAAGGTGCCGCTGCCCGGGGTGTCGAAGACGTTGAGGGCGACGAAGTTCTGCGTCTCCAGCTCGGCCTGCGGCAGGCCGCAGCCGCCGTAGGGGGAGCCGAGGCCGTCGAAGTAGGTCGCATTGCCCGTGACCGGCGCCGTGGGCTCCGGCACCGTGGCCCGCGCCGAGGGCTGCAGGGCCAGCACGATCAGGGCGGCGCCGACCGCGGCGATGGCCGGGATGGCCAGCCGGGTCCACCAGATTCCACGCTGCATGGTGAGCAACGTCCGCGCTGTTCGCCCGGGGCGTCAATCGCGGCGCCCCGGCCGCGGGCCCGACCTGCGGCGGGACACGAAAGTTCCATAATGGTGGGATGGTCATGCCGCAGATGCCGGTCAACGTCCCCAGGCCCTCGCGGCGGATCAGCGCCGAGGACGTGCTCAACGGGCGCTACACGATGGACGGCTACCCGTTCCGATACTGCTACCTCGTGCCCGGCTCCACGGCTCTGGCCGGGGCCGCGTTCAGCTTCGGCACCGGCCCCGGCGACATGATGCGCGACCAGGTGCTCAGCGCGGTCGAGTTGCTCGAAACGCGCGGCTGGCACCTGGTCGCCATCGAACAGAACGGTCTGGTCGCCTACCTCAGGAAGTAGTCCTTACTGCGGCAGGGTGAACTTCTGCGCGCCGGAGCCGTTGCAGTCCCAGAGCTGGAGCTGCGTGCCCGCCGCGGTGCTGCCGTTCGGGTCGTCGAGGCACCGGTTGGACGCCGGGTTGTAGTAGGTGTTGTCGGTGCGGTGGATGAACACCTGCGCGCCCGTGCTGTTGCAGTCCCACAGCTGGATCTTCGTCCCGTTCGCGGTGCCGCCACCGGCCGCGTCGAGGCACTTGCCGAACGCCCGCAGCGTGCTGCCGGCCTCGACGTAGGTCCACTGCTGGGCGCCGGTGCCGTTGCAGGTGTAGATCTGCACCGGGGTGCCGTTCGCCGAGTTCGACGAGCGGACGTCCAGGCACAGCCCGCCCGGGCCCTTGACCGCCTTGCCGCTGGTCGGAGGCGGCGTGGTACCACCGCCACCGCCACCACCGGCGGTGTAGGCCGCGACGTAGTCGATCAGCATCGGCACGCCGGACACGGTGTTGCCGTTGGGGCCGCCGCCGAACGCGTCGGGGAAGCCGCCGCCGATGGCCACGTTGAGGATCATGAAGAACCCGTGGTGCGTGGCGTTGTTCCAGGTGTTGGCGTCGACCTGGTTGGCGTTGACGGTGAAGAAGTTGTTGCCGTCCAGGTAGAAGCGGATCTGCTCGGGCGAGGTGCTGCGGTCCTGCTCCATCGCGTAGGTGTGGAACCCGGTCTGGCAGCCGCCACAGGCCCGCTCACCGCTGCCGATGCCGGTCGTCTCGTTGCACGGGCCGCCGGGGTTGGTGCCGCAGTGCAGCGTCGCGAACTCGGAGCTGCGGCCGTTGATGTCCTCGAGGATGTCGATCTCGCCGATGCCGGGCCAGCCGCTCGCCCCGGTGCCGCGCGCCGCCGCGCCCAGCGCCCAGAACGCGGGCCAGTAGCCGGCGCCGTTGGAGGTGTTGACGTTCGGCTGCTGGATGCGGGCCTCCATGCGCAGCTTCCCGCCGGCCGGTGCGGCCAGGTCGGTGCGCTGCGTCTCGATGCGGCCGCTGGTCCAGTTGCCGGCCCCGTCGCGGATCGGCTTGATGGCCAGGTTGCCGGAGCCGTCGTGGTAGACGTTGGCCGTGCTGTTGGTCATGTTCTCGATCTCGCCGGTGCCCCAGTTGCCGGCGCCGCCGGGGTAGCCGTGGCCGAGGTCGTACATCCAGTTGCCGGTGTTGACGCCGGTGCCGGCGGCGCCGTTGAAGTCGTCGGCGAAGACCTGGGTCCAGCCGGCCGGGGTGGGCGGCAGCGAGGCGGACGCGTTCGGCTGCACCGCGAGGAACGTGGCGCCGGCGAGCATGGCGACGCCCGACGACGCGAGCAGCGCGATGCGCCCGCGGCGCGACGTGCGCTTTGTGGGTTTTTGTTGGTCTTCCACAGCGATTGTTGCCCTTCTCAAGATGGGGGCGGGGGGTAGGGCACGCTCGACAAACTCCCACCTGATGTTCAGGCGACACAGGCCTAGTCGTGGCGGACGCAATCGGCCAGTGTCAGACGTGAGAGCGCTCTCAGCAGCATCGCCGACTGGAAAGAATGTTGTCAATAGCAAGCGGGCCGACGAATGTTCCCGTCGGCCCGCGTGCGAATGCGTTGATTTAGGAAATTGGCATGTCCCGGCGTCGCAACCCGGCAAGCCCGGCCGCGCCCAGTGCCAGCGCGACCACGCTGAGCCACACGACCGGCATCGCGGTGAACGCGGCCCCGGGCAGCTTCGGCACGTGCGCGAACGGCGTGACATCGAGCAGATACTGGTTGAGCCCGAACAGCCCGCCCAGCTCGACCAGCAGCACCGAGACGATCAGCGCGGCCCACGTCAGTGTCGTGAGCTTCGGCAGCAGCCCGATCAGCGCGACCCCGACCCCGGCCAGGACCAGCGCCGCCGGCAGCTGCACCAGGGCCGCGCCCAGCAGGCGGCCCGTCTGCGCCCCGACGTCGTGGACCTGCGCGCCGTACACCAGACCGCCGGCGACCCCGGCCACGGCCAGCAGCAGCGCCGTGCCCACCACCGCGAAGACCAGGTGACTGGCCGCCCAGCGGACCCGCCCGACCCGGGTCGCCAGGATGGCCTCGACCCGCCCGGTGCTCTCCTCCTGGCGCAGCCGCAGCGTCGCCTGGATCGCGTAGACGGCGACGAGCTGGCCGATGATGCCGTAGATCGCGCCGAGGAACGCGTCGGTCAGCCCGGCCGTCCCGCCCATCCGGGCCAGGATGTCGGTGAGCTGCTGGTTGGGTGAGTTGAGGTTGCCGATGCCGACGGCCGCCCCGCCCATCACCGCGCCGCTGAGCGCGAGGGCGACGACCCAGCCGAGGAGCAGCCCGCGGTGCAGGCGCCAGGCCAGGCCGAGCGGGCGGCCGAGCGCCGGCGCGGCCACGGCGGGCCCGGGCCGGTCCGGGAGCAGTCCGGCGCCCACGTCCCGGCGATCGACCAGGGTGTACCCCCCAATGCCGAACACCACCGCGAAGCCGACGAACAGCAGCGCGACCCACCAGCGCTCGCCCGCGAACGGCCGCACGTGCAGGGCCCATCCGGTCGGCGACAGCCAGCTCAGCCACGTGGGCCCGGTGTCGCCGACGGCCCGCAGCAGGTAGGTGCCGCCGAGGACCGCCCCGGCGATGCCGTTCGCGGCCCGGGCACTCTGCGTCAGCTGGGCCGCGAACGCCGCGACGGCCGCGAACAGCAGCCCGAACAGCGTGATGGCCAGGCCGAACGCGAAGGAGCCGGCCGGGTCGAGGCCGACACCGATGAGCCCCAGGGCGGCGAGCAGCCCGATGGCGACGTCGGCGATGGCGGTCACGATGAGCGCGGCGGTCAACGGGGCGTAGCGGCCGATGACCGTGGCCCGCAGCAGCTCCAGGCGGCCGGTCTCCTCCTCGGTCCGGGTGTGCCGCACGACCGTCAGGATGCTCATGAGGCCGATGAGGATGCACTCGGTGATGCCGATCTTCCACGCGGTGAGCGCGCCGATGTTCAGCCCGAAGAGCGGCCCGCTCATCGCGACCAGCGACGGGTTGGACAGCACCCCGCTCACCGCCTGCAGATCGGCGTCGGTGGGGTACAACTTCTGGTAGTTGGCGGCGGTCCCCATCGGCATCACGGCGAGCCCGAGCACCCAGATGGGCAGCCGGACCCGGTCGAGCCGCAGCGCCAGTCGCGCGAGGGCCGCAGTACCGATGAAGGCGCTCATCGCTTTGCCTCGGAACGGTCGTAGTGCCGCAGGAAGATCTCTTCGAGGGTCGGGGGTGTGCTGGTCAGGCCGCGCACGCCGATGGCGGTCAGCTTGCGCAGGACCGGGTCCAGCTCGGCATTGTCGACGCTGAAGCGGATCGAGCCGTTCTGGGTCTGCAGGTCGTGGACGCCGGCCAGGTCGCCCAGGCCGTCGACGGGCCCGGCCAGGTCGGCCTGGATCGAGGTCCGGGTCAGGTGCCGCATGCCGGCCAGGGTCCCGGTCTCCACGGCCCGGCCGTCACGGATGATCGTGACCCGGTCGCAGAGCGCCTCCACCTCGGCCAGGATGTGGCTGGACAGCAGGACGGTACGGTGGCCGCGCTGCTGCTCCTCGCGGATCACCTGCCGGAAGACCTCCTCCATGAGCGGGTCGAGGCCGGACGTCGGCTCGTCGAGGATGATGAGCTCGACGTCGGAGGCGAGCGCCGCCACCAGGGCGACCTTCTGCCGGTTGCCCTTCGAGTAGGTGCGCCCCTTCTTGGTCGGGTCGAGGTCGAAGCGCTCGAGGAGCTCCTTGCGGCGAGCGGGGTCGAGCCCGCCGCGGAGCCGGCCGAGCAGGTCGATGACCTCGCCGCCGGACAGGTTGGGCCAGAGGGTGACGTCCCCGGGCACGTAGGCGAGCCGCCGATGCAGCTGCGCCGCGTCCTTCCAGGGGTCGCCGTCGAGCAGTCGCGCGGAGCCGGAATCGGCCCGCAGCAGTCCGAGCAGCACCCGGATGGTGGTCGACTTCCCGGCCCCGTTCGGCCCCAGGAAGCCGTGCACTTCCCCCGTCTGCACGGACAGATCGAGCCCGTCGAGCGCACGCGTGCGCCCGAACGTTTTGACCAGTGCGTCGACGCGGATCGCCTCGGTCATGGCTGCCTCATTGCTCCTTCTGACTGGCTCGCAGTTCGTCCATCGCCCGGTGGGCGTCGGCGGCGAGCTCGGGATCGAGCATGGTGGTGGAGTAGAAGTCGACCAGCACTTTGACCATGCGCGTGTAGCCCTCGGTCTCGAGCATCTCGGTGCCGAAGTTGCGCGACACGTGCTCGTGCATGGCGATGAGCCCCGACTGCATGCCGATGAGCACGGTCGCGAAGCCGCGCTTGTCCTCGGTGACGCCGGGGGCGACCTTGTCGATCCACAGCTCGGCGACGTCGACCATGCGGTCGAACAGCTTGGCCGCGGCCGGCGACCCGTCGAGCAGGGCGCGGGTGATGTACCGGTAGGTCAGCATGACCGTCGGGTGCACGGAGGGCATGAACCCGGGGCTGGCCAGCTTCCCGTCGTTGAGGATCTCCTCCTTGATCCCCATCGCCCGGTCCAGGACGTACTCGTCGCAGAACTCGCGCAGCCCCTCTTTGGACCCGAAGTGGTGCCGGAGCAGCCCCGGCGACACCCCGGCGGCCTGCGCGATGTCCCGGACGGTGGTGGCGTCCGCGCCCTTCTCGGCGAAGAGCTTGATCGCGGCGTCCCGAATCCGGGCCCGGGCCGTGAGGTCCTCGAACGCCATGCGATCACCCCTGTACGTGCGTATAGCCGACTACTCGCTCCGGTAGCCGACTATACGCGCGTATAGGCGCTCTGTATCAACCCCCTTGCGGGTCCAACCTGTAACCCGCGCCACGCACGGTGCGGATGGCCGTCTTGCCGTACGGGTGATCGATCTTCTTACGCAGGTAGCCGACGTAGACCTCGACGATGTTGGGGTCCCCGTCGAAGTGCGCGTCCCAGACGTTCTCGATGATCGCCGTGCGCGACAGGACGTCACCGGGGTGCCGCAGCATGAACTCGAGCAGCGCGAACTCGCGGGCCGTGACGGAGATTTCGTCGGAACCGCGCACAACCCGCCGCTGCACCGGGTCGAGCTGCAGATCGCCGGCCTTCAACACCACGGGCCGCTGCGGCGCCCCCCGCCGGATGAGCGCCCGCAGCCGGGCCACCAGCACGACGAACGAGAACGGCTTGGTGAGGTAGTCATCCGCTCCAAGATCAAAGGCATCGGCCTGGTCGTACTCGCCGTCCTTCGCGGTCAACATGAGCACCGGCGTCCAGATCTCCCGCGCCCGCAACTGCCGGCAAACCTCATACCCCGACAAACCGGGCAGCATGATGTCGAGCATGATCGCGTCGTACGCCCCGTGCGGCGTCTCGGCCGCCGCCCAGAGCCCATCGACCCCGGTGTGCACGAGGTCGACGGTGAACCCCTCACCAGCCAGCCCATCCCGAATCGTCTCCGCGAGGTTCACCTCGTCCTCAACCACGAGTACCCGCAAGACCCCACCCCTTCGCAACCGCCCGGACACTCCAGGTTCACACCGCGATCCTGAACCAATCCTGAAGGAGATGCCTCCGAAAGCGGCAGGGGAGCAAGCTCCACCCGCACCCCCTCAACATCCCCGCCGCCCCCAGCGGTCACCGCACCGTGATCCAGCCGCATGCGAAGTGCGGACACGTGCGATGGCTGCGCATAGGAAGCGAACGCCGGCTGTTCCGGCCCCGCTCACCGGCGGACCAATTGCGCGATGACCGGCGGGATGTTCTGGGAAGGAGTTCCGGGATGCCTCGTTAGCGCTGACGACCGCCGCCGCGCAATCGCTTCACCGCACCGACCACAAATCACCCGCTGGGGAGAGTGCGCGTGCTGGACCGACGGTTTGCGCTGTCTGCGGTATGGCAGGTTCGCTGAACGCCGACGGAGGTTAGCGGCGATCATGGGTCCGAGCGACTCGCCGGCGGGCGCGCAGCGGTGTCTGCGGCTTGCGCTTCGTCAGTTCCGGGACGCCGTTCACTACACGAAGGAGCAGGTCGCCGACGCGTTGGGCTGGTCGCTGTCGAAGGTTCAGCGGATCGAGGTTGGCGCCTGGAAGCGATCGGAGACGGTCGTCCGATTCCTGCCGCGCGGGCCGGTGATACCGATTGCGGCCGGAATGTTCAGCACCTATTTCTTTGATGACGCTGAAGGCGCAGTGCTCTATCGCGAGCAACGCCTCACCGACGAGGTAGCACCTGATGCGGCGGACGCTGGTGGTTCATCGGCAGTGATGCAAATTGACGTGGGATTTCTGCATTCGTCGGCCCAGGTCCGAAATCCGAGTCGAGGACGGACGACGGAGTGAACGACAAGGATGCCTTCGGTCCGCTTTCGCTGCTTGGAGTCGGCGTGCCCATCCCTGCCATGCTGTTGGACGTCGTCGGAGACACCCGATCGGCGGGCCGACCGATGATCCGGACCCGCCCCTCCTCGGCCAGGACGATCCCGGGCGATCATCCTGAGATTCTCAGCGCCAACGTGCCGGTGGGTCGGCCCGGATCGGCTGGGCGTCACGGTCGCGGCTCAGGCGCCGTACTCATCGGGGCGGCTCCTTCGTCGGTTCGAAGGGTGCTCCGTGGCCGGGGACGATGAGGCCGGCGATCTGGAGGACTCGCGCTCGGCCGGCGAGCAGGGCGTCGGGGTCGGTGGCGTACGGGTCGTCTGTGGACGTGGACATCCACCAGAGGTGGGTGAAGGCGACGACGCCGTCGGCGGTGTCGACGAGGGTGGTGATGTCCTCGGGGGTGTGGCCCGGCGTCCGGATGAGGCGCACCGACGGGCTGAGCTGATAGTTGTCGGCGTCCCGGTCGATCCACAGGTCGCCCTGGTAGATGGCCCAGTGGTCGTGGAAGCGGGCGCGGGGGAAGAGGGCCGCGTTGAGCGTGTGGTCGGGGTGGTGGTGGCTGAACACGACATCGGTCACGTCGTCCGGTTCGACTCCCAGGTCCCGCAGGGGGTCGAGGATGAGGCCGCGGTCCCGGACCATGCCGGGGTCGGTGACGATCAGCTGCTCCCCGTCGCGGATGAAGCCGACGGTGCTGGCGGTGTGCTGCCCGACATACCCGGTGTGCAGCACGGCGAAAGACGCACTCATGCCCGCCAGCATCCGCCGTCGACCTCAGGTGTCACCAGGGGACGACGCCCTCGTCGTCGTAGAAGGCGCCCGTCGGGCCGCCGTCGGGCAGGGTGGCCAGGTGGATGGCGATCGCGGCGCCCTGTTCGGCGGTGCGGTGGCCGCGGTGGCCGTTGAGGTCGGTGGCGCAGTAGCCGGGGCAGGCGGCGTTGATCAGGATGGGTGTGTCGCGGAGCTCCTTCGCATACTGCACGGTGATGGCGTTGAGGAAGGACTTCGACGGGGCGTACGCGGCGGAGATCGGGCCCTGGTCGCCGGCGGACTGGCGGGTCAGGGAGCCCACGCTGCTGGACATGTTGACGATGCGCGGGGACTCGGACCGGCGCAGCAGGGGCAGCATCGCGTTGGTGACGCGGATGACGCCCAGGACGTTCGTCTCCACCACCTCGCGGATCGTGTCCAGGCCGACGCCCGTCGGGTGCTGCGGCATGCCGCCGGTGATGCCCGCGTTGTTCACGAGCACGTCCAGCCGGCTCAGCTGGGCGGCGGCCTCGGCGACGCTTGTGTCCGAAGCCACGTCGAGCAGTACCCCAAAGGCATCCACGCCCTTCTCGACAAGGGTCTTGACGGCCTCCTGGAGCCGGGCGTCGTCGCGGGCGGCCACGCCGACCCGGAAACCCCGCGCGCCCAGTCCGGCCGCGATCTCGTAGCCGATGCCCTTGTTCGCGCCGGTCACCAGCGCCACGTTCGGTTCGCTCATGGGTTCGATCGTGGTCGGCGCGGGTGACGGGCGGCAACACCGTCTGGGTGGGTAGCGATACCCTGGCGGTATCGATATGGAGACGCGGGAGCTGCGGTACTTCGTGGCCGTCGCCGAGGAGCTGCACTTCGGCCGGGCGGCGCAGCGGCTCGGGATCGCGCAGCCGCCGCTGTCGCGCGCGATCAGCCAGCTGGAGCGGCGGCTCGGGGCGGCGCTGCTGGAGCGGACCAGCCGGACCGTCGCGCTGACCGAGGCCGGGCACGTCCTGCTGCGCGAGGCCCGGGCCGCCCTGGACGCGGTCGAGGCGGCCGGGCGGCGGACCCGGCGGGCGGCGGCCGGCACCCCGCAGTTGGTGCTGGCGACGAAGGCCGGGGCGTCCGGGGAGCTGCTGGCCAAGCTCCTCGACGCCTACGCGGCCGAGCCCGGCGCGGTCGCCGTCGACGTGCAGCTGTGCGGGATCGGCGAGCAGGAGCGCTGGCTGCGCGACGGGCGGGCCGATGTGGCGCTGCTGCACCTGCCGTACGACTCGCCGGTCGGGTTCGACACCGAGGAGCTGACCACGGAGCGCCAGGTCGTGGTCCTGCCGGCCGGGCATTCGCTGACGGTCCGCCCGCACCTGCGCATGGCCGACATCACCGGCCTGCCCGACGTGCCCCTGCCGCGCTGGCCGCTGCGGGACGGCGGCTATCCACCGGGACCGGGTCCGCAGATCAGAGAACATTCGCAGTTGTACGAGCTGATCGCCCTCGGCCGCACGTGTGCGGTGCTGCCGGAGTCGGCCCGCGTCCACCTGCGGCGCGATCTGGTGGCCGTGCCGCTGCTCGACGCCCCCACGGTCACGACGCTCATCGCGTGGCCGCCGCACAGCCACTCCCGCGCCGTCGCCGGTCTCGTCCGGGTGGCCACCCGGTTGTGAGCAACGCGGCGGCCTCCCGTGTTGTGACGACGGGATTCGTCACAGAGGTTCGTCGCGGGTTTCGTTCAGGTGCCGGGCGGTTGCGCCGATGGTCTCAGCGTCACACGGACGAGACAGCAACTCAGGGGGCAGGGATGAACCGCAACACCGTCACGCGCACACTGGTCCTCGCCGGCCTCACCGCCGCCGCCGGGATCGCCGCCACCGTCGGCGCCACGGCCGCTTCCGCCGCCACGACCCCGACGGTCTACGCCAGCCACGGCGCCGTCTACGTCAAGCAGGCCGGGCACACTACCCGCCTCACCGCCGACGAGGTCAGCAAGCAGCCCACGCTCTCCCCGGACGCCACCCAGATCGCCTACGTCCACAACGACACCATCTGGGTCATGAACCTCGACGGCACCCAGCAGCACCAGGTCAGCGACCGCGCCGGCAGCAAGCCCGCCTGGGACGCCAGCGGCGTGCGCATCACCTACACCGCCACCTCGTGCACCGGCGCCCCCGGCACCTTCCGCACCGGCGTCAACGGCGGCGACACCTCCGAGGTCCTCGCCCCGAGCGCCTGCGTCACCCAGGACGCCCCGCTCGTCGGCTTCATCATGGGCTGACGATGCTCCTCCCGGTCCACAGTGGACCATCCTGACCGTCTTGCGCGGCCGCCCCTTCCGCCGTCGCTTCCTTTGCCGCCACCTCTCTCGCGGCCACTTCCTTCGCGGTTCGCACGAACGCCGCCACCGCTGACGAGCGCGACTCGGCCGGCCACGCCACGGCCAGGGTCACCGGCTCGATGCCCTCGATCGGGCGGAACGCGATGCCGGGGCGCGGATGCCGTTGCGCGACGAACTCCGGCAGGTGCCACACGACGCCGCCGACCTCGACGAGACTGAAGATCTGCGACAGGTCGAAGGTCCGGTCCGACGGGCGCATCCGTCCGTGCTCGGCGGGAGTACCATCGGGAAATTTTCGCCCTTGCAAATCGGCTGATCGCAGCCTTGTGCGGGCCGCGAGCGGGTCGGCCGCCGCCACCGCGACCACGCACGGGGTCGTGATGAGGGGCTCGAAGTCGAGGCCGCGCTCGTCGAACGGGGTCGGCAGCAGCGCGACATCCGCCCGGCCGTCGTGCAGGGCCGGCACCTGCTCGCCGCGGCCACCGAGCAGGAGCTCGACCGGCCGACCGGTGAACGCGTCGAGGATCTTCGGCAGCAGCCCCGCGTCGTAGTCGGCCTTGAGCGCGACCCGCAGCGACGGCACCGGCTCCGCGGCCCGGCGGGCCCGGCGTTCGGCTCGTCGCACGGCGTCGAGCGCGACGCGCGCGTCGGCGAGCAGGGCCGCACCGGCCGGGGTCAGCGTGACCTGGCGGGTGGTGCGCTCCAGCAGCTGGACGCCGAGCCGGCGCTCGAGCTCGCGGATGGCCCGGGACAGCGGCGGCTGCGCCATGCCGAGCCGCTCGGCGGCCCGCCCGAAGTGGCACTCCTCGGCGACGGCGACGAAGTATCGCAGCTGGCGCGTCTCGAGGTCACTCATATCGCCAGGGTATCAATCCAGACGGGATCGGTCCTTCAGCTTCCGCGCCGCCGGACGTTGACTTGGTCGCATGATCGTTGTTACCGCACCGACCGGCCACATCGGCGGTCACCTGGTCAATGCCCTCCTCGACGCCGGCGAACCGGTCCGAGTCGTCGTGCGCGACCCGGCCCGGCTGGCCCCCGGTGTCGCCGCCCGGGCCGAGGTCGTCACCGGCTCGCACGCCGACGCGGCCGTGGTCGCCAAGGCGTTCGCCGGCGCCGACGCCGTGTTCTGGCTCGTGCCGGCCGACCCGCGGGCCGCCTCGGTGGACGAGGCCTACTCCGGCTTCGCCCGGCCGGCCCTGGAGGTGTTCGCGTCCCAGGGCGTCGGCCGCGTGGTCGGCGTCTCGGCGCTGGGTCGGGGGACACCCGTCGCGGACCGGGCCGGGTACGTGACCGGGACGCTCGCGATGGACGACCTGATCGCGGCGACCGGTGTGCCGTACCGTGCGCTGGTCATGCCGTCGTTCATGGACAACACCGCGCGGCAGACGGCGGCGATCCGGTCCCAGGGCGTGTTCTCCGGCCCGATCGCGCCGGACCTGCGGGCGCCGGTGGTGGCAACCCGGGACATCGCCGCCGTGGCCGCCCGGCTGCTGCGCGACGGCACGTGGACCGGGTTCGCGGAGGTGCCGGTCCTCGGCCCCGAGGACCTGACGCACGCCGAGATGGCCGCGACGATCGCTTCGGTGCTCGGGCGGGAGGTGCGGTACCAGCACGTGACCGGCGAGGCGCTGTACGCGGTGCGGCCAGGGATGTCGCCGGCGATGGCGCGGGGCCTGCTCGACATGGCGATCGCGAAGAACGAGGGCCTCGACAACGGCGTCGCGCGGACCCCGGAGTGGACCACCCCGACGACGTTCCGCCAGTGGTGCACCGACGTGCTGAAGCCCGCCGTCGATGGCTGACGTCCGCAACGGGTCGGCCAGGGTCATGTTCTAGCGTCTGTTTCACAGCTGGGGTAGGTGCGAGGCGGAGTCCAGATTTCGTCTGCGTGCGCAGCGCGGGAGGTCGGATACCGGGGTTGTATCCGGCCTTTCGCGATGTGTGCGCAGGCGGGATCTGGGCCCGCCGCAGCCCTGCCTTAGCTGTGAAACAGACGCTAGGGTGGTCGGGTTCCCGGAAACGGTTCGGGTCGTGGGGGTTGCTGAGCGTGGTGCGACGATTGCTGCGCCTGCTGGTCGTGCTGCTGTGCGCGGCCGCACTGCTGCAGGCGATGCGACCGGCGGTGTTCTCCGCCCGCACCGGCGCCAAGGACGTCGTCACCGGCGCCTACGCCCCCGCGGCCCCGATCCGGGAGCAGCTGGAGTACATCGGGGCGGAGCTCGCCCGCCAGGTCCCATCCGGCGACCGGGTCCAGATCGTCGACGACAACATCGAGTGGCGGCTGCGGCTGACACAGCTGGCGACGATGCACGGCATACCGGTGGTCCTGGCCGGCGCCGACCTGGAGGTGCGGCTGGAGTTCGACCAGGCCGCGCCGCACGGGGTCAGGGTCACGACGCGGAAGCCGGCGACCGGATGACCGTCGCGCTCACCGTCGTCCTGCTCCTCGCGGCCGGCCTGCCGCCGGCCTTCGCCGTGACCCGTTCGGCGTCGCTGGCCGTCGTGCTCGCTCCCCTCGCGGGCGCGGCCGTGTGCACGGCGGCGGTACTGCTGATGCTGGCGCTCGGTGGTCCGCTGCTGCTGTGGTTCGGGCCGCTGTTCCTGCTCACCGTCTATCTGGCGTGGCGGCTGCGGACCCGCCCGGCGCTGGGTTCGTGGCGCGACGCCCTGCTGCTGACCGTGCCGCTGGTGCCGCCGTTCCTGCCCGTCGGGCAGCAGCCCCTGCTGTGGGACGCCCACCTGATCTGGTGGCTGCACGCCGGCTACTTCACCGGCGGCGGCTCGTTCGCCCGTTCGTCGATCGGCAACCCGGCCCTGATCTTCAGCCACCCCGACTACCCGCCGTTCGCCTCCGCCCCCGTCTCCCTGGTGTGGCAGCTCCTGGGCACCCGCGACTTCTACCCGGCCGCCGTGGTCACCGGCCTGGTGACGTTCGCGGCCGTGGCCGCCGCGGTCCTGGCCGTGCGCACGGTCACCGCATTCGCCCCGCCGTGGCTGTCCTGGCCCGCCGCGATCGCCGTCGGCCTCTCGGCGTGGAGTCCACTGTGGATAGTACCGTCGGCGGGTTTCAGCGACGCCATGTGCGCGGCCGCCTTCACGGCCGGAGCCGTCCTGCTGCTGTTCGGCCGCGCCCCGTTCGGCCCGCTGCTGCCGCTGACCCTGTTGCTGCTGTGCTCGGCCGCGTTGATGAAGAACGAGGGCCAGAGCATGGTCGTCGCCCTGGCTTTGGTCGCCTCGGTGCGGTACCGCCGCCGGCTCCGCTCTGTGGGTTGGGTCTGGCTGCCGGTGGCGTTCGCCGCGGTGTGGTCCCTGACCGCCCGCCTGCTCGGCGCCCAGACGGACGTCCTGGCCGGCGGCAAGTTCGGCGACCTCCTGCACAGCGACGCGGACACGGTCGGTCGTCTACCCCTGGTCCTGTCCACGATGACCGGCCGCGTTGACCGCATCGTGGCGTTCGCTCTGGCCGCGGCGGTGCTGGGCTACGTCCTGCTCCGCCATCGGCGGCGGGAGGTCGGGCTGGGCGGGGACGGGTGGCTGTGGGGGGTGGCGGCGCTGTATTGGTGCTTCCTGACGCTCATTTACGTGGTCACGCCGAACGACCTGCACTGGCACTTGAGCACCTCGGTCGACCGCGTGGTGATCCCCATCGTGATGCTGTCCTGCGCCAGCGCCGCCGGCTGGGCCGCCACCGCCCTGTCCCACCCGGCCGATCAATCCCCTCCGGCGGCGCATTCCGCCGATTCCCCGGAACCGGAAGAACCCGACACCGAGGCCGCTCATGTCGCGGCCGATCATCAGCCGGGCTGACCTTCCCGCGGTTTCTGCCGTACGGCCGATTGCGATTCGGCAACCTGACCTGTGCTTACCCGTATCGATTATTCATTCACGGGCGTTTCCAGGTCATCGATAGCTTACCCGGGCCGGATCTTGCGATGCTGGATCGATTAGTACTCCAGCCCGGGTTCGTTATCTAGGCATGGTTGTCGATGGTCTGGCGGCGGCGGTAGTGGCTGATTTTGGCGCGGGCTTGGTGGCGTCGG
>NZ_JBITDU010000004.1:0-496962 GCF_044454505.1 Dactylosporangium sp. NPDC051541
GTTCAACCCGGCATCCCACGACCCGACCAGCTCAACATCGACCACAACCAGTCAACGAGCCAGCACGAGCGGAGCCACGACCTGCCGTTGCAGTACTAGGCCGGTTCCGGAACACCGCTGTCGGGCGGCGGGTCGCCGTCGCCCGGCATCGGCTCGGCGGGGGCCGGCGGGAGCGTGTCCGGAGTGTCCGGCAGCAGCTCGCCGGGGTCGTCGGGGACCGGCTCACGCGGGTCGATCGGCGGGTACTGCTCGGGGTCGAGCTCCGGTTCGGTCATGATCCTGAGTATGCCGCCCGGACGGGAGATCCGCCGGGCGGCGCACTCGGGACACGCTGCTAGCAGGCGCCGTTGTCGGTCCAGACGGCCTGGCTGTTGTTGCCGGGGATGTCGCCCTGGGTCCACCACTTGGCGGTCCACTTGTGGCTGCCGTACGTCACCGACTGGCCGCCGCTGTACGCCGTGCCCGCGTTCCACGCCGACAGGCCGGCGCAGTTGCCGGTGCCGCCGGTGGGCGTGGGTGAGGTACCCCCGCAGGCCCCGTTGTCGGTCCAGACGGCCTGGCTGTTGTTGCCGGGGATGTCGCCCTGCGTCCACCACTTCGCGGTCCACGTGTGCCCGCCGTAGGACACCTGCTGGCCGCCGTTGTACGCCGTGCCCGCGTTCCAGGCCGGGGCCGTGCAGCTGCCACCGGTCGGGCTCGGGCTGGTCGAGGGGCTCTTCGACGGGCTGGCCGACACCGACGGGCTGGCCGAGGTGGTGCGCGACGGCGACACGGTCGGCGAGGTCGTCGAGCAGCCCGCGGTGGCGCCGTTGGTCGCGTTGACGACCTGGTTGAACAGGGTGCCGGCGGCGTCGAGGGCCTCGAGGGAGTACATCATCGCTCCGGCCAGGCCGTTGCAGTGCTGGTAGTCGGCCTTCGCCTGGATCGACTGCTGGTTGTCGCCGGACCAGAACGTCGTGCCGTCATAGAAATACGACGATTTGGTGGTCGGATCGAAGTACGTATAGGACGGGTTGTCGACGAAGCCGGTCAGTTCCTTGTAGAACGACACGCCAGGCACATTGCCGGACATCGCGTGGCCCGTCGCCGGCTGCGTCGCGGTCTGATAAAGCCCGTGGTTGGCCCCGGCCGGCACGCCGGTCCAGCCCCGGTAGTAGAACGGATATCCGATGGTCGTCTTGTTGGCCGGGAATCCGCCCGGGATGCCATAACCGGCATCGCCGTTGATATAAGCCTTGATAGCCGAGTCGATATTGTACTTCCCTGTGCCCGGCGGAATCGCGGGGCTCGGATCGTTCGGGGAACCGTACAGCGGGTCCTGGAAGTTCGCGGGGCCCTGCGGTTCGAAGCCGCCGTGCATGTCGTACGTCATGACATTGGCGTAGTCGAGGTAATTGCCGATCTTGTTCGTCTCGATCTTCGCGATCTTGTCCTGGCCCGCGGGAACGGCCGCGGTCAGATACTTCTTGCCGGTACCGAGCGCGTCGAGCTGGGTCCGGAACTCGGCCATGAGTGCGGTGTAGTTCGCCTTGTCGTTGGCGTTGTAGTGGTTGCCGGTGTGGCCCGGGGCGCCGGGGTACTCCCAGTCGATGTCGATCCCGTCGAACACTCCGGCGCCGGAGCCGGGCCCGCCGAAGCCGTTGCGCACCGGCAGGTTGCCCTTGACGAACATGTCGATGCACGAGCTCACGAGGGTTTTGCGGCTGGCGTCGGTCGCGGCGGCGTCGCTGAAGTACTTCGAGTAGGTCCACCCGCCGATCGACACCAGGATCTTCAGGTTGGGGTACTTCGCCTTGAGCTTCTTGAGCTGGTTGAAGTTGCCGACGAGGGGCTGGTTCCAGGTGTCGGCGACACCGTCGACGCTGATGTCGGCGCCGTAGGACTTGCCGTAGTCGGCGTAGGAGTCGCCCGCGTTGTCGCCGGCGTTGGGGTTGTTCTCGTCCTGCGACGCCGGCGAGTCGTTCTCGAAGCAGCTCAGCGTCGTGGGATTGATGTTCTCGAACGCGTACAAGAGGTAGTCGAGCTTGCCGGCCATGCCGCTGGTGTCGAGATTCTTGGGGTAGAAGCCGTTGGCGTAGATGCCCCACTGCGTGAAGTAGGCGAACTTGACGCCCCCGCTGGTGGTGGCCGCCTGGGCGGTCGAGTTGATGGCGACTGAGGTCCACGCGGCGGCGGCCGTGAGGACGGTGGCTGCGATGGCGGTGATGAGCCGACCGGGTCTGCGCATCTCGCTCCTCCCATGTAAACAGTTAAGGTTGTTAACTGTTTTCCGGGATTTTATAGCGATCGATGCGACAGAAACAAGAGCGTTCACTCTGCCTTAAGGTCCTGCACGCTCCGGGAGAGCACGCAGAACTCATTGCCCTCCGGATCGGCGAGGGTCACCCACGAGACGTCCGGCCCCTGCCCCACATCCGCGGGCCGGGCGCCGAGCCCGATGAGCCGCTCGACCTCCTGCGCCTGGGTGCTGCCGTCGGCCCGGATGTCCAGGTGCAGCCGGTTCTTGATCGTCTTGCTCTCGGGCACCTTCACCACGTCGATGGTGACGCCGCCGGCGTCACCGGCCGGTGCGATGGTGACGATCTCCCCGGGTACTTCCTCGGCGACGCTCCAGCCGAGGACGGCGACCCAGAACTCGGCGACCTTGCGCAGGTCGTGTGCGTCGATGGCGATGGCGGCGATGCGACTGGTCATCCGGACGTGTTACCACACCGCCCGCTCACATATGCGACACATCGAGGTGCGATGATCGGCCTATGACGACCCCGCTGCCCCAGCCCGGCGAGCTGACCTCGCTCGTGCTGCGCACGGACTTCTCCGACGACGAGGCCTGGCGCGAAGTCCAGGCGGCCTACGGCGACGACCACGCCACCTACGTCGACGACCCGGCCTACGACGGCGCCACCATCGCCGACCTGGTCGACGCCGACGGCGACGCCGGCGAGGACGACAAGGTCTTCGACCTGTTCGTCGCCGACGCGACCACCATGACCGACGACGAACACCCCCTCCTGGCCATCGACCTGGCCGACGAGCCCGGCCGCACCTTCCGCGTCCGCCCCGACCTGTTCGCCTCCGTCTCCACCAACCTGGCCCTGGCCAACCAGGACTTCAGCAGCTTCGCCGACCTGGCCGACGAGACCGGCACGTTCCGCGGCCACCCCGGCATCTGACCCCGTGCCCGCCCTGCCCTACCCGGACCCACCGCTGGCCGACGCCCTCGTCCTGCTCCGCCCGTGGCGCGACGAGGACGCCGGCCAGCGCTACGCGGCCTTCACCGACGCCGAGACACTGCGCTACTCGTGGCCCTTGCTCGATCCACCGACCCCGGCCGCGGTCACGGCGTCCGCCGCCCAGAACGAGACCGACCGCCTGGCCGGCCTCTCCATCAACTTCGCCGCCGTGTCACCCGCCGACCCGGACCACGTCCTGGGCGCCGCCTCCGTGTACGACGTGAACCCGGCCGCCGGGCGGGCCGCGGTGGGCTACTGGGTCGCGCCGTGGGCCCGCCGCCGCGGCGTGGCCACCCACAGCGTCCGCCTCCTGGCCGCGTGGGCGTTCGGCCCGCTCGGCGTCGAACGGCTCGAGCTCACCTGCGGCCCGGACAACACCCCGTCGGCCGCGGTGGCGGCGCGGTGCGGGTTCGTGCGGGAGGGCGTCCTGCGCTCCCACCTGCCGTTCAAGGGCGCCCGCCGCGACACCCTCCTGTTCAGCCTCCTGCCGGGCGAGCTGCGCTGAGCACCTGCTCAGCAGTGCCGTCCGGCGCGATCCGCCGTTCGAGGGCCAGGCCCGCACCACACGGCGGGCGGATCTCAGCGGCCCAGGCCGGTCTGGCCCGGCACGACCGGATGGACCTCCAGGTCGGCGCAGCCGTCGCCGGGCCACGGCACCCGGCTCGAGACGGTGTCATCGGGCACGGTGACCAGCAGCGACCGCCACGCGGCACACGGGCTGCCGGTCTGCGGGTCGGCGGCGAGCGCCTCGACGCGGGCCGCCGCCGTCTGCCCCGGCGGCAGGAGCACGGACGTGATGGCGGTGACCCCGCCCATGTGCCCGGACAGGGTGCGTGTCGCCTGTGCCACCTGCGTGCCGGAGGCGTCAACGGCGGCCACCCCGGGGTATCCGCGCATCCGGCACGGGGTGTCGCCGTGATTGGTGAACAGCAGCACCAGCACCCGGTGGCCGGAGGCGGCGTCGTTGCCGCCGGCGCCGACCGTGACCTGCGGCGCCCGGCACGGCACGGTCGCCGCGGAGCCGGACGTGGTACCGGGCGGGGTGGGTGGCGGCGCGGCCGGTGCCGAGGTGGCCGGCGCCCGGGTCGGCGCCGGCAACGGGCCGGACGAGGGGGTGCCGCTCGTCGCGGCCGACCCACCGGGGACCGGCACCGGCGGGACCGGGGCGGGTGAGCGGCGCCAGAAGGCGGTCAGGCCGCCGGCGACCACGAGTACGACGGCCGCTACGGCGACCGGCCGGAGCACCGCCCGGCGCCGGGCGCGGCGCCTGATCGTGTGCGGTGCCGGTGCCGCGGCGGCCCGGCCGGCCGCGGCCACCAGGTCGTGGAGCCGGCCGTCGATGCCCTGGGGGGTGCGGTTGTCAGAGGTCATCGCCCGCTCCTGGGGATCGGCTCGTCCTGGTCGCCGAGGGACGCGGCCAGCGCCTGCCGGCCGCGGGCGAGCCGCGACTTGACGGTGCCCACGGCGGTTCCCGTCTCGTGCGCGATCTCCTCGACCGTCAACCCGACCACGTGGTGCAGCACCACGACCCGGCGCTGATCGGGGCTCACGTCGCGCAACGCCTGCGCCAGCGCCACTCCCGCGGCGCTCAACCCCGGCACGTCGGCGGGCGGGCCGTGGCGCAGGTGGGCGGTCAGCCGGTTGGCCGCCTTGCGCCAGCTGCTGACCGCCACCCGGTAGGCGACGGTGCGCACCCACGCCTCCGGGTCGGCGTAGTCGCGCAGCCGGTGCCAGCGTGACCAGGCCCGTGCGTACGCCTCCTGCACCGCGTCTTCGGCCTCGCCGAAGTCGCCGACCATCGCGAAGACCTGACCGACCAGCCGCCGGTAGGTCGCCGCGTAGAAGTCGTCGAAATCGGCGGTCCGGGCCATGGCTAGCCGAGACGTCCTGTCGTGCCGGGCACGACCGGGTGTACCTGCGGGTCGGCGCAGCCGTCACTGTCCCACCCCAGCCTCGTCGAGCGGCGCTCGTCAGGGGCGGTGACCAGCAGACCCGACCACGGCACGCACGCGGTGCCGTCGGTGTTCGCGGCGAGCGCCTCCACGATCGCCGAAGCCGACCGGCCCGGCGCGAGCGTCACGGCGGGCGCCTCACCCTGGACGCCTCCCTCGTACCCGTGTGGGGTGCGCCTCGCCTGCGCCACCTGGGTGGCGTGGCCGTCCAGCAGCGCCACGCCCGGGTAGCCGCGCATCGTGCACGGGACCGTCGCGGTGTTGGTGAAGGTCAGCACGACGGCCCGGTGCCCGGCGGAGGCGTCCGGCGAACCGGCGGTCACCGTGAGGTTCGGCAGCGCGCATCTGACCGGTGCGCTGACGGGCGCCGACGGCGCGGCCGAGCCGGGCGGGGAACACAGCTCCACCGGGCAGCCCGCTGCCGGCGGCGACGGCGCAGAAGGTCGTGTCGTTTCCGTCCGCTGGGTGGCGCAGCCGGTCACGGCGGCCGGCACGATACAGGCGAGGAGCGCGAGCGATGTCATACGTCGAAGAATCGTCATGCAGGGGTCACGCCTGCGTCCACCGCCGGGTTCCCGGCACTCGATGTCCGCCACCGGACAGTGCCGTGCGATCCGCGCAGCGTTCGCCGGAGGAGCCAGGGCGAAGATCGATCAGTAGAGCCAGCCCAGGATCGCCCGCAGCAGGATGATGCCCAGGAACACCACGATGAAGGCCAGGTCGAAGGCCATCCCGCCGGCGCGGACGGGCGGGAGGGCGCGGCGGACCGGGGCCAGGACCGGCTCGGTGATCCGCCACAGCACGGAGATCGTCTTGGCCCGCACCCCGCCGGGCGCCGACGGGCCGGCCAGCACCACGCTCCAGTCGAGCAGCGCGCGGGCCACGAGCAGCAGCTGGAACGCCAGCAGGGCCAGACTCACGATGCCGATCACGAAACCCACTGCATACCTCCGGTTAGCGGCTGAACGCCTGCTGCAACTGTGCGTCGGAAAGCTGAGAGATCCCTGTGGTCCGGCTGAGGACGAGCTACTACACAGTTTAGTACTTGAACGAGCCCGCGATCCCGCTCAGTGCTCCGGCCATCGCGGCCAGGTCGGCGGCGGCGCGCTGGGCGGCGGTCGCCTCGACCGTGGTGGCGGCGGCGTTCTGCGAGGCCGCCCCGATCGTCTGGGCGATGTCCTGCGAGCCGTTCGCGACCGAGCCCACGTTGCGGCTGATCTCGCCGGTGGTCACCGACTGCTCCTCCACCGCGGCCGCGATCGTCTGCTGGGCCTCCGCGACCCGGGTGACGACGGTGGAGATGCCGCCGATGGCGACCGCGGCCCGCTGGGTCTCGGCCATGATCGCGGCGATCTTGGTGCCGATCTCCTCCGAGGCCCGGGTCGTCTCCTGGGCCAGGTCCTTCACCTCGCTCGCGACGACCGCGAAGCCCTTGCCGGCGTCACCGGCCCGGGCCGCCTCGATGGTCGCGTTCAGCGCCAGCAGGTTGGTCTGGGCGGCGATGGCGGTGATGGTCTTCACGATCGCGCCGATCTCGGCGCCCGCGTCCGACAGCTGGGCGACGGTCGCCTAGGTCGCGGCGGCGCTGGCGACGGCTTCGCCGGCCACGCTCGCGGCCTCGCTGGTGCTGCGGGCGATCTCGTCGATCGCGGCGTCCATCTGCTCGGCGGCCGAGGCGAGGGTGGAGACGTGGCCGGAGATCTCGTCCGCGGCCCGGGCCACCTGGACGGTCTGCCCGCTGGTGGTCGCGGCCTGCTGGTCGAGGCGGCCGGAGAGGTCCGACAGCTCCCGGCCGGCGGCGGTCAGCGACTCGGCCCGGGCGCCGACCTGGCCGACGGCGGTGCGGATGCCGGCGACGGCGGCGTTGAACTCGCGGGCCATGTCGGCAGCCTCGTCGCGGCCGTCCTCGGGCAGCTCGACGGTGAGGTTGCGGGCGGCGAGCTCGCGCAGGCCGCCGATGACCCGGTCGGCCGGCTTGACGACGCTGGCCGTGATGACGAGGGCGAGCAGGACCGCGATGGCGACGGAGAGACTGACCGCGACGGCGATCGCGATCACCATGGTGTGCCGGGAGTCGCGGGCGACCTCGGCGGTGTGCGCGGTCGCGGCCGCGGCCCGGGCGTTCACCGACGCGATGAGCTTCTCGGTCGTGTCCAGGATCTTGTAGTACTCGTCGTAGCCCGCGCCCTCGATGAGCGCCTTCGCCTCGGCCGCCCGCCCGGCCCGGTAGAGCCCGACCACCTGGTCGTCGTAGCCGAGGAACGCAGTGAAGCTGCTCTTGATCGTGTCGAACAGCCGCTGCTCGGCATCGCGCAGGGGCCCCGCGTCGACCGCGGCGAGCTCCTGCCGCAGGGCCGACGCCGAGGCCAGGAAGCCCTTGCGGTTGGCCGAGCCGTCCGCCGTCGCCGCGATCCCGCCGAGCGTGGCCACGTCCCCGGCGTAGGCGACCTGCCAGCCGCTGACGTCGGCGTCGCGGAACTTCAGCTGCATCACCTGCTGCGACAGCGTCTGCAGGGCCGAGACCCCCGCGCTCGCGTTCTCCTGCGCGGCCGAGCCGCGCTCGCCGATGACGGCCATCCCGCCGAGCATCGCGCACATGATCGCGAAGGCGAGCGCCAGCCGCGTGCGAAGCCGTACACGGCGAACCAGACTTACCACGTGAACCCAACTCCTGCTGTGCCGAACCCGGAAAGTTGAACACTGACAACTTCGGCCGGCAGGCCGGGTTACCGAGCGGTCATGACGCAGGACACGGCGAAGCCGCCCTTGTGGGACTGCTTCACGCGGTACATCGCCTCGTCGGCCTCGCGCAGGAGCCGGTCCTCGTCGCCGGGGTCGTCGGTCGTGGCCAGGCCGACGCTGGCGCCGATGCGGACGGTGGTGCCGGCGATCGCGAAGGGCGTACCGATGGAGGAGACGACACGCTCGGCGACCGGGACGGCCTCGGGCTCGCCGCCGGGCATGACGATCGCGAACTCGTCGCCGCCCAGCCGGACCACCGTGGCGTCCCCGGCCGCGTCCCGGAGCCGGCCGGCCACCGCGATCAGCAGCTCGTCGCCGGCCGCGTGCCCGTAGCGGTCGTTGACGGGCTTGAAGTCGTCGAGGTCGACCAGCAGCAGCGCGTGCGGCCCCCGCGCCCGGGCGAGCAGGTCGGTGAGCGCGCGCCGGTTGGCCAGGCCGGTCAGCGGGTCGTGGGCGGCCTGGTGGCGGACGAGCGCCTCGTGCTCGGCCAGGGTCTCGAGCGCGGTCTGCTGCACGCGCATGGAGCGGCGGTGCTCACGCTCGAACCGGTACAGCAGCAGCCCGATCGCGATCAGCGCGGCCGCCATGGCCAGGACCAGCGTCAGGTCGGCCAGGTGCTTGGCCAGGTCGGCATCGGCGATCTCGGAGTCTTCGAGCCTTTGCAGCGTGTCAGCCAGTACCACAAATGCCGGATCTGTCTTTGTCTGCTCAATGGTGAGGGCCTCGGCCGTCTTGCCGACCCCGAGCAGGCCGAGCTCGACGTCGAGGACGGCGTGATAGTTGCGGATCTGGCTGCTGATGTTGCCGGCGTTGGGCAGCCGGTCCAGGATCTCCCGCTCGCGCAGCCGGATCGCACCCAGCTCCCGGGCCACCTTCACCGGCGTGTTGCGACTGGCCAGGGTCTTCCACTGCAGCGAGCTCTCCTCGTGCAGCAGCACGTTGAGCTCGTTGAGCTGCGAGCGGGTCCCCTCGTGCGCGCGGCTGCGCCCGTGCAGCCAGATGTTGGCGACGGTGACGGCGGCCAGCAGGACCAGGGCGAGCGCCAGCACCCGCGGCCACCGCCACGACAACGCTGCTGCCACCTTCCCGCGCACGGTTCGCATATCGACCGCAACTGCGGCAACCTAAGGCTCAGCCGTACCCCAACCCGGTCGATAGGACCGGTGTGATGAGGCGCACCGTGTTCGCCGCCCTGGCCGTGACGCTCCTGCTGTCCGGCTGCGCCCGTTCCACCGGCGACGGGCCGTCGGCCGACACCGTCGGCTACCCGCCCGACCAGCCGGCGGTGGAGCTGGAATTCTGGTACATGCCGTACGGCGGCCCGATCCAGGACCGCGCGGTCATCCAGGAGACCGAAGAGTTCCACAAGGCGCACCCCAACATCACCATCAAGCCCGTGCGCATCCAGTGGAGCGACGCCCTCACCCGGCTCAGCACCGCCACCACCAGCGGCGAGGGCCCGGACGTCACCGTCCTCGGCACGACCTGGGTCGGGGGCTTCAGCGCCCTCGACGCGCTGCGCCCCTACACGGAGCCGGAGATCGCCGCGGTCGGCGGCCAGGACGTGTTCGCCCCCGCCAGCTGGAGTGCCAGCCACCGCCTCGGCTCCGACCAGATCACCGCCCTGCCGTGGCTGACGGACGTGCGGGCCCTGTTCTACCGCAAGGACGTCCTCGCGAAGGCCGGCGTCGACCCGGCCACCGCGTTCACGGACTGGACCGCCTTCGAAGCGACACTGCAAAAGATCAAGGATTCCGGGGGTACCGTCCGGCCGCTCGCGATCGGCAACGAGAACAACTTCGGCATCATCCACAACGTGGCCCCCTTCATCTGGGGCGCGGGCGGCAACCTGCTCAACGACACGGGCGACAAGTCACTCCTGGGCGAGTCCCCCGCCGTCGACGGTGTCACCTACTACCAGCGCCTGGTGCACCGGTACGACGACCCCGAGGCGATGAAGCTCGAGTCCAGCGACGTGCCGGAGGCGTTCGCGAAGGGCGTCGGCGCCATCACCATCGACAACTCCCAGTCGGTCGGCGACTACCTGGCCGACCCGGACCGCCCCGGCCTGCGGGGCGGCTGGGGCACCGCCCCCATGCCCGCCGGCCCGGAGGGCCGCTTCGGCTTCTTCGGCGGCTCCGGCCTGGCCATCCTGAAGGCGGCGAAGCACCCGGCGGCCGCGTTCGAGTGGGTGAAGTTCCTGACCGGCGAGGAGAGCCAGCGCCGCTACAGCGTCTCCTCGGGCCTGTGGCCGGCCCGCACCTCCGCCATCAAGGGCACCCGCCTGGAGTCCGACCCGGCCTACGCCGCCTTCCGCACGATGATCGCCGCCGGCCGCATGTACCCGTCGATCCCGGCCTGGATCGTCGTGGAGAGCATCATCGCCAAGGATTTGGCCGAACTCTGGCAGGCCCCGGCCGCCCTGACCCGCGCCCAGGTCCAGGACATCCTCCAGCGCACGACCAACGACATCGACGAGGCCCTGCGGGACCCGACGCAGACGGGCATCAAGTAAGCCGTTTGGTCAGCGCGAGCTGCGTCTTCACCGCCGTGTACCCCCGCGCGAGGTAGAACGCGTGCGCCTCGTGCCGCTCCATCCCGGACCGCAGATACACGGTCCGAACCCCCTGCCGCACCGCCCACCCCTCAGCCGCCGCCAGCAGCGCCGAACCCACCCCGTGCCCTTGCGCCCGCGGCACGATGGACAGCCCCGCGATCTCCACCCGCGGCCCGACGATCAGACTGTGCGTGACCAACGCATGCACCCACCCGAGCCCAGCACCACCGGACTCAGCGACAAAAACAGCATCCCCCGCCGGCAACGTCTCCAGCCGCCCCCGCAACTCTTCGGCGCCGACGTCATACCCCATCGCGGCGATCAAGGTCCGCAACGCCTCGGCGTCGTCCACCCCCACCGCCCGGATCCTGAAGTCCACGGGAGCGCACGTTACGCGCCGATCGGCCGGTCAGCCGAACCGCTGATGCCGTTCCGGCTCGGATTGGCCGGATAATCCGGCGCCATGCGTGTGTTGTTCACCGCAGTACCGATTCACGGGCATTTGCTACCCCTGCTCCCCCTCGCCCAGGCCGTGGCCGCGGCCGGCGATGTCGCGGCCTTCGCCGGGCCGGCGGTGCCGGTCGGGCTGCTCGGTGACATTCCGCTGCTGGTCACCGGGCCGGAGGTCGGGGTGCTGCTGGCCGAGAACGCGCGGCGGACCGGGGGTGCCGACCTGGAGGCGGATGTCGGGGCGGTGGCGGAGCTGTTCGCCGGGACGCTCGTCGATGTCACGTACGACGCGGCGCTGCGCCAGGCGGCCGGGTTCGCGCCGGATGTCGTGGTCGCGGACGAGTACGACACCGTGGGGCCGATGGTGGCGGCCGCGCTCGGGGTGCCGCTGGTCCGGCACGCGATCGGGCTGCCCGTGTCGCCGCCCCCGCTGCGGCCGGCCATGCAGGTGCGGCTGGCGGCCCGGTACGCCGCGCGCGGGCTCCAGCGGCCCGAGCGGCTCGCGCTCGTGGACCCCTGGCCGCCGGCGCTGCAGGAGCCGGGGTGGACGCCGGCCGCCGATCGGCTCGCCGTCCGGCCGGTCGCCTACGCCGGGCGCGAGCCGGCCGAGATCCCGGCAACGCGAGGCGGGGAGCGGGTGCTGGTCACGCTCGGGACCGTGCTGCTCGACGGTGGCCTGCTCGACGCGCTCGTCGATGCGGTCGCGGGGCTCGACGGTGTCGACGTCCTGGCGGCAGTACCCCCGGGAGTCACTCGTTCTTTGGCGGATTCACGGGCGAACGTGCGGTTCGTCGGGTTCGTGCCGATGGCGCAGTTGCTGGCCGCGGACGTCGCCGTGGTCGTCGCCGCCGGTGGGGCCGGCACGGTGCTCGCGGCGCTCGGGCGCGGGCTGCCGATGGTGTTGTGGCCCAAGGGCGCCGAGAAGCCGATGAACGCCGAACGGGTCGCGGCGGCCGGGGCCGGGATCGTCATCGACGACGCCGGGAGCGCCCGGGTGGCGGTCCGGAAAGTGCTTGCCTCGCCGGTGTACCGCCTGGGCGCGGCCCGCATCGCGGAGCAGATCGCGTCCGCACCGGCCGCGGCGGAGGTCTGGGCGACGCTGCGTGAGCGAATCCGCAAATTGTAGTGATTGCGCGGCCGAACCGGACGGTCGCACAATCTTGGCGTGAAGGATCACGGCTCGCCCTACGCGGAGATGACGGCCGCGTTCACGTCGAGCCGGCTGCCGGTGCCGCCGATCCCGGAGCCGTTACGGCCGCGGCTGCGCACGGTGCGGGACTGGTGCTGGAGCACCCGGGACATCGACGCCTTCGCGATGTACATGTTCGAGCGCGACTTCCTCAGCGCCGTGCTCACCGGCGACACCCCCGACTATGTGGCCGTCAGCCACGCCGGCCACGGCGTCAACTCCTACGCCGTCAACTACCACCTGGTCTGCGGCCCGCTCGCGGTGTTCATGCAGGTCGGCTGGGGCGGCATCTACACCGACAACCACGCCGCGGCCCAGCGCCTGGGCGAATACTGGCAGCGCTGCGAGGCCCTGCGCGCGCAGGGTGCCACGGCGCCCGGCCCGCGCATCCTGTGCGTCTTCAGCCGCCTGCGCGGCATCTCCGCCTGCGGCCCGGTCCCCCAGCCCCCGCACGACGACGTCGACGCCTTCCTCACCGCGCACACCACGGCCGGCGACGCCGCCTTCGACGAGGCCGAGCGGCTGCTCAGCCACCGGTCGTAGCGAGGAAGGCGAGCGCGCACCGGATCAGCTCCGGCGAGTCGGTGAACCACAGCGCGTCCGTCCCGGCGATGGTCTTCAGCTGCCCGGCCGGCAGGTGGTGGGCCAGGTAGGAGGCGTGCCCCACGTCGACGTTGAGGCAGTTGCGCCGGTGCAGGACCAGGGCCGGTGCGCTCACGGCGGCCAGCCGGTGGCGCAGGTCGGTCCCGGTCGCCACGGTCCGCACGGCGGTCGCGACGGCAGGCCCGGCCGCCCGCCGGCCGATCCGGTTCCACCAGCGCCGGAACTCCTCGTCACCGGCGACACTGGGCGCGGCCTGCGCGACGGAGTCGAGGCCCTGGGCCGGGTCGACGGTCTCGCGGATCAGCGTCTCGGTGGTTCCCGGGTCAAAACCGAAGGGATAGTCAGGGCTGCGGGTGTACCGCGGGAAGCACTGCGCCAGCACCATCGAGCGCACGCGTCCGGGGTGGCGGGCCGCGAACTCGAGCGCGATGAGCCCGGTGTCGAAGTTGGCGAGCAGGTCGGCCCGCTCGACGCCGAGGTCGTCAAGGACCCGCCGCACGTCGTCGACCCACTGCTCCAGCGGTGCCCGCCCCGGGTCGAGCGGGTCGGACAGCCCGATCCCGCGCCGGTCGAGGCAGACGACGGCCGCCTGCTCGGCCAGGAGCCCCAGCGCCCGCCGCGCGTGCGCACCGTCGAGCAGCCCGTCGATGGTGAGCATCGCCGGGTTGAGCACGACCAGGTCGCGGCCGCGGCGCGAGATCCGGGCGTAGGCGGTCGCCCCGTCGTCGCTTGTCGCGTAGCGCACGGTCACCGCCGGCGGCGCCGCCCGCAGCACCTCGGCCTGGCTGTCGCCGAGCGCCGCCGACGGGTCGAGCCCGACCTCGAGCAGCGCGGCCCGGGCGGTGGCCACGGCCCGCAGCGCCTCCACCGGCCGCCCGGACCGGTGCAGCGCCCGCACGTACAGCACCCACACCGGTTCGTCGAGCGGGTCGGCCGCGGTCAGCTGCTCCAGCTCCCCGAGGGCCGACCCGGGATCGCTCCCGTCGGCGAGGCACCCGAGATGCTCCAGCACGAGGAGCCGCCGCTCCTGCCACCACCCCTGCCGCAGCGCCGCCGCCGCGACGGTGTCCGGCAGCTCCGGCTCCCCCCGCCACAGCGCCCGCGCCTCGGCGAGCACCGCACCGGCGTCGTCGGGTCGCCTGTCGGCCAGCAGCCGCCGGGCCCGCCCTCGAGCCGCGGCGACGAGCCCGACGTCGGTCTGGTCCGGGCCGATGGCGAGGCGGTAGCCGTCCCGCCCGACCCGCTCGACGTCCGCGGCCGGCGCGACCGCCTGCAGCGCGGCCCGGATCCGCGACAGGTGCGCCCGCAACGTCTTGACGGCCGACGGCGGCGGATCGTCCCACAGCAGCCGGCCCAGCTCGTCCAGGGCCACCGCCGCCGGCGCCCGCACGGTCAGAATGGCAAGGACTTCCCGCGCCTTGCGCTCCAGCCGCGGCCCAGCACCACCGGCACCGTGCACACCGGCCGTTCCGAGCACCCGCACGATCACGGGCTCAGCGTAGAACCACATCGAAACCACATCCACAGCGCAGCCGTTACCAGCCGGCGGCCGCCTAGCTTCGGCCGCATGACGAACATCGAAGCCGAGGCGCGGCGGTTCACCGGGGCCGTGCTCCGGCCCGGCGAGCCCGGATATGACGAGCACCGGCTCGGCTGGAACCGGACCTTCGAGTCGCGGCCGGCCCTCATCGTCGCGGCCGCCGACGACGGTGACGTACGCGCCGCCGTCCGGCTCGCCCGGGAGCGCGACCTGCCCCTCGCGGTCCAGGCGACCGGCCACGGCGCCCTCGTCCCGGCCGACGGCGCGCTGCTGCTCAAGACCACCGCGATGACGGGTGTCGAGATCGACCCGCACCGCCGGGTGGCCCGGGTCGGTCCCGGCGCGGTCTGGGCCGACGTGAACCGGGCCGCCGCCCGCTACGGTCTGGCCGGGCTCGCGGGGCGGTGCGGCACGGTCGGCGTGACCGGGTACACCCTCGGCGGCGGCCAGTCCTGGCTGTCCCGGACGTTCGGGTTCGCGGCCGACAGTGTCGTCAGCGCCGACGTCGTCACGGCCGACGGTGTGGCGCTCACGGCGACCGCGCACCAGCACCCGGACCTGTTCTGGGCCCTGCGCGGCGGCGGCGGGAACTTCGGCGTCGTCACGTCCCTCGAGTTCCGGCTTTTTCAGGTGCCGCGGGTGTACTGCGGGATGTCGCTCTACCCCGCCGAGCGCGCCCCGGCCGTATTCGCCGCCTACCGCGACTGGGCCGTGGACGAGCCGGCCGCCATGAACACCGCGGTCCTGCTGATCCGCCTCCCACCCGCGCCGCCGGTCCCCGAGCCGCTGCGCGGCCGCCGGGTGCTCGCCATCCGCGCGTTCCACCACGGCGACGACGGCGACCGCGTCCTCGCACCGCTGCTCGCCGCGGCCGGCCCGCCGCTCGTCGACGCGTTCGCGGTGCGGGACTTCCCGGCCGCGAGCGCGGCCACGAACGGCCCGGACGCCCCGCCGATGCCGAACCGCCAGGAGATCGAGATGTTCGCCGCCCTGCCCGAGGAGGTGCTGGACGCGATCGTCGAGGCCGGCACGCCCGACTCACCCCTGGCCTTCGTCGAGCTCCGGCACTGGGGCGGCGCGATGGCCGACCCCGGCCCGGACGCGGGCCCGGCCGGCCACCGGGACGTGCCGTTCTCCATGATCGCCGTGGCCCCGTACCTGACCCCGGACCGCACGGCCACCGACGCGGCCCTCGACCGCCTGACCGGCCGGGTCCGCCCGCACGCGACCGGCGGCTCGTTCCTCACCCTGCTCACCGACCCGGCCCGGACCAGCACCGCGTTCACGCCCGCGAACCACGCCCGCCTGGCCGAGCTCAAACGCGCGTGGGACCCGGGCAACGTCTTCCACCGCGGCCACAACATCCCACCGGCTCCGATCCGAAAGGCAACGTCATGACCCGCATCCTGGTCACCGCCGCCACCGGCACCGTCGGCCCGCACGTCGTGCGCGAGCTGCGATCCCGCGGCGCCCACGTCCGCGCCTTCGTCCGCGACCCCGCGGCCGCCGCCGCCACGCTCGGCGACGTCGAGCTCGCGCCGGGCGACTTCGACGACCCGGCGTCGCTGCGCCGGGCTCTGGACGGCGTCGACCACCTGTACCTCAGCGCCGCCGACGGCCACCGCAAGGTCGCACACGAGACCGCGGCCATCGACGCCGCGGCCGCGGCCGGCGTCAAGCGGATCGTGCAGCTCTCGGCCATGCACGCCGACACCGCGTCGCCGCTGCCGGTGTTCCGCTGGCACGGCGAGGCCGAGGCGCACCTGCGGCGCTCCGGCGTGCCGGCGGTGATCCTGCGCCCGGCGTTCTTCATGACCAACCTGCTCATGGTGGCCGGGGGCGTGGCACACACCGGCCGGCTGGGCGGCCCCACCGCCGGCCGCCGGATCGCGATGATCGACATCCGGGACGTGGCCGCGGTGGCCGCCGTCAAGCTGATGGAGCCGGAGCCCGCAACGGGGTCGGAGCCCGAGACGGGGTCGCCGGCCGGGACGTACGAGCTCACCGGCCCGGCCGCGGTCACGTTCGCCGACGTCGCGGCCGCGCTCACCGAGGCCACCGGGCGCCCGGTCCAGGCCCTCGACCTCACCGAGGAGGAGGCCCGCCCCCGGTTCGCGGGCGCGGGCCTTCCATCGTGGCTCGAGGAGCACCTGGTGGGCGTCTTCGGCGTGATCCGGGCGGGCGGCTTCGAGCGGGCGAACGGCCACGTCGAGGCGATCACCGGCCACCCGGCCCGCGGCGTCGGGGTCTTCGCCCGCGACTACGCGGCCGCGTTCACCCCGGCCGACCAGCCGGTGTAGCTCAGACGGTCGAAGGCGGGTTGGCGAGGTTGCGCGCGGCCTCGCTGACCTGGCTGAACGTCGGGTTCTCGCGGACCCGCCGGGCGTTGTCGACGATCTGCTCGTACTTCGCCCGGCCGGCCCGCGTGCCGAGCACGTAGCCGACGGCCAGTCCGGCGGCGATGGGCAGCAACTTCATCAGAGATCTCCTCAGTCTGGATGTCTAGCGGCGGCGGGCCCGCACGACCAGGGCGATGACGACGCCAACGACCATGGTGGCCCCGGCGAGCACCGCGAGCTGGGACCGCCGCGCCGAAACCGCGGCCTTGGCCCGCCCTGTGACGTCCGCCTTGGCCGCCAGGGCTTCGACGGTGGCGCCGAGCTCGGCCCGGGTCCGCACGATCTCGGCCCGCAGCGCATCGGGGTCGTTCACCCGTCCGTCAGCCGTCACGACGCTCACTCCTTCGGTTCGCCGCAGGTGGCGTTCCCCGATGCGACCGCGCCGAAACCTCTGGCGGCTCAGCCGAGGGCGCCCGGCATGTGCAGCACCGAGAGCAGCCGCCGGACCCCGGGCGGGGCGGACAGCACGACGAGCCGGTCGCCGAGCCGCTGCCGGGCCCCGAGCAGCACGGTCAGCCCGGCCAGCGAGCAGAACGTGACCTCGGCCAGGTCGGCCTCCAGCCGCGCGTGCCCGTCGGCGATCGCGGCCTCGAACGCACCGCGCAACAGGTCGGCGTTGGCGGCGTCGAGGTCCCCCCGCACGGACATCCGCACAATGCGCGGCGACTCGCGCCGGACGACGGTCGTGACTTCCATGGTTTGACAGTTCATCGCAGCATCACCGATGGCCACGGTATGCCGCGGGACCTCGCGACCAGTACGGCTGCGAGGTCCGAATCGTCAGACTGTTGACGGGCCCGGCCCCCGAATGGCTTAACCAGGGGCGGGTCACCCGTCAGTAGGGGTTCCCGGTGCCGGGAAGGCGACCGCGGAGCAGCCCGGGCAGCCGTCCGGGGCTCATCGGGTTCGCCGACAGCGGCGGGCTCCCCGCGTGCGCGTGGTGCGCCATGCCCATCGCCAGCTCCCGCAGCGCGTCGGCGGCGTCGACCGTGGGCCGCCAGCCGAGCTCGGTCGCGGCCCGGGTGGTGTCGAGCAGCGGCGCCGACAGCGCCAGCTGCACCCACCCGGCGTCGACCGGCTGGAGCCGCAGCCACCAGCTCGCGGCCGCACCGCCGCGCAGCAGCGACGCCGGCACCGGCACCGTGCGCCCGTGGAACAGCGACGCCGCCACCGCCGGCGTGAGCACCGGGTCGGCCGCGATGTTGAACGCGCCGGTCACGTCGCTGGTCAGGGCCCGCACGTAGGCGTCGGCGACGTCGTCGGCGTGCACGGCCTGCAGGCGCAGCCGCGGATTGTCGGGGATCACCGGCACCCGCCCGAACCGCAGCAGCCGCACGGGCGCGAGGGGCCCCAGGAAGTACCGTGCGATCTCGGTCCCCGCATCCCGCTGAAAGATCAGTCCGGGCCGCAGCCGCACCACCCGCAGCCGCGAGTCGACCGCGTCCAGCATGCCCTCCAGCGTGACCTTGTCCCGGCTGTACGACGAGGCCGCCACGCCCGTGGCCGGCCACGCCTCGTCGACCCGCCGATCCTTCGGCCCCGGGGCGTACACCCCCACCGACGAGGCCACGACCAGCGCACCGACCCCCGCCTGCACGGCCGCGTCGATCACGGCCCGGCTGCCGTCGACGTTCGTCCGGCGCAGCTGCCCCCGGTCATGACTCGGCTGGATCTGCCACCCCAGATGCACGACGGCGTCGGCCCCGGCGAAGATGCCGGTCAACGCGCTCACCGCGTCCGGAGCGCCGATGTCACAAGAGCGCCAGCCCATCCCGGTGTACTCCGCACCGCTCGGCAACCGCCGCGCGACGCCCACGATCCGATGGTTCCCGTCGGCCCGCAGCCGCCGCAGCAGCGCGGTACCCACATTGCCGGACGCACCGACCACGACGACGTGCATGTGTCTCCCTCTCCGTTACGGGTACGCGTCCGCCCATGACAACCAACCAGCCGGACGAACACCTGGAAGCCTTCTCCGACGACGACGCCGACTCCGCGGACTTCGCGTCCGAGCACGAGGACAGCACGCTCGCCGACGAGGTCGAGGGCGGCCCGGAGGGCTCACCGGAGCCGGAGAGCCCTCGAGGCCGCGCCGGCATGGACTAGTGCCGAGCGCCGCCGCCGGCCCCGCCGTCAGCGCCACCGTCGTGGACGGCCGGGTCGGCTCCGGCACCGCCGTCGGCCGGCCCTTCCTCGTCCGCCCCGCCGTCAGCCCCGCCGTCCTCGCCGTCGATGTTCGCGCCGCCGTCCGCGGTACCTTCGTCGAGCGTCGCGCCGCCGTCAGCGCCCCCGTCGTGCGCGGCCGGCACCGCACCGCCGTCGGCCGGCCCTTCGAGCCCCTGACCGGCGGACGTGGTGGTGATGTCGTAGTCGTTGAGCGCCATGACATGCTCCTTGAATATCGCCGGAGTCCCGGCCAGTCCGGCCGGTCGATCACCCGATACCCCACCCGGACTGCCGTAATCCGCCGATACCCCACCCCACCCCGCCCAAGCCGAGCCGAACGCAACCCCGCACCGACATGTCGGACCCTCCCCGCCACGCCGCGCTCAACCCCGTCCACGCAGAGCGGTGAACCGAACCCGACGCAGGACGCTGAACCGGACCCGACGCAGGACGCTGAACCGGACCCGACGCAGGACGCTGAACCGGACCCGACGCAGGCGGTGAGCCGAACCCGATGCAGAGCGATATACCGATATGTCGGGCGCTTCGCGCCTCGCTCCGCTCGACATATCGGATTTTTCGCCCGACAGGGTATTCGCACCACTTGCCGCATCCGCAGCACCCGCGCGCGATGCACCGGAGCCGGCAGGGCGTGCGACGGCGGTCAGTCGGGGCGGACGCGGGCGGGGTCGACGGCGCGGTCGGGGAAGCGGCGGAGGTACTCGGCCTCGAGCTCCTCCGTGCGGCTGTCGTGGTTGAGCAGGGCCTGCGATGAGCCGTGCCGGAACGTGTCGTCGCGGGTCTCGTGCAGGTGGCGCAGCTCGCGGGACAGGTCCGCGTCGTCGAGCTCCCGCGCCGGCACGCCGCCGGTCGGGGAGGTGGAGCCGGACTCGCGGCCGCCGAGCTGGGCCAGGGCCTCGCTCGCCTCGTCGTAGGCGTACTCGCCCTCGGGGAGCGCCTCGACGGCGTCGAGGACCTCGACCGGCGCGTCGACCGCGACGGCATGGCGATGTATCTCTTCACGGGTGAGCCGCTCGCGACCGGTGTACACCGCGTCGAGCAGCTTCTCGACCTCATCCATTCCGGGCCGTTACCCGCCTTGACACCGTTGCAACAAAATCCGGGTATCTTGCGCGCGTGACCGAGGTGACCGCCGGCTGCTCGCTGGCCTTCGATGTGGGGCCGGACGGCCCCGCCGAGATCGTGCTGCAGATCGCGGCCGCGCGCCGGCCGGGCGTGACGGTGCGCGACGAGCTCGACGTGCGCCTCGACGGTGCGCCGGTCCCGGTCGAGACCATCGAGACCGGTGACGGCGGGCGGCTGCACGTGGTCCGGCCCGGCCCGGGGCGACTGGACGTCGGCTATGAGGTGCACGCCCGGCTCGACCCCGAGCCGGCCCCGGTGACGCCGCTGGAGCGGATCGTCTACCTGCGGCCGAGCCGATACTGCCCCAACGACCGGCTGCACGGCTTCGCGGTCGCCCAGTTCGACCCGCGGTCACCGACGCTGGCCGCGGACGTGCGGGCGTTCGTGCAGGAGCGCACGCAGTACACGGCCGGGTCCAGCACCGCCACCACCGACGCCGCCGACACGCTGCTGTCCGGCAACGGCGTCTGCCGCGACTTCGCCCACCTGGTCGTCGCGCTGCTGCGGGCCCTGGACGTCCCGGCCCGCACGGCCGCCGTCTACGCGCCCGGCCTGTCCCCCATGGACTTCCACGCCGTCGCCGAGGTCGCCGTCGACGGCGTGTGGCGGGTCGTCGACGCCACCGGCCTGGCCCCGCGCCCGAGCCTGCTGCGCATCGCGACCGGCCCGGACGCGGCCACCACAGCGTTCGCCACGGTCCAGGCCGGCATCGCCGAGCTGTCCACAATGGAGGTCCGCGCGATCGTCGACGGCGACCTGCCCCACGACGACCTCAGCGCGGCCGTGACCCTGCCCTAGGAGCCCAGATCAGTGTGGGTGGGCGGAGCGGTGAGCGCGGAGGACGTCGCCGCCCAGGTCGGATGCGGGGCGGCGCGGCCTCAGCGCGGCGGTGACCCTTCCTGAGCAAGCCGGTTCAGTGCGGGTGGGCGGAGCGGTGAGCGCGGAGGACGTCATCGCCGAAGTCGGATGCGGGGCGGCGCAGGACCGTGTGGGCGTGGTTGCCGTCGGCGGTGGTGTTGTCGTATTCGATGAGCAGGTCCTGGCCCTGCACCCGGTAGTAGTGGCGGGTGCCGGGGACGGTCGGGCCCTCCCAGGTGAACGTGAGCGCGTCGCGGTCGACGGGGAAGGCGATGTCCGCCGGGAGCCGCTCCAGATAGAGGTCGACGAGTTCGAGGAGCCGCTCCCGGGCCGGGCCGGGGAGCTCGGCGGCCGGCACTCCGGGTGGGGGTGGTACCACGTCGGCGTGTGGACCGCTGTAGATGTCGGCCGGGGCCGTGGGCCGGCCCACCACGTGCGGGCGCAGGCCGGGCGGGAGGGCGTCGAGCACGGCGAAGCCGAGGTCGTGCTCGGGGCCGAGGGGGCGCAGCACGGGG
This sequence comes from Dactylosporangium sp. NPDC051541, assembly GCF_044454505.1. Classification (NCBI taxonomy): domain Bacteria; kingdom Bacillati; phylum Actinomycetota; class Actinomycetes; order Micromonosporales; family Micromonosporaceae; genus Dactylosporangium; species Dactylosporangium sp. NPDC051541. The sequence goes on from NZ_JBITDU010000004.1 coordinate 21,351, forward strand.
TGGCCGCGGTAGTAGGTGGCCAGGGGGTTGGCGCCCAGGAACACCGGGGTCGGCGCGACCGTGTCGCCGTCGAGGGTCATGGTGACGGAGATGTGGTGGCCCTCGAACCGCCAGCCCCAGCGGCCGGCCGGGTCGGGGTCGCCGAAGACCAGGACGCGGTAGTCGTTGCTGTGCCGGTGCCGGCCGTAGCCCTCCTTGCGGTCGAGCACCTCCTCCAGGGCCACGATGCCCATCGCCTGCGCGAACGCGTGCGGGCGCAGCGCGGTGGCCAGGAGCCGGTGGGCGGCCTTGCGGCCGTCGGCGCCCAGCTCGTCGAGCGCGACGCCGGGGCGCGGCTCCGGGCGGTATTCGATCCACCGCCGCTTGCGGTCGTCGTCGAACGGCACCCGGGCCTGCGGGGGCGCGGCCCGCAGCAGGCGGCCGGCCTCGTCACGCATGGCGGCGGCAGTCTTCATGGCTCCAGTTCTACCCCGAAGCGGGCGCGGACCCGAACCGCTCGAACACGGGCGCGATCGTGTCGGCCGCGGCCCGCACGTCCGCGGTGACGAGCTCCCGCGTCATGGCCGGAGCCAGCTCGGGCCGGAGATTGCGCTGGAGGCTGGCCCCCTGGACCCGCCAGAGGCCGAGCAGGGTGACGGCCGCGATGTGCGCCTCGGGGGCGTTGTCCGGCAGGTGCGCCCGCCCGGCCAGCAGGCCCGCGACCGTCCCGGTCAGCAGCTCGACCATCTCGTGCTGGTGGGCCCGCAGCTCCGGCGTGCTGGTGGTGAGGGCCCGGAAGCGGCGGATGGTCGCGGTCGCCTCGGCCGGGTCGGGCTGCGCCGCGAGCCAGGTGGTGAGGCCGGACAGCTCGGCCTCGAGCACGCCGAGCGTCGACGGCAGCGGCACCCCGGCCGGGTTGGCCAGGGCCGCGCGCATGGCGGTCAGCGTGTCGTCGAAGCGGTCCAGCAGCAGCGACTCCTTCGTCGGGAAGTAGTTGAAGACGGTCCGCTCCGACACTCCGCAGACCTCGGCGATCTCGGTGACGCGCACCTCGGCGAAGCCGCGCTCGAGGAACATCCGGGTCGCGACGGCCGACAGCTTGGCCCGCAGCTCCCGCTTCTTGCGCTCGCGCAGCCCGCCGAGGCTCGCACCGGCGGCACCCTCCGGAATCCAGGACACGCCCGTGTCGCTCATCACCCCAATGTACTTCAGCGACTGCACAAATACTGCTACCGTAAACTTGCAGCCACTGAAAGAAGGAGCTCGGCATGAGTCCGGTCGTGCAAGCCATCGCCCTCTTCCTGGCCGGGCTCCTCGCCGGCGAGGAGCTCATCGTCCGGTATGGCGTGCAACCCGCCCTGCGCCTCCTCGACGACCACGCCCACATCCAGGCCCGGGTGGCACTCGTCCGCCGCCTGCGGATCGTGGTCCCGGCCCTGATGCTGCCGACCGTCGCCGCCGCCGTGGCCGTGCTCGTGCTGGCCGACGGCCCCGGCTCCGGCTGGCGCTGGGCGGGAGCCGCGGCCCTGACCGCGTTCCTGCTCTGCTCGTTCCTGGGCACGGTCCCGATCAACATGAAGGTCGTCGACTGGCGGCCCGAAGCCCCGCCCGCGGACTGGCGGGCCACCGTCACCCGCTGGGAGCGCATCGACGTGCTGCGTTCGACGGCGGCGATCGTGGCCTTCGGGTGCTTTGCCGCGGCTCTGGCAGTACAACTGCGGCCGTGAAGCCTTTATGAGCCGAACGTGAGCACCACTTTGATGTCGTCGGGCTTGGCCTCCAGGGCTTCGGCGAAGCGATCCAGGGGCACCCGGCGGGTGATGAGGCTGTTCAGCCAGGCCGGGTCGGCCGTCTTCAGGGCCTCCGCGGCCGCCGTGTAGTGGCGCGGGTTGGCGTTGACCGAGCCGATGACCACGTCGTTCTCCAGGACCATGGACCGGTTCGCCGCGCCGAGGTCGACGGAGATCGTGCGGCCGCCGGTGGAGACGCCGGTCAGGCAGACGATCCCGTAGGCGGCGGTGCCGCCGATGGCGTCGAACACGACCGACGCCGCCCCGGTCGCCTCGATGATCACGTCGGGTCGCAGCCGCTCGGCCGTCTCCGCGACCGGCGTGCTGTGGTACGTCGCGCCGAGGGCCTTCACCGCTTGCGCCTTCGGCCCGCCCGTGGCCCGGTCGAGCACGTGGACATCGAGCCCGCGCTGTGCGCCGAGCAGCGCCGCGAGCAGACCGATCGGCCCGGCCCCGGTGACCAGCACCCGCTGCGGCGCGAAGTAGCCACGAGCCCCGACCCGCTCAACCTGGTCCCAGGCCTTCGCCACGACCGACGTGGGCTCGAGCAGCACCCCGGTCTCGGCCAGCCCCGGGTCGAGCTTGATCGCGTAGTCGGGCTCGACCGTCCACAGTGCACTGCCGTACCCGTCGAGCTGCTTGATCCCGCGCTCGGTGTACTCCCCGTTGCGGCACATGTCGAACTCGCCGTGCGCGCAGGCCGGGCACGGCTTCGGGTCGGGCCGGCGCACCACCCCGACGACGAGGTCGCCCGCGCCGAACCCGCTCCCGGCCGGCGCCGACCGGACCCGCCCGAGCGACTCGTGGCCCAGCACCAGGCGATCCGCGCCGGGCGGGGCCCACCCGTACTCACCGGCCGCGATCTCCCGATCAGTGCCGCACACGCCGAGCGCCACCGCCTCGACCAGCAGCCGCCCATCACCGGGCGCCGGGTCGGGCACGTCACGAACTTCGGCCGATCCGGACTGCAACGCAACGACGGTCAATGCCTTCATGCCCGCCCTGGTACCCCGCGGGCCCGGGCCGGAAAACGCTCGGGTGCGGCGGATCGAGCGGATCCGCCGCACCCGTGTGCGTGTGCACACCCGCGGTTCGCAGTCGATAGGGCAGTACGAATGCGGGGGTTTGCGGCGCCTCGTCGCGCCGACATTGATCTGCATGCCCCTTCCCGCCGGTCCCGAAACGTCGTTCCGTCGATCGGGGTCGGTCAGCCGTCCGGGCGCCGTTCGTGCGGGCCTTTCGCGGCAGTATTTCTCTGACTATGGTCAGGGAATGGATGTCACGGCGGTCGGGCGGGTGCGGCGGTTCAACCGGACGGTGACGCAGCGGATCGGGGCGCTCGAGGACGAGTACATGGCGCGGGACCGGGCGCTCGGGGCGGCGCGGGTGCTGTGGGAGGTGGGGGCCGACGGGGGTGGTGTTGACGTGCGGGCGTTGCGGGGACGGCTCGGGCTCGACTCCGGGTACCTCAGCCGGCTGCTGCGGGCCCTGGAACACGACGGCCTCGTGGTTGTCGAAGCCAGCGCCGGGGATGGGCGGGTGCGGACGGTACACCTGACGGAACACGGGCGCCGGGAACGGCTCGAGCTCGAAAGCCGCTCCGACGAGCTGGCCGTGTCGATCCTCCGGCCGCTCAGCGAACGGCAGCGGGAACGCCTGGTCGAGGCCATGGGCGAGGTCGAGCGGCTGTTGACGGCGTCGATGGTCACGGTGGCGCCGTCCGACCCGCGGCACCCGCACGCCCGGCACTGCATCCGGGCCTACTACGAGGAGCTGGCCGGGCGGTTCGACGGGGGCTTCGACCCGGTGCGGAGCATCTCCGCCGGCGACGACGAGCTGACAGCGCCGGCCGGTGTGCTCCTCGTGGCCACCCTGCACGGCGCCCCTGTCGGCTGCGGCGCCCTCAAGTTTCACGCCGGCGCACCGACCGAGGTGAAGCGGATGTGGGTCTCCCCCACCGTGCGCGGGCTCGGGCTGGGGCGGCGCCTGCTGGCCGAACTGGAGACGACCGCCGCGGCCGCCGGCACCCGGGTGCTGCGCCTGGAGACCAACGGGTCGCTGTCAGAGGCGCTGCAGTTGTACCGCACCGCCGGCTACGAGGAGGTGGACGCCTTCAACGCCGAGCCGTATGCGCACCACTGGTTCGAGAAGCGGATCAACCCGGGCGGCTGATCCAGTCAGCCGCCTGGCCGTGCCGATGATCGATGGCTACCTTGCTTTGGTGGATGCCGGCCGGCGATCATGCTTCAGGTGGCGGTGAAGAGGACTGCGCGTCCGGCGGCGGCCGCCCGTTCGTAGAAGGCTCGAACGTCGCCGAAGCCGTCCCAGGTGTACTCGAAGTCGGCATCGTCGCGGGCGCCCCGGTAGTCCGGGTCCTCGATGGCATCGAAACGGCGGCGCAGCCAGGTCCGGACCACGCCGCGCAGCGCGGCGGCGACAGCTCGGGTCTCGGCCGCGCTGATGTAGACGACGTAGTACTCGTCGTGCAGATGCCGTCCACCGAGCACGGCCAGGGACAGCGGGTATTCGCCGCCGTCCGGGTCGAGGGTGCCGTCGGTCAGGCAACGGTGGATGGCGTCCCACGCCTTGTCGGTGTCGACCTTCAGCGCGTCGCCCGGCCAGGACTCCTCGATGTCTTCCAGGAGTTCGCCCACCGTATCGGTGTCGCCTTCGTCGTCGGCGGCGAGCAGTGAGCGCTCCTGGTCCGGCGTGATGGCGAAATGAACCCCCAGCATCCCGAGATCATACGGTCGGACAACGTCATGAGCCGCTGACCGCGCGGACGGATCAACGCCCGGTGATGATCAGATAGGCGATGGTGCCGATGAAACCGACCACCGCGAGGGCGAAGAGCACACCGATGACCCTGAAGACGCCGGCGGCGAAGCGGCCGGCGGCAGTGCGGGGCCGGTAGCCGGTGTTCACCGGGTACGCGTGGCCACGCTCGCGGAAGCGCCGCGACGACTCCTGGTGCTGGCGCATCGCGTGCTGATGGGCCTGCTGGGCGTGCTGGGCGGCCTGGTTGTGGGCGCGCTGAGCGGCTTGCTGGTGGGCCTGCTGCCACGGTTGCATGATCGCTTCCTCCGGTCGGTTCCTTCCTGACAGAGCCCCGCGCAGCCCAGAAAATACAACCGGGCGAGTGTGGAACGGGTTGGAACGCTGTACCCGCTGGACATCTCACCCCCCACGATGCGGAGCTCCCTCATGAAGCGAACCGGATGCATCGGCGGTGTCCTGACGGTCGCCGTCGCGATGGGCTTCCCGCTCGGTCATCTCCCGGCGGTCTGACATGCCGATCCGACGTGTGCGCTCGCTCGGGTTCCGCACCGATCTGATGCTGCGCGGGATGGCCGGCTCGAGCATCGTGGAGCACGCCGGGCATCTCGTGGTCCGCACGCCGGCCAATCCGGGCTTCTGGTGGGGCAATTTCGTCCTGCTCACCGGACCGCCGGCCCAGGCCGACGCGCTGGCGGTGTTCGCCGGCGAGTTTCCCGCCGCCACCCACGTCGCCATCGGCGTGGACAGCACCGACGGCACCCTCGGCGACGGCGGCGCGGACCTCGGCCTGACCGTGGAGGTGAACGCCGTACTCACCGCACAGCACCTGCGGCCGCCGTCGCCGGACACCGACGTACGGGCGCTGAGCAGCGACGAGGACTGGACGCAGGCCACCTCTCTGCGCCTGGCCTGCTACTACGAGGCGCCGACGCCCGACGAGCGACAGTTCACCGAGCTCCAGGTGCTCGAGCAGCGCCGGCTCTGCGAGGCCGGCCACGGCACCTGGTTCGGGGCGTTCGTCCAGGGCCGGATGTGCTCCGGCGCAGGGCTGTTCAGTGACGGCCGGCTCGCCCGCTTCCAAAGCGTGGAAACCCACCCCGACTTCCGCCGCCGGGGCCTGGCCGCGGCCGTCATCCGCCACGCCGCCCGGCGGGAACCCGACGCGAACACACTCGTCATCGTCGCCGACCCCGACGACCACGCCATCCAGCTGTACCGGACGCTCGGCTTCGCGGAGGTCGAGCGCCAGGTCCAGCTGTACCGCGCCCCTGAGTCATGACCACAGGACGAGACCAGCGCCGCCGCGATGCAAGCGACCGGGCCGCGGATCGCAGTCGCGGCCACCACGACATTGCGGGCGCCGGCGGTGAGACGGCGGGCTCGGTCGCGACCCGAGCGGGATTGTGTCAGCGGGTGACGGTGCGACACGCTTCACGGTCTTGAGGCAGCCCGACCTCGGCCAACAATGGCATGGCACGGTCGGCTCGATCACCCCAGACGCTGTCGTTGCCAACCAGCACCTGCAGAAATGTCCGCTGGCTGTTGGCGAGCGGCCGGTCAGGCCAACCCGGCGGGAAGGCCAGGCGTAGCAACGGGCCCCAACCAGCCTCCGTGGAGCCGCCTTCGGGTGCGGCAACGGCCAGGGCGCCGGGCACCAGTTGATCGAAACTGCTGGCCCGGGCCGCGGCCGTGGCGGCGAATCGCATGTGCAGGCGTACTCGCTCCAGGGCTGAGCCGGGCCGCAACCAGCTGTCGTTGGCTGGCGTGTACCGCATTGCCTCCTCGAGCGCGCGTACCGCATGGGGGTCACCGTCCGTCGACGGCGATAGCGCTGCGCAGGCCCGCACCACCAGAGGTCGGTCTTGCAACAACGTGGTGGTGTCCGCGCCGAGTTCCGCGAGCGCGTAGGCGGCCGCGCCCGCGACGCTTCCTGGGCTGTCACGCTGTTCGGCGACCGCGAGCAGCTGCTCATCGGCGCCGCGACGCTGCTGTGGTGGTAGCAGTTGCGCGATTCGCGTCGTGGCGAACACCGCGGCGTGCGCGACACGGGCATCGGAGTCCGGCAGCCACGGCAGCACATCGAGCAGTAAGCCGCCGGCCATCGCGCGGACGCCGAGTCGCTGTGGCGCCTCTTCCCCAGCGACGTAGTCGGCGACGCTGAGCTTCTCGCCACCAGCCGCAACGGCTTCTGCCTTCGCACGCAGTTGTGCGTCGGTTCCGCCCCATGCTGCTCCCGTCGCGGCCTGCCCGAGCATCGCCAGCAACCGGGCCCTCAGCGGCATGCGCGGGTCGGATGTGGTGAAGACCCAAGCATCGGCGGAGCGCTGATCGTTGACCGCAGCCGCGACGATGGGCGCCAGCGACACAGTGGCGGGGCGGTTCAGACCGTGTTCGAAGCCCGCCGTCTCGATGAAGTCGACGGCGTCCCAGCGTCGGCCGGGATCGCTGTGCCACAGGCCCGCCACCATCTGCGGCACCTCGCCCATCGGCCCGGTGTGGTTCCCGGGCCGGCCACCCTCCACAGTGCTCCAGTCGACGGCGCTCAGCGATGCTTCGATCCGGTGCACCACGGTCCTCTCCGCGCGGCGTGCGTCAAGCTCGAGTACTCAGTTTGACGCGCTGCCGGAGATCGGTCCAGCCACGACGATCGACCGGTTCGCATGGTGCATCGTCCGCTCCTGCGGCGACCGCGGCTCGCCTCCACCCGTTCGGGCGCGAACCGGGCGAAGATACGGCCGGTCACCTGCCCGGTCCGGTGGCCGGTGTCGCGGGCCGCGGGCGGCCGGGTCGAGGACGGCTGGGGCGCGGTCATCGGGCGTGACGACCTGGAGCGCCGGCGTCGCGCCCGGCTCCGGCGGCTGCGGTGAGCTCGGCGCCGAGCAGGATCGTGACGAGGCCGAACAAGGTCAGCGTCAGGGCGGGTGGTCCGGTGACCGGAAGGGCGGCGGTGGCCGGCGGCGTGGTGGCGAAGTCGTACGGGTACAGGACCGCTTCGACAGCACCATCGACGACCTGTGGTCGGCCCTCACCGACCCCGGCCGGCTGGGACGTTGGCTCGGCGAATTCGACGGCGACCTGCGCCTGGGCGGCACGTTCAAGGCCCGGTTCTTCGCCAGCGAATGGCAAGGAACCGGCCGCATCGACGTCTGCGACCCCCCACACCACCTGGCCGTGACAACCAGCGATGCCGACCAAGCCGAAGAACACGTCATCGAAGCCTGGCTGACCCCCGACGGCGAGGGCACCGTCGTGATCATCGAAGAGCGCGGTATGCCGATCAGCCTGCTCCCCGCCTACGGCGCCGGCGTACAGATCCATCTCGAAGACCTCGGCACACACCTCGCGGGGCACGAACGCGGCGACGCCCAGACACGATGGAAGCACCTCCACCCCGCCTATCAAGCCCTCCCATCCACAGCGCCCGAACCAGGCCGTGGTCGATAAGTACGTGCACGTCGGAGGCTGTCGGGTAGGGATACGATCCCCCGGCCTGGGCCGGCCGGGAACGCTCCGCCACGTCCGCCTGCAGGGCGCAGCTGGTCAATCTTGGTGCGCTAGGCTTCGGGTAGCGTCGCGTGCCGGTGGCAGACTGTGTCAGGCATGGAGGCGCCCAACCGAGGGAGACCGACGATGTTGACGTCGCATCCTTCGTCTTCGCGTGACTGAGCGCGAGACGACCAGGCTCATCGCCTGGAGCCATGAGCTTCGACAGGTGCACGTGCGCCTACGCGAAGCACTTGATCTCACCCGCACCGCGGTGGCCGAAGGCAGGTCCGCGGAGGTTGCCCCGCGTGAGCTGCTGTTGTACTGCCACGGGTTCTGCGCTGCCCTTGATGGGCACCACAGGGGCGAGGACCGCCTCCTGTTTCCGGCGATCAGGGCGGCCCACCCGGAGTTGGAGCCCGTACTGCGCAGGCTCACCCAGGACCACTCGATGATCGCGCACCTGCTCGGCGAGCTGCTGGCTGCGGTGGACCGGGTCGCACCGGTCGCCGAGTTGGATCGTCACCTCGAGGGCGCGGCGGCCATTATGGAGAGTCATTTCCGGTACGAGGAGCGTCAGCTGCTCAGGGTGCTCGAAACGCTCTCGCTGGATGAGCCGCCCGAGGAGGTCCTGGGCCCGCTGTGAGCCATCGCGGCCCAGAAACGGTAGGCCGCCGTGGCTTCGTCACCGGTGGCGAAACCCTGCCCTCGTCCCCGACAGCCGGGACGAGGGCAGGGTGATCGGCTTCGCAGATGATTGTCGCACCGGCGGCGGGCACTCTCGGACAGCACGACCGGCCTGTTGTCGCACGCCACGACTTGACCCACATCGTGGGTATCCTCAACCGTCTCGCCGCCCTCGACCTGACCGGCACCGGCGGCAGTGCCCTGTAATCCGTCTCCGAGGGGAGACATGAGCGGACCGCGGCATGCGTGCGCACCCGATCATGGCAGGGGGCTGCCATCGCACACCGCAGTGGTGTTGGCCGCCGCGGCCACGCTGACCGGCGCGCGGGTGGGGACCTGGGTCTACGCGGCGCCCGTGCGGCCGGCGTACATCACGGCCTGGGAGGCGCACTCGCTCAGTGTGGTGACCGACGGGCGGTTCGAGATGGGCATCGGGACCGGGCGGCCCGGAATCGCGGATCAGCTGCGCCGACTGGGATTGCCGGACGTGCCGGCCGGGCAGCGGGCGGAGCTCGTCCGGCAGGTCATCACGACGCTGCGGGAACTTGATGGCGACGAGCGGCACACGCCGGTGGCGATGGCTGTCGGCGGACCCAAGGCACACGCGGTCGCGTCCGAGCTGGCCGACATCGTGAACTTCGTGATGCCGCACATCGAGACCCGCACGCAGACGGCGCAACGGGTGCGGGCATTCGACAACCGGCACGGGCTGGAGCTCTCGCTGCATGTGCCGGTCATCGGAGACGCCGTCGCGCCGTTCATGGCCGGGCCCGACACCGACATCGAAGCTGTTCGAGCGGCAGACTCGGTGTCATACCTGCCGAGCGATCCCGGCGCGGCCAAGGAGGAGATCCTGCGGCGGCGGGAGGAGATGGGGTTCACGTACTTCGTCTTCGGAGCAAGCGTCGCCGGGGCACTCGGTCCGGTCGTCGCCGAGCTGGCCGGGCAAGAGACCGCCGGGAAATCGCTCTGGATGCGGTGTCAGTCGTGGGCGATGGCGGTCAGGATGTTCAGGCGTGCGGCCCGGGCCGCTGGTGGGATCGCGGCCATGGCGCCGACGAGGGCGGCGAGCCCCAGGTACGCGAGCAGCTGATGGAACGGTATGGACAGTTCGGTCACGCCCTGCTGCCGCAGGGCCTTGACCGTGGCCGCGCCGAGCCCGACGCCGACCGTGGTGCCCAGCAGCGCGCCGAAGACGGCGATCACGGTGGCCTCCGCCGCGGTCATAAGCAGCGTCTGGACCTGGCGCAGACCGACCGCGCGCAGGAGCCCGAGTTCGCGGGTACGCTCCAGCACAGACAGGGCCACCGTGTTGGCGATGCCCAGCACGGCGATGACAACGGCAAGGGACAGCAGAATCTGCACGATGCGCAGGATGCGGTTGGCCTTGGCGTTCTCCTGGGCGGTGTACTCGCTGCGGTCGCTCACGCCTACCTCGGGGCTGTCGGCGAGCAGGGCGGTGAGCTGAGCGCGGGCGGTGCCGGCGTCGGCGCCTGGGGCCAGGCGGATGAACGCGCGGCTCGGCAGTGCCTGCTTGAAACCGCTCGCGGCCGAGGCCGGCAGCAGCCAGCCGTTGATGAGGTCGGTGTTGGTGTAGACGCCGGTCAGGGTGAACTGGCGGGACTCGCCGCGGGGAAGGCGTACGGTGACGCGATCGCCGACGTGTGGGCCGGTCGCGGTGATGGAGCGCTGGTCGACCAGGATCTGGTCGTCGGCCAGCTGCCCTAGTGTGCCCACGGCGGCGGTCAGGCTGAGCATGTCGCGCAGGGCGGGTAGGTCGGTGACGGTCTCCACGTAGGCTGGTTGGCCGTCGATGACGGCGCCGCTCTCGCCGAGGCCGCTGACGTTGAGTACGCCCGGCAGTGCCGTAGCGGCGGCGAGCACGGCCGGGTCGAACCCGGCGCGGCCCGAGCCGTTGGCGTCGCCGCTGATGACGAAGTCGGCCTTGACCTGGTCGGCGACGAGTCGGCTGACGCTGGCCGTGGCCGAGACGAACACGGTGGAGATGCCGGCCAGGAGCGCCACCCCGACCATGAGTGCCGCCGCGGTCGCCGCAGTGCGTCGGGGGTTGCGGCGAGCGTTGAGCCGGGCCAGCCGGCCGGGCACCGACCAGCCGAGCCCTCGCCCGAGCAGATCGGCGGCGGGCCGGGCGAGCGCCGGCGTCAGCATCGTGACGCCGAGGAACGCCAGGGGCACCCCGCCGAGGACAAGGGCCGGGGCGCTCGTCGACGCGGTGGCCAAACCGAAGCCGAGCAGGCCGGCGCCGGCGGTGAGGACAATGGCACCGGCGACGGTGAGCCGGGTCAGCGGCCGTTCCGGTGCCGCTGTGTCGCGCAGCGCCGCCACCGGCGGCACCCGCGCGGCCCGTACCGCCGGGGGCAGCGCGGCGGCCGTCGTGACGAGCAGCCCGACAGCGAACGCACCCAGCACGGCACTCGCCGGCAGGACCACTGACGCCCCGGCGGCGAGCGCACCCACGCCCACCCCGGCCGCCAGCCCGGCGACCGAGCCGGTCAGTCCGACTACGGCCGCCTCCGCCAGTACCGACACGACGAGCTGACGGCGGCTGGCCCCGATGGCTCTCAGCAGTGCCAGCTCCCGGGTGCGCTGCGCGACAAGCATCGAGAAGGTGTTGAGGATCAGGAACGCTCCGACGAACAGCGCCACGCCGGCGAACCCCAGCAGCAGGTCGCCGGTGAGGCCCAGCGATCGGCCGCGGGCGGCGCTTTCGGCCTGCACCACCTGATCAGTGGTCCGGACCCGGAAGCCGGCCCCCAGCACGCCGGCGATCCGTTCCCGCAACTGTCGGGCGGTGACCCCGTCGCGGGCGGTGACGGCGATCGAGGAGAAGGCACCGGGCGTGCCCAGCATCAGCGTCTGCGCGACCGGCTCGGTGAACGCCACGACCTGCTGGGCGGGCTCGGCGAAGTCGAATGTGCCGACCAGGGTGAAGCTCTGCTTCGGCCGCAGCGTCAGCACCGCGACCCGGTCGCCGACCCGCACTCCGGCCGCCGCGGCGAGGGTGGTGCTGATCGCGACCTCGTCGTCCCGCTGCGGTCCGCGACCGGCGCGCATCTGCACGGAGCGCGCCTGCCCCGGCCAGCTCACCCCGAGGCGAGGGGCGTCCGGGGACGCCACCACCTTGCCGTCGGCGCCGACGAGCCGAGCCCCGTCGGCGGACACGACACCGGTCACCGAGGCCACACCGTCGATACCGGCCAGCCGGTCGACCAGCGCTGCCGGCACCCCGGCCGCGGAGATCGTCTCGCCGGGGCCGACCGACACATCGGTGCCGGCGTGGGCGCGCTTGGCCGTGTCGGTGTAGGAGCCGCCCAGCGTCGCGGTGAGCACCAGCGCACCGGACACGAACATGACGCCGAGGACGACCGCCAGTCCGGACAGGACCAAGCGCCGCCATCGCGAAAATGTTCCCCTAAGAGCCGGTCGCAGCATCCGCTCATCCTCGCCCCGCGAGACGAGCCGCAGGAGGGGGAAATTCCCGGATAGACGTCTCAGGGGTATACCGGGCTCGCGACTGACGATCGACAGCGGTCGGAGCTCGCTGGCGTCCCACGGCGCGCGTGTCGTAGCCGTACGCGGGGCCGGTGAGCAGCAGCGCGACGCACGTCCAGGTGGCGGAGAAAACGGCGAAGATGGCCGCCTGATAGCGCCGGCCGGTCGGTACTGTATCGCCGCAGTGACCTCGCTGACCGCCTCGCCGGTGATCAGGAGCACGTCGCGGTAGGCATCGCTGGGCCGAGGAGGTGCACGACGCCGGCGCGGCGAGGAACACCCGTCACTGGCCTGGCGGGACGCCGTTCTCATACGCATAGATCACCGCATGGATCCGGTCACGCAGGCCCAGCTTGGCGAGGATTCGGCTCACATGGGTCTTGACAGTTCCCTCGGTGATCACCAGCCGGCCGGCGATCTCCTGGTTGGACAGGCCTTCGGCGATAAGCCGCAGCACGTCGAGCTCCCGGGCCGTGAGAGCGTCGATCGATGAAGCATCCGCGACCCGCGCCCCCGTCGCGACGAAGTGCTGCACCAGTCTGCGCGTGACGCTCGGCGCGGCGACGTTGTGCCCGCCCGCGACGGCGCGCACGGCCTGCAGCAGTTCGGTGTCGAGTGCGTCCTTGAGCAGGAACCCGGCCGCGCCCGCGTGCAGCCCGGCATACACATACTCATCCAGGTCGAACGTCGTCAGGATGATGACGTGCGGCGGCTGCTCCAGTGGCCGAGCCGCGCGCAGCCGCCGGGTCGCCTCGATGCCGTCGATGCCCGGCATCCGCACGTCCATCAGTACGACATCGGGCCGGGCCCGGTCCGCCACGGTGAGCGCCTGCAGCCCATCGGCCGCCTCGCCCACCACCGTCATGTCGTCGGTGCCGTCGAGGATCATGCGGAAGCCGGCCCGGACCAATGCTTGATCATCGGCGATCAGCACCCGGATCACGGGACGGGAGCCAGCCGCGCGGCGGTCGGGATTCGGGCCGCGACCTCGAAGCCGCCGCCGGCGATCGGGCCGGCCCGCAGCACACCACCGAGCGCGGCGACCCGCTCGGTGATGCCGCGCAGCCCGTTGCCCTGCGCCGGATCGGCGACCGGCGCGCCGTCGTCGACGATCCGGATGCCCAGTTCCGCCGGGCCGAAGTCGAGCACGACAATACTGCCGGTGCCCGGTGGCGCATGTTTGAGCGTGTTGGTGAGCGCCTCCTGCACGATCCGGTAGGCGGCCAGCTCGATCACGGCGGCCAGCGTCGCGGGCTCACCGGCGATCCGGAAGTCGATCCGGGTGCCGCTGTCCCGGACCCGGTCGATCAGGTCGGGCAGCGTAGCCAGGCTCGGCTGCGGCGAGTACGACGCATCGGTGCGCACGAGGCCGAGCAGCCTGCGCATCTCGGCCAGCGATGCGCGGCCGGTGGTGACGATGTTGGTCAGCGCGGCCTCGGTGCGCTCCGGCTGCTTGGCGAGCATGGCCTTCGCGCCCTGCGCCTGCACGACCATCACCGCCAGTCCGTGCGCAACGACGTCGTGCAGCTCCCGGGTGATCCTGCCCCGTTCGCTGGCGACCGCCAACGCCGTTCGCTGCTCGTGCTCCCGCCGCAGGTCGGCCAGGTGCACCCGCCGCGTCCGGGCGCTGTCGGCGACGGCCCAGGTGGCGGCCAGCAACAGGCCGGGCACGATCGCCGTCTTCAGACAATCCAGCACGAGGGTCGAGGCGTCGCCGTTCACCATCGCGGACAGCATCTTGTCGCTGCCCCTGATCTGGCCGCGGGTGCCACGAAACAACCCAGCCGCCAGGCAGACGGCGAGCAGCACCGCTTCCAAGACGATCAAGACCCCCACGACGGTACGGCGCGAGCCCGCGGAACCGGCCAATGCGAACATGGCCACCAGCGCGGCGGCATCCACCGGCGACAGGCCGAGGATCGGATCGAACAGGTGGATCCCCACCGACCCGGCCGCCAGCAGCAGCGCGGCGAGCGGCCAGCGGTGCCGCAGCACGATCGCCGTCAGTGCGGGCGCGCCGGCCACGAACCACCAGGCACCGTGGACCCGCCAGGCGTCGACCGACCCGTACATCAGCAGCTTCTTGTCGTCCGGGCTGTTGAGGAGCGCCAGCGCGTCGTTCCACAGCAGGCTGCCGACCGCCAGCAGGAGGATCAGTCCCGCGTCGAGCCACCGTCGGTTTCGCATCGCCCCAGCGTACGTGCGGTCCGGCGGCGGCGAATCGGCCGAACGACAGACCCGAAGATCGGTCGGCCGCCAGACGCGCCGTGGTCGTCCGGGCGGCGAGCCTGAGCGGCATGACACGCACACCTTTCGCCGTCGTCGCGCTGCTGGCCGCGCTGGCCTTGAGCCTGGCCGCCTGCTCGTCCAGCAAGGAGGCCTCACCGTCCGCGTCGGGATCGGTGACCACCGGCAGCTACTCCAGTCGGGAGTTGGACATCGGCCGCCAGTTCGCACAGTGCGCACGCGACCACGGGTACCCGAACTTTCCCGACCCCGTCGTCGATGCCGGCAAGATCGTCTGGCCGGCGACGGACGGCGACGCAACCAAGGACCAGTCCCGCGCGGTCGCCGCACTGCCGGAGTGCAAGGCGATCGGTGACCAGCTCGCCGCGCTCGGCCGGCACCCGAACCCCTCGTTCGACCCCGCCGACCTACCCAAGCTGCGCGATCTCGCGAAGTGCATGCGCGAACACGGACTGCCGGATTTCCCTGATCCGCGGCCGGACGGCACCTTCAAGCTCAGCGGCACGCCGCTGGAGGGCCAGGGCGAGACGGAGACCTTCTACAACGCGATCGACGCCTGCAAGCACTTCTACGACAAGCGGATCGTCACATCATGAGAACCGGCCTGTGGGTGGTCGCCGGAGCTTTGTTCGCCGCGGCGGGCGTGATCGGGTGGGCGGTGACCCGGGCACCGGCGGCCGGTCCGGTCGCTGCGCCGCAGATCCAGACGACCACCGCGCCGGTGACCCGTGGCGACGTGACCGCAAGCGTGCAGCTGGCCGGCACGCTGGGCTTCGACGGGTCCTACACGGTGGCCAGCCAACTGCCCGGCGGGGTGGTCACCGCCGTCGCGCCGTCCGGCTCGGCGGTCATCCGTGGCGCCGAGTTGTTCGCGGTGGCCGGCGTCTCAGCGATCCTGCTGTACGGGGAGACGCCGGCCTACCGCGACTTCACCGCCGGGATGAGCGACGGCAACGACGTACTGCAACTGGAGCAGAACCTCGTGGCGCTCGGCTTCGACCCGGCGCACGGCATCACCGTCGACCGGCACTTCAGCGGCGCCACCGCGACCGCGATCCGCCGCTGGCAGGCGGCCCGCGCCCTACCAGCGACGCAGCGCACCGGCAAGCTCGCGCTGGGCGAGATCGTCTTCCTGCCGAGTGCGATCCGAGTGGGCCAGCTCACCGCCGATGTCGGAGCCTCGGTGGAACCCGGCGCGCCGGTCCTGGGCGGATCGACCACTACCCGCGTGGTCCGCATCGCGCTGACCGCCGGACGCCAGTCGACGGTCCACGCGGGTGACCCGGTGCGGGTCACCGTTCCAGGACTGGACCAGCCGGTCGCCGGTACGGTCCGGGAGATCGGCACAGTGGCGAGCGTGCCAAGCGAGGGTCCGGCCGGCGGGGCGGCGACGGTGCCGGTGGTCATCGCGCTGACCATGCCGGCGGGTGCGCCGATCCTGGACCAGGCGCCGGTGCAGGTGGGGATCACCGGCGCGCGGCGTAAGAACGTCCTGCTGGTGCCAGTGACCGCGCTGCTTGCCGGACCCGCCGGTGGTTACCAGGTTGCGGTGGTTGACGGTGTCGGCCGCCGCCTGGTGACCGTCAAGCCGGGGCTGTTCGACGAGGCCGGCGGCACGGTCGAGATCACCGGTGCCGCGCTGACCGAGGGCACGCAGGTGGAGGTACCGGTCTCATGACCGATTCGGTGCTCTGCTTGGAGAACGTGGGTCACGCCTACCCCGGCACGCCGCCGGTGGAGTCGCTTCGTAGCGTCGATCTGACCGTACTGGCCGGGGAGATGGTGGCAGTTGCCGGGCCGTCCGGCTCGGGCAAGACCACCCTGCTCAACCTCGCCGCTGGTCTCGACCGCCCCACCACCGGCTCGGTACGACTGGCCGGCCATGCGATCGAATCCCTCTCCGACCGGCGGCTCTCGGGTCTCCGCGCGTACGCGCTGGGCGTCGTGTTCCAGCAGTTCTTCCTCCTGGACCAGCTGTCCGCAGTGGACAATGTGGCCAACGGCCTGCTGTACCGCGGCGTGCCGACGCGGGAGCGGAGGCGGGCGGCGGCGGAGGCGCTCGACCGGGTCGGCCTCGGGCATCGGGCCGGGCACCCGGCGGGCAAGCTCTCCGGCGGTGAGCGCCAGCGGGTGGCCATCGCCCGTGCGCTCGTCGGCCGGCCCGCGCTGATCCTCGCCGACGAGCCGACCGGCAACCTCGACAGCGCCAACGGCGCGCAGATCCTCGACCTGCTGCGCGACCTGCACGCCGGCGGCGTGACACTGCTGATCATCACGCACGACGCCACCGTCGCGGCCGCCTGCCCGCGCCGGGTCGACCTCCGCGACGGCCGGATCGTCGCCGACACCGGACGGACCGAATGATTTCCCGGGTACGCGCGGCGGACCTCCTGCCGCTGGCCACCATCGGCATCCGCAGCCGGCCATTGCGCGCCGCGCTGTCCACATTGGGCATCGCGATCGGCATCGCCGCCATCATCGGCGTCCTGGGCATCACCCGGTCCAGCCAGGCCGACCTGCTGGCCCAGATCGACCGCCTGGGCACCAACCTGCTCACCGTCGTCAACGGCCACGAGATCGGCGGCAACGAGGCGCAACTGCCGCAGAACGCCACCACCGGCATCGCCCGTACCCCAGGGGTCGAGCGGGTCACGGCGACCGCCGACCTCGGCAACCTTCAGGTGTTCCGCACCGACCAGGTCCCCGCGTACCGCAGCGGCGGTATCGAGGTGCGCGGCACCGAGCCGTCACTGCTGGACACGCTCGACGGCCACGTCGACATGGGAGTGTTCCTCAACGAGGCGACCAGCCGGTACCCGGTGGTGGTGCTAGGCCACGACGCCGCCGTCGGCCTGGGCATCGACCGCGTCGACGCCGGCACCCGAGTCTGGCTGGGCGGCCATTGGTTCGCCGTCGCGGGTGTGCTGCGACCGTTCGAGCTGGCGCCCGAGGTGGATCACGCGGCGTTGATCGGCCTGCCGGTCGCCGCCGAGTACTTCGGGTTCGACGGTCACCCGACCCGTGTGTACGTGCGGACGGACACCGCGCGGACCGCCCTGGTCGCCACGATGCTGGCCCGGGCGACCAACCCGGCACAGCCCAGCACGGTTGACGTCAGCCGCCCGTCGGACGCGCTGGCCTCGCGCCTGCTGGTGGCCGGCGCGGTCACCTCGCTGCTGCTGGGCCTCGGCGCCGTCGCGTTACTGGTCGGCGGCGTCGGCATAGCCAACGTCATGGTGATCTCGGTGCTGGAGCGGCGCACCGAGATCGGGCTGCGGCGAGCGCTCGGGGCGGCGCGGCGGCACATCGCGGTGCAGTTTCTCACCGAGTCGCTGCTGCTGTCGGCCATGGGTGGCGTGGCGGGGGCCGTGCTCGGCACCGCGGTCACCTACGGCGTGGCAAGCTATCGAGGCTGGCAACTGCTGGTGCCGGCGGCCGGTGTCTGGGGCGGGCTGGCCGCCACGCTGGTGATCGGCACTATCGCCGGGCTCTATCCGGCGACGCAAGCGGCGCGACTCAACCCGACCGACGCACTGCGAACGTCATGAGACAAGTGGAGTCCACCGTGGAGCAGTTGCCCGTCGACACACCGCGCGGCACGGCCGTCCCGCTGGCGGTGCTCTCGATCGAGCCGGCCGAGGTGACCGCGCTGCTCGGGCTGCCGTTCGTCGAGGTCGCCAACGACCTGGGCCCGGCCACCCTGGCGCTGATCCGCCTGGCCGACGGCACGCTCATCGCCTTCGCCCGGCTGCTGCAGGACGTCGGCCCTCGCGTTGATGTGTATCACTACGACGGCTACGCCCGGCACCCCCGGCCGCTGCCCGACGCGCTGCTGCGGGAGACCGGTCTCGCCGCCGAGTTGGTCACCTGGGTCGGCGAAGACTGAAGCGCTCGATTTTGCCGACGTCGTGACCGGAGTTGAGGGTCACCGCCTCGTACTGCTCGTCGGTGACCGGCTCCAGCCAGCTGGTCGGGTCGCCGGTACCCCCTACCCCCGGAAAAGCGGATGACGCACAGCCGCCGCGCGGCCTAGAGTTGGCGGCGGTTCACGGTGCGACAGCCGGCGGATACTTCTCTGGTGAATCCGGCCCCATGGGACGGAAGGGTTCAACTCCCTCGCCGCCGGCGTTTTGATCTCGTGGACGCATAGAGGTGTTGATGGAGCGGTTCAGGACTCGGGCTTGTGGACTCGGCGACGCGGCCGACATCGCGGCCGTCGTCAATGGCGCCGCTCGGGCCGGGGGCATGCGGGGTGAGTTCGCGGTCGGCGAGTTCGAGGACTTCCTGCGGCATGAGGTTCGCGACCTCAGTACCGACACCCTCGCATTTTTCAATGAGAACCAACTGGTCGGCGTCGGGCTGGTGCCGCTCGCGGGTGGGGAGCGGATCGAGCTCGTCGGCGCCGTCGACCCGCGATGGCGCGGGCTCGGGATCGGGCGGGAGCTGCTCGGCTGGCAGCTGCGGGTCGCCGAGGGGCGGCGGGCGCAGGTCATCGCCGGGGTCGACGATCGGGCCTCGATCCGGCTCTACGAACGGTTCGGGTTCAGCGTCGCTCGATACTTCCTCGAGATGTCCGCGCCCATTGTCGAGCGCGCGGTGTTGTCGCTGCCCAGGACCGTACAATCGAAACCGCTCGAAGCATTTGAAGCTTTTGACGTGTATCGCGCCCACGCCGACGCGTTCGAAACGCAGGAACGGACCTTCGCGGAGTGGAAGGCGCTCACCGTCGAGTCGGAGAGTTTCCGCGCGGATCTGGCCCGGCTCGCCGTCGACGGGGAATCGGGCGCGATCGCCGGGTTCGTGCTGCCGTACGACCGGGGTTCGCTCTACATCGGCCAGGTCGGCACCGCTCCCGGCCACCGGCGCCGGGGGATCGCGACCGCGCTGCTGAGCGAAGTCCTCGCCGCGGCCGGCGCGGCCGGGTTCACCGTCGCCGCCCTCGACACCGACGCGGCCAACCCGACCGGGGCGCCCGCCGTCTACGCGCGCGCCGGCTTCGTCGTCGACCAGCACATCGTGGCCTACCAGCGGACGGCCGCCGACAGCAGGTTGTGATCGGAGCGGCCGCCGGCGTCCTCGACCCGGGCCGGGTCCACCGTGGCCCCGCGGACCGCGACGTGGTCGATGGTGCCGGACCGCGCGCCCGGGCGGGTCGGCAGCGACCCCGGCTCCAGGGCGGCGATCGTGAACCGCGGGCCCAGACCGGCGGCGACGACCGCGGCGGTGGCGTTGAAGTCGCCGAGCAACACGGTGCGCTCGGCGGCCAGCGCGGCCAGCCGGGGCAGCTGCCAGACGGCGGCCGGGCCGAAGCCGACGTGCGTGGACACGACAAGCGTGCCGTCCAGCGCCACGGCCAGGAAGCCCTTGCCGGGGTCGCCGGCGAACGCCTCGCCGGCCACGACCCGGGCCGGGCCGGACGTGAGCACCGCCAGATACTCGGCGCCGTCGCGCAGGCCGGGGTCGGCCCGGCGGACCTCCGGGATCCGCGGGTATCGGAACGCGTGCACCGTGAACCGGGAGCCCCGCAGCGCCGCCAGGAGGTCGCCGCTGACCTCCTGCAGGGCGATCACCCGCTCCGGCCGCGCGGTCAGCACGGCGACGATCGCGGCCGTGCGCGCGGCCTCGTCGGGCCAGCGCACGGCGACCGGCTCGGCGTAGTTCTCGGCGTGCACGCGATGCAGGACGTTCCAGGTCGCCACGGTCAGCACGGCGCCCAACCTACCGCCTTTGATCTGTCCCTTGGTCCCCGGAAAGAACCGCTTTGCCCACGGCTACGGCGAGCGCAGCGCCTTCCCCGCGAAGTGGGTGCGCAGTTTGTCGGCGTAGGTCAGCCGTTCGTCGGCGGTCGCGAAGTGTTCGTGTGGCTGGGTGAAGTAGAGGTTGTCGTCGGTGTATCGGGGGAAGACGTGCATGTGGTAGTGCCAGACGTGTTGGTTGCCGGCGGGTTCGTTGTGCTGGCGGACCGAGGTGCCGTCGCAGCCGTAGGTGTGGCGGATCGCGGTGGCGACGTCTCGGGTGAGGTCAGAAATGGCGTGGCCGGTGTCGGCGGGGAGGTCGTAAAGGTTTTCGATGTGGGTGTTGGGGACGACGAGGACGTGGCCGTGGTTCTTGGGCCACCATCGGGGTGCGATGAAGGCCATGGCCAGGGGGTCGCGGCGGACGATGTCGAGCTGGGACCGGTGTTCGTCTTCGCCCCCGGCGACGAGGCGGCACATCGAGCATTCATAGGCGTCGGGTTCGTGGTTGAACATGGCACCCCTCGAGTCCGAGAGCGTCAGATGGCGGGGCGGCAGTAGAGGGCGGCGGGGGCGCCGTTGGAGCCGAGCCGGCGGGTGAAGGCGATCCCGGCCGCGTACTCGCCGTCCGCGCACTGGCCCTTGTAGTGCCCGGTCGCGAAGTCCCCGCCGGGCGCGCCGGACGGGCGGTTGTCGCTGCGGTCGAACCACACCGTGCGGCCGCCCGGCGGGAGCGTGGAGCCCGACGGTGCGCAGAGGGCGCTCGACACCGTCGCGCCGCGGACGGCGTATCCGATCAGGAACGCGCCGGCCGGGCACTGGAGTTTCGTGTAGCCGGAGGCCCAGTCCGGGGTGGCGTACCGTTCGTCGGTGACCGTCTGGGCCGCGGCTCCGGGCGGCCACCGCAGCGCCAGGGTGGCGTCCGTGCACAGGGCTCGGTTGCCGTCGTGGGCCAGGCCGGCCAGGCGCTGGCCGTCCGGGCACGCGGCCTTGCGGGCGCCCGGGTCGAAGTCGGCGCCGGCCCGCATGCGCAGAGACTCGATGAAGTCGCCGTGATCGGGGCTGAGCATCGACCAGTGCGGTACCCCCGGAACAATGCCTGTCCGCCCTGGACTGTCGACCAGGCGGTGCCAGTCGGCGGCCCGCCAGTCGGTGCCGTCGTCGATGCCGAGCAGGGCGCCGGAGCGGTCGTAGCTGAGCAGCGCCCAGCCGTTGCCCGTCCCGGCGGACTGCCAGCCGATGAGGGGCCAGTATGCGAAGTCGGTGTCGTGTTGCACGAGGTAGTCGACGAAGGTCGCGAACCAGGCGCGGCTCTTCGCGTCGCTGCCGAACCGGCCGATGCCGAACTCGCTCACCCAGAGTGGTGCGCTGAAGTGCTGGGCCGACTCCTCGGCGACGTAGAAGGCCTCCTGGTACAGCGTGGAGTACAGCTCGTCCCGGCCCAGGTCCCGATAGCGCGGGTCGCTGGTCTCGCCGACGCCGGTCGCGCCGCTGTGGTGCGGGCCGGTGTAGTCGTAGAAGTGTGCGGACAGCACGAGCTTGTCGGAGCGCACCAGCGTCGGGGACAGGATGCGGTCGCCCACGTGCTGTGCGGCGGCGAACCAGTCGTGGCCGTCGCCGAGGCCCCAGTTGGGGTCGTCCCACACGGTGCGCCGGACCTCGTTGTAGAGGTCGGCGCCGGCGACGCGGGCGTTCGTGCGGTACCGGCGAACCATGAGGAGCCAGTCCGACTCCCACGTCGTGTCCGATTGGCTGGCGTTCCAGCGCTCGTTGCCGTCGACGCCGCAGCACCAGCGGGTCGTGTTCGTGTGGTTGTTCAGGATCACGGCCAGGCCGGCGCCCGTGAGCGCGCCGACCACCGCGTCGTAGACCTGTAACGGCGTCAGTCCGCGCAGGCCGGGGTTGGCGGCCACGGCGCCGTCGGTGACGGGGCGCTGGTCGTGGACCATCTCGTTGGAGAACGGCAACCGGACGCTGTTGATCCCGGTCGCCCGCAACTGCGAAAGAAGCTGCGGCAGGGGTACTCGATCGAGGCCGAGCGGGATGCGTCCGGAGTTCTCGCCGGCGTGGTGGGCGGCGTCGTCCTCGACGTCGCCGGAGCCGCTCCAGGTGCCGCTCGCGCCGTGCCAGTTGCCGGCCTTGAGCTTGAACCGGCTGCCGGTCGCGTCGACGATGTAGCGGCCGCGCGTGCTCAGCGGTCCGGTCCAGGACACGTCCGCGGCCGCCGTCCCGCCGCTGCTCAGGACCGGCGCGAGGGCGGCCACCAGCGCACCGACGACCAGCACCCGCAGCGGCGATCGCATATCGAAGATCGTAGCTGAAGGGGCGGCCGCCCGGGGATCATGAGCGGCGGGCGGGCATCGCGTTGCGGACCGCGCGGTCCAGTGCGGCCGGGAGGGCGTCCGGGCGGCCGCGCCAGGCGACGTGGGCGTCCGGGCGGACCAGCGTCCACGGGGTCGCCGGGTCGGCCGGTGGGGCCAGGGTGACCCGGTCCTCCCGGCCGGCCAGGGCGGGGCGGGCCGACTCGGGGGCCACCAGGACGTACGCGCCCGCGCGCAGCGCCTCGTACAGCCGGCCGCCGCCGAGCAGCGCGACGTCCGCGGCCCGGGGCGCGTCCGGGTAGTCGATGCCGATGCCGGAGATGGTGCCGGCGACCTTCCGGGCCACCGGTGGCAGGTGCAGGGCCGCGCCGCCGATCGTGTTGCGGGTGAAGCGGCCGGCGCGGGAGCGGATCATCGCCATCCGGATGATGGTGCCGCTGCTGCGCAGGACGAGGCGGCCGACCGGGTGGCGCTCCCGCTCGTAGGTGTCGAGCAGGCCGGCGGGGGCCCGGTCCAGCACGGTCGCGGCAAGCTTCCAGCCCAGGTTGGCCGTGTCCTGCAGGCCCGTGTTCATGCCCTGGCCGCCGGCCGGGGAGTGCACGTGCGCGGCGTCGCCGGCCAGGAAGACGCGGCCGGCGCGGTAGTGCGGGGCCTGGCGCTCGTCGCTGTGGAACCTCGACAGCCAGCGGGCCTCGGTCAGGCCGTGGTCGGTGCCCAGGGCGCGACGGGTCACGGCGCGGATGTCGTCGAGGGTCACCGGGGCGGTGTCGGGCAGCTGCTTGGTGCGGTCCCAGGCGAAGATGCGGTACCAGCCGTCGCCGAACGGTGCGATGAACGCGAACCCGTCACCGACGGCGTTGACCGCGAGGACGTCCGCGGGCGGGTCGGTCAGCCGCACGTCGGCGAGCATGATCGAGGAGAGCACCGACCGGCCCGGGAACGGCAGGCCCAGGGCCTCGCGCACGAAGCTGTGCACGCCGTCGGCGCCGACCGCGTAGTCGGCCCGGACCGTGGAGCCGCCGACGGTCAGGTCCACGCCCCCGGCATCCTGGCGCAGCCCGGTGACGGCGGCGCCGCGGACGATGCGGGCACCGGTCGCGCGGGCGCGGCGTTCGAGCGCCCGCTCCACGTTGTACTGCGGGGTGATCAGCAGGTACGGGAAGCGGCTCGGCAGCACCGACAGGTCGATCTGGAGGTGGTCGAAGAGGCGCAGGGCCTGGATCGGGGCGCCGCCGGCCACGAGCTCGTCGGCGAGCCCGCGGGCGTCGAGGTGCTCGAGGGTCCGCGCGTGCACGCCGAACGCGCGGGTCAGGTTGGACTCGTCGCCGCGGCGCTCCAGGACGGTGACGTCGACGCCGGCGGTGGCCAGGTCGCCGGCGAGCAGCAGCCCGGCCGGGCCGGCGCCGACGATCGCGACGGTGGTTCGCTCGATCATGGTGGTCTCCTCTACTTCGTGACCTGGGTGGCGGGCCGGCGCGGGCTCGGGGCGCCGGGGCGGACGGGATGGCCGACGCGGAACGTCAGCAGCGGGTGCTCGCCGGGCGACAGCAGCTTGGCGAAGCGCGGGGCGAAGGTGGGCGCGGCGCCGGCCGCGTGCTCGCGGTCGATCCGCTCGGTGACCTGGTTCATGTGGTGCAGGGCGAGGCCGCGGGCGGTCGCGGTGAGGTGGACGCGTTCGAGCAGGCGGCCCGCGGTGAGCTGGACGGCCCGGTCGTCCGGGGTGGCGGTGGTGATGACGCCGTACGCGGCGGCGGTCGCCGTGTGCACCGTCGTCGTCTGCTCCAGCCAGAACCGGTCCCCGTCGGTGCGCGAGGACGCGGGCAGCAGCTTGGCGATCGCGAGCTTCAGCGGGCCGAAGCCCTGGCCGCCGAGGGTGAGGCCGTCGCGGTGGCGCTGGATGTCGGCGTCGCCGGGGCGGAACCACGCGAAGTTGTCCCGGGACTGCCGCTCGTCGGCGCACAGGGCGGCGGCCGCGTCGACCAGCAGGCGGCTCAGGGCGGCCCGCGGTGCCGGGTCGGCGATCCAGCGCACCCCGACGCCCGGGAGTCCGGTGGCGTCGACCAGCCCGGCGAGGGTCTCGTCCGGTACCGGGTCGGCCGTGAACGGTCCCCGGTTGGTGTGCCGGTCGCCGATCGCGTCGTACAGCGGGCTCGGCACCGGCGCCGCGGGCCGGACGGCGACCGTGGCGACCCGCGCCCCGGCCGGCCCGTCGGGGAGCAGCCGCACGTCGGGCTCCAGGCCGCGGGCCCGGCCGGCCAGGACGAGGTTCTCGAGGGCGCAGCCGACGCCGATGTACTGCTCCCGCCGGAACGGATCGACCGTCCCCGTGTGCCGGTCGGCGTCGACGAACACGTCGACGGCGTCGGCGCGGACGCCGAACACCCACGGCTGGGTGTTGTGCGGGCTGGGCGCGAGCACGGCCGCCGCGACCGCGCCCAGCAGGCCCGGCCCGTCCCGCCAGCGCCGCCAGGGGTCGTAGGCGTCGCCCTGGCCGGGGCTCAGCGCCGCCGTGTCGTAGACGCGGTAGCCCAGCGCACCGGTGCCGGCGACGACGACCGTGGCCGCGCCGAGCCCGAACGCCCGCAGTACCTGCCGGCGGGGAACGGTCTTCATGATGGCCTCCTCGGCCGAGACATCGAGGTGCGGCCAGCGTCGTGCGGTCCGGGGTGCCGGCGCACCACCCGTTGGCGGGAAGCACCCGGGGTGCCAGACTGCGAACGTGCCCAACCGGCCGCCCAGCCCGCTGCTCGCGGTGAAGTACGCCGTCCCCCCGGTCCGGGCCGCGCTGCTGCCGCGGGCCCGGCTGGAGCGGCGGCTCGACACCGCGGCCAAGCTCACCGTCGTGGCCGCACCGGCCGGCTGGGGCAAGACCAGCCT
The DNA here is from genome assembly GCF_044454505.1 of Dactylosporangium sp. NPDC051541. NCBI lineage: Bacteria > Bacillati > Actinomycetota > Actinomycetes > Micromonosporales > Micromonosporaceae > Dactylosporangium > Dactylosporangium sp. NPDC051541. The sequence continues at coordinate 46,761 of NZ_JBITDU010000004.1, forward strand.
GTTGACGCGCTGGGCTTCCGAGACCGCGGCGGGGGTACCGGTGGCCTGGGTGTCTTTGGACGAAGGCGACGACGAGCCCGTGCGGTTCTGGAGCTACGTCCTGTCGGCACTGCGCCGGGCCAGCGACGCGATCGGTCCGGCCGCGGGCGAGGCGCTGCTGGCGGCGGCCGACGGCCCGACCGCGGAGGCGCTGCCGCTGCTGCTCAACGAGCTGGCGGCGGCGACGGCCCGGCACGTGCTGGTGCTCGACGACTACCACGTCATCACGCATCCCGGCATCCACGAGAGCGTGGAGTACCTGGTCGCATACCTGCCGGAGACGCTGCGGATCGTCATCGCGACCCGGGCCGACCCGCCGCTGCCCCTCGCGCGGATGCGGGTGCGCGGCGAGCTGACCGAGGTCCGCGCGGCCGACCTGCGCTTCTCCGGCGACGAGTCGCTCGGCCTGCTGTCCGCGGTCGCGGCGACGGAGCTCGACCCGGCGGCCGCGGCCGCGATCCTCGAGCGCACCGAGGGCTGGGCCGCCGGGCTGCAGCTGGCCGGGCTGTCCCTGCGCGGCCACGGTGCACCGCACAGCGACGACCGGCACCTGTTCGACTACTTCACCGCCGAGGTGCTCCCCGCGCTCGCCCCGGCCCAGCGCGACCTGCTGCTCCGGGCCGCACCGCTGGAGCTGCTGTCCGGCTCGCTGTGCGACGCCGCCCTGGACGTCGCGGGCTCGGCCGGGGTGCTGGCCGACCTCGAACGCGCGGACCTCTTCGTGGTGTCGCTCGACCGGGAGTGGTACCGCTGCCACCGTCTCCTGCGCGAAGCGCTTGGCTGGTCCCCGGGCGCCGCGCCGGACCCGGCCGCCCGCGACGTCCTGCGGCGGGCCGCCCGCTGGTTCGAGGAGCACGGCCGGATGGACGACGCGGTGCGCTGCCGGCAGGACGCGGGCGACCACGCCGAGGCGGCCGCGCTGCTCATCGCGCACCAGCAGTGGTTCCTGGCCCGCGGCTGGGCGGCGGCGCTGCTCGCCCTCGGGGAACGGCAGCCGGCGGCGACAGTACCCCCGACGCTGGCTCTGTTTCTGACGTATGCCGCGGATGCCACCGGCAACCGGGACCGGATCGGGCATTGGCTGGACGTGTGCGCCGGGCAGCTGGACGCGTCGACGGTCGTGCCGTACTGGCGCAACGCCAAGGCGGCCGAGCTCGCGCTGCGGGCGGTGTGGGCGGCGGACATCGACCGGGCCGCGCTGGCCGAGCAGGCCCTGGCCTTGGAGGCGGCGGCCGGGCCGGACCCGCACCCGGTGGTCGGGATGACGGCCGGCATGGCGTACGCGTTCGCCGGGCGGTTCGCGGACGCGGTGCCGCTGCTGGCCGGATTCTGGCGGCTGCGCGGGCAGGGCACCTGGTCGGCCGGGGTGGACCTGCAGACCGCCGGGCAGCTCGGCCTGGCCCTGCTCGCCCTGGACGCCGACGCGGAGCTCGACCGGCTCCTCGCCGAGGCGGTGCCCGCCGCCGACGCGGCCGAGCGGGACTGGGGCGACGCGGCCGCGGCGTATGTGGCCACCGTCCGCCTGGTCGAGGGGCGCCGCGCCTACCGGCTGGGCGACCCCGCCCGGGCCGCGGACCGCCTGGCCCGTGCCCTGCGGCTGGCCGAGCTGGCCAGCCGCGTCGCCGACCAGGTCGTCGCGCTGGTGTTCCGGGCCGACACCGAGCTCGGAGCCGGCAGCCGGGCCGCCGTCACCCGGGCCCGGGAGCTGGTCGACAACGAGCCCGTGCCGCCGTTCGTGCACACCTGGCTGGAGGCGGCCGAGACCCGGATCGGGCGTAGTGCGGCCCGGGCCGCGGCCGGGACGGGGGCGCTGGCCGAGCCGCTCACCGACCGGGAACTGTCGATCCTGCGGATGCTGCCCGGCCCCGCCACCCAGCGCGAGATCGGCGCGGCCCTGTTCCTGTCCATCAACACGGTGAAGGCCTACAACAAGAGCCTGTACCGCAAGCTCGGCGTCGCCGGCCGCCAGGACGCGGTCCGCGCCGCCCGGGCCCTCGGGCTCATCTGAGCACCCGGGGTACTTCCCGCCCCCGGGTGTTGCGCCGCGCTCCGCCCGCCGCCGACCGTGACCGGATGGCACACGCCGAGTTCGACGTGGGCGGCCGGCTGTCCGAGTCGCTGCTCGACCTGATCCGCAGCCGCTTCGGCGAGGTCCGCACGCGGCCGTGCGGCCCGGGCACGACCGTGATCGTGCCCGGCACCGATCCGGCGTCGGTCCGGGCCCTGCTGACCCTGCTCTGGGACACCGGCCACGACGTCGTCTCGATGCGGTCAGGAGCCGGCTGAGGCGGGCTCGTACCGGCAGCCGCCGCCCGGGTCGCTGGAGACGGCGATGACCTCGTTCAGCCGGTCGCGGGCCGCGGTCAGGTCGGCGATCTGCCCCTCGATGCGGTCCCGCTCGGTGGCCAGCCGGTGCCGGGACTCCGGCGTGCTCACCCTCGCGTCGACGTGGACGATCAGCTCGGCGATGGTCCGGCTCGGCAGCCCGGCCGAGAACAGATGCTGGATGAGCGCGACCCGGGCGACGGCCGGCTCCGGATAGTGCCGATGCCCGCCGCCGGTGCGCTCGGCCGTCAGCAGGCCCTGTTCTTCGTAGTAGCGCAGGGACCGCACACTCACACCGGCGTGGCGACCAACGCCGACCTGATCGCCGGCGACCTGGCCGAGATCCGCCACGAGCTCGACACCCACTTCTGGGGCACGCTCACGGTCACCCGGGCGTTCGCGCCGCAGCTCGCCGACGGCGCGATCCTCAACGTCCTGTCGGCGCTGTCCTGGTTCGCCTCGCCCGGCAACGGCGCCTACGCCGCGGCGAAGGCGGCCCAGTGGAACCTCACCAACGCCGTGCGCCTGGAGCTGACCCCGCAGCGCACACAGGTCACCGGCGTCATCGTCACCGCCGTCGACACCGACATGGTCGCGGGCCGTGGCGTGCCGGAGAGCCTGCTGAACGATCCGGTGGTGGTGGTGCGGGCCGCGCTCGACGGTCTGGAAGCCGGGCGGTGGGAGGTCGTGGTCGACCAGCTCGCCGGCATGGTGAAGCAGGCCCTGTCCGGCGACCCGGAGGCGTTCTACACCGCGCTCAGGTCCGGGCCGGCGGCGGGTTGAGACGGGCGACTGCAAACCCGCACTGATCGCCCCCGATCGACCTCCGCCGCTCGCGTCGCCGAACACCTTCGAGACGACGATGCGGACGGCACGCTCGTGAGCGGCCGCGTCGAGGTCCGGGATAGGTTGCTCGGATGGTCGACTTCGGGTTGTTGCTGCACGCGTATGGCCGGGCCACCGACACGCCCGGGCATCTGGCCGCGCTCGTCGACGGGGATGTGGAGGCGAAGCGGGCCGCGCAGCAGCACCTCTGGGGTGCGATCATCCACCAAGGTACGCCCTGGCTGGCGACCCCGCCGGCGGCCCTGGCCGTCGCCGAGCTCGTGAACGATCCGCGGCTGGCCGGCGCCGAGGACGCGGAGATGCGGGCCAACCTGCTCAGGTTCCTCGGCGCGGTCGCCACCGCCGGGCGGGTCACCGAGGTGGACGCCGAGGAGCTGACGCCCGCGCGGGAGGCCGAGCTGCGGGCCGCCATCGAGGACGATGAGGACGATGTCATCTACGGCGACGAGGCCCTCGGCAACGCCGTGTACAAGCGGGCCGTCGACGGCTGCCGGGAGGTCACGCCGGCCATCGCCGCCGCGGCCCGGTCCGCCCTCGGCGATGGCGACGCGCGGGTGCGGGCTTCGGCGGCCGCGACCATCGGCGCGTGCGGTGCGCAGAGCGATCAGCTGGCGGGGCTGGCGGCCAAGGCGGAGCCCGACGAGCGGGCCGCCATCGTGCTCACCATGGCCGAGCTGGGTCAGGACACGCGGCCGTTTTTAACCGATCCGCATCCGGGGGTACGGGCCTGTGCCGCCCTGGCTCCCGCGCTCGCCGACGACGAGGCCGCCACCGCGGAGATCCTGGCCGCGTTGGCGGACCCGGCGGCCATCGAGACCTGGTTCGGCACGACGCCGCCCCAGTTCTCGATGCACGTCCGGTTTCCGCTGGTCGCCGCGGCCGTCGAGCGGGTCCGGGACAAGGCGCGGCTGCTGCCGGCCGCCCTCGCCCTCGCGCCGATCGCGAGCATCTCCACCGCCCGCTCCGACTGGGGTGTCCTGCTGCGGGCGCTGCCCGAAGCGGAGCAGCGGCAGTACCTCCGCGCCCTGGCTCGAAACGAGGAGCTCTGGGACCCCACGAACGGCAGCGCCGGGCTCGTGTTCCAGGAGGCCGGGCTCCCCTACGACCGGGCCGCCAGCCAGTCCGCGTAGCTGATCGCGCCGATGTGCGCGTCCGGGCCCGTGGTCAGCACCTCGTCGTCGATGTGGGCGCCGAAGTAGGTGGCGGACGGGTCGGTGACGACGACCGGCGACTCGCCGACGGCCCGGCGGACGAAGTCGTCGAGGCCGATCTTCTCGGGGCCGCCGAGCTCGACAACGCCCTTGACCGGTGGGGCCTGGACGGCGCCGGCGAGGACCCGGGCAACGTCGTCGGCGGCGACCGGCTGGAGCTTGGCCGGGGTCAGGTGGGCGGTGCCGTCGGGGCCGGTGGCGGAGGCGGCGATGCCGGCCGCGAACTCGAAGAACTGGGTGGCCCGGACGATCGTGAACGGGACCGGGCCGCTGGTGATGAGCTCCTCCTGGGCGACCTTGGCCCGCAGGTAGCCGCTGCCCGGCACCCGGTCGGTGCCGACGATCGACAGGGCGACGTGGTGCCCGACGCCGGCTTTGGCCGCGGCGGCCAGCTGGTTGGCGGTCGAGGTGCGGAAGAACGCGAGCACGTCATCGTCGGCGAACGACGGCGAGTTGGTGACGTCCACGCTCACGTCGGCGCCGGCGAGGACCTCGTCGAGGCCGATCCCGGCGATGGTGTCGACGCCGGAGCTGGGTGACGCGGCGACCGGGTCGTGCCCGGCTTCCCGCAGCAGCGCGATGAGCTTGCGGCCGATCAAGCCGGTGCCGCCGAAGACCACGACCTTCATGACTGTACCTCCAACTCGGACAAACTTTGTCTGAGAAGAACTCTACCCGGACAACACCTGTCCGAGTCAAGTAGGATGGGCGGGTGAAGATGTCGGGTGGTGTCGAGTGGGCCGTGCACTGCTGCGTGGTGCTGACCGCGGCCCGCGGGCCCGTGCCGGCCGCCCGGCTGGCCGAGCTGCACGACGTGTCCGGCAGCTACCTGGCCAAGCAGTTGCAGAGCCTGGCCCGGGCCGGCCTGATCCACTCGGTGCAGGGCCACGCCGGCGGCTACGCGCTTACCCGCGATCCGGCCGATATCACCGTGCTGGACGTGGTCACGGCGGTCGACGGGGCGACCCCGGCGTTCGTGTGCACCGAGATCCGCCAGCGCGGCCCCCTGGCCACCCCGGCCGAGGCGTGCACGCGCCCGTGCCCCGTGCACCGGGCGATGGCGGCGGCCGACGACGCGTGGCGGGCGTCCCTGCGCTCGGTGACGATCGCCGACCTGGCCCAGATGGTCACCGACGACAACGGCCCGTCGGCCCTCCTGGCCGTCCGCCAGTGGCTGGACTAAGTTCTGTTTGGTGATCCAGGTTTTGTGTCTGGGTTAGGCAACAGTCCGGTTCGTGGTCCTCGTCGTTCCGGTGTGGCCCCGCACTGAGTGTGGGGGTGGTCCGGGGTTGTCGGGGTCACCGTGCCGGTAGTTCGCCGAGCACGCCGGCACCGGCCGTCCCGGGTGGGTTGGCTGGTGCTGCGTTGCGGCCGCGGTCCGCCAGCGTTGTGCTGGTGGGGGCGGTGGTGTCCGGTTGACTCGGTCCGGGCTCCTTGCAGCCCGTGGTTGATGGCGGCCACCCCGTGGGTGGCCAAGGTGTGGTGGGCGGCGTCCCAGTCGACCCGCGCGGAACCGGGTGTGCCGGGTTGGGTCAGGACGGTGTGGGCGCCGATGAGGGCGGCGGTGAGGTCCCGGTCGCCGGTCAGGCCGCAGGCCGGGCAGTGGTGCCGGCGGTGGCGCAGCTGTTTGGGGACGCGGGTGCCGCAGAGGCAGTGCTGGGTCCAGGCGGTGTGCCGGGTCCCGGCCCGCTGCAGCCCGCCACCCCCGGCAACTTCGGCGACCTTGGCGTCTCGTGGCTGATCGCGTGGAGCAGCATGCCGGGGGTGAAGGCGTGGATGCCGCGGCCCCACCGCCGCGCCCAAGTGCTGAGATCACAGTCCTCGACGGTCAGGTGCGGGCCGTGGACGGCGACGATCCGGGCGGCGGCGATGCGGGCGCGGGTGTGCCCGGATCGGGTGCGGGCCGCGCCATCGGCGGCCGCGTGCGCACGTAGGTGCCGGTACCCGTTGGACAGGGTGTCGCGGTGGTAGGCCTGCCGCGGTGTTCCGGCCGCGTTCGCGAGCCGTGGCCCGCCCGGGGTGGTCACGGTGACGGGTGGCAGAGCGGCTGCGTGGCGGCGGTCGGCGCGGCGTTGCTGGCGTGGTGAGAGCCGGTATTGGGCGGGGTTGCTGGTGCGGCGGGAGCGGTCCAGGGCCCGGTTGCGTCGGCGTTGCCGCAGCTGTTGCGCGGCCAGCCGCTCCCGGTCGGCACCCGTCTTGGCAAGGTAGGTGGCCACCATTCCGGCCGGGTCGGACGGGTGGGTGGGGACGGAGACGACGGCGAGGTTGGACACGTTGACGTCGATCCCGCCGCGGCGGTGCAACCCGGCGGCGGCGTGGCGGCGGGCGGCGACCGCGGGCGCCGTGCGGCCCGGGCCGAGGATGCTCAGGTGGGCTTCGTAGCGCCAGCCGCCGGGCCGGCCGGGGTCGCGGGACCGGACCACATCAACTTTGTGCCACCGGTCAGGGTTGCCGAGGTAATGCTCCACCACGGGCTGGCGGCCGGGGCCTTGTGGGAGCCGGACCGGCAGGACCAGATCTCCCTCGCCGGTGCCGGTGAGGATGACGGCGAACGCGCTGTCATGCTCCCACCAGGACCGCACCGGCACGCCGTGGCGGGTCGCGGCCACCGGGCGCAGCGCCCGGGGCTGGCGCAGCCGGCCGTCGTGGTCGTGGGCGTGGCGGTGGCCGGGCAGGGTGCCGACGAGTCGCCATGTCTCCCATTTCCGCGCGGTGGTGTGGGACCGGGCCCGGCCTGGCATGGTCCGGAAATCCCACCACGACCCGACCCCCGGCCGGCCGGACCGGCGGCCCGACGTGTCGGGGAACAGGTGCCGGTCCACCGGCTGCCACACCCCGTCGGCCAGATGCATCGCCAGAGCCTTGGTGACATACCGGCGTAGGTGCGGGGCCGCGTCCAGGTGCCGGTAGGCGGCGCGTTCCAGCCCGCCCAACGTCAACCCGACCCGTTCCCGCACCGCCACCGGACCGGGCGCAGCCGGACCGGCGAGCGCGCGCCGGTACGCGGCCAGCCGGGCCACCGCATCACGCTGCACCGCCCGGCGCACCCGAAACCCGGCCGCGAACACCCGCTCCAGATGCCGCCGCACCCGCGGATCGTGGACATCCAGCGGCAGCCGCAGCACCGAGCGGGGACCGTCGTAGCGCCACGACACACCCCGGCCGGGCCCACGCCGCCGCTGCACCGTGCCGTCCACCATGCCTGCCACCATAGAGCCACATGGCCCCACGGTCAAACCGGTCCGGACACTCGACACGACAACGGCTGCACACTTACATCGACAAACGCTCGCGAATTTCCAAACACGCCTTAGCTTGACTTTTTACCTTTCCGTCTCGGTTTGTGATTGATGGACTTCTTCTTCGTTGATCCCAGCTGCCGCGTTTCGTTGCTGGTGACGGTGTAGACGTCGTAGCGGCGGGCTCGCTGGCGATTGGGTTGTCCGGGTGGTCGTCCGGGTCCAGGCCGGCTGGGTTTCGGTGCGCTGGCGGGGCAGGCGGTCGCAGCGCGGAGGTGCCGAAAGTCGCGGCGGACCCGGGCGGGAGTGAGTCGTTCGGGTGGTGCGGGTCGTTCCCAGGGCCGGCGCAGGTCGGCGGCGAGCGGTCGAGTGAGCCGTAGCTGGGTGTGCGCGGCGATGATGAGCCAGGTCCACCGGTCGGCGGCGTGCGGGTCCCGCAGTTTCGGCAGGGTCCAGCCGAGGGTCTGTTTGATCGGCCGGAAGGTGTGCTCGATGTCGAAACGGCGCAGGATCGCCTGCCACAGGAGGTCCCCGATGGCCAGGTCCGGAGCGCCGGCGTCGCGTGGGTCGTACGACCACAGCCACAGCGGTTTTGCGTCGCGCCGGAGGGCAGGCGCTGCACGTCGAGGCGGATCACGGTGCCGTGCAGGATCGGCAAATCCTGGCAGTCGGCCCAGGCGGCCCGGCGGGTCAGCCGCGGGTGCAGCCGGTGCCAGGCCCGGGCGGTCGCCGTGCCGTAGAGCCGGGTCTCGGTCACGGTCGTCACGTCGGGCTCGCTCCAGCTGGCCGGGTCGCCGAAGATGCACTCGCCGCCGTGCCGCCGCGGCCGGCCCCGCTGGCCCGGCTGGACCGGCGGCGCCGGGCGGCGCAAAACCCGGTCGGAACGCATCCGGGCCAGGACCCGCACGGGCAGGTCCTGCAGCAGGCAGGCGAGCCGGGCCGCGTCGTATCCGGCGTCCATCACCACCCAGACCGCCGGGTCACCGCTCTGCCAGTGCCCGGCCTCGATCAGCCGGGTCAGCACGCCACGAACCTGCATGCGGTGACCGCTGCGAGGTCGGTGTCCGGGGTCAGCCGGACCGCGTCCAGCACCGCCGTCCACGAACTGCGGCCGGTTTTCAGGGCCACCACGAACGCATACGGCCAGCCCGGCACCCCGACATGCTGACCCCGGCCCGGCCCGGAGATATGACACAGAATCCGCTCCGGCGACGTCGCCGCCTCCGGCCGCAGCCAACACGTCACATCCACGGCAAGGACGAGGCGGCCGTCCGCCGCCCGCGGCAACGGCCCCGCGGTCACCGCCGTACGCAACCGCTCGACCTCCACCCGACCCGCCGCCAAGGCGTTGTACAAGGCGCCATGACCACGGCGATGCTCCGCCACCAGCGACAACCCCGGCAACGACCGGACCGGCCCGTCAGCACACAACACCGCATCCGCAAGCTCGAACAACGCATCACCACGGCCGCTCAACGACGCGTGGAACGCCTCCCGGAACCGGCCCAGATCCCCGGCGCCGACCGCAGACCGACCTTGCGGCACACTGATCACCGACAGCCCCTGGTAGTTGATCTTTCCTCCCTAGACAAGAGGAATGATCACCCAAGGGCTGCCACCACAATCAGCCGGCGTCGACGCCAAAGATCCAAACGTTAAAACTCAAGTTAGCACCCGACACAATCCAGTAGCTGGTGTTGGCGGGATCGGCGGACAGCAGCACCCCGGAGCTCAGCGAGGACGACCTCTACCAGCATCGAGGAGTGGACCGGCGCCGCCCCACACGCGGCGCCGGTCCCGTTCCCATCAGCGCAGCGAGAAGGTCGAGAGCCGCGCGGGTCCGCCGAACACCAGGTACACGTCGTGCCGGCCGCCCAAGCGCGGCACGCGTGCGGTGATGTCGGCATAGGTGTACACGTCCGCGGTGGCCGGAAGGTTCACCGTGGCCAATATCTGCCCGCGGACCGGATCGTCGAGCCGGACCTGGACCGTGGTCGGCCCGCCCGGACTGGCGGCCCGGGCCGTGAACGTGCCGGGGCTGGAGCGCAGGTCGGCGTCGGCGTATCGCAGCCACTGCCCGGCCCCGGTCGCCGCGACGGCCGTGCCGCCGGCCTTGGCCTCGTCGACCAGGACGGTGCCGGAGTAGCCGTCGAAGTCGGCGGCCCGCACCGACCGGAGGTCCCGGGCCGGGATGGTCGCACCGCGCACGTCGAGCCGCGCGCTGGAGCGGATGTCGGCTGAGGAAGTACCCACCAGGATGTCGTGTGTCGCGTCTTCGACAACCCACCGGTTGCTGGTCACGTCCCAGAACCGCAGATCCGACGCGGCGACGGAGAACGTCACCCGTTTCGTCTGACCGGCTTCCAGGTGTACTCGCTGAAAGCCGCGCAGCACCTTGACCGGCTGCGGCACCCGCGATTGCCGCTGGTGCGTGTAGAGCTGCACGACCTCGTCGCCGGCCCGGGCGCCGGTGTTCGTGACGTTCAGCGCGACCTGCACCGTGCCCCGCGCATCCACTGTGGACTGCGACAGTGCGAGAGCACCGTACCGGAACGTGGTGTACGACAGCCCGTATCCCAACGGATACAACGGGTTGCCGTCGTAGTACTGGTAGGTGCGCTTCGAGCCGATGATGTCGTAGTCCATGATGGACGGCAGGCCGTCGGCGGTGCGATACCAGGTCTGCGTCAGCCGGCCCGCGGGGTTGCGGTCGCCGAAGAGCACGTCGGCGAGCCCGTGCCCGGTCTCCTGCCCGGCGTGGCTGGTCCACAGCAGCGCCGGCGCGTTGGCCTGCTCCCAGTTCAGCGCGGTCGGGTAGCTGTTCTCGACGACGACCACCGTGTTGGGGTTGGCCGCCTTGACCGCCCGCACGATCGCCTCCTGGCCGGCCGCCAGGTCGAGGTCGGTGCGGTCGTGATCCTCCCGGCCGTTGATGAACGGCATCGAGCCGACCACGACGACGGCCGCGTCGGCGCCCGTGGCCGCGGCCACGGCCGCGTCGGCGCCGCTGCTGATGACCTCCCGGCCGAACTCGGTCGCGGTGTCGGCGGTGGCCGCGCCCAGGTTGAGCGTGCCGTCGGCCTGGACGACGACATACGGGGTGCGATACGACGGGGCCCAGTCGAACGCCGACTCGTAGCCGGCGTACTTCAGGACCACGTTGCCGTCGGGGCGGCTCTCCAGCTTGAACTGCTGCTGCACGAACCAGCCGTTGGGCTGGGCCTGGTCGGCGGCGAACCCGGACCAGTTGTAGCCGACGGTCTTGCCGTTGGCCGCGTTGCGCAGGGTGACGATCCCGCCGCCCCAGTCGAACACGTCGTACTGGGCGCCGGCCGTCGCCGTGGCCCCCGTGGCCGCGAGCAGGCCGCTGTCGCCGACGACGTACTTGCCGGTGCCGGCCTGCTTGAGCGCGATGCGGTCCACGCCCTCGCTGAAGGCGACCTGGGAGCGTTCGGCGATCCCCTGGCGCGGCGTCACGGTGTAGGGGGCGGTGCCGCCGTACCAATCGCTGTAGACGGTGTCGGCGAGGGGACCGACGACGGCCACCTTGCCACCCGGGCGCAACGGGAGGACGCCGGAGTTCTTCAGCAGTACCGCCGACTCCGCAACGGCCTGTCTGGCCAGCCGTTGGTTGTCCGCTGTGGACGGCTTGACCGTCCCGAACGGCCCGCCGTCGGGATCGAACTCGCCGAGACGGAACCGCAGCCACAGGTTCTGCCGCACCGTGTCGTCCAGGTCGGCCACGGTGAGCAGGCCCTGGTTCAGCGCCGCGTGCACGGCGTCGACGGTCGGGGCGGCATTGGTGTTGTCCTGCGTGAAGCTGTTGAGCCCGGCCTTGATCGCGGCCGCGTCGGCCTCGGCCTGGGTGGCGTAGTAGTGCTGCGAGCCGGTCAGGTTGCCCGGACCGCCGGCGTCACTGGGGTTGAACAGCGGGTATCGGCCCCAGGCGCGAATCGCGTCGAGCTCGGGACTGGCCGTGTTGGGCCGGCCGTTCACGAGGTTGTAGGACGGCATGACCCCGGTCGCGGCGCCGGCCTGCAGCGGGATACGGAACGCGGTCTCGTCGTACTCGTGCCGGACCCGCGGCGGCACGGAGGCCGACGTCGTGTCCCGGTGCGCCTCGTTGTTGTACGCGAGGTAGTGCTTGAGCGTCGGGGCGGTCTTCAGATACAGGGGGTCATGACCCGCCATACCCCCGGCGTAGGCGGTCGCGAGCTGCCCGGTCAGCCACGGGTCCTCGCTGTAGCCCTCCTCGTTACGGCCCCAGCGCGGGTCCCGCAGCGGGTTGACGACCGGCGCCCACAGGTTGAGGCCCCACACGTCGGGGTCGGTGGCGTGCAGGCCGCGGGCCTCGTCGCCGACGGCCGCGCCGATCCGGTCCAGCAGCGCCGGGTCCCAGGTGCTGGCCAGGCCGATCGCCTGCGGGTACTGCGTCGCCGGGGCGCTGACGACGTTGCCGTTGTCGTGGATGTTCGTGGACCAGGCGACGCCGTGCAGGGCCTCGGTCCCGGTCTTGAAGATGCCGATGCCGAGCCGGGGGATGGCCGGCTGGTACTGGTGCAGCAGCGAGACCTTCTCGTCGAGCGTGAGTCGCCGCAGCAGGTCGTCGACTCGGACCGGCATCGGCAGGCGCGGGTTGCGGAACGCCTCCGGTGGGGGTGCCGCCCCGGCGCCGGTGGGCGCCAGGGCGGGGGCGAGTAACACGGCCAGGGTCGCGACAATCAGTCGCCTGTGCATGGTGCCTCCTATCAGTGGAGGTGCACGATCACCTGCTCGATATCGGCGTCCGCCTCGATGAGGACGCCGCCTGCAGAGGGAGCTGGCCGGCCGGCGTCCACGGCCGCCACCGTGTCGACGCCGGCCAGCCGCACCCGCCAGGGCGCCGCGCTCCCGCCGCGGCGCACCTCGACGACGGTTGCCGACCGGCGCACGGTGAACGTCGCCCCGGGCCGGCCCTGCGGGGTGGGGACCTCGACGGTCACGCTCGCCCCGTCCTGCAGTTCGTAGGCGCGCAGCGTCACACCGTCGGCGTAGTCGTAGGCGGGACGGTCGTCGTGCGCGCCCAGTGCGATGACCGAGCCGGGCCGGGCCAGCACCGGCAGGTCGCCGATACCGTACCGGCGCCGGACCCACCCCGGCCCGGTCAGCACCTCCCCGCTGCGCAGGTCCGTCCAGCGGCCCGCGGGCAGGTAGAACGCGACGTCGCCGGCGGCGCTGAACACCGGGGCGACGAGGATGGAGTCGCCGAGCATGTACTGGCGGTCGAGGTGCGCGCAGGCCGGGTCGTCCGGGAACTCCAGCGCCATCGGCCGCATGACCGGCACGCCCTCCCGGTGCGCTGTGACGGCCGCGCCGTACAGGTACGGCATCAGCCGCGCCTTCAGCCGGGTGTACTCCCCCAGCACCGCGACCGCCTCCTCGCCGAACAGCCACGGCACCCGGTAGGAGCCGCTGCCGTGCAGCCGGCTGTGCGAGGACAGCAGGCCGAACGGGATCCAGCGGGTGAACACGGCCGGGTCCGGGGTGCCCTCGAAGCCGCCGATGTCGTGGCTCCAGAAGCCGAACCCGGACATCGACAGCGACAGCCCGCCGCGCAGGCTCTCGGCCATCGACGGGAACGTCGACTCCGAGTCGCCGCCCCAGTGGACCGGGAACTGCTGCCCGCCGGCGGTGGCGGAGCGGGCGAACAGCACCGCCTCGCCGTCGCCGCGGTGCTCCCGCAGGAGCTCGAAGACCGCCTCGTTGTACAGGTGCGTGTAGTAGTTGTGCATGCGCGCCGGGTCTGAGCCGTCATACCAGGCCACGTCGGTCGGGATCCGCTCGCCGAAGTCCGTCTTGAAGGCGTCGACACCCAGGTCGAGAAGAGCCTTGAGCTTGCTCTGGTACCACGCGCGCGCCTGCGGGTTCGTGAAGTCGACCAGGGCCATGCCGGCCTGCCACAGGTCCCACTGCCACACGTCGCCGTTCGGGTAGGTCACCAGGTAGCCGGCGGCCGCGCCCTCGGCGAAGAGCTTGGAGCGCTGCGCGATGTACGGGTTGATCCACAGGCAGATCCGCAGCCCCTTGGCCTTGAGCCGGGCGATCATGCCGGCCGGGTCCGGGAACGTCTCCGGGTCCCACTCGAAGTCGCACCAGTGGAACTCGCGCATCCAGAACGTGTCGAAGTGGAACACCGACAGCGGCAGGTCGCGCTCGGCCATCTCGTCCACGATGGACGTCACGGTGGCCTCGTCGTAGTTGGTGGTGAACGACGTCGACAGCCACAGCCCGAACGACCACGCTGGCGGCAGCGCCGGGCGCCCGGTGAGGGCCGTGTACTTGCGCAGCACCTCCTTCGGCGTCGGCCCGTAGATCACCAGGTACTCCAGCACCTGCCCGGGCACGCTGAACTGGACCCGGGACACCGCCTCCGAGCCGACCTCGAACGACACCGGCCCGGGGTCGTTGACGAACACGCCGTAGCCGCCGCTGGTGACGTAGAACGGCACGTTCTTGTACGCCTGCTCGCTGCTGGTGCCGCCGTCGGCGTTCCACACGTCGACGGTCTGACCGTTCTTGACCAGCGGGCCGAACCGCTCGCCGAGGCCGTAGACGGTCTCGCCGACGCCGAGCTCGAGCTGCTCGCGCAGGAAGTGCCCGTCGTCCGTGGACAGCGCGGCCAGGGCCTTGCGCGGGCTGGTGGTCAGCACCCGGCCGGCCGCCGTGAACTCCAGCCGCCACTCGTCGCCGAGCGCGAAGCGGGCGCTGAGCTCACCGGAGGTGAAGGTGGCGGACTCCTCGTCCCGGGTCACCTTCGGCGAGGCGGCCGGGTCGGACTCGATGCGGAAGTGCGGGCCGCGGTCGACGCCGCCCGCATAGCGCGTGACCCGCACCGCGATCACGTCCGGGGCCGGGGCCGTGCACCGGACGGTCAGCAGCGGCATGTTGAGTGTGTCCCCGCGGTGCGTGACGCGCTTGGCCGGCGCGTAGACCGTGAGCCGATCCGCCTTGACCTCGACGTCGCGGACGTGCACGGGGTACTGCGGCTCGACGCCGGGGCGCAGCCGCCAGTACCCGTCGGTGAACTTCATGCGGGCTCCAGTCGGGGGATCACTTGACCGCTCCTGCCGTGACACCCCGGGTCAGGGTGCGCTGGAAGACGAGGAAGAACAGCACCGCGGGCAGGATGCCCAGCAGCGCCGAGGCGCTCGTCGCGGTCGCGTCGAGGTCGTGCTCGCCCTGCAGGAGGGCCAGCGCCAGGGGCACGGTCTGGTTGCGGTTGGAGATCAGGAAGATGAGCGGGATGAACAGCTCGTTCCAGGTCCAGATGAAGAAGAACGTGAACAGCACCGCGAGGGTCGGGCGGCTGACCGGGGCGACGACACGCACCAGGGTGCGCAGCCGGCCGGCGCCGTCCATCGCGGCCGCGTCCAGCAGCTCCGGCGGGAACTCGGCCAGGACGGACGAGAGCAGGAACGTGCCGAACGCGCTCTGGATCGCCGTGAAAATGATGATCATGGCGAGCTGGGAGTCGTAGAGGTCGAACTCGGTGGCGAAGTGGTACAGCGGGTAGATGAGGCTCTCCTGCGGTACCAGATTGGCGACCAGGAACGCGGCCAGGAACCAGCGCCGGCCCCGGATCCGCCCGATGCCCAGCGCGTAGGCGTTCAGCAGCGAGAAGCCGACGCCCAGCACGGCCACCGCGCCCGAGATCACGAGGCTGTTGATGAGCGTCTGCCCGAAGTTCGCCCTGATCCAGAACGCCTTGATGCCCTCGAACGACACGTGCGTCGGCAGTGCGAGCGGGCCGACGGTGGCGTAGTCCTGGGGCGTCTTCACCGCGTTGATGAGGACCAGCGCGAAGGGCGCGAGGAAGATCAGGATCACCGCGAGGAGCAGGACGAGAACGGTGTATTTTTTCATCGCGTCTGCACCCGGATGAAGGCGAACGTCAGGGCGACGATCAGCACCGCCAGTACCGTCGAGATCGCTGAGGCATAGCCGACGTTGACGCTGCCGAAGTACTGCTGCCAGGCGAAGTACGACGGCACCATCGTCGAGCCGCCGGGGCCGCCGCCGGTGAGCACGAAGATCTGGGCGAAGACCTTCAGCGCGGCGATGGTCGTGGTGATGAGCACGACGCCGATCTCCGGCCGGATCTGATACACGGCGATCCGGGTGAACCGCTGCCACCAGCCGGCGCCGTCGAGCGACGCGGCCTCGTACAGCTCCGGGTCGACCCGCTGCAGCCCGGCCATGAACATCACGACCGGGTAGCCGACCTGCACCCAGACCATGACGGCCATGACGGTGTACAGCGCGTAGTGCTCGTCGCCGAGCCAGTTGCGGGCCAGCGCGCCCAGCCCCACCTTGTCGAGGATGGTGTTGAGCACGCCGAAGTTCGGGTTCAGGATCCAGCTCCACACGATGCCGGTGACCGCGAGCGGCAGCACCTGCGGGAGGTAGAAGCCGTTGCGCAGCGCCCGGGCGGTGCGACCACCCAGGCGCGGCGCGACGTAGTCGAACAGCAACGCGGCGAGGAACAGTCCGAGCAGCGTCGGTACCACGGCCATGGCGACGATCATGAACGCGATGTTCTTGAACGACAGCCAGAACCGGTCGTCGTGCAGCAGCCGGTCGTAGTTGTCCAGGCCGATCCAGCGGGGCGGGCCCACGCCGGACCACTCCGTGAAACTGGTGCCGACGGTCATGAGCAGCGGTACCGCCACGACCAGCCCGACCAGCAGGAGCCCCGGGATCAAGAACGGCCAGTAGCCTTTGCGGCGATTCATTTGCCGACGTTCGCCAAGTTGTCGTTGTACGGCTTGGCGATCTGGTCGAGCACCTCGGCCGGCTTGGCCGAGCCGTTGATGAGCTTCTGCGCGCCGGCGACGAGCACGTCGTAGTAGCCGGGCGCCGGCCAGTCCGGGTAGAACGCCAGCCCGTCCTGCTTCGCGATCAGGTCGTAGTTGGCGATGAGCTCCTTGCTCTTGGCATCCGTGATCTTGTCGGCCTGGGCCGCGACCGGGATGCCGCCGTTGTTGCCGAGCAGGTTCTGGATCTCGGGCTTCATGGTGATGTCGATGAAGTCGTAGGCGAGAGACTTGTTCTTCGCCTTGGCCGGCACGACCCACAGGTTGCCGCTGGAGCCCGGGAAGAGCTTGCTACCCGGGAAGAGGAACGAGCTCCACTGGAACGTCGCCTCCTTCGCGGCCCGGCCGTAGAGCCAGCTGCCGGTGATCATGATCGGGGACTTCTGCTGCTCCCAGGCCAGGATCATGTCCTCGGCCTTCAGCCCGGCCGAGTTCTTGTCGATGAACCCCTTCGACACCCAGTCCGCGAACGTGTTGGCCGCACCTGTCCACTCGGGACCGTGGAAGTCCACCTTGTTCTTGTACAGCTGGTAGTTGTCCACAAAGGACCGGTCGGCCTTGGCGAGGGCCAGGGAGTACAAAATCTGCTGGGCCGGGTATTCGGCACCGCCCACGCTGATCGGCGTGATCCCGGCCGACTTGAACGTCTGCATGGCGGTCTCGAACTGTTCGAACGTCGTCGGCACCTGGACGTTGTTCTTGGCGAACATGTCCTTGTTGTAGTAGACCATCACGTATTCGGCGTAGTTGGGCACGCCGAACCATTTGCCGCTGCCCATGATGCCGCGGGGGTCATACTTGGCGGTCGTCGCCAGCCCCGGCGAGAGCAGCTTGCTCCACCCGCGCTTGTCGGCCTCGGCCGAGAGGTCGGTGAGCAGCCCCTGCTTGGACAGCAGCCCGGAGGTCGCGTTGCCCTTGTTGTACTCCATGACGTCGGGCGCGTCACCGGAGTTGAGAATCATGCTGGCGCTCTGCCGGATCTGCTCGAAGCCCTTCTCCTCGAACGTCACCTTGACGCCGGGGTGCGAGGCTTCGAACTGCTTGATCGCCTCGTTCCAGGCCACGCCCATGGCGCTGGCCGCGCCCTCGTAGTGCCAGAGTTTGAGTGTCTTGCCGTCACCTTGCGCCTGATCGTCCCCGCCGCTGCCACAAGCAGCGAGCGCCGGGGTGAGCGCGAGTATGGCCGCCGCGGCTACAGCGGCGCTGCGGATACGCGTGAACACGTCTGCTCCTGATGTAGGGCCTCACGCTGCGCGCGAGGGCTGTAACACGGCGGGGGTGGCGCCGTGCGCGGTTGCGGTACGCAGTCGGTCCGGGCCGAGCTAGGTCTCGTGGGCTTTTGCCAGCCTTCGCAGGACTCCGATGGGGTTTGTTCGAAATCCTGTCGAAGCGCTTCGACAGGCAAGTTACGAAGAAGAACGCCGCTTGTCAACAGCTATGCGAGTCCCTCCCAGGTCCGCCGCCCGCGCCCGAGGAAACTTCCAGTTGTATTTGCTGTGCTGCTGGCTCGCTCCGCTCGCGGCAGGGAAGGCTTCGCCTCCACCCACACCCCCGCACAATCCCCGCCACCACGTCACCGCCTCAGCGGGTGCCCCGCCTGTATCTCTGGCTCGCTGCGCTCGCGGCAGGGAAGGCTTCGCCTCCACCCGCACCCCCGCACAATCCCCGCCACCACGTCACCGCCTCAGCGGGTGCCCCGCCTGTATCTCTGGCTCGCTGCGCTCGCGGCGGGGAAGGCTTCGCCTCCACCCGCACCCCCGCACAATCCCCGCCACCACGTCACCGCCTCAGCGGGTGCCCCGCCTGTATCTCTGGCTCGCTCCGCTCGCGGCAGGGAAGGCTTCGCCTCCACCCACACCCCCGCACAATCCCCGCCACCACGTCACCGCCTCAACGGGTGCCCCGCCTGTATCTCTGGCTCGCTCCGCTCGCGGCAGGGAAGGCTTCGCCTCCACCCACACCCCCGCACAATCCCCGCCACCACGCCACCGCCTCAACGGGTGCCCCGCCTGTATCTCTGGCTCGCTCCGCTCGCGGCAGGGGAAGGCTTCGCCTCCACCCGCACCCCCGCACAATCCCCGCCACCGCGTCACCGCCTCAGCGGGTGCCCCGACAACCGCCCGCCCCGTCCCCCACCCCGACGCTGCCGAGCGCCGAACGCGTATCCCGGCTGACTCTGGACAGCGCCGGTCAGCGACAGGAACCAACCGAGACCAGCGTTAGCGGATCACGGGCGCGGCATGGATGCAGAGACCTGAGCCGCGATCCCGGCGGCGCTTGGGGTTCCGACGATCCAGGCGGACGGGAGCGAGCGCCGCGGACTGTTGTCGACCGAGCCGGCCGAGGTCGAGGCGCGGCGGGCTGAGCGGTGGAAACCCAAGAGCCTTCAGGTAACCGGGCGGGTCGCGCCGAGGCTGCGGGCGACGGCGGCGCGGACTTCGGACATCGTTGGCATTGGGCGGTTGGCGGTGTCGGCGAGGTGGCGCAGGGAGGTCATGGTGACGCCGTCGAGGCGGCAGGCTACGAAGCGGTCGTAGACGTCCAAATCGGAGTCGACGTTGATGGCGAAGCCGTGGCTGGTGACGCCCTCGCGGATGCGCATGCCGATCGAGACCAGTTTGTGGTGGTCCGGGGTCCAGACGCCGACGAGGCTGTCGGCGCCCGGTGGGGTGTCCCGGCGGACCGCCGGGAAGCCCAGATCGGTCAGGGCCTCGATCAGTGCCAGCTCCAGCCAGCGCACCACATCGCCGGCGGCTCGTTCGCGGATGTTGATCACCAGGTAGCCGACCAGCTGGCCGGGGCCGTGATACGTCGCGTGGCCGCCGCGGTCGA
The DNA here is from genome assembly GCF_044454505.1 of Dactylosporangium sp. NPDC051541. Lineage (NCBI taxonomy): Bacteria > Bacillati > Actinomycetota > Actinomycetes > Micromonosporales > Micromonosporaceae > Dactylosporangium > Dactylosporangium sp. NPDC051541. Next base: position 66,105 of record NZ_JBITDU010000004.1, read on the forward strand.
CCTCGATCACCGGCATGGAGCCGTCCTGCGGCAGGTCCGACTGGGCGGTGTGACGGCCGTAGGTGATGACCGGCGGGTGGGTCAGCAGAAACAGGCGGTCCGGGGCCTGGCCCGCCTGGCGTTCCTTCACCCAGCCGCGCATCGCCTCGGCGGCCTCCAGATAGTCGACCTCACCCAGGTCGACGCGCACCATCTCCACCACAACGCCAATACTCCCTCAGGATTGCCGGAAATCAACAATCGCTTTACCGAATATCGGCAATCCACTAATGCAGCAATCGCGGGCGGTCGTCGATAATCAAAACCCGTCAAGCAAGCAAACCGTCAAGCAAGCAAACCCGGCGCCGATCGCGGCGAGCTGAGCGCACGCGACTGCACGGAGCGACGGGTTGAGTGCGACTTCCACGACGGACGACGGCGAGCCCACGCGACTTCACGGCAGACGACGGCGAGGTGCGAGTGCACACGATTTCCACGGCGGACGAAGGTGAGCGGACGCGACTTTCCTGGAGGGCGGAGGTGAGGGCACGCGACCAATCGGGTTCCGGCGGGCGTTCGAGGCGCCTGCCGGACAAGGTCATCGCCAGTGGTCGCCGATAATCAGAAAGCGTCAAGCGGGCAAAGCCGGTGCCGCTCGGGGCTGGATAGGCGGGCGGCCTGTGCGTCATCGAGCTTGTGGCCGCAACTCCGTGATCTCGGTCTGGTCGACGCGGACTCCCCAGCGGCCGGTGTATTGGGTTAATTCGGTAAGCAAGCGCCGGTTCACGTCCAGTCGCGACTCCACCATGGTGGCGGCCGGCAATTCGCCGCCGATCGAGCGGAGCGCGGTCACCGCCAGTTGCTCGACCGCGTGCACGTAGTTCGAGATCTCGTACGTGGCCGCTACCGGGTCGGTCACCGTGCACCACACGGTCGCGGCGGCCGACACGACCAGGTTGTCGGCGGTGATGACGGGCTGTGGCGGGAACTCGAGTCTTCGCGGGCTCAGGTCGACCCGGGCCCGCACCCGGTCGATGCCCGGCACGAGCAGGCGCGGGCGGGTGTCGAGCGTGCGGTGGTAGCGACCGAACCGCTCGATCACATAGGCGACGGTCATGGGCGCGTCACCGAAACCGCGCAGACCGGGCGCGACGGGCCGGGGCGGGCCGTCCAGATCTCGATCCCGGTCCCGGGGATCAGCAGGGCCGCCTCCTCCTCCGCGACCTCGTGGCCGGCGGCGGTCAGCGCGGCCCGCACGTCGGCGATGGTGCGCGGGCGCGACGGCAACAGGTTGAGCCCGTCCAGCAGCACGGCCCCGGCCCGGGTCACGGTCACCCGCTCGGCCCGGCCCGCGGCGTCGTACACGACCGTGAGGCCCTCCTCGACGAACGAGTCCTCGTCCGGGTATCCGACCAGCGCCACCCCGCCGTTGCGGGTCGACCGCACCTCGTCGCGGTCCGTGCCCAGTGGCAGCGCGGTGAGGCCGGACCCGGGGAGAATCGTGTAGGAGCGCAGCGCCTTCGCCGGGCGCGGGCCAGCGTCGAACTCGACGACCCGGGTGCCGGCCCGGCGGGGTGCGTACGCGGTGACGATCTCGACCCGGCCGCCGTTCGGGGTGGCCAGCATCGCCGCCCCGCCGGCCACGACCCAGCCCTCGTCCTCGTCGTCCTTCTCGACCGGGACGCCGGCCTGGCGCAGCGCCGCGACGACCTCGCGGGCCTTGCCGTGCAGCGGTACGCCGAGGTGGTGCACGCCGACCGGCTCGTGGATCTCGATGAGGTAGAGGCCCTCGTCGGGTGCGCAGGTCAGCTGCACGCCGTCGGGGTAGTCGTCGGTGAGGTCCACCGAGTCGGGGGTCCGCCGGAACGGTTTGCACGCCCCGAGCGCCGCCCGCAGCTCCCCCCGCGGCGTCCCGAACCGGAACGGGCCGATGCCGAGACCGGGCGCGACCCACCAATTACGCTCGTCCATACCTGGGCACTGTAGAACCTCACTCTTACCGTTCTCCGAGCTACCGAGGCTATCTTTGGCCCATGCGCCCAGCCGGGAAGCCCGTGCAGTGGGCCGGACCCGAGGTGTCCATCATCCCGGAACCCGGCCCGGCCCCACCCGCGCCCGCCGTGCCCGAGAAGCCGGACTCACCAGGGAAGACACCCGTCGCCTTGAGCCGCCGGGACCTGGCGATCGGGGTCGGGGTGGTGGTGCTCGCGATCATCGCGACCGGCGTGCTCGCGTTCCGGGCCGGTGGGTCCGGCGCCCCGGCCCCGGCGGCCGCGCGGCCCTCGGCGTCGCCGAGCGCGTCCGGGCCGCCGACGACGGCGCAGATCTACCAGGCGGTGGCGCCGTCGGTGGTGACGATCCAGACGACGCTGCCGGACGGCGGTGCGACCGGCACGGGGGTCATCGCCAACCAGGCCGGGCTGATCCTGACCGCGTTCCACGTGGTCAAGGGCGGCACCGCGATCAAAATAGTCTATGCCGACGGGACCGAGTCGGCGGCCGCGGTGGCCGGGTCCAACCCGGAGATGGACATCGCGACCCTCACTCCGGAGAGCGGGCCCGACGTGCTGGTCCCGGCGGTCATGGGCAACTCGGGGCGGATCGCGGTCGGCAACGACGTGGTCGCGATCGGCAACCCGCTCGGGCTGACGCTCAGCACCACCACGGGCGTGATCTCGGGGCTCAACCGGACCGCGGCCAACCCGGACGGCACGAAGCTCACCGGGCTCATCCAGTTCGACGCGGCGGTCAACCCCGGCAGCTCGGGCGGGCCGCTGATCAACGCCCGGGGCGAGGTGATCGGCATCGTGGTCGCCCTGGCCAACCCGACGTCGGCCGGCACGTTCGTGGGCATCGGCTTCGCGGTACCCATCGGCGCCGCACTCGGGTCCTCCGGACCGGGCGAACCCGGACCGGAGCAATAGGCAAAGCCCGGACCCGAGCAACAAGAACAACTGAACCCGGCCCGGAACAACAGGGGTAAGGAAGAGCATGGACCAACCGAACGCGACCGCCGTCGAGCAGGTGCTCTACGAGGTCCGCAAGACCATCGTCGGGCAGGACGGGCTCCTCGAGCGGCTCATGGTAGCCCTGCTCAGCCGCGGCCACATCCTCGTCGAGGGCGTCCCCGGCCTGGCCAAGACCCTCGCGGTGAAGGCCCTCGCGGCGGCCATCGGCGGGCAGTTCCACCGGGTCCAGTTCACCCCCGACCTGGTGCCGGCCGACATCGTCGGGACGCGGGTGTACCACCAGCCCTCCGGCGAGTTCCAGGTCGCGCTCGGCCCCGTGTTCACCAACCTCCTGCTCGCCGATGAGATCAACCGGGCCCCGGCGAAGGTGCAGAGCGCCCTGCTGGAGACGATGCAGGAGCGGCAGGTGACGATCGGCCGGGAGACGCACCACATCCCCAAGCCGTTCCTGGTCATGGCCACCCAGAACCCGATCGAGTCCGAGGGCACCTACGCGCTGCCCGAGGCCCAGGTCGACCGGTTCATGATGAAGGTCCTGGTCGGCTACCCGAGCCCGACCGAGGAGTTCGTCATCGTCGAGCGGGCCATCCTGCCGGAGGCGGTCACCCAGGCCGTCGTCGACCCGGAGCGGCTCATCGCGATGCAGGCCCAGGTCGACGACGTCTACGTGGACCCGTCGCTGATCGAATACTCGGTCCGGCTGACGAACGCGACCCGCAACCCGGCCGACGTCGGCCTCGGCGACCTGACCCGATACGTCACGTTCGGCGCGAGCCCGCGCGCCTCCATCAACCTGGTGCTCGCGGCGCGGGCGCTGGCGTTCATCCGCGGCCGCGACTACGTGGTCCCCGAGGACCTGCACGAGCTGGCCCCGGACGTGCTGCGGCACCGGCTGGTGCTGTCCTACGAGGCGCTCTCCGACGACGTCAGCCCGGACATGATCGTCGACCGGGTGATCGCCGCCGTGAACGTGCCCGCCCCGACGCCGTCGCGCAACGCAAGCCGCTGACCCCGATGACCACCGCCGCCGACCGACTGCTGCGCCGCCTGGAGTGGCAGGTGCTGCGCCGTCTCGACGGGCAGTTGCAGGGCTCATACCGCACCGTCTTCCGCGGCACCGGCATCGACTTCGCGGACCTGCGGGAGTACACGCCCGAGGACGACGTCCGGCACATCGACTGGAACGTCACGGCCCGCCTGGACGAGCCGTTCGTGCGGCAGTACACCGAGGACCGGGAACTCACGGCCTGGCTCGTGCTCGACCTGTCAGCGTCAATGCGATCCGGAAACAACAAAGGCAACAACAAGAACGACGACGACAACACCGGCAAGGACGCCACGCTCACCGAGCTCGCGGTCAGCCTGGCCCGGCTGCTCACCTACGGTGGCAATCGGGTCGGTGCGGTCCTCTACGACAACGCCAAGCAGCTCGTCCTGCCGCCGCGGGCCGGGCGGCCGCACGTGCTGCGGATCGCGCATGAGCTCGGCAAGGCCTCAGACAGTACCCCCGAAAAAGGGGCAACCGACATCGGCGCCATGCTGAGGCTCACCGCTTCGACGGCGCGGCGGCGGGCTCTGGTCTTTGTCGTTTCCGACTTCATCGGCGAGGGCTGGGAGGCCGAGCTGACGCGGCTCACGTTCCGGCACGAGGTCGTCGCGATCCGGGTCGTCGACCCGATCGAGCTGGACCTGCCGGACTACGGGCTGGTCGTGGTCGAGGACGCGGAGACGGGCGAGCAGATCCTGGTCGACACCGGCGACCCGCAGTTTCGGCTGCGGCTGCGGGCCGAGGTCGACGCGCGGGAGGCCGAGGTGGCCGCGGCGATGCAGCGCTCCGGGGTGCGCGGGCATGTGGTGACGACCGACGAGGACCCGCTGCAGGCGCTCGTCGCCATGGTCCGCGAGACGAAGCGCAGGCGCCGATGACGTTCCAGTATCCGCTCCTCGTCGCCGTCGCGGTGATCGTCACCGTGGCGTTGGGCGTTCTGTACTTCCGGTGGCAACGCTCCGTGACCAGGCCGGGCTCCGCATGGCGCCGGCACCTGCCCCAGCTGCTGTTCCTGCTGGCGGCCGCGCTGATGTTCCTGGCCGTCGCCCGGCCCGCGGCCACGCTCCCGGTCGCCCGCGCGGCCGGCACCGTCATCCTCGCCTTCGACGTCTCCAACAGCATGAAGGCCGAGGACGTGTCGCCGAGCCGGCTCGCCGCCGCGAAGTCCGCGGCCACCGAGTTCGTCGAGGCCCAGCCGGACAGCGTCAACATCGGGATCGTCGCGTTCGACCAGGGCGCCCTCACCACGCAGCAGCCGTCCGAGGACCACGACGCGACGGCCGCCGCGATCAAAAGACTCCAGGTCAACGGGGGTACTTCCCTGGGCCAGGCGATCCTCGCGTCGCTGACGGTCGTCGTCGGCAAACCGGTGCAGCTGCCCGAGAACGGCGGGGAGGCGCCCGACATCGGCTACTTCGGCAACGCCACGATCGTCGTGCTGTCCGACGGCGAGGACACCGGCGGCCCCGACGCCCTGGCCGCGGCGAGTGTGGCGGCGAAGGCCGGCGTCAGAATCGAAACAGTCGGCGTGGGTACTGTCGATGGCGCGACGGTCGAGGTCGACGGCTACCAGGTGGCGACGTCGCTCAATGAGGACCTGCTGACCCAGATCGCGCAGACGACCGCCGGGCATTACCACCGGGCCGAGAACGCGCAGGCGCTGCACGACGTGTATCAGTCGCTGGACCTGCGGCTGACCACCGAGCGCAAACCGGTCGAGCTGACCGGCGCGACGACCGCGATCGCTGTACTGCTGCTCTTCGTCGGGGGCATACTGATGACCACCTGGTTCGGACGGATCCTCTGATGTCACTGACCTGGCCGTGGGCCCTGCTCATCCTGCTGGCGTTCCCGCTTCTGCTGGCCTACCGGTGGTGGAGCCGCCGCCGGCGCCGCAAGGTGGCGGTGCGCCTGCCCAGCGTGGCCCTCGTGCGCGCGGCCGTCCCCGGCCCCACGTCCTGGCGCCGGCGGGTGCCGCTCGCGTTGCTGGCGCTGGGCATCCTGTTCGCCGGTACCGCCGCCGCCCGCCCCCAGGCCTCGGTCATCGTCCCCGACGACGCCGCCACGATCCTGCTCGCGATCGACGTCTCCGGCTCGATGTGCTCCACCGACGTCGACCCCAACCGGCTGACCGCCGCGCAGAAGGCGGCCAAGGAGTTCATCGCCGACCACGAGGGCGGCGCGAAGATCGGCCTGGTCGCGTTCTCCGGCACCGCCGGCCTGCTGGTCCCGCCGACCGCCGACAAGTCCGCGCTGACCAAGGCCATCGACGGGTTGCGGACCTCCCGCGGCACCGCGATCGGGCTGGCCATCCTCGCCTCGATCGACGCCATCGCCGAGATCAACCCCGACGTGCCGCCGACCGGGGTCGAGGTCGCGGAAAACTCCGGCTCGTCGGCCGCGCCGACCGACGGCGACTACGAGCCCGACACCATCGTGATCCTCACCGACGGGCGCAACACCGACGGCGTCGACCCGGTCACCGCGGCCGAGCAGGCCGCCGCCCGCCGGCTGCGGGTCTACACGATCGGCTTCGGCACCGACCAGCCCTCCCCCATGGTGTGCAGCAGCAACCAGATCGCCGGCGACCAGAGCTTCCGCGGCGGCGGCCCGGGCGGCGGCGGGTTCGGCTTCGGCGGCCGCGGCCGGTTCCAGGACATGGACGAGCCGACGCTGACGAAGGTCGCGGAGATGACCGGCGCGAAGTACTTCAAGGCCGACAACGCCGAGGGTCTCAGCGACGTCCTGCGCGACCTGCCGAGCCAGGTCACGCTGCAGCACAAGAAGACCGAGATCAGCGTGTGGTTCGCGCTGGTCGCGGCGCTGCTGGTGCTGGCCGCGGTCTTCCTGGCCCAATTCTGGACTCGGCCCCGCTCCAGTTCCACCCGCCCCGGACCCGCATCACCGCCGGGACCAGCACCAACCGGCTGAGAAACGCGTCCACGATGTTCGACGCCGTCCTGCTCCCCCTCCTCCGAGCCCGCCGCTGACGATTCCCCCGTTCGGGGCCTGCCTTCCGCGTAGCGGATGTCGATACGGTTCGGGACGCAGGCGGGTCGGGCAGCGCGCGGAGGGGACGATGGGCAGGACGACATGGCGAGCGGTTGCCGTCGCCGTCCTCGGAGTGTTCCTCGCGGTCGCCGGCAACCAGGTCCTGAACAACAACCGGCTGGTCTGGACCTGGCTGGTGGTTGCCATTGTGATCGCCGTGGTCGTCGCCCTCATGACGGCACGACCGGACAAGCAGGCGGCCCAATCTCCAGACCCCGATTCCGGAGGGAGCGACCGGAGACTGCACGCCCTGGCCGTCGCGGTCGAGGCGGTCTGGAAACCCGAGCAACGCCGCCGGCGGCTGCTCAATCCGCATCCCTTGCCGACCGCCTGGATCACGATCGGCCCGCCGATAGCCGACCATTGGGCCAACATCCGCGCCGACGGCCTCCACGAACCTCTGGACCTGGCCGGGGCCGTCGACCTCGAGCATCCGGACGCCTTCCACCAGATCGTGACCAACCCCCGTCTCCGCGGCCGGGTGGTCCTGCTGGGCGACCCGGGTGCGGGCAAGACCGCCCTGCTCCTCCGCCTGACCTTGACGCTGCTGGCCACCCGCGAGCAGGGTGGCCTCATACCGGTTCTCCTGCGCCTGTCGACGTGGAACCCCGGCGAACAAAACCTGGACACATGGATCGCCAGCCGCCTGGACCTCGACTACGGCTATCGCCAACCAGTCCCAGCCGGCCGCCTGATCGCGTTGCTGGACGGCTTCGACGAAATGCCTGAGGAGCGCCGTCGAGAAGCTCTGCTGGCCATCGGCAACACGTTCACCGACGGCCCCCTGGTGCTGACCAGCCGGACGCCCGAGTACCTCGACGCTCTCACCGCGCTCGCCGACAACACCCTCGCCGCGGCCGCGGTCTTGGAACTGACCGCCCTGCCGGCCTCGACGGTTCGCGACTACCTCCAGCTGACTACCGCCCGCCCGACGGACTGGGCCGACGTGTTCGCCCTCGACGCCACGCAAGGCGGCCGGGTGGCCGCGGCACTTGCCGCCCCGCTCTGGGTCGATCTCGCCCGGTCCACATACTCCGACCCCGACCGCGTCGACAACAACCCGCGCGAGCTGCTGCGCCTGCCCAGTGCCGACGCCATACACGGGCAGCTACTCGATCGTCTCATCCCGACCGCCTATCCGGAGCCGGCGGAGCCCGGCACCAACGGTCACGTCTGGAGACGCCATGACGCCCAGCGGTGGCTTTCGCGGCTCGCGCTGGATATGCGACGTCGTGGAACGCAGGACATCGCCTGGTGGGCACTGATTCTCAGCAGCTCCCACCCACTCCGTGTCATCCTGCCGTTCGTCGCCTGGATGGTTTGCGGGCTGGCAACCGCTTTCGTGATCAACCTCGGGTACCGTGCGACAGATACCGCGGCCGGGTTGGTCGTTGGTTTCGGGCTCGGGCTCACCACCGCCGCTCTGGGGCCACCGCCCCGTCCGTCCCGAGGGGCACGCCGTCGCCGGCGGACGGGCGTCTCGGCGATCCGCCGTCTTCTGCAGACGCTCGGCATCGGGCTCGCGGTATGGGGCGCCGCCGGGATCCCGGCGACGCTCGGAGCATTGGCCACCGGCGCTGCGACCGCGCCCGCGCTCGCGACAATGTTCATATTTCTGTTCGGCATGTCGCTGACGTTCGCGTTCGTCCGGGAGTACACGACGATTTTCGATCGCGGCGACGCCGACGTTCAAACGAGCACAAGCCCGGAGGGCCTGCTGCGTACGGACAGACGCTTGCTGGTCTGGCTGGTTGTGGTGTGTCTGCTGCTGGGCAACCTCGTCACCCCTTTCATGGATACTCCCGTGCTTGGACCCTCGTTCGGGCTGCTGGCCGGACTGGCCGCCGGGCTCATGGTGTGCGCTTGGGGCTGGTACGTGTTGGCCCGCGTCTGGTGGTGGTCGCGCGGCTGGCTGCCCTGGCGGGTCATGGAGTTCCTCGCCGACGCGCACCGGCGAGGTGTGCTGCGGCAGGCCGGTGGCGTCTGGCAGTTCCGTCATGCCCTGCTGCGCGATCGGCTCGCCGCCGCGGCTGATGACGGGCGGATGGTCACCGAGCGGACGGAGCTCGCGACCGCAGCCGATTAACGTCTTGGTCATGCCGGTCTGTCCGGATATGTTGGCCGGTGTGGAGAACGAGCGTCCCAAGCTGGCCGACGTCGCCGCCGCCGCCGGTGTCTCGCGGGCCACCGCGTCGCGGGCGTTGAACGGGATGCCGGGGACCACGGAGGCGGTGCGGGACAAGGTCCGGGCGGTCGCGGCGCGGCTCGGGTTCGAGCCGCACGCCGCCGCGCGGGCCCTCGCGACCGGGCGGGCCACGGCCGGCACGCGGGAGCGGATCGAGGTGCTCATCGTCGACCCGGATCCCGAGGCGATGAGTGTCAAGCCGTACTACGGACGGGTTCTCACCGGCGCCATGCGGGTCCTCGCCGACCACGACGTGGCGCTGCAGGTGCGCCGGGTCGCGGCGCCGCCGGGTGCGGATGACGATCCGCCGTTCGGGCGGGTGCTCATCAACATGCCCGTCGCGGCCGTCGGGCCGCGGCCGCGGACCCGGACGATCGCGCTCGGCGCGTCGGCGCCCGGGATTCGGTTCGTGGCGCCGGACAACGACGGGGGCGGGCACCAGGCGGCCGATCATCTCATCGTGACCGGGCGGCGGCGGATCGGGGCCGTATTCGGGCCGGCCACGCCCTGTGCGCTCGAGCGCAAGGCCGGGTTCCTGCGGGTGACCGACGGCGCCGGTCGGGCGGTGGCGGCCGTCGACGGGGACTTCACGCGGGCGCGGGCGTATGCGGCGGCCAGGGAACTGCTGGCCCGGAATCCGGACCTCGACGCCGTGTTCGCCGCCTGCGATGTTTCAGCTTTGGGGGTACTGCAAGCGCTGCGCGAATCCGGCCGCCGAGTGCCCGACGACGTGGCGGTCGTGAGCTTCGACGGCAGCGCCATAGCCGAGGCGGCCGACCTCTCATCGGTGTACATGCCGGTCGAGGAGGAGGCGGCCTCGGCGGTCCGGTGGCTGCTCGACCCCGCGTCGCCCAATCCGGGGCGGCTGCCCACCACACTCACACTGCGAGGCTCGAGTTGGAACGGATGATCATCATTGCCGGCGCGCTGCGGGTCGAAGCCGGCGATCGGGAGCGCTACCTCGCCGCGGTCGTGGAAGTGGCGCGGCTGGCTCGGGACGCGCCCGGGTGCCTCGACTTCATCCAGTCGGCCGATCCCCTCGACGCCGAGGTCATCCGGGTGTACGAGCGGTGGGAGTCCGACGAGGACCTCCTCGCGTTCCGTACCAGCGGCGGGCCCGAGCTGGACCTGCCACCGCTGCTCTCCGCCGACGTGCGCAAGTATCGGATCGCCGGCGTCGAGGCCCCATAGGGCGGTCCCCCGCTCAGCGCTGCTTGGTCAGGGTCACCGAGGCGACGGGCGTGGGGTTCAGTGCGCTCATCGTCGTGCCCTTGGCGCCCCAGGTGTTGGCGGCCACCTCGGCGCGCTTCTCCGCGAGCAGGCTGTCGTACGTCTGCTGCTCCAGGCGGTCGACCCGGAGCTGCCACTTGGAGTTGAGCCCTTCCCCGGCGGTCGATCCCAGCCTGGTCCCGTAGGTCACGGTGCTCTTGCCGGCCGGCGCGTCCAGCTTGCCGTCGAGATAGCAGTGCCCGGCCACGCACACGGTGACCGCCAGCACCGTGCGGGTCGACGCCGCATCGGCGGGCGACACCGTGAACCGGGCGTCGAACGGCCACGGCACCACGGCCCCGTCCGCCGGCGCGGCGATCGCGGTGACGGCCGGGCGGGCGCTCGGCGTCCGCGCGGCGCTCGATTTCGGCGAGGCGCTCGAGCTGGGGGTCGGTGCGGTCGCCGGCGTCGGTGAGGCCCCCGCCGTCGGGGTCGGCGAGTCGTCCGGCGCCGGCGAGCTCCTCGGACCGGCCGCGGCCGGCTTGCCGTCGAACGGCCGCAGATAGGCCACCACCCCGGCGGCCGATCCCAGGACCAGCAGCCCGACCACCCCCGCAACCACCCATAGCCGGCGGCGGCGCGACGGCGGCCCAGCGGGGACGCCGATCGCCGGCGCGACGTCGTCCGATGCGGGCGGTGGCGGGGGTGCGGGTGGCGTCCCCGGCTCCTCGGCGATCCGGCGGGCGTGCTCGACGGCCGGGTGGGCGGGGCCGAGGGCGGCCGGTCCGAAGCGGGCGACGCGGGTGAAGTTGGTGCGGGCCACGTAGCGGTTGCCGAGCTCGGCCGCGGCGACGGCCAGGTCGTAGGCGAGCAGCAGCGCGAGGGGGTCGGCGTCGCCGCGCTGGTCGGCGGCCTCCGCCGCCGCCTCCAGGACCCGCCGGGCGGACATCGGGTCGCCGGCCCGGGTGTGCAGGGCGGCGAGCTCCCGCATCGCGGCGAGCAGCTCCGGGTCGCGGTCGGCCAGCCCGGGGCGACCGGCGGTCACGGCGCTTTCGAGCGCGGCTCGCGCGGCCGCGAGGTCGCCGTTGCCGGCGAGGGTCTGAGCGTGCTGGCGAGCTTGCGCGAGACTCGGAGACGCGGGCACGACGACATGGTGCCGGTCCGGGACCCGCGACGCCAATCCCGCCGGCCGGACGGCGATGCGCCCGGCTACAGCAGATCGGGAGCGGCCGCGCTGTCGCGTGGGACCAGGAGCGGCTCGACCAGCGTCGCGTCGGGGACCGGGCGGCCGTCCAGTTTGGCCGCGACCAGCTCCACCGCGCGGCGGCCGATCTCCTCGGCCGGGATGCCGACGGAGGTGAGGCGCGGCTTGGAGCGCTCGGCCAGATCGTCCGGGCCGATGGCGACGACGGAGATGTCGTGCGGGACGGAGCGGCCGAGGGCGGCGAAGGCGTCGAGCAGGAGCGGTACCGCCGGCTCGTTGTGCACCACCACGCCGGTCAGGTCCGGGTGGCGGGCCAGCAGCGACTCGGCCACGGCCTGGACCGCGTCCGGGGACGGCTCGCAGGGGACGGTCGAGCCGCTGAGGCCGCGCCGCCGCAGGGCCTCGTGGAAGCCGTCGGCGGTGCGACGGGCGAAGCCGAGGCCCCGCTCGTAGACCTCGGGCGGGGAGCCGACCAGGGCGATGCAGCGATGCCCGAGGTCGGCCAGGTGGTCGACGCAGGCCGCGCCGGCCGCCGCGAAGTCGAGGTCGATGCAGGTGAGGCCGGTGCCGTCGGCCGGGAAGCCGATGAGCACGGAGGGGCGGCCGAGGCTGCGCAGCCGGGGCAGGCGCGGGTCGTGCTCCTCGATGTCCATGACGATGAGCCCGTCGGCGAGGGAGCTGGCGGCGACCCGCTCCAGGCCCTTCTCGCCCTCGTCCTGGGTGAGCAGGAGCACGTCGTGGTCGAACCGGCGGGCCGCGGTCACCACCGAGATCACGAACTGCATCAGGATCGGCACGTAGAGGCCGGTGTACAGCGGCATGATGAGGGCAACGACGTTGGACCGGTTGCTGGCCAGGGCGCGGGCGCCGGCGTGCGGGTGATAGCCGAGCACCTCGATGGCCGCGAGGACGCGGGTGCGGGTCTCCTCGGAGATGGTCCGTTTGCCACTCAGGACATACGAGACGGTGCTCGGGGAGACTCCCGCCTGCTTCGCCACGTCACCGATCGTTGCCATGGCGCACACGGTAGCGGGTCCCGCACCGCGCGTCCCGCACCGCCGCCGCGCTTGTCGATCAATGCCGGTCCGCTGCCCGGCCGCGCAGGGTTTCTGGCGGTCCAGCCGTATCGGTGGCCCATGTCCGTTTTCATGGAACTTCCACGGCGAACTGAACACCTAAGTCCTGCCCGGCGATGTCGACCCGGCAGCGAAGTTCCCCAACCGAACCGAATTGCTACAGAACCGCTCCCCCGGACCGATGGCGTCAATGTGGGACTGTTGTCACGTTCGCTGCCCGCCGCCCGCCCGGAGCCGGCGCCGCGGGATGTCGAGGCACTCGAAGAGCTGGTCACCGCCCTGCTCACGGCGGCCGACGAGGCCGCCACCTGGCGGATCACGGTCGAGTCGCTGGTGCGGTCATACGAATACGAATACGGTGCCGTCTGGCTGCCGACCGGGCTGCACGCGGCGTGGGAGATCGGGTTCGCCACCGGGTCGATCGCCGACCAGCTGCGGGCGGCCCCGACCGGGATGGTCGCGCGGGCCGCGCAGACCCGGCAGGCGATCTACACCGGCGACCTCGCCCAGGTGCGGGACGACCCGCGGGCGGCGGAGGCGGTCCGGGCCGGGATGGAGGCCGCGTCCGTCGTGCCCGTCATGCGCGACGGGCGGGTCATCGCCGTGTTCGAGTACTACTCCCCCTACCGCCTCTACGTCGACGAGCCGCGGACCCAGAAGTGGAACGCGATCCTGCGCATCGCCGAGCTGGCCCGCAACCAGGTCCTGGCCGCGGCCGAGCTGCGGCAGGACGCGAAGGACCGGGCCGCGGTGACCGACGTCGTCACCGTGCTCGGGCACTCCACCGACAGCCAGGCCGCGATCAAGGCCGCGCTGGACACCGTGCGCAGCTCGTTCGGCTGGGCGTACGGGTCGTACTGGGAGGTCGAGGACCGGCCCGGCGGCCCGGTGCTGGTGTTCCGGCTCGAGTCCGGGTCGGCCGGCCCGGAGTTCCGGGAGGTGACCCTGGCCGCGACGTTCGCCGAGGGCGTCGGCCTCTCCGGGCGCGCGTGGAAGGCCCGGGACCTGGTCTTCGTACCCGACCTGGCCGAGCTCACCGACTGCGTGCGAGCCCCGGCGGCCCAGCGGGCGGGGGTGCGCTCGGGGGTGTGCTTCCCGATCCAGTCCGGCGGCCGGGTCGTCGGCACGATGGACTTCTTCACGACCGACCGCATCGCGCTGAGCGACTCGCGGATGTCGACGCTGCGCAACGTGCAGCAGCTGGTCTCCCAGCGGCTGGACATCGTGCGGGCCGGCGAGGCGGCCGAGCGCAACGGCCGGATGCTGCTGGAGTCCGTCGGGCGGCTGCGCGAGACGAGCAACGACGCGGCCGGGGTGGCGCAGGAGGCGGTGAGCCGGGCCTCGATGATGACCGGTGAGATCGACACGCTGAACCAGGCGTCGGCCGCGATCGGCGACGTAATCAAGATCATCTCGTCGATCGCCGACCAGACCAACCTGCTCGCGCTCAACGCCACGATCGAGGCGGCCCGGGCCGGCGACGTCGGCAAGGGCTTCGCCGTGGTCGCGGGCGAGGTCAAGGACCTGGCCCGGGAGACCGCGGCGGCGACCCAGAAGGTGGCCGACCAGATTGCCGGCATCCAGGACAGCGCCCGGTCGGTCTCCGCGGGCATTCACACGACGAGCGAGACGATCGGCCAGATGGACGCCGTCCAGTCCCGCATCACCGCGATCCTGGAGGACCAGGCCCACCTGGCCCGGCTGCTCAACGAACGGTGACCGCTACCGGTCGTAGTGCGAGTGGTGGTGGTCGTCGTCCGAGCGGAACAGCCTGGTCAACGCGGCCGCGAGGCCCACACCGACGACCGCGATGCCGACCTGGACGCCGACGACCAGCCAGTCGTAGTTGTGGCCGCTGACCGTGAAGTGCTTGTCGCTGGAGAGCTCCCAGCGGTCGGCGGCCCACGTCCCGGCCACCGCCGCACCCATCCCGATCAGCACGGTCAGGATGATGCCGATGGACTGGCGGCCCGGCAGGATGACCCGCGCCACGATGCCGATGATGGCGCCAAAGATGATGGCCGCCAGGTAGTCCTGGAATTGCACCGGTGCCTCCAACCCTTACGGATCTGTCATGGAGCATTGTTCCGCCCCGGCGCAAGCCCACAACCCGCGTACGGTCATACCTAACAGGCCGAACGCGAAGGGAAATCCGTGATGCAGGAACGCAGCTTCGACGTCGTCGTCGTCGGCGCGGGGCCGGGCGGCGAGGTCGTGGCCGGGCGGCTCGCCGAAGCCGGGCTCGACGTGGCGATCGTGGAGGACCGCAAGGTCGGCGGGGAGTGCTCATACTGGGCCTGCATCCCGTCGAAGGCCCTGCTCCGCCCGGGTGAGCTGCTCGCCGAGGCGCGCCGCGTGCCGGGCGTGCGCGAGGCCGTGACCGGGCCGCTGGACACCGCCGCGGTGCTGGCCCGGCGCGACGAGCTCATCGGCGACCTGGACGACGCCGGGCAGCTGCCCTGGCTGGAGGAGCGTGGCATCGTGCTGTTCCGGGGCCGGGGCCGGCTGGACGGCGAGCGGCGGGTGATCGTCGGCGACACGACACTGACGGCGCGCAAGGCCGTCATTCTGGCCGGGGGTACCGCCCCCGCCCTCCCGCCCATCGAGGGCCTCGCCGAGGCCAGTCCCTGGACCAACCGCGAGGCGACCACCTCGAAGACGGTCCCGGGGCGCCTGGTCGTGCTCGGCGGCGGGGTCGTCGGCGTGGAGCTCAGCCAGGCCTACGTGTCGCTGGGCTCGAAGGTCACCCTGATCGAGGGTGAGCGGCGGCTCCTGCCCCGCGAGGAGGAGTTCGCCTGCGAGCAGGTGACCGCGTCCCTGCGCGAGCAGGGCGTCGACATCCGCACCGCGCAGAAGGCGACGGCGGTACACCGCGACGGTGACACGGTCGTCGTCACGCTGGGCGACGGCAGCACCGCCACCGGCGACGAGCTGCTGGTCGCGACCGGCCGGGTGCCGGAGACGAAGGGCCTCGGCCTGGACTCGGTCGGGCTGGCCGAGCGCGGATACATCACCGTCGACGAGCACACCCGCGTCCCCGGCAAGGACTGGCTGTACGTCATCGGCGACCTCAACGGCCGCGCGCTGTTCACGCACATGGCGAAGTACCAGGCCGCGCTGGCCGCCGGGCACATCCTCGGCAAGCCCATGGCCGCCACCCACCTGGCCGACGGCCCCGGCGCCCCGCGGGTGATCTTCACCGACCCGCAGGTCGCCGCGGTCGGCTACACCGAGGCCTCGGCCCGCGCGGCCGGCCTCACCGTCCGCGTCGTGGACCTGCCGACGTCGGGCAACGCCGGCGGCTCCTACTACGGCCGGGGCGCGGCCGGCACCAGCCGGTTCGTCATCGACGAGGACCGCCGGGTCATCGTCGGCGCCACGATCACCGGCTCGGAGGTCGCCGACTTCCTGCACGCGGCCACGATCGCGGTCGTCGGCGAGATCCCGCTCGACCGCCTGCGCCACGCGATCCCGGCGTTCCCGACCCGCAGCGAGATCTGGCTGTACCTGTTCAACGAGCTCGGCCTGTAGCACTCACCCGCGCGACGGGAGGCCGGGCGGCGCCGGCGGCGGGCACGATCGACGACATGGACTTCAAGCTCGAGGTCGTGGTCATCCCCGTCGCCGACGCCGACCGGGCCAAGGACTTCTACTCGCGGCTCGGCTGGCGGCTGGACGCCGACTTCCCGGCGCCCGACGGGCTGCGGGTCGTCCAGGTGACGCCGCCGGGCTCCGAGTGCTCGGTCATTTTCGGCGACCGGCTCACGACGGCCGGCCCCGGGTCCGCGCAGGGCCTGCAGCTGACCGTCACCGACATCGAGAAGGCCCGGGCCGAGCTGGCCGAGCGCGGCGTCGACGTGAGCGAGCCGTTCCACGACGCCGGCGGGGTGTTCCACCACGCCGGGAACGAGGGCCGGGTGCCGGGCCCGCATCCGGAGCGCGCCGACTACAGCTCGTTCGCCTCCTTCAGCGACCCGGACGGCAACGGCTGGGTCCTCCAGGAGATCAAGGTCCGGGCCCCGGGTCGGTAGACTCGCCCGGTGCCGCTGACCGACGCCGAAATCGCCGTGACCGCCGCCGAGGCGGGCGCCGCCGTGGTGCGCGCGCGCTTCGGCACCGACGTCGGCCGGGTCGACAAGGGCGGCGGCGACTTTGCCACCGCCGCGGACCTGGAGGCCGAGGCGGCCATCCTCGACGTGCTGCGCGCGGCCCGCCCGGGCGACGCGATCGCCGGCGAGGAGAGCGGCCGTACGGGCCCGCCGGACGCCGCCCGGACCTGGCTGGTCGACCCGCTCTGCGGCACCCTCAACTTCGCCGCCGGCACGATGGCCGTGGCGGTCAACGTCGCGCTGCGCGCTTCCGGCCGGACCGTGACCGCCGCCGTCGCCGATCCCTTTTCCCGCCAGGTGTACTCCACTGAGGGCGCTCTCACCCCATCCGCGCACACGACCCTGGTGGACCTGAACCTCGACCCGCCATACCCGAACGCTCCCGCGATCCGCGTCGCCGGCCTGCTCACCGACCCGGCGTTCGAGGCCCGTTTCCGCCCTCGCGTCCTGTCCACCACCCTGGCTCTGGCCTGGGTGGCGACGGGCCGCCGGGCCGCCTACCTCACCGACGGCGACCTGCGCGGCAGCGTCCACTTCGCGGCCGGCATCGCCCTGTGCGCGGCGGCCGGCTGTGTGGTGACGGATCTGCGCGGCGGCCCGGTGCTCTCCGGCGCCGGTGGCCTGCTCGCCGCCGCGGACGCCGCCACGCACGCCGCGCTGCTGGCCATGCTGTCATGAGCGTGGTCGTGGTGGGGGCGGTCAACGGTGACCTGATCGTGCGGGTGCCGCGGATCGCCGCACCGGGCTCGACCGTCATCGCGACCGGGTCCTCGACGGGGCCCGGCGGCAAGGGCGGGAACCAGGCCGCGGCGGTCGCCCGGCTCGGCGGGGAGTGCGCGCTGATCGCCCGCGTGGGTCCGGACTTCGACCCGGCGTCACTGTCCTCTGTGGACCTGTCCCGGGTGGTGCGCGACACCGCACCCACCGGGCTCGCCGTCGTGCTCGTGGACGATGCCGGTGAGAACGCCATCACCGTGGTGCCGGGTGCGAACGCCAACCTCGGGCCGGCCGACGTCGGGCCGCTCACCGGGGCCGGGGTCGTGCTCGCCAGCCTCGAGGTCCCGCTCGCCGCCGTGGCCGAGGCCGCGCGCCGGGCCGCCACGGGCGGGTGGACGTTCGTGCTCAATCCGGCACCGGCTGTACCACTGCCGGATCTTCTGCTGCGGCAGACCGATGTCCTCGTGCCCAACGAGCACGAGCTTGCCGTGCTCGGCTCCCCGGAAGCCCTGCTCGCCGCGGGGGCCGGAGCGGTCGTGGTGACGCTGGGCGCGGCCGGGTGCCGGATTCACCGCCGCGCGGGCACCGTCGACATCCCCGGCCACCGCGTGGCCACGGTCGACACCACCGGCGCGGGGGACGCCTTCTGCGGCGCCCTCGCCTGGGCCCTGGACACCGGCCACACCCTCGACGACGCGGCCCGGCTGGCGTGCGCCGCGGGCGCGCTGGCCACGACCGCGGTGGGAGCCCGCACCGCCCAGCCCACCGCGGCGGAGGTCACCGCGTCGTTACGGTAGCGAGCGGGACGGCGTCGAGCAGGGACCAGTCGTGGCTGACGTCCGCGGCCGCGCGCAGCAGCAGCGGCAGGTGGTGTTCCAGGAGGTGCTCGACGGTCGTCTCGGCGGCGTGGACGGTCACGTTCAGGGCGGCCACGACCCGGCCGTCGCCGTTGCGGATGCCGGTCGCGACCGAGCGGATGCCCGGGGCCAGGTCCTGGTCGGCCAGGGCCCAGCCCTTCGTGCGGACCTCGCGCAGAGCCGTGTCGAGCTCGTCGCGGGACGGCTGCCAGCGGGCGGCGATGCCGGAGCGGCTCGGCTCGGCGAGTACCGCGGTCAGCTCGTCCGGGGTGAGGCCCGCGAGCATGACCTTGCCCATCGAGGTGGCCGGGGCCGGGAACCGGGTGCCGATGGTGACGGCCAGGGTGACGATCTTCGGGACCGCGACCCGGGCGACGTACACGATGTCGGAGCCGTCCAGCTGCGCCATCGACGTCGACTCGCCGGTCGCGGCGACCAGGCGCTCCATGTGCGGTCGGGCGATGTCCCAGACGCTGAGCGCGTTGACGTAGGCCATCCCGAGCTCCAGGACCCGCGGGGTGAGCGTGAACCCGCGCTCGGCGGCCGAGCGGACGTAGCCGAGCTCCTCCAGGGTGAGCAGGATCCGCCGGGCGGTGGGGCGGGCCAGGCCGGTGGCGGTGGCGACCTCACTGAGGGTCATCACCGGCCGGCCCGGCCTGAAGCACCGCACCACGTCCAGCCCGCGCGCGAGAGCCTCGATGAAGTCCGGTCCCGCATCGCGTGGCATCGCTGTCCTTTCAGATCCTGGTCAGATCCATGGTTTCACTGCGCGGATCCGGCGTCCCAGTCGGTGTAGGTGTAAGGGTTGTCCGTCACCTTGGTTTCCGGAACATCCGGGTTCATACCCTTCGCCCAGGCCTCCTGGCCCATGACGGAGATGAGGTGCTCGACCGTGCGCTCCACGTCCGCGCGGGCCTTGGCCAGGTCGGCGCCGACCAGCTTGCCGTCGTGCTTCACGACCCGCCCGTTCACCACGACCGTGTGCACGTCACCGCGCTGGGCCTGGAAGGCGACGTGGCCATACGGGTTGAGGATCGGGAACATCACGGGGCTCGAGTCGTTTTTCAGCAGTACCACATCGGCCTTCTTGCCCGTCTCCAGACTCCCGATCCGGTCATCGAGGCCGAGGGCCTTGCTGCCGCCCCTCGTCGCCCAGTCCACGACGTGCTCGGCGCGCAGGTGGGCGTGGGTGACGGTCTCGTTGCGGGCGTGGGCCTGCAGGTGCTCGCGGGAGCGGTCGGCGCCCAGCGTCGTGCGCATCGCCGAGAACAGGTCGCCGCTCCACCAGACGCTGGTGTCCATCGACAGCGACACCGGGATGTCGTGGTTGCGCAGGGCCCAGGTGGGCGGGTACCCCTGCCCGGCGCTCTGCTCGCTCTCCGTCGACACCGACACGCTGCCGCCGGTCGCGGCGATGCGGTGGTACGAGTCGTCGGCGAGCGTCGCCGCGTGCACGTAGACGGTCTGCGGGGTCATGAACCCGTGCTCGTGCATCAGCCGGATGCCGTCGTCGTTGGTCGCGCCCCAGACGCCGGCGTGGGTCGTCACGGGCACGCCCAGCTCGCGGGCGACCTCGAACGCGGCCTTCTCCGGGAACGTCGGGTCGCCGGTGACGTCGAACGCCATCTGGAAGCCGAGCAGGTCGGAGCCGGTGATGCGGCGGCTGACGAAGTCGCGGAACTCCGGCGCGGCCGACCACTGCCACGGGCCCTGCTGGATGTTGCCGTACGCGAGCACGAACCGGCCCGGGACCGACTCCAGCGCGTCGACGGCCGCGTCGGCGTGCTGGGTCGTCTGCAGACCGTGCGACCAGTCGACGGTCGTGGTGACGCCGGCGTCGAGCGCTTCCCAGGCCGCGAGGACGTTGCCGGCGTGGATGTCCTCGGGTCGGAAGTGCTTGCCGGACTCGAGGTAGTACCAGACGAAGTATTGGGTCAGGGTCCAGTCGGCGCCGTAGCCACGCATGGCCGTCTGCCACATGTGGCGGTGGGTGTCGACCATGCCGGGCATCAGGATGCCGCCGGTCGCGTCGATCTCCCGAGCGCCCTCGGGGGCGGTGAGGCCGACGCCGATCTCGGCGATGCGCTCGTCGACGATCAGCACGTCGGTGCCGGGGAGCACGGTGTGGGTGTCGTCCATGGTGAGGACCAGAGCGTTGCGGAAGATGACAGCGCCCATCTTTGGGCTCCAATCTCGGACATCCGTCCGCCTGGCGGGCAGATTGGTTGGGTGGTGGAATTCTGGATCCGCTCCTATAGCGTGTCAATGCTCGTCGTGTATCGTGTCAGCGAGTTGCGGACATTCGTCCGCACAGCGGTCAGGGAGGCGCCGTGGGACCACTGGACGGGCTGCTGGTCGCGGACTTCTCGCGGATCCTCGCGGGGCCGTACGCGACGATGCTGCTGGCCGACCTCGGCGCCGACGTGATCAAGGTGGAGGGGCCGGGCGGGGATGACACCCGCACGTGGATGCCCCCGATCCGCGACGGCCTCTCCACCTACTATCTCGGCATCAACCGCAACAAGCGGTCGATTGCCCTGGACTTCCGCCAGGAAGAGGATCTCGCCGCCGCCCGGTCGCTGGCGCAGCGCGCGGACGTGTTGATCGAGAACTTCAAGCCCGGCGGTCTGCGCCGTTTCGGCCTGGACTACGACACGCTTCGGGTGGACAACCCCGGCCTGATTTATGCCTCAATTTCCGGATTTGGTACAGCCAAAGGCGCGTCCCTACCCGGCTACGACCTCATGGTCCAGGCCATCTCCGGCCTGATGAGCCTCACCGGCGACCCGGACGGACCGCCATACCGGGCCGGCATCTCGGTGTTCGACGTGATGGCCGGCATGCACGCCGGCCTCGGCATCCTCGCCGCGCTGCACAGCCGGGCCGGGAGCGGCCACGGCCAGCACGTCGAGGTCAACCTGCTGTCCTCGGCGCTGTCCGGGCTCGTCAACCACAGCAGCGGATACGTCGCCGGCGGGACCATCCCGTTCCGCATGGGCAACGCCCACCCGAGCCTGTTCCCCTACGAGCCACTGCCGACCGCCGACGGCGAGCTCATCGTCATCGCCGGCAACGACCCGCAGTTCCGCAAGCTGTGCGGTGTCCTGGGGCTCGAGCATCTGCTGGACGATCCTAGGTTCGCCCACAACCAGGACCGCACCGCCAACCGGGAGGCGCTGCGGCCGCTGCTGGTCGAGGTCCTCGCCACCAAGGACAAGGACGAGTGGTTCGGGCTCCTCACCGACGCCGGGGTCCCGTGCGCGCCCATCAACACCATCGACGGCGGCGTGGCCTACGCCGAGGCACTCGGGCTCGATCCGGTCGTGGTGACCGGCGGCGTGCCCGGCGTGCGCAACCCGATCACGTTCTCGTCGACGCCGGCGCGGTACCAGCTGCCGCCGCCCGGTCTTGACGAGCACGGCGAGGAGATCCGGCAATGGCTGAAGAGCTGAGCTTCCCCACCGGCATCGGCACGTCCGACGCCGACCAGATCCGCCTGCTGGGCCACGATCTGGCCGCCGACCTCATGGGGAAGGTCGGCTTCGGCGAGCTCGCGTTCTGGCTCGTCGCCGGCCGCCGCCCCACCCCCGGCGAGACCCGGGTGTTCGAGGCCGTCCTCGTCGCCCTGGCCGACCACGGCTTCACCCCGACCGCGATCGCCGCGCGCCTCACCTATGCCAGTGCCCCCGAGGCGCTGCAGGGCGCTCTGGCCGCGGGCCTCCTGGGCGGCGGCTCCCGGTTCCTGGGGGTCACGGAGGACTGCGGCCGCTTCCTCGCCGGCGTCCTCGCTTCGGTCGAGGTCGCGCCGGCAAGTGCCGCCGACTGGGACGCGCTCGCGCTCGCCGCGGTCCAGGAGCAACGCTCGGCCGGCAAGTTCGTCCCCGGCCTCGGCCACCCGGTGCACAAGGTCCAGGACCCCCGCACGCCGGTGCTGATCGCCATCGCCGCCGAGGAAGGGCTGCGCGGCCCGCATCTGCAACTGTTCGAGGCGATCGGCCGCGCCCACCCCGCCGTCCTCGGCCGCACCCTGCCGCTCAACGGCGCCGGTGTCTGCGGCGCCGCGCTGGCCGATCTGGGCCTGCCGGTGGAGATGCTGCGTGGCTTCGCTTTGCTGGCCCGCGCGGCCGGTCTGCTGGGCCACCTGGCCGAGGAGCGCCGGACGAACCTGGGGCTGGAGATTTACAAGACTGTCGATCGCAACGCTCGGTATACGTCGTAGACTTTCGGGAAAGGAGCCGCCGTGGCCCGCATCGTCGCGGTGATCGCCTCGACGCACCATCCGTTCTACTACAAGGCCAGCACGGCCGTCGGCGAGGACCGCCCGCCGTTCGCCGACGAGTGGGTGGCCAAGATCCAGCGGTTTCGGGAGACCTTGACCAAGGCCCGCCCGGACGTGCTCGTCATGGTCGGCTCCGACCACTTCCACCAGCTGTGGCTGGACAACATGCCGCAGTTCCTCATCGGCAAGGCCCCGTTCTACGACGCGAACTGGTACAACGAGGAGCGCGAGTTCGGCCTGCCCCGCATGAAGCTGCGCGGCCAGGAGGACCTGTCGGCCTACATGCTGCGCGAGGGCCTCGACGCCGGCTTCGACCTGGCGTTCAGCAACGAGCTGCGGATCGACCACAGCATCACGTGCCCGATCATCACCCTGCGCCCCGAGGCCGATCTCCCGATCGTTCCCATCTACACCAACATCTTCGCCCCGCCCCTGCCGCAGCCGAAGCGCTTCGTCCAGCTGGGCGAGACGATCCGCGAGCTGGTCTCGTCCTGGCCGAGCGACCTGCGCGTGGCCGTCATCGGCACCGGCCACCTCTCGCTGGAGCTGGGCGGCCCCAGGCAGTTCGGCCCGCACGGCCCGGACCCCGAGTTCGACGCCCGGGCGGTGGAGTGGATCGCCAACGGCGACCTGGACGGCTGCCTGTCCGAGGTGACCCTCGACTCGCTGCACTCCCCCGGCAACGCCACCCACGGCTTCATGGACTTCATGCTGATGATGGGCGTCGCCGGCGCGGGCCGGAAGGCCGACTACGTCGACACCTACGACCTGTTCCACACGATGGAGGCATACTTCACCTGGTACCCGTCGGGGGATTCCCTTGTCTAAGTATCTGCTGAACAAGTTCCTGTTCACGGTGGACCGCGACCCGGAGCTGGTCGAGCGCTACCTCACCGACCCCGCGGGCACCGTCACCTGGTGGGAGTCCACGATGGCCAACTCCCTGCTCAACTCCCACACCGGCGAGGCCTCGACCTGGCTGGCGTTCGACGACACCGAGCGGGCCGCGCTCGCCGGGCACGACTACGTGAAGCTGTTCGAGCTCGGCGCCCACCCGTTCCTGACGCTGACGCTGTTCATCGCGATGTTCGAACGCGACAACCAGGAGCCGCTGGAGTTCCAGAAGCAGTACGCGCTGCGCCTCCAGCACTTCAACCTCCCGTACCCCGACATCGCGACCTGACCCCATGCGAGCCGCCGTCATCGTCGAATGTGGACAACCGCCAGTGGTGTCCCTCTTCACACCGTCCGCTGTGGACGGTCTGCGGGTCGCGGTGACCGCCGCCCCGATCACCCCGCTGGACGTCCTCTGCGCCACCGGCACGTCCTACTTCGGCGCTCCCGCGGTCCCCTACGTCCCCGGCGTCCAGGGCGTGGGCACGCTGGAAGACGGCACGCCGGTGTGGTTCGCGACCGACGCCGGCATGCGCCCCGGCGACGGCAGCATGGCGGAGTACGCGACAGTACCCCCGGACGACGTCGTGGCTCTCCCACCCGATGCCGATCCGGCGCTGGTGGCCGCACTGGGCCTGTCCGCGGTAGCCGCGTGGCAGTCCCTCACCTCGTGCGGCGACCTGCACCACGGCGAGCAGGTGCTCGTCCTCGGCGGCGGCGGGATCGTCGGGCAGGCGGCGATCCAGATCGCCCGCCTGCTCGGCGCCCGCCGCGTCGTAGCCGCCTGCCGCTCCCCCCAGGCCCAGCTCCAGGCCACCACCCTGGGCGCCGACGCCGTGGTCCCCTTGTACGACACCGACACGGTCCCGGCTTTGGCGTCCCGCCTGCGCGCCGCGTTGGACGGCCCACTGGACCTGATCCTGGACCCGTTGTTCGGCATCCCGGCCGCCGCGGCCTTGCAGGTGCTGCAACCAGGCGGCCGCCTGGTCAACCTGGGCGGCTCAGCTTCACCAACCGCCCCGTTCGACTCAGCCACCCTGCGCAGCGGCTCACTGAAGATCCTGGGCTACACGAACAACTCCCTGACGAAGCCCGAACGAGCCGAAACGATCCGCACGATAGCCACCCACGCCGCCGCCGGCCGCCTGACCGTCACCTACGAGCCCGTCCCACTCGCCGAAGCCTCATCCGCCTGGTCCGCCCAATCAACCGGCTCCGCCACGTCCCGCCTGGTCCTCCTCCCCCGTTAGCCGGTGGCGATTCGCGCCGCCACGGCGAACGCGAGATCCTGGAGCTCCGCAGGTATGCTGGCCGGCGCCTCAAGCAGGGCCAGTTCCTCTGGTGACACCTCCCCGGACAGGTAAAACGACGCCAGATCGCGGGCGATTCGAGGACTCCGTTGATCGATGGTGTGTTCAGACACGACTCCCCGCATGAGTGTCCGACCGACAGCGAGCTGCATGGCCAGGCCTTCCTCGAGCGCGGCCATCGCCACCTTGTCGGCCACATAGCCGGCGTGCCAGCGCCACGCTGCCGCCGGCTCCGCACCGTCCTCGACCCAGAGGTGGTCGAAGACTGACGGGCTCGTCAGCACCGCATCCCAGAGATGCACGAGCCCGCGCCACCACTTACGCAGGTCAACGCCCGCCGGACAGAGACGCTGGAGGGGCACCGGATCGTCGGCCAATGCGACACGTAGCGAAATAACATTGGCAGAGTAGGTGGCGAGGCGTTGCTGAGGCGGGATTCCCGATGGGTCGTAGCCAGAGTGCCGGCCCGCGGACCACCGGTCTTTGGCCGTGCGGGCAATGTGCTCCAGGACTCCGGCGATGCGCTCGTCACCACGGGCCTGCTCGGCGAAGAAGTCGATGATCCGGGATCCATATCCGGCCAGAACAGTGTGTGAGAGCAGTGCGAACAGCAGATCGTCGTCCCAGACCTGCGACGTGGAACGCACCGAGCGGGCGGCAGCACCATCGCGCAGCAGCTCGACGACGTGGAAGGCGACAAGGTAGTCGGCGAAGGTGGCGTGCAGAAACTCGTAACTTCTGCCGCCGGCGCCCGCATCGGCCTCGGCCGCCAGAACGAAGAAGAAGCGGCCGATGATACGGCGGGCCGGATCCAACGCCCGGGCCGCGTCCCGCGGACGGACCTGGGTCGTGGCGACCGGACCTGGCAGCGCTCGCAGATCCGCCTCCAGGTCGTGCTCCGCCAAATGCTGCCGGCCACGGTTGACCATGCCGAATGCTACGAGCCCGAGCTTCCACAACTCAGCGGCCCGCCGATCACCATCGGCCATCCCCGTCGTCTGGTTATCGGGCCG
Organism: Dactylosporangium sp. NPDC051541; assembly: GCF_044454505.1. NCBI lineage: Bacteria > Bacillati > Actinomycetota > Actinomycetes > Micromonosporales > Micromonosporaceae > Dactylosporangium > Dactylosporangium sp. NPDC051541. The sequence continues at coordinate 92,005 of NZ_JBITDU010000004.1, forward strand.
GACCAGCTCGCGGCGGACGAAGTCGTCAAGCAGCATGCCGTACAGAGCAGCGGACGTGCCGTCGACCGGCAGCTCCCGTTCGGCGGCGACGATCGTCAGCAACAACAGGAGCAGGGGCTGGCGGGCCAGTTCGCCATACCCCCGCAGGGTCTCCGCGTATACCGCACGTACCTCACCGTGAGCGGTATCCAACGCGTTCGCCTCGTTCAAGCGCTCGGCCCAGCGGTCGGTCCACGTGTCGATCTGCTCGTCGGTGAACTCCTCGAGCCGCACAACCAGGCAACCCTCCGGTATCGCGGCCAGATCGGCTACGAGCGTCCGAGACGTGACGATGACGGCAACCGGTCCGCTGGCGGCCGTCTCCCGCTCCTGGAAGTCCATGACGTTGCGCAGGTACTTCGACTCGGTGGCACCGGTGGCCTGCATCAGCTCGTCCAGGCCGTCGATCAGCACGACCCGTACACAGTTCGCGCTCGCCTCGCAGAGTTCCCGCCACTCCACCCGGCCATGGGTGGCTTCGCGCAGGACGTCCTCGATCTGCCGGTACACGCTTGCCGTCGGCTCCGGAACGTCCCGCAGCGGGACGCGTACGGGGATGAAGGCGTCGTTCGCGGATAGCCGGGCCGCGCACACCTTTGTGAACAGGCTCTTCCCGCTGCCAGGGTGACCGAGCACGACAAGGGGCCGTTCGGCGCCCGCCGGCGACGCAACGTGCGCCGCGACCAGCCCGGCCAGGTCCGTTCCCAACGGCTGCTGTTGCCACCAGTGCTCCTGCGACGGCAGTGAGGAATGGCCCATCACGGCCCAGCGATAGTGCTGCGGGATGTACCCTCGCTCGACGGTCGGCACCCGCACTGCCGTGCTCCCAGTGGTGATCTCCTCCAGATCGACTATCGGGCTGCTCAAGACTGTCCGATTGATCGCCCGGATCGCTGTCAGCGGCGCCTTCGATGCGCCCACGAGCGTGCTGGTCAACGCCTCAATGCGAGCCAGCGAATCCTGCTCCGCGGTGTGCTCACCGAACTCGGCCCAGATGCGGAACTCCGGCACGTCGGCGGCCAGCGCGAGGTAATCGGCCCGATACCGTTCGGCGGCTCGTTCGACAACGGCGTCAACCAGCTGCCCTGCGTCGACGCCGCCCGACGCCGTGTTCCACCGGTCGATGCTCCCGAAGAACGCTATGCAGTTTGTGGCAAGAGACAGGTGGTAACCGCGGATCGTCGAGGCAAGGTTCCGCTCGAAGCCGCGGCCCGCCCAAGGCAGACCGACCGGAACCCGCAACAGCCAGTCGACCGCACTCCGGAACTGTTCCGGCTGAACCACACCTGTGGCGAGGCCGGCTATCTCCTCCTCTGTCAGCCGCAGCTCATCATAAATCGGCCCCAAAACCTCCCGCATCGACCGGAAGAACGAGGAAACCACCAGCGCCGCATGCGTGGCCGCGAGCACCTCGTGGCGCTGCCGGCCGGCGGATCTGCGCAGCTTCGCCCGGCCCTTCGCCACCAGCGCGTCAAGGTGCGTGATGAGCTCGTTCTTCTGGTCGATCCAGCCCCACGCCGCGAGCAGCCAAGGCTGCCCGGTGGTCAGGCCGAGGGGGCCGGCGGCGAGGATGCCGACGCCGAGGAGCTTGTCGAGGACCTTGAGCGTCGGGGACCGCTTGCCGAGCAGGATTTCCCGGGCGTTGCCCAGCGAGTCCGCGGAGCGCGTCATGCCGTCCAACCCTACCAATGGAAGGCCCGGACTTTGTGGCCTGAACGGACGACCCCGACGGCTGCGCGACGCGGGCGGTCCGTCCGTCAGATGTGCACGTGAAGACGGAAGCGGATGCGCGGCCCGAGCAGAGCGCGGACGGGCGGGTGTTGCGGGAGCAGTGGGCGCAGGACCTCAAGGTGCGCATCGACCAGACTCGGCACAACCTGGAGGTTGCCGTCGCGGAGCGGGTGCCGCACGCCGGGGACGCGGCGCGGGTTCAGGCCGTCCGCGACTTTCTCGCCAAGGCCGATGCCGCGATCGCCAAGCGGCGCCGGTGGGGGCGCTCGCCGCTGGATCACTGGCGGGGGTTGTCGGTGGTCGCAGCGTTCGAGAACGTGCACGCCGCGGAGTTCTTCCTGGTCGATCTGCTCCCGCCGGCGCAGATCTGCACGCTGACGCCGTCCGTGGTGGCGCGGGCGCGGGCGACGCTCGACGCGGACGACCCGCAGCGCAAGGACGCCGAGCAGCTCGATCAGGAGCGGCAGCGGTCGCGCTATGTCGATCCGGTGCGGTTCAAGCAGGCGCTGCGGGCCGGGTTCCAGGCCGAGGATCAAATTCAGATGCGGATCCGGTCGCTGCGCAACCTGGTCGTGAAGTGCGCGATCCTGCTGTTCCTGCTGATGGCCGCGATGACGACGCTTGTCGCGTTCCGGCCCAGGGCGATGCCGTTGTGCTTCACGCCCAAGGAGACGGTGAAGGTCTGCCCGAGCGGGGCGGGCGACGCGGGTCGGCGGGAGTCGGCCGAGGACGTGCTGATCGTGGCTGGGCTGGGGCTGCTCGGCGGGGCGGCCGCGGCGGCCTTCTCGATCCGGCGGGTGCAGGCGATCCCGACGCCGTACGATATCCCGATCGCGCTCGCGTTCTTCAAACTGCCGCTCGGGGCGTTCACGGCGGTGACGGGGCTGATGCTGCTGGGCGGGGAGTTCGTCCCGGGGTTGTCGCAGCTCGACACCCAGCGGCAGATCCTGGCCTACGCGCTCGGGTTCGGCTACGCGCAGCAGCTCATGTCGCGCCTGCTCGACGAGCACGCCGGCAAGATCGTGAGCCGCCTGCCGCACACCGGGCCGCGCACCGCCGCGCTTTCGCCGGCGACCGATGCGTGACGACGCTCAGCGGGCCGCTTCGACGGTCAAGGTCACGCCGCCGAGGGTGATGACGTCGCCGCGGTTGACGAGGGTCGGCTCGGTGACCGGGCGGCCGTTGAGCAGGGTGCCGTTGGTCGAGCCGAGGTCCATCAAAGCTAAATTCTTCCCGTCGTACCGCAACGACGCGTGCCGCCGCGAGACGCCCTCGTCCCGCACCCGCAGGTCCGCCTGCCGCCCGCGCCCGATGATGGTCTCGCCGGACTGCATGGTGTAGCGCCGCCCGTCGTCGATGAGCAGACCGACGCCCGGGCCGGCCTCGTCCTCGCGGCGGGTGCGGCCCTTGCGCACGTCGGCCAGGACCCGGAAGCCGCCCGGCGGGATCGTGTCGTCGGGCTGCAGGTTGACGACGACCTCGTCGACGATGCCCCAGCGCTGTTCGGCGAGGAACTCGGCCTGCGCCCGTGCGAGGGGGCCCGCGAACGGCACGAGGCCTTCGAGGTCGCCGGGTGCGACGAGCACGAGGTAGTTGTTGGGGGCCAGGGTCTGCTCGCCGACCTCCGCCTCGCGGTGCATCGCCTCCAGGATCGCCGTCCGCTCCGGCAGACTCATGCGCGGAAGGATACCCGAGCCTTCGATCGGCCCCGATGCCCAGGCGTCACCGATCGCCGCGGTACGCCGCCCGGGTCAGCTCCACCAGGTCGTCGAGGTGGGCGGGCGGGTCGTCGCGCCACCACGCCAGCCGGACCTCGATCGGGGGTGCGTCGCTCATGCGGCGATATGCGACACCGGGGCGCGGGTTCTGGTGGGCGGTCGCTTCCGAGGTGACGCCCACGGCCTGGTTCGCCGCGATCAGGGTGAGCCACTCGTCGGTACCGTGCGTCGCCCGCACCGCCGCCGGTTCCGCGCCCGGTGGCCACAGTCCGAGGCTGGTCGTGCCGGTGCGTTCGTCCATGGCCACGGTGTACCGCGCCAGCTCGGCCAGCCGCACGGTGCGCCGCCGGGCCAGGGTGTGGTCGGTGGACACGGCGGCCAGGCGGTGCTCGAGGCCGACGTCGGCGGTCGCGAAGCGGGGGTCCTCAAGCGGCCGGCGGACCACGGCGATGTCGGCGGTACCGTCGGTCAGCCCGGCCGCGAGCGAGTTGTGCTGGACGAAAACGAGCGGTACCCCCGGATGCGACTGCGCCCAGTTCCGCTGGATGCGGCGGGTGTGCCGGCCCATCGCCGCCCAGGCGTAGCCGACCCGCAGCTCGGTACGGCTGCGCTCGACGGATCGCCGCAGGTGGGCAACCTCGTCGAGGACGGCGCGGGCCCGGGCCAGCACCTGGGTGCCGGTCGCGGTCAGCCGCACGTGCCGGGTGGTCCGGTGCAGCAGCCGCGCGCCGAGCACCACCTCGAGCCCGGCCACGGCCCGCGACACCGCGGCCTGGGACATGCCCAGCGTCGCCGCCGCGTCCGTGAACGTCCCGGCCTCGACCACGGCGACGAACGCGCGCAGCTGCCGCAGCTCCAGATCCATGCGTACAGCGTATGAATCCCGCGCCCCACGCATTTCCGCGACCCGCGGGACCGGCCCAGAATCGAGGTTGTGAGCAGGCTGAATCTCGGCACCGGCGGCGCCGTCGCGACCATGGTCGCGAGCGCGTCCGTCAACCAGGTGGGTGCGGCCCTGGGCGCCCGCGCGTTCCCGGCGATCGGGCCGGCCGGCGTCGTCGCGGTCCGCCAGCTGGTGGCCGCGGCCGTGCTGCTGCCGGTGGCGCGGCCGAACCTGCGCCGGATGACGTGGGCACAGTGGTGGCCGGCGCTGCTGCTGGGCCTGGTCTTCGCGGTGATGAACATCAGCCTGTACACCGCGGTCGACCGGGTCGGCCTGGGGCTCGCGGTCACGCTGGAGTTCCTGGGGCCGCTCGCGGTGGCGCTGTGCGGCTCCCGGACCCCGATCGACCTGGTGTGCGCGGTGGTCGCCGGGGCCGGCGTCTACGTGCTGGTGCTGCCCGGCTCCAGCACCGACGTGGTGGGCCTGAGCCTGGGTCTGCTGGCCGGGGCCTGCTGGGCGGCCTACATCATGCTCAACCGCCTGGTCGGGGCCCGCCTGCCCGGCCTGCAGGGACCGGCGGTGGGCACGACGGTGGCGGCGCTGCTGTACCTGCCGGTGGCGATCGTCGTGCTGGCCCAGGGCCGGTTCACGCCGGCCGGCCTGGCCTACGCGCTCGGCGCGGGCGTGCTGTGCTCGGTCGTCCCCTACGCGGCCGATGTCGTGGCCCTGCGCCGGGTCCCGCCGCGCTTCTTCGGCCTGGTCCAGAGCGTCCACCCGGTGCTGGCCGCCCTGGCCGGTGCGGTCATCCTGGGCCAGGTCCCGGCCGCGCACGTCTGGGCCGGCATCGTCATCGTGGTGTGCACGAACGCGGCCGCGGTCGCCGTAGCCGGCACGCGGGCGGCCCGGCAGCTGGTCCCGCAGACCTCCTAGGCCTCGTCGGCCTCGCTGGCCGCACCACGGCGGCGGAGCATGCCGAAGCCGGGAATCCCGACGATGGCCTGCCGCAGGTCGCGGGTGACGTTGAGCAGTTCGTGGATGTCGGGCCCGACCTTGTCGAGGGTGGCCAGGATCGGCATCACGTCGGTGTTGAGGTGGTGGGCGAGCCGCGGCAGCTCGTCGACCATCCGGATCGCGGCCGTGACCTCGTCGGCCGACAGGTTGTCGACGAACCGGCGCAGCGAAGGCTCGTAGGCGGTGAGGAGCCCCTCGGCGGTCCCGGCCGTCGCGGCCGCCCGCGCGGCCACCGCCTCCGCCCCGGCCGCGATCTCGACCGACCGCGCGACCAGCACGTCGGCCCCCGCCGCGATCTCGGCCGACCGCGCGACCAGGGCGTCGGCCGCCGCCGCGATCTCCGCGGACCGCACGACGAGCGCGTCGGCCGCCGCCGCCGTCCGCCGCACCTCGATCATGGTCTCGTCCACCGTGTCCACGGCCGCGGTCGCCCGGGCCAGCAGCACCTCGGCCCCGTCGACGAGCCGCACCACCCGCCCCGGCAGCGCGACGACGGCGGCGACGGTGCCGACGGCCGTCCCGGCGGCGGACATGGCCAGGTCGACGACGTTGGACAGGCGAGGCAGTGGCAGGGGCATATGTCCAGTGTGCCCAATCGGAGCCACCCTGATGCGGCTTCACTCCGCCCGGTCGTACGCCTCCTGCGCCGCCGACACGGCCCCGAGGTGCTCGATCGACCACTGTTGCAGCGCCCGGAGCGGCCCCAGCAGGGTGCGACCGGCGTCGGTGAGCGCGTATTCCACCCGCACCGGCACCTCGGCGTGGACCGTCCGGCGGACGAGCCCGTCGCGCTCCAGCCCGCGCAGCGTCTGGGTCAGCATCTTCTGCGAGACGCCCTCGACGCGCCGCCGGAGCTCGGAGAAGCGGGCGTCGCCGTCGCCGAGGACACCGACGACGAGCACGGTCCACCGGTCGCCGATCCGGTCGAGGATGCGCCGGGTCGGGCAGTCGGCGTGATACGGGTCACCGCCGAACAGCGACTCGACCTGCGTGGTTACCACAAAGTGCCTTCTTCCCGCCGGAGACCTGGTCTCTTACGGTAACCGGAGCGACCGCATCTCAGGAAGGCATACCATGTCCCGTATCACCGTCATCGGCGGCACCGGATACGCCGGTTCGGCCATCGTCGCGGAGGCCGCGGCTCGCGGTCACGAGGTCACGGCGTTCAGCCGTTCCCGGCCGGCCGAGCCGGTGCCGGGCGTGACCTACGTCCAGGGCGACGCCGCCGACGCGCAAGCCGTGTCCGCGGCCGTCGCCGGGGCCGACGCCGTGGTCGGCGCCCTGGCCCCGCGTGGCCTCCTGGCCGGCCCGTTCCGGGCGGTCTACCTGGAGATCGCCCGGCTGGCGGCGGCCGCGCAGGCTCCGCTGTACATCGTCGGCGGCTTCTCGTCCTTGCGCCCGGCCCCCGGCGCGCCGCGCTTCGTGGAGGACCTCAGCCACGCCCCGGCCGAGTTCCACGACGAGATCCGCGCGGCCGCCGCCCTCGTCACCGAGGACCTCCCGGCCACCGCGGACACCGTCGACTGGGTGTTCGTGAGCCCGGCCGCGAAGTTCGGCTCCTACGTCCCCGGCGAGCGCCTGGGCCGCTACCGCCTCGGCTCCGACGTCGCCGTCCAGCCCGACGACGGCGGCGCCATCTCCGGCGCCGACTACGCGCAGGGCCTCGTCGACCTCATCGAACGCGCCGACCACCACCGCGCCCACGTCAACCTGGGCTACTGACACCCACCGCGATCGGCGCCGCGCCCACGTCAACCGGGGATGCTGACGGCCTTCACGGGATCGCCGTGGCTGTGCTCGTACGGCAGCGTGGGCCGTCACTGCACCCGCTCCCAGCCGCGGCGGGCCGGGCGGGCGCCGAGCTGGCGGTCGCGGCTGCGATACACGATGTACGGGCGGGTCAGGTAGCCCAGTGGGGCCGAGAACACGTGGACCAGGCGGCTGAACGGCCAGAACGCGAACAGCGTGAACGCGGCCAGGGCGTGCAGTTTGAAGCCGATCGGGGCCTGCGCCATCAGATCCGGCTTCGGCTGCAGGTAGAAGATGGAGCGGAACCACGGTGAGACGGACTGGCGGTAGTCGTGCGGGTCGCCGGTGAGGTTGCCAAGGACGGTGGTGCCGAGGCCGAGCACGATGGTGCCGACGAGCAGCACATACATGATCTTGTCGTTGGTCGTCGTGGCCGAGAAGACCGGGCCGACGGTGCGGCGGCGGTAGACGAGGATCGCGGCGCCGGCGAGGGTGAGGACGCCGGCAACGGTGCCGAGGCCGACGGCCACGGCGTGGTAGGCGGTCTCGCTCATCCCGGCCGCCTCCGTCCACGACTCGGGGATGAGCAGGCCGCCGACGTGGCCGAGGGCGACCAGCAGGATGCCGAAGTGGAACATGGGGCTGCCGAGCCGGAGCAGGCGCCGCTCATACAGCTGTGACGAGCGCGTGGTCCAGCCGAACTTGTCATAGCGGTACCGCCAGACATGCCCGACGACGAAGAGGGTGAGGGCCACGTAGGGCACGACGATCCACAGCAGCACGTTCATCGCGAAGCCCCCAGATACGGAGTCAGGCCGACTTGTTCGGCGGGCGGGCCCTGGGCCGCGAGGCGGGCGACGGCCACCCGCTGGTCGCCCGGGAGCGGGGACAGGGTCGCCGAGACGGAGTCCAGCACCGCCGCCCACGGCGAGCCGGCGTCGTGCAGGGCCACCCGCAGCAGCTCCAGGCCGGCCCGGTGCTCCTCGAGCAGGGCCAGGCCGGTCCCGGGGTCGGCGGCGGCATACTCCAGCAGCACGGCGAGGTGGTCCGGCAGCTCCTCCTCGGTGAGGTGGAGCCCGGCCGCGGCGTACGTCTGCTTGAGCCGCAGCAGCGCCATGCCGCGGTTGCGGGTGTCGCCGTGCGTGTAGTACGTGAGGAACAGGCAGCAGCGGCGGCGGTGGTCGAACGTGGCCACGTAGTCCGCGGCCAGCGCCGGCAGGGGCGTGCGCTCCAGGTGGTCGAGGAACCGGTCCAGGTGCGGGTCGGCGACGCGGCGCAGCAGCGGGAGTCGCTGGAGCAGTACCGGATCGGGGTAGCCCAGCAGCAGCGACTGGGCCTGCCGGACGGCCGGGTTCACGATTCGCTCCGATCCGGGAAGAGTCCCTCGGGCCGGCCCTTGCCGTCCCAGTTGAGCAGGTTGACCCGGCGGGCCTTGTCGGCCGGGTCGACGACCGTGTCGCTGGTCTGCCGGTCGCGGAGCATCACGAAGTTCTCCACCGCGATCGGGGCCGGGCCGCCGGACGACTCGCCGAACGGGCCGGAGCCGCCCATGCCCGGGCCGCCCTCGTAGTCCAGGGAGCACTCGGTGGCCAGCTCCTCCAGCGCGTGCGCCTGCTCGGCGTGGGCGGGCGGGATGACGTACCGCTCGTCGTACTTCGCGAGGGCCAGCAGCCGGTACATGCCGTACACCTGCTCGCCCGTCATCCCGACGGCGCTGGCGATCGACTCGTCGGCGTCCCGGCCGAGGTTGATGTCGCGCATGTAGGAGCGCATCGCGGCCAGGCGGCGCAGGGCCGCGTCGACCGGGGCCGGGTCGCCCGCCGTGAACAGCTGGGCCAGGTAGTCGACCGGGATGCGCAGCGCCTCGATGGCCGCGAACAGGTTGCCGCGGTCCTCGGCGTCGTGGCCGGTGTCGCGCACGACGTCGACGACCGGCGACAGCGGCGGGATGTACCAGACCATCGGCATGGTGCGGTACTCCGGGTGCAGCGGCAGGGCGACCTTGTACGTGTTGATGAGCGCGTACACCGGTGAGCGCCGGGCCGCCTCGACCCAGTCCCGCGGGATCCCGGCCCGCTCGGCGGCGGCCGCGACCGCGGGGTCGTTCGGGTCCAGGAACACCTTGCGCTGGGCCTCGTACAAGTCGTGCTCGTCCACTGTGGATGCGGCCGCGAGGACGGCGTCGGCGTCATAGAGCATCAGCCCGATGTACCGCAGCCGCCCCACACACGTCTCCGAGCACACGGTGGGGATGCCGACCTCGATCCGCGGGAAGCAGAACGTGCACTTCTCGGCCTTGCCGGTACGGTGGTTGAAGTACACCTTCTTGTATGGGCACCCGGACACGCACATCCGCCAGCCGCGGCAGCGGTCCTGGTCGACCAGGACGATGCCGTCCTCCTCCCGCTTGTAGATCGCCCCCGACGGGCACGACGCGGCGCAGGACGGGTTGAGGCAGTGCTCGCAGATGCGGGGCAGGTAGAACATGAACGTCTGCTCGAACTCGAACTTCACCTTGTCGGCGATACCCTTGAGCAGCACGTCCTTGTCGCCGTGGTCAGGCGAGCCGCCGAGGTCGTCGTCCCAGTTGGCCGACCACGAGATCTTCATGTCCTTACCGGACAGCAGCGACTTGGGCCGGGCGACCGGCGTGTGCTCCTGCAGCGGCGCGTTCGTGAGCGTCTCGTAGTCGTAGGTCCACGGCTCGTAGTAGTCGTCGATCGCGGGCAGCTTCGGGTTGGAGAAGATGGTGAGCAGCTTCTTGAACCGGCCGCCGCCCTTGAGTGCGAGCCGGCCGCGCCGGTTGAGGGTCCAGCCGCCCTTCCACGTCTCCTGGTCCTCGTAGCGGCGCGGATAGCCCTGCCCGGGCCGGGTCTCGACGTTGTTGAACCACACGTACTCGACGCCGCTGCGGTTGGTCCACGCCTGCTTGCACGTGACCGAGCAGGTATGACAGCCGATGCATTTGTCGAGGTTCATCACCATCGCCATCTGCGCCATGACGCGCATGTCAGTACTCCACATCCTGCGAGCGGCGGCGGATCACGGTGACCTCGTCGCGCTGGTTGCCGGTCGGGCCCAGGTAGTTGAACGCGAACGACAGCTGGGCGTAGCCGCCGATCAGGTGCGACGGCTTGATGAGCAGCCGGGTCAGGGAGTTGTGGATGCCGCCGCGCCGGCCGTTGGTCTCGGTCCGGGGCACGTCGATGAGCCGGTCCTGGGCGTGGTGCATGTAGACGGTCCCCTCCGGCATGCGGTGCGACACGATGGCCCGGGCGACGACGACACCGTTGCGGTTGACGGCCTCGATCCAGTCGTTGTCGTGCACCCCGATCTTCGCGGCGTCCTCTTTGGACATCCAGATCGTCTGGCCGCCGCGCGACAGCGAGAGCATGAACAGGTTGTCCTGATACTCCGAGTGGATCGACCACTTGTTGTGCGGGGTGAGGTACCGCACCGTGATGCCCAGTTCGCCCTGGTTCCCGACGGCCGGTTCGCCGAAGAGCGCCTGCATGTTCAGCGGCGGCCGGTAGGTCGGCAGCCACTCGCCGAGCTCGGCCATCCAGTCGTGGTCCAGGTAGAAGTGCTGCCGGCCGGTCAGCGTGTGCCAGGGCTTGAGGCGTTCGACGTTGATGACGAACGGGGAGTACCGCCGGCCGCCGGCCTCCGAGCCCGACCACTCCGGCGACGTGATGACGGGCGTGGGCCGCGACTGGGTGTCGGCGAACGTGATCTGCTTGCCCTCGTGCTCGGCGGCCAGGTCGGCCAGCCGCTGTCCGGTCTGGCGTTCGAGCTGTTTGAAGCCCTGCGTTGCCAGATGCCCATTGGTGGTACCGCTCAGAGCCAGGATGGCCTCACAAGCCTGCACGTCCCGGGCGATCGAGGGACGCCCGTTGGGCGCGACGCCGTTCTTGTGCCGCAGGTACTCCAGCTCGCGCTCGACCCGGAACGTGACCCCCTTCGTGGTCGCACCGAGCGTGTCGAGCAGCGGGCCGAGCGAGGCCATCTTCTCGGCGATCGCACCGTAGTCCCGCTCGACCGGGATGAGCTTCGGCATCGTGCGGCCCGGGATCGGCTCGCACTCGCCGGCCTTCCAGTCGACGACCCGGCCGTGCGGGTAGGCGAGTTCGTCCGGGGTGTCGTGCAACAGCGGGGCCGTGACGAGGTCCGTGCGCTTGCCGAGCCGCCCGGCCGCGAGGCTGCTGAACGCCTTCGCGATGGACATGAACGCGTCCCAGTCGGTGCGGGTCTGCCACGGCGGCGCGATGGCCGGGTTGAACGAGTGCACGAACGGGTGCATGTCGGTCGTGTTCAGGTCGTGCTTCTCATACCAGGTCGCGGCCGGCAGGACGACGTCGGAGTACACCGTCGTCGAGGTCATCCGGAAGTCCAGCGACAGCAGCAGGTCCAGCTTCCCGGTCGGCGCCTCGTCCCGCCACACGAGGTCGCGGGGCCGGGCCTCGGGCGGCGCCTCCGTGGCCCGCACGGCGTGGTCGGTCCCGAGCAGGTGCCGCAGAAAATACTCGTTGCCCTTCGCCGACGAGCCGAGCAGGTTGGCCCGCCAGACGGTCAGCACCCGCGGGAAGTTCTCCGGCGCGTCCGGGTCCTCGCACGCGAAGCGCAGCCGCCCGGACTTGAGCTCGTCGACGACGTGCTCGGCGACCGGCTTCCCGGCCGCGGCGGCCTCGTCGGCCAGATGCAGCGGGTTGCGGTCGAACTGCGGGAACGACGGCATCCAACCCATCCGGGCCGACGCGGCGATCAGGTCGGCAGTGCTTTTACCAGCAAAGACGCTTCCATTGGTACTGCCGGTGAGCGTGGCCGCCGAGAACGGGTCGTAGCGATACTGGTTCGTGTGGAGGTACCAATAAGCCGTCTGGATCATCTGACGGCCGGGCCGGGACCAGTCGGACGCCGTCCCCAGCACGCTGTAGCCGGTGATCGGGCGCACCTTCTCCTGGCCGACGTAGTGCGCCCAGCCGCCGCCGTTGACGCCCTGGCACCCGGTGAGCGTGGTCAGGGTCAGGAACGAGCGGTAGATCGTGTCGGAGTGGAACCAGTGGTTGGTCCCGGCCCCCATGATGATCATCGAGCGGCCCTTGGTTTCCTCGGCGTTGGCCGCGAACTCCCGGGCGATGCGGGCCGCGGCCGCCGCGGGCACGCCGGTGATGGTCTCCTGCCAGGCCGGGGTGTAGGGCGAGCCGGCGTCGTCGTAGCCGCTCGGCCACTGCCCGGGCAGCCCGTCCCGCCCTACTCCGTACTGGGCCAGCAGCAGGTCGAACACCGTCGTCACGAGGTGCTCACCGATCCGCCGGCAGGGCACGCCGCGGCGCACGGGCGCGGCCGCACCGCTCGGTGTGTCGAAGCGGGGCAGCTCGATCTCGACGGCCTCGCCGCCGGCACAGGACAGTCGCGGGCTCACATCGCCGAGGTCGAGGTTCCACTTGCCGGCCCCGGCCTCGCCGTAGCGGAAGCCGAGCGAGCCGTTGGGGACCACGGGTGTGCCGTCGTCGTCGAGGAGCACCGTCTTGAACGCGGCGTGCTCCGTCTCGGCGAGGGCGCCGGGCAGGTCGGCCGCGGTGAGCATCTTGCCGGGCCTGTAGGTGCCGTCACCCGCGTCGTCCAGGACGACCAGGAACGGCAGGTCGGTGTAGCGGCGGACGTAGTCGGTGAAGTACGGGACCGGCCGGTCGACGAAGAACTCCTTGAGCACCACGTGGCCCATGGCCATCGCCAGGGCGCCGTCGGTGCCGGGCTGGGCCGGCAGCCACTCGTCGGCGAACTTGACGTTGTCGGCGTAGTCGGGCGCGACGGCGATGACCTTCTGGCCGCGGTAGCGGGCCTCGGCCATCCAGTGCGCGTCCGGGGTCCTCGTCACCGGCAGGTTCGAGCCCCACATGATCAGGTAGCCGGCGTCCCACCAGTCGCCGGACTCGGGCACGTCGGTCTGGTCGCCGAACATCTGCGGTGACGCGACGGGCAGGTCCGCGTACCAGTCGTAGAACGACAGCATCGAGCCGCCGATGAGGTTGTAGAACCGGGCCCCGGCGGCGTGCGACACCATGGACATCGCCGGGATCGGCGAGAACCCGGCGAGCCGGTCCGGGCCGAACGCCTCGATGGTGTGCACGTGCGCGGCCGCGACCAGTTCGACGGCCTCGTCCCAGCTGGCCCGGACCAGGCCGCCCTTGCCGCGCACGGACTTGTAGCGGCGGGCCTTCTCCGGGTCCGACACGATGTCGGCCCAGGCCGCGACCGGGTCGCCGCCGTGCTGCCGCTTGGCCTCCCGGAACAGTTCCAGCAGCACGCCGCGGACGTAGGGGTAGCGCACGCGGGTCGGCGAGTAGGTGTACCAGGAGAAGGCGGCGCCGCGGGGACAGCCGCGCGGCTCGTACTCCGGGCGGTCCGGGCCCACGCTCGGGTAGTCGGTCTGCTGGGACTCCCAGGTGATGATGCCGTCCTTGACGTACACCTTCCAGGAGCACGACCCGGTGCAGTTCACGCCGTGCGTCGAGCGGACCACCTTGTCGTGCGACCAGCGGTCCCGGTAGAACACGTCGGCCTGGCGCCCGCCGATCTGGTGCAGCGTGCGCAGGTCCGCGGACACCTCACCCTTCGTGAAGTACCGGCGCGTGGACACCAGCGCGTCGGTGAGCCCGTCATCCAGCCCGACGTCCTTGTTTCCGGCGTTCTTGTTTCCGGCGTTCTTGTTTCCGGCGTTTTTGTTGCGGCCAGCCACGGTCACGACTCCTTCTCACACATTGCTGCCGACCCGGCCCGACCCTGCTCGACGGCCTCCCAGCCGGGCGGCCCGAGGTTCCCCGGCGCGGCCGGCACGTCCCCGATGAGGTTGCCGCAGTACTCACACACTGGCGGCCGTCCGCCCCGGGCGCGCGGCCGACGCGGCGGCGACGGCGGTCACGGTGAGCGCGAGCGCTCCGAGCGCGACGACGGCCAGCGCGGCCAGACCGATCGCGTAGGAGCCGTACTGCTCGTAGACGACCCCCATGACCAGCGGCGGCACGAACCCGCCGAGCCCGCCGGCGGCGCCGACGACCCCGGTGACGGAGCCGACCATGTTCTGCGGCGCCCGCTGCGCCACGAGGGCGAAGGTGGCCCCGCTGCCGGTCCCGAGGGCGGCGGCCATGGAGAGGAACGCGATGGTACCGAGTGGTGCGAGGCCCGGTGTGAAGGCCTGCACGACCGCGCCGGCGGCGACGACGGCCAGCGCGACGGCGAGGACCCGGGACGCGGCGAAGCGGTCCGACAGCCAGCCGCCGACGGGCCGCATCACGACCGCGAGGATGACGAACCCGGCCATCCGGTTGGCCGCGTCGGCCTGGGCCAGTCCGTAGGCGGTCTTCAGGTACGCCGGCAGGTAGACCGAGAACGCGACGTACCCGCCGAACGCCACCGCGTACAGCACCGAGGCCTGCCAGGTGATACGAAGCTTGACGGCGGCGGCGAGGCGCTGGCGGAGCGGCTGGGCCGGGACGGCCCGCCCGGGCGCGTCCCGCAGGATCAGCCATGCGAGCACGGCGTAGACGGCCAAAACAATCGCGGTGACGACGAACGGCGTCGCGGTGGAGCCGGCGTTGACGAGCTTGACGGTCGTGAGGGCGCTGATGGCCGTCCCGCCCATGCCGGCGCCGAAGATCCCGGTAGCCAGCCCTCGCCGCTCCGGCGGAAACCAGTTGTTGACGAACGGCACCCCGACCGCGAACGTCGTCCCGCCGATGCCGAGGAAGAACCCGCCGACGAGCAGCCCGGCCAGCGAGGTGTGCCCCGACAGCCCAAGGAAGAGCACCGGGACGATCGTGATCAGCGAGACGAGCGGAAACATGACCCGCCCGCCGTACCGGTCCGTGAGCGCCCCGACCGGAATCCGCCCGAGCGACCCGACAACCACGGGCACGGCGACCAGCAGCGCCTGCTGAAACGAGCTGAGGTGCAGCGCATCTTTGAACTTGGGCGCCAGCGGACTGAGCAACGCCCAGGCCCAAAAATTGACCGCGAACCCAACAGTGGCCAACGCGAGCATGGCAACCCGCAACCGCCCGCGAACCAGTCCCGTCTCCGTTGCGCTCATCGTGCTCTCCACTCACAGTGGTTCGGGCAAGATCCGTGCACCCGTCCCACTTTTCCCAGTCCCGCCCCTCCCGAACAGGGACATTGGTCCCGTCCACCCCGGGACCTCCAGCACCCTCGCCCACACCCCCGATCGCCACTCCTCCCCCAACACCCGCCACACCAGCCTTCACGTCGTTGCCAAGCCCATTTCGCCAACACGCCCCGCAAAGCGAACCCGAAGCGCGGCCCACATCAACAAGGCACACGAGCGATCGCAGACGCACGGACGCGGGCCGGCGCGTCGGACGTGCGGGCGCAGGCGGCGCAAGCGAGACCGGCACGGACGCGAGCGGCACGGATGCGAGCGGCGCGGATGCGGGCGGCGCGGATGCCGTCAGGCGCGTCGGACGTGCGGGCGCAGGCGGCGCAAGCGAGACCGGCACGGACGCGAGCGGCACGGATGCCGTCAGGCGCGTCGGACGTGCGGGCGCAGGCGGCGCAAGCGAGACCGGCACGGACGCGAGCGGCACGGATGCGAGCGGCACGGACGCGAGCGGCACGGACGCGAGCGGCACGGATGCGAGCGGCACGGATGCCGTCAGGCGCGTCGGACGTGCGGGCGCAGGCGGCGCAAGCGAGACCGGCACGGACGCGAGCGGCACGGATGCGGGCGGCGCGGATGCGGTCAGGCGCGTCGGACGTGCGGGCGCAGGCGGCGCAAGCGAAACCGGCGCGGACGCAGGCGGACACTGGACCAGCCTGCGGGTGCGGGCGGGGCGGAACACGCTCACAAGCCGAACGCACACGCAAAGCCGAACACGCACGGGCGGGGCGAAACGCGCATACGCAAGCCGAACACGCACGCAGGCCGAACGACCACACAAGCCGAACACGCACGCAAAGCGGAACACGCACACGCAAGCCGAACACGCACGCAAGCCGAACGCATGGGCGGGGCGGAACGCGCACGCAAAGCCGAACGCGTGGGCGGGGCGGAACGGGCGGGCGGGGCGGTTTCTGGGGAAGGGGCGGCGCGGATTGACTGGCGGTTGGATCATTGGGGCATGGTGGAGTCCCACGGCGGGGCGTCTTCGGCTCGGCAGCGGATCGGTATCGGGTGGCCGTTGGCTGCGGGCGTTGCGCTCGGTATCGCCTCCTTCTGTGCGGATCTCGTGGACGGCACGCTGCGTACGGTGCTGCAGTTCGTGGCCAGCACCGGGTTCGCGTGGGGGTGTGCGGCGTTCGTGGCGGCGTTTCCGGCCCGCACCCGGCGCGGGGCGGCGGCCGCGGCGGTCATCGTGCTGTGTACCGCCACCGGCTGCTACTACTGGCTCAACCTGCCCGGCGGGTTTCGGCCGGGTGGTGAGTTCGGGCCGCTGTTCAGGGCGTTCGCATACTGGATGCTCCTTTCCATCGCCGGTGGTGCACTCCTCGGACCGCTCGCTCACGCCGTGCGCACGGACAAGGCGCGCCGGGCCGCCATCGCCGCCGGTGTCGCGTGCGGCCTCCTCTCCGGTGCGGGCATCGCCATCGTGACGTCACTGCTGGCCGCCGGGAACTACGGCCGCACGGGCCTGACCGAGGGCATGCTCCAAGCCGCGGCCGGCATCGCCGTCGCCACCTGGTCGTTCGCCCGCCGCCGCGAGGCCCGCGGGTGGACCGTCTACGCCATCGTCGCCGTAACCGCCTGCACCGTGGGCGCCCTGGCCTGGAGCGCCGTCGAGTCCGTCCCCGTCATGGGCTTCTGAGCCGCCCGCCCTGCACCGCGGCTCGGCCCGTGAACGCGATGCGGGTCGTCTTGGCCAGCCGGCGACACCCGCCACGGCGGCCAGCGCGACCGCGCCGGCTAGCCTGTGCGGCACCCCTCTTCGCCGTCCGAGGTCCAGCGAAGATGGCGGCGGCGGCCAGTGGGCGTCAGGGCGTCGTCGGGCACCAGCGGAGGAGCCTTCGGGCATTGCGTGAGTCGCCGGAGCCCGAGCGGTGACGCACCCCGAGCCGGGCGACGTAGAAGCGTTGCGGTGCAAGCGATTCGCTGATCCATGACCCAGACCATAGACCCCGGGTACGACAGAAAATGGCGGCAACAGCGTCGCGGCAAAGAGTCGTGGCAAAGCATTCCGGCGAGCGGCTCAGTCGCGGCCGAGTTGCTCGCGGACCGTCGTCACCGCGGCCACCACCCGGTCCAGCTCGTGCCGCAGCTGGTCCAGCGTGGCGGCCGCATCATCCGGGAGACCGGCCCGCGCCTGCGTTTCGAACTCGCTGCTGAGCTTGGCCAGGACGGCGGCACCGACATTGCCGGCCGCGCCGGTCAAGGTGTGCGCAGCCCCGACCGCGGCCGCCGAATCGCCGTCGCCGACCGCGTCCGCGAGCCGGACCATGGTGTCCGGGGCCTTGGTACAGAACGAAATTAGCACCCGCCGCACGAGCTCCAGCTCCTGCGGCGACGGGTCGTCGTCGGTGAGCTCCCGAATCCGGGCCCGGATGTCGCCTTCCAAAGACGGCTCCGAAGCGGAAGAAACAGAGGAAGGAGCAGCGGGCGAAGCGGCCGAAGCAACAGAGGACGAAGCCGGCTGCGGGTGCGACGCCGTGTAGGTGCCAAGAGCTGTGGCCAAGTCGGTGGGGCGCATGGGCTTGGTCAGGTAGTCGTCCATGCCGGCGGCCTCGCAGGCGGCGCGGTCCTCGATCAGGGCGCTCGCCGTCAACGCGATGATGTGGGGCTGGCGGTCGGGTGGGAGTTCGGCGCGGATGCGGCGGGTGGCGTCGAGGCCGTCCAGGACGGGCATCTGGACGTCCATGAGGACGACGTCGTACGTGACCCGGCGGACCGCTGCCAAGGCCTCCGCCCCGTTGGCGGCCACGTCGGCCCGGTGACCGAGCTTGGCCAGCATCATCGTGGCCACCGTCTGGTTCACCTGGTTGTCCTCGGCGACCAGGATGCGCAGCGCACGCACAGGCTGTACCACCGAAGCATCTTCGGTTGTGGCTGACTCCCGCGGGCCGTCCAGCACGCGCGCCAGGGCGGACTGCAGGGCGGCGGCGCGGGCGGGCTTGGTGAGGATGGCGGCGAAGCACTGCAGGCGGTCGCGTTCGGCGTGGGCGTTGACGCTGCTGAGCAGGATGAGTGGCATGCCGGTCAGCGGGCGGAGGCGGGCGGCCAGGTCGGCGCCGTCGGTGTCGGGCATGTGCATGTCGAGGAGGGCGACGTCGAACGGTTCGGCGGCGGCCAGCGTGAGGGCCTCGTCCGCGGACTCGGCGGCGGTGCACTCCATGCCCCAGCCGGTGAGCTGGGCGCGCAGGACCCGGCGGTTCGCGGCGTTGTCGTCGACGATGAGGGCGCGCCGGCCGGTCAGGTCGCTGAGCGCGACGCTGTGCGGCGGTGGCGTGGGCGAGACCCGCAGCCGGGCGGTGACGGTGAACGTGGAGCCTTCGCCCGGCCGGCTGGTGACGGTCAAATCACCGCCCATGGCGCGGGCCAGCCGGCGGCTGATCGCAAGACCTAGACCTGTTCCGCCGTACGTCCTGGTCGTCGACGCGTCCACTTGGCTGAACGACCGGAACAGCCGGTCCATCCGGTCGGGCGGGATCCCGATGCCGCTGTCGGTCACGGCCAGGGTGATCCGGATGCCGGCGCCCTCGAGGGCACCGGAGCCGGCGACGATGACCTCGCCGCTGGACGTGAACTTGACCGCGTTCGACAGCAGGTTGACCAGGATCTGGCGCAGCCGCGTGACGTCACCGCACAGCGGCGGGCTGTCGGCGACGTCGGCGACGAGCTCGAGGCCCTTGTCCGCGGCCGGCATCGCCACGAGCGCGAGGGCGCTGTCGACGCACTCGCGCAGGTCGAACACGGCGTCCTCGAGCTCCAGCTGGCCCGCCTCGATCTTGGAGAAGTCGAGGATGTCGTTGATGATCGCGAGGAGGGCCTCGCCGCTGTCGCGCACGGTGGCGGCCAGGTCGCGCTGCTCGGCGCTCAGGTCGGTGTCCAGCAGCAGGCCGGTCATGCCGATGACGGCGTTCATCGGGGTGCGGATCTCGTGGCTCATCGTGGCCAGGAACGCGGACTTGGCCTGGGTCGCGGCCATCGCCTCGTCGCGGGCGTGCAGCACGACCCGGGTCGCCTCGTCGACGGCGTCGGCCATCTCGGCCAGCTCGGCCGGGCCCCGGCGGGCCGCCGGACCACCCGCGACGGGCGCGACGAGCTCGCCGGTGGCGACCCGGCGGGCGGCCGCGGTGACGGCGGCGATCGGCCGGCACACGGCCCGGGTCGCCCACCAAGCCCCGAACGCGGTGATCAGCGCGGTGCCGAGCGCGACGCCGAGGATGGACCACCGGGTCGCGGCCGCGGACGCCTCCGTCTCGCGCTGGTCGGCCGCGAGTTTGCGCTCCTGGTCGGCCCGCATCGCCTCCAGCGTGCCTTCGATGGAGGTCATGTCCCGGGCCCCGCGGTCGCTGTCCACCACCCCCTGGGCGGCCTCGAACCCCTGGGTCCGGCGCAGCTCGATCGTCTCCGCGAGCTCGGCCAGCTTGTCGTGCACGGGCGCGGTCAGCGCGTCGGCGCCGCTGAGGGACTGCAGCCGCCGCAGCGTGGCCGGGATCGTCGTGACCGCGCGGTTGTAGGGAGCGAGGTACTCCTCGTTGCCGGTGATGACGTACCCGCGCTGCCCGCGCTCGGCGTCCTGGAGCTCGTCGCTCAGCACGTCGAGGTCGTCGACGATCGCGTGCCGGGCCTCGACCCCGGCCCGAGCGTCGAGGAGCTCGCCGATGCGGACGTACGCCGAGCCGCCCACGAGCAGCAGACCGCCGATGGCCAGCAGGTATCCGGCGGCGAGCAGGCGCGCCACCGTCCATCCGCCGCTACGAGACCTCATCCCGTCCGGGAGATCGGCCGCCGGGGCCGGGATCTGAGGACTCCAGCGGCAGCCGCAGCCGCAGCAGCGCCCCGCCGGTCGGGGACTCCTCCACGGTCAGGGTGCCGCCGTGCGCGATCACGATGTCCCGGGCGATGGCCAGACCCAGGCCCGTGCCGCCGCCGGAGCGCGACCGGTCGTCGTCGAGCCGCACGAACCGGTCGAAGATCCGGTCCCGCTGCGCGACGGGTACGCCGGGGCCGTCGTCGGCGACCGTCACCTCGCCGCAGCCGGCGTTCAGGGCGGTCGTCAGCACCACCGCACCCGCCGCGTAGCGGGCCGCGTTGTCCACCAGGTTGCGCAGAACCCGCTGCAGGTGGTGCGGGTCGCCGCTGACCCGGACCGGCGACGCCCAGGTCGTGACCCGCAGCCCCGGCCGCTCCAGGGCCAGCCGCTCCCGCTCCAGGTACACCAGGTCGTCGAGGTCGACGTCGGAGCGGCGCAGCTGCAGGCCGTTCTCGTCGACGCGGGCGAGCAGCAGCAGGTCGGCGATGAGCCGGGCCATCCGTTCGCTCTCCCGCCGCATGCGGGTGACGTGCGGCCCGTCGCCGACCAGGTCCAAGCCGGCCACGACCGTCGACAGGGGGCTGCGCAGCTCGTGTGAGGCGTCGGCCACGAACCGGCGCTGGGCCTCGGTGGCCGCCTCGATGCGGTCGAGCATCGTGTTCATGGTCACGGCGAGCGCGGCGATCTCGTCGGCGGTCGGCGGTACGGGCAGCCGGGTGTGCAGGTTGCGCCCGGTGATCGTCTCGGCCTGGCGGCGCATCGCGTCCACCGGGCGCAGGGACCGCCCCACGAACAGGAAGGTGGCCACGCCCACGATCACCGTGAGCAGCGGCAGCCCGACGGCGAGGGCGCCGACCGCGGCCTCGGTACCCTCGTCGATCTCGTCGATCGACTGGCCCACGAGCACGATCCGCGGCCCGGCCGCGGTGGCCACGCCCAGCGCCGTGATCCGGAACGTGACGTCCTTCGACACCGGCAGTTCCCGCTGCTCCAGCCGCCGCTGCCCCGGATCCGGCCGCAGCGGCGAGATGGGCTGGGCACCGGTGATGAGGGCGGAGGCCCGCAGCACGTGCCCGCCGGCGTCGAGGACCTGCACGACGGTCCGGTCACGCAGCGAGGGTCGCATCATCGCGGCGAGCGCGGCGTCGTCGTCGAGGGCGCCCGCCACCTGCGCGGCCCGGTCGCCGGTGTCCTGGTCGACGTTGCGGGTGAGGATGACCCGGGCCGCGACGACGAACGCGATCCCGGTGAACACGGACGCGACGGCGACGACGGCCGACGCGGCGAGCGCGGAGCGCATCCGCACCCCGAGCCGCTGCCGCATCCGCCCCGCCAGTGTCACCCCACGAAGCTACCCGGCGACGGCGACGAGGTTCAGCCGGCGGTGAGTGTGGCCGACGGGGAGCGGCGGGGGGTGGCCGGTGGCCGGGTTTCCTGCACCGGTACCCCGATCCGCATCGCGACCGCCGGGTTGCCGACGCCACCCAGGAGGCGCCGCAGCGCGAGGCGTACGCCGGGGACCTCGACGACCTCGCTGATCGGCGAGGCGGCCAGTCCCCGGGCGGTGAGTGTCAGCCACACCTCGGAGAGCGCCTCCCCCGCCGCCAGCCAGTCCCGGGGCTCGTCGCCGTCGGTGACGAAGAGCGCGTAGACGGTGCCGCGGTCGGTTCCGGTGCCGGCGGCCAGCCCGGCCTTGAGCGCGAAGTCCCGCGGCGCGACGGTCCGCCGCGTGGTCGCGACGACACTCTGGCCCGTGACACCGTCGCCGTGTGCCCGGTTTGTCCAGGTGCGCAGGTCGGTCCGGAACCGCGCGTCGTCGCGCTCGATCTCACCGGCGTGGGCGACGGCGGCCGCGAACGCGGTCACCTGCTCGTCCCGGATGATCTGCAGGTGTACCCCGTGCCGCCCGGCCACCTCCCGCAGCTCCTCCAGCACCGCCTCGCCGGGCCGCTCGTCGCCGAAGGGCCGCCGGTCGGTGTGCCGCCGCTCGATCGCCTCGGCCAGGGCATCGGCGGCGACGCACTCGCCGCGGCCGAACCGGGCGACCAGGTCGGGGTGCGCCGGGTCGGGCCGGCGCCCGACGGCGGCCGAGTAGCCCGCCGCCCGCAGGGTGACGACCGCGTGGTTCAGCGCCGCACCGCAGCTGAGCAGCAGCAGCCGCCCGTCCGGGTCGAGCCCGGTGAGCTGCCGGGACCGGTCCGCCCACAGCTCGGCCTGGTCGCCGTTGAGCCGCCAGCGCCAGGGCTGGCTGTTGAGGATCGAGGGCGCCCGGAGCGCCGCGATCGACGCCTCGGCCACCAGGTCGAGCTCGGCACGCAGGTCGTGGTTCATGACGGTCTCCTTCGGCGGGTTGAGCTGTGCTGCTCTCAACCATCGCGGCCGCCCGAGAACCGCGGCAGGGCCATAGGTCACGAAACCCCCGGGACCCGCACGAGGGCAACCAGCCGTAGCCACATCCGGGAATGGCCACATCGCACAATGCGTCGACCGTCAACGTGAGCGGGCTGTGACCCAGGCATGGTCGCGGCACGGGGCGAAAGCGGCACGGTGGCGGTGGGCGTGAGAGCGTGGGCGTGAGGGCGACCGGGAGCGTGGGCGTGAGCGCGGACGTGCTCGGGGCGGGGGCGTGAGCGCGGACGTGGGCGGGGGCGTGACCGTGGCGTGGGCGGGGCGGTTTAGCGGATTGACGTATTGCCGGTAATCGGTAATTCGACGACGAGCTCGAAGCCGCTGACCAGGTCGCAGTCGATGCCGATCACGCAGTTCATCGGTTCGTCGACCCAGGGGTGGAGGACGCTTTCGTAGTAGCGGAGGCGGTCCTCGGCCAGGATCAGGCGGGCGGTGCCGGTGACGACGACGCTCCAGCCGGACCGGGCGGTTGCGTCGATCTCGTCGACCTCGTAGGCGACGACGAGCGAGCCGTGGGCCGTCGCGGCCGACGCCAGGCCGTGGCCGAGGGCGCTGCGGATGATGATCGTCTCGCCGTCGAGCAGGTGGTTGACGGGGCGGATGGCCGGCAGGGCGTGGTCGGTGAACACCACCCGGCCCATCGGCACCGATGCGAGCAGTTCAAGACACCGTCGCCGCCCCAGCGAACGCAGTGTGCCCATGGACCTCACCACCTTCCGAATCCGCCGAAAACGAACCGACCGAAAACGAGCCCACCGCAGGTGAACCCACCGCGGGCAGGCCCACCGCGGGCGAACCAGATGCGGGCGAACCGGCCGAAGGCGAATCGGCGGCCGGCGAACCGGGTGCGAGGGAGATGATCGTGTCGACGTACTCACGCGCGTCCGGCCTGTGGGTGATCAGCAGGACGGTGTGCCCGCGGGTCGCTTCCATCAGGTCCCGCAGGAGGGCGGTCGCGGTCTCCTCGTCCAGGTGCTCGGTCGGCTCGTCGAGGACCAGCACCGGAAAGTCGGCGAGCAGGGCCCGGGCCAGGGCGATCCGCCGCCGCTGCCCGCCGGAGACGGCGACCCCGTGCTCCCCGACCGTCGTGGCCGGCCCGGACGGCAGGCCCCGGACCCAGTCGGCCAGCCGGGCGCGCTCCAGCACCGCGGCCAACTGCTCCGGGGTGGCGTCGGGCCGGCCGATCCGCAGGTTGGCCTCGATCGTGGTGTCGAACAGGTAGGCGTCGTCGCCGAGGTAGCCGACGGTCCGCCGTAGGTCGTCGCCCCGCAGTTGTCGCAGGTCGACCCCGCCGAGTGTGACCCTCCCGGCCGAGGGGTCGATCCACCGCACGAGCAGCGACGCGATCGTGCTCTTCCCGGACCCGCTCGGCCCGACCAGGGCGACCCGAGCCCCCGGCTCCAACGTGAACGACACATCCCGCACAACCGGCCGCCCCGGCACCCACTCGGCCGAAACCCCTTCAAGCCCCAGGGCCACCAAACGTCCAGCCGGAGCAACCGAAGGCACCGCACCACCGACAGCGGCAGCAGCAGAACCAACAGGATCAGGCGCCGGGTCAGCCGTCGCCGCAACCTCAGACAACCGACGCAGCGCGGCCCGGGCAGCCGCCCACTGCTGAGCCGCCACCGGCACACCCCCGACGATCTCGAAGACAGCGAGCGGCGTCAGCACGACGACGGCAAGCAGCTTCCCGTCCAGGGTCCCCCCACGGACGGCAAGCGCGCCCGCGACCAATGCGGCCAGCACGGCCAGCCCGGTGCACAGCGCAGTCACCGCCGCCGAAACCCCCGTGGCTCCGGCGGACCGCCGGGCCGCCGCCAGCAGCTTCTGATCCGTCCGATCAAGCGCCGCCAGAGCCTCGTCGACCGCCCCGTAGGCGATCAGGTCCGGCAGCCCCTGCACCAGATCAACGGTCCCCGCCGCCAGTGCACCCCGCAGCGGCGCCAGCCGGGCGTCGGCCCGCCGGACCAGCGCCGACTGCAGCACCGGAACCCCCACCCCGACGACCAGCACCCCAGCGGCGAGGGCGAGGCCGGCCGCGGGCAGGATGGCCCAGATCAGCAGGACGGAGGCGACCCCGGTCACCGCGGCCACCGCGAGCGGCAGCGCCACCCGCACGACCAGGTCGACGATCGACTCGACGTCGTCGACGAGCCGAGCGGCCAGGTCGCCGCACCGAAACCCGGAGAGGCCGGCGGGCGCGAGCCGTTCGAGCCGCCGGTACACACGCACCCGCACCACACCGAGCAGCCGCAAAGCACCGTCGTGCCCGGTCACCCGCTCCGCGTAGCGAAGCACGCCCCGCCCGATCCCGAACGCCCGCACGGCCACGATCGCGACCATGAGGTGCAGCACCGGCGGGTGCGTGGCCGCCCGCGCGATGAGCCAGGCCGATGTCGCCATCAGCCCGACCGCGCACAGCGCCGCCGCCACCCCGGACACCAGCGCGATGACGAGCCGCCCGATCATGACGCCACCCCGGCCACGGCCGGCAGCGCGATGACCCGGTCGGCGATGGCCACCAGGGACGGCCGGTGCGCGGCCATGATGACGGTCCGCCCGGCGGCGTGCGCCCGGATCGCGGCCAGCAGCTCGGCCTCGGTGTCCGGATCGAGTCCGGCGGTCGGCTCGTCGAGCAGCACGAGCGGCGCGTCGCGGAGGAACACCCGGGCGAGGGCGATCCGCTGCCGCTGCCCCGCCGAAAGCCCCGCCCCGTCGTCACCGAGCGGTGTGTCGAACCCGTCGGGCAGCGCCTCGATGAACGACAACGCACCGGCCTGAGCCGCGGCCGACCGCAAGGCCGCCACGTCCCGGGACGCGGCACCCACGCCGATGTTGTCGGCGATGGTGCCCGCGCCGAGCCAGGGCCGCTGCGGCAGCCAGGCCACCTCACGCAGCGCGGGCAGCGGCGAGACGGTGCCGGCGGCGGGGGTCACGAAGCCCATGAGCACGGACAGGATCGTCGACTTGCCGCCGCCGCTCGGCCCGGTCAACGCCACGAACTCGCCCGGCGCCACGACACCCGAGAAGGCGGGCAGCGGTGAACGCCCGGGGTAGGTGACGACGACGTCCGAGAACCGGATCGGGGCGGCGGCGGAGCCAGGAGCAGCAGGGGCGGCGGGCGGGAGTGGCGTCTCCAGGATGGCGAAGGCGGCCGAAGCCGCGGCCAGGCCCTCGGCGCTGGCGTGGTAGTTGGCCCCGACCTGGCGCAGCGGCAGGTAGGCCTCCGGGGCGAGGATCAGCACCAGCAGCGCGGTCGAAAGGCCCAGCGAGCCGTCGACGAGCCGCAACCCGATGCCGACCGCGACCAGCGCGACGGACAGTGTCGACAGCAGCTCCAGCACGAGCGACGACAGCAGCGCGACCCGCAGCGTGCGCATGGTGACCCGGCGCTGCTCGGCGCTGATCTCGGCGATCACCGCGGCCTGGCGCTTGGCCCGCCCGAACACGCGCAGGGTCGGCAGACCGGCCACGACATCGAGGAAGTGGTGCGAGAGGCGGGTCAGCAGCCGGAACTGCCGCCGGTTGGCCGCCTCGGTGTGCCGCCCGACGAGGGCCATGAACACGGGGATCAGCGGCAGGGTCAGCGCGATCGTCCCGGCCGCGACCAGGTCCGCCGGTGCGAGCCGGACGAGCACGATCACCGGCACGAGCACCGCCAGGACCAGCTGCGGCAGGTACTTCGCGAAGTAGGCGTCGAGCGCGTCGAGCCCCCGCGTCGCCAGCACCGACAGTGTCCCGCTCGGCGGCGACAGGGCCGGACCGAGCGCGGCGGCGTGGGTGAGCAGCCGGGCCCGCAGCTCCCGCTTGACCGCGGCCGAAGCCCGGGCCGCCGCCACCTGCTGAGCCCACGCGACCACCGCGCGGAGCAGCACGACCACGGCCAACGGGGCCACCGAAGCCCAACCGACAGTCCCGTCCTCCAGAAACACAAACGTGATCAACGAAGCGAGCAGGGTGGCCTGCGCGACGACGAGCAAGGCCAGGGCCACGCCCAGGGCGACGGAGAGCACCATGAAGGTGCGCGTCGCCCGGGCGTAGCGCAGCAGCCGCGGGTCCAGGGGCCGCATCAGTGCCCGCCGGCCGGGATGTGCTCGACCCGCAGCCGCCGCCGGAACACCCAGTAGGTCCAGGCCTGGTAGACCAGCACGATCGGGGTGAAGCAGACCGCGACCCAGGTCATGACCTTCAACGTGTATGGCGTGGAGGCCGCGTTGGTCGTCGTCAGCGAGTCGCCGCCGGGCAGGGTCGTCGGCATCACGTCCGGGAAGAGCGTGACGAACAGCGCGGCGACCGCGAGCACGATGGTCGCGCCGGTGGCGACGAACGCCCATCCTTCGCGCCGGGCCCGGGCCGCGAGGACGCCCGCGACCAGTGCGACCGCGGCCGCGCCGGACAGCGCCCAGCCCCAGGCGTCGTCGTGGGTCAGCTGCGTCCACAGCAGGAACCCGGCGGCCAGCACCACGGCCGGCAGCGCGACCCGCACGGCCACCCGGCCGGCCCGCGCCCGGATCTCGCCGTCGGTCTTCAGGGCCAGGAACACGGCCCCGTGCAGCAGGAACAGGCTGGTCGTGGTGAGGCCGCCGAGCAGCGCGTAGGGGTTGAGGAGGGTGAAGAAGCCGCCGACGTATTCGTGGTCGGTGCCGATCGGCACGCCCCGCACGATGTTGCCGAACGCGACGCCCCACAGCAGTGCGGGCACGAAGCTCCCGCCGATGATCGCCCAGTCCCAGTACTTCTTCCACTGTGGACCGTCGGACTTGCCGCGGTATTCGAACGCCAGCCCGCGCAGGATGAGCGCGACGAGGATGAGCAGCAGCGGCAGGTAGAAGCCGGAGAACAGGGTCGCGTACCACTCGGGGAACGCGGCGAACGTGGCCCCGCCGGCGACGATGAGCCACACCTCGTTGCCGTCCCAGACCGGGCCGATGGTGTTGATGAGCAGCCGGCGCTCGCGGTCGTCGCGGCCGAGGACCGGCAGCAGCATGCCGACGCCGAAGTCGAAGCCCTCGAGCAGGAAGTATCCGGCCCAGAGCACGGCGATGAGGATGAACCAGAAGGTGGTGAGCTCCATGCGCGTGCCTCCCTTCAGTACGCGAACGCGAGGGGCCGGTCGGGGTCATCTTCCCCGTCGGGTACGACAGTTTCCGGAGCACCGGCTTTGGCGTAGCGGACCATCAGCATCAGCTCGATGACGGCGAGCCCGCCGTACAGCAACGTCAGGACGATGACCGAGAACGCGGCCTGACTCGTGGCCACTGACGGCGACACGCTGTCGGCGGTCCTGAACAGCCCGAAGACCGTCCACGGCTGCCGGCCGACCTCGGTGAAGATCCAGCCGAACGAGTTGGCCAGCAGCGGCATGGCCACAGTGGACACCGCCGCGACCCACAGCCACCGCCCGCCCGGCAGGCGCCCCTTCCGGGTGCTCCACAGCGCGATCGAGGCCACCAACATCGCCAGCACCCCGAACCCGATCATCAGCCGGAAGGACCAGTAGGTCACCGGCACGTAGGGCACGTAATCCCCGGAGCCGTAGCGGGAGACGTATTCCGCCTGCAGATCATTGATCCCCTCCACCGATCCCTGCGGATCCGCGGTCGCCATGAACGACAGCAAGGAGGGAATCCGCACGCTGTACACCTCGTCGCGCCCGTCGAGCGAGCCGATGGTGAAGATGGAGAACGAGGCCGGCTGACTGGTGTCGTAGAGAGCCTCGGCCGCCGCCATCTTCATCGGCTGCTGCTCGGTCATGACCCGGGCCTGCAGGTCACCGGTGATGAGCACCGCGACACCGGACACCAGGATCACCCAGGCCCCGAGCTTCAGCCCGGGCCGGAACACCTCGACCTGGTTCCGCTTGCGCAGATGCCAAGCACTCACCGCGAGCAGCAGCGCGCCCGCGGTCAGGAAACACGCGGCGATGGTGTGCGGAAACGTGACCAGGGCCGTGCTGTTGGTCAGGACAGCGCCGATATCGGTCAGTTCGGCGCGGCCGCGAGCAGCGTTGACGACAAACCCCACCGGGTGCTGCATCCACGAGTTCGCGGCCAGGATGAAGTAGGCCGACAGCATCGTCCCGATCGACGCCAGCCAGATCGTGGCCAGGTGCACCCGCTTCGGCAGCCGGTCCCAGCCGAAGATCCACAGCCCGAGGAACGTCGACTCGAGGAAGAACGCGAGCAGCCCCTCGATCGCCAGCGGCGCGCCGAAGATGTCGCCGACGAACCGCGAGTAGGCGCTCCAGTTCATGCCGAACTGGAACTCCTGCACGATGCCGGTGACGACACCCATCGCGAAGTTGATCAGGAACAGCTTGCCCCAGAACTTCGTGGCCCGCAGGTACTGCTCCTTGCCGGTGCGCACCCACGCGGTCTGCAACCCGGCGACGAGCGCGGACAGGCCGATGGTGATCGGCACGAAGATGAAGTGATACACGGTGGTGATCGCGAACTGCCACCGCGCCAGGTCGAGCTTGTCCATGCCGCGATTCTGTTTCCACCCGCGGAACGCGGGGAGGGCCGAAGGTCACGTTCCCGCCGGGACCTTCCCGCCGAGCACCAGCCCGATGCCGCCGTCATACCGCCGGTACACCAGGTTGCCCCGGCCGGTCGACGGATCCGTGAAGAACAGGAAGGGCAGCCAGCCCTCGGTCATCCGCGAGGCGGCCGCGGACGGCGAGAGCACCGGCGGGCGCCGCGGATTGACCGTCGGCGCCGGCACGCCGGGAAAGTCGGCCGGGTGCATGCTGCGCTGCCGGGTCAGCTGCAATCCGGTCGGGCCGGCCCGGTGCACGACCGCGTCCTCCCCGGTAGCACTGTCGATGAACAGGTAGGCGTCGTAATCCATGGCCGCCAGGTGCGCCGCGGCCTGGCACACGCACCGGCGGTACAGCTGCGGAGTCTTCACGCGCGAAATCACCGGACGCCCGGGGACGGCCAGGGCCCGGCGCTCCGGATCGGGCCAGGGCCACGGCTCCCACGCCGTCGACAGGCGGC
Organism: Dactylosporangium sp. NPDC051541; assembly: GCF_044454505.1. Lineage (NCBI taxonomy): Bacteria > Bacillati > Actinomycetota > Actinomycetes > Micromonosporales > Micromonosporaceae > Dactylosporangium > Dactylosporangium sp. NPDC051541. The sequence continues at coordinate 121,529 of NZ_JBITDU010000004.1, forward strand.
GCACCTGCCGGTCCAGCCGGGCCGCCCCGACGGCCAGGGCCTCCGCCGGGTCCCGGCCGGCGACCTGGATGCGCGCGGGCGCCCCGAACAGCCGCAGGTTCGCCTGCACCACCATCGGCCCGCCGGGCTCGGCCGCCCCGGTGACCCGCAGCCGCAGGTCGTCGTCGAGGCGGTGCCGGGTCGCGAGGGCGCCGAAGAGGGCCTCGGCGGCGATGCGCTCATGAGGGCCCAGGCTGCGAGCGGTGAGCTTCATGCTGCAACCCCGCCACGTCGCCGAAAGAAGCTACAGGGCCGAAAGTCCCGAATCCGCGGGACCCCGGCCGCCGAACGGCACATTTTGTCGAGCCGTTGTTCTCTGGCGGAGCGCGACGGCGATAGGTACAAAAGAGAGATGATCCGCGTGTACCTCCTCGACGACCACGAAGTGGTCCGCTTCGGCCTGCGGGAGCTCCTCGAGCGCGAAGGCGACATCGAGGTCATCGGCGAGTCCGGCTCCGCGGTCGAGGCCGCGCACCGCATCCCCGCGCTGCGGCCCGACGTGGCCGTGCTCGACGGCCGGCTGCCCGACGGCAGCGGGATCGACGTGTGCCGGGACGTGCGGTCCATCGACCCGACCATCAACGCGCTGATCCTGACGTCCTACGATGATGACGAGGCGCTGTTCGCGGCCATCATGGCGGGTGCGGCCGGCTACGTGCTCAAGCAGATCCACGGCACCGACCTCGTCGACGCCGTGCGGCGGGTCGCGGCCGGGCAGTCGCTGCTCGACCCGGCGGTGACGGCCCGGGTCCTGGAGCGCATCCGCAACGGTCCGCAGGAGCCGGACGAGTTCAAGCACCTCACCGACCAGGAGCGCAAGATCCTGCTGCACGTGGCCGAGGGGCTGACCAACCGGGAGATCGCCGAGCGGATGTTCCTGGCCGAGAAGACGGTGAAGAACTACGTGTCCAGCCTGCTGGCCAAGCTCGGCCTGGAACGGCGGACGCAGGCGGCGGTGCTCGCATCCAAGCTGCTACAAAAGAAACCGTGACCAAGGTGCTCCAAAAGAAGCCGTGACCAAGGTGCTGGAAAAGAAGCCGTGACCTCGCCGCTGCCACTGCCGGAACTCAAGCGCGTCGACCTGGACGCCCTGCTGCAGGAGCTGCTGGCCCGGGTCGGCGAGGTGATGACCAGCCGGGAGCAGCTGCGGGCGCTGCTCGACGCGGTCGTCGCGATCGGCTCCGATCTCGACCTGCACAGCACCCTCGAGCGGATCGTCGCGGCGGCGTGCCGGCTGGCCGACGCCCGCTACGGTGCGCTGGGCGTGATCGGCACCGACCGGATGCTCGTCGAGTTCATCAACCACGGCATCTCCCCGCAGGAGCGAGCCGAGATCGGTGACCTGCCCCGCGGCCACGGCGTGCTGGGCCTGCTCATCGACGAGCCGCGGCCGATCCGCCTCGAGGACATCACGCAGCACCCGCGGGCCTACGGGTTCCCGGCCAACCATCCGCCGATGCACAGCTTCCTCGGCGTCCCGGTCCGCATCCGCGACCAGGTGTTCGGCAACCTGTACCTCGCGGAGAAGCGCGGCGGCGAGCAGTTCACCCAGGACGACGAGGACCTGGTCGTGGCCCTGTCGATCGCGGCCGGGGCGGCGGTGGACAACGCGCGGCTCTTCGCGCAGGCCGATCGGCGCCAGCGCTGGCTGGCCGCGGCCGCCGAGATCACGTCGGTGCTGCTCGGCGAGGTCCGCCGCACCGAGGCCCTGGAGCTGGTCGCGACCCGGGCCCGCGAGGTGGCCGAGGCCGACCTGGCGATGGTCCTGCTGCGCACCGGTCCTGAGCACGAAGCAAACGACGACCGCCTCGTCGTGGAAGTGGCGGTCGGCGGGCCCACGGACGCGTCGGGCTGGTCGATCCCGATCGCCGGCAGCGACTTCGCCGAGGTGCTCGAGCACCGCCACGTGGCCGTCGTCACCGATCTCGGCGCGGCCGCCAACTGGCCGATCCTGCTGCCGACCGGCACCGCCCTGCTGGTGCCGCTCGCGGTGAACAACGTGGCCCTGGGGGCGCTGGTCGTGGCGTTCGGCAAGCAACACTCGGCGATCACCGAGGGGCTCGAGCTGGCCATGGTCGAGACGTTCGCCGGCCAGGCCGCCCTCGCGCTGGAGCGGGCCCGGGCCCAGGACGAGCGGGAGATGCTGGCCGTCGTCGGCGACCGCGAGCGGATCGCTCGCGACCTGCACGACGTGGTCATCCAGCGGCTGTTCGCGGCCGGGATGCAGCTGCAGGGCGCGGCCTACCGCAGCGCTCAGGACGACGTGCGGGAGCGCATCGGCCGGGTCACCGACGACCTGGACACGACGATCCGGGAGATCCGCGGCGCCATCTTCGAGCTGCGCGGCGCGAGCGGGCACAGCCTGCGCAAGGCCCTGCGCGACCTGGTCGACGAGGCGGCGGAGTCGCTCGGCTTCCGCCCGGCTCTGCGCATCGACGGCCCGATCGACACCGCCGTTGCAGACGCACCAAGAACAGCGCTGTTGGCGGTACTGCGAGAGTCGTTGAGCAATGTCGCGAAGCACGCCCGGGCCATGTCGGTCCGCGTCTCCGTCGCGGCCGGCGGCGGCTCCCTCGACCTGACCGTCGAGGACGACGGGGTGGGCCTGCCGGCGTCGTCGTCCTCCGGGCACGGCCTGCCGAACATGCGAGCGCGGGCCTCCGACCTGGGCGGCGAGTGCACGATCGCCCCGGTGGAGACCCGCGGCACGCGAGTCGCCTGGAAGGTCCCGATCTGACGGTTTACGACGCCGTCGGCGTCGGCGCGGCGGTGGTCGGCGCGGGCGCCGTGGTGCTGGTGGGGGCCGGCGGGCGGCGGTCACCCGGGCGGCCGTATCCGGGGCCGGGGCCGGGGCCGGGGCCGCGGTTGTCGCGCGGGTCGCCACCGCGGTAGTAGCCGTCGCGGCCGTCTCGGTCGAACCGGCTGTGCCCGGGCGGCCCGTGGTGGCCGAACACGACGGCGCCGACCGCGACCACGCCCGCGCCCAGGCAGCAGCCGACCACGAGGGCGACCAGGGCGATCAGCAGGCCACCGCGGCGGCCGTCGCGCGGCCAGCGACCCCAGGCGGGGCGCCGCGGCGGGGCGTACGGCGGTGGCGCGGAGGGCGGCGGGGCGGCCGGGGCCGGTGCCTCATCCTCGTCCGGCGGTGCCGGGCGCGCAGGTGTGAAGGGTTCTTCGCTCATCACTGGCTCCAAGTGGGGTCTACTGGTGCAACGAACACCAGCGTCGATCGCCCGCTTAAGGAGAGTGCGCCGATGATCATAAGAATTACGTGAGAGACGACCTCTTAGGGAATTCTTAGACCCACATCGCGCTGCTCTCACGGGCCGCGGCGACAGTCGGAGCATGGACGGAGGGGCGGGCGTGCGGATCCTGGTGGTCGACGACGACGCGGCGGTGCGGGACTCCCTGGCGCGGACACTGCGCTTCGAGGGCTACCAGGTGGAGACCGCCCCCGACGGCGCGCAGGCCCTGGCCGCGGTCAAGGGCCAGGAGCCCGACGCCGTCGTCCTGGACGTCAGCATGCCGGTGCTCGACGGCCTGGAGACGTGCCGGGAGCTGCGCATGGACGGCGTGCTGGTCCCGGTTCTCATGCTCACCGCCCGCGACAGCGTCGGCGACCGGGTGGCCGGCCTCGACGCGGGTGCCGACGACTACCTCGTCAAGCCGTTCGCGCTCCAGGAGCTCCTGGCCCGGCTGCGGGCCCTGCTGCGCCGCGCCCAGCGCCCGGCCGCCAACGGCGCCACCGGCGGCCAGCTCCACTTCGCCGACCTGCGGCTCGACCCGCAGACCCGGGAGGTGTGGCGCGGCACCCGGCCGCTGCGGCTGACCCGCACCGAGTTCTCGATCCTCGAGGTGTTCCTGCGCCACCCCCGGCAGGTGCTGACCAGGGATGTGCTGTTCGAGCACGTGTGGGGTTACGACTTCGGAGAGACGAGCAACAGCATTCACGTGTACCTCGGCTACCTGCGCCGCAAGCTCGAGTCCGAAGGTGAGTCACGCCTGCTGCACACCGTGCGCGGCGTGGGTTTCGTCCTGCGCGAGGACCCCCTATGAGCGGTACGGAGCGAAGCGACGTGGCCGCTCACCGGCAGCACAGCGTTGCCGCGGCGGCACCGGAGCTTGCGGAGGTGGCGACGTGAAGGGCTGGTGGGAGCGCCGGACGCTGCGGGACCGGCTCGCCATCCTGGTCACCGGCGCGGTGACGGTCGCCGTGCTCACCGTGGCCGTGATCGCGTTCACCGCGGTGTTCGGCATCCAGCACCGCCAGCTGCAGGCCCAGCTGACCACCGACGCTCAGGCCATCGCCGCCCAGCCGGACCAGTGGCGGGCCGGGGCCGGGCAGCTCCCCGCGGTCGACAAGGGGCCCGGGCCGCCCGGCGGGCACGGGCCGCCCTGGCACCGGCCCCGCGACTTCGGCACCCGCTGGCAGATCGTCGGCGCCGACGGGGTCGCCGTCAGCGACTCCACCTCGCTGCCGATCACCACGTCGGTGCGCCAGGTCCTCGGCGGGCGCCGCGCCTCGGCCCGCGAGATGGTGCTGATCGACGGGGAGCGTTACCAGATGCTGACCATCCCGGCCCAGGGCGGCGGCGTGGTGCAGGTCGCGATCAGCCAGGACCCGGCCGGTGGCATCCTGGTCCAGCTCGCCGTCCTGCTCGCCGTCGGCAGCGCGGTCGTGATCGCCGGCGCGGCCCTGCTCGGCCGCCGGATCGCGCGGACCGGCCTGACCCCGGTGTCCAACCTGGCCGAGGCGGTCGAGGACGTCGCCGTCACGATGGACCTGACCGGGTCGGTCCCGGTCCACGGCGTCGACGAGATCGCCCGCCTGGGCCGCTCGGTCAACACGATGCTGGGCGCGATCGACGCGTCCCGCCGCGCCCAGCGGACCCTGGTCGAGGACGCCGGCCACGAGCTGCGCACACCGCTGACGAGCATCCGCACCAACGTGGAGCTGCTGCTGGCCGTCGAGCGCCACCCCGAGCTGGCCCACCGCCTGCCGCCGGACGAGCGGGCGAAGCTCCTGGCCGACCTGGAGTCGCAGGTGGCCGAGCTGGCCACGCTCACCACGGAGCTGGTCGAGCTGTCCCGGGAGGAGACGGCCCGGGAGGAGCCGGAGCCGGTCGACTTCGCCGACGTCGTCGCGGCCGCCGTGGACCGGGTCCGGACCCGCGCGCCGGGCCTGACGTTCGCCACCGACCTGACCTCGGTGCCGGTGCACGGCCGGCCCGGGGAGCTCGAGCGGATGGTGGTGAACGTCCTGGACAACGCGGCGAAGTGGAGCCCGGCCGGCGGTACCGTCGAAGCCCGTCTGACCGCCGACGGCACCCTGACCGTGACCGATCGTGGACCCGGGATCGACGAGGCCGACCGGCCGCACGTCTTCGACCGCTTCTACCGCGCGACCGCCGCCCGTGGCCTTCCCGGCTCCGGCCTGGGCCTGGCCATCGTCGCCCAGACCGCGGCCCAGCACGGCGGCACGGTCGCGGCCACCCCCAACAGTCCACACGGGACGGTGCTCACCATCCGGCTGCCGGTCAGCGGCTAGCGGGCCCGCAGGCCGGCGACGACCAGGGCGACCATCCGGCGGGCGTCGTAGCCCGGGTCGCCGGCACCGATGCACAGGTTGCCGATGCCGTGCATGAGCAGCAGCGCCTCCAGGCCCGGCTCGATCTCGCCGGCCGCCGTCGCCGCGTTCAGGAGCTGGGCGCACACCGGGACGAGGCGGTCGAGGAAGTAACCGTGCAGGGTGTGGAAGCCGGCGTCGTCGGAGCGCATCGCCTCGGCCAGCCCGTGCTTGGTGACCAGGAAGTCGACGAACAGATCGATCCACGCGGTGAGCGCGGCGTACGGCGACCTCGCGGACGCGAGCAGCTCGGGGCCCGCGGCCGCGCACGCCTCGACCTGGTGCCGGTAGACGGCGACGACCAGGTCGGCCCGGGCCGGAAAGTGCCGGTAGATCGTGCCGACCCCGACCCCGGCCCGGGCCGCGATGTCGCGCACGGGCGCGTCGACGCCGGCGCTGACGAACGCCGCCGCGGCCGCCTCGAGCAGCGCCTCCTCGTTGCGCCGGGCGTCGGAGCGGCGCTTGCGTGGCACGGTAATCCCCATCACACCCCTAGTATGCGGAACCATGTTCCGGTTAACGTTGCGGAACACGGTTCCGCATAGTCCAGCGTACGTGAAGAGAGGCGTCATGCCGACACCCGTCATCACCGTCCACCCGATCACCCTGCCCGCGCCCGGCCGCGGCACCGACTTCACGGTCCGCGTGAGCGCGCCCACCACCGGCGACGACCGGCCGGTCATCGTGCTCTCGCACGGCTTCGGCCAGTCCGCGATCGGCTACGAGCCCCTGGCCGGCTACTGGGCCGCGCACGGCCTCGTCGTCGTGCAGCCCACCCACCTCGACTCCCGGACCCTCGGGCTCGCGCCGGACGACCCGCGCACGCCGGACATCTGGCGGATCCGCATCGCCGACCTCAAGCTGGCCATCGACCACCTCGACACCCTGGCCGCGGCCGTCCCCGGGCTGACCGGCCGGGTCGACACCGGCTCGATCGCCGTGGCCGGGCACTCCTGGGGCGCGCAGACGGCGAGCACGCTGCTCGGCGCGCGCACCCCGGACGGCGAGGACTTCAGCGACCCGCGGGTGAGCCGGGGCGTGCTGCTGGCCATCACCGGGACGGGCGGGGCCGACCTGTCACCGTTCGCGGCCGAGCACTTCCCGTTCATGAGCCCGGACTTCGGCGACATGAAGGCGCCCGCGCTCATCGTGGCCGGCGACAACGACCGGTCGCAGCTGTCGGTGCGCGGCCCGGACTGGTTCACCGACGCCTACCACCGCAGCCCCGGCCCCAAGTCCCTGCTCACCCTGTTCGGCGCCGAACACTCCCTGGGCGGCGTCGCCGGCTACGAATCGGCCGAGACCACCGACGAGCATCCGGGCCGGGTCGCGCTCATCCAGCGGCTCACGACCGCCTACCTGCACGGCTCCGCGGACCTCGCGGCCGACGCCGACCTAGGCACCCTCGAGGAGCGGCACGGCTAGGCGGGACCGCAGCTCGTCGACGGTGGTGCCGAACGTCTCGGCCACCCGCACGCCGCCGGCGCTCAGGTGGAACACCGCGTGCTCGGTGTAGACGCGGCTCACGCAGGCCAGGCCGGTCAGCGGATAGGTGCAGGCCGGGACCAGCTTCGGGGTGCCGTCGCGGGCGAACAGGGTCATCATGACGAACACCTGCTTCGCCCCGATCGCCAGGTCCATCGCCCCGCCGACGGCCGGGATCGCGCCCGGCTCGCCGGTGTGCCAGTTGGCGAGGTCGCCGTTCGCGGCCACCTGGAACGCGCCGAGCACGCACACGTCGAGGTGGCCGCCGCGCATCATCGCGAACGAGTCGGCGTGATGGAAATAGGCGGCCCCCGGCAGCTCGGTGACCGGCTGCTTGCCGGCGTTGATCAGATCCGGGTCCTCGTCGGCCGGGTCGGCCGGGGCCGGGCCCATGCCGAGCATGCCGTTCTCGGTGTGCAGCACGATCCCGCGCTCCGGGGCCAGGTGTGCCGCCACGGTGGTGGGCTGGCCGATGCCGAGGTTCACGTAGGCGCCGTCGGGGATGTCCCGGGCCACCAGCCGGGCCATCTCGTCCTTGGAGAGGCTCATACCGGCACCAGCCGGTCGACGTAGATGCCGGGGGTGACGACCGTCTCGGGGTCGAGCTCGCCGGGCTCGACGATGTGCCGCACCTCGGCGATCGTCAGCCCGGCGGCGGCCGCCATGACGGGTCCGAAGTTGCGGGCCGTCTTGCGGTAGACCAGGTTGCCCATGCGGTCCCCCGTGTGCGCGCGGATCAGGGCGACGTCGCCGCGGATCGGAAACTCCAGGACGTAGGTGCGCCCGTCGATGACCCGGGTCTCCTTGCCCTCGGCGAGCGGCGTGCCGACCCCGGTCGGGCAGTAGAACGCGCCGATGCCCGCGCCCGCCGCGCGCATGCGTTCGGCGAGGGTGCCCTGCGGTACCACCTCGAGCTCGATCTTCCCGGCCCGGTAGAGCCCGTCGAACACCCAGGAGTCGGCCTGCCGCGGGAACGAGCAGATCACCTTGCGGACCCGGCCGGCGGCGAGCAGTGCGGCGAGGCCGGTGTCACCGTTGCCGGCGTTGTTGGACACGACGGTCAGCTCACCGGCGCCGTGGGCGATCAGGGCGTCGATCAGCACGACCGGCATCCCGGCCATCCCGAACCCGCCCACGAGCACCGTGTCGCCGTCACGTATGGGCTCGACCGCCGCACTGGCAGTACCCACGAAGGCAGTCACGGTCTTTGCTCTTGAAACGTCAGGAACACCGTCTCATTGTCCCCCTGCAGCCGGATGTCGAACCGGAACCCGCGCCCCTCCGCGACCGCGCGCAGCGACTCCGGCAACCCCGGCGGCAACGGCGCGCCGGGCAGGTAGGCCCGGGTGAACAGCCGGTCGGTGAGCCCGCGGGCGAAGACGACGAGCGCGAAGAACGGTGCCGCCCCACCGGGCACGAGGGTGCTGAACGTGTATCGCCCGGTCGCGTCCGTGCCGGCCCGCCCCCAGCCGGTGAACGTCCAGCCGTCCCGGCGCAGCGACCCGGTCTCGCGGACGACCTCCCCGTCCGGGCCGGCCTGCCACAGCTCGACGAGCGCGTCCGGCACCGCAGCGCCTTCCCCGTCAAGGACAAACCCTCGCAGGTGTACTGCCTGTGGGTGCCCGGCCGGCACGAGCTCACTGTCGCCGGGGAAGGTCAGTCCGAGGTGGAAGAAGGGACCGACGGTCTGCCCGGGCGTCACGCGCCCTCCTCCGCGGCGGACTCGAACGGGGTGCGGTGCGCGCCGGTGAGCACGATGTCCCAGCGATAGCCGAGGCTCCACTCCGGCACGTTCAGATCGTGGTCGTAGGTGGACACGAGCCGGTCCCGGGCCCCCTGATCGGTGATCGACTGCAGGATCGGGTCGCGGGCGAACATGGGGTCGCCGGGGAAGTACATCTGCGTGACCAGCCGCTGCGTGAACTCCGTGCCGAACACCGAGAAGTGGATGTGCGCGGGCCGCCACGCGTTGACATGATTGCGCCAGGGGTATGGCCCCGGCTTCACCGTGACGAACCGGTAGCTCCCGTCGGCGCCGGTGATGCAGCGGCCCTGGCCGGTGAAGTTCGGGTCGTGCGGGGCCGGGTGCCGATCGCGCTGGTGGCGGTAGCGCCCGGCCGCGTTGGCCTGCCAGACCTCGACGAGCTGGTGCGCGACCGGGCGGCCGGCGCCGTCGAGGACCCGCCCGGTCACCACGATCCGCTCCCCCAGCGGCTCCCCCGCGTGCTGGATCGTCAGGTCGCTCTCGTCCGCGGCCACGTCCCGCGGCCCGAACGCCGGCGCCCACAGCTCCACACCCTCCGGGTCGACGGCCAGCGGCGGGCGCTTCGGATGCCGGAGGCGGGTGCTGCGGTACGGCGGATAGTCCAGCTGCGGCTGGCGATGGGCATGTTTGGAACGTGCCGCGGCGATCTCGGCGTCGATGTCGGCCTGCGTCGTGCTCACTGAGGCACCGTAAGCACAAGGCCCCCGTCCGCGCGACGGCTCTCTTCCGCTGGACGGAACGCGGGGGTTGTCGCCGTTGCCGCCGCGGGGTTGGCTGGCGGGCATGCGAACCGAGGTCGCCATCGTCGGCGCCGGCCCGGCCGGCATGCTCCTGGCCCACCTGCTGGCCCGGGCCGGGATCGACACGGTGGTGGTGGAGACGCGCTCGCAGGAGTACGTGGCCTCCCGGACCCGGGCCGGCATCCTGGAGCAGTCGAGCGTCGACGTCCTCACCGCGGCCGGCCTCGGCGATCGCCTGCGGGCCGAGGGCCACGAACATCGCGGGGTGTACCTCCAGTGGCCGGGCGAGCGCCACCACCTGGACTTCGTGGACCTCATCGGCCGCAGTGTGTGGGTGTACGGTCAGACGGAGGTGCAGAAGGACCTCGTCCAGGCCCACCGCGGCCCGGTCCTCTACGAGGTGCGCGACGCCGCACTGCACGACGTGGCGACCGCGCACCCGCACATCACGTTCACCGACCGCGACGGCCGCGCCCAGCGCCTCGACGCGACGGTCATCGCCGGCTGCGACGGCTCCTTCGGCCCCTCCCGCTCCGCCGTACCCACGTCCGCCCGCCAGGTCTACGAACGCACCTACCCATACTCCTGGCTCGGCATCCTGGCCGACGTGCCACCGTCGACCGACGAGCTCATCTACGCCTGGCACCCGGACGGATTCGCCCTGCACTCGATGCGCTCCCCCGAGGTGTCCCGGCTGTACCTCCAGGTCCCCAACGGCACCGACCCCGCCGACTGGCCCGACGAGCGCATCTGGTCCGAACTGGCCAACCGCCTGGGCCACGGCCAACACGACTGGACCCTGACCCCGGGCCCGATCACGGAAAAATCGGTCCTGCCGATGCGCAGCTTCGTCCAGACCCCGATGCGCCACGGCAACCTGTTCCTGGCCGGCGACGCCGCCCACATCGTCCCCCCGACCGGCGCCAAGGGCCTCAACCTGGCCATAGCCGACGTCTCCCGCCTGGCGAACGCGCTGACCGCCCAACTCCGCGACAACAACCCCCGACTGGCCGACCGCTACTCGGACGAGGCCCTGACCCGAGTCTGGCGCTGCACCCACTTCTCCTGGTGGATGACAACAATGCTGCACACCGCAACCGACCCGTTCGAAGCCCAACTCCAACTCTCCCAGCTCCGCTGGGTCACCTCGAGCACCGCCGGCGCCACCGGCCTGGCCGAGAACTACGCCGGCCTGCCCCTGTAACCCAGCCGCAACGCCTCGTCCCGGATGACGACGAAAATTGCCGGGCCCACACCTGCCTCGATCGCCGCGATGACTCGTTCCAGGTCCCAGATCGGCCGTGTGGTTGCCTTCAGGACGTGGGCGAGAAGCCGGGCGAACAGCGCCGGCTGCCGCACGAGGCGCTCATCGCTCCAGCCGTCGAACATGCGGCGTTCGTTGAAGCCAGCCGGATGTCTCGTCGCCAGGTTGACACCCGCTTCGAGCGAGGCCGTGAGAAGCGGAACCCAGCTCACGAGCGCGGACGCTTCGCCCTTGGTCAGCGCGGTGGGCACGCCGTCGAGGCGTCGCTCCCAATACCGCCGCATCCACCGCTGCCACTGCTGCTCGACGGCGTCCGGTTCGAGGCGCGCGAGATTGTCGGCCACTTCGTCGATCCACGCGACCCGCTGCTCATCGTCGGCTCGGGCCGTGAACACGTCCACCCAGGTGAGCGGATCACGCGAGCTGTAGACGACGATGGCCGCGAGGTGCGCCAGCAGCACTCGGCCGAGGTTGGCCGGGAACCGACCGGCGTGAACGACCGTGTCCAGGTAGGCATCGCGGAGTCCCGCCTCGAACAGGTCGTCGGTGATGCGGCCGATCGCGAGGTACCCCGTCCAGGCCCGCACCGCCTGCTCCTGGTCACCGGTCCAGCGCATGAGCGGCAACAGGAACCGCTCGCACCACGAGCGGTCGGCGGCGAAGAAGAATGAGAGTCGGCTGGTGAGGACGGTCTGCGCCAGCCAGGTCGGCTGTTCAACGCCGCTCAGCACGGTCTCGAGCGGTTGCCGAACCTCGGGCGGAAGACCGTCCCAGGCGTCCCCGGCGGCGGTCCAGTCCGCATGCACCGCCCGGATCCAGAAGTCGGCGATATGCCCGGCCGGCCGGTTGATGGCCAGTGCGAACCAGTCGGTGCCGCCGGACGGTGGATCGCCTGGTCCGAGCACATCCCACAGGACCGTCGCCAGTTGGCGAGCCTCGGGCATGAGGTGCCACTTCGTTGCGCTCGCCGACTCGGCGAAACCGCCGATCAGCAGCTCGGCGACGCTGTCGGCCAGCAATGGCAGGTCCATGGCTCCGATGCGCCGCAGCACAGCGACAGCCGTCGCCTGGTCCAGTGATACGGCCGACCAGCCGTTGATGACGGCGGCGATGATGTCGGCGGAGAGGGTGTCGGTGAGTTCGAGGACGGCGAGTCCGTCGGCGGGGTGTTCGTGGACGGTGGCGGTCAGGACACGGAGCGCGTCTTCCCAGCCGGGGCCGTCGAACGGCCGCTTCACATTCTCGTATCGCCGCAGTCGGGCGATCGCGGCCGCCACATCGGCCGTGATGCGTTCGTGCAGTTCGGTGGGGGTCATGGGCGGCTGCTCGGCGACCGATCCGAACTCGACCGGAGACATCAGTGTGCTGCTCGCCCGCGTGCTCGTTCAAAATCGCCAGCCACGGGCCGAGCCAGGCGGGACGCAGCCCGGAGCGACGATGCAGGCACTGCCCGATCGCGTCGCACAGCACCGGGGCCGGCCGACCACCGGCAGCGTGGAGAACAGCCAGAGCCTCGGTCGTTCTGGCCTCGTCCATGACGAAACGCTCGACGAACCAGTCGGCGAGATGCACCGTGCAACGATCGTATGCGGCATCGGGTCTGAACATGGCCTGGAACGAAGGGCGCTCCGCGGCCCACGCCAGCCACTGCGATGTCTCGGCGTGCTCGCAGAAGAACCGCGCTCGGTCCGGGTCGTCGAGGACATCGTCGAGGTACGAGATCTCCTCGGGCACCAGCGACGGCGGTGCGCTCACCAGCCGGGCAATGCGCTGGCGGTGGTCATACAGGCCCATCGACGCGAGCTCGGCCCACCCGGTGAGCGCCTCGTCGAGCGCGGCGTGCGAAGAACCGGCGACTTGGTATTTGATCGGGGTGACGCCGTATGTCTTCCAGACGGCGAGGTCCGCCTGGTCCGTGAATGCGTATCTGCGGGGCCTCGCGGCACCGATACCCCGGGCAATCAGCCGCATGACGCTGTCGTTGTGGCTGTACCCGATGAAGAGGACGGTGTACTTGGCGAACATTCGCTCGACGAACCTGGCCGCCCAGGCATCGGTGAGGTAGGCCCGGCCGAGATCGCCCTCGGTCGCGATGAGGTGCCGGGGCTCCTGCGTCAGATCACCGTGCAGATAGACGATCCCGTCGAAGTCGTCGCCCAGCGGCACCGCCGGGCCGCGGTAGTCGACGAACGCGATCCCACGGTCGGTCAACGCCTTGGACAGGTGCAGGTCGTAGTTCGTCGTCACGATGCGCACGCGCGAGCCCGCCGCCGCGAGCTGCGCGATCGCCCGGTGCAGCTTGTTCGGCGCCGACGTGGGATCATTGATGATCGTTTTGATGCGGTGATGCACATCGTGGCCCCGGTCCTCGAACTGCCCGAGGACGACGTCAGGGTGCTGCCGCATCTCGTCAGAGTCGAACGTCTGATACGTCTCGTCCGCGATGCGCTCCGCAAGCTTCACGAACGTCGGCAGACTCGCCGGCGCAGCAACCGACGCGCCGGCACCGACGAAGATCACCAGGTTGCCGTCCCGAAGGGCGTTGACCAGAACGGGCGGAATATCCACGTCACGAATCCACATCACCGGCCAGGCTATGCGAGCGGCTCCGCCCCGGAAGGCGCCGCCACATCGACACGCCGAGGCTGGACCGGCCAACCCTGCGGTTCATCCACATCGGCCCCCCTGACGCCGAATTCGCCTGGTCGGTCACGGGGTGCGGCACCGGCGGCGGGTGCGGGGGCTGCGGTCAGGGATCGTGCGTCACTGGAGAGGACGTCGCCGATTGTGCGGAACGCGGTGCGTGAGGATCTCGAGGACCACGGCGCGATCGGGGCGCTCGCGCGGACCTGCTGCGACGACCGTGGTGGTGCCCCCCGGTCAGCAGGCCGGCCGGATCGTCGCCGGGCTTCGCGGCCGGGCTTCGCCGCCGCAGCTCTTTCGCCGTCCCCGGTGGGGAGCCGGTCTGCTCCGGTGCCGGGTGGTCAGCGGTCGTCGGGTGGTGGGGCTGGGGCGGCGGCGCGGGCCTCGTGGGTCACGGCTTTGAGGAAGGCGGTCAGGGCCGGTGGTGGTGGGGTGGCGCGGGTGACGGTGACGAGGCGGCGGTGGAGGCCAGGGGCGGCGAGGGCGCGTACGGCGATGGCGGGGTCGTCGGGTGGGAGGGCCAGGGGTGGCATGAGGGCGACGGCGGCGCCGGCTCGGACGAGTTCGAGTTGGATGTCGGAGTCGTTGGAGCGGTGGCGGAGGTCGGGTTCGTAGCCGCCGAGGGCTCGGCAGGTGCCGACGACCATGGCGTGGTGGCCGGTGCCCTCGGCGGATGCGGTCCAGACTTCGTCGCGGAGCTGGTCGATGGAGATCGGGCGGGTGGGGGCGGCCAGGGGGTGCGTGACCGGCAGTACCACCCGCAGCGGCTCTTCCAGGAGGACGGTGAAACGCATCCCGGCCGGGCGGGGGCGCGGGTGGCCGTCGTACTCGTCGCCGATGACCAGGTCCACCGCGCCCAGGCGCAGCCCGGGAAGGGCCTCTTCGAGTTCGAGTTCGGAGATTTCGACGCGCACGTGGGGGTGTTCGGCCCGGGTACGGGTCAGGGCCGGGACGAGGATGCGGCGGGCTCCGGACTGCAGGCCGCCGGCGCGTACGGTGCCCCGGATGTCACCGCTGAGGGCGGCCAGGTCGGTCTCGGCCGCGGCGGCCGCCGCCAGCAGGACCGCCGCGTGCCGGGCGAGGAGGCGGCCGGCGTCGTTGAGCCGCACGCCCCGGCCGGCCTTCTCCAGCAGCCGGGTGCCGACCTCCTTCTCGAGCAGGCCGAGCTGCTGGGAGATCGTCGACGGGCTGTAGCCGAGGGCGGCGGCGACGGCGGCCAGGGTGCCGCGCTCCTCGAACTCGCGCAGGAAGCGCAGCCGCCGCAGGTCGAGCGTGACCATGCGGGAATCCTAACGAATCAGGTCCACGAATCGTCGCTTGTCCTGCACACTCCGCTCGTCGATGCTGCTGGCATGGGTCCGCTCCTGGTGCTGGTCTCGGCGACGTGCTTCGGCAGCCTCGCCATCTTCGGCAAGCTCGCCTACGACGCCGGTGTCTCCCCCGACGCGCTGCTGCTGGTGCGGTTCACGCTGGCCGCCGTCATCCTCGGCCTGATCCAGCTCTCGCAGCGGCGGGAACCGGTCCCGGCCAAGGCGAAACTCACGGCGGTCGGGCTGGGCGCGATCGGGTACGTCGCGCAGGCCGGCCTGTTCTTCCTGGCTCTGCAGCGGATGGACGCCTCGCCGCTGTCGCTGATCCTGTACACGTTCCCGGTCATGGTGACGGTCGGGGCGGTGCTGTCGGGCCGCGACCGTCTTACCCGGGTCCGCGCCGCCGCCCTGGCCGCCGCGTCCGCGGGCACGCTCCTGGTCCTGCTCGGCGCGGGCGGGGCGACCTTCGACCCGATCGGGGCCCTGCTCGGCTTCGGCTCGGCCGTCGTGTACACCGGGTACATCCTGGTCTCCGACCGGGTCGTGCACCAGCTGCCGCCCGTGCTGATGACGACGCTGGTGATGACCGGCGCCGCCGGCTCGCTCGGCCTCCTGGCCGCCTTCACCGGCGGCGTGGACCTGTCCTTCCGGCCCGTGGCCTGGCTCTGGCTGGCCTGCATCGCGGTCGCCTCCACCGTCGTGGCCGCGCTGACCTTCTTCGCCGGCCTCAAGCGCACCGGCCCGTCGACGGCCGCGATCCTGTCCACGTTCGAGCCCGTCGTCACCACCGCGTTGGCCGCGCTCACGCTGGGCGAGTCGCTCACCCAGCTCCAGCTGATCGGTGGCGCGTTCGTCCTCGGGTCGGTCGTCCTGCTCCAGCGGCCGGCCTACGCGGCGCCGGAGGCCTTGCGGGCCCGGTAGGCGGCGACGTTCTGCCGGTTGCCGCAGCCCTGCAGGCAGAAGCGGCGGGAACGGTTCTTGGACAGGTCGACGAGCACGTCGTCGCAGTCCGGGGCGGCGCAGATGCGCAGCCGGTCGAGCTCTTTCATGCGGATCACGTCGACCATCGCCATCGCGAACTCGACCATCAGCCGCACGTCGAGCCCGGCGTCCTCGTCGGTCGCGTGCAGGTGGTAGTCCCAGTTGTCGTGGCGCAGCAGCTGCGGGAGGGCCCGCCCCTCGCGGAGCATGGCGTTGACCAGCTCGACCGCCTCGTCCTCGCTCGCCCCCCAGACGGCCCGCAGCCGTGGTCGAAGGGCCCGCACGGCGTCGAGCTCCACGCGGTCGTGGCGTCGTTTGCCGGTGTACCCCTCCCGGTCCACGAACGCGTCGAGCGCCGCGAGGTCGGGCAGCAGTTCACCGTCGTTGATCGCGTCGGTGTTCACGAGAGCCACCGTAGCGTTCAGCGCGGCCTCGGTGTCATGAGCAAAAATCTCCTTGACTCCTTACGCAGCGAAGGCCTACGTTGCTGTCATGAGCATAACGCGGATTGCCCATGACGGACGAGCCCGGGGATTGACGGGTCTCGGGGTCGCCGTCCTGGCGTCGGCCATGTTCGGCACGTCCGGCGTGTTCGCCGACGCGCTGATGGCCACCGGCTGGACGCCGGGTGCCCTGGTCACGGTCCGCATCGCGATCGCCACCGTCGTGCTCACCCCGTTCGCGCTGTTCTCGCTGCGCGGGCGCTTCCGGCTGCTGCTCGACTCGTGGTGGCAGGTGCTGGCGTTCGGCGCGGTCGCGGTCGCCGGCTGCCAGCTGTTCTACTTCAACGCGGTTCAGCGGCTCGATGTGGGCGTCGCGCTGCTGCTGGAGTACGGCGGAATCCTGCTCGTGGTCTTTTGGGTCTGGATCCGGCACGGGCAGCGCCCCCGGCGGCTCACCGTGGCCGGCACCCTGGCCGCGCTGGCCGGCCTCGGGCTGGTGCTGAACCCGGCCGGCGGCGGCGTCGACCCGGCCGGCGTCATGTGGGGCGTCCTGGCCGGCACCGGACTGGCCGTGTACTTCGTCATGGCGGCCCGGGGCGAGGGCGCACTACCGCCGATCGCCCTGGCGTGGTCCGGGATGGCGGTCGGCGCGGCCGGCCTGGCCGTGTTCGACGTGGCCGGCCTGCTGCCGTGGGCGACGAGCACCGCCGACGTGACGCTGCTGAACCGCTCGCTGCCGTGGTACCTCCCGATCGCCGGACTGTCCATTGTGGCCGGCGCACTGGCCTACGCGACGAGCATCGCCGCGTCCCGCCTGCTCGGCGCGAAGGTCGCCTCGTTCACCGGCCTGCTCGAGGTCCTCTTCGCGGTCCTGTTCGCGTGGCTGGCCCTGGCCCAGCGCCCGGGTCCGTGGCAGCTCACCGGCGGCCTCATCGTGCTGGCCGGCATCGCCCTGGTCCGAGCCGACGAGTCCCCGTCCGCCCCGCCCGTCGCCACGCCGGACTCCCCACCGGCCGCCGCCACCGTGGCCAGCTCGACACTGACCGCCGCCGGCGTCGCCATCTCCCCGCCAGCTGCCGCCAGCGTGCCCACCTTCACGCCAACCGCCGCCGGCGTGGCCGGCTCAGCACCGACCGCCGCCGGTGTGCCCGCCTCCCCGCCGACCGCTGCCGCCGGCGCACCCTCGCCGTAAGCCGCTCTCCGCCCGCCCGTCAGCCGCCCCCGTCCCGCCGCACAACGATCTGGAAGTCGACCTCGCGGAACGGGTTCGGCAGCCCATATCGCTCGGCCCGCCCAGGATCATCGACCGCCGCGAACGCGCGAACCAGGCTGTCCTTGACCCCGAACACGGCGTCGGAATCGAGGTATGGCGATCCGTCGACGAACAGATGCGTGGTCAGCGTGCGCACGCCGGGCGCCGACACCTGGATGTGGATGTGCGCCGCCCGATACGGATGCCGGCCGGCCGCCCCGAGCAGCGCCCCCACCGGCCCGTCGGTCGGGATCGGGTAGAACCGCGGCACAACGCTGCGGAACCAGAAACGCCCCTCGGCATCCGCCGTGAACAAACCTCGAAGATTCCGCGACGGTACTGCCCCCGGCCGCTGCACATCGTAGAAGCCCTCGGCATCGGCCTGCCACACGTCGACGGCCGCGCCCGGCACCGGCTCCAGTGCGCTGTCGACGACCCGCCCGGTCACCAGGCAGGGCTCCCCGTCGCCGACGAGGTCGATGGTGTCCCCGAGCGCCCGGGCCGGCGACGCCACCTGATGGAACGGCCCCTCCACCGTCGACTCGGTGCTCCCGCCGACCGCGCGGTTGTTGATGGTCTCGACGAGCATCGACACCCCGAGCACGTCGGACAGCAGGATGAACTCCTGCCGCACGTCGTCGCACTGCTGCCCGGTCGCGGTCAGGAACTTGATCCCGGCCGCCCACTCCTCACCGGTGAGCCCGACGTCCTTGACGAACGCGTGCGCGTGCCGCACCAGCGCCGTCAGAACCTCCCGCAGCCGCGGGTCGGGCGTGCCGGCGAAACTCGCCGCGACGACCTCCGCCGAATGCTCCTCGTCGAACATGGCCGCAGCCTACTCCGACCCCCTGACATATTTCGGCGCTCCGTATCCGGCCGGGATTACCGACCGGTAGCAGCCCTGAGCAGACTGGCACCGGCATTCATTTGCGCCCATGTCGAGGGGACCCGCCATGCCCATGCTCAGACGCCTGTCCGTAGCCGCTCTAGGCCTGATGCTCCTCTTCGCCGGCCAGTCCGCCACCGCGAGCCCGGCGCTGGCCGCCAACCCGTACGAGCGCGGCCCCGCCCCGACGACCGCGAGCATCGAAGCGACCCGCGGCCCGTTCGCCTTCGCACAGACCACCGTCGCCCGCAGCGCGGTGACCGGCTTCGGCGGCGGCACCATCTACTACCCGACGAGCACGGCCGCGGGCACCTGGGGCGGCGTGGCCATCTCGCCCGGCTTCACCGCCAGCCAGTCCAGCGTCTCCTGGCTCGGCCCGCGGCTGGCGTCACAGGGCTTCGTGGTCATCACCATCGACACGCTGTCCACGCTGGACGACCCGGCCAGCCGCGGCCGCCAGCTCCTGGCCGCCCTGGACTACCTGACCGGCACCAGCTCGGTCCGCACCAGGGTCGACGCGACCCGCCTGGGCGTCATGGGCCACTCGATGGGCGGCGGCGGCAGCCTGGCCGCCGCCGCGAGCCGCCCGTCGCTGCGGGCCGCCATCCCGATGACTCCGTGGCACACGACGAAGACCTGGTCGACGGTCCGCGTGCCGACGTTCATCATCGGCGCCGAGAACGACACGACCGCCCCCGTCGCCTCCCACGCCGAGCCGTTCTACACCAGCCTGACGTCCGCCCCCGACAAGGCCTACCTGGAACTCAACAACGCCGGCCACTCGGCTCCCACCTCGGCCAACGTGACGGTGGCGAAGTACAGCATCTCGTGGCTCAAACGCTTCATCGACAACGACACCCGCTACGAGCAGTTCCTCTGCCCCGCCCCCACCGGCTCCGCGATCCAGGAGTTCCGCACGACCTGCCCCAACAGCTAGCCCATCGCCGAGGCGGAGGCCGGCTGACCCCGACGTCCCGCCCGGTCCGCGCGCACATGTCGGTCGCCAGGGTCGCCTGCAGCCCAGCAGGTGACCCCGGTGCGTGCCAACCTCCACGCCGTCAGCCGGTGCCGGCGCCGGTCGGTGTCGGCGAAGGCCAACCGGGCGGGCTGGTGGCGCTGACCCCGTGAAGATCTGCAACATTCCTGCACATCGATGTCGTTGACGATCCGCGAAACCGGGCCGTAGCGTCGGGGAAAGGCCTTTCCTCAACCCTGCCAGGTATCCGAGGAGCATCGCCATGCGAGGTGGACGCGTCGCCGTTCTGGGGGTCATCGCCGCCGTCGTCGCAGTACCCATGCAGCAGTCCAATGCTTTTGCCGCCGAAGCGGCACCGACCGGGTTCGCGGCCGTCAACGCGCTCGGGCAGAACGGCACGACCGGGGGTGCCGGGGGACGGGTCGTCACCGTGAGCACCACCGATGGGCTCCTCGACGCCATCGACAGCCTGGAGACGCTGGTCATCCAGGTGCAAGGGCGGATCGCCATCACCAGCAAGCAAGGGGTGCGGCCCAACAAGACCATCATCGGGCTCGGGTCGACGGCCGAGATCACCGGGGGCGGGTTCGACTTCTACCGGTCGTACAACGTGATCGTGCGCAACCTGCGGTTCACCGCGGCCGAGGACGACTCGGTCAACATCGGGCAGCAGTCGCATCACATCTGGATCGACCACAACACGTTCGCGGGCGCGCAGGACGGCTCCGTCGACATCGTACGCGGGGCCGACTTCGTGACGGTGTCGTGGAACCACTTCGACCACACCGACAAGACGATGCTGATCAGCCACTCCGACGGGGCGGCCGGCACCGACGTCGGGCACCTGCGGGTCAGCATCCACCACAACTTCTTCGACCACAGCCGCCAGCGCCACCCGCGGGTGCGCTTCGCCGACCCGGTGCACGTCTACAACAACTACTTCCTCGGCAACGAGCTGTATGCGGTCGCCTCCACGGAGAACGCGGGGGTACTCGTCGAAGGCAACTACTTCGAGGACGTGCCCTACACCATCTACTCCACCGGCGGCTACGCGGACAGCGGCCCGGGCCGGGCGGTCCAGCGCAACAACGTGTTCGTCCGCTCCGGCGTCCCGCAGACCGGCGGCACCGTCATCGAGCCGAGCACCTTCTACGCGTACACCCTGGACAGCCCGGCCACCCTCCCATCCGCGCTCCGCACCGGCACCGGCTCCGGCCGGCTGTAGCAAGCAACCGCTCAGGCCGTCTGTGCGTAGGCCGGCACCCCGAGCAGCTCGTCCACGGTGACGAACCGGTAACCATCGGCGAGCAGGCCCTCGACCGTCAGGCGCACGGCCGCGACCGTCTCCGCGCGGTTGCCGCCGTGGCCGTCGAAGCCGTCGTGGAAGATCAGGATGGTCCCGGGGCGGGTCTTGGCGATCGCGCTGCGGGCCATCCGCGCGCCGGAGATCTGGAACACCTCGAGGGAGTGGCAGAACTCGCCGGCCACCGGGCTCAGCCCGTTGCGGTGCAGCATCCGCAGCAGCGCCGGCTGCCGCCACAGCCACGGCGTGCGGGCCAGCGCCGGGGTGCGGCCGGCGACGCCGGTCAGGACGCGCTGGGTCTGCTCGACCTCGCGTTCGAACGCCCGCGGCCGCAGGTAGGTGCCGAACTTGTGGCTCATCGAGTGGTTGCCGATGATGTGGCCCTCGTCGAGCACGCGCCGCGCGACCTCGGGGTGCCGTTCGACGCAGTCACCGACCTGGAAGAACGTCGCCCGGACGTGGTGAGAAGCCAGAACATCCAAGATCTGGGAGGTGTACGGCTCGTTCGGCCCGTCGTCGAACGTGATGGCGACGACCTTTTCCTCGGTGGGCGCCTGATACGGATAGGCCTTGGAGGTCGGCGAGAACGGGGACATCAGCAGCCAGTACGACACCCCGAGCGCGGCGGCGACGGCCAGCACGGCGAGCACGATCATCGGAAGTCCTCCCGGAACGCCGGTGCCTGACCGAACACGCGCCGGCCGGCGATGCGGTTGACGGTGTAGGTCAGCAGGTAGTGCACGACCAGTGACACGAACACGTTGTACATGAAGCCGCGGGCGAGGCGCCGCCCCGAGGTGTAGGTCGGGTTGGCGTGGTCGTAGACGACCCGGCCCTGCTGCCGCAGCCGGCGCAGCTGGTCGAGCTCGTCGCCGCCCTGGGTGAGGCCGGTGTCGTAGCCCGTCCACGCGTCGCGGCGGAAGGCGATGTTCGTGGCGCTGGCGTAGACGGCCCGGCCGGTGGCCTTGTAGACGGCGTTGACGGCGCCGAAGAGGCCGCGGCCGAAGTGGCGGCCCCAGCGCGGGCCGTCGGCGTAGGCGCACGGCCCGACGACGGCGACGATCCGCTCGTCGGCGCGGAACCCGGCGTCGATCCGGCTGAGCCAGTCCTTCTCGTAGACGGTGTCGGCGTCGGCCGAGACGATGATCTCGCCGCGGGCGGCGAGCGTGCCGGCCTGCCGGGCGTTGCACACGCCGGGTGTCGGCTCGACCACGACCCGCGCACCGAAGTCCCGGGCCACGCCCGCAGTGTCGTCGGTGCAGTTGTTGTCGACGACCACGACCTCGAAGTCGCCCCCGTAGTCCTGTTTTCGCAGTGAGAGCAGAGCATCGGTGAGGTAGCCCTCTTCGTTGTAGCACGGGATGACGATGCTGAAGCGCGGCGTGTCGGTCATGTCGATGAGTCTTGGCCGTGACATCGAAGGAAACGATCCGGAACTCCCCCGAATCCACCCGGGGGCTTTCCCCCTAACGCGACCCTGAGCCGGCCGCCCGAAAGCCGGATTGTGTCGCAACCACGACAGTGCGTATTCCAGGCGGGGGCTGCTCCGTCTGCACACCTATGTACGACGACCGTGGCCGGCCCGAGCTGCGACTGCTCTCCCCCCGGGAGGTCGACCGCGGCCTGGCCCGCATGCGGGTGGCGCTGGAGGCCGGGCGCCCGGACGCCCCGGCGGCGCTCGCGGCCTTCGACGCGGAGCTGCTGACGCTGTTCCACGACCCGCAGCCCGACCTCGTCCGGGACCCGGCCCGCCATGACGTCTGCGCCGGGCACCTGCGCAAGATCCAGGCGCTGCTCGGCCCCGGCTCCCACCGCCGCCGGCGGCTGATCGAGTCGGCGCTGCGCCGCTACGAGTTCGTCATGGTCCTCGGCCCGGATCGGCGGCCGGCGTTCTGGCGGTGGTGCGTGGAGGTGCCGCGGTCGGCGCCGTACGCGTGGCTGCACGCCGCCCTGCCGGACCCGGCGACCTTCGCCCCGAGCACACCCGCGCCGGTCTTCCTCGTCGGCGATCCCGAGCCGGTGCCCGGTCGCGCCCTCGACGCGCACGAGCTCGAAGCGGCCCTCGCGGCGCTGCGCGGCACGGTCGTGCACGGGCTCACCGACCCGCGGGCCGCCGTGGAGGCGCTGCCGGCGGCCATGCTGCGGGTCCTCGGCCACCCGCGACCGGCCGGGCGCGCGGACGGCGTGCGGTGGACCGCCGCCCTCGCCGAGATCCGGGCACTGCTCGAGCTGTGGATCGACCAGCTGCCGGTGCTGGTCATCGAGCCGCGCTGGCCGCAGACGGCCGAGTTCCTCTACGCGCAGCACGCCGCCATCGGCCGGGCGCTGGCCGGGCCGTAACTTTCACCGGGCCGGCCCGGTCACTTCCGGTCCGTCACAGAGCCCGGACGGCTGGATCGCGCTGGGCCGCCCGATCCGCCTGCCGGCCGGCGCGACGTCGTGCGGCGCGAGCATGTACGTGCGGGCCGAGCACTTCGGTCTCGACACGGTCAGGGTCAGCCTCGAGGTGCTCCAGGCGTCGAACTGGACCTACCTGGCGACCCACACCGAACGCCTGCTCGACCCGTACCACGCGGACTTCCGCCTCATCCGCGCGGGCACCTGGGTCCCGACGGAGCGCGACGTCTACATCCGACTCGTCCTAGCCGGCAACACCAGCCTCCCGATCATCAACGGCGACGACCTGACCGTCAGCTGCAGCGTCCCGTGATCCCGGCCCGGCGCCAGCCCCCGCAGCCGCCGCCGTCCTCCTCGTCCGCCTGGACGGGCAGCCCCGGCGCGTAGGACGGGTCGGCCCGCACGGCCGGCGGCGGGTCGGTGGCGATGAACGCACCGGCGCCGAACAGGGCGGCCGCGAGGGCCGCCGTGGCCCCGAGACTGCGCGGCGGCGAAGGGACCGTCAAGAAAACGGCACCTCTCTGACCGCAACTCGCCTCAACAGCACCCACACCGACGAGACCATCACCGCGCTGCGAGCCTTGACCGAGCACCGCGACGACCCGGTCCGCGCCCGGACCCGGACCGTCAACCGGCTTCATGCGCTCCTCGCGCACCTCGTCCCGGCCGGCGTGGCCAGACAGCTCACCGCGGACACCGCTGCCGCGGCGTTGCGCACCGTCCGTCCCCGCGCCGTGCTGGCCCGAACCCTGCGGGCACTCGCTGTCGAGCTCCTTACCGAGCTGCGCCGCCTCGACCGGCGCATCGCCAACGCGACCGACATCGTCGCCGCAGCGGTCGCAGCGTCAGCCACCACCCTCACGGATCTTTACGGCATCGGCGAGCTCCTGGCCGCGAAGATCCTGTCCCGCACCGGCGCCATCGCCCGGTTCCGCTCCCCGGCCGCGTTCGCGTCCTTCGCCGGCGTGGCACCGATCGAAGTGTCTTCCGGCGACGTGAAACGCCACCGGCTGTCCCGCGCCGGCGACCGGCAACTCAACTACGCCCTGCACGTCATGGCCATCACCCAGATCCGCCGCGACACCGCCGGACGCATCTACCACCAGGGCAGACGCACAGCAGGCAAGAGCCACAAGGAAGCGCTGCGTTGCCTGAAACGCTGACTCGCCGACGTCGTCTACCGAACCATGATCAGAGACACGGAAACCTCTCTGTCGCCGACCCCTTGACACAGAGAGGTGCCGTTTTTCGACTCAGTCCCGCGGCGAAGCGGGCGGTGCCGGGCAACCCCATCGGCCTGGACGCGATGGCGGAGATCATGCGGGGGTGCGGGTGGAGGCGGAGCCTTCCCCGCCGCGAGCGGAGCGAGCTAGCAGTACTACCGGTAGGGGGCCGTGCTGCCGCGGGTGATCAGGCGGGTCGGGACGAGGTCGGTGCCGGGGCCGGCCGGCTCGTCGCGGATCTGGGCCAGCAGTGAGGCGACGCAGCGGCGGCCGACCTCGGCGAAGTCCTGGTGGACGGTCGTCAGCGGGGGCAGGTAGGAGGCCGCGTCCGGGATGTCGTCGAAGCCGACGACGCTCACCTCGGCCGGGACGGCTCGGCGGGATTCGTGGAGGGCTCGCAGTACCCCCAGAGCCATTTGATCATTTGCGGCGAACACGGCGGTGCACGACGGGTCGGCGGCCAGTCGGAGCCCGGCCTCGTAGCCGGACCGAGCCGACCAGTCGCCGTGCTCGATCGGCGGGACCGGGCGGCCGGCGGCCAGCAGGACTTCGCGCCAGGCGTTGGCGCGGCGCTCGGCGGCGTAGGACTCGGCCGGGCCGGCGAGGTGGCGGACCGTCGGATGGCCCAGGTCGAGGAGGTGGCGGACGGCCTGGCGGGCGCCGTCGGCCTGGTCGGTGTCGACGACCGGGTAGCGGTCGCCGGCGTCGGAGTCGACGACGACCACGTGCACGCCCGGCGGGAGGGCGACGGTGCTGGCGTCCAGGAGGTGCACCTCGATGATGACCACGACGCCGTCGACGGCCAGCTCGCCCATGCGCGTGAACGCCCCGAGCACGTTGTCCTGTGTCGGTACCCCCACCGGAATGAGCGTGATCGCGTAGCCCTCGGCCGCCGCGTGCGTGGCGATCGCCTCGACGGTGCGGCTGTTGCCGGTCGAGGACAGCCCGAACAGGATCACGCCGATGGTGTTGAACTGCCCGTAGCGCAGGGCCCGGGCCGCGCTGTTGGGCCGGTAGCCGAGCTCGTGCATGGCCGCCAGGACCTGCTGGCGGGTCGACTCGACGACCGCCGAGTGACCGTTGGAGACGCGGGAGACGGTCTGCGAGGAGACGCCGGCCAGGCGCGCGACGTCGGCCATGGACACCCGCTGCTTGCGCCGGCCGCCGGGGACGCCGGAGCCACCGCGGTCGGCCGGGCCCGCCTCCAGATCCACCGCGTCGCTCCTTGACGGTTCATGTTGGGAGTGCCACGATACCGCAACCAATGTTTGCGTAAACATCCCCACAACACCCCACAAAGTGCCAACTGCGGCGCAAGATGTTTACGTAAACAAACCTTCGAAAGGAGCGCGGCCGTGGCGACACGGAAGCGGCGATCTTTGACGGGGTGGCGGTTCGTGGCGCCGTTCATGGCGGTCTTCGCGCTCGTCTTCCTCGCCCCGATCGGCTACTCGATCTACCTGAGCCTGTACCGCACCAAGCTCATCGGCGGCACCGCGTTCGTCGGGATCGACAACTACACCAAGGCGATCGACGACCCGCAGTTCTGGTCGGCGTTCGGCCGGGTCGCGCTGTTCCTCGCCGTCCAGGTGCCGATCATGCTGCTGCTGGCCCTGTTCCTGGCCCTGGCCATCGACAGCGGCCGGCTCTACGGCGCGAGCTTCTTCCGCATCTCGGTCTTCCTGCCCTACGCGGTGCCGGCCGTCGTCGCGACCCTGCTGTGGGGCTTCATCTACGGCAACCGCTTCGGCCTGGTCGCCAACATCAACGAACGGTTCGGGGTCACGCTGCCCGACCCGCTCGCCCCGGACTACATCCTCGCCTCCATCGGCAACGTCGTGACCTGGGAGTTCGTCGGTTACAACATGCTGATCCTGTACTCCGCGCTGCGGGTCGTGAACCCCGCGCTCTACGAGGCCGCGGCCCTGGACGGGGCCGGACAGTTCCGGATCATCCGCGCCATCAAGCTCCCGGCGCTGCGCGGGCCGCTGCTCATCGCCACGATCTTCTCCATCATCGGCAGTTTCCAGCTCTTCTCCGAGCCGAGCATCCTGCGCATCCTGGCCCCCAACTCGATCACGACGTTCTTCACGCCGAACCTGTACGCGTACTACCTGTCCTTCGGCGGGCAGCAGTACAACTACGCGGCCACCGTCGCCATCGTGATGGGCGTCCTGACGATGCTCATCGCCTACGCCGTGCAGCTGCGCGGACTACGCCGGGCGGAGGCATGAGAAGCCGCCGGAGCATCACGCTCACCGTCCTGTCGAGCATCATGCTCATCTACGCGCTGCTGCCCCTGGTGTGGCTGCTCATCAACGCCAGCAAGACGCAGCCGGACCTGCTCAGCACGTTCGGCCTGTGGTTCGGCCACGGCTTCGCGCTCTGGGACAACATCGTCGACACGTTCACCTACCAGGACGGCGTCTTCACCCGCTGGCTGCTCAACACCCTGCTCTACGTGGTCGCCGGGGCCGGCGGCGCGACCCTCCTGGCCGCGCTGGCCGGCTACGGGCTGGCGAAGTTCGACTTCCCCGGCCGGCGGGCGGTGTTCGCGGTCGTCATCGGCGCGGTCGCGGTGCCGGGGACGGCGCTGGCGGTACCCACCTTCCTGATGTTCTCGAAAATGGGCCTCACGAACACGCCGTGGTCGGTCATCATCCCGTCGCTGGTGTCGCCGTTCGGCCTCTATCTCATGT
Source organism: Dactylosporangium sp. NPDC051541 (assembly GCF_044454505.1). Lineage (NCBI taxonomy): Bacteria > Bacillati > Actinomycetota > Actinomycetes > Micromonosporales > Micromonosporaceae > Dactylosporangium > Dactylosporangium sp. NPDC051541. The sequence goes on from NZ_JBITDU010000004.1 coordinate 148,561, forward strand.
GGACGTTCGCGACCGACGCCGTCCCGGACGAGCTCATTGAGAGCGCCCGGGTCGACGGCGCGGGCGAGTTCCGCACGTTCTTCAAGGTGTCGGCGCCGCTGCTGGCCCCGGGGACCGTCACCGTCCTGCTGTTCAACGTCGTCGCGACCTGGAACAACTACTTCCTGCCCCTGGTCATGCTCAAGAACCCGGACTGGTACCCGCTGACCCTGGGCCTGTCCGCCTGGAACCAGCAGGCCGTCACCGTCGGCGGCGACGTGGTCTTCAACCTCGTCATCACCGGCTCCCTGCTCACCGTCGTCCCGCTGATCGCGGCGTTCCTGCTGCTGCAGCGGTTCTGGCAGTCCGGCCTGAGCGCCGGAAGCGTCAAGGAATGACACCCCCGAAAGGATTGTGCAGATGACTGCCATCAGCCGCCGTTCCCTCCTCTTCGGCGCCGCCTCCGCCGCCGCCCTCGTCCTCGCCGGCTGCGGTGACGACGACGGTGGCGGGGACACCTCCAAGCCCGCCGGCGCGTCCGACGCCGACCTGCAGTCCGCGCTCGACGCCGGCGGCACCCTCACCGTCTGGGCCTGGGAGCCGACCCTCAAGCAGGTCGTCGCCGACTTCCAGACGAAGTACCCGAAGGTCAAGGTCAACCTCAACAACGTCGGCACCGGCGACAAGCAGTACACCGCCCTGCAGAACGCGATGAAGGCCGGCAGCGGCGTGCCCGACCTGGCCCAGGTGGAGTACTACGCCCTGCCCCAGTTCGCCCTGGCCAAGCAGCTCGACGACCTCGGCGGTTACGGCTCTTCCAAGCTCGACGGTACGTTCACGCCCGGGCCGTGGGGCGCCGTGCACTCCGGCGGCACGCTGTACGGCCTGCCGATGGACTCCGGCCCGATGGCGCTGTTCTACAACAAGGAGGTCTTCGACCGGCTGGGCGTCACCGTGCCGACGACCTGGGACGAATACTTCGCGGCGGCCCAGAAACTGCACACCGCCGATCCGAAGGTGTACATCACCAGCGACACCGGTGACGCCGGCTTCACGACCAGCATGATCTGGCAGGCCGGCGGGCGGCCCTACAAGGTGGACGGCACCAACGTCGGCGTCGACTTCGCCGACGCCGGGACGAAGAAGTTCACCGCCCTGTGGCAGAAGCTCATCGACGGCAAGCTCCTCGCCCCGATCAACGGCTGGAGCGACGGCTGGTACAAGGGCCTCGGCGACGGCACGATCGCCACGCTCGTCATCGGCGCGTGGATGCCGGCCAACCTGGAGTCGGGCGTCGCCGCGGCCAAGGGCAAGTGGAAGGTCGCCCCGATGCCGCAGTGGGAGGCCGGCGGCAAGGCCGTCTCCGAGAACGGGGGCAGCTCGCTGGCCATGCCGAAGCTCGGCGGCAACAAGAACCTCGCCTACGCCTTCATGAAGTACGCGACCGTCGACGCGGGCGCGCAGAGCCGGGCCGACAACGGCGCCTTCCCGGCCACCACGGCGCAGCTCAACTCGCCGGCGTTCCGGGACAAGGAGTTCCCGTACTTCGGGGGCCAGAAGGTCAACCAGGTGCTCTCCGACGCCGCCGGGCAGGTCGCGTCCGGCTGGTCGTACCTGCCGTTCCAGGTGTACGCCAACAGCATCTTCAACGACACCGCGGGCAAGGCCTACACGGGCGCGGCGACCCTGCAGGACGGGCTCAAGGCCTGGCAGGACGCGTCCGTGAAGTACGGCTCGGAGCAGGGCTTCACCGTCAAATAAGGAGTCGTCGTCGTGTCGCACCACCCTCGTCACCGATGGCTGCGCTGGCCGTCGGAGCCCGACCGGCCGCGTCTCGCGTTCGGCGCCGACTACAACCCGGAGCAGTGGCCGCGCGAAGTCTGGCGCGACGACGTGCGGGCCATGCGGACCGCCGGGGTGAACATCGTCTCCCTGGCGATCTTCTCCTGGGCCCGCATCCAGCCCCGCGCCGGCGTGTGGGACTTCGACTGGCTCGACGAGGTCATGGAGCTGCTGCACGGCCACGACATCGCGGTCGACCTGGCCACGGCGACGGCGTCCCCGCCGCCGTGGCTCACCGCCGCCCACCCCGAGATCCTGCCCGTCGACCGGGACGGGCACACCCGCTGGCCGGGCGCCCGCCAGCACTGGCGGCCGACGTCGCCGGTGTTCCGGGAGCACGCCCTGGCCCTGGTGCGCGCCCTCGCCGAGCGCTACGGCGCCCACCCGGCGATGGCCGCCTGGCACATCAACAACGAGCTCGGCTGCCACAACGCCTACGACTACTCCGACGACGCCGCCCGCGCGTTCCGGCTGTGGCTGCGGCAGCGGTACGGCACCGTCGACGGCCTCAACGACGCCTGGGCGACGACGTTCTGGTCCCAGCGGTTCAGCGACTGGGAGCAGGTCCTCCCGCCGCGGCTGGCCGCACCCGGCTCGTTTCCCAACCCGACGCAGCAGCTGGACTTCAAGCGCTTCTCCTCCGACGCGCTGCGCGAGCACCTGCGGGCCGAGCGCGACCTGCTGCGGGCCCTCACGCCCGACCTCCCGGTGACGACGAACTTCCTGCTCATGGGCGACGGCAACACCGTCAACTACCCGGAGTGGGCGGCCGAGCTCGACTTCGTCGCCAACGACCACTACCGCCTGCCCGGGCCGCAGGGCCGCGACGAGCTGTCGTTCTCGGCCAACCTGATAGGCAACATCGCCGGTGGGCTTCCGTGGTACCTCATGGAGCACTCGACCAGTGCCGTCAACTGGCAGCCGGTGAACAAGGCCAAGCTCCCCGGCGAACTGGCCCGGGACTCGCTCACGCACGTGGCCCACGGCGCCGACGCGGTCTGCTTCTTCCAGTGGCGGCAGTCGGCCGGCGGGGCCGAGAAGTACCACTCGGCGATGATCCCGCACGCCGGCGAGGACAGCGCCGTGTTCCGGTCCGTCACCGAGCTCGGCGCGACCCTGCGTGACCTGGCCGCCGTGGCCGGGACACCGCGGGAGCCGGCCCGGGCCGCGATCCTGTTCGACTGGGACTCGTGGTGGGCGGCCGAGCAGGACTCCCACCCCAGCGACCGGCTGCGCTACCGGCAGGAGGCCCTTGACTGGTACACGGCCTTCCTGGAGCTGGGCCTGCGCGCCGACGTCGTGCCGGCCGGCGGCGCCTGGGAACGCTATGAGCTCGTCGTCGCGCCCGTGCTGTACGTGATGCCGGCGGCGTTGTCGCAGCGGCTGCACGCGTACGTCGGCGCGGGCGGGCACCTGGTCACCACCTACTTCTCCGGGATCGTCGACGAGCACGAGCACGTGTGGCTGGGCGGCTATCCGGGGGCGCTGCGGGACCTGCTCGGCATCCGCATCGAGGAGTTCGCGCCGCTGCACGACGACGAGACGGCCGAGCTCGACGACGGCTCGACCGGCACCCTGTGGACCGACCGGATCGACGTCGTGGACCCGGCGGTGGAGGTCCTCGCCCGCTACAAGACCGGCGAGATGGCGGGCCGCGCGGCCATCACCCGCCGGGCGCCCGGCCCCGGCTCGGCCAGCTACGTGTCGACCCGGCTCGGCCCGGCCGGCCTGATCCCGCTGCTGGCCGGCCTGGCCGCCCGGGCCGGGGTCACCAGCGAGCTGCCGGCGGCGCTGCGCGGCCAGGTCGAGCTGGCGGTGCGCGGCCCGCACCGGTTCCTGATCAACCGCACCGACCGCGAGGTCGACGTCTCCGCGGTCGCCGGCCCGGGCTCGGCGCTGGCGCCGCGGGCGGTGCTGGTCGTCCCGCAAGCCCGGTCATGACCCTGTCGACGCAGCGTCACCAGGCGATCCTCGACCTCGTGGCCGAGCGCGAGTACGCCACCATCGGCGAGATCCAGGCGGCCACCGGCGCCTCGGCCTCGACCGTGCACCGCGACCTGGCCCACCTGGCCGGGCGCGGCGCACTGGCCCGGATCCGCGGCGGCGTGACCCGCGCCGCGGATCCGGCCCAGGAGGTCACCGAACTGCACCGCCGCCTGGCCCGGCTGCCCCAGGTGCTGCAGACCGGCGACCTGGCCACCGTCCACCGGATGCTCACCCAGGCGCTGCATACCTGCGAGCGCCTGCAGCGCTGATGACGTGCATCCCCTAAGATCGGGCGCGATGTCGCCTCGCATCCTGCAATCCGGACTCGGCGTCGCGGTCGCCATTGCCGGCAACCTCGTCGCCGACATCGCCGTGCTCATCACGCTGCGTGCGCACGGGGGCGGCGGCCTCGGCTGCGGCTCGTCGCTGGACCCCAGCGCCCGCTTCGCGCTGCTGACCGCGCTGATCCTGACCTACGGCATCGCCCAGCTGGTCCTGGGCGGGGCCGCGTTCGGCGTGTCCTACCTGGCCAAGCCCCCACCGGCCTACTGGGCCGCGCTGCGCGCCGGGTGGGCGGTCCTGGCCCTGCTGTCCGTCCTGTCCATGTTCTACCCCAGCTGCTGACGACCGCATATCGTGGTTCGATGGCGACCGATACCCGGCTGCTCGCCCACCTGACCGACGCCGACTCCAGCCCCAGCGGGTCATGGAGCCACTACGCGCTGCACCCGCTCCCGGCCGAGCGCCCACCGACCGGCCGCACCCGCGCCGAATTCGCCTGCCCCGAGTGCGGCACCACCGTCAGCTACTCGATCTCCTCGGCCGCCGGGGCCCGCCGCCGATCCCGGGCGTGGCGGGCGGTGGGCTTCCTGATGATCGCGCTCGTCCCCCTGCTGTTCCTGCCCGCCTACCTGGCCTCCGGCTTCGACCGGGTCGGCTTCGCCGTGCTCGGGGCGCTCATGCTCATCGTCCCCGGCCTGGGCCAGGCCTGGGCCCGTGACCACGCCCGGGACGCCGACGGCCTGCGCCTGCTGCACCCGAACAGCCGCCACAGCCTCCGCCGGGCCGGCGCCACCTCCGACTACGACATGGTCATCGAGGGCTGACCCGCCGCCACCGGCCTACCGCTCGACGGCGACCGCGCCGTCGGTCAGGCGGCGCCATTCCAGGGCGGTCTTCGGGTGGACGTCGGCGAGCTCGATACGGCCCTTCAAGCGCTGCGGGTACTGCTTCGGGCGCACGAACCCGGTGCCGACGATCAGCGCCAGGTTGGCCAGGGCGCCGCCGGCCGCCAAGGGGTACATCAGCTTCACGGTCTCCGCGGGGCCGGTGATCGCGGAGACGATCGCGATGATCACGAGGACCCCGGTCGCGAGGCTGAACGCGGCGCTGACCGGGACGAGCCGGTGGAAGAGGCGCATCCGGCGGGCCTGGGCGGCGGTGAGCGGGACGGCGACCGGCCGGAACCGTACGCCGCCGCGGGCGATCGCGTTGAGCCGGACCGGGGTGGCGCCGGGCGAGCCGTCGATGATCGAGGCGGTCGGCAGCGGGAGATCGTGGGCCCGCAGGTCCCAGGAGATTCGCACGCTGCCATCATCCACACCCCCGTCAATGGGCGGAGCCGCGCTCCTGGAGGCGGCGCTGTTCGCGCTTGACCTCGGCCAGGTTCTCGCGCTCACGGACCAGCCACTCCGGCGGGTCGGCGTTGAGCTCGGCGATCTCGGCGGTGGTCAGGGCCCCGGTCACGCCGCCGCGGGCCAGGCCGCTGTTGGACACGCGGAGCCGGGCCGCGACCACGTTGCGCGGGTGGGGGCCGTCGCGGCGCAGGTCGGCCAGCCACGGTGGCGGGTTGCGCCGCAGCTCGTCGAGCTCGTCGCGGGACACCAGGCGGTCCTGGAACTCCCGCGGGGTGGCCGGCAGATACACGTCGAGCTTCTGCGCGGCGGTTGCGGGCTTCATCACCTGGGTCTGCTTCGGCTTACTCACCCGGACATGCTAGACGGTAAGGTTCTACGCCGTGACATTCCGCCTGCTCGTGGTGCCCGGCATCGTGATCGACCGCTGGCGGCAGACCTGGGCGGAGCGGCGGCCTTCCGTGCCCCTGTCGCTCGTCCAGGTGGCCGCCGCCGACGCTCAGCAACTCCTCGGCACCGACGGTGACGCGGCGCTGCTGCGGCTGCCGGTGGACCGCGACAAGCAGCACGCGATCCCGCTGTACACCGAAACCGCCGTTGTCCTTGCCCATCGTGACCATGTCCTGCACGCGGCCGACGAGCTGACGCTGCAGGAGTTGACCGATCTCGGGGAGCCGCTGCTGCGGCCCCTCGACGACGTGCTGAGCTGGGACTCGCCGCCGTCGTCGGCGCAGCGGCCGCAGACGACGGAGGCGGCCGTCGAGTGGGTCGCGGCCGAGGTCGGGCTGCTGGTCGTGCCGCAGTCACTCGCGCGGCTGTATCACCGCAAGGACGTGCAGTACAAACCGGTCACCGACGGCCCTTCCTCGACGGTCGCCCTCGCCTGGCCGATCGACGGGCACTCGGACCTGGTCGAGGAGATGATCGGGATCGTGCGCGGCCGGACGGCCAACAGCACCCGGGGTAAGGAACCGGCGCGCGGGGGTGCCAGCCGACCCGCGCGCCGGTCCCGGTAACCACTACGGGGTGTAGATTTTCGGGGCGGGCGGCGTGCTCATGCCGTCACCGAGGAAGAAGCTCGGGTGCGGCGGCTGGTTGTACGCCGTGTTCTGCCAGGCGACACCCTCGCGGTACTGGATGTCGTGCATGAGCGTCACGAGCCGGCGGTCCGTGACGGCCGTGGTGAGGTACACCCGCAGCGCCTTGTCGTCGGACGTCGCCCAGATGACCTCCTCGCGCCAGTCGCCGAACAGGTCGGCGGTCAGCGCCGGGGTGGCCTTGGTGCTGTTGTTGGAGTGGACGCCGCTCGCGGTGAGCAGGCGGGTGTCGCCGCTCGTCGTGTACTTGTCGATGTGCGTGGCGTCGAGGAGTTCCCGCACCGGGTCGGCGTCCCACCAGACCACGAAGTTCACCGCGCCGGGGCGGCGGGTGCTGATCTGGACGCCCTTGGTGTTGTAGAGCCCGGAGGTGCCGGTGCTCCACGACTCGGCGCCGGGGCTGCCCGCGTAGACGTCGTCGGAGCGGCCGCGGCCGTTGTCGCAGCCGCAGGTCGGCCACGACCACAGCAGGGCACCGGTCTTGCCGTCGGCCATCCAGCCGGCCTTCTTCGACGTGTCCTCGTCGACCTTGAAGACTTCCTGGCCGGCGTGGGACGGGTCGAGGTCGCCGACGTCGTAGGCGTCCCCGTGGCCCTGGGTGGTGTTCCACAGCGCGGTGCCGTTGTCGTTGACGGCCATCGCGCCGAACGCGATCTCGTCCTTGCCGTCCTGGTCGAGGTCGGCGATGGCGAGCTGGTGGTTGCCCTGGCCGGCGTACTGGCTGCCGGCGCTGTTGGAGTCGAACTTCCAGCGCTCGGTCAGGGCGCCGTTACGGAAGTCCCACGCGGTGATGACGGTCCGGGTGTAGTACCCGCGCGACTCGATCAGCGACGGCCGCTGCCCGTCGAGGTAGGCGGTGCCGGCCAGGAACCGGTCGACGCGGTTGCCGTACGAGTCGCCCCAGGAGGAGACCGTCCCGCGGGGCACGTCGTAGTTGACGGTCGACATCGCCTTGCCGGTCTGCCCGTTGAACATGGTGAGGTACTCGGGGCCGGACAGGACGTAGCCGGAGGAGTTGCGGTAGTCGGCGCTCGAGCTGCCGATGACGACGCCGGTGCCGTCCTTGGTGCCGTCGGCCGTCTTCATCGCGATCTCGGCCTTGCCGTCACCGTCGTAGTCGTACACCTGGAACTGCGTGTAGTGCGCGCCGGCCCGGATGTTGCGGCCCAGGTCGATGCGCCACAGGCGGGTGCCGTTGAGCCGGTAGGCGTCGACGAACACGTTGCCGGTGTAGCCGGACTGCGAGTTGTCCTTCGAGTTCGTGGGGTCCCATTTGAGGACGATCTCGTACTGGCCGTCGCCGTCGAGGTCACCGACGGAGGCGTCGTTGGCGGTGTAGGTGTAGGCGACACCGTCGGGTGTGGTGCCGCCGGCCGGGGCGCCGATGGGGATGTCGAAGTAGCCGTTGCCGCCGACCTGGAACGCGTTCTCCGAGTCGCTCTGCTCGGTGCCGTTGACCACGGGGCGCACCGTGTAGGCGGCCCCGGAGGCGGCACCGGAGTCGAGGTAGTTGGTGGAGTTGGTGATCGGGCTGGCGTTCACCTTGGTGCCGGCCCGGTACAGGTTGAACGCGACCCCGGCCGGGTCGGTGCCGAGCAGCCGCCAGGACACGTAGTTGGCGCTGCCGGACCGCACGCTGACCAGGCCGCGGTTGAGCTTCTCGGCCTGCCGCCCGGTCCCCGTGGGCGGGGGCGAGGTGGTGGGCCCGGTCGTCGGCCCTGACACGTAGTTGAACGAGAACTGCATCCGGGCGACGTCGGAGCAGGTCTCCTCGACGATCGGGTTGTTCCCGGCCGTCGACCCGTCCTTGTCACTGACGCAGAGCCCGGTCGCCACCGATTTCACCAGATACTTGCCGGCGGCCGCGGTTGACGCGGTGAACGTCCAGAGCTGGTTCGCTTTGGTACCGTCGCCACAACCGTACTGCTGCAATTGCGTGCCCGAGACCGAAGACGCACTCGGTACATCAATGCACCGGGTGGAGTTGCCGTTCACCAGGTTGAACTGATTCCCAGCCTGGGTCACCGCCTTCCACTGCATATGGGTCGCGGTCGCGTCGCACGCGACCTGGACCAGCAGCGCGCTGTTGTCCACGGACGCACCGGTCACGTCGATGCACTTGCCGGACGCGCCCGACGCCAGGGTGTACACCCCGCTGCCGACCGGTGTCGCCGCCGCCTCCGACGGCCAGATCGACACGGCCAGGACCACGCCGGGCGCCGCCACCACCGCGGAGGCGATGCCGGCCACTCGCAGTTTGCGCTTTCGGTTCACGGTCAGACTCCGATGTTGGACTGGGGGCCGGAGTACGTCTTGACCAGGGTCGGCACGTCCGCCGCGGAGTCGAGCGTGTAGGAGTAGAACGAGTGCGGGTCGAACGCCGAGCCCGACGTCTGCTGCTTGCCACTGCTGTTGACCACGATCGAGCCGGACTGCTTGAGCTGTGCGGTGCTGTCCGGGTAGTACGGGTTGGTGACGTGGTCGAAGTAGCTGTTCTCCAGGACCATCTTCGTGGCGCCCCGGCTGTAGTTGCCGTAGCTGCTGATGTTGGCCAGGTAGTTGTTGTACAGGTGCGCGTAGGCGAGGTTGTCGGCGCTGGGGTTGCGCTGGTTGTTGTCGTGCAGCCAGTTGTGGTGGATCGTCATCCGGGCCGTCACGTTCTCGGTCCAGCCGATGCCGAACACCTTGTTGTGGTTGCCGAGCTGGTTCCAGGACACGGTGACGTAGCTGGTGTCCTTGCGCGAGTCGATGTAGCCGTCGTTGATGTTCGTGAACGTGTTGTGGTCGATCCAGACGTGGTCGGCGGTGTCCATCTGGATGCCGTCGTAGTCGAAGTCCTTGTCGTCCGGGTCGTCGGAGGCGACCGCGGTGTCGCCGATCGTCAGGTTGCGGATGATGACGTTGTGGATGCCGGCGCCGAGGAAGAACCCGCCGGCCTTGATCCGGCCGTTCTTGCCGACGCCGATGATGGTCTTGTTCGACGTCACGGGGATCTCGTAGCCGTAGGTCGGCACCGTGATCGTGGCGTTGACCCGGATGACGTACGCCGCGCTGCTCGTCGCGTACTTCAGCAGATCCGCGTAGGTGGTCACGGTGACGGTGGTGCCGCCGGCGCCGCCGGTCGTGCCGCCGCCGGTGCTGGCGAACCCGTCAGCGTTGTTCGACCAGGTGCGCCCCCCAGAGCCGGTGGTCGGTCCGGAGGTCGACCCGGTCACATAGTTGAACGACCACTGCATCCGCGAGACATCGGAGCAGGTCTCCTCGACGATCGGGTTGTTGCCCGCCGTCGACCCGTCCTTGTCACTGATGCAGAGCCCGGTCGCGACCGACTTCACCAGGTACTTGCCCGACGCCGCGGTGGACGCGGTGAACGTCCAGAGCTGGTTCGCTTTCGTACCGTCTCCACAGCCGTACTGCTGCAACTGGGTGCCCGAGACCGAAGATGCACTCGGTACATCAATGCACCGGGTGGAGTTGCCGTTGACGAGGTTGAACTGGCCGCTGGTCCGGGCGGTCGCCGTCCACTGCTGGTCCTTCGCCGCCGTGTTGCAGGCGACCTGGACCAGCAGCGCGCTGTTGTCCACCGACGCGCCGGTGACGTCGATGCACTTGCCGCTGGCGCCGGCGGCCAGGGTGTAGACCCCGCCGCCGACCGGGGCGGTGGCCGCCTCCGAGGGCCAGACGGCGACGGTCAGCACCGTCACCGGGACCGTGGCCGCGGCCACGAGCAGGGCGAGCTTGCGACGACTGTTCACAGCGGGTTCCATCCGTCCGTGCCGGCGAGATACTTCTGCGGGGTGTAGTTCGGCGCCTGCGCGTCACTGAGCTGCGGCCGGTTGCTGTTCGTCCCGGCGCCCGAGCCGGTGTTCCGGTACTCGTAGAACCGCGCGTTCTTCCACGAGTTGTCCGACATGTCCGTCCACGGCTGCGAGGTCTTGATGGTCGCGCTGAGGCTGGACTCGCGGTACAGGACCTGCGCGGCGGCGCCCCACGGCCGGCCCAGCTGCGTCGTGTTGTTCACGGCGCCGGTGATCGTGCACTTGTAGAACAGCAGGCCGTAGGTGACGCCGGCGTCGGTGTTGGCCGCCGTGATCGGGCCGCCGGACGTGCGCCGCTCGTAGATCGAGCTGCTGTTGAACACCGCGGTGCCGCCGCCGAAGATGAAGTCGACGGTGCCCTCGACGTAGGAGTTCACGATGTAGGAGCGGGCCTTGTAGATGTACAGCGTGTCCTGGTTGCCGAGGAACCGCACGTTGCTGTACACGGACCGGTCGCCGCTGAGCCGGGCCGCGACGGCCTGGCTGCCCTCGCCGTAGTCGTTGGACATGGTGAGGTTGGTCGCGGCGAAGTCGTGCGCCTCCACGAAGACCGTCGCGCTGCCCGAAGTACCGTAGCCGCCGGCCGAGCTGTGGTTGTTGACGATGACCGTGTTCGACGGGCCGGAGCCGAGGCCCTGCAGCGTCACGTACGGCTTGTTCGACGGGATCGTCACGATCTCGCGGTACGTGCCGGCCTTGATCGTGATGACCCGCCGGGTGGTGTTGTTCGCGGGCACCGCGTCGATCGCCGCCTGCACCGTCTTGTACGTGCCACTGCCGTCGGCGGCCACGGTCGGTTTGGTGCCGGCCGGGGTGGTGGCCACCGGTGTGGTCGGTCCACTTGTCGAGCCGCTCACGTAGTTGAACGACCACTGCATCCGCGAGACGTCGGAGCAGGTCTCCTCGACGATCGGGTTGTTGCCGGCCGTCGAGCCGTCCTTGTCGCTGATGCACAGCCCGGTGGCGACGGACTTCACCAGGTACTTGCCCGACGCGGCGGTGGACGCGGTGAACGTCCACAGCTGGTTCGTCTTCGTACCGTCTCCACAGCCGTACTGCTGCAATTGCGTGCCCGAGACCGAAGATGCACTGGGTACATCAATGCACCGGGTGGAGTTGCCGTTGACCAGGTTGAACTGACCGTTCGCACGAGCGGTCGCGGTCCACTGCTGGTCCTTCGCCGCCGTGTTGCAGGCGACCTGGACCAGCAGCGCGCTGTTGTCCGCCGAGGCGCCGGTGACGTCGATGCACTTGCCGGACGCGCCCGCGGCGAGGGTGTAGACGCCGCCGCCGACGGGGGCGGTGGCGGCCTCGGACGGCCAGACGGTGATCGCCAGAACCGTGGCGGAGACCGCGGCCGTGACGGCGGCCGCGATCAGAGTTCGGGGTGGTGACATGGGTGGTCCTCTTCTCAGGGCGGGGGCTGAACCATCCCTGTAGATGACGGGGACGCCGCGCCGATAACGAGAACTCCGGACAATTGTTGGAAGCGCTGCTGTACCGGTGAAAATTTCACGACTCGGACATCGACGCGCCCATGCCGTTGCCGGTGGACAGGAAGTTCGTGGCCGGCAGCGTGCCGTCGGCGTTGCGCGGGCCCTCGGCGGCCGCGGCGTCGGTGGACCGGAACATCGTCGCGTCCCAGGTGCCCTCGTCCCACGTGTTGCGGCTGGTGTGCCCGGCCGCGCTCATGCTCACCGAGTTGTCGTTGCCGATGGCCACGTTGGAGCGCAGCGTCGCCGGGGTGGTCGGCATGCCGAAGCCGGTGGCGCCGTTGCGAAACGCGGTGTTGTTGGACAGCCGCAGCTCGGCCGGGTTGCCGCCGTCGGCGAAGCCGTTGTGGATGTTGCCCCAGGCGGCGTTGTGCCGCACGCTGTGGCTCGCCGCGGCCGGCGGGCTGCCACCGCCGAAGGTGAAGCCGTTGCCGTTGCTCTTCCAGCCGGCCACGTTCCAGCGGTTGACGCCGTTGCCGAACGCCCAGTTGTGCTGCACGTCGATCGGGCTGGCGAAGTCGCCGAAGTCGAAGCCGTCGTCGGCGTTGTTGAACGCGCGGCAGCCGCGCACGATGTTGTCGGCGCCGGAGCCGAACTTGATGGCCATGCCGATGCCGGACGAGCCCTGGTCGCTCGGGTCGCGGTTGGCGTAGAAGTCGCTGTCGAGGACCTGGTTGCCGACGGTGCCCTCGCCGCGCAGGGTGAGGCCCGACTCGACGTTGTCGTGCATCGACAGCCGCTGGAAGACGTTCTGTTTGCAGGACAGGCACACGTAGGCGTGGCTGGCGGAGTTCTTGACCTCGAGGCCCCGCACGGTCCAGTAGCTGCCGTGCTGGGTGATGGCCCACTTCCCGGCCGGGAGCGTGCTCGCGTCGATGACGGGGTGCTCGTCCTTGTAGGCGCTGAGCGTGATCCGGTGCGTCTCGTCGCCGTTGGTGTCGAGCACGATCGGCACGGTCGGCTTGTAGGTGCCGCCGCGCAGCGCGATCGTCTGGCCCGGCCGGACCACCGCCGCGGCCTTGGTGACGGTCGCGAACGGGTGCTCGATGCTGCCGTCCCCGCCGTCGTCGCCGTCGGGGGCGACGAAGTACTCGGCCCGGATCGGGCCCGCGGTGCTCGACGGGCCGGTCTGGCCGCCCGGGGCCGCGGAGGCGGTGCCGCCCGGCGGGTCGGGGGCGACCGCACCCCCGGTGGCCGGCGGCGCGGCGACGTCGGCCGGCCGGTCCTCCCCGCTCAGCGGTGTCTCGTAGACCGCGAACGCGAGCCCGCCCCCGGCGACCACCGCGACGGCGGCGATCGCGGCCGCCTTGGTCTGCACGAAATGCTGCAGGTTGGTCAGCACGCCGGTGGTGGCCGCGGAGACCTTCAGGCCCTTGAACACGAACAGCGGCAGCGGCAGCGCGGCGATCCCCGGCAGCAGCTTCTCCGGCGCGAGGAGGTCGGCCGAGAGCTGCGAACAGCGGCGGCAGCCGCGCACGTGCCGGGTCACCCGCTTGCGCCAGAGGGCGTCGGCTTCGCCGTCCCACGGCTTCAGGACCTCGGCCAGGTCCGGGCAGCGCGGGGTCGCGTGCAGGGCCCGCACGAGGCCGCGGGCGGCGTCGAGCTGGGCCCGCATCCGCTGGACCCGCACGGCGGCGTGGCTGGCCTTGAGCCCCATCGCGGCGGCGAGCTCGGCCCGGGTCAGCTCCCCCGTCGCCTCCTGCCACCACAGGGCGAGCAGGTGCCGGTCGGCGTCGTCGAGCCACTGCGTCGCCTCGGCGAGCTCCTTGCGCTGCCCGGTGAGCATGAGCCCGGTGAGGCTGCGCTCCTCGAAGTCGCCGCCGGGATCGGCCAGCTCCTCCGGGATCTCCCGGGCCGGCAGGTGCCGCCGGGTCGCGCCGCGGCGGTGCATCTGGATCTGCCGGTAGGCGATCGCCACCACCCACGACCGGAACCGCCCCGGCTCGCGCAGCCCCGGCAGGCCGCGGACGACCTGGATCATCGTCTCCTGCACGAGGTCGTCGGCGTCGGCGTGGCGGCGCAGGGCGCGCCCGATGACGTTGTAGACCAGCGGCAGGTGGGCCGAGATGAGCGCGTCGAGCGCCTTCTCGTCGCCGCCTTGCGCGGCCAGCACCAGCGAGGTCGTGTCCTGCACCGGCACGGTCTCACCCTGCGTCACCGCTGTTCCCCTTCGCCCGCAACGCCGGCGCCGGCGGTCGGCAACCGACCGGGCACCCCTGGCCGAGGCGAATGTTTACACAACGGACCAGGCGTGTAAAGCATCGGAAACATCGGTCGAAACACATTTCGAAAAAGATGTTATCGCTCTCATCGCCGCGGCATCTACCCGATGTGGAGTCTGCGCCCATCACCCTCCGTGAGTGCTACCAGCGACAACCGGTCGCTTGATCGGCCGGCCCGCCGCCCGCGCCGATGAAAATTTCAGCGCGCTGCCGGGGTCGCGCTTCCGAGGCACACTGGGTTGGTGGCGGCGGTCGAGTGGCGGGTGGTGTGGCGGGTCGTCCGCCGGCGGCTGCGCCGTATGGCCAATACGCCCCACGAGCGCCGACTGGTCGCGTTCGTGCTGCTGGTGCTCACCGGGTTCGTCTGGGGTGTGGCCTCGGCGCCGCCGGTGCCACTCGTCCCGGCGCCGCCGCCGGAGCCGCCCGTCCCGGAGGCGGTGGCCGAGATCGAAGCCGGGCGGCCGGTCGGGTTCGAGGTCGGCGGGATCGACATCTCCAGCCACGACCACCGCAAGTTCACCGTGCACTGGCCGACCGAGGTCGCCGCCGGCAGCCAGTTCGTCTACGTGAAGGCGACCGAGGGCACGTCGTACGTCAACCCGCACTTCGCCGCCGACTACACCGCGGCCAAGGCGGCCGGGCGCTACGTCGGGGCCTACGTCTACGCGCGGCCCGACAAGGGCGACCCGGTCGGGCAGGCCGAGCACTTCCTGCGCCACGCCCGGTTCACCCGCGACGCCCGGACCCTGGTGCCGTTCGTCGACCTCGAGTGGCCCTACGCCGGGGTGAACTCCGGGCCCTGCTACAACCTCACCCCGGCCCAGATGCGGGCCTGGATCGGGGCGTTCATCGGCCGCATCGAGCAGGCGGTCGGGCGCAAGCCGATGATCTACACGAACACCTACTGGTGGAACCCGTGCACCGGCGACGACACTTCCTACGGCGACTACCCCCTGGACATCGCCAACTACACGAAGGGCCCGCCGAAACTCCCGGCCGGCTGGACGACGTTCGCGCTGTGGCAGTACGCCCCCGGCAACCCCGACGAGGCGCACAGCCACGACCGCGACGTGGTGAACGGCGGCCCCGACGGCCTGAAGGCCCTCGCCTGGCCCCCGCCCCGATAGGCGGCCGCGGGTCAGGCCGCGCGGGCCGGGGCCGAGCTGTCGCGGACGATCAGCTCCGTCGCCAGCTCGACCCGCGGCGTCTCGATGGTCTCGCCGTGCGCCATCCGCAGCACCGTCCGCGCGGCCAGCAGACCCATCTCGGCCAGGGGCTGGCGGACCGTCGTCAGCGGCGGTGACGTCCAGCGGCTCTCCGGCAGGTCGTCGAAGCCGACCACCGACACGTCGTCGGGGACGCGCAGGCCGCGGAGGCGGACGGCCTCGTAGGCGCCGAAGGCCATCTGGTCGCTGGAGGCGAAGATGGCGGTCGGCGGGTCGGGCAGGCGCAGCAGGGCTTCGGCGCCGCTGCAGCCGGACTCGTGGTAGAAGTCGCCCTGCTGGATCAGGTCGGGGTCGGTGGCCAGGCCGGCCGCGGCCAGGGCGGCGCCGTAGCCGTCGAGGCGGGCGCGGCTGCACAGCAGGCGCTTGGGGCCGGCGATGAAGCCGATCCGGCGGTGGCCCAGCGCGAGGAGGTGCTCGGTGGCGCGCAGGCCGCCGGCCCAGTTGGTGGCGCCGACGGTGGGGACGTCGATCGTGGGCACCCCGGCCGGGTCGATGACGGCGAGGGGGATGTCGAGCCGGCGCAGCTCCGCGTGCAGGGGCGGGGTGACGTCGGAGGTCACGAAGATGACGCCGTCGGTGGCGCGGGCCCGGAGGTTCTGCAGCCACTGCCGGGCCGAGGCCGGTTTGTCGTGGATGGCGGAGACGACGGTGCCGATGCCGGTGGCGTGGGCGACCTCCTCGACCCCGCGGATGATCTCCACCGCCCAGGGGCTGTCGAGGTCGTTGAAGACGAGGTCGATGAGGTTGGCGGCGGGCTTGTTGCGGGCGGTGCGGCGGCGGTACCCGTGTTCGCGCAGGATCGCCTCGACGCGCTCACGGGTCTGCGGCGAGACGTCGCTGCGGCCGTTGAGGACCCGGGACACCGTGGGCACGGACACGCCGGCCTCCCGCGCGATCGCGGTGATGGTGACCCGGCCGGCGTCATCGAGCGTCACGAGCTTCCCCCTCAACGGTTTTCGATATTTTCGCACGGCACGGTTTTCCGGAACCAACCCCGGAAGTTTCAGGCCCGCATCGACCCATAAGGGCACGTCGGAGCTGCTTAACCGGCTCAGGAAATTTCGGAAATCTTTGACATCGGTACCGGCGGCACCCAAACTGGCGCCATCGACATCCGTCAACCCCGGCTCGCCCCACCGGGTCGTCGCACGCTGCCCTTGAAGGGGAACATTTGCATGCGTAGTCGTCTGCTCGCCGCCGCCGTCGCCGTCGCGGCGGCCGCGGCCCTCACCACCGCGATCGTCGGGGCCGCCGGCCCGGCGAACGCCGCGACCTGCAACGGGTATGTCGGGCTCACGTTCGACGACGGCCCGTCGAACGACCACACCCCGGCCATCCTCAACGCCCTGCGCCAGAACGGGCTGCGGGCCACGATGTTCAACGAGGGCCAGTACGCCGCCAGCTACCCGGCCCAGGTCCGGGCCCAGGTCACGGCCGGGATGTGGGTCGGCAACCACAGCTACACGCACCCGCACCTGACCCAGCAGAGCCAGGCCCAGATCGACTCCGAGATCTCCCGCACCCAGCAGGCGATCGCGAACGCCGGCGGCGGTACCCCCAAGCTGTTCCGCCCTCCCTACGGCGAGACGAACGGCACGCTGCAGTCGGTCGAGTCGAAGTACGGCCTGAAGGAGATCATCTGGGACGTCGACTCCCAGGACTGGAACAACGCCAGCGTCGACGCGATCGTCGCCGCGAACGGCCGGCTGACCAACGGCCAGATCATCCTCATGCACGAGTGGCCGGCCAACACCCTGGCCGCGATCCCGCGCATCGCGCAGACCCTCGCCAGCAAGAACCTGTGCTCCGGCATGATCTCCCCGCAGACCGGCCGGGCCGTCGCCCCCGACGGCGCCACCAACCCGCCGCCGACCACCCCGGGCGGCGGCACGTCCCAGCCCCCGAACAGCCCGCCCCCGGCCGGCGGCGGCGCCTGCTCCGCGAGCTACGCCATCACCAGCTCGTGGCAGGGCGGCTTCCAGGCCTCGGTGACGGTGACGGCCGGCAACGCGGCCCTGTCCCGGTGGACGGTCAAGTGGACGTTCGCCAACGGCCAGACCATCACCCAGCTCTGGAACGGCACCCTGAGCGCGTCCGGCTCCGCGATCACGGTGACGAACGCGTCGTACAACGGCAACGTCCCCGCCGGCGGCACCACGAGCTTCGGCTTCACCGGCAACTGGAACGGCACGAACGCCGTCCCCAGCCTCACCTGCTCGGTCTGATCACCGACCCCGCCCGCCCCGGCCAACCCCCGGGGCGGGCGGCCGCCCACCACCGCCCGGCGAGCCGCCTCACCGCGCCCCGCCCCGCTTCCGGCGGCGCAACGCCGGCGAGCGCCCGCCGATGAGGGTGCCGGCCACGCCGATGGCACCGCCCGACGACGAGAAGATCGCCGGCAGTGTCTTGTCCAGCAGCGCGAGCACCACCGTGGCCACGATCGTCAAGACCATGAGCAGCAGCGCGAAGTTCAGGCGCCGCTCGGCGTCGCGCCTGATCCATCGGGCGTCGGCCTCGAGCTCCCGCAGGATGGTCTCCGCGGCGCCGGGTACGGCCCGATCCCATTGCTTGACGTGCTCCCAGTGCGGCAGGCCTTCCCAGACCGAGCCGCCGGGGACGGTGTCAGCCATGGTCGGACTCCTCACGACCGTCGTCCGGAGGAGGTCCGAGCGCCGTCGTGATGGCGGCCATCCTCTGTTCGAAGTTGTCGAACGCCACGATCCGGGCGGCTTCATCGGTGACCGGGATGGACAGCCAGGCCGCGAGTCGGCCACGCCAGTCAGAGCGCCTCCCGAGTTCCGGGCGGATGTGCTCGGACGGCTTCGGAGATGCACGGGAACCGCTGTGCGGCGGCGGCGCTGGGGACGCGGTCGGCAACGAGATGCGCTGTGGCCGGTACGCACCCGGCCCGGCAGGTGCCGGGCCGGACACAGGTGTACCGAGGGAAGCGACACTGCTCTCGCCGAACGTGACCGCATGGGCGTTCAGGGTCTTGATGGCTGCAACCGCCAGACCGATCTTCGCCTCATACGATCCAGCGTCGAAGTCAGTGGTGTCGATGCCGTGTTGCACCAGAAATCCACGGATCGTATCCCGGGCGTACCTTTGCATCGTTCGGAAGTCGCTCGCCGCGTCGCGCAGAACAGTCGGGCTGAGACGGTCCATGGCCACGGCCGCCCGGAGGCCCCGCCCGGCCCCCAGATCGGTTCGGTCCCCGCGGAGGAGAGCCCGGCGCTGCCGGTGCGATACCCGCCGGGCGTGTACCCACCTGCTCGCCTCCCGCAGCAGCACGCCCGGACTGACCAGCATCCGCCGAAGCGTGGAGCCGATCGCGATCCGGGCGACCATGGGGGCCAGCGCCGTCTGCACCGCCGGCAGTTCGATTCGCAGCGACGGCAGCAGTGCGAAGTCGCAGGTGACGAGGAGCAAACCGCCTCTGAGCTCGGCCCGCACGAAGAGGCTGGTGACGATGTCTCCGCCCCACGTGGACTTCTCGATGCAGACGTACGTGCACACCTCCGGCCGCGGCCGGTCGGCGCCCAGGTCCAGCAGTTCCGGATCAACGGTACTGTCCGGCCTTCCGGTCCGGTCGGGCCGGAGTCCCGGCACCTCATCGATCGCCTCACCACCGACGAAGAGCAGCGTATGCACCCGAAGACGCGGAACTTCGTGCGCGCCGACCGCGCCGACAAGGGTCCCGTACAGCTCAGCGACCCGTACCGGGGCAACGGCCCGGCGGTGGCCGCCCGCGACGATCGCGCCTTTGGTGATGTCGACAGTGAACTGGAGGCGCTCCACGGACCCGCCCCACGCGGCGAATCGATCGGCACCGTTGAACACCACCACGTTGGCGGTCATCTGCCGCTGGATACGGCGTTCGACTGTGCCGGGGAGCGCGGGCGCGGCGGCTGGCTCGTCGAATCCGAAGCTCGTCAGGTGCCGGACGATCACGTGGCGTCCGTACTCGAACCAGGCCACCAGCGCGAACGAGGCGACCAGCGCCAGCAGCGCCAGCCCCGAGAGGTCGGCGAAACGCCCGGCGACGATCCCGGCGATGGGCAGCAGCACTGTTGCCGCGAGCAGCCCGGTAAGGGCCAGATTGAGGTGGCGACGACGCCGCCGGGCCAGAGCGGCGTGCCGGGCCAGAAGGAGCAGGTCGACGCCTACCGCCGGCGCGCCGGCCCGCACGGAGGGAGCGACGAGCTCGGCGAACACTTCGTCGGCGAAGGCGGCGGACATGTGGGCCCATGCCGCCATGCGCTTGCTCACCGCGGTCGACGCCCGCACCGGGCGGAGCTCTGTCGTCATGCGCTCTCCAATGCGGAGCGATCACGATCAATGCGCGGGTCTGCGCGGTTTCTCACCGAACACAAAACGTATCAGCTCGGAGACCCTATGTCGCCGGCCGCACGGGCTTGGGGGTCCGGCTGTCAGGCTGAGCTTGGCTTTGCCTGCTCGGCACCGCCCGCGCCCGCCCGATAGCCGCACGCCGGACCCCAACCCGTGATCACTCCCGGAGGCTGATGTTCTCCATCACCGGCGCCCGCAACAGCCGCCCGACCGGCAGCACCGTCGTCGTCAAGGCCAGCAGCGCCGCCCCGCCCAGCACCACCGCCCAGCCCAACGCCGGCACATACGGCACCAGGTTCCCGGTCAGCCCCCTGACCACCGCCACGAGCGTCACCGCCGCGATCGCCACCCCCAGCAGCAGCGCCGTCCCGAGCAGCCCCAGCTGCTCGGCCCGCACCATCCGCGCCGCCTGCCGCCGGGTCACCCCGACCAGCCGCAGCAGCGCCAGCTCCCGCCGCCGCGACAGCGCCGCCATGACCATCACGTTGGCCGCCGCCAGCGCCGCGTACCCGACCATGACCCCGATCAGCAGCCGGTTCAGCCACGCACTGACGGCCAGGTCGTTGCCGACCTTCGCGGTGAGTTCCGCGGTGCCGGCGACCCGGCCACCGGGGTAGCGGGCCGCGACCGCCGCGAGCGCGGCCGGGGTCGCGGCCGCCGCCGGGTCGGTGCGCACGAGCACCGCCTCGTCGGTGGCGGCCGCGGTGTGGCCGGCCACGGTGGCCCGGGCCAGGGTGAAGTCGCCGAATGCGAGGCCCCGGTCATACACGGCGACGACCTTGAGCTTCACCGGCGTGCCGTCGCCCAGCCGGATGTCGGCCGTGGACCCGGCGTGCCAGCCCTGCGTCGACGCGCGCAGCGACGAGACCGCCACGGTGTCCGCGGCCAGGGCGTCCAGGCTGCCCTCGGTCACCTTGAGGTCCATTGTGGACCTCAGGCCGGCCGGGTCGACCACCTGCGCCGGGGCCGTCTCCGGGTCGCCCATGAACGTGACCACCACGGCGGTGTGGGAAACGCCCGTCGCGGCCTGGACGCCGGGGATTCGGCGGATCTCGTCGGCCGCGGCCGGAGGCAGGCCCGCGGGGGCGGTCACGGCCACATCGGCGCGCATCCCCGCCTCACCCTGCGACAGCGTGCCGCGCTCCAGATTGTCCTGGACGAACCAGACAGATCCCCCGAAACCCACCGACAGGACCAGCGCGGTCAGGACGGCCGCGCCGCCGCGGGCGTTGGCTCGCAGGTTGGCGGCGGCCAGCCGGCCGCTCGCGCCGAACAGGCGGCGCAGCGGACCCGCCAGGACACCGGCCGCATAGGCGTTGATCCACGGGGCCAGCAGGGCCACCGCGGCCACGAACAGGTACAGCATCCCCGTCGCCCCCGCCAGCGCGGCCGGGCCCGACGCCGCGACCGTGAACGAGCTCGACGTCGCCGCACCGGCCAGGAACACGAAACCCGAGATCAGCCGGGCCCGGCCGCCCCGCGCCGGTTCGACCGCGGCCTCACCGAGGGCCTCCGCGGGGCGGACCCGCGTGATCCGCCGGGCCGCGATCAGCGCCGCCAGGACCGCCGAGGCCACCGTCAGCAGCGTGACCGCCGCGGCCGCCAGCGCGCCGGGCCGCATCGGGAACGAGCCGGGCAGGAAGCCGCGGCCGACCAGCTCGCCGTGCACCCACCGGGCCGCGCCCAGACCGCCCGGCACGCCCAGCACGACCGCGATCACCGAGATCGCACCGGCCTCGGCCATGATCAGGCGGCGGGCCTGGCCCGGGGTCGCCGCGATCGCCCGCAGCAGCGCCAGGTCGCGGCGGCGGTGCCGGACCGACAAGCCGACGGTACCGGCGACCACGAACACCACCAGCATCACCACATACCCCCCGAAACCGGCTCCGGCCGCGATCAGCAGCTCCCGTGCCGACCGGTCGGCCGAGCGCAGCGCGGCGCCGCGGTCGGCCCCGGAGTACACCTGCGCGTCCGCCCCGGCCAGCCGCCGCACCGCCGCCGTCACCGCGGCCCGGTCGGCGCCCGGCGCGACCCGCACCGCGATCCCGACCGCCCGTCCGGGATGCGGGGACAGCGCGGCCATCCGCGCGTCGGTGAAGTACACACCGGCCCCGCCCCCGACCCCGCTGACCCGGAACTTCGCCGGCGCCCCGCCCACCGCGATGTCCACAGTGGACCCGACCGGCACCCCGAACCCGGCCCCGACGACGACCTCGTCGTCCTGCCGCGGAGCCGAACCGCTTTCCAGGGGGTACGGCATGAGCCCGGCACTGCCCCATCCGTGCCCCTCGACCAGGCGACCCGCGACACCGACCGGCACCGTGTCGTCGACGACGACCGACGCGACCCCGGGCACCCCGGCCAGCGGCCCGGCGAGGGACACCGGGACCGTGCCGCCCTCCGGCAGGGCCACGGTGTTGCGCAGCTCGGACCCGTCCAGGTCGCGGCTCAGCACGACCACCTCGGGCCGGGCCACGACGATGTCGGCCGCGGCGTAGCGCCCCGGCGGCGGCGAATACAGCACTCCCGACTCGACCAGGACCCCCATCGCGGTGAGGATCACGGCCCCGGCGGTCAGCGCGATCATGGTCGCGATGGCGGTCCCGGGACGGTTGCGCAGCATCCGGAGCGCGAGCCTAAGCATGGGTCACCCGCCGGTCCAGCGACGCGAGCAGCGCGGCGATCGCGGACACGCCCGGCTGGGGCACGTCACGGACGATACGGCCGTCGGCGAGGACGACGACCCGGTCGGCGTAGGAGGCGGCGACCGGGTCGTGGGTCACCATCACCACCGTCTGCCCGTGCTCGTCGACGATCGCCCGCAGCAGCGCCAGGACGTCCGCGGCCGTGTTCGTGTCCAGGGCGCCGGTCGGCTCGTCGCAGAACACCACGTCGGGCCGGCTGACCAGGGCCCGGGCGATCGCGACCCGCTGCTGCTGGCCGCCGGAGAGCTCGGCCGGGCGGTGCCGCAGCCGCTCGCTCAGGCCGACCCGGGTGACGACGTGGGCCAGCCACGCCGGGTCGGGGGCGGTGCCGGCCATCCGGAGCGGCAGTTCGATGTTCTCGGCCACGTTCAGGGCGCCGATCAGGTTGAACGCCTGGAACACGAACCCGATCCGGCCGCGGCGCAGCTCGGTCAGGCGGGCCTCGGACAGCCGGGACAGTTCGGTGTCGCCGATGAACACCCGGCCCGACGTGGGGCGGTCCAGCCCGGCCGCGGCCTGCAGGAGGGTGCTCTTGCCGGAGCCCGACGGGCCCATCACGGCGGTGAACGTGCCGCGGGCGAAGGCGGCGTCGACGCCGGCGAGGGCGTGCACCGCCTGCGACCCGCTGCCGTAGGTGCGGGTCAGGCCCTCCACGCGCACCGCGGCGGCGGATGCGGTCATGACTGTCATCGCTCGTCTCCATTTCCCTGGTTGCCGTGTCGGTGCGCGCAAGGAAAACGCTAAGGTGCTCTTCGACGGCTGACGATGCAGCGCACTGGCCAACCGGGGTACAGCAGGCGCTACCAGACACAGGAGGCGAGCCCCATGGCGGCGCCCTTCGACACCGACCGGCCGCACCCGGCGCGGGTCTACGACTACCTGCTCGGCGGCAAGGACAACTTCGCCCCCGACCGGGCCGCGGCCCAGGCCGGCCTGCAGGTCAACCCCAACGCGGCGACCGCGCCGCGGCAGAACCGGGCGTTTCTCACCCGGACCGTGCGGTTCCTGGCCGAGGCCGGGGTGCGGCAGTTCCTGGACATCGGCACCGGCCTGCCGACCTCACCCAACGTCCACGAGGTCGCCCAGGCCGTCGACCCGGCGGCCCGGATCGTCTACGCCGACAACGACCCGATCGTCCTGGCCCACGCCCGGGCCCTGCTGACCAGCGCCCCCGAGGGCCGCACCGCCTACGTCGACTCGACCCTGCAGGACGTCGACGGGCTCCTGCGGGCGCCGGAGTTCCGCGACAACATCGACCTGACCCGGCCGGTGGCGCTGCTGCTGTATGCGATCCTGCACTTCCTGCCCGACGACGACGAGCCCTACGACATCGTCCGCCGGCTGATGGCGGCCCTGCCCAGCGGCAGCTACCTGGTGCTGTCGCACATCACCGCCGACTACCAGCCCGAGGAGTGGGCGAAGTTCACGGCGATCATGCGGGCCCAGGGCATCACCACCCAGCTGCGCGGCCGGGCCGAGGTGACCCGCTTCTTCGACGGCCTCGACCTCGTCGACCCGGGCGTGGTCCCGATCCTGCAGTGGCGCCCGGACGCGGCGGCCGAACTGAGCGACGCCCAGGCCGCCCTCTACGGCGGCGTGGCCCGCAAGGCATGACCGCACCCGGACCCGGACCACCGCTTCCGCGTCTGACCCGTCAGTCCTCGGGGAACGCGGCGTCGGTGGACTGGGCGTGCCGCGGGATGAACACCGCCAGGAGCGCGGCCAGGACGGCGGCGCCCGCGCAGATCGCGAACAGCGTGCGGTACCCGGTCAGGGACGGCAGTTCGTGGCCGGCCAGGCTGATCGTCATCGCGGCCAGGATGCCGCCGCCGATCGCGCTGGCCAGGGAGCTGCCGACGCTGCGGAACAGGGCGTTGAGGCCGTTCGCGGCGGCGAGCTCGGCGCGCGGGGCGGCGTGGATGATGAGGCCCGGCATGGCCGCGTAGGCGATGCCGGTGCCGGCACCGGAGATCGTCGCGCCCACCACGACCTGCCACAGCGAGTCGACGAGGACGATGCGGGTGACGAACCCGGCGGCGATGATCAGCGAGCCGACGATCAGCGCGGTCCGCGGGCGCAGCCGGGCCGAGAACGGCGACAGCAGCAGCATCGCGATACCGCCCGGGAGCATGCACAGGCCGCCGACGAGGATCGACTTGCCGAACCCGTACCCGGTCGCGGCCGGTGCCTGCACATAGGACGCCGTCCCGATCAGCGTCGCGAACAGCGCGAACCCGACGCACAGCGACGCGACATTGGTCAGCAGCAGCGACGGGCGGGCCGTCGTGCGCACGTCGACCAGCGGCGAGGCCAGGCGCAGCTCGACGACGACGAACACGACCAGCAGCACCACCGCCGCGGCGAGCAGCCCGAGCGTCCACGGGTCGGTCCAGCCCCACGACGAACCCTGCGCCAGGGGCAGCAGCAGCGCCAGCATCGCCGCGCCCAGCAGCACGGTGCCGACGAGGTCCATGCGGCCCTTCGCGACCCGCTTCGGCTCCTTGACCAGCAGCACGATCCCGGGCACGGTCAGCACCCCGCCGGCGACGCAGATCCAGAACAGCCAGTGGTAGTCGGCGTACTGCGCGACCAGCCCGGCCAGCGGCAGCCCGAGCGCGCCACCGACCCCGAGCATGGCGCTGATCAGGGCGATCCCGGCCGGCGCGTGGGCCTTCGGGAGGGTGACGCCGATCAGGCTGATGCTCAGCGGCACCGCGGCGACCGCGAGCCCGACCACCGACCGCCCGATGATCATCATGGTCAGGGTGTGGGCGAGGGCGCAGATCAGCGACCCCGCGATCAGCGCCCCGATGGTGATCAGCAGCATCCGCCGGGTGCCGAACAGGTCACCGAGCCGCCCGAACGCCGGGACCGCGACCGCGCCGACGAGCAGCGTCGACGTCAGGATCCAGGCCACCCCGTCGCCGCCCGCCTTGAGATCGACGGCCAGCTCCGACAGGACCGGCACCAGCAGCGCCTGGGTTAGCGACACCATGAGGGCCGCGGTGCCGATGACGAGCACGACGATCAGCTGCGCGCCGGTCCAGCGCGGCCGGACCTCGGCACTCCTCGACGACACCAGGGCATCGTCGGCGGTGTTGGTGGTCATGTACAGGGCTCCAACCCGGGGGAATGTGGCACAATCTGCCACGAGGCAGAGCCTGCCACGACAAGGTTGCGAACCGGGACCCGTACGGTGACCTGAGACCGCGCTCACAGCCGGCGACCGACAGGAGCCACCCGATCGAGACCCTCCGCGACCGCAAACGCGAACAGAACCGCGCCGCCACCGTCGAAGCCGCCTGGCGCCTGTTCATCGCGCACGGCTACGACCACGTCACCGTCCACGACATCTGCGCCGCCGCCGACATCGCACCGCGGACCTTCCACCGATACTTCGCCGCCAAGGAAGACGTCGTCGCCGAACCCGTCCGCCGCATGACCGCCATCGCCCACGACCACATCACCGCCGCCCCGCCCGGCACCCCCGACGCCGACGTCCTGCGCCGGGCCATGCTCGCCGTCGGCCGGTTCGTCATCGACCACCGCGAACTGCTCACCGGCCTGCGCACCGTCGCCCGCGAATCCACCCACCTGCGCGGCACCCAGCCCGGCGTCCGCCCCGACGAAGAGGCGGCCATTGCCGAACTCCTCAGAGCCAGAACGCAAATCCCAACAACGCAAACCCCAAAGGCGACAAGCGAAGAGCCCATACACAAGCAACAGCAGCAGAGGATTCCGGAGCCGCTTCGCTCCCGCCCCGGGCAAGGGGCTGCCCGCCCCCTGCACCCCCGGCCACCCGAACGGCACCGCCGGCTCCTGGTCGCATGCACGATCGCCGCGTTCCGGGTCTGGTACGACGAGTACCTCCGGCTCGAGCTCCAGGACCCGCTCACCCAGCTCGACGAGATCCTCCACGCGGTGCACATCGAACCGGGACACCCTCTCGTTTAAACATCCGTGCGCCGCCTGCTCGCCCTCACCCTCCTGCTGCTGACCGTCGCCGGCCTCGCCGGACCCGCCGCCGCCGGCTTCGCCCAGCCCGCGGTCGTCGGCGAGAAGCCCGTCGCGTGGACCCCCGACGTCCTCAACGGCACCGTCACCGCCATGGCCGTCACCGGGAACACGGTCGTCGTCGGCGGCGACTTCACCCGCGTCGCGGACCCGTCGACGCACACGCCGTACACCCGGAAAAATCTCTTCGTCTTTGAACTCGGGACGGGCCGCATCCTCGACGCCGCGCCCGCCCTGGACGGGCCCGTGACCGCGCTGGCCGCCGCGCCCGACGGGACCGGCGTGTTCGTGGCCGGGAAGTTCGCCAAGGTCAACGGGGTGGCCCGCAGCGGCCTGGTGAAGCTCGACGCCACCACCGGCGCGACCGTCGCCGGGTTCACCGCCACCGCCGGCAAGGGCCAGATCCGCACCCTGGCCGCGGGCGGGTCGTGGCTGTACCTCGGCGGCACGTTCACCCAGCTCGGCGGCCTCCCCCGGGTCGGCCTGGCCCGCGTCGACGCCTCGACCGGCACCACCGACCCCGCCTTCGACCTGCGCCTGGCCCGCCGCAACCGCGGCCTGGTCAAGGTCGAACAGCTCGCCGTCTCGACCGGCTCGCTGGCGTTCGTCGGCGCGTTCGACACCGTCTCCGGCCAGCCCCGCCCGCAGCTCGCCGTCGCAGACGTGGTGAACGCGCGGGTCACCGACTGGTCGAGCGACGCGTACACCGGCCGCTGCAACACCCTCTACGACAGCTACCTGCGCGGCGTCGACATCGCCCCCGACGGCACCTGGCTCGCCGTCGCCGCCACCGGCGGCATGTCCGGCCCGACCCGCATGTGCGACAGCGCCGCCCGCTTCGACCTCACCGGCGCCGGCAACCACAAACCCGTCTGGGTCAACCGCACCGGCGGCAACACCCTCTGGTCCGTCGCCATCTCCGGCACCGCCGTCTACGTCGGCGGCCACATGCAGTGGATGGACAACCCGAAAGGCCACAAGAGCCGCGGCCCCGGCGCCGTACCCCGCTCCGGCATCGCCGCCCTCGACCCCGCCACCGGCGCCGCCCTACCCTGGAACCCCGGCCACAGCCGCGGCGTCGGCGTCGGCGTCCTGGTCACATGCCCGGCCGGCCTCCTGGTCGGCTCGGACACGGACCAGATCGGCGGCGAATACCACGGCCGCCTGGGCCTCCTACCCACCGCCGCGTAGAGCGACCGTTCAGCCGCTCTGACCGCGGCGTCGCAGCTGCATTGCGGCGCCGCGGCTCACTTACGGCGTTGCGGCTCGCTCGCGGCGCCGCACCTGTTGTCGGTCGCGTTCAGAAGATCTCGGCCAGGAAGTTCGTCAACGCGAGCCAGCTGCGCCGGTCGGCTGTCTCGTCGTAGGCCTCCCCCGGCAGCGTGTACCCGTGCTCGGCCCCCGCGTACGTGGTCACCTGCCAGTCGAGCTCCGGCCGGGTCCGCAGCTCGTCCTGGAACGCCGCCACCGCCGAGTCCGGCACGACCGGGTCCGCGCCACCGGTCAGCACCAGCAGCGAACCGGTGATGTCGGCGACGTCGGCGGGCTCGTGCGTGACCAGCCGCCCATGGAACGACACCGTGCCCTTCAGCGGCGCCCCGGTCCGCGCGAACTCCAGGGCCGCGGAGCCGCCGAAGCAGTACCCCATGACGGCGATTCGTTCTTTGTCGACCGCCGGATGCCGCACGAGCTCGTCGTAGGCGGCCCGGACCCGGCCCCGCAGCAGCTCGAGATCGCCGTAGTACTTCCCCGCCTCAGCCGCGGAATCCTCATGGTTGTCAAACCGCCGCCCGGTCCCGTACACGTCGACACAGAACGCGAAATACCCAAGCCGCGCCAGCATGTTGGCCCGCGCCTTGGGATTCTCCCGCAGCCCGGTCCAGTCATGCACAACCAACACCGCCGGCTTGGGCCCGCCGACGGCCTCGTCATGCACCGAGAACCCTTCCAAGGCCTGCCCATCATGCGCGTACGCAACAACGGTTTCCACAATGCGCCCACCATCCGGCACCACCACGGCGTCAACCAGCCGCTGATACTCCGGGGAGAAGTCGGTCATGATCCGCACTCTACGTCCCCCCAAACCCGGCCGCTCTCCACCTCACCGCACCCCGCCGCCACGTCCCCCCGGCCACCCCGTCCTCCGGCCGCCTAGCCCCGTTTCCCCGCCACCAGTTCCCCGTTCTCCCGCCACCACGTCCCCCCGCCACCCAGTTCTACCCGCCACCCCGCCCCGCTTCCCCGCCACCAGCTCCCCCCCTTCTCCCGCCACACCCCGCACTGTCCTACCGCCGCCGTTTGTCGACGCACCCACTCCTCTCACCACCGCTAACCGCGCCTATCGCCCGAAGCCGCGCCTATGTCCTGCCGCCCGCCGCGCCGTTGCCGCGCCTCACGTCCCACCGCAAGCCGCACTTCCCGCACCCGCACCCGCGCGCCACCGCAAGCCGCACTTCCCGCACGCGCGCCTCGCCGCAAGCCGCACTTCAGTCGTGTCCTGTCGCACGTTGCGTTCGCTTTCCTAGGAAGCTAGGCTATCCCCTCTCACCAGCTTGCCCGCGATGCCCCCGCCGGCTGATCGTTGCGGCGCATATGGCATGGACGGCGACGGGTTCGAGGCCGCATCATCGTCCGGTGACCGGCTCCGACCGTGACCTGTTCGCTTCCTTCGGCCCGGACGAACGGGCGCTGCTGGCCTGGGTGGCACCGCAGCTGGACGCGGCCGCGATCGAGGAGATCGCCGGGGCCGACTACGGCGTCGACGTGCCGGAGTATCGGCGGGCGTTGACCGAGTTGGTGCACAGCCCCTGGCTGCCCGACAACCTGGTCGGCAACCCCGGCGAGGTCCTGGCCCTGACCCGGTGGACGACGCCGGCCGGCCGGGGCGGCCATCTCCAGCGGCTGTTCGCGTGCACGCTGCTGGTCCGGGCCGTGACCGCCGACGGCAGCCCGGTCGACTCCCTGGCCCCGCTGGTGGACTCGGCCTGGGCGCTCGGCGAGCCGGCCCGCGACGCCGCGGTGCGCTTTCTGGCCTGGTGCCGGCTCAACCTTCCGGGCGACTGGCGCGACGACCCGTCGTCGCCGATGTTCCTGACCCTCGCGGTGCTGCTGCTGTCGGCGGAGACGGCGGCTTCGGCCGCATTGGCCGCCCTCCTGGCCGAGGAGTTGGACGCGGCCCTGACCGACCCGGAGCTACCGTGGCGCCGACGTCCCCGGTCGCCGCTGTTCACCCGCCGCGACACCGACTCCGCCACCACCCGCCGGCTGTGGTCAGCCCTCATGACCCGCTGCCTGGTCGACAATCCCGCGGTCGTCGATCCGCGGCTGACCGCGCTGGGCCGAGCCCTCGCCGGCGCCGCCCCGATCGACGACCTGCGCGCGCTGTTCCCCGCCGCGACCTAGCGCGGGTGATGGACAAGGCGCCGGTCAGGGCTCTAGCCGGCGATCTGGGCGTCGGTCACCGTGCCGGCCGCATCGACCCAGGCGCGGATGCTGTGCCCGCCGAACATGCCGTCGTCGTCGAAGGAGAGCTCGATGTCGCCTTCGCTCGCCGCTGCGATGCGATCCAGACGGAGCCGGCGGGCGAACTCGGCGGCGCTGATGACGGTCTCGCCGTGCTCCCAGACCTCCACCTCGTCCGGCCCCTCCGGGGCGAAGGCGTCCGCCAGTTCGACCGCGACCCGGCGGGCGAAACCGGCGAGTTCGCCGACCGTCGTGCTCACGCGCTGCGCGAGCGCCGCCGCCGCGTGCTCGTCGTCCACGTCGAGCCCGACCGCCACGTCACCGAGCTGCCCTTCGAACACGGCGCCTTCACCCGGGCGCCGGAACTCACCGAGCACCGTGCTCACCGACAACGTTGCCATCAGCCATCACTCCGAATACGACAAGATCCGGGCATCGACCCGTTTGACCCGTCGACCACGAGCCCGTCATCGACGTACCGCGATCATGCGGCATCATCGGGACGGACGGGACCTCGGCCGGGGTGGATCTTCGATATGGTGCGTCGATGTCGGCGCATCTTGTGGAGAAGGCACTGGAGTTGTTGTGCGGCAATTACATTTTTGCCGACCGGGCCCAGGCGGCGGCTGAGGGCATCCGCCGGCGACTGGCCGCCGGTGAGTATGACGGGTTGGACGAGGAAGCCCTCGGCGAGCGCCTGACGGCGGAGCTGTTCGAAGTCTGTCAGGACAAGCATTTGCGGGTACGGACCCGAGCGGAGGACGAGCGCGAGGCGCTCACCAAGCCCGAGCTGGAGGCGGTCTGGCGGGAGCAGCAGCGGCTGTCCGGCTACGGCATCGCCCGGGTGGAGCGGCTGGACGGCAACGTCGGGCTGCTGGATCTGCGGTTCGTCACCTCGGCCGACGTCGGTGGGCGCGCGATCGCCGCGGCCATGGACCTGGTGTCACAGACGCACGCACTGATCATCGACCTTCGCCGCAACCGCGGCGGCGCACCCGACGGCGCCGTGTTCTGGACGAGCTACTTCTTCCCGGACGGGGAAACCCACCTCAACGACATCTACGAAGGTGCGACCGGTCAGACCCGGCAGTTCTGGAGCCACGCGTGGCTGCCCGGCGAGCGGTACCTCGACCGGCCCGTATACCTGCTGACCAGCGAAGCCACCTTCTCGGGCGGTGAGGAGATCTGCTACAACCTACAGGCGCAGGGACGAGCGGTCCTGGTCGGCGAGACGACCAAGGGCGGTGCCCACCCGACGGACCGCTTCCCGATCACACCGACCTTCGAGATCACGGTTCCGGTGGCCCGCTCCGTCAACCCGGTCACCGGCGGCAACTGGGAAGGCACCGGCGTCAAGCCCGACGTGGCCGTCGCCGCTCAGGAGGCGTTCGACGTCGCCTACCGGCTGGCCCTGCAACACGTCCTGGCCAGTGCCACCGCACCGACCATCCTGGCCGAGGCCCGATCAGCGCTGGCATGACGGCCCGACCGGGCGCTTCGCGCGCGTGACGACGCGGCGGCGGGTCGCACGGGCGGCGGGTGTGGTGGACTGGGTGTGTGCAGATGCGTCCGGCGGAGTTGGCGGCGATCCGGGCCGGGACTGTCGATGTGGCGTTCCGGCGGTGGGAGCGGCCGCGGGTGAAGGTCGGGACGCGGATGCGGACCGCGGTCGGGCTGGTCGAGATCACGTCCGTCGAGCGGGTGGCGGTGAGCTCGTTGTCGGCGGCGGACGCTCGGCGGGCCGGGGCGGCGTCCCTCGTGGCGCTGCGGCAGGGCCTCGATCGGGTCCACCCGGAGCGGCCGGTGTACCGGGTCGGGCTGCGGTTCGCGGGCGAGGATCCGCGGCAGGAGCTGCGGGCGTCGGTGCCGGACGGGGCGGAGCTCGACGCGATCGGCGCGGCCCTCGACCGGCTCGACCGGGCCTCGCCGGTCGGGGCCTGGACCCGGGTGACGCTGCGGCTGATCGACGAGCTGCCGGCGACCCGGGCACCTGATCTCGCGCAGCGGCTGGGGCGGGATACGCCGTCGTTCAAGCTGGACGTGCGCAAGCTCAAGGAGCGGGGGCTCACCGAGTCGCTCGACATCGGGTATCGGCTGTCGCCGCGCGGTGCCGCCGTGCTGGACCATGAGGGGCATCCGCGGGCGGTGCGGGCGGCGCCGGAGCCGGGTGTGCCGCTGCCGCATCTCGGTGCGGGTGCGACCCGGGCGCTCACCGGGGCCGGTGTCGTCCGGCTCGAGCAGGTGGCCGCCTTCAGCGAGGGGGAGGTCGGGGCGCTGCGCGGGGTCGGGCCCTACGCGTTGCAGCGCCTGCGGGTGGCGTTGGCGGCGGCCGGGCTGAGCTTCCGGGACGAACAGCGCTGACCCCGGTGATCATGGAGCGGGATGGCGGAAGCCACCGCCGGGCTGCTCGAAAACAGCCCGGCGGTGGTCCATCGCCGGTCAGCTACAGCTGATCGCCGGGTACGGCACCTCCGTCTGCGTCGTCACCGGCTGGCCGTTCACGGTGCCCGTGACCTTCACGGTGGCCGCGCCGGCCGGGACCGCCGCCAGGCGGGCCGGGAACGACTGGTACGCGTTCTTGCCCGGGGCCGTCGCCGTGACCGTGCGCGAACCGTACGGGGTGATCAGCTCGATCGTCAGCGGCGCCGTGTCGTTGTTGCGGGCGTCGACGGCGACGTAGGCCTTGCCCGCGATGCACTGCGTGCGGGCCGTCGCCTGCACCTGCCACGCCGGGCCGCCGTCGCCGACGGTGAGGGCCAGGGTGGTCTTCGTGGTGCCGGCCGTGCTGACGTAGTCGGGCAGGACCAGGGTGCCCTGGACCGTGACCCGGCCCGGCTGCCGCACCGAGTTGGGGTCGAAGGCCCACTGGACGCCGATCGCCTGGTTGTCCCGGGAGCCGTCGTTGTAGGAGACCTCGACCTTGTCCGGCAGGTACGGCAGCTCGTTCACGGCCACCGTCTGCTGGAACGTCTCGGCGTTCTGGATCGAGATGCCGCCGGTACCCGTCTCCGCCCGCACATACACGCGTGCCTCGACGATCAGGCCGTAGCCGTCGTTGGTGCCGTAGACGACGAACGGGTCCGCGTTCGGCTCCGCCACCATCGCCGGTGTGATCGTCTGCCACTGCACGCCGACCAGCTCACGCTCACCGCTGGCGTAGACGCCGTCGATCTCGGCCGGCAGTGTCGGCACCTTCCCGACGGTGGTGCGGACCAGGACCGGCTGGCGCACCGAGCTCACCGTCTCGCCGTTGGCCCGCCAGCGCAGTACCCCCGTGCCCGCTCCTGTCCCTTGCACCCCGAAGATCCGGATCCGCAATCGGCTCGTGGTGATGGGTTCGAAGCTGAAATGGTTGTACGAGTTCACATTGAGACCGGTTGCATACGTGGAACCGTTGTTCAAAGTGACCGGGTTCCACGTGGTGCCGTCGGTGGAGGACTCGATGACGTAGGTGCCGGCGTTCGGGCGGCGGGTCCCGCCGTTGTCGTCATACCAATAGATGTCCGTCGACGAGAGCCGCACGGGTGACACCCACTGGTACTGGATCCAGGCCGCCTTGTCGGCGCTGGTGCCGTTCTGGGTCGTGCCCCAGTTGCCCCACCCGTTGCCGGCGCCCGGATTGGAGCCGGCCGGGGTGGTGGCCTCGTTGACCCGCAGCGGGTTCTCCCACGACGCGCTGCCGCTGGTCGTGATCGTCGCCGAGGAGCCGAACTCGGCCGTGACCGCCTTGGCGCTGAGCGTCACCGCGACGGTCGCCTCGGTGCGCTTCTCCCCGTCGTCGGCGACGAGCTTGAACACGTAGTCACCGGCCACGGTCCCGGTCACCCGGGTGGACAGCGCCTTGGCGTCGGCGAAGATGACCCCCGCCCCGGCCGGCTTCGACACGGTCTCCCAGCCGAAGGTGAGCTGCTTGTCGTACGGGATGCCGTCGTCGGTCGCGGTCCCGGTGAGCTTCGTCGACAGGTTGCCGTCGGCCGAGGCGTCGCGGGCGGCGGTGACGACCGGTGCCTGGTTGGACACCGGCGGCACGGCCCGGCCCGAGTCGAACACCTGGATCTCGGCGATCGCGGTGAAGGAGGTCGGGCTGTTCGTGAACGCTATGCGGATCTTGTTCGCGGTGACGGTACCGAAGAGGGCTTCATTGAATTTGGCGGTTGGCAACGCCGGGTTCTTGAACTGGTTCGGCACCTCCTTCCAGCCGCCGCTGCCGTCCGGCACCTGGACCCACCATCGGGCCGGTTCGTGGTAGCCGCCGGCCTGACGGTCGCTGACGAAGGTCACCTTGACGTTGTCGAACGACTTGGCCGCGCCGAGGTCGAGCTCGATGTAGCCGTTCTTGTCGGTGGTGCCGTAGTTGCCCCAGTACGGCTCGTTGGCGGTGTTACCGTCGGTCACCGCGGCCAGGGAGACCGGTTTCTCCAGCTCTTTCGTCGCGCCGGGGGTGTAGTTGGGGGTACTGGTGCTCCAGCCGGGTGTGTGGAACTGCTTCCACGGCGCCGGCCGCGGGCCCTGCTGGGTGGCGGACGAGCTGAGCGTGGCCCCCGTGGCCAGGTTCGGCTTGGCGGAGGTCAGGTCGATGCCGGCGGTCTTGAGGTAGCTCACCACCCGGTCGTCCTGGATCCGCGTGTCGACGGCGGTCGGGAAGCTCGCACCCGTCGCGGCGGTGTAGGTGACCGTCACACCGGCCTCGGCCGTGACCTGGTTGGTGTTCGGGTCGTAGGTGACCCGGCCCGGCTTGTCGAGGGTGAACTTCTTCTGCCCGTTGAGGAACAGGCTGTAGCCGGTACCCAGGCCGTACTTGGTGCCGTCCTTGTCCCATACGACGGTGACGTCCTGGTCGTGGTACCGCACGTTGTCGACCATGAAGTGGTCGTAGCCGAACTGGATCGGCCACAGCTCCAGCTTGTCGTCGGCGCGCGGCTGCAGGCCGGCCATGTCCTCGACGAACACGTAGTTCATGTTGCCGAGCATCACGTGATACGGGTTGTTGCGCTGGTACGTCTTCGTGGTCGCGTTCCAGCCGGAGTAGTACTCGGCCTGGTTGGCCACCCGCGCGTCCCCGCCCGGGTAGATGCTCCACGCCATCCAGTCCAGCAGCCGCTTCGCGTAGGCCGGGGTGACGTACTCCTGCTGCGGGTCGTAGTGGCGCAATGCCGAACGGACGCCGCGGTACTGCACGGTGAAGTTGATGTTCGAGAAGTTGTTGCTGCCGCCGACCCCGTACGCGGCCCGGTCGTACTGGTTCGCGGTGTAGAACGGGAAGATCGGGAAGTTGTCACCGTAGGTCAGGAACCGGTAACCGTCCACATAGGTCTGCCACTGGTCGAACGGGATCAGGTTCTCGGCGTAGATGTCGTAGAGGTTCGACTCCTTCGCCGGGATCAGGTCCCGCGCGCCGGCCGGCAGCGGGTTGGCCCGGCCGTTCGACGTCGCCGCCGACGTGGCCCCGTAGGACGTGCCGGCCAGGAACATCCGGGTGTCCGGGCTCCACATCCGGCCCAGGATCGCCGCCCGGATCGCGTCGGCCGAGGCGTTCATCTGGCTCACCTTGGCCGGGTCGGCCCCGGCGATCTGATACAGCCGGCCGGCGGCGTCGAACGCGCCCCACACGTACGCCGACTCGGGCCGCTCGATCGTGCGGGCCCCCGGCGCGGTGCCGTTCGCCTTCGGGTAGCCGAACGAGATCGCGTCGGCGTCGTTGCCGGGCATGTAGTTGGCGTCGTAGGCGATGAGGTTGTTGTCGTTGCCGTCGTAGTGCTCGAGCTGGCCGGTGCCGTCGCCCTCGAAGTAGCCGGCGAACTTGTTCGCGAGCTCGGGGCCGCCGCCGTGCACGTAGTAGGCCTCGGCGCCGGCGGTGCCGATGTACTGCGAGTAGTGGTTGTTCCAGCTCGTGTGGCCGGGGCTGTCCAGGAACGCCGAGGAGCCGGAGAGCTCTCCGATGTTGAGGATCTGCCCGTACGGCAGGTACGGCGTGCGCAGCCACTTGGTGTCCTGCAGGTGCATCGGCTGGGTCAGCGCGATCGAGTTCTGGTAGAGGTTCGAACCTTCGACCGTTGTCGGGTACTGATAGACGTAACCCGGCGTGTTGGAGTCGAGCGTGTTGTAGCGCTCACCCCACCACCGGTAGACGATGGCCTTCTCCAGGGCCGGGTCGGGCACGTCGATGTACGGCACGTCCTGCGCCCAGCGGCGGTTGAAGTCGGTGATGCCGGTGCGGACCGCGTCGGCCGGTGACAGCCCGGCGTACTGCTGGTAGCCGGCGACCGTCTGCGGCAGCGAGTCCGAGGACACGGCGGCGACCACGGACAGCGACACCGTCTGGCCGGCCGGGACGGTGACGGCGCGGTCGAGGTTGGTGCCGGTGCGGGTGAAGCCGGCCCCGGTGAGCTCGATCCTGACGGTGTTCCAGGGGGTGTCGACGAGCCCGTTGTTGGCGCCGCTGGTGATGACCCGGGTGCCGGTCAGTTCGGCGGTACCGCTCCCGGCCTGGGTCGCCAGCGGGGAGGCGGCCCGCACGGTGAAGGTGGCCGCGGCGGCGCCCGGGTTCGTGAACGTGATGGCGGTGACGGCGACGTTGTCGTAAGTGATGAACTTCGTGGTGTCGGCGGTGACACCCGTCGTGCCGATGGTGTAGCGGTCCTTGGCGTGGCTGGGGGCGTTGAACCGGTTGGCGCTCACCTCGGTGACGGTCTGCCCCGGCACCGTGACGGTGTAGAGGTTGCCCAGGTTGTTGGGGCCGCCGACGAAGGCGCCGCCGGCGAAGCCCATCACGGCGAAGTTGTTGTTGTCGACGCCGCGCATGTAGAGCGAACGACCCCTGGTCTGCAGAATCGGGGTGCCGAGGGTACCGCTGACGCCGAGGATCCGGTCCAGGTAGTAGTCGGTGCCGCCGGCCGCGAGATCCTTGTCGAAGATCGACTGGTGCATGTTGCCGGCCGTGTAGGCCACGCCCGGCTCGAGCTTGGCGGCGACCTCGGCGAGGTTGGTGTAGGTGGGGTCGCCGATCTCCATCGAGTGGTTCTGCCCGTTGGTGTAGACCCCGACGTCGCTCTCGTTGCCGGGCCGCACGGGTCCGGCGGCGTAGGCGGCGGACGGCACACCGACGGCTCCCATCACCACCAGCGCGGCCACCGTGGCCCGCAAGGGCCTCCTGGGATGCATATTGTTTCCTCTCTCAAGTGAACGTTCACATGGAGGAGAAGCCGAAAACCTTTTCGGGAATTCTGATCCGTGATTATAGACGTGTCAACGGTTGATTGCGGGCGATGACGAGCCAGAATGCCGAAAGCTTTTCGGTCAGTGAAGGGCGCAAATGTACGCGACCGCGCGGCCGAAGTGGCGGTGTTCGACGGGGCGGGTCAGGAAGTCGGCGACGGCGAACAGGTCCAAGGCCCGGCCGAGCTCGCGCCAGTCCGCCGGCAGGTCACCGCCGTGAACCCGGCGGTGAAGGCCGCGGTGAAGCCGGGCGGGCGCGGGTCGGTCACCAGGAGTTCATTGTGGTTGCTGTAGCCGCCGGTGAGCACCGACCGGTGGACGATCCGCTCCCCGGGCAGCCACGCTGCGACATCGCGATCACCCACCGCGGAAGCCTAACGACTTTATGGAAAGATGACGGCGTGGCAGAGGCCCTCGACCGGCACGAGGCGCGGCGCCGGCGGGCGCTCGCCGGGGTGTCGGCCCGGCTCCGCGAGGT
This sequence comes from Dactylosporangium sp. NPDC051541, assembly GCF_044454505.1. Classification (NCBI taxonomy): domain Bacteria; kingdom Bacillati; phylum Actinomycetota; class Actinomycetes; order Micromonosporales; family Micromonosporaceae; genus Dactylosporangium; species Dactylosporangium sp. NPDC051541. The sequence continues at coordinate 186,082 of NZ_JBITDU010000004.1, forward strand.
CGGCATCGAGCCCGCGTTCGGCGCGCTCACCCAGTATTACGACTTCTACGGCAAAGTCCCCGCCAACCTGACCGGCCTCACCGTCGACGAACCGCACGGCACCGGCCGCATGCAGGTCACCGTCGTCACCGCCGAGCGGCTCGTGCCGCCGGGCGAGGGCGGCCTGTCCGCCGACGGGCACGTGTGGACCCGCGACGTCGACATCGAACACGACCTGCCCGACGGCGCCGCGCTCGTCTTCGAGGTGACGCTCCTCGAAGGCCCGGCCGAGGCGTCCGGCGCGATGTGGGCCCCGCGGCGGCTGGTCCGCGAGGAGGAGGCCGTCGTCGACGCGGTCCGACTCTGGCACGGGTACCGGGAGATGCTCCGCGCCACCCCGCCGAAGCCGACCGCGGCCCGCCGCCGATCCGCCCGGGCCCGCCTCGCCACCGCCCGCCGCACCGCCGCCGCCGCGCCCGTGGTCCGCCGCCCCGCCGACGTGCCGCCGCCGCTGCGCGCCCACCTGGACGGCCTGGACGACGCCCGCCTGGCGTTTCACTTCCCGCGCGACCGCAGCGGCAAGTATGTGAAGACCGCCGTCGTGGCCCTGGCCGGCGACGGCCCGGCCCTGAGCCGCCGGGCACCGTGGCTGGCCGCCCGAGCCGACGGCGACGCCCTGGTCGTCCGGGTCGAGGGCCTCATCGGCGCCAACCAGGACCACCGCTGGGACCGCCTGCCGTGGTTGTGGAACAAAGATCAACCCCCGGCGTCGGTACGGTGGCAGCTCGACGACCTCGAACGCGCCCGGGCCGTGGTCGACCTCCTCGACTCCTACGCCGTGGCCGAGGCCCTGACCGGCTGCGGCGTCCACGTCGACGACGACCTGACCGCCCTGCTGCACGGCTACCCGATCGGCTACGGCCTGGCCCGGCACACCGACACGTGGGTGAAGCGCCTCTACGACCAGCTGCAACGCTCCGCCCCGTGGCGCCTGGCGGCCGCGTACGCCGTCCACCAGGAGGAGCGCCGAGCCGTCCGCCGCCCCGACCGCGAGCCGGTCGCGCTGTTCGGCTTGAAGGGCCTCAACCAGCAGTCGAAGCCGATGGTGGCCCTGGACACCCACGACGGCGCTCCCCGCCTGCGCATGATCTGGACCGCCAGCAACACCCGCCTGCCCCGCGAACTCTGGGAATGCCCCGCCGACCTGCACGCCGACCTGACCTGAACGCGCCCAGCCGGCGTACCGCGCGGATCGTCACCGGCGCCGGATCGTCACGGAGCGTTCTACACGCCCATATGCACGAAGAACGCCCATTGAGCCGGGTTGTCGGGGTAAGTGGCTCGCAGGCTCCGCACAGCGTGGTGGAGCGCTTCGGCGCACCGGTCCGGGTGGAAGCGGCCGCGGTCGCAGGCATTCTGGTAGAAGAGCTTGGCCAGCAGCAGGCAGGCCTCGTCGGGCACCGCCCATTGGGTGGCGATCACATGGTCGAATCCGAGCCAGGACAGGGCCTGCGCAAGCCCGATCGCCTCATCGGGCAGTTCGAGGCCGACCGTGGCCGTCTTGCAGGCGTTCAGAAACGCGAAGCCTCCCGGTCGGTCGATCCGGCCGATCAGGTCGGCCATCCGCAGGCGGCCGTCCGTCAGCTCGAGCCCGCCGTCCGCGGGAGCCAGCAGGTCCTGGGTGCCGTGCCCGGCGAAGTGCAACCGGAGGTGCCCGCCGAGCGCCGTCATGACGTCCTGTCTGGTAGGCGCCGACAAGCGGACGGAGCGCTCCGGACCGACACAGCGGATGACGTGGGCGACCTCATCCTCGACCCACTTGAGAGGCTGATCGTCGCCGGCCACATCGACGATCAGCATCCGATCATCACCGGGCTCGCCTGACGTCGCCATCCGGCGTGCCGCGGCGGAGACCGTCGGCACGTACGAGCTGATGACCCGGTCGAGAACGCTGTGTCCGGAGCCGGCCTCCGGCCGCCCGGCCGCATGGACGGGCAGCTGGGTCGCGATCCCGCCGACGCACCAGACCAGCCGCGGCCACGCGGCGCCGGCCTGGGGTGGCCCGGACAGGCCGAGGTGGGACAGGATCGGCTCGGCGATGGCATCCCACACCCACGAGATCGTGGAGGTGATCACGTCGGTCGGCCTGCCGGTGCCAGCCGAGAGATCGCGAACGGTGGCCTCGCGGCCGGCGGTGGCGCTGTCGCGATGCTCGACGTGACCGAGCAGTGCCAGCTGATAGGTGCGCATCCGGACCGTCGCCTCGCCCGCGTCGAGGCCGGAAAGCGGGCAGACCGACACGGCGCCATCACGCACGACGAGGGCGTCACAGCGCAACGCGGACACGTTGAGCACGATCAGGGGCGTGGAGCCGGTCCCGGCCAGCAGTTCGTCGACCGTCGGCACCCGCAGGAAGGACTCGTGGCCCGGCATCGCCCGGACGGAGGCGAGCGTGCCGTCCCACTCCCTGGCGAGCCGATCGTGTTCGTCGGTGCTCAGCACCTCGATGCCCGCGTCGGCCAAGGCGAGGGCCACGCGAAGGCGTTCGAGCCGGTCTGCGACTTCGGGCTGACCGGCCCGCAGGGTTGCGATCGGGCCGGGTGAGCGGAACCGCTCCGACCAGAGCACGGACCGTGCCCGCTCGAACAGCTCCAGCGCACGTCGCTGGTCGCCCGCCTCGATCGCTGCGGCGGTCGCCTCACCTGGCAGGTCGCGGGCCGCTTCGAGCTGTGCCTCCCGTTCGTGACGGGCCAGGCCGTGCCAGGACAGCGTCGGCAGCAGATCGACCGCAGCGGTGTAGGCGGTCACAGCGTCGGCGAAGTTGCCCACGCGCGCAGCGAGGTCGCCGGCCAGCCTGAGCACGTGCAACTGGCCGGCTCCGTTGACGCCGGCCCGGCACGTGGAGTCACGGTACGCGGCGAATGCGGCGACGAGGTCATGCTGATCGCCGAGCCGCCGATAGCGCCGTTCGAGACTCATGCCGAGAGCACCGAACGCCGAGGTCCGTTCGGCGTCGCTCATCCGCGCGATTGACAAGGCTTCGCGAGCGGCGGCGACGGCTTCGTCGAGAGCGTCGTCCGCCGAAAGCAGCCGCAGGCTCAGATTCGTCAGGCATACAGCCCGGGCCGATGAGTCGGCCGAAGCGTTCGCCGCCGCCTCACGCTGCAGCGCCAGCGATCGCTGCCTATCAGCTTCGGAGTCTTCATGCTGCGCTCGCCAACGCAACGCCAGTCCAAGCTGTGACTGCGCGAGCGGACGCCTGGAGTCCAGCGGCGGAAGCAATGCCAGCACGTGCTCGAGGACATCGATCTCCTCGCGCAAGGCGTCCCGGTCGGCGTCGCGTCCGTACCTCAGGTGCAGGACGAGCGCCAGGTTCGACAGCGGCGTGGCCGCGGCGGCCCGGTAGTTTCGAGCCAGTTCAGCACTGTTCCGGAGCAGGGCGATCGACTCATCGAGATCATCGCGCCGCCCGGTGCTCTGATATCGGGCTTTGAGCGCGAGTGCGAGATCGTTGCGGCTGTCGGCATGGCCCAATCGTCCGCGCGGATCGTCGACCACAGTCGTGCGGAGCAACCTGATCGCCTCCGCCAGGATCGCGTGGTCGCCTTCGGCCTCGAATCGGCGGTAGAGGGCGAGCCCGAGCTGCCGGACGCGAGCGGCATGCTCTTCGTCACCGGCAGGGGTCCGGGCGGCCGACTCGGTGAGGTGCTGGACCCCTTCGTGCAGCATCGCGGGCCGGCCATCCGCGCACGCGACCAGCATGCAGCCCAGGTACCCAAGCGCATTCGCCCGATCAACGGCGGTCGCGGCCAGGCCGAGCGCGTGGCGGTACAGCCGGACGGCCTCCACGGCGTCGTGGTCGCGCCCCCACGCACGGTATGCGCGCTCAGCGATGGTGCCCTGGCAGACGAGTGCCTCCTGGCGGTCCCGCTCATCGGCGGCGGCCGTGAACGCCCGCCGGGCGGCGGCCGCGGCCTGTTCAAGGTCGGCCGGATCGCCGAAATGGTCGAATCGCCGGTCCAGGACCATGGCCTGAATCCGTTCGAGCGGCGAGGTATCCGCGCCCGGCACCAGGGCCGCGTGAACGACATCCAGGGCACGGTCCAGGTCCTCGGCCGAACCGATCAGGTCGTACCGCCGGAAGTAGGCGAGCGCCAACTGCGCAAGGACTTTCTGGAAGTTTCCATCGGTGGCAGCAAGCAGCGCGGCGCCGTCCTGCAGTGCGGCAACGGCCAACGGCGCGAGCGCGAGATCGCCGGAGTTGTTGAACGTCCGCAACAAAGCGCTGCCGAGCTCGGCGAACAGCAGGGCCTTGCCGGACTCACGCGGGGTCTGACGGATCAGCTGTAGCGTGTTCTCGGCCCGCTCGGTGCGGCCGGCCGGCAACTCGACGTCCACGAAGCTGCGCAGCGCGAGCGTCAATAGGTTGTCGCTGATCTGAACCCTCGTGAACTGGCCGGGGATGTTCCGGGCCAGGACCTTCTGGTAGAGCGTCACGCCCTCGTCCGCGTCGGCGGCCGATCTCCGTTGCTCGTACCGCATGTGCAGCAGAGCCGGAAGCCGCGCCAGCCACTGCTGCTCGAGCGAGGAACAGCCGTCATCATGAGCCACCGGACGCAGCACATCGATCATCGAGTCGATGGAGGTCTGGTCGAGCTGGAAACGCATCCATGCCACTTTGAGCGCACGTTCAAGATATGGCACGGCATCGGCAGTATGGCGCATGGACTGGGCCGCATCCCACATGACCTCGGCGCACTCCCGCAATGCGGCCGGCTCAGCGGTGTCGTTGTAGGCGTCAAGCAGGACACCGGCCAGCTGACTGCGATATTCGTTCACCCTCGGATGACCGGCGCCCAGCCGGATGCCTTCGCGATACATCTCGATCGAAGCGGTGCGATCGGCCGGCCGATTCGTGGTCTCGAAGCGCGACATGAGGGCAATGGCCAGCTGGAAGAGGTAGCTCGGCAGCTCCGGCGCGCCCGCCGGCAGGATCGACACCGCCGCGTCGAATGCGCGCACCGCGGCGTCGGCGTCGGCCGGATCGTTGCCGACCATCTGCCGGGTGCCCGTCGCCACCCCGAGTTGAAAGTACGCTGAAGGTCGGGCCTCCGCCGGGAGACAATCGATCGCAGCCCTCGCATGCTCGACGGCCTGGTCGATGTCGCGGCGGTCGCCGGTCGACCTGAACAGATCAACGAGACGCCGGCTTTCTCCGAGCAGTTCGTCGCATCTCACGCCAGTGACCCAACCCCCGGCCGCACCGCGAGCAAAGGTGTCAGGAGCCGAAGTCACTCGGGAGGACCGCCCAATCAGCCCATGGGGTCACCATGGACGTCGGCTGTCCCAGGATGTGCCGCACACCGGGCCCTGAACGTGGCGGCGTCGCAGACCACCCGGTGCTGGCCGCGGGGTCGCGTTGGTGCCGGGACGGGCCGGGTATGGATGGCGTCATGGACTTCGGAATCGGGTACTTCCCGACGCACAACGCCACCCCGCCCGGCGCGCTCGCGCGGTTGGTTGAGCAGGGCGGGCCGGCGGCCGGCCGGATGCCGTCGGGTCCCCGCTCCACCGTGGAGCGCGCCCTGGACCGGTGGGAGCACGCCATCGCCGTCTTCGCGGGGGAGGCGACGTGACGTCACTCGACCCGGATGAGGCCCGCCGCCGGTTCGCCGACGCGCGCGTCGCCCACCTCGCCACCGCCACCCCCGACGGCCGCCCCCACGTGGTCCCGATCGTCTTCGCCCTGGACGCCGACACCATCTACCACGGCGTGGACGCCAAACCGAAGCGCCACCCGGCCCTGCGCCGCCTGGCCAACCTCGCCGCCAACCCGAGGGCCGCGGTCCTGGCCGACCACTACGACGACGACTGGTCAGCCCTGTGGTGGGCCCGCGCCGACGGCTCCGCTCGCACCGTCGACCCGGACACCCCGGAGGGCCGCCTGGCTCTGGACCGGCTCCGCACCCGCTACCCGGCCTTCGAACTCCGCGGCGGCCTGATCGCCATCGACGTCTCGACCTGGACCGGCTGGTCCGCGGCCGCCGCCGGATAGGCGGCCGGATCACCGCTTCGGCCACGCCCGCGGCGGCGAGCCCGACGAGGCTCGTCGACCCGACCTCGTATCCGACATGTCCGAAATATCAGTCAGTCGTTGGTCCCTGGTACGGCCACACACGGGACGAGGGGCGACGGCGATGAACGGACTGCGGGCGGCACTGGTCGGCGCCGGGATCGGGCTGCTGGCGGCGCTGCCGGTCGCACCCGCGCCGGCCGTGGCGGCGGACGTCGTCACGCTGGTCGCGACCGTCCCCGGCGCGCACGACATCGGCGCCGACCGCCACGGTACCGTCTATGTCACCGACCCCGCCCGGCACCGCATCGTCGCGGTGAGGGACGGTGCGCCCGCGGTGTTCGCCGAGCAGCTCGCCAGTCCGGCCGGGCTCGCCGTGGACGCCCTGGACAATGTGTACGTCGGCACACAGTACGGCCGGATCCTGCGTTTCACCCCGGACGGCGCCCGCTCGGTCTTCGCCACCGGCAAGAGCCCTGTCCTGACCCTGACCATCGACGCCGCCGGCGATCTCTACTGGGCCGACGCCACCACCGTGTGGAAGGCGACCCCGGCCGGCGAGGTCACCCGCTTCACGACGGCCCCACGCCCGAGCGCGCTCGCCCCCGGGCCGGCCGGCTCGCTCTTCGTGGCCACCGGCACCCAGGTTGTGCGGATCGCCCCGGACGGCACCCGGACCCAGGTCGCGACCAGCCCGGCCCGGGCCCTGGCGGCCGACGGCGACCTGTTCCTCAGCGACGGCTGCACGGTCCGCCGCTACCCGACCGGCCCGGTCCCGCCGATCTGCGCCGCCGCCCTGGCCGCCGCCGGCGGCGCCCTGTACTACGCCGACGCCAAGACCGGCACCATCGGCCGCGTCGACCCGCCCGCCGCACGCGCGCCGGTCACCGCGTCCAGCGGACCGGCGGCCGCGGCTCCGGTGCGGGCGGCGGGCGAGGACCGCGGCAGCGGCGGCGGGGCGTGGGTCGCCGCCGGGCTGCTCGCCGGGGTCGCCCTCCTCGCGGCCGCGGGCGGCACGATCGCGCACCGCCGCCCGGGCCGCTGAGCGGACCCCCGTTACGGCAGCACCCAGCTCTGGTTCGTCTGGCCGTTGCAGGTCCAGATCTGGATCTGGGTACTGTCGGCGCTGCTCTGCCCGGTCACGTCGAGGCACTTGCCGGTGTCCGGGTTGACCAGCGTCGCTCCGGTGCGCGCCCACCGCTGGTGACCGTTGCCGTTGCAGTCCCACAACTGCACCTTGGTGCCGTTGGCGTTGACACCTCCGGCCACGTCGGCGCACTTGCCGAGCGCGCGCAGGGTCCCGTCGGCACCGACCGTCCAGGACTGAGCAGGAGAGCCGTTGCAGGTGTACAGCTGGATCCTGGTCCCGTTCGCGACGGCCGCGGCCGCCACGTCGAGGCACTTCCCGCCCAGGCCCGTGACGGGTCCGACGCCGCCGGGGGTGGTGCCGCCGCCGAAGTGGATGTCACCGCGGTGCAGGACGCGGGGGTCGTAGTAGGTGCGTTTGACGGCGGCGTCGGTGTTCCAGGCCGGGTCGGTGAGCCAGCCGATCCAGACGCTGAAGAACGTCCACCGCGGCTGCGCCGTGATCGTCTCCGGCGTCGGAACGCTGCCCACTTCGGACAGGGCGATCGGCTTGCCGCCGGCGATCCCGAGCATGGCGTTGTACCAGGCCTGTGTCGGCTGCTGGTTCACCCACGCGTCGAGGGTGGCCACGTCCACATAGGACGCGCCCGGCCAGTAGTCGGCGACGTGGCTCTCGCCGCCGGCCACGTCCTTGAGGTTCCAGACCCAGACGAGGTTGCTGAGCCCTTTCGTGCCGGCGAGATAGTCGTGCGTGATCTGGTACAGCTTCCGGCTGCCGTTTGCCCCCGGCCGCCCGCCCCACCAGGACCAGCCCTCGTTCATCTCGTGCTGGGGCCGGAACAGCACCGGAATGCCGCTGTTCCTCAGGTCCTGCAGGTACGGTACCGCCTCGTCCAGGCGCCGCTTGAACGCGGTGTTCAGCGCGGTGCCGTCGGTGACGAGCTCGCTCCACTGGCTGTCGCTGAGCGTGCTCTCGATGGCCCCGGTGCCGTAGTCCCAGTGGCAGGACGGCCCGACCGTCGGCGGGCACATGTGCCACACCAGGGCCGGGATGGTGCCGGCCGCCCACACCGCCTTGGCCTGGGCGACGACGGTGGGCCGGGCGTTGATGTCGGCCTGCTCGAAGGCGAAGTCACCGGCCCACTCCCCCGGATACACGCCGGTGATGTCGTGCACCTTCTGCTGCCAGGTGTTCGGGGCCGAGCTCGGGCCGTCCTGCTGCCCGGCGATGATCGAGTGTCCGGTGATGGACCGCAGGTAGTTGACGACGTCGGCGGCGGTGGCGGTGCCGCTCGGCGTGGGGGCCGCACTGGCGGGCGCGGCGGTGGAGGCGAGCGCGGCGAACAGGATCGCCGCGCCGGCCACGGTCTTACGCATGGGGACTCCTTTCGTTGACGCAACGGAGCACGGGATGCGACAGCAGAGCGCCGGGCCGCAGTGGCACGTCGCTGTGGACGGTGAACACGACGGACTCCCCGGGCAGGAGCGTGACCAGCTGGTCGTCCACCGTGGCCGAGGGGTGGAGGCGGTCCGGGAACAGGGCCAGCTCCCGCAGGATCGTGCGCGCGGTGATGTGGACCTCGTGGCCGCCGGGGACGTCGGTGACGTGGGCGTCGAACTCGGCCGGCGGAAACGGGACCCGCGGGTCCTCGGCGAAGAACCGCAGGTCGCGGTGGCCGTCGAAGGTCGCCTCCAGGACCTGCGCGGGTGAGCCCCGCAACGGCACGCCGGAGACGGCGACGGCGCGGGGAGCGGCGGTCAGCGGCAGTTCGGCGCGGTCCACCACGGAGCCGTCCAGGTTGCGCAGGGTCAGGGTGAGGGTGGCGGTCCAAGGCTCGGCGGTGTCGTTGACGACCGCGATCCCGTCCTCGTGGAACGTCAGCAGGCGCGGGGCGTAGGCGCGGCGCAGGGCGTACCACAGCGGTTTGCACCGGCGGCCGCCGTCGACGGCGGCCCAGGACGTCACCGGCCAGCAGTCGTTGAGCTGCCAGACGACCGTGCCCATGCAGTACGGCATCAAAGCGCGGAAGCGCCGGACGCCGAACGCCATCGCGCGGGCCTGGTTGAGCTGGGTCCAGTAGTGCCAGTCGTCGAACGTCGACGGCCGCGGCAGGTGGTCGCCGAGGCCGGTCAGCAGCTTCCGGTTGCCGTCGGCCGCCTTCTGGTGGTGGCGCACGCCCGGCGAGTCGGGTGTCAGCGGGTCGTCGCTCACCGCGGCGCGCAGGGTCGCGTAGGTCGGCGGGCCCTGGAAGCCGAACTCGGCCACGAACCGCGGCGTGTAGTCGGCGTAGTGCGTGTAGTCGGCGCTGCCCCACACGGTCCAGATGTGCACGGTTCCGGTCGACGGGTCGTGGACGTCGCCGTCGGGGGTGCCCGAGTAGGGGGTGCCGGGCCAGTACGGGCGGCCCGGGTCGAGCTCGGCGACCAGCCGCGGCAGCAGGTCGTGGTAGTAGCCGGCGCCCCACGTGCGGCCGTCGAGCTCGGCGGGCCAGCCCCAGTGCTGGTGGCCCTCGACGTTCTCGTTGTTGCCGCACCACAGGACCAGGCTCGGATGGCCCATGAGCCGGGCGATGTTGTCCCGCGCCTCGGCCTCGACCTCGGCCGGGAACGGCCCCTCCTCCGGGTACGCCGCGCACGCGAACGGGAAGTCCTGCCACACCAGCAGGCCGAGCTCGTCGGCGAGGTCGTAGAAGGCGTCGGACTCGTACACGCCGCCACCCCACACCCGCAGCGCGTTCGCCCCCGCGCCGACCGCCTGACCGAAGCGTTCGCGCAGCTCGGCCGGGCCGGTCCGGGCCGGGAACGGGTCGTCGGGGATCCAGTTGAAGCCGCGCACGAACACCGGCTCACCGTTGACGATCAGCCGGAACGCGTCCGGGTCCAGCTCCACGCGGCGCAGCCCGACCCGGCCCGACCACGTGTCGTCGGCGGCGGTGACGGCCAGGTCGTAGAGGTGCTGCTCGCCGTGCCCGCGCGGCCACCACAGCCGCGGCTCGGGCACGTCGACGCGCAGGGTGATCTCGTCCCGCTCGGCGGCGGCCTTGCCCTCGACGCACACGTCGCCGACGGTGACCGAGACTTCGACCGGGACCGCCGCGGGCGACGCTCGCTCCACCACCACCGTGACGTCGACGCCGTCGGGTCGCGAGCTCGGCCGCACCTCGGCGATGCGGGCCCCGGACCACGAGTGCAGCCCGATCGGGCGCCAGATCCCGGCGGTGACCAGGGTCGGCCCCCAGTCCCACCCGAAGTTGCAGGCCATCTTGCGGATGAACGGATACGGCTCGTCGTACGGCCCGGGCCGGTCGCCGAGCCGCCGGACCTGCTCCTCCGCGTACTCGTACGGGGCGACGAAGGCGATGGCCAGCTCGTTCACCCCCGCACGAAGGTGCTCACGGACGTCGAAACGGTAGCGGCGGTGCATGTTGGCCGTCGATCCGACTCGATGCCCATTGACCTCGACCACAGCGACCGTGTCGAGGCCGTCGCACACCAGGTCGACCCGCTCGGACCCGTCGTCCTGCCAGTCGAAGCGCGTCGTGTACTGCCAGTGCGTGCGCCCGATCCAGCCGAGCTCGAGCTCGTGGTCGTCCACGTACGGGTCGGGGATGAGGCCGGCGGCGAGCAGGTCGGTGTGCACGCTGCCGGGCACCGTGGCCGGGATGACGTCCAGGCGCGGCGGGCGGACCCAGCGCGGGTGGTCACCGGACGTGGTGCCGGTCGCACTCATGGTCCAGCCTTCGTGCAGCGTGCGGTACATCTGCGGCCCCTGATTTGTGCTTGTGAACCGAGTAAGTACGCTCAACGTAGCCAGACCCCTCCCGGGTGTCAATGGCGTGGTAGCGACAACGGGGCGGCTTGGCAGTAGCATCTCCTGAACCGAGAAAGGGGCCGAGGTGAAGCGACCGACCATCGCCGACATCGCCCGCGAGGCCGGGGTCTCGAAGGGCGCGGTGTCCTACGCGCTCAACGGCCGCCCGGGCGTCTCACCGGCCACCCGGGACCGCATCCTCGAGGTGGCCGGCCGGCTCAACTTCCACGCCGACAGCAACGCCCGTGCCCTGGCCGGAGCCCAGGCCCGGGTCGTCGGCCTGACCCTGCAGCGACCGCCGAGCACGCTCGGTGTCGAGCCGTTCTTCATGGAGCTGATCAGCGGCCTGGAGCTGGAGCTGTCCCGGCACTCCTACGCGCTGCTGCTGCAGCTGGCGGCCGGCCGCGACGAGGAGCTGGCCCTCTACCGGCGCTGGCACAGCGAGGCCCGGGTCGACGGCGTGCTGGTCTGCGACGTGCGCACCGGTGACCCGCGGGTGGCGGCCCTGGAGGAGCTGGGGCTGCCGGCGATCGTGATCGGGCCGCCGGGGGCCAGCGGGGCGCTGCCGAGCGTGTGGTCGGACGACGCGCAGTCGATGGTGGAGGCGGTGGAGTACCTGGCCGCGCTCGGGCATCGGCGCATCGCCCGGGTCGGCGGCATCGCGGAGTTCGCGCACACCGCGATCCGCACCGAGGCGTTCACCGGGGTCTGCGCCCGGCTGGGGTTGGCCACCGGGGTCACGGTCGCGGCCGACTACACCGGCGAGTCCGGGGCCCGGGCCACCCGGCGGCTGCTGGCCGGCGCCGAGCGGCCGACGGCGATCATCTACGACAACGACATCATGGCGGTGGCCGGGCTGACGGTCGCTCGGGAGCTCGGGGTGGTGGTGCCCGCGCAGCTGTCCATCATCGCCTGGGACGACTCGCCCGTCTGCCGCCTGCTGCACCCGCCGCTGACCGCCCTGAGCCGGGACATCGGCGCACACGGGGTCCGGGCCGCGCACCTGCTGCTGGCCGCGATCGCCGGTCGGCCCGTCACCAGCACTGAGGGCGAGCCCGCCCACCTGAGCCCCAGAGGCAGCACCGCCCGCCTGATCCCATAGGCCCCTTCCCCGGACGCGGACGCGGACGCGGACGGGGACGGGGACCCGTCCCCGACCCTGACTGAGACTCGAACCCCGACCGGACCTGGACCCGGGGACTCGCTTTACCCCGCCGGTGAGCGGGGCTTTTGTCGTGACCGAGATAGCGCTTTTGCGCTGATATAACGGTTTAGTAAAGCCCCTTTACCGACGGCCGGGGGCGGTGCCAAGCTGCGTCCGCTTCACTAAAACGCTTTAGGCCGAATGGAGCACACCCCACATGTTCAGACGTTCATTCGTCGCCGTGCTGGCCGCCACCGCCCTCGCCGTGGCCGCGTGCGGCGGTTCGAGCAAGTCCGGTTCGTCGGAGGAGGCCACGTCACCGGCCGACCCCGCGGCCGTCTCCGGCGACATCACCGTGCTGACCAACCGCACCGACCTGGTCACCGACGGGACCATGCAGCGCTACGCCGACCAGTTCAAGCAGCTGTACCCGAAGGTGAACGTCAAGTTCGAGGGCGTCACCGACTACGAGGGCGAAGTGAAGATCCGGATGAACACCGAGAACTACGGTGACGTCCTGCTCATCCCCAACACGGTGTCCACAGAGGACTATCCGAAGTTCTTCGCACCGCTCGGCGCCGCGACCGACCTGGCGAACAAGTACAGCTTCACCGACAAGGCCAAGGTCGGCGACAAGGTGTACGGGGTCGCCGGCTTCGCGTACGTCAACGGCTTCGTCTACAACAAGGACGTCTGGGCCCAGGCCGGCCAGTCGAAGTGGCCGACGACGCCGGAGGAGTTCCTGGCCGCGCTGCAGGCGATCAAGTCGAAGACCGGCGCGACGCCGTACTACACCAACTACCACGACGGCTGGCCGCTGAGCTCCTGGTCCAGCGTCATCGGCTCGGTGAGCTGCGACCCGAAGGCCAACGACAAGCTACCGGCCACCGACCCGTGGGCGGCCGGCAGCGACTTCAACGTCGGCGACACCCTGCTCTACGACATCGTGAAGAACAAGCTCGCCGAGGCCGACCCGACCACCACCAACTGGGAGGACTCGAAGGGCGCGCTGGCCAACGGCAAGATCGCGACGATGTGGCTCGGCTCGTGGGCGATCGCGCAGATGCAGGACGCGGCGAAGAAGGCCGGCAAGAGCCCGGACAGCATCGGCTACCTGCCGTTCCCGAAGCAGGTCGGCGGGAAGTTCTGCTCGGTCGTGGCCCCCGACTACCAGTACGCGATCAACAGCCACTCGAAGCACAAGGCGGCCGCCCGGGCCTGGTTCGACTGGTTCATCGACAAGTCCGACGCGGCCGCGGTGAACCAGGCCGTCTCCGCGGTCAAGGGCGCCCCGCTACCGCCCGCGCTGCAGCCGTTCACCGCGGCCGGCGTGCAGTTCATCGAGCTGGCCCAGGCCGAGGCGGCGAAGCTGACGAAGATCGACAACGCGTCCGAGGTCGGCATCAGCAAGCCCGACTACCGCCAGAAGATCGTCGACACGGCCCGCGGCGCAGCGCCCGGCGACCTGCAGGGCATCTTCACCGACCTGTCCAAACGCTGGACCGAGGCCGCCAAAACAATCGGCTGACATATAGCGCTTTGAACGATATGTCGGGCACTTCGTACCGCGACATATCCGCATTTATCGCCTGTCAGGCGAAAAGTCCGAAAAGTCGCGGCGCGGAGCGCCCGACTTTTCGTGATCCGCACGGAGTGCCGAGAGAGTCGCGGAGCGCGTCAACAGTCGGGGCGTCAACAACGTGGGCCGCGTAAAAGGCGAGCGACGAGCGCAGCGCAAACGAACAGCGCGGCGCAAACGGAGGGGCGACTTTATCGGACCTGCGCGGGGTCCACGGAAAGAGACGCGGCACCGAGCTCCGGCTCTTTGAAGCCCCGCGCGGAGTGCACGGAGAAAGTCGCGGCGCGGAGTGCGTGGAGAAGGACGCGGCGTGGAGTGTTCGAAGGATTGAGATCGGCGGGTCGGCCACCCTGGCGCCGGCCCGCCCGGATTCAGGAGGTGTCCGATCAGAAAAGCCATGCCCTGGCTGTATCTGCTGCCCGCGCTCGCATTGCTCGTGGTGTTCACCTACGTGCCGGTCGCGAGCATGGTCGGCTACAGCTTCACGGACTGGGACGGGCTGACCGATCCGGCGTTCGTGGGCGCGGACAACTACGTCGAGTTGTTCACGCGGCCGGAATTGTTCCAGGTGTTCTTCGTCAGTCTGTATTATCTCGCCGCGGCGGCCGTGCAGATCGGCCTGGCCCTCTACTTCGCGTTCATGCTCAGTTTCAAGCTGCGGCTGCGCAACCTGTTCAAGGGGATTCTGTTCTTCCCGTACCTCATCAACGGTGTCGCCGTGTCGTTCGTTTTCCTGTACTTCTTCCGCCCGCACGGCACGCTCGACTCGGTCCTCGCCCTCTTCGGCGCACACCCCGACAAACTCTGGCTCGGCGACCCCGACCTCGTCAACTGGTCCCTGTCGGGGGTGTCGGTGTGGCGGTTCACGGGTCTGACGTTCGTGTTGTTCCTCGGCGCGATCCAAGCTATCCCCGGCGAACTCTATGAGGCGGCGGAGCTCGACGGGGCCGGGCGCTGGGAGATCTTCCGGCACATCGTGGCCCCCGGCATCCGCCCGATCATCAGCCTGAGCGTGATCCTGGCCGTGTCCGGGTCCCTCGCCGTGTTCGAGATCCCGTTCGTGATGACGGGCGGTGCGGGCGAGAGCAAGACGTTCGTGATTCAGACGGTCAAGCTGGCGTTCCAGTTCGGCAAGACGGGGCTCGCGTCGGCCGCGGCGGTCGTGTTGCTGCTCGTCGTGCTGCTGGTCACGTGGGTCCAGCGGTGGCTCGTCCCGGATGAGAGGACCGATCTGGTGTGAGGGCACAGATCATGCGGTACACCATGCTGATCCTGGCTTCTGTCGTTGTTCTCCTGCCCCTCGTCACCGTATTTCTGACGTCGCTGAAGACGCCGGCGGAGATGGCCGGCGGGGACACGCTGGCGCTGCCGCACAACTGGTTCAATTTCCAGAATTACGTCACCGCGTTCAACTCCGGCAACATGCTGACGGGGTTCCTCAACACGGGCATCATTCTGCTGGTTTCCGTCGGGGGTACGGTCCTGGCCGGCACCCTGGCCGCCTACGCGCTCGACCGGTTCCGCTTCCGGTTCAAGCGCGTCGTCGTCGCCGCGTTCCTGGTCGCGACGCTCGTGCCGGGGGTGACGACGCAGGTGGCGACGTTCCGGGTCGTCGACTCGCTGGGGCTGTTCGACTCGCGGTGGGCGCCGATCCTGCTGTACATGGGCACCGACATCGTCGCCATCTACATCTTCATGCAGTTCATGCGGGGCATCCCGGTCTCGCTCGACGAGGCCGCCCGCCTCGACGGGGCGTCCACGTTCAAGATCTACCGGTCGGTCATCCTGCCGCTGCTCAAGCCCGCGATCGCGACGGTCGTCATCATCAAGGGCATCTTCGTGTACAACGACTTCTACATCCCGTTCCTGTACATGCCGTCGGAGGGGCTCGGCACGATCTCCACGTCGCTGTTCCGGTTCAAGGGGCCGTTCGGGGCGCACTGGGAGACGATCTCGGCCGGGGCCGTCCTCGTCATCCTGCCCACCCTTATCCTGTTCCTGCTGCTGCAACGCTTCATCTACAACGGCTTCACGTCCGGAGCCACCAAGTGATCGGACCGGGGTGCTGGTGAAACGGCCGACGATCAGCGACATCGCCGAGGCCGCGGGTGTCTCGATCGGCGCGGTGTCGTTCGCGCTCAACGACCGGCCCGGCGTGTCCGCGCGGACCCGCGAGCGGATCCGGGCCATCGCCGACGAGCTGGGCTGGCAGCCCAACGCCGCCGCCCGCAACCTGTCGGCGGCCCGGGCCGAGGCGGTCGGCCTGGTCATCGCCCGTGACGCGGCGACGCTGGGCGTGGAGCCGTTCTACATGAAGTTCATCGCCGGCCTGGAGACCGAGCTGTCGGCGACCGGCACCGCCCTGGTCCTGCAGGTCGTCGGCGGCCACGAGCGGGCGATCGAGGCGCTGCGCACGCTGTGGGCGGGCCGGCGCATCGACGCGACCATCCTGACCGACCTGTGGGTCGACGACATGCGGGTGGCCGCGCTCAGCCGGCTGGGGCTGCCCGGCGTGCTGGTCGGGCACCCGTCGGTCCGGCCGCCCGGCGCCACCATCCCCGCCGTGTGGAGCGACGACGCGGCCGCGCTGAGCGAGGCGGTCGGCTACCTGGCCGGCATCGGGCACCGGCGCATCGCCCGGGTCGGCGGCCTCGTGTCGCTTTCACACACCCGCATCCGCACCGCGGCGTTCCGGGCCGCGGCCGACCGGCACGGCCTGGCCGCGGCCGAGGTCGTCGACACCGACTACACGTGGGAGGCCGGGGCCTGGGCCAC
Source organism: Dactylosporangium sp. NPDC051541 (assembly GCF_044454505.1). Taxonomy (NCBI): domain Bacteria; kingdom Bacillati; phylum Actinomycetota; class Actinomycetes; order Micromonosporales; family Micromonosporaceae; genus Dactylosporangium; species Dactylosporangium sp. NPDC051541. Next base: position 202,529 of record NZ_JBITDU010000004.1, read on the forward strand.
CGAGCGGCTGCTGACCGCGGCCGACCCGCCGACGGCGGTCCTGTTCGACAACGACATCATGGCCACGGCCGGCCTGCACGTGGCCCGCAAGCTGGGCGTCGACGTGCCCGGCCGGCTGTCGATCGTGGCCGGCGACGACTCCCAGCTGTGCGAGATGGCCTTCCCCGCCCTGAGCGCCCTGGCCCGCGACATCCACGCCTACGGCGCGCACGCGGCCCGGATGCTCTTAAGCGGTTCAGCCGAGGACTTCCAGGACGCCACACCGCGTCTGCTGCTGCGCGACAGCATCGCGCCGCCGCCGCACTGAACCGGTTACGCTCGTCCGGTTAAGCTCTGGTGCATGGCGGGCCGGCGACCGACGATGAGCGACATCGCGCGCCGCGTCGGCGTGTCCCGCGTCGCCGTCTCCTACGCTCTCAACGACCGCCCCGGCGTCTCCGCCGACCTGCGCGAGCGGGTCCGCGAGGTCGCCGCGGAGCTGGGCTTCACCGCCAACCGGGCCGCGGTCGCCCTGCACGGCGCGGCCGCCGACGTGATCGGCCTGGCCCTGCGCCGCACGTCGGCCGAGCTGCGCGGCGAGGTGTTCCGCCGGCAGTTCATCGCCGGGCTGCAGATGGAGCTCTACGCCCGCGGCTTCGGCCTGGCCCTGCAGTTCGCCGAGCACCCCGACGACGAGATCGCCCTCTACCGCCGCTGGCACGCCGAGCGGCGCGTCGACGGCGTCATCCTCTGCGACCTGCGCGTCGAGGACCCCCGGCGGCCGTTCCTGCGGGAGCTGGGCCTGCCCGCGGTGGTCGCCGGCGGCGCGGGCGAGCTGCCCGGCCTGGCCAACCTGTCGACCGACGAGCGGGCCGGCGCCACGAAGATCACCGGCCTGCTGTCGGCGCTGGGCCACCGGCGCATCGCCCGGGTGAGCGGCCCGGCCGGCCTCGCGCACACCGCGGCCCGCACCGAGGCGCTGCGGGCCCTGCCGGCCGTGCCGTTCGTGACGGTGGAGGCCGACTACACGGGCGAGGCCGCCGCCCAGGCCACCCGCCGGCTGCTGAGCGGGCGGGACCGGCCGACGGCGATCATCTACGACAACGACCTCATGGCCCTGGCCGGGCTGGGCGTGGCCGCCGAGATGCACGTCGCGATCCCCGGTGACGTGTCGATCGTGGCGTGGGAGGACTCCCCCCTGTGCCAGCTCGTCCACCCGGCGCTCACGGTCCTGCAGCGCAACATCACCGACTACGGGATGCGCACCGCCCGCCTGCTCTTCGAGCTCCTCGACGGCCGCCCGCCCCGCAGCGTCCGCTACGGCAACGCGACCCTGGTGGTGCGGGACAGCACCGGCCCGGCCCCGGTCACCGCCGGTCGCCGGGCCTCCTAGCGCACGATGGCCAGGATGAACCCGTCGTAGCCGCGGCCGCCGACGGTCTGGACCGCGGTCGCGTCGACGTCGGTGCGGGCCGCGAGGACGTCGACGAGGTGGCGTACCCCCACCGAGGCATCGTCGGTGCCGTGCAGCACCTGGCCCTGGCGGACCACGTTGTCGACGACGATGACCGTCCCGGGCCGGCCGAGGCGCACCGCGTAGTCCAGGTAGACGGCGTTGGAGGCCTTGTCGGCGTCGATGAACACGAAGTCGAACGGCTCCGGGCCCTCCTCCAGGAGCGCCCGCAGCCCGGTGGCGGCCGGCCCGACCCGGATGTCGACGCGGTCGCCGACACCGGCCCGGTCGAGGTTGGCCCGGGCGACCTCGGCGTGGTGCGGGTCGAGCTCGAAGGTGACCAGGTGGCCGGTGATCGCCCTGGCCATCCACGCGGCGCTGTAGCCGCCGAGCGTGCCGACCTCCAGGACCCGGCGGGCGCCGGCCGCCCGGGCCAGCAGCGCGAGGAGCTTGCCCTGCAGCGGGGAGACGCTGATCGGCGGGAGCCCGGCGGCCAGGCCGGCCTCCTCGACGGCGGCGAGGTCGGCGTCGCGGGTGAGCAGTCCGGCGGTGAAGTAGTCGTCGAGGGCCTGCCACGTGCCCTCGGTCGTGTCGATCGTCATGCGGTGGACGCTAAAGGCGCGCTCACTGCGGATGGAATTGATTCGCCGCTACCGAATCGAACAGCTCCAGCAGCGTGTGACCGGCCGGCTCCAGGCCGTAGAAGACGCGGCGGCCGACGCGCCGCCGGTGCAGTACCCCCGCCGCGTGCAACGCTGTCAGCTGCTCCGACACGGTGCTGGCGGGCAGCCCCAGGCCGGCCACGAGCCCGGAGGTCGTCGCCGGGACCGTCAGCGCGCGCAGCACCTGGGCCCGCCGCTCCCCGAGCATCAGCCCCAGCCGGTCGGTTGCCGGCGCCCGGTCGGGGCCGGGGGCGAGCACGGCCGCGCCCCGGCACTGGTACGTCAGCCGCAGCACCTCCGGATTGTCGGTCGAGCAGGCCACCTTGCGGTCGGCGAAGAGGGCGGGCACGAGCAGCAGGCGGCGGCCGGCGGTACCCATGAAGGACTCTTTGGTCTTCGGCAGGCTCAGCACCGGCGGCTCCCACCGCGCCACCCCGGCCAGCCCGCCGAGCAGCGTCGCCGCCCCGCCGGTCGCGATCGCCCGGGCCCGCAGCTGCACCTCCTCGTCGAGCGCCCCGGCCATCCGCGGCCAGACCCCGAGCATCGCCTCGTCCCAGAACGCCGCCAGGTCATCGGCGAGCGCCGCAAAGGCGACGACCGGATTTCGCTGGTACTCCCACAGCCACTCCGGCACCGCATCGGGATGGTGCACGGCCAGCTGCGCGTCGACCGTCTCGGCCGGCGTCCGCCGGAGCAGCTCCAGCTCCTCTCCCAGCTCCGGCGCCGGCCCGGCCGCCATCGGGTGGAACAGGTCCGGTGTCCGCTGCCGGGCCCGCACGTCGAGGAGCCGCCCGTACACCCGCAGCGGCGCGTCCGGCGACCGCGCCGCCAGCACGCCCCGCGCCCGCTCCGCCCACTGCGTGTAGGGCCACGGCACGGCCCCGCCCCCGTAGCGGTGCAGCAGCTCGAGGGCCCCGATGAGCTCGGTGATCGGGCTGATCGCGATCCGCGCCGCGGCGAGGGTCGCGGTGCTCAGCTCGATCCGGATCACGGCCGCCCCCGCCGAACCGTCCGGTATGTGTCCCGGACCCCGCCCGGGCGCAGCCCACGCTGCCAGTCGCCGAGCGCGGCGACACCACCCCGCCCGCCCATCCGCGCCCCCGCCAGCCGCGCCGGCTCCCACCCGCTGGCGAACAGCTCCCGCCACTGCCCGGCGTTGAGCGTGAGGACCCGCAGCGCCGGGAACGCGGCCACCGCGGCGACGTCACCGACCACCGCGTCGGCCAGGTCGAGCGCGACCAGATCGGGCCGCCCCGCGAGCGCCGCGACGCGCACCGGCTCGCGGTTGCCGGCCAGCCGCACATACCGCAGGGTCGCCGCGTCGGCCAGCCGCTCCGGCTCGAAGTGCCCGGCGGTCACATCGACCTGCTCGACCGGCAGGCCGGGCGCGAGGCGCAGATCCACGTACGCGGCCGGCGACCGGACGTCGAGAACCTTGATCGTCCGCAGCCGCGGCAGTCCGGCCAGGTCGGCGAGGCGCACCCGATCCACCCGCCGGAGGTGCGCGAACTGCACCGCGCCCGGGTCGGTCATCGCGGCGACGAGCGCGGCCGGGTCGGCGTCGCCGAGGTCCGCGTACCACCGGTGCTCGGGGGCGCTGGGCCACTCCGGTGTCCAGTCCCCGGCCGCCGCCCGCATGGACGCGAGGTTGTCCCGGATGAGCTGCCGCACCGACGCGGCCACATACACGACGGGGCCGTACACGTCCCGGCCGTAGGCGATCACCTGCCCGGCGGCGCCGGCGGGCCCGGGATCGAGGTCGAGGGCGGCGTAGTTCAGGCCGTGGTCCGGCGCGAACGTCACCCACCAGTCGCTGCGGGACACTCGCCGCACGTGCCCGGCCGGGTCGGTCTCGTAGACGACGGGGGTGTCGGTGAAGAGCCCGTCGTCCCAGCCGTAGGAGCCCGGGCTCTGCTGGTGATACCAGGCGACGACCTGCTCGAGGGGCGCCGGGTGCCAGCATCCGAGCAGCCCGTGCTCGGCGTCGTCGTCGCCGATGGTGCGGTACAGCGCCCGGACGTCCTCCGGCAGCCGGAACCCGAGCCGCTCCTCGGCCGCGCGGATCTCGCCCTCGGAGCGGCCGGGTGCGAACCGCGGCGGCACCCCCCGCCGGCGGGTGTGCTCGGCCGCGAACTCGGCCACGAGATCCCGCAGGTCGGCGAGGACGGCCGCGTCGGTGGGCCGGTCGTCGAGCGCGGCACCGGCGGGCCGGGGCATACCGGGCCGCGGATGGCCGGGGAACCGATAGTCCTCGTCGAGCACGACGACGGACTCGAGCCCGAACTGCCCGCCGCCGTCGCCACCGGCGAAGCAGCTGACCGCGTAGTCGCCGCCCGGCGATCCGGTGAGCTCCACGGCGAGCCGCCCGCCGGCCCCGGCGAGCACCCGCAGCCGCTCCAGGCCCCCGTCCAGGTCGGGGCCGCCCGGCGCGCCCCACCGGCCGATGCGCGCGGCGTCGCCGGCCGTGTCGTAGGTGCGGCTCTGGTGACCGTGCGCGATCAGCGACACCTCCATCGAGCCGGGCTGGGTGAGGCCGGCGGCGAACGCGGCCCCGACCTGATGCATCACCGACTCGATCTCGTCCACTGCCCGCGATTCTGCCACCACTCGGCGACCCCGGCCCGGGCCTGCCCACCCGCGCCGGGCCCGTCTCATCCGGAAGTCGCAGACGCAAGACCCGTCTCCGGCCGGAGGTGGCGCGGTCGCCGGATGGTTACCGTGAGTGCATGACCAAGAGCGAAGCGGCGTGGAGCGGTACCGTCGCGAAGAAGTCCCGGGCCATGTTCGACGGCTCCAACCTGTATCGGCGGCTGGAGGTCCGCCTCGACGACGGCTCGTCGATCGAGGTCAAGGTCGACCGGGAGCTGTGGCGGGAGCTCCAGGTCGGCGACCGGCTCGCGCAGGAGGCGGGCGGGCGGCCGCACCGGGGCTGACCGGTGGGCTGTCAGTCGTCGATGGCCTGGTAGACGGCGGTCCACAGGTCGTGCCACAGCGGCTGCCGCTGGTCGCCCGCGTGGGCCCGCTGCAGGCAGAAGATCGCGGTGAGGTCCTCGGCCGGGTCGTTGTACCAGACCGTGCCCCAGTAGCCGGGCCAGCCGTAGCTGCCGGCCGACGGGCCCAGGCCGGTGCGGCGGGTGCGGACCGACAGGCCGAAGCCCCAGCCCATCGCGTCGAAGTAGCCGGGCCCGAACCCGGAGACGGCCTTCTGCGTGCTCGTCAGGTGGTCGGTCGTCATCAGCGTCACCGCGGGCCGGGACAGCACCCGCTGACCGTCCAGCGTGCCACCGGCGGCCATGGCCATGGCGAACCGCAGGAAGTCGGAGCCGGTCGACACGAGGCCGCCGCCACCGCTCTCGAAGGCCGGAGGGCGGCTGAACGCACCGTCCGGCGGGTCGTCGACGACCCGGTCGGCGGCGGCGGCGTAGCCCGTGGCCAGCCGGCCCAGGTGCGCGGCGGGGACGCTGAAGCCGGTGTCGGGCATCCGCAGCGGCGCGCAGATCCGCTCGCGCAGCGCCTCGCCGAACGACTGCCCGGTGGCCCGGGCGATCAGGACCCCGGTCACGTCGGCGGCGGTGTCGTACATCCACCGCTCCCCCGGCTGGTGCACGAGCGGCAGCGCACCGAGGCGCCCCAGCCACTCGTCAGGCGGGAGGTCGCCGCCGACCTCGCGCAGCGCGTCCGCGATCGGGACCGTGCCGGGTGCGGCCGGCACCATGCCGGTGCCGAGGGTGTAGGTCAGCAGGTCCCGCACGGCGATGGGCCGGTCGGCGGGGACGGTCGCGTCGAGGGGGCCGGCCGGGTCGGCCAGGACGGTCATGTCGGCGAGCTCCGGCAGCAGGTCGTCGACGGGGTCGTCGAGGCGGAGGGTGCCGTCCTCGACGAGCGTCATCGCGCACGCGGCGACGAGCGGCTTCGACATCGACCCGAGGCGGCAGATGGTGCCGGGGTCCATCGGCTTGGCGGCGCCCGGCCCGTCGAACGCCAGGGTGCCCGCCGCCTCGACGTGGACCTCGCCGTGGCGGGCCAGGACGGCCACCGCGCCGGGCACGAACCCGGCCTCGACGAGCCGGTCCAGCCGGGCTCGCAGTCGCGTCAGTCGCTGTATCGAGAATCCACCGGTCGCCACCTGATCACGGTACCGAATCACGGGGCACACGGCGGGCCGGACATTCGCTATACCTGATGGGTGACCGTGCCTGAGCCAGAACCGGACTTCACGCCAGCCTTGATCGCCGAGCCACCGGCGGCGCCGGTGCCACCGGCGCCGCCGAAGCGACGGCGGTGGCTGATCCTGACCGCCGTCGCCGTCCCCGTCCTGCTGATCGTGGCCGCGGCCGGGTTCGCGGGCGGCTACCTCGCGGGCCGGCCGGCGGCGGAGCTGTACTCCATCCACGTCTACTTCAAGCAGGACGTGAGCGAGGGCGACAAGGCCGCGGTCCGGCGGGCCCTGGAGGCGCTCGGCCCCGACACCCTGCGGCTCGTCAGCAAGGAGGAGGCGGCGAGCCGGGCGCAGGAGACGTTCAAGGACTACCCGGAGGCCCTCAAGACCATGACCGCGGAGAACCTGCCGGAGTCGTTCGAGGCCGAGATCACGACCCGCGAGTTCACGTGCAAGGGCGTCACCCCGATCGGCAAGATGACCGGCGTCGACGACCTCGTCGTCGGCAAGAAGTACCACGGCGACGTCCCCGGCGCCCAGATCGGCTGCTGAACCGCGGCGGGCCCGGCCGCGACGGACACGGCCGGGCCTCACGCACGCCCGAGGGTCAGGCGGGCCCGGTCCAGCGCTGGTTGGTCTGCCCGTTGCAGGTCCAGATCTGGATCGGCGTGCCGTCGGCGCTGCTCTGGCCGGTCACGTCCAGGCACTTGCCGGTCTCCGGGTTGACCAGCGTCGATCCGGAGCGGGTCCACTGCTGGTGGCCGTTGCCGTTGCAGTCCCACAGCTGCACCTTGGTGCCGTCCGCGTTGACACCGCCGGTGACATCGGCGCACTTGCCGAGCGCCCGCAACGTGCCGTCGGAGCCCGCGGTCCAGGTCTGGGCGGTGCCACCATTGCAGGTGTACAGCTGGATCCTGGTCCCGTTCGCGGTGCCGGCGGCCGCCACGTCCAGGCACTTCCCGGCCAGCCCGGTGACGGGTCCGGTGCCGCCGCTGCCGCCGCCGCCCGTGGTGCCGCCGGGGACGGTGAACTCGCCGCGGACCAGCACCCGGTTGCTGAAGTAGGTGTTCTGCACCGCCGCGTTGGTGTTGTACGCCGGGTCCTGCAGATACTCGGCCCACACCATGAAGTAGGTCCAGCGCGGCTGGGCCTGCAGCAGGGCGACGCTCGGGACCTGGCCCACCTCGGCCAGGGCGATCGGCTTGCCCCCGGCGACGTTGAGCATCGCCTGATAGTCGCTCGTGCTCGGGGCGAGCTTCACCCACATGTCGAGGGTGGCCACGTCCACATAGGACGCACCCGGCCAGTAGTCGGCGATCGCGCCCATGTTGACGTCCTTGACGTTCCACACCCACACCAGGTTGGACAGGCCCTGCCCGGCGTAGTAGTCGTGGACGATCTGGAACAGCCGGCGGCTGCCGTTCGCGCCGGGGCGGCCGCCCCACCAGGACCAGCCCTCGTTCATCTCGTGGACCGGCCGGAACAGCACCGGCACGCCCGCGCTCTGCAGCTGCCGCAGGTAGGGCGTGGCCTCGGCCAGGCGGTTCTTGAAGGCGGTGTTGAGCGCGGAACCGTCGGTGACGAGCTGGCTCCACTGGCTGTCGGAGAGGTGGCTGAGCACCCCGTTGGTATCCCAGCCGCAGGTCGAGCCGACCGTTGGCGGGCACATGTGCCAGGTCAGGGCCACGAGTGAGCCGCCCTGCCACTGGCGGATGGCCTCGCTGATCATCGTCTGGCGGGCGTTGACGTCGGCGCTCGCGAACAGGAAGTCGCCGCCCCACAGGCCCGGGGTCTGCCCGGTGATGCCCTGGGCGACACGGGTCCACTTCGTCGGGTCCGAGTTGGGTTCGCGGTTGTGCTGGCCGGTGATCGTGTACTGCCCGGAGATGCCGGACAGGTAGCCGACGAGGGCGGACCGCGTCGATGCGGGGAACGCCTGGGCGGGGGTGGGGTTGGCGATGAGCGCTGCGAGCAGGATCACCGCGGCGGTGAGGGCCTTGCGCACGGAAACTCCTTCCGGGCCGGCGGGGTTCAGCTGGCGGAGCTGAACCGAGTAAGTGGCCAGACACTATGCCGGAAGGGTGACGGCTGTCAATAAATGCTGAAGCGAGACAGGGGCTACGGCGAGACCGTGCCGATCGTGTACGCCACCTCGTCGAGCAGTTCGCGGGCCAGGTAGCCGGTGCGGCCGAACCGCGGGGCCAGGCGCTGCCCGGCGACGGCGTGGGCGTAGGTGGCCCAGCAGGCGGCCTGGGCCGGCTCGGCGCCCCGGGCCAGGAAGCCCGCGGCGAGACCGGCGAGGACGTCACCGCTGCCGGACGTGCCAAGCCCCTCGGCGCCGCTCTCCTCCCGCCACACCGCACCGGACGGGTCGGCGATGTGGCCGTGCAGGGTGACGGCGGCACCGTACCGCTCGGCGAGGGCCGTCGCCTCCGCGGCCAGGTCGGGGCCGACGTCGCGGCCGAGCAGGTGGGCGGCCTCCGTGCGGTTGGGGGTGAGCACGGCCGCGCCGAGCTTCGCCGGGCCGCGGCTCAGGGCGCCCAGCGCGTAGGCGTCGAGGACGACGGCGGTGCCGGGGCCCACTGCCGGCAGTACCATATCCAGGATCTTCTGGGTTTCTTCGATGTTATCGAGGCCCGGACCGAGCGCGACCGCATCGGCCTGCGAAACCAGCTCCAGGAGCTCCGGCGGGAGCGCGGCCGAGACGCTGCCCGCGCCGGTCTCCGGCAGGCCCAGCACCTTGGCCTCGGGGACGGCGATGCTCAGCGCCGTGGCCGTGCTCTCCGTGACCGCGAGCTGCAGCCGCCCGGCCCCGGCCCGCAGCGCCGCGAGGCCGGCCAGGAGGACCCCGCCGGGCGTGTTGCGGGAGCCGCCGATCACCAGGACCGTGCCGCGGTCGTGCTTGTCACCGCCCGTCGCGGCCGGCAGGGGCCAGTCGCGCAGCAGGTGCGGCGTGATGACGCGGGGTTCAGGCCGTTTCGGCACCGACGTCCTCCTGTCGGGTCGGCGGGGTGTCGTCGCGGTGCAGGTGCCCGACGGCGTTGAACTGTTGCAGGCGCAGCACCCCGCCGACGTTCGCCCAGCTGGTGACCGAGCAGTTGGCCATCGCCGCGCTCCGGGCCAGGGCCATCAGCGCTTCCTCGTCGAGGCCCTCGACGAGGTACCGCAGCAGCAGCACGATCGCCTCGTGCCCGACCAGCAGCACGCGCCCGCCCGGGTGGTCGGCCCGCACGTCACGCATCAGGCTGCGCAGCCGCAGCAGCACGTCGGACCAGGACTCCCCGCCCGGCGGCCGGTAGTAGAGCTTGCCGAGGTGCCGGCGGCGGGCCGCCTCGGCCGGCCGACGGGCGGCGACACCCCGGGCCGTGAGCAGGTCGAGCACGCCGAGCTCGCGGTCGCGGAGCCGTTCGTCGTAGCGCACCGGGATGCCGGTCCCGCCGAGCGCGGCGGCCGCCGTCTGCCGGGTCCGCAGGTACGGCGACACGACCGCGAACTCGGGCCGCTCCGCCACCGGCAGCTCGGCGATCCAGCGCCCGACCGCTTCGGCCTGCTCTCGGCCGAGGTCGGTGAGCGGCACGTCGGCGTCGCGCTCGGCCAGGTCGATGACCTCGAGCCCGCTCTGCTCCGCCGCCTGCGCACGCACGTTGCCGACGCTCTGCCCGTGCCGCACCACACCGAGCCAGCTCAGTTCCGCCATGGTCCAGTGCGTACCCACCCGGCGCGAGTGATAACGCGGGTTGCCGGTTGGCGGCCGTACCCGGCTTCCTCGGCGCCGTCGATCGCGAACGCGGACACGTACTGTTCGGCCATGGGGGAGATCGAATCGTGGACCGGCACCCGGCGGATCTCGTGGGCGGCGGTGCCGGCGCCGGTGCGCGACGCGGTCGAGGAGCGCCTCGGGGCCCGGGTCACGGCGGCCGAGCGGCTGGCCGGAGGGTTCTCGGAGGGCGTGGCGGCCCGGCTGCGCCTGGCCGACGGGCGGGACGTGTTCGTCAAAGCCACCGCGGATCCGGCGGTCCGCGACTTCCATCGGCGCGAGGGCGTCATCGCTTCGGCATTCGCTGTGGGGGTACCGTCGCCGCCGCTGCTCTTCGCCCTTGACCTCGACCCGTGGGTGGTGCTGGTCTTCGCGTTCGTCGAGGCCGAACTGGCCACGGAGCCCGACCGGCCGCGGGTCCTGGACGCGGCGACGGCGATGGCGGCGGCCCTCACCCCGGCTCCGGCCCGCCCGGCCACGGCACCGCGGCTCGGCGGGTTCGCGGACCTCAGCCGTCCGCAGGTCGCCCGCTGCTCACCGTGGGCGGCCGCGCACCTCGACGACCTGGTCGAGCTGGAGCGATCCCAGGACTGGGCCGGCGACACGCTGCTGCACGGCGACCTGTACCTGTTCAACGCGCTGGTCTCGGCGCAGCGCGTGTGGATCGTGGACTGGGCGCACGCCTGGGTCGGGCCCGCGTACTGCGACGTGCTGACGGTGATGGCCGGCAGCGGTGGTGTCCCGCCGGAGACGCTGCTCGCGGGCAATGCGCTGACCCGGGACCTTCCGCCGCCGGTGGTCGACGGGTTCCTCGCCGCACACGCCGGGTTCCTGGTGCGGCTGGCGGTGCGGGCCTCGGACCCCAGCCTGAGCGCGGCCGCGGCGTCCCTCGGACGGGCGTCGCTCAAGTGGCTCGCACGGAGACCGTACAGTGCCACGTGATAGTGTTGGATGCCATGGTGTTCAAGAAGATGCTCGCCGCCTTCGGGGTCGGCGGTCCGAGTGTCGACACGGTGCTCGACACCCCTGAAGCCCGCCCCGGCGGCTTCATCGACGGCCAGATCCACATCAAGGGCGGCGACCAAGAGGCCCGCATCGAGCGCGTCACCCTCGCCCTCGCCACCCAGCTCGACCACGGCCAGGCCGTCGAGCTCGGCCGCTCCAGCGCCGCCGAGCACTTCACGGTCCGCGCCGGCGCCACCGAATCCGTCCCGTTCCGGCTGAGTGTCCCGTGGGAGACGCCGATCACCAGCGTCTACGGCCAGCACCTGCGCGGCATGGTGATGGGCGTGCACACCGAGCTCGAAGTCGCCGGCGGCCGCGACAAGGGCGACCTCGACCCGGTCTCCATCACGCCCCTCCCGGTCCACCAGGCCATCCTCGACGGCTTCGCCGAACTGGGCTTCCGGTTCAAGCAGGCCGACGTCGAGCACGGCTTCATTCGGGGGGTACAGCAACAGCTGCCGATCTACCAGGAAATCGAATTCTGGGCCGCGCCGCAGTACGCCGGCCGGATCAACGAGGTCGAGCTCACCTTCCTCACCAACCCGCACGGTGTCGAGGTCATCGTGGAGTTCGACAAGCGCGGCGGGACGTTCCAGGGCGGCGGCCAGGACGCCTACAGCCGCTTCAGTATCGGCCACGACCAGGTCACCGGCACCAACTGGACCGCGGTCGTCGACGGCTGGGTGGCCGAGGCCGCCTCCCGCCACGCGTCACACGGTCACGGTGGTTACGGGCACGGCGCCTACGGCCACGGCGGACACGGCCGCCGCGGCGGCGGCATGGGCATGGGCACGGTGGTGGCCGCGGGCGCGGCGGGCATCGTCGGCGGCCTCGTCGCCGGCGAGATCATCGAAGAGGTCTTCGAGGACGACGGCGGCGGCGACTTCGGCGACTTCGAGTAGCCCGCATTCGGCCTGACGGGGAGGTCGCCGGCCTCCCCCTCAGCCGCCGCGGACCCGGTCGATGGCGAGGAGTGGCACGTGGCCGGCGTGGGCGGCGGCGGCCGGGTGCGCGGGGAAGTCGAAGACGCCGATCATCATCTGCATCGGGTAGTCCGGGGCCTGCTCGACGGTGCGGACGTGGGCGCCGTCGACGAAGAAGTCGACCCGCCCCGGCCGCCAGTCGGCGGCGTAGTCGTGCGGCTCGGCGACGTCGATCGGCAGCCGCGGCGTGGCGAAGTCGTCGTGCAGCGCCGGGTCCCGGAACGGGTGCACGCCCATCCCGACCGCCGCCCCGGACCCGTCGACCGCCGCGCCGAACACCTCGAACACGCAGATCTCCCCGCACCGCCGCGGCTCGTCCTCGAGGCCGACCATCCACACCGACGCCATCGACCGGGCCGTCAGCTCCATCCGGGCCCGGACCTCGAGCCGGCCGTACCGCGGCGTCCACCCCCACTGCACGGCCTGCGCCTCCCGCACCCGCAGCCCGTCGCGGAACGGCTGCTGCCCGACCGTGCTGCCGACCGGCCCGGAGAACACACCGGACTGCACCCCGGACACCCGCAGCGGCTCCTCGTGCTCGCCGGCACACCACCGCCCCTGCCCCGCCGGGATCGACAACCGCAGCTGCGACCCGCCCACCGTGTAGGTCGCCGCGCTCTCGGCCCGCGAACTCCACTGCGGCAGGTAATGCGGCACCCACACGGCCCGGTCGAGCTCATCACCCGCGAAGTCGTCTTCGAAGCCCACACCGGGCAGCCTATGCTCTGAAGCCGTACCGGAAGTACACGCGCAGCAGGTTCTGCGCGTCGGCGGACCAGAAGCCCGGATTCCGGTAGAGGAACTCGCGGTCCATGAGCGGCTCGTCCTCCAGCCCATACAGGCGGCGCAGCCCGGTCAGCCGCCCCAGCTCCACCGGCAGCGCAAGCAGCATGTTCCCGCCCAGTTGCAGCTCGGTGAGCGCGCCCAGCTCCCCGACCGCCGCCGGCAGCGCGGTCAGCCGGTTCCCGAACAGCCGCAGCTCCCGCAGATTCCGCAGCGACCCGATGGCGTCCGGCAGCCGCGTCAGCAGGTTACCGTTGAGGTACAGCGACTCCAGCCCGGCGAGCTCCCCGATCCGCTCCGGCAGCTCCCCGATCCGGTTCCCGCTGAGATCGAGGTGATCGAGCTCAGCCAGCGCAAACACCTCGTCCGGCACCGTGGCCAGCCCGAGATCGGCCAGGTCGAGCACCGTCGAGCCACCCTCGGCGGCCGCACCGACCGCCCGCGCCGCTTGCGCGTCCATCCCACCAGCCTGCCAGACAGATCCTCCACGGGAGGACTTCAAGGCCTTCTCCGCCCTCCTCGACGAGCTAGGGGCGGATGGTGGCGGCGAGGATGTGGCCGCTGGCGGCGGTCAGTGATGGTTCGGTGCTGAAGAGGCGGGCCAGGTCCAGGGCGGCCGTGTAGACCGGTTCGGCGTTGGGGCCCGCGGCGGCGGCCTCGGCGGCTGTCCAGAGTGGACCTTCCAGGCCGTGCAGGACCGCACCGGTCAGGCCGGCGGCCTCGCACTCGGCGCGGAGCTCCTCGGGGCGGTGGAAATAGGCGTGGGTGAAGCCGACCGCCGGGTCGTTGCGGCCGTCGGTGAGTAGGGACTCGGCTTCGGTCAGGGCGCGGGCGTCGAGCCGTGACGTGGCGCCGAGGTCGAGGGGGGCCGCGAAGCGGGAGATCGCCGCGGCCAGCACCGGTCCGCCGGGGCGGGTCACCCGGGCCGCCTCCCGCAGCGCCGCGACCCGGTCGGCGCGGTCGTGCAGGTGGTACAGCGGGCCCAGCAGCAGCGTCGCGTCATACGAAGCGTCCCGGAAGCGCAGCGCGCGGGCGTCGCCGACCTCGGCCGGCACGGCGGGTGTGCCGGCGCGGACCTGCTCCACGTGGGCCGGGACCAGGTCGAGCACGCGGACCGCGTAGCCGGCGGTCGTCAGCACGCGGGCGTAGAACCCGGTGCCGCCACCCACGTCCAGCACGGTGGCCGGTGGCGGGGGCAGGTGGGCGGCGAGGAGTTCCAGGGTGCGGGTGCGCTCCAGCCGCGCCTGGGGGCGGCGGTCCAGCCGGGCGTCCTCGTCGTAGTGGTCGGTGTAGTAGGTGATGATGGCTTCGGTCACGGCCGGTCGGTGATCGCTGGGGCCCACGACGTGGAATCGTAGGCGGAGCCGGTGTTCTGGTTCACCTGAGATTCGCGGCGGGGATACGACACGGCAGCGGGTTCAGCGGAGGCGGGCGATGCGGCCCTGCTCCCCCGAGGCCCAGCACGCCCCGTCCGCGCAGGCGACGGCGTCGAAACTGCCGGTGTCGAAGCGGGTCCAGGTCCGGCCGCCGTCGCGGGAGATGTCGCTGCCGGTCGGACCGACCGCGAGCGCGAAGGACGGGCCCCAGGCCACGCCCGAGCGGTATTCGCCCGGGGCCCGGCGGGCCGTCGTCCAGGTCCGGCCACCGTCGCGGCTGACGGCGGCACCGTCCGGTGCGGCGGCCGGCGTCCGGTAGTCGCCCCCGACGGCCAGGCCGTGGTGCGGGTCGCGGAAGGCCAGGGAGTAGATGCCGGCCGTGGGCCCCGACGGCATCGGGGCAGCGCTGACGGACCAGTGGCGGCCGAAGTCGCCGGAGTGGAAGACCCGGGACTGGGCGCCGCCCCCGGTGGCGAACCAGGCGTCGCGGCCCGATGCGACGAGACACGTCCCGCTGGCGGCGAACGCGAACTCACCGTCGAGGGCCGCGGTGGCGACCGGTGACGCGGTCCAGTGCCGGCCACCGTCGATGGTGGACAGCAGCTGGAAATGACCGTTGACGGGGTCGCCGAGGGCCAGACCGTGGTGGGGGTCGGAGAACGCCAGGCAGTCGTAGAAGGCGGCCGGGTCCGCGTTGCGATACGTCTCCGTCCAGGTGCGGCCGCCGTCTTCAGTGCGGTACACCCGGGAAGCCGACCCTTCACCGATGGACAGGATGACCGCGTGGAGGGTGTCGAAGGCCTCGATGTCGCGCAATTGCAGGTCGGCGGCGTCCGGTGGGCCCACGGAGCGCCAGCTGCGGCCGCCGTCGACGGTCCGCAGCACGGTGCCGCCGGTGCCGGACGCCCACGCGACCCGGTCACTCACCGCGGACAGGCCGCGCAGTTGTGCGGTGGAGCCGCTGTCGAGCAGCTTCCAGGACGGTGCCGGGGGCTTGGCGAAGCCCCCGGCACTCAGCACCACGGTCAGTCCCAGGGCGATCGCGACGATGCGAGACCTCATATAGACGAACTTAGGGAGTCCAGGCCCCCGACACAACCCAGCTGACGTCGTCGGCCCACAGCGACGCCGAGTCCCAGGCGTTGGAGCCGCCGTTGCTGGCGATGTACACGTTGTTGTTGTAGTGGCGCAGGTATCGGGTCGAGAAGTTCAGCGACCGGAACGAGGTGCCCTGGCCGTTCTTGCCGGTCTCCGTGCAGAAGGTGGCGTCCTGCTTGAAGATGTCGCTGCCGTCGCTGGACTGCAGCGAGAGCTGGTAGTTGTAGTGCCGCAGGTACTGCCCGGCACTGTTGCGCGACTCGAACGAATAGCACGAGCTGTTGGCGAGCCCGGCCCGCACGATCCAGGACGCGTTCGCCTTCTCGGTGGCGGTGTTCGACGCGGCGACGACCTGGGTGGTGACGGTCGCGCCGGAGTGGCTGATGTAGCGGGTCGAGCAGCACGCCGTGGTGGCGCGCAGGGAGATGCTGGAGCCCACGGTGAGGCCGCCGGACGAGGACCCGGACGTGTTGTAGTTCGCGGCGACGATGTTGGCCTGGACCGAGTTCTCGGTCGCGTCCGACGGGTAGCCGGAGGTCATGACGCCCTCGTAGAACGTCCCGGCGGCGCCGACGCTGTTGTCGCCGCCGATGCCGAGGATGATCGCGCCTTCCTTCTTCATCGGGTTGTAGCCGGCGACGTTGGGCCGGGCCCCGTTGTAGAAGGTGCCGAGGCTGCCGGACTGGGCGTTGCCGCCGCGGATCGACCAGTGGTTGGGCTCGCCCTTGAGCACGGCGGTCAGGAACCGGTGGCTGATCGTCGGGTCACCGGCGTTGTTCTTCTGGTTGACCCCGGAGAACAGGCCGTTCTCGAGGTCGGCCATGATCCACGGGCCGTTGCCGGCGCCGGTGCCCCAGACCTTGTTGTTGCCGAAGTACAGCGCCTCCATGGTGCCGTTGCCGTTGTCGCGGCTGTTCGTCTCGGCGTTGCCGTAGTCGAAGCAGCAGCCGGAGTTGTAGTGGGTGCCGTCGAAGATCGCGTACATGCCCTCGGCCGCGTCACCCTTCGCGATGCCGTTGGTGTTGTTGTTGCGGTAGCCGGTGCCGGGGGCGACGAACACGCCGTAGACCTTGTGCCCGCCGATCGTCACGGGCGCGGCGGTGGCGTTGGCGAGGTTGTCGTAGCCGCCGGCCGCCGGGCCGTTGAACCCGCCGGGCGGGGCCTGGGTGAGCCGGTTGTTGCGGCCCGTCTGGTCGTAGATGATCGTGATGACGCAGGACGTGTTGGCGCAGAACGAGTCCTGGGCGGCCGCGTTGGCGTAGCTGCCCGCGCTGACCGGCGCGATGTCCTGCGTGGCGTTGTCGGAGGCGCGGCGGACCTGGTACAGCGGGCCGCTGTAGGTGCCGTAGAGCGCCCTGGTGGTGCTGTGGGCGGCGACGCAGGGGGTGCCGCCGGAGGCGTAGATGTCGCACGGCTGCGACGTCGCCGCCTGTGCGGTGCCGGCGGCCACGAGCGCGCTCACCACGAGCGCACCGGTGGCCGCGGCGGCCAGAAGTACTTTTCGCATGGAACCCTCCGTGTGGCGGTACGGACGTTCATGTGAGCGCTAACATAGCCTCCAATCAAACCCTGGGCAAGTGAGGCGTGAACGGTACCGGCGCGTGGTAAGAGGAAGACATGACCATGGACGTACTGGTGACCGGAGCCTCCGGGTTCGTCGGCTCCCGGCTCGTGCCCCGCCTGCTGGAACGCGGGCACCGGGTGCGGGCGATGACCCGGAGGCCGGAGCAGTACCAGGGACAAGGCGAGCCGGTGGCCGGGGACGTCATGGACCTGGGCAGCCTCCGCGCGGCGCTGAAAAATACACGGGTCGCCTACTACCTGGTGCACTCGCTCAGCCAGGACGACTTCGTGGAGCGCGACCGGGTCGCCGCCCGCAACTTCGCCGAAGCGGCGGCCGAGGCCGGCGTCGAACGGATCGTCTACCTCGGCGGGCTCGGCGCCGACGGCGACGCCCTCTCCGACCACCTGCGCTCCCGGCGCGAGGTCGAGCGGATCCTGGCGGCCGGCCCGGTGCCGGTCACGACGCTGCGGGCGGCGGTGATCATCGGGCACGGCGGCATCTCGTGGGAGATCACCCGCCAGCTCGTCGACCACCTGCCGGCCCTGATCACGCCGCAGTGGGTGACGACCCGCACCCAGCCCGTGGCTTTGCCGGACATGCTGCGGTACCTCGTCACCGCCGGCGAGTCCGCGGAGGCGCGCGGCCGCGTCTACGAGGTGGGCGGCCCCGACGTGCTCAGCTTCGCCGACATGCTGCAGCGGGTGGCGAAGCGGCGCGGCAAGTTCCTGCCGAACGTCACCGTCCCCCTGCTCACCCCGCGCCTGTCGTCGATGTGGCTGTCCCTGGTCACCGACGTCGACATGGCGACCGCCCGCAACCTGGTCGACTCGCTCAGCGCCGAGACGGTCGTGCGCGAGCACCCGGTCGAGGAGCTCGACCCGGCCCCGGCCCTCGCCTACGACGACGCGGTCCGCCTGGCCCTGGCCGAGCGCGCGGCCGACGTCACCACCCGCGAGGCCGCGGAGGCCGCCGAACGGGCCGACGCCGCCCGCAAGGAGGTCGAAGCGGTGCGGGCCGAGCTCGGCGTGCCGGCATGAAGCACCTGCGGGATCTGGCCCGGGCGGCGTTCATCGAGCCGGTCCCCCGCGACCACGAGCAGACGACCGCGGCCGTCCGCCGGCGCCGGATCGTGGTCGCCGCGACGCTGGTCGCCGGCGCGGTGCTGCTCGGCTGGTCGCTGACGATCCGCCCCGGCGACCCGCTGTTCTACGCCATGACGGTGGCCGTGGCCGCGACCTGGGTCGCCGGCAGCCTGCTCTCCGGACCGTTGCATCTGGGCCGGATCCTGTACCGTGACCGCCTGCGCCGCCCCATCCTGACCCCGATCGCCACGGGCCTGCTCGTCGGCGCCGTCTTCGTCGCCGGTGCCCTCGTCGTCCAGCACATCCCGCCGCTGCGCGACTACGCCGGCGAGGTCCTCGACCACGCCAAGTACGGCGCGATCGTCCCCATCACCGCCACCACCCTGCTCAACGGCCTGGCCGAGGAGGTCTTCTTCCGCGGCGCCCTGTTCGCCGCGATCGGCCGCACCCACCCGGTCCTCATCTCGACCGTCGTCTACGCCCTGGCCACCATCGCCACCGCCAACCCGATGCTGGTCTTCGCGGCGGCGGTGCTGGGCACGGTCCTGGGCCTGCAGCGGCGGGCGTCGGGCGGCATCCTGGCCCCGATCCTGACCCACGTCACCTGGTCGACGGTGATGCTGTTCGCCCTGCCCCCGCTGCTCGGCTCCTGATCCCTCCCGGCCGGCGGGCCCGATGGCCGGCGCCGAGGCCCGATCACATTCCGTACAGGCAGGCGTCAAGGCGGTCGGTCAGCGGACCCGGATGTACGCGTCCAGGTACAGGTTCGCCGGGCGGCTGTCGGCGTTGCCACCGTTGAAGACGTCGACGGTGCGGGCGCCGTCCCGGCCGGCCACATCACCGCGGGTCTCGCCGCTGATCTGGGTACTGTCCGTCGGCAGGTACGGCACCGCGGCCGTGAACGGCGTGCGCGGGGCGCCGGTCGCGTAGTCCTGGATGCTGCCCGGGTCCCGGGCGCCGCCGGTGCCCTGCGGGGTTCGGCTGCCGGCGTCCGGGTCGGTGCCGGTGCCGTGGTCGGCGCCGCGCAGGAACCGCCCGCGCAGGTCGGGCAGCGCGACGGTGCTCGTCCCGTCGCCGCCCCACTGGCCGCCGAGCGCGTCGCGCAGGTCCTGGTGGTCCGCGGCGGGCAGGATCCGGCCGTCGCAGGGCAGCCAGCCGCTGTCGGCCGGGACCGGTCCGCCGACGGTGATGATCGTGCCGACCGGCGCCGACACGATCTGCGGGCGGAACACGACGCGGAAGTCGACGCTCGCGTTCGCCGGGCGCGTCTCCCGGTCGCCCTGGCTCAAGCCGAAGGTCACCGTCTGACCGCCGGCGTTGCGCACCACCGCGGTCCGGATCGCACCCGCGATGCTCTTGCCCCGGTCGCCGTCCGGCAGGTTCTCGAACCGGACGGTAGCCGGGCGTTCCCGGCTCGTCGGCAGGCCGGTCGCCCACGGCTGGGCCGAGCCGACCTGGTTGCCCGCGTTGCCACCGGCCTCGGCCGGCTCGCGCGCGTCCCCGTCGGGGTCGCGGCGGGCGAGCCCGCTCACGCCGCGCAGGAACCAGCCGCGATAGTCGGGCAGGAGGAAGTCGCCGTCGTCGGTGCGGCCGTGGCTGGTGCCGATCGTGTCGTACAGCCGCTTCGCGGGCCCCCGCGGCTCGCGCGGGGTGCCGTCGCACGGGTAGGAACCGTCGTGGGCGGCGCGGCTCGCGGCCATCGTCAGCACCGCGCCGATCGGCACCTCGGCCTGCGGCTGCGCCTTGATGACGAAGTGCACGTTCTTGTTCGCCGGCCGGCTCTCCCGGTCCCCGCCGTGCAGCCGCACGTCCTCGGCCCGGTTCGGCTTCGCCGCGACGATCGGCCCGCAGCCGGCGTCGTCACGGATGGTGCCGATGCTCGCGTTGTTGACCGACGACTTGAAGCCGTTGCGGGCCGGCGCCGTGCCGTACACCTGGTAGGAGCCGACCCACTCGCGGCTGTGGCCGCCGGGCAGCAGGGCCGTGCGCAGGCGCCACTCGGGGTCGCGCGCGTCCCGCACGGCCGCGTCCGGCGTGCACCGGACGAACAGCCCGCGCAGGTCGGGGACGCTGAACACGACCGGGTCGGTCCCGGTCTTGCCGAACGCGAACCCGATGGCCGCGTACAGCTCCGGGCAGTCCGCGCCCGGATAGGTGGCGCCGTCGCACGGCAGCCAGCCCGGTCGCAGGTCGCCCGGGACGGGCCCGGCGAACGCCAGCACGGTGCCGACCGGCAGCGCGCCCGCGCTCATCGGGCACCGCCCGCCGCCATCGCGGCCGCGGACACTCCGGCCGCGGCCAGCTCGACCTCGCCGATGCGGGCGCGGGCCCGCTCGATGACCCAGGCGAAGTCCTCGGCCGTGCGGTACCCGGCGATGTACAGGTAGAACGTCTCCCGGAAGGCTTCCTCGGCGTCGTCCAGCAGCGCCGCGCACACGATGTCGGCCGTCGCCGAGGCGTCGTGGTCGCCGAGGTCGGCCACGTCGGTGCGGGCCCGCCCGGCCGCGACCGCGGCCACCATGCGCTCGCCCAGGCTGACCCCGTCGGCCAGCCAGTCCCCCAGCGCGGCCAGGCCACGCCGGCTGCGGAAGTCGATGTACACGCCGCGGTGGCGGGCCCGCCGCAGGTACCGCTCGGCCAGGTCCAGGGCGACCCGGTAGAGCACGTAGGGCGGCAGGACCCGCGCGCGCATGACGGCCCAGACCACCCGGCTCGGATGGGTGCGCACGGACAGCAGCTCGCCGACGGTGCGGTGGGCGCCCGGCCCGTACCACGTGCGGACGTCCGCTTCCGGGTAGAGCTCCAGAGCGCCGGCGTCGACCAGCTCGCTGTAGCTGATCTCGCGGTCCAGCAGGGTGTTGAACGGCATCGGGGTGTCCTTCCCGTCGTCCGGCAATCGGTCGCCGGACGAGACGGCCGCGGCCGCGCCGTGATGCGTCGGGAAGCCGTCACCCGCGCCGCGGCGGACTCAAGGTGCCGGACCGGGGCTTCAGGTGCCGAACCAGGCCGTGCGCAGCCGCTCGCCGCCGTCGAAGGCGACCGCCAGCCGCAGCCAGCCGGCGGGCAGGTCGTCGGCCCGAAACCGGCCGTGGTCGTCGGCCCGCACGGTGTGGGGCCCGGCCGCGGACTCGACCGCGACCGTGGCCGGCGCGGCCGGGTCGAGCTGCCCGAGCAGGCGGCGGCCGGCCAGCTCGAGCACGACCATCAGGTCGCCGGCGGCGAAGGTGAGCAGGCGGGCCGGGCTGTGGCCGCCGCGGACGTGCGCGAGGGTGTGCTCGGCCCCGGTGTCCTCGACCAGCCGGGCGAACGCGCCGTCGACGTCCCGCCAGCCGAGCGCGCCGAATCCGGCCGCCAGCAGCGTTTCCGGCACGGGGTCGCCGGTGTGCCACAGCGAGCGCAGGGCCGCGCCGAGCGCCTCGTCGGGCGTGGGGTTCGCGGGTTCGTCGGTCATCGTCGTTCCGTCCCGGTCTGGTCCATGGCCGGCGCTCAGTCGGCCAGCAGCGCGCGCAGGCCGCTGAGGCAGCGGGCCCGGGTCGGCCCGATGCTGCCGATCGGCATCTCCAGCGCGGCGCTGACCGTCTCGTAGGTCGGCGGCGGGTCGGCGAACAGCACCCGCAGCAGCCGCTGGCAGGCGTGCGGGAGCTGGGTGACGGCCCGGGCGAGCGCGCGCTGCGTCTCGCCGTGCAGCAGCCGCTCGTCGACCTCGCCCGGAGCCCGGGCCGGGCCGAACGCGTCCACGTCCTCGACCGGCACGTCGCGGCCGGAGCGGCGCAGCAGGTTGATCGCCTCCCGCCGGGTGGTGGTGGCCAGCCAGGCGGGAAGGCGCCGGGCGTCGCGGATCTCGTCGAGGTGCTCGACGAGGCGCAGCCAGGTCCCCTGCACCACGTCGCCGGCGTCCGTGGTGGACAGCCGGAAGCTGCGGGCCACCGACCAGATCAGGCCGGCGTACGCCGTGACGATGCTCTTCCAGGCGGCCTCGTCGCCCTTCGCGGCGGCGGCCAGCGCGATCGCCGGATCGAACTCGGTCACGGTCGGCACGATAACAGCTCCATCCCGTCACATGGTGATCATGCAAGGCTGGGCAGGCCGCCCAGGCGCCGGTCGGCGCTCTCCTTGCGCACGAGCGCGAGGGCGGCCGTCGCCGACTTGGTGGCCCGGTGGTTCTCGGCGATCACGGCGGCCGCGTAGGGCGCCGCGAACGAGGTGCCGCTCCAGCTGGCGAAGCCGGTCGGGAAATCCTTGTGCGTGACGTAGGTGCTGGTGACGTCCGCGCCGGGAGCGGCGACGCCGACCCAGTCGCCGGTGTTGCTCCAGTCGCACACGCCCGAGCCGTCGTGGGCGGCGACGGCCAGCACCTGCCCGGCGAAGGGCAGGGCGGTGCCGGCGAACGCGGCGGGCCAGTAGGGCCGGCCGGCCACGCCGTCGTTGCCGGCCGCGGCGACGACCACCCGGTCACGGCCGGCCAGGGTGCGGCCGAGAGCGTCGGTGAGCAGCGCCGGCGGCCGGTTGTTGCGGGTGAACGCGCCGAGCGACAGGTTGACCACGTCGACGTCGTCGCCCAGCGCGTCCAGGGCGTCGGCCAGGTCGGACTCGGTGCACAGGCCGTCGGCGTCGAGCACCTTGATCGCCCGGATGCGCGCGTTGTCGGTGCGGGACATCACCACACCGATGATGAAGTTGGCGTGGCCGAGCTCGGCCGCCGCCTCGACGTCGGGGTCCAGGTCCTCGGTCTCGTACCAGGCGGCCGGCAGCGGGCTGTCCGACCACACGACCGTGTCGAGCACGGCCAGGCGCATCGTCGCGTCGGCGGCCGGCCCGCCGTCGAGGGCCAGGGCGTCGGCGGCGGCCGGCGGGCCGAACGGGCCGCCCATCTCGAACGGGTTCGCCGCGAAGACGTGGTTGGGCGCGGCGGCGCCCTCGGGCAGCGCGGCGGCCACCGCGACCGGGTCGGCGCCGGGCGCGCTGAGCCGCACGAACCCGTGGCCGGCGGTCCGGCGGCCGACCCGGCTCGCCGGCACGCCCAGCCGTGCGAGCGCGTCCCGGGCCGCACCCTCCTGCTCGGCGCGCACCAGGACCTCGTCCTTCACGTGCCGGACCGGCCGGCCGGTCGAGGTGTCCGTGTGCAGCCACGGCAGGGCCGCGAGGCGGGCGGCGCGGCGCCGCTCCCAGCCGGCGGCGTGGTCCGGGGTGTGTGACATGTTGGCTCCTCTGGCGTCGTCGTGGTTGGATCCACGGTTGTGACGGGCCGTCGGTGCCGCCTGATACACGCTCGGCCGAAAACTTGCCGGAGTCCCGCGTGACCGGCCCGGACGACGACCGGCTGCTCCGGTCGATCCAGGACGATCCCCACCGGGCGGCCGCGCGGGCCGGGGCAAACCTCGCCGACGCGCTGGCGCGCGGCGACCCGTCGGCGGCGGCGGCCGCGCGGCGGGTGCTCGGGCTGGCCGCGCACGCCGTGCACGACACCACCACCGCCGCCGGGCACCTGCGCCAGGCGATCCGGTCGGCCCGGCGGGCCGGTGACCCGACGGCCGAGGCCGAATGCCGGATGAGCTACGCGCTGGTCCTCGACGACCGCGGCGCCCCGAAGGCCGCGCTGCGCGAGATCGGCCGGGCCGTTGCCGGGCTCAGCGGGCTGCGCCGGGCCCGCGCGATGATGCAGCAGGCGCTGCTGCTGCGCCGGGTCGGCCGCGACCGCGACGCGCTCACCGGCTACCAGCGGGCCCTGGCCGCGTTCCGGCAGCACGGCGACGCGCTGTGGGAGGGCCGCGCGCTGGTCAACCGGGGCGTGCTGCGCGGCTACCACGGCGAGCTGGCCGCGGCCCGCGACGACCTGACCCGGGCCGGGCGCATCTTCGAGGAGCTGGCGCTGCCCGACGCGGTCGCGCGGGTCCAGCACAACCTGGGCTTCCTGGCCGCGCAGGCCGGTGACGTGCCGGGCGCGCTCGCCTGGTACGACCGGGCCCGGGACCGCCTCGCGTACGTCGGCGCGGCCGCCGTGACCCAGCTCGACCGGGCCGAGCTGCTGCTGGCCGCGCGGCTGCGGCCGGAGGCGCGCACGGCCGTCCGGGAGGCGATCGAGGCCGCGCAGACCGGATCGATGTCGTCGCTGCTGGGTCAGGCCCGGCTGCTCTCGGCCCGGGTCGAGCTGGACGGCGGCGACCCCGCGGCCGCCGGCGAGCTGGCCCGGCGGGCCCGGGCCGGGTTCCGCCGGCAGTCCCGGCCGACCTGGGCCGCCGTCGCCCGCCGGATCGAGCTGTCGGCCCGGGTCGCGGCCGGCGCCGGCGATCGGCGGGCGCTGCGCGACCTGGAGTCCACCGGCGACCGGCTCGGCGCCGCGAACTGGTTGCCGGCCGCCTGGGACGCCTGGATCGACACCGCTCACCTGGCGCTGGATCTCGGTGACCCGGCCACGGCCGGCCGCTGTCTTACCAAGGCCGCCGACGGGCGCCGCCGGGGCCCGGCTGAGCTGCGCGCCCGCGCCTGGCACGCCACCGCCCGACTGGCGCTGGCCGCCGGGGAGGTGCCGCTGGCCAAACGGCGCCTGGCCGCCGCCTACCGGGAGATCGAGCAGCACCGGGCCAGCCTCGGCGCGACCGAGCTGGGCGTGCGCGGCGGCGCCGCCGGGGTCGGCATCGCCGAGGCCCGGCTGCGGCTGTGCCTGGCCGAGGGCGACGCCCGGGCCGCGCTGACCTGGCTGCAGCGGGTCCGCAGCGTCGCCCTGCGGCTGCCGCCGGCCCGCCCGCCGGACGACCCGGTCGTCGAGGCGCTGCTGGCCGAGCTGCGCACGCTCAGCCGGGAGAGCGCCACCACCGCCATCGACTCGCCGCGCACCCAGCGCCTGCTGCGCCGCCAGCGGGCGGTCGAGGCCGAGATCCGGCAGCGGTCCTGGCATCGCCCGGGTGAGCCGGCGACCGCCCGCCGCCCACCGTCGGTCGCCGAGCTCGCGGCCGCCCTCGGCGACCGGGCCCTGGTCGAATACACGGTGGTCGACGGGCGGCTGCACGCGCTCGTCGTGGCGGCCGGCCGGGTCCGGCACCGGCCGCTCGGCGCGGCCGCGGCGGCCGAGGAGGAGCTGGCCGCGCTGCGCTTCGCCGTGCGCCGGCAGGTGGTGTACCCGGGCACGCGGGTCGCCGCCCAGGCCGAGGCCGCGATCTCGCATGCGGCCGGCGAGCTCGACCGGCTCCTGTTGCGGCCCGTGGCCGACCTGATCGGGGACCGGCCGCTCGTGCTGGTGCCGACGGGCCACCTGCACGCCCTGCCGTGGTCGATGCTGCCCGGCTGCCACGGCCGCCCGGTCGCGGTGAACCCGTCGTCGTGGCAGTGGTGGCGGGCCGAGTCCGAGCCCGCGGCCGGTGGGGGCGGCCCGCCGGTGCTGGTGGCCGGCCCGGCCCCGCTGTACGCGCGGGCCGAGGTCGAGGCCCTCGCCGCCGAGCTGCCCGCAGCCAGGGTCCTGACCGGCGCCGCGGCCACGGCCGCGGCCACCCTGGCCGCGCTCGACGGCGCCGCGCTCGGGCACGTGGCCTGCCACGGCGTGTTCCGGGCCGACAATCCGATGTTCTCGCACCTGCTCCTGGCCGACGGGCCGCTGACCGTCTGCGACCTGTCGGCGCTGCGCCGCCCGCCGGCCGTGCTGGTGCTGTCCTCCTGCGACGCCGGACTGTCCGCCGTGCACCCGGGCGACGAGCTGCAGGGCATCGCGGCCGCCCTGCTCGGCCTGGGCACCCGCACGGTCGTGGCCAGCCCCGGCCCGGTCGGCGACGCCGACACGCTGCGACTGATGACGGCCCTGTATCGCCGCCGGGCCGCCGGGCGCCGCCCCGCCGACGCCCTCGCCGAGGCCCAGCCCCGCGGCGGCTTCGTCTGCCTCGGCGCCGGCTAGGTCAGGTAGTCGGACCGGGTCAGGCGGGCGGTGCGGGCGCGGTACTCCGAGGCCATGCCGGGCCAGTTGGTCACCACGCGGCCGGAGTCGGTGCGGTACCAGTTGTGGCAGGCGGTCCAGACGCTGGTGGCCAGGCGGTGCTGGATCTCGTGGTCGAACTCGGCGGCCCTGTCCTCGCGGATCTCCAACGGGCCCGTGGCGGCTATCGCCTGTGCGGCTTGGACGATGTATCGGGCCTGGGCTTCCAGGAAGTAGACCACCGAGGTGTTGCCGGTGTTGGTGTTCGGGCCGTACATGAGGAACAGGTTGGGGAAGCCGGGGACGGTCAGGCCCAGGTGGGCGTAGGCGCCGTCCTTCCACTCGACCTCCAGGCGGCGGCCGTCGCGGCCGGTCACCGTCATCGGGACCAGGAAGTCGGTGGCGGCGAAGCCGGTGGCGTGGACCAGGATGTCGCAGGCGTGCTCGGTGCCGTCGGCGGTCCGGACCGCCGTCGCGGTCAGGTGCTCGATGTCCACTGTGGTCAGGGTGACGTTGTCGCGGCGCAGGGCGCGGTACCAGTCGGCGGTGAACAGGACGCGTTTGCAGCCCATCGCGTAGTCCGGGGTCACCGGCCGGCCCAGAGACCTGGCCTGGACATGACGCTGGGCGGTCGAGACGGCCCGGACGAAGCGGCGGGCGACCGGGCGGCCGGTCATCGCCCGGCCCGTGACCCAGGTCAGGAACCAGGTGCCGGCTCGTGACGCGCGCATGAGTGGGGGGAAGCGGCGGTTGAGGGCTCTGCGGATGCGGCCGTACCGGCGGTTGGGCTTCGGGAGTGTCCACGGGGCCGAACGCTGGAAGACGGTGATCCGGGCCGCCTCGTTGGCCAAGGCCGGCACCAGCTGGATCGCGCTGGCACCAGTACCGATGACGCCGATGCTTTTGCCGTTGACGTCGAGATCGGAGGGCCACTGCGCGGTGTGGGTGACGGTGCCGGCGAAGTCTTCGGCGCCCCGCAGGAGCGGCGTGATCGGGCGGGAGAGCTGGCCGGTGGCCGGGATGATGATGTCGTACTGCACTGAGGTGCCATCGGACAACGTGAGTTGCCAGGCCGTGCCCGTCCATGTCGCGTCGTCCACGGCCGTGCCCAGGCGGAGATGGGGGCGCAGACCGAACGTGTCCGTGCACCGCTGGAGGTACCGCAGAATCTCGGCTTGGGGTGGGAAGCGCTGCGACCAGTCCGGGTTGAGGGCGAAGGAGTACGAGTACAGCGGGGCCGGGATGTCGCAGGCGCAGCCGGGATAGGTGTTGGCGCGCCACACGCCGCCGACGTCGTCGCCGCGTTCGTAGATCGTCAGGTCCGTGAACCCGGCCGCCCGCAGCAGATGCGCGACGGCGATGCCGCCGAACCCCGCGCCGATGACGGCGATCCGGGTCATCGGAAGACTTCCCGCACCAGCGCTGTGAGCGTGGTGGCGAGGACGGCGTGGGCCTGGGTGCGGTCGATGGCCCCGCGCTCGAGCCACTCGCGGGCGGTGGCCTTCGCCAGGCCGCAGTAGGCGCGCATGATGGCCCGGTGCTCGGCCGTGTCGGCGAGGCCGACGGCGGTCAGGATGCTCTCCGCGGCCACCTCGTCGGCCGCGGCCAGGACCTGGCGCACGTCGGGGTCGCCGGCGTCGACCGCGGCCAGCCACGACCGCGCGTGCCGGGACACGACGTCGAGGAACCAGGTGACGCTCGCGTCGACCCTCGTCGCCAGGCCGCCCGCGGGGAGCTGCTCGACGGCGACCGCCGGGATCGTCACCAGGACGCGAACGGCCTCGATGTACAGGTCCCGTTTGGTGCCGAAGTAGTGGTTGATGAGCCCGCGGGCCACGCCGGCCGCCGCGGCGATGTCGCTTGTGGACACATCGGCGTAGGGGCGCTCCCCGAACAGCCGGACCGCGCACGACAGCAACTGGGCGCGGCGCTGGTCGGGGCCGAGCCTCGTGATCGTCTTCACGGCGCGATCCGCTGGTATGGGCGGCCCAGCGGCGGGCGCGGGTCCGGCTCGCCGCGGCGCGGCCACATCGCGCAGGCGCGCTCGGCCATGGCGGTGATGGTCAGGGACGGGTTGACGCCCAGGTTGGCGGTGACCGCGGCGCCGTCGATGACGTGCAGGCCGGGGTGGCCGAAGACGCGGTGGTAGGGGTCGATGACGCCGTGCTCGGCGTCGGCGCCGATGGCCGCGCCGCCGATGAAGTGGCCGGTGACCGGGCGGCCCGCCAGCTCCGTCACCGAGCCGAGAGGTACGCCGTCGATCTTGGCGGCCACCCGGCGGGCGACGTCGTGGGCGACCGGGAGGTACACCGGATTCGGCTCCCCGACCCCGCGCCGGCTCGTCAGCCTTCGCCCGCCGAACGGGCCGCGGCGCGGGCCGACGGTGATCGAGTTGTCCTTCGGCTGCATCGCCAGGAGCACGATCGTCTGCTGCGACCAGCGGCGCACCCAGAACAGCCGCGGCCAGTCCCGCCAGCTCGCCAGGGTCTTGCCCAGGCCGGCCAGCCAGCGCGGGGTCCGGCCGGTGTCGCCGACCAGGACCGCGCCCATGAGGCCGAGCAGGTTGCTGCCCGGCCCGTAGCGCACCGGCTCGATGTGCGTGTCCGCGTCCGGGTGGATCGACGACGTGATCGCCACCCCGCCGGTGAAGTCGGCGTCGCGGCGGCGCGACCGCGGGCCCAGGATCGACTCGGAGTTGGTCCGGCTCAGCTCGCCCAGCCGCGGTGACAGGTGCGGCAGGTCGCCGGAGCGTTTGAGGTGGTGCAGGAGCCGCTGCGTGCCGACCGCGCCCGCCGCCAGGACGACATCCCGGGCGGTGAACCGGGTCCTCTTCCGGCTTCCGGTGCGCACGGTCTCGATGAGGTAGCCGCCCTGGGCCTGCGGCGTGATCCTGGTGACCGTCGTACGTTCGTGCACTTCGGCGCCGGCCCGCTCGGCGAGGTAGAGATAGTTCTTCACCGTCGTGTTCTTCGCGCCGACCCGGCAGCCCGTCATGCACGACCCGCAGAACGTGCACGTGGTCCGCTCCGGCCCCCGGCCGCCGAAGTACGGGTCCGGGACCGTCTCGCCCGGCCGCTCCCCGAACAGCACGCCCACCGGGGTCCGCCGGTAGGTGTGGCCGACGCCCAGGTCCTCCGCGACGCTCTTGAGCACCTCGTCGGCGGCGGTGGTGCGCGGGTTCTCGGCCACCCCGAGCATCCGCGACGCCGTGTCGTAGCACGGGTCGAGCTCGGCCTTCCAGTCCGTGATCGCGGCCCACTGCGGGTCGGCGAAGAAGACGTCCGGCGGCCGGTACAGCGTGTTGGCGTACCCCAGCGACCCGCCGCCGACCCCGGCCCCGGACAGCACGAGCACGTCCGGCAGCAGCGTCATCCGCAGGATCCCGTAACACCCGAGCGCCGGCGCGAACAGATAGTCCCGCAGCCGCCAGCTCGTCTTGGCGAAGTCCTGGTCCGCGAAGCGTCGCCCGGCCTCGAGCACCCCGACCCGGTAGCCCTTCTCGGTCAGCCGCAGCGCGCTGACGCTCCCGCCGAACCCGGACCCGACGACGATGACGTCGTACTCCATGCGCGGAACCATGCCCCCTTGTTGTCGCGCTGTCAACAAGTACGATGCTCAGGTATGGCGCTGCCGCCGCTCGTCCTGCTGCACGGCATCGGAAGCCGCCGCCAGGTCTGGGACCCGATCGTGCCGGCGCTGGCCGAGCGGTTCGCCGTGACCGCGCTCGACCTGCCGGGCGCGTCCGTGCCCGCGCTGGCCGACCGGGTTCTGGCCCTGGTGCCGCCGCCGTTCCACGTCGCGGGGAGCTCCATGGGCGGGGGCGTGGCGCTCGAGCTCGGTCGCCGGGGCCAGGCCCTGTCGGTGACGGCGTTCGCGCCGATCGGCTTCTGGGGGACCGTCTCCCGGCGGTGGTGCCAGGTCTCCGTGACCGCGGCCCGGGTCTGTGCGCGGAGCTGCTCGCCGGCGCTGCCCCGGGTGGCGGCCACAGCGGCGGGGCGGGTCGCGTTGTTCGGGCTGTTCTTCGGGCACCCCACCCGGGTCGATCCGGTCGCCGGGGTCGCCGATGCCCGGGCGCTCGCGGCGTGGCCCGGGTTTCGCACGGCCCGGGACGCCTTCGCCCACCACCGGTTCACCGACCCCGGCGGGCTCACCGACGTCCCGGTCACCGTCGTGTGGGGCGCCCGGGACCTGATCCTGCCCGCGTTCCAGGCCCGGCGGGCCGCGCGGCTGCTGCCCGCGGCCCGGCACATCCGGCTCGCCGGCTGCGGGCACCTGCCGTTCGCCGACGACCCGGACGCGTGCCTGGCCGCCTTTCCCACCGGGCCGAGTGTCGCCTAGCTGACTGCCCCGTATCACCGTTGCCGGACCCCCGTCTCGATGGCCGCAAGCGACACCCACCTCATCAAGGAGGCCATCGAAGTGACGGACTACGTGTACGCGGCCCTGTACGACGAGCGCGGCCTGGTGCTGATCGCCCGGAAGCGCCAGGCCGGCTACTACTTCGGCCCGGAGCCCGGCCAGGGGGGCCGGATCGTGCAGGCCGGGCAGGTGCTGCACGGCGCCGGCCGGTCCTCCCTGCCCGGCGGCAAGAAGCGGGACGACGAGTCGATCCTGTTCGGTGCGGCCCGCGAGTTCCACGAGGAGACCGGCGTCGAGGTCGACGACCGCGCGATCGCGCGGGCGACGCCGTGGCGGCACGACCAGCACGACCACGACATGCGGTTCGCCGGCGGACTGTTCCGGGTCAGCTCCCAGGTGCTGGACGCGACCGCGCGGCGGACCAACATCAATCTCATCGAAGGCGACGCCGCCGCGGACGAGATCCGGATCGACGAGATCACGGAGTACGACGACATCCACCAGTACTACCCGCACGCCCCGGCCGACAACGAGCTCGACGTCTGCGGCCTGTGGAACCTGCACAACCGCAACGTCCGGGCCGAGCTCGCGAGCTGGCGCGGCGACCCGGACCTGGGCTGGTTCTACTACATCCTCAGCGACCTGTCGGTGGAGCTGAACCTGGGCCCGCTGTCGGTGCTCGGGGCCGACGAGGACGCCGATCTGGCCGGGGTGCGCTGACCCGCGATGCTCCGCTACCGGGTCGAGCCGGACCGGGTGGCCTGCTCGGCGCCCGGCCGGCCGAGCGTGGTGGCGCTGACCGTCATCGTCACCAATCTCGGTGACGGCCCGGTCGCGTGCCCGCAGCTGCGGCTGCTGGTGTCGAACGACCAGGTCCCCAAGCCGGCCGCCCTCACCACCGATCCCAGCACCATCACCGTGACACCCGGCGCGCGGACCCCGTGGGCCGTCGGCACGGACGGCGAGGGCCTGCTCTTCGCCCTGCCGCTGCCGCCGGCCACCGGGGTGCCGCCCGGCGGGCACGTCGAGGTCCACCTCGGCGACCTCGTCGTCGGCCCGTTGCCGGGGCCGGCCCAGATCGTCGTGCGCGGGCCCGACGGCACCGCGCACACGCTCACCGTCCACAAGGAAGCACGGCCACCAGCAGAAGGAGAACCCGCAGATGCATAGCCCGACGATCCGCCGGTTCGGCGAGCGCGACGAGCTCGCCGAACTGACCGGCACCATCACCGACGAGGTCGGCGCGGAGCTCGCCCGGCGCGGCCCGAACGGCCACGGCGGCCACGGCGGCCGCGATGCCGGCGACGACGCGGCCGTGGCCGCCTCGATCTCCGGCGCGTTCGATCTCGAGATCGAAGTCGGCGGCAAGACCTACATCGTCACCGTGCACTCGCCCCGCCAGCCCGGCGAGCCGTACGTGCTCGAGTTCACGTACAGCGACGTGCGGTACTCGATGACCGTGCGCTGGCCCGAGGAGGACGGCGACCCCTACGAGATCCGGCTGCGCCGCAGCGTCGACGGCGGCGAGCCGGAGACCCTGCTCGGCGTCGAGTACACCGACACCGAGCGCTGGGCCGCCGAGCTGAGCCTGCCGACGATGACGTTCGGCACGGTGACCATCCGCAAGCTGGCGCTGAGCATCGAGCGCCGGCCGAACCCCGACGACGATCCGCCGATCGTCGCGGCGGCGCCCACGCCGCGGCAGATGTCCACGGCGAACATCACGGTCGGCGGGGATGGCCGCCGGTCCTGACCGGGCCGGTGTCCCTGCGGTGGCCGCCCTTCCCCCGGGGCGGCCACGCGGGCCGGTCCAGGTGCGCGTGCTCATCAACCTGGACGACCCGCACCTCGAGCTGCGGGCCACCGCCCCGATCAGTCTGCGCGACCTCGTGGACAGCCTGCCGCCGGCCGCCGCACCCGTCCTGAGCTGGATCCCGGACGTCGTGCTCGACACCGTCGGCGTGACCGCCGGCGGCGGCGCCGTGACCGGCTACGCCGTGGCCGGGCGGCCCGGCGACGACACCGGCTCGGCCGACGTCCTGCTCGCGGTGCTGCCCGGCAACGTCGTGCTGGCCGGCGTCCAGATCAGCTCCACCGTGGACCTCAGCGGCGTGCCCGTCGTCGGCGGGATGCTGGCCGGGCTGGGGATCCAGGACCTGCGGGTGGTGTACGCGTCGGCCGACATCCCGGCCGGCACGGTGCACCTGCCGCTGCCGGCGGACGAGCCGTCGCCCGCCTACCGGGCCGGGTTCCAGCTCGCCTTCACGCTGCTGTCCGGCGACGCCGCCGAGCGCGTCGTCGTCGCCCCGGGCTCGGACACTGCCACAGACACGGTCGCCGGCCCGGACGCGGTGCAGTGGTTCCCGGTGCAGAAGAGCATCGGCCCGCTCACCCTCGGCCGGATCGGGGTGCGGACCGCCGGCGGCCGCCTCGCCGTGCTCCTGGACGCCACCGTGCGCACCACCGCGCTGTACCTCGACCTGCAGGGCTTCACCGTCTCCTTCGACCAGGCCGACATCAGCCCGGCCGGCATCCGCCTCGACCTGGACGGCCTCGGCGTCGCCCTCGACACCAAGGCCGTCAAGCTCGGCGGCAGCCTGGTGCGCACCGGCGACGCCTACGACGGCTCGCTGCTCATGCGGCTCGGCCGGTTCGGCGTCGCCGCGGCCGGTTCGTACACCAGCATCGAGGGCCGCGCCTCGCTGTTCGTGTTCGCCCTCGCCACCGGCGCGTTCGGCGGGCCACCCGCGTTCTTCGTCACCGCGGTGGCGGCCGGGTTCGGCTACCAGCGCGGGCTGCGGCTGCCGCCGCCCGGGCAGGCGCAGGAGTTCCCGCTCATCCAGGCGGCCCGCCTCGGCGACCGGTATGTGCCCGACGGCGACCCGGTCGCGGCCCTCGGCCTGCTCAGCGCCGGCGGCTGGGTGCCACCAGAGGCGGGCGCGTACTGGCTCGCCGCCGGCGTCCGCGCCACCTCGTTCCAGCTGCTCGAGACCTTCCTGCTGCTCATCGTCCGGTTCGGAACCGAGCTGGAGATCGCCCTGCTCGGCGTCGGCGCCCTGCAGCTGCCGAAGGCCGGGGCCGGGAAGCCGTACGCGTACCTGGAGCTGGTCGTGGACGCGGTGATCCGCCCGGCCGAGGGCACCGTGGCGGTGACCGCGACGCTCACCCCGAACTCGTTCGTCATCGACCCGCAGTGCCGGCTCGGCGGCGGCTTCGCGTTCCGGCTGTGGCTCGGCGAGCGGCACACCGGCGACTTCGTCCTCACCGCCGGCGGCTACCACCCGCGCTACCACCGGCCGGAGCACTATCCACAGGTGCCGCGGCTGAGCGTGGCCTGGGCGATGTCCGACACACTGCGGCTGGCCGGCAGCGCCTACTTCGCGCTCACCCCGTCGAGCGTCATGGCCGGCGGCGAGCTCGACCTGACCTTCCGCGCCGGCGCGCTCGGCGCCTGGCTGCGCGCCTCGGCCGACTTCCTGATGTGCTGGCGGCCGTTCTGGTTCGACGTGTCGATCGCGCTGAGCATCGGCGTCTCCTACACCCTGGCCATCGGCGCGATCCGGCGCACGTTCACCACCGAGCTGTCCGCGTCGGTCGAGCTGTGGGGGCCGCCGCTCGGCGGCGTCGCCCGGGTCAACTGGTGGATCATCTCGTTCACCATCCCGATCAACGGCGGCGTGCGGCCGGGCGGCCAGGCCCGCGTCCTCGCGACGTGGGCCGAGTTCGCGGCCGCGTTCCTGCCCGCGGCCGCCGACGTCTGCCGCCCACAGATCGACGCCGGCCTGCTCGGCACCGTCGCCGACGGGACCGCCGAGGTGCTGCTGGTGACCGCGGCCGCCGCCGTCCTGAGCGTCGAGACCGCGATCCCGGCCACCGAGATCGCGCTGACCGGGCCGGGCGGCTCGGACGGACCGCTGCGGATCCTGCCCGGCCACCCGGCCGGCGTCTACCCGCTCGGCTCGCTGCGCGTCGCCGCCCCGCTCACCGTCACCCTGCGCCGCGCCGACGGCACCGACGCCGACCTGCGCGGCTGGGCCTGGACCGGGCGGGAGCAGCTGATGCCGGGCGCACTGTGGGCGACCGAGAACAGCGGCCACCCCCAGCAGCGGCTGCCCGAGGTGCCGGGCCTGATCGGCGCGGCCGGATCGCCCCCGCCGCCGGGCACGCCGGGCCGGCTCGACGTCGCCTGGGCCGAGCTCCTCACGGCCGCCCTGCCGCCCGGCCCGCTGCCGCTGCCGCCCCGCCCGCCGATCGACGGCGGCACCCCGGCGCCCACAGTGGACGGACGCGATGTCGTGGCCGGGACGGTCGCCGCGGTTGCCGCCGTCCGGGACCGCCTGATCGCCGCGCTGCGGGACCGGGGCATCGCCCGCGGCCTGCGCTCCGACGACCTGACCCGGCTGGCCCGCGACGTGCGCCGGGAGTTCCCGGTGCCGCCGATGCTCGGCCCGCCCGGCACCACCGGCCCGCGCGCCGCTATCCGCACGCGGCCGCGGCTGCTCCCGGCCGCCGTCGCGGGGCCGCAGCCGGTGCCACGGCCGCCGGTGCCCGCGCCGCCGCCCGCGCTCGTCGTGCTGTCCCGCGTCTACCCCACCGGCGCCGTCACCCATCACCGTGGCACCCTGCGCGGCCGGGCCGCCCTCGACGGCATCGGCGCCGCGGTCGTCCTCGGCCCCGGCGGCTGCGCGGCCTGGCGGATCGCCGACGGCACCGCACCCCGGCTCCGGGTGCGCGGGCGGCTCCCGCTGCGGACCGTCGCCCTCGACGCGCAGGGCCGGCCGCTGCCGGTCGGCGACGGTGGCCCGGTCCCGCCCGGCACGGTGCTGCTCGCCGTGTACGCCCCGGACGGCCCGGCCGCCCTCGTCCCGCTGGCCCCGCAGGCGTTCCTCACCGCCGGGATGCTGATCCGGCCGCAGGCACCCGTCCCGCAGCTGCGGACCAGGCTCACGCTGCGCCGCCTGGCCGAGGCGAACCTGGTCGAGTCCGCGCAGGGCGTCGAGCCGGGCTGGCTCACGGTCACGCTGCTCGACCGGGCGGACACGCTCACCGTCCATACCGACGGCGGGCCCGTCGACGCCTACGCCCTCGGCCGGCGCCGGCCGCTGCCGGTGCACCACGGCTCCGTCGAGCTGGACGGCGCGACGGTCGTGCAGCTCGTCCCGCGCGGCGGCACCATGACCGGCCTGGACCCGCACCGCCCGCCGGCGCCCGCCCCGGCCACCGGACTCACCGCGGAGGTATCCCTGTCATGACCGACGACGTCCGGCTCACCGACGCCGCCCGGCCGGCGCTGCCCGCCGGGGACTACCGCCTCATCGCCGAGCAGCGGGTGACGCTGCCCGCGCCGTTCGTCTCGCCGCCGGCGTTCGCGGCGGAGCGGCGAATCACGGTCGACGGGCCGCACCTCGGCCTCGCGCCCGGCGACGTCGCCGGGGTCTACCCGCCCGCGCACGCCGCCGGTGACTTCGCCGCGACCCTGCCGCACGTGCTGCTGGGCCGGGCCAGCCTGCCGTGGGAGATCGACCCCGAGCCGCCCGGCACCGGGCGGCCGTGGCTCGCGCTGCTGCTGCTCGACGCGGCCGACCTGGACGGGGCCGAGACCGGCGACGACCTCACCGGCGCCGGCAACGTCACCCTCGACGCATACCTGCACCCGCCGGACGGCGTCATCGGCCCGCGGCTGCCGGCCGACACCGAGCGGCGGTGGCGGGACCTGTACGGCGACCGCGAGTGCGTCGTGGTGGACGTGCCGGCCGCAGCCTTCACCACCGTCGCGCCGAGCGCGGCCGAGCTGCCGTGGCTGGTGCACACCCGCGACGGCCAGGCGGTCGTCCTCGCCGGCCGCTTCCCCACCGGCGCGCCCGGCGGCCGCTACCTCGCCCACCTGGTCTCCCTGGAGGGGTTCACCGACCGGCTGGCCGACCGCGGCGGGCTCCCGGCCGGCACCCGGGCCGTGCGGCTGCTGTCGCTGGCGCGCTGGTCGTTTACGGTCGCCCCGGGCGGGGCGTACTTCACTGAGCTGGTCGAGGGCCTCGACGTGGGGGTGCTGCGGCTGCCCGGTGCGGACGGCGCCGACGACCCCGTCACGGGCGGCTACGTGCCGGTCGACTACCGCACCCGGCTCGGCGAGCGGACCGTCGCCTGGTACCGGGGGCCGCTGCTGCCCGTCCCGATGCGCCCGGCGCCGCCGCGGGCCTACCCGGCGGCCGAGGCCGCCCTCGTCTACGACGACCGGTTCGGCCTGTTCGACGTCTCGTTCGCCGTGGCCTGGCAACTCGGGCGCCTCCTCGCCCTGGCCGACCGGGCGTTCACGACCGCGCTGCTGGCCTGGGTCCGCGAGGCCCGCCGGACGCGGCACCGGCCTGAGGTGCCCGACCTGACACCGCTGCGAGCCGCCGTCGGCGCCACGGAGGACCCGACCGGCCTGCGCCGCCGCCGGCACCGGCTGCCCGGCCTGCTCGCCGACGACGCCGTCGCCGCGCTGTCAGCCGCGGGCGCGGACCCGCTGGACGCGATGCGGTACGGCCCCGGCCCCGACGACCACGGGCGGCGGCGATGAATCGGCGGCACGTGCGGGCCCGGCGGCTCGATGCGGTGCCGCCCCCGCCGCCCGACGTGACGGCGTGGCTGGACCGGCTCCGGGACCTGCAAGGCGTGCCGTTCGAGCACCTGGTGGCCGACGCCCGGCTGCTGCCCGTCGAGTCGCTGCGCTTCTTCCATCTCGACCACAACTGGCGGGCCGCTCTGACCGCGGGCGCGCTGTCGGCCGTGGCCGGCACCGAGGCGGACGCGTACGTGGCCGCGGCCCTCGGTCCCGAACCCCCGCCCACCGCGGACGGCCCCAGCGGCGTGCTGCTGCGCTCGGCGCTGGTCGCCGGGTTCCCCGAGCTGACCGTGACCGGGTGGGCCGATCCGCACGGGAAGGAGCCGCCGATGACGCCGCTGCGCACCGACCGGCCCGGGCCGAGCGTCCTGCTGGTGCTGTTCCCGCGGCTGGTGCGCCGGGTCGAGATCGCGCAGCCGGCCGCGGGGCTCGCGTTCGGCACCGGCGCCCGGCCGCCGCAGGTGGCGCCGCGCTCCCTCGGCGGGCCCGGCCACCCCACCGGCCGGCCGATGCGGCCGGCGCACCGGGTCCCGGTGCCGCTGCGCGACGAGGCCCGCGGCGTCGTGGACGTCGGCGCCCTCGCCGGGCGGCTGGCGGAGGCCCTGGCCGCGGCGTACGCGCCGGCCCCGGCACCGCCCCTCACCCCGGCCGGGCTCGGGCTGCAACTGGTCGCGCCGCCGCAGCGGCGCGCCTTCCACGGCGAGGAGCCGAACCGATGAGCACATACACGCCCGCGCTGCTGGTGCCGATGGCCGTCGAGGGCCTCGTCGTCAGCGCCGCCGCCCGGTCCGGCAGCTGGTCGTGGACGCCGCCGCGGTACGGCTTCCTGCCCTGGTTCGAGTCGACCGACCCGGCGCCGTTCACGCCGCAGCCGCCGCTGCCCGGCGCGCCCGGCTTCACCGGC
This sequence comes from Dactylosporangium sp. NPDC051541, assembly GCF_044454505.1. Classification (NCBI taxonomy): domain Bacteria; kingdom Bacillati; phylum Actinomycetota; class Actinomycetes; order Micromonosporales; family Micromonosporaceae; genus Dactylosporangium; species Dactylosporangium sp. NPDC051541. The sequence continues at coordinate 240,197 of NZ_JBITDU010000004.1, forward strand.
GCGGTCCTGCACTGGTCGCTGCCGGACGGGCTGACCCAGGGCGGCGCGGCCGACGACGACGGCGTCGTCACCTACCCGGCCGTCCCGAACCGGTGGCTCGTCGTGCGGCGCCACCGCGACCCGGCCCACCCGGACCGGTGGGCCTACTTCTGCGCCCTGGTCGCGAGCGACCAGCGCGGGGACGCCACCGGCGCGCCGTTCCCCGGCCCGCACGGCGACGGTCAGCTCCACGTCGGCCGGTGGTGGCCTCTGGCCGAGTTCCCGGGGGAGGCCGCGCTCGGGCCGAGCCCGCTGCCCGGCCCGCTGACCGCGGTCGGCCCGGGCGACGCCACGTTCGCCGCGTTCACGCCGAACGTGCCCCTCGTGCTGTCCTTCGCCGACCCGCTCACCGGCGTCGACGCCGGACCGGTCACCTACGGCGTCTACGGCTGGTACGCCGACCCGGGCCAGGACCCCCTGGACGGCTGGCGCACGGTGGCCGACTGGCACGCTTCCCTGGCCCGGCTCGGCTGGGCCGTCGACGACCTCGACCACGCCGTCGCGGCCGGCCGGCGCTGGGCCGCCGACCACGGGCGGACCACCGACCCGCACGACCCGCGGACGCTCTACCCGGCCCGCACGATCTGCCACGGCACCCTCGCTGACGTCGCCTGGCTGGGCGTGGACGGGCCGCGGTTCACCGGCGTCCCGACGAGCAACCCGCAGCGCTCCACCTACCGGCGCCCGCGCATCGCCCTCGGCAACACCGTCATCTCCGCCACCGCCGCTCTGCTCGGGCCGGACGCCCTGCGCGGGATCACCGCCGAGCCCGGCCCGGAGGAGCAGGGCACGTGGTTCGGCGCCACGCCCGGCGGCACCCGCTGGGAGGTCGTCGCGCCGCCGGAGCCCGACCGGCCCGACGGCGGCCCCGGGCCGGTGCCCCTCGACCCGGACCAGGCCGCCGCCCTCACCGCGCTCAACACCGCCCAGCGCGAGCTCGACCGGGTCACCGCGCGGCTCGACGCGCTGCGCGCCGACCGCGAGGCCCTGCGCTGGAAGCACGACTACCTCGCCCACCATCCGGCGCTGCGGGAGCGCTGGGCCGCGGCGGTGGCCGCCGCGGCCCGGCACACCGACGCGCTGCTCACCGAAGCGGGCGCCGAGGCCGCCTGGTGGGCCGAGCGCCGCGACCGGGCCCGGGCCGGCCTGCGCGCCCGGCTCGGCCACCTGCTGCTCACGGAGGTCGACGGCGCTCCCGCGCTACACCCGAACGACCCGGTGGTGGTCATCGCCGGGGCCCGCCGCTCGTTCCGGCACGGCGCCGACGGCCTGCACACCGACGACGCCACGCTGCTCTGCCGCTTCTCCGGGCAGACGTTCGCCGGCATCGACGTGGCCACCGCGCACGGCGAGGTGCACGTGCCCGGCCATCGCCTGCCGCGGCCGCGGCTGGACGTGGCCGGGGTCCCGGCCGAGGCCCAGGACCTGGCGACGGAGACCGACCTGCTGGACTCCGGCTGCGCGCCCGCCATCGCCGCGCTCGCCGACCCCGGCGACCCGTGGCCGCTGCTGCCCGGCATCCGGCACGCCCAGACCGTGATCTGGAACGCCGCCCTCCACCCGGCCGTCGGCCCGGCCGCGGCCGCGGCGGCGACCCGCCTGCGCACGCTGTACGGGCTGGGCGCGCTGCCGTCGGTGGTGTCGTTCCGGCTGTGGGAGTCGCCGTGGTCGCCGCTGTACCTGGACTGGAAGGTGCGCTTCCACCCCGCGGCCGACCGCGACGGCGACGAGCTGCGCGACTGGGCGCCGCCGGCGGGCGACGACGAGACCGGCCCGGACGACTGGCGGTATGCGTGGCGGGGCCGCGACGAACGCCGGCCGGGCCTGGTGTTCACCGGCCGCACCCTCCTCACGCCCCAGGCCGGCGAGGTGCTCGCCGGGGCCGTCGAGCGGCTCACCGGGTTCGCGCCCGGCGCCCGCGCGCTCGCCGCCGACCTGCGCCGGGCCGACCTGCTCAGCCAGTCGCTGAGCGGGCTCGGACCGCTGCTGCTGCAGCGCGGCACCGACACCGTGCGCGGACCGGCCGCGCCGGGCCGCTGGGCGCCGCAATGGCGGCCGCTCGCCGGCGCGCTGGCCCGGCAGTTCCAGCCGCTGCGGGCCGGGCACCTGCAGATCGTCGACCTGCGCGTGGTCGACGACTTCGGCCAGGTGTTCCGGGTCATGGACGCCGCACCGGCGCCGCTGGTGTGCGACCCGGACCTCACCGGCGACGTCCCCGGACTGGCCGTGCTGCGGCCACGGATCACCCAGCCGGCCCGGCTGGAGCTGGCCCTGCTCGACGCCGCCGACGACCGGTGCGAGGTCGGCGTCGACACCGGCGCCGACCCGCTGTGCGGGTTCCTGCTCGGCCAGCCCCTCGACCGGGCGGTCGCCGTCTACGACGCCGCCGGGACCATGCTCGGCCAGCTCATGCTGTCCCTGCAGGGGGCCTGGTGGTGGCCCGCCCCGCAGGACGGCGTCCCGGCCGACCGGATCGGCAACGCCCACCTGCGCGGCCTCGTCGCGGGCATCCTGGGCCGGCCCGACCCGGCCGCGGCGGTCCGCGACCTGCTCCGGCTGATGGCCGACGCGGCGTGGGCCGACGACCGGGGCGACCCGGCGTGGAGCGACGCCGAGCTGCCGATTCCGGTCGGCCAGCCGGTCGCGGTGGCCCGGCTGGCGGTGCGCTGGCGGCTGCCCGGCGGCCCGGCGACCGCCCAGCGCTGGGCCGGCACCGGCCGCGCCGACACCGGCGGCTTCGAGCGCCTCCGCCCGCCGGTCCGGCTGGGCAGCACCGAGCTGCCGGCGGACGGCGTCGTCGGCTGGTACACCGGCGACGACTACAGGCACGTCGACTCGCCCTTCGCGCCCGCCCGGCCGGACCCGGGCGGCTACGTTGCCCGCCGCCCGGTCCGCGCGGCCCTGGACGAGCCGGCCGGGGCGGCGGTCACCGCGCTCGTCGCGCCGCACGCCGCCGTCCACGCGATCAGCGGCCTGCTGCCGCCGGTGGCGGTCGCGCTGCCCGGCGCGCGGGTCACCCCCGCGCTGCGCCGGATGGCGGTGACCGTGCGGACCGGCCCGGTCCTCGACGACGGCGGCGGTCCGGCCTTCCCCCTGGCCGCCACCAGCGGCGAGTGGTCGTGGCTGCAGCTCGCCCGGCCCGGCCGGCTCCTCGAGCAGCCGATCGCCGCGGCCGACGACACGGCCCGGCTGCCCGGCGCGCCGGTGACGGCCCGGGAGGGCTGGCTGCGGCTCGTCCCCGCCGACCGGCGGACCCGGCTCACCTACACGGTGACCCCGCGCGCGGTCGCCTGCACGGCCGATCCGCGGCACCCGAGCTACGCGACCGTCCGCCTCACGGCCTACAACGGCAGCGGCGCGGACGTCACCGGGCTCGGCCTGGTCCTGACGCTGCCCGTCGGCACCGGCCCGGACGACCTCACCGGCGACCCGGACGACCTGGTCGTCGACGCGCCGGACTGGCACGTCGACGAGCTCGCGGCCGGGGTCTACCGGTGCCGGCCGCGCACCCCCGAGCCGATCGCGGCCGGGCAGAGCACCACCCTGACCGTGCGGGCGATCCGGGTCAACCCGTGGCCCGCGATGTGCGCCGTCCGGATCGACGAGCACACCGACCGGCCCCGCAGCACGACCTGTGTCGTGTCCACACTGGACACCATGGAAGCACCGGAGGGATGACCGCGATGCTGCGATACACCGTCGTGCCGGACGAGGTGCCCGTCAGCGGGCCCGGACCGGCCCCGCGCGCCGTCGCGCTGCAGTTGCGCGTCACGAACACCGGCGGCCACGCCGTGGCGCTGGACCGGCTCGAGTTCGCGCTCGACCCGGGCGACAGCGGCGACCGGCTCACCGGCGAGCAGGAGGTCGGCGGCATCGTCGCCGCCGCGACCGGCGGGACCGAATGGTATGCCCGCGGCGACGGCGCCGGGACGTTCAGCGCCGTGCCGTGGCGCCGCGGCTTCCGGCTCGAGCCCGGCGGGTCCATCGCGTTCGACCTCGCCGACATCGTGGTCAACCGGGAGCCCGGCACCGCGCACCTGGTCCTGGGCGACGGCACGGCCCTCGCTATCCGCAAGATCCCGGCGCCGCCCCGGATCGTGAAGTTCGAGAGCGTCCCGGCCGAGGTCGAGCTGGGCCGGCCGAGCATGCTCGAGTGGGCGACCACGGGGGCCGGCGCCTGCACGCTCACCACCCCGGACGGCACCGAGGACGTCGGGCTCGACGGCTTCGCGGAGGTGTGGCCGGCCGACACCTACGCCTACACGCTCGTGGCCGAGGGCGACGGGCCGGCGGCGAAGCAGCGGTGCACCGTGACGGTGGCCGGCATCGCCATCGCCGGATTCAGCGCCACGCCCCGCCGGGTGGCCAAGGGCGACGAGGTCATGCTGCGCTGGGACGTCCACAACGCGGCGTCGGTGACCATCGACCCTGGCCGCCTCGAGGTCGACCCCAGGTCCGGCGCACGGCCCGTGCGGGTCGAGGCCGACACCCGCTTCAGGCTCACCGCCGGCCGGGGCAGCCAGACGCCGGTCGTCGCGTACGACTCGGTCGAGGTCATGCCGGTGGAGCTGGACGGCCTGGCCGCCACGCCGCCGGTCGTGCGGCCCGGGGAGTCCTCCACCCTGCACTGGGAGGCCGACTGGACCAGCGGCTTCCGGCTGGCGTGGCCCGGCGGCAGCGTCGAGCTGCCCCGCGGCGCGACCGCCCACGCCGTCCACCCGGCCGCCACCACGACCTACACGCTGACCGCGCGCGGGCGCGACGAGCGCACGGACGACGTGACGGTCACCGCCGGCCCGGCCATCACCCGGCTGACCCTGGTCACCGAGCCGGACCGGCCCGGCCGGGTGCGGCTGCGCTGGAAGGTGCAAGGCGGCCGGGCCGAACTGGGCGTGGGCGGCACCTCCGCCCCGCCGATGGAGCCGGTGGCAGACGAGGACGACCGCTGGATCACGCGCCTGCCGCGGGTCACCCACATCCGGGTGGCGAGCGGCGAGCGGTCCGCGGTCCTGGCCCTGAGCGGCTTCGGGCAGGACAACGGCGTGCGCGTCGAGCGGCTCGACCTGACCGCGGCCGCGGGCTTCACCAGCCCGGGCGCCAAGGCCGCGGTCGAGTGGGTGACGCACGGCGGCACCACCTACGGCGACGTCGCCGACCACTCCTCGACCAGGCCGATCAGGGGCGCCGCCGGACGAGTGCCGGTCCACGTCGGCCCGCGCGCGGCATTCCGTCCACTGTGGACCGGCGACCTCACGGTCGAGCACCGCGGCGGCGCCTACGCGGCCGTGGACTGGCAGACGACCTGACTGGAGGGACAGCAGCGATGTTGCGATACACCGTCGAGCCGGACGAGGTGCCATACAGCCGGCCCGGAACGAACCCGACCGTCGTCGCGCTGCGGCTGCGGATCACGAACACCGGCGCCGACGCCGTGGCGCTGGACCACCTGGAGTTCGCGCTCGACCCCGGCGACGGCGGCGACCGGCTCACCAGCGAGCAGGAGGTCGGCGGCATCGTCGCCGCCGCGGCCGGCACCACCCAGTGGTACGCGCGCGCCGACGGCGCCGGAACCTTCAGCGCCGTGCCGTGGCGCCGCGACTTCCGGCTCGAACCCGGCGGGTCCATCACGTTCGACCTGGCTGGCGTCGCCGTCAACACCGAGCCCGGCACCGCCCACCTGAACCTGGGCGACGGCACAGCGCTGGCCATCCGCAAGGTCGCGGCGCCGCCGCGGATCGTGGAGTTCACCGGAGTGCCGGCCGAGATCGAGGTGGGCCAGGAGAGCGTGCTCGAATGGGAGACCGTGAACGCCGGCGCCTGCACGCTCACCACGCCGGACGGCACCGAGCGCGTGGGGCTGGACGGCACGCTGCCGGTGAGCCCGGCCGACACCTACACCTACACGCTCGTTGCGGAGGGCGACGGGCGGCCGGCGACGCGCCAGTTCACGGTGACGGTGGCCGACATCGCCATCGCCGAATTCACTGCCACGCCCCGCCGGGTGGCCGGGGGCGACCCGGTCACGCTGTCCTGGCGCATCCACAACGCGGCTTCGGCGACCATCGACCCGGGCCGCATCCCCGTCGACGAGAAGTCCGGCACGCTGCTCGTGCCGCGGGTCGACGCCGACACCACCTTCCAGCTCACCGCCCGCCGGGGCCGGCACGCGCCGGCCGTCGCGTCCACCTCGGTCACGGTCATGCCGGTGGAGCTGCGCAGGCTGGCCGCCGAGCCGGCGGTCGTGCGGGCCGGCGAGGAGTCCACCCTGCGCTGGGACGCGGCCTGGGCGACCGGTTACCGGCTGGCGTGGCTCGGCGGCGCCGTCGACCTGCCCCGCGGCGCGACCGAGTATCCCGTCCGCCCGGCCGCGACCACCGCCTACACCCTGACCGCCCGCGGCCGCGACGAGCGCACGGACGACACCATGGTCACCGTCGGCCCGGCGATCACCCGGCTGACGCTGACCACCGATCCGGCCCGGCCCGGCCGGCTGGGGCTGCACTGGCAGGCGCGGGTCGGCCCGGTCCGGCTGGGCACAGGCCCTACGGATCAGCCGCGGATGGTGGACGTGGCGGACGGAGGCGACACCTGGATCACCCTCGAACCCAAATCCACCTTCATCCGGGTGGAAAGCGGCGCCCGGAGCACGATCATGCGTCTGGTCGACGTCGAGCAGAACAACGGCTGGCGCCTCGGGTTGCTCGACCTCGCCGCGGCCGCGGGCTTCGCCGGCCCGGGCTCCAAGGCCAGGGTCGACTGGGCGACCCACGGTACCGCGACGACGCAGCTCCGCGTCTCCGACGGCCCCGGCGAAAAGGTGGTCAAGGGCTACACCGGCGGCGTCGACGTCCGCGTCGGGCCGCACCCCCCGTGGTCCGGCCAACTCGTCGTCGAGCACCGCCCCGACGGCGCCACTTACGCGGTGACCTGGCAGTCGGCCTAAGGTGACGGCGGGGCGGCGCCGAAGCGCATGCGGAAGTCGTCGGCGACGAGCGTCAGCAGCGGCTTGCGGCCGTGCAGAAAGCCGAGGGGCCCGTCCGGCTCCAGGTGCCAGCGGAGCCGGGCCGGGCCGCACCGGGCGGTCGCGCGCACCGGCGTCGTCTTCGCCCGGCCGCCGAGCTCCTGCGTGCACGTGAACCCGATCGGCAGCCGCAGCCACGGACGCGCGCCGCGGATCGTGGCCTCGGCGCCGACCGATGCGGCGGCGCGGGTGTCGGTCAGCTCGATCTCGGCCAGGTCCTTCGGGATGCCCCACAGCGCCCGGCCGCCGTCACGGGACGCCGGGCTGTCGACCCAGATGTGCGTGATCGTCACCCGCGAACGCCAGCCCTGCCGCATCAGCACGGCCGCGAGGAGCTCGCGGTAGCTCAGGTCGCCGCCCGGGCGGTAGTCCACCCAGGCGGCGCCGACGAGCGCCCGCCCGCCGATCCGGGCCACTCGCACGGTGCTCGCGAGCTCGGGCGGGATCGGCGGGAGGGCGGCGACGGGCAGCGCCCATACCGAGACGTACATGCGGCCGCGCAACGACCAGGGCTCCGGCGGGTACCCCATGGCGCCGCACTCTACGCCTCTTGGCGCGCTGCCAACAGGCGTCAGCCGTGTCGCTGCACGCGGTCCCTCCCCACCGTGACGAAGGCCGGGAGGTGGTGGAACTGGCCGGTGTACGGGCCCACGGCGATCCCGCGGACGTGCTGCAGCGCGGCCAGCTGCTGGAACGGCAGGCTCTGCATCGCGAGGTGCAGGATCCGCATCGCGCTGCGCTGCAGGTCGCCGAGGCGCAGGTCGTAGCTCGCCGGGTAGTTGCCCTTGAGCACGACCGAGTACTCCGTGACGGCACCGGTGCCGTCGTGCACGACGCCGGTCACCTGGATCGCGGCTTTCTGATCGGCGGTGAGCGCGGTGCTGTCCGGAGCGAGCAGGGCCTGTACCGCTGCGTAGGCGTCCTGGACGGAGGCAAATGGCGCATTCGGGGTGAAGACCGTGGTCGTGGTCCCGGACAGCGGCTTGCTGAGGTCACTGTGCTGGTCGACGGTGGTGCTGACGGTCTGGCTCCCGGCCGCGGTCAGGGTCAGGTTGCCCAGCGACCACGCGTAGGTCGTGGTCGTCGTGCCGTTGCGGACCCGGATCGTCTTGTTGTAGACCGGCAGCCCGCCGGCGTCGATCGTCGGGGCGACCTTCTTGGCCGCGTTGACGACCTCGTTCGGGTTGTTGCCGGGCATGATGAGGTCGTTGCCGGCGTACATCGTGCCGGTGGCGCCGTGGTTGCCGCCCCAGTCGGTCATGACCAGGCCCTGGAAGTCCCACTCGCCGTGCAGGATGTCGGTGACGAGGTCGTAGTTCCGGGACGCCCAGGTACCGTTGATCTTGTTGTAGGACGTCATGACCGCCATCGGCTGCGCGGAGCGCACCGCGTATTCGAAGCCCTTGAGCTCGATCTCGCGCAGGGCCCGCTCGCCGACGACCGAGTTCGACGAGTTGCGCTGGGTCTCCTGGCTGTTCTCGGCGTAGTGCTTGAGCGTCACCCCGACCCCCGGGTGGCTCTGCACACCCTTCGTCGTCGCGGCCGCGGTGAGCCCGGCGATGAGCGGGTCCTCGGAGTAGTACTCGAAGTTGCGGCCGTTGAGCGGGTCGCGGTGGATGTTCATGCCGGGCGCCAGCCACAGCGTCGCGCCGTAGGTCACCATCTCCGCGCCGACGGCGGTGGCGACCCGCTGCACCAGGTCCCGGTCCCAGGTCTGGGCCAGCATCGTGCCGATCGGCCAGGCGGTCGCCCACTGGTAGGTCGTCGGCGTGGTCGTCGTGATCTGCTGGGTGATGCGCAGCCCGGCCGGCCCGTCGGACGCGGTCATGCCCGGGATGCCGAGGTTCTCGTACTTGGCCGTCGTGTAGCCGGCGGCGCCGACGGCCGTCGGGGTGGAGCCGGCCGCGGACGCGCCCTCGACGATGTTCGCCAGCTGCGTGAGGTCGAGGCCGGCGACGAACTGCTCCAAGCCCACCCGGCCCCGGGCGACGTCGTAGAGGGTGGCGCCGGCCGCGGGGTGTACCGGCCTGACCCGCTCGCCGGCCTTCGGCGTGTAGGGCGCGCCCGTGCCCTCCCAGTTGCTCTGCCTCGGGTCGAGATAGGCGGTGGTCGCGCCGATCGGGCTGCCGTCGATCGCGTAGTACGGCGAGTCGGTCGGCACCGGCACCGACTGCTCGTACGGTGAGCGGCTGTCCCGGGTCCGCAACGACGACGCCCGCAGCGCGATCCGTTGCGCCCGCGCCAGTTCGTTGCGTTCGCTCTGGTATCCGTAGAAGTTCGCCGGCGCGCTGGTGAGCTCGGTCGCCGGCTTCTGGTCGGTCGCCTCGTGGTTGACCCGCTCGGTCACGACCGTCGTGTTCAGGCTGAGCTTCGCCGCGACGTGCGTGTCCCGCGAGGAGGCGCCGACCCGCACGACGTAGTCGCCGGCGTCCATGACGTAGGCGGCGCGGGTCTCGTCGTAGGAGGACATCTGCGTGGTGTCGTAGGCGATGGTCAGGTCCTGCGACGCGCCCGGCGGCAGCTCGTCGGTCTTCGCGTAGCCGGCCAGCTCCTGGTACGGCTTGTCCAGCCCGGTCGGCGGCGCGCTGAAGTACACCTGCACGACCTGGCGGCCGCTGCGGCTACCGGTGTTGGTCACCGTCACCTTGACCGTGGTCGTCTCCGCGTTCGCCTCGACCCGGCGCGGCTCGATGCGGAACGTCGTGTAGGACAGGCCGAAGCCGAACGGGTAGTTGACGACGCTCGCCGGGTCGGCCGGGTTCAGCGTCCTGTAGAACGAGTCGAAGTAGCGGTACCCGACGTAGATGCCCTCCGAGTACTCCTCGGTGGCGGCGTCGCCGTTGTTGCCGGCGAACGTGGCCGCGGCGGGATAGTAGGAGTACTTCGACGCCCAGGTGTCGGTGAGCTTTCCGGACGGGTCGACGGTGCCGTTGAGCACGTCGACGAGCGCGTTGCCGGACTCCTGCCCGGCCTGGCTCATGAGCAGCAGCGCGTCCAGCGCCGGGCCGCCGCGCGGGTCCCGCGCCGCGGCATTGACGGCCGGGTAGAAACTCGTGTCGACCACGCCGCCGACGTTCAGTACCACCGCGACATTTTTGAAGGTTTTGCCGATGAGGGTGAGGTCGGCCTTCTCGGTGTCGGTGAGCTGGTAGTCGCCGGGCCCGGAGGAGCGGTCGCTGCCCTCGCCGGAGTTGCGGGCCACGACGAACAGGGCCGTGTCCGTCGGCGCCTTCGGCTGCACGGTGGCATTCGTCAGGACCTGCTCGACGGAGGCGTAGTCGACGGCCGGGCCGAAGATGGTGCCGGGGGGCGGCGGCGGATATTTCGCGTCGTAGGCGGCGGTCATCGCCGACCAGTAGGCGTCGCTGGTGGTGACGTGGTAGCCGGCGTTCTCGAGGCCCTGGCGGGCGGTGACGGTGTAGCGGTTGTTGACGTCACCGGAGCCGGTACCGCCCTTGACGGTCTTGTACGCGCCGACGCCGAACAGCGCGACGTTGCCGGAGCGGGCCATGGGCAGGGCGCGGCTCTGGTTGTCCAGCAGCACCATGCCCTCGGTGGCGGCCTGGCGCGAGAGGGCGGCGTTGGCGAGCTCGAGGCGGCTCGGGTCGGGGTCGGTGGTGGCGGCCCGGGCGGGGGCGGCCGGGGACGCGACGAGCAGGACGACGGCGGCGGCGGTTGCGGGCTTTCGGAGGCGGCCGGAACCCATCGGGGTGCGCGCACCCGCGCCGAGATCCTGCGCGCCGCGGTGCCGCTGTTCGTCCAGAACGGCTACCGCGGCGCCCCGCTCGCCGCCGTCGCCGACGCCGACGCCGCCCAGCTGACCCAGCCCGGCCTGCTGCACCACTTCCCGTCCAAGGAACACCTGCTCATGGCCGTGCTGGAGGAGCGCGACAGCGAGTCCCGGGCGGCGATGCGGGAGGCGCTGCAGGAGGGCGGCGACGCGGCCCTGCACGCCCTGGAGGACCTGGTCGAGCGCAACGCCGGCACCCCGGAGCTGGTCCAGCTGTTCACGGTCCTGGTCGGCGAGGCGGTCGCCGCCGACCACCCGGCCCACGCGTTCTTCGTCGACCGCTACGACCACATCCGCGACCGCATCACCGCCGCGATCCGCCACGGCCAGGAGACCGGCACCTTCCGCACCGACACCGACCCGGAGACGGTGGCCACGCTGGTGATCGCGATGATGGACGGCCTGCAGATCCAGTGGCTGCTGCACCGGGAGCTCGACATGAACCGCACGTTCCGCCAGTTCGTGACCATCCTCCGCCACCACCTGACCACCCACGACCAGCCGTCCTGAGCGCGATGGCCCGGCCCGAGCCGTACCGCTGCGCGGTGGTGTGCGACCGCACCGACGTAGGCGACGCCAAGGCCGTCGTCAGGCGGGCCGCTCGGCCGCGAGCCGGGCCCGGGCGCGGATGAGCTCCGCGACCGACCAGGCCTGGAACGGGCAGCCGGTGGCCGCGTGCGGTGCGTCGCCGTCGGCGGTCTCCGACACCGAGCCCAGGCCCCACTCCGCGAGGTGCGGCTCGAGCCCGTCCAGTACCCCCTCGGTGTCGGCTCCGACGCGCAGCGAGGCGTCCACGAACGGCCCGATCAGCCACGGCCACACGGTCCCCTGGTGGTAGGCCCGGTCCCGCTCGGCCGGCCCCCCGGCGTGCCGCCCCCGATACCCGGCGGAGCCCGGGGCGAGGGACCGCAGCCCGATCGACGTGAGCAGCGCACGGCGGCACACCTCGACCACCCGCGGGTCGCTGATCGGCGCGTGCGGCAGCCCCACGGCCAGGAGCTGATTGGGCCGGACGGCGGCGTCGTCCCCGCCGGGGCCGTCCACGACGTCGTAGAGCCCCTGGCCGTCGGGCCGGGGGAAGCGCCGCCGGAACGAGTCCGCGGCCCGGTCGGCGGCGGCGGTCCAGTCGTGGCGGCGGCCGATCCGGTCGAAGAGCTCGGCGGTGGTGGCGAGCCCGGAGATCCACAGCGCGTTGATCTCGACCGCCTTGCCCTGCCGTTCGGTGACGGGCTGGCCGCCGATCCGGGCGTCCATCCACGTCAGCGCGAACCCGGGCTTGCCCTGGGTGAGCAGCCCGTCGGCGGGGTCGGCGGCGATGCCGTAGCGGGTGCCGCGCCGGTGGCGATCGAGCACCTCGTCGATGCGCCCGGCGAGCTCGGCCGCGACGTCGAGGTCCCCGGTGACGGCCACGTACCGGCCGATGGCGTGCAGGAACCACAGTGCGGCGTCGGCGGTGTTGTACTCGAGGGTCCCGGTGTCCGCGGTGTTGGCCAGCATCCCCTCCGACACCGTCGCCCCGGCCCGCAGCAGCACCGCGCGGGCCTCGGCGTGGCGGCCGGTGGTGAGGAACAGGCCCTCGTACGACGTCATCAGGTCGCGGGACCACTCCCCGAACCACGGGTACCCGGCCACGGCCGACGGGCCGGTGGGAGTTTCCACGATGCACTGGTCGGCGGCGACCGCGAGCGCCCCGCCCTGCTTGACGAGTCTGCGGGCCCGGCGGCGGGCGTCGGCGACGAGGCGGTGGGCCTTGGGCAGGACGCCGTCGAACGGGACCCCGGCGGCGGTGACCCCGGTCGTCTCCCCCGGTGCCAGCTCGGTCGTGAAGTGCCCGGCCGCCCACAGGTCCTCGACCGGGTTGAGGCCGCGGGCCGCCTCCTCGCGGGCGTGGACGCCGCGGTACCAGTCGCCGCCGGGCACCCAGCCCGGGCCGGTCACGCGGTAGGCGTCCTCGAACACGAACCCGTCGGCGACCGGGGTGACCGCGGGCGCGCCGCCGGCGAGGCGTTCGCCGTGCGCGTCCCGCCAGGTGCACAGCGGCGTCAGTTCGAGGGTCACCGGGGCGGCCGCGCGGAGCAGGGTGAACAGGACGCCGACGGCCGGGCGGCCGTGCGCCATGGCGATCTCGGACTGCAGGACCCAGTCGCCGAGGTCCCAGCGCCAGCACGGCACCCCGTCGGCCAGGGTGAACTGCGCGAGGTGGACGTGCCCGGCCGGGTCGACGACGCCGCCGGACCACTCGTCGGTGCCGAGGCGCACGACGCGGTCGCCGATGCGCACGACGGGGTCGACGGCGGCCAGGGCGAGGTGCCGATCGGTCACGAGCAGGCCGTGGTAGCGCCGGGTGCGCAGCCCCGCGACGGTGCCCATCGCGTAGCCGCCCAGACCGTCGGTGACCAGCCACTCGCGCGAGGCCGACGCGTCGAGGTCGCCGCACACCTGGCGGCCGAAAGTGATCATGCGCGCACCACCGGGCGCGCCACCAGGTCGGCGAGGAGGCCGGTCCAGCCGGTCTGGTGCATGGCGCCCAGGCCGGCGCCGTTGTCGCCGTGGAAGTACTCATAGAACAGCAGGTGGTCGCGCCAGTTCGGGTCGTGCTGGAGGCGTTCGACCCAGCCGTGGGCGGGGCGGCGGCCGTCGGGGCCGCGGCGATACAGGGCGAGCATCCGCTGCCGCAGATCCTCGGCGATCTCACCGGCGGTGCGCTGCTGGCCGGAGCCGGTCGGATACTCGATCTTCACGCCGCCGCCGAGGTTGGCGTCGTAGTCCTCGAGGGTCCGCATGACCAGGTAGTTCAGCGGCATCCACAGCGGACCGCGCCAGTTGGAGTTGCCGCCGAACATGCCGCTGCTGGACTCGGCCGGCTCATAGCCGACGGTCGCGGTCCCGCCGGGCAGGTCGATGCTGAACGGGTGCTCGGCGTGCCAGCGGGACAGGGCGCGCAGGCCGTGCGGGGACAGGAAGCTCGCCTCGTCGAACAGGTGCGGCAGGATGCGCCGGACCCGGCCGTGCGCGGCGACGCCGACGGCGACGACCCGCTCGCCGTCGCCGGTGTGGATGACGTGCTCCTCGGACACGTCACCGAAGGCGCGACAGTGCCGCCGGATCCGGTGGAAGTCGTCCTCCCGCAGGGCCTTCGTCGCGAACAGCGGGATGACGCCGACCATCGAGCGGACCTTCAGCGGGGTGCTGCTCCCGTCGGGGCGGCGCAGCCGGTCGTAGTAGAAGCCGTCCTGCTCGTCCCACAGGTCGCGGCCGCGCATCGCCTCGGAGATGAGCGCGAAGTGCTCCAGGAACTTGACGGCGAGGTCGTCGAGCTCGAGCTCGCGGGCCATCTCGAGGAGGTTGAGGCAGTAGAACGCCATCCACGCGGTCGCGTCGGACTGCTCCAGAACGTGGCCTTCGGGCAGGTGCGAGCGGTCGATCGGGCCGATGTTGTCCAGGCCCAGGAAGCCGCCCTCGAAGAGGTTGTTGCCCTCCCGGTCCTCGCGGTTGACCCACCACGTGAAGTTGAGCATCAGCTTCGCGAAGATCCGGCCGAGGAAGTGCTTGTCGCGGCGGCCGTCGATGTCGTAGACCTGCAGCGCCGCCCACGCCTGGACCGGCGGGTTGAGGTCGTCGAACGCCCACTCGTAGGCCGGGATCGCCCCGTTGGGGTGCTGGAACCATTCACGGCAGAGCAGCAGCAGCTGGTACTTCGCGAACGCCGGGTCGAGGTGCGCGAGCGCGACGGCGTGGAAGGCCGAGTCCCAGGCGGCGAACCACGGGTACTCCCACGGGTCCGGCATCGACATGATGTCGAACGCGTCCAGGTGCCGCCACCCGGCGTTGCGGCCCTGCTGCCGCCCCGGCGGTGGCACCGGCTGGGCCGGGTCGCCGCGCAGCCACTTGGCGACGTCGTAGTGGTAGAACTGCTTGCCCCAGATCATGCCGGCGAACGCCTGCCGCATGATCATGGCGTCCTCGGCGCCGGTGCCGGCCGGGGTCAGCCCGGCGTAGAACGCGTCCGCCTCCCCCTGGCGCCGCGCCAGGACCCGGTCGAACGACGGCCCGAACGCGTCCGGGTCGGCCTGCGGGGCCAGCCGCAGCGACAGGTGCGCGGTCTCGCCCGGCGGGACCGTCACCTGATACCAGAACGCGGCCTTCGTGCCCTCCCGCTGCGGGTTGACGGTCGCGGCGCCGTCCACGACATGGTCATTGATGCCGTCCTTGGGGTACTGCGCCGACCCGGGACTGCCGAAGAGCCGCTGGGTGTTGGTCTCGTTGTCGCAGTACACCTGCAGCGGCATCGAGCCGTCCGGCCCCGGGGCGGCCTGCAGGACCAGCGGGCTTCCGGACCCGATCCCGATCGCGGTGCCGTCCAGCGCGGCCAGCCGGGGCCGCGGCGCGCCCGGCTCCCACGACCACGTGTTGCGAAACCACACCGTCGGCAGCACGTGCAGCGTCTTCGTCTCGGGCCCGGCGTTGGTGACCCGGACCCGGATCCGCATGTCGTCGGGGTCGGCCTTGGCGTAGTCGGTCTCGACGATCCAGTACCGGTCGTCGTCGAACACGCCGGTGTCGAGCAGCTCGTACTCCGGCTCCTGCCGCGAGCGCCGCCCGTTCTCCGCGACGAGGTCGGCATACGGGAAGGCGCGCTGCGGGTAGTGGTAGCGCCACCGCAGCCAGGCGTGGCTGGGCACGGCGTCGGCGTACCACCAGTACTCCTTGGCGTCCTCGCCGTGGTTGCCCTCGTTGCCGGTGAGCCCGAAGATCCGCTCCTTGAGGATCGGGTCCTCGCCGTTCCACAGCGCGAGCGCGAAACAGACCCGCTGCTCGGCGTCGCAGATCCCGCCGAGCCCGTCCTCGCTCCACCGGTACGCGCGGGAGCGGGCGTGCTCGTGCGGGAACGCCTCCCACGCCGTCCCGCCTTCGCTGTAGTCCTCACGCACGGTGCCCCAGGCGCGTTCGCTGAGGTACGGCCCCCACCGGTACCACGGGCTGGCGCCGAGGACCCCGTCCTCCGGCCGCCCGAACGCCGCCACCCTGTCCCGCTCCGGATTGCTCATGCCGACACCTCCGCAAGCTCCGGCGCCGGCCTGAGCCAAATCTGTGCTGGCCCCATCGCGGCCACTCCGCTCCGCTCCGTACCGCTCATGCGCCGAGGTCACCATCCGCGCGGGTGGGGCGGCATCACCCGCGGTGGCCGGAATCTGGAGCCCATGAGCGATCTCATTGCGATCGGATACCGCGACGTCGCGACCGCGAACGCCGCCCGAGAGAAGATCATCGACCTGCAGCGGCAGGGCCTGATCAAGGTCCGTGACGCGGCCGTCGCCGAGTCGGAGCCCGGCGGCAAGGTCAAGCTGCACCAGTCGGCGTCCGCGGTCGGCGCGGGCGCGGCCGGCGGGGCCCTCTGGGGCGGCCTCATCGGCCTGCTCTTCCTGGCCCCGTTCCTCGGCATGGCCGTGGGCGCGGGCGCCGGGGCCCTGGCCGGCAAGGCCGTCGACACCGGCGTCGACGACCGCTTCATGAAGGACGTGGGCGCGGCGCTGCAGCCCGGCTCGGCGGCGCTGTTCCTGCTCGTCGACCAGGTCACCGTGGACAAGGTCATCGCCGAGATGGCGCCGTACAACTTCGGCGGGCGGCTGCTGCGCAGCTCCCTGAGCACGACCGCGGAGCAGCAGCTGCGCGACGCCATCGAGGCCGCCCACCTGACCTCCGTCTAGCCGTCGGCGTCGTGGTGGGCGGTGTGCCGCGCCGTCCACCACGACCGGGCGATCGCGGCCAGGGGCGGGGCCAGGAACACTCCGCACAGGCCGCCGAGGGCCGCGCCGAGCACCGTCACGGCGAGCACGACGACCGGGTGCAGGTTGAGGGCCTTGCCGAAGACGTACGGGCGCAGGATGCCCTCGAGGACGTTCTGCGTGATGAGGACGATGACGGCCATCCACACGGCCGTGGTGACCCCGCCCGCGCCGAGCGCCAGCAGGACCGCGAAGACGGCGGAGACCCAGGCGCCGAGGTACGGCACGAACGCCGCGACGAACGTCACGACGGCGATGGTCAGCAGGAACGGCACGCGCAGGACGGCCGCGCCGAGGGTGATGACGGCGGCGTCCATGGCCGCGATGATCGCGGTGCCGACGATGTACCGCCGCAGCTGGGTTGTCGCCCCCGCCGGCACCTTTCCCCGGGTCAGCCGGGGACCGTCGCGCAGCAGGTAGTACAGCAGGTAGGTGCCGACGAGGAACCCGACCGCGACCTGCCCGGCGACGACGGCGCCGTCGAGGACCGCGGAGCCGACGCCGAGCAGCGCCGCCCGCCGGGCCGCCGGGTCCGGGACCGGCAGCTGCCGCTTGGCCTCGGCCAGTACCGGCACCCAGTCCCCGGCCTGTGCCAGGAGCACCCAGACGAGCAGCCCGCCGACGAGCAGCAGCCCGAGCGGCAGGACGAGCGCGGCCAGCAGCGCCGCCGGGCCCCGCCCCAGCCCGACCCGGCGCAGCCGTTCGACGAGCGGGTGCACGGTCACCGCGATGACGACCATCAGCAGCAGCGGCATCAGCAGCGGCACCAGGACCCCGGCCGCGGCCGCGGCGAGCCCGGCCCCGCCGACCACGCCGACCACCGACCATCCGATCCGCCCGAGGCGGCGCAGCGTGTCGTTCACCGCCGGACCGCCTTGCGCACCTCCGACAGCACGACCACGGTCAGCGACGCGGCCAGGCAGGCGAGCCACTGCCCGACGCCGAGGTGCACCGTGTCCAGCAGCCGCTGCAGCGGGCCCAGCTCGGTCGCGAGGACGATCGCGAGCAGCGACAGGCCGCTGGTGAGCAGGAACCGGTGGTCGTCGAACGTGTCGAGGCTGAACACCGAGCGGGTCTCGCTGCGCACGGTCACCGCCAGGAACAGGTTGAGCAGCGAGAACGTGGTCAGGCCCATGGTCCGCGCGACGGCCGGGCCGGAGACGGCGTCGGCGGCGGCGATGACGGCCAGGGTGGTCGCGCCGAGGACGGCTCCGATGACGGTCAGCCGGCCGAGGGTGCGCCCGGGCAGCAGCGGCTCGTCGCCGCCGCGGGGCGGACGGTGCATGATGTCCGGCTCGGGGCGGCCGTAGCCGAGCCCGACGGCCTGGAAGACCTGGGTGGTGAAGTTGACCCAGAGCGTCTGCAGCGGCAGGAACGGCACCCCGGCGGCAATGCCGAGGACCCCGGCGCCGAGGAACGTGGCGATGAAGCCGATCAGGGCGCCCATCTGGAAGTAGACGTACCGCTTCAGGTTGTCGTACAGCGCCCGCCCGATGGCGACGGCCTTGACGATCGTGGCGAAGTCGTCGTCGGTGAGGATCATCGCGGCGGCCTCCTTCGACACGTCGGAGCCGGTGATCCCCATCGCGATGCCGATGTCGGCCCGTTTCAGCGCGGGCGCGTCGTTGACCCCGTCGCCGGTCATGGCGACGATGTGGCCCTGGCGCCGCAGGAGCTCGACGAGGCGGACCTTGTGCTCGGGCGTGACCCGGGCGATGACGCCGATGCCGCCGAGCTCGCGGGTCGCGGTCTCGTCGTCCATGGCCGCGAACTCGGCGCCGGTGATGGCCCGGCCGGGGATGCCGAGCTGCCCGGCGATGGCCCCGGCGGTGACCGCGTGGTCGCCGGTGATCATGCGGACGGCGATGCCGACGGCCCGCGCGGCCGCGATCGCCTCCTTCGCCTGGGGCCGCGGCGGGTCGACGATGCCGGCCAGGGCGAGCGGGGTGAGCCCGTCGAGGCGGCCGAGCAGGTCGCCGGCGGGGTCGAAGCCGGCCGGGTCGTAGTCGCGGCGGGCCGTCGCGAGGACGCGCAGCCCCTGCCCGGCCATCCGCTCGTTCTCGGCCAGGTACCGCCCGCGCTCCTCGTCGCCGAGCCCGGTCCGGGCCAGGAGCTGGTCGGGGGCGCCCTTGACGAAGCAGCGCACGACGTCGCGGCCGGCCTCGTCGGTCATCCGGTGGTAGGTCGCCATCAGCTTGTACGCCGCGTCGAACGGGATCTCGGCGATCCGCGGATACCGCTCCCGGGTCGCCGCCACGTCGAGGCCGCCCTTCTCGGCGAGGACGACGAGCGCCCCCTCGGTCGGGTCGCCGACCAGCCGCCCGCCGGAGACGACGGCATCACCGCACAGAGCGAAGGGCAACAGCAATTGCTCCGGGTGTACTGCCGGATCGCCCGCGATTCGCCGGATGTCCCCGTCGGCGGTGTAGCCCGTGCCGGTCACCGTGTAGCGCCGGCCGGGGACGGCCACCTCGGCCACCGTCATCTGGTTGAGCGTCAGCGTCCCCGTCTTGTCGGAGTTGATCGCGGACGTGGACCCGAGGGTCTCGGTGGAGCGCAGCCGTTTCACGATCGCGCCGGAGCGGGCCAGCAGCTGCGTGCCGAGGGACAGGATGGTCGTCACGACGGCCGGCAGCCCGGTCGGGATGGCCGAGATCGCGAACGCGATCGCCGCGGTGACGACGACGTCGAACGGGTTGCCCCGGGCCAGGCTCAGCAGCACCGACAGCAGCAGCGCGGCCCCGGCCACGACCAGGATCTGGTTGGTCAGCCGGCTCAGCTGCCGGGTCAGCGGCGTCGGCGGCTCCTGGCCGGTCTGCAGCAGCCCGGAGATCCGGCCCACCTCGGTGTCCATGCCGGTGGCGGTGACGACCAGTTCGCCGGTGCCGCGGGTGACGTTCGTGTGCATGTACACCATGTCGGCCCGGTCCCCGAGCGCCGCGGCGGCCGCGGCGACGACCCCGGCGTCCTTGCCGACCGGCACGCTCTCCCCGGTCAGCGCCGACTCGTCGACTTCGAGCCGCACCGACCGGACGAGGCGACCGTCGGCCGGCACCCGATCACCGGCCTCGACGAGGACCACGTCCCCCGGCACCAGGTCCTCGGCCGGCACGGATTCGGTCCGCCCGCCCCGCCGCACCCGGGCCCGGGTGATCATCGCCTCCTGCAGCGCGGACACGGCGGCCGCGGCCGCGACCCGCCGCCGGCCGACTGCGCCTCGACCGACGAGGCCTGTGTCGCCTGACAGCCCTCCTGCCGCAGCCCGAGGACGGCGTTGAGCAGGGTGAGGGCGATCAGCAGCAGCCCGGTGCCGAGCTGGCGCAGCGGGTAGACGCTGCCCAGCCCGGCCACCAGCAGCACGATCTGCATCGGGTCGGCGTACTGCCGCACGAACGCCCGCCACCGCCGCTCCGGCCGGGCCGCGGTGAACCGGTTCGGCCCGTGCTCGGCCCGCCGCCGCGCGGCCTCGTCGGCGCTCAGCCCGGCCCGCGCGTCGACCCGCTCGGCGGCCAGGACCTCCTCGGCCGGCAGCGCGTGGAACGGCGGGTCCTGCGTCTGCGGCACCAATGTATCCGTCACAGCGCCGGTCCCTACCCGCCCGCCCGCGCATCAGTCCGGCCCTGCGTCGCTTGTCATATGGAACGCGCGCACCGGACCCCGGTACGCTCGCGTTCGTGATCTCCGAGCCGTTACCCGGCCGGTCCGGCGAGTGCCTGGCCGTCGACGAGTTCACCGAGACCGTACGCTCCGGCCTCAGCGCCGCCCTGGTCCTGGCCGGGGAGCCCGGCATCGGCAAGACCCGGCTGCTCGACCACGCCGCCGCGGCCGCCGACGGCCTGCGGGTGGCCCGGGTGGCCGGGGTCGAGCCGGAGCGCGGCCTGGCGTTCGCGGCCCTGCACCGGCTGCTGCGGCCGTTCCTGGCCCGGGTCGGCGATTTGCCGGACCCGCAGCGCACGGCCCTGTCCATGGCGTTCGGCCTGACCACGGGCGCGGCCGCCGACCTGTTCCTGATCGGCCTGGCCACCCTGACCCTGCTGGCCGGCGTGGCCGAGGACCGCCCCCTGGTGTGCCTGGTCGACGACGCCCACTGGCTGGACCGGGAGTCCCTGGCCGTCCTGGCGTTCGTGGCCCGCCGCCTGCACGCCGACCGCCTTGGCCTGCTCATCGCCGTGCGCGACGACGAGCCGGGAGCCGCGCCCGCGCTGGCCGGCCTGCCGACCCTGGCCCTGACCGGCCTGCCCGGCACCGCCGCCCACGACCTGCTGGAGCGCTCCGCACCGGGCGGCGTCACCCCGGCCGTGGCCGAACGCATCATCGCCGACACCCGCGGTAACCCCCTGGCCCTGATCGAGCTGACCGCCGAGCTGACGACCGACCAGCTGTCCGGCGCCGCTCCCCTCCCCGACCGCCTCCCCCTCGGCCGCCGCCTGGAGGAGCACTTCCTGCGCCAGGTGCGCCTCCTGCCCGCGCCCACCCAGTCCCTGCTCCTCCTGGCCGCCGCCGCCCCACCCGACGACGCCGCCCTGCTCTGGCGGGCCGCCGCCGAGCTGCACCTGCCACCGGGCGCCGCCGACCCGGCCGTGGCCGCCGGCGTCCTGACCGCCGCCCCCGCCCTGGCCTTCCGCCACCCGCTGATCCGCTCGGCGGTGTACTCGGGCGCCGAGGCCGCCGCCCGCCGCCGCATCCACGCCGCCCTGGCCACCGCCATCGACGCCCAGGCCGACCCGGACCGGAGGGCCTGGCACCGCGCCGAGGCGACCGCCGGCCTCGACGAGGACGTGGCCGCCGAGCTCGAGCGCGCCTCGGCCCTGGCCGGCGCCCGCGGCGGCAACGCGACCCTGGCCCTGTTCCTGGCCCGCGCGGCCGAGCTCAGCCCCGACCCCCAGGACCGCGCCCGCCGCCTCCTGGTCGCGGCCGAGGCCCACCTGGTCGCCGGTGACCCGGCCGCGGCCGAACGCTGCCACGCCCTGGCCCTCCCCGAACTGCGCACCCCGGTCGAGCTGGCCACCGCCCACCGCCTGAAAGCCGCCCTGTCCTGGTTCGGCGGCGGCATCGCCACGGTGACCTCGGCGGCGATGCTCGCGGTGGCCGCCGACGCCGAACTCCCGGCCGACCTGCGCGACGGCCTGCTCTTCGAAGCCATCGCCGCCGCCGTCCTGGCCGGCCGCCACACGACCGGCACCACCCTCGCCGACCTGGGCCGAGCCGCGCTCACCGGGCCGGGTGAGCGCAGGGCGGGGAGCACGGTGCGGGTGCTCGTCGACGCGTTCGCCACGCGGATCGCGGTCGGGTACGGGGCCGCGGCGCCGTTGTTGCGTGCGGCGGTGGCGGCGCTGCGGGACGAGCGGGAGGTGGCGCACGGGACCGTGCCGTTCGTCATGACCGGGCAGTGGGTGGCCGACGACCTGTGGGACGACGAAGGGTTCCACGCCATCCTCGAGCACGCCGACACCCTCGCCCGGCGGCAAGGGGCCCTCCACGCCCTCTACGCACAGCTGGCCGGGCGGGGCACGGCGGCCGTCTGGTCCGGGGAGTTCGAGCGGGCCGCGGCCTGCTTCGCCGAGGCCGACGACCTCGGGCCGGCGATCGGGGTGCCGGCCGGGGACACGTCCCGCCAGGTCGAGCTGCTCGCGTGGCGGGGTCGGGAGGCCGAGGCCCGGGCCGCCGCCGAGACCGCGGTGACCGTGTGGGAGGGGCAGCTCGGGTACGCGATCCTCGGCGACCACGCCCGGCACTCCCTCGCGGTGCTCGAGCTCGGGCGGGGGCGCTACGCCGAGGCCGTGGAACTCCTCGCGCCCGGATTCCACGAGGATGTCATCGCCCACGGGAACCGGGCCGTGCCCAACCTCGTCGAGGCGGCCGTGCGGGCCGGGGACCGGGAGCTCGCCGCGGCCGCGCTGGAGCGGCTCCGGGAGCGGGCGACCGCCAGTGGCACCCCGTGGGCGCTGGGCCTGCTGGCCCGGTCGAAGGCGCTGCTGGCCGGGGCCGAGGACGCCGAGGCGCTCTACCGCGAGGCCGCCGAGCATCTCACCGGCACGACGATCGTCACCGAGCTGGTCCGCACCTACCTCCTGCACGGCGAGTGGCTGCGGCGGCAGAAGCGGCGGGCCGAGGCCCGGGCCCAGCTGCAGATCGCCTACGACAGTTTCGCGGAGATGGGCGCGGCCGCGTTCGCCGAGCGGGCCCGCATCGAGCTGCAGGCGACCGGGCGCAAGGCGCGGGCCCGCACGGCGGTGCCGGACCTCGATCTCACGCCGCAGGAGGCCCGGGTCGCCGCACTGGCCGCGGAGGGCGCGACCAATGCCGAGATCGCCACCCGACTCTTTGTGACCGCGTCGACAGTGGAGTACCACCTCATGAAGATCTTCAGAAAACTGGGGATCACGTCCCGGCGGCAGCTGGCCCGGGTGCTCAGCAGCCGTTAGGCGGCCCGCTCGTTGGGGTAGACGAGGCCGATCTGGCGGCGGATCTCGTCCAGGGTCCGCATGATCGTCAGCGTCTCGGCCAGCGGCAGCAGCGGCGACTCGGTCGAACCGGCGCGGAGCAGCTCGGCGAAGTGCGCGGCCTGGTAGACGAGGCCCTCGTGGCCGGCGATGGCGGGGGCGGCGGACTCCTGGGTCTCGCCGGTGCGGGTGGTGAGGCGCACGGCCTGCGGCACGTAGAAGTCACCGGCGATCTCGATCCGGGCGGCGGTGCCGGAGACGCTCGCCGTCGTCGGCGTCTTCGCGGTCTGGGTGGTGGAGACGATGCCGTGCGCGGCCCCGGTCCGCAGCACCGCCGTGACCTGCGCGTCGACGCCGGTCGCGGTCATGGTGCCGGTGGCCTGGATCTCGTCGGGGGCGCCGAGGACGAACGAGGTGAACGAGACCGGGTAGATGCCGAGGTCGAGCAGGGCCCCGCCGGCCAGGTCGGGGTTGAGCAGGCGGTGCGCGGGGGCGATGTCGAAGTACTGGCCGTGGTCGCCGGCGGTCGTCTGGACCTCGCCGAGGGCACCGTCGGCGAGCAGCTGCCGCACAACGTCGTAGTGCGGCAGGAAGCGGCTCCACATCGCCTCCATAAGCAGCAGACCGGAGGCGCCGGCGAGGTCGACGAGCTCCGCCGCCTGGGCCGCGTTCTGCGTGAACGCCTTCTCGATCAGCACCGGCTTGCCCGCCCGCAATGCGAGGCGGGCCTGCTCGGCGTGGTGGCTGTGCGGGGACGCGACATAGACGGCGTCGATGCCGTCGTCGGCGACGAGGGCCTCGTAGGAGCCGTACGCGCGGGCGCCGTAGCGGGCCGCGAACTCCTCGGCCCGCGGCTGCGACCGGGAGCCGACGGCGGCGACGGTGGACTTCGAGTACTTGTGCACGGCGTCGGCGAACTGACCGGCGATCCAGCCGGGCGCGATGATGCCCCATCGGATCGGCGGGGCGTCCGCGGGGTCGGCGGTCCGGGCGCTGGGCAGAGTCGTCATGATCGAAAGTTACACCGCCGGGACCGGCTCGGGCCGCCGGCCCGCGCAGCGCGCCGGCGGCCGCCCGGAGCACGGGCCGGCCCGGTGCTAGACCCGGACCCGGCGGGCGCGGCGGATCATCACCACGGTGCCGGCCGTGAAGAGCGCGACGAGCAGGGCCAGGGCCACCACGCTGAACGACAGCGTGCGGCCGGGCACGGACGGCTGGGCGCCCGCCGTGCCCCCGGCCGCGGCCGCCGGCGGTGTGCTCGGGGTGGGCGACGGCGGCGGGGTGTGCAGCTTCGCCGCCTCCTCCACGGTGACGAGGTGCCCGACGGACGCGCCGGCCGGCTGCGCGAACCCCCAGTCGAGCAGCGTCGTGCCCTGCTTCCAGGCCCGGGCCGGGACGATCTCGGCGCCCATGATGGTGACGACGAGCCGGCGGTCGCCGCGCTTGGCCACGCCGACGTACGTGTGCCGGGCCTCGTCGGTGAAGCCGGTCTTCCCGCCGATCCCGCCCGGATACTCGGTCAGCAGCTTGTTCTCGTTCTGGATCTGGAAGCCCTTGGGGTCCTTCGGCGGCGCCGCCGGCCACTGGTAGCTCAGCATGCTGTCGTACTGCACGAAAGCCGGGCGGTCGAAGTTCTCGCGGGCGATCAGGGCCAGGTCGTAGGCGCTGGTGAACTGGTCCGGGGCGTCGTAGCCGGACGGCGTGACGGCGTGGGTGTCGTCCGCGCCGAGCCGGTGCGCCTCGGCGTTCATCGCCGCGACCGTGGCCGCCTCCCCGCCGTCCCCGCCCGCGACCCGGGCCAGGGCGGCCGCGGCGTCGTTGCCGGACTCGAGCAGCAGCCCGATCCACAGGGCCGACACCGGGTACTTCCCGCCGGCGATCAGCCCGACCAGTGAGCTGTCCGCGGGGACGTTCACGTCGCTCTCGGTCGCCTCGACGACCAGGTTCGGGTCGAGCTTCGGCAGTGCGGCCGCGGCCAGCAGCAGCTTCTGGACGCTGGCCGGGCGGCGGCGCAGGTGCGGGTTGCAGGCGCCGAGGACCTCGCCGGTGTCGAGGTCGGCGACCATCCAGGCCATCGCCGAGGTGGTCGGCGGGGCGGCGGCGCCGGCGGGGACGGCCAGGCCGGTGGTGCCCAGCCGCGGCCCGCCGACGACGGGCGCGGCCGGGTCCCGCTCCGGGGAAGCCGGCGTGGGCGGGATGGTGGCGATGGACGCGTATGGGCACGGCACGACGGTCGTCGTGTCGGCCGGTGCGGGCGAAGGCTCCAGCACCGGCCCGACCAGCGACACGGCCATCACGGCCGCGACAAGTCGTCCGACTACCATGGTCCAAAGACTATAAGGCGGCAGTGGTACCCGCTGACGGGTCACAATCACGAGACTGCACCAGAACCGCACTCAGCTCCGGCCGCGGCGCACCGAAGAAGCGGGCATGCCGGAAAGTGCGCTCGAGCAGCACGAGATCGAGTACCGGGCCCGTCAGATCAGGCTTGGAACCTGGGTCGCCGTTGGGGTCGTCCTCATCGGCGCCGTGCGCGCGCACCTGGACTGGGGCAGCGGACCGTGGGTGGTCAGCGCCATCGCCCTGGGCGCGGTCGCGCAGGCCGGGCTGGGGCTGCTGCCGTGGGAGCGGTACGTCGAGGCCTCCTGGCTGCCCCGCGCGCTCGCCGCCTGGTGGCTGGCCAACCTCGCGCTGCTGCTCGCCTACACGGCGTACGACACCGCCGCCCTGGCCATCTACCCGGCCGGCGTGATGCTGGTCCTGGCCTCGGCGGCCGCCATGGCCGACAAGGGCTCGGTGATCGCGATCGGCGCGCTCAGCGTCCTGGGCTACCTCGGGCTGTTCCTCACCCGCGACCGGCCCGTCGGCGGCACCCTGGCCGCGCTGACCGTCGCGCTCATGGCCGGGGTCGCCTGGTTCTGCGCGCAGACCGCCAGCAACCGCCGCCGCATGGACCGGGCCCGCGGCGCCGCCGAGCGCAAGGTCGAGGCGCTGCTGGAGGCGTCAACCGACGCGGTCCTGGCCATCCGGGCCGACGGCGGCGGCGTCACCTACGCCAGCCCGTCGGTGAAGACGGTCCTGGGCTACGACCCGCGGTTCGTCACCAGCGCCATGCTGTCCGAGATCACCCACCCCGACTTCCTGCCCATCTCGCAGGAGTGGTGGCGCGGTGTCATCACCGGCGGCCCCGGCTACACCGGCCGCGCCGAGTCCCGGGTCCGTCGGGCCGACGGCACCTGGATCTGGGCCGAGGTCATCGGCACCAACCGCACCACCGAGGCCCCGCTCTACGCCGCCGTCATCAGCATCCGCGACATCACCGGCCGCAAGGAGCTGGAGGAGGAGCTGACCCGGCAGGCGTTCGCCGACTCGCTGACCGGCATGCCCAACCGGGCCCTGTTCCGCGACCGCCTCGAGCACGCCATCGCCCGCAACCGCCGCGGCGGCGGCCGCATCACCCTGCTGCTGGTCGACCTCGACGATTTCAAGCTGGTCAACGACAGTCTCGGGCACAACGCCGGCGACCAGCTCATCGCCACCACCGCGTTGCGCCTGCACCAGCAGCTGCGGGCCGCCGACACCCTGGCCCGCCTCGGCGGCGACGAGTTCGCGATCCTGGTCGAGGACATCACCGAGATCGAGGCGATGGACCTGGCCGAGCGGCTCCTCGCGGCGATCCGCCGCCCGCTGCGCCTCGGCAACCGCGACGTCGTCTCGTCGGCCTCGATCGGCGTGGCGACCGCGAAGGCCGGCGACGGCGACGACGGCCCCGACCCGGGTGAGCTGCTGCGCAACGCCGACCTGGCGATGTACGCGGCGAAGGGCGACGGCCGCGACCGCTACGCCCTGTTCGACCCGGCCATGTACGCCGGCATCATGCGCGAGGCCGAGGACCGGGCCGAGCTCGAGCGGGCCCTGGCCCGGGACGAGTTCGTCGTGCACTACCAGCCGATCGTCGACCTGCCGACCAGCCGCCTGATCGGGGTCGAGGCCCTGGTCCGCTGGGAGCACCCGGCCCGCGGCATGATCGGCCCGAACGCGTTCATCCCCCTGGCCGAGTCGACCGGCCTCATCGTTCCCCTGGGCCGCTGGGTCCTGCGCCAGGCCTGCGAGCAGCTGGCCCAGTGGCGGGTGGAGTTCCCGGCCGCGGCCGCGATCCGGGTCAACGTCAACCTGTCGGCCCGCCAGTTCCAGCACGAGGGCCTGGTCGAGGAGGTCGCCGGCATCCTGGCCGAGACCGGCGTCGACCCGCACCAGATCGTCCTGGAGATCACCGAGTCGCTGCTCATGCAGGACACCGACTCCACGATCGAGACGCTGGGCCGCCTCAAGGCGCTGGGCGTCCGCCTGGCCATCGACGACTTCGGCACCGGCTACTCGTCGCTGTCGTACCTGAAGCGCTTCCCCGTCGACATCCTCAAGATCGACCGTTCGTTCGTCGACGGCATCACCACCGAACACGGCGACGCCACCCTGGCCGAGGCCGTCGTCCAGCTGGGCCGGGCCCTGCAGCTGCAGACGGTCGCCGAGGGCATCGAGACGGCGGAGCAGTGGTCGACGCTGCAGGACCTCGGCTGCGAGTTCGGCCAGGGCTACCTGTTCGCCCGCCCCGGCGCCGCCGACGCGATCGCCTCGATCCTCGGCGACGCCAAGGTCCCCGAGACCAGCAGCTCCGACTCCGCCCGCTGAGCTTGTCATACTGGATCGATCGACGTATACGAGGCCGTGGACACCCGCCGCGCGGTGCGGGCGTTCACCGACGAGCCGGTCCCCCGCGCGGTCCTGCGACGCGTCCTGACCGCCGCCACCCGGGCCCCATCCAGCGGCAACCTGCAGCCCTGGCACGTCTACGTCGTGACCGGCGCCCCGCTGGCCGACCTGAAACGCCGCGCGACGGCCAGGGCGCTCGCCGGTGACCCGGGCGACGAGCGCGAGTACCCGATGTACCCGCCCGCCCTGCACCCCCCATACTCGGACCGCTTCACCGCCGCGGCCGTCCAGCGGTATGCGGCTTTGGGCATCGACCGCGACGACCCGGCCCGCCCGTCGAAGATCGCCGCCCTCAACTCGGCCGCCTTCGGCGCCCCGGCCGTCCTGTTCTGCTACCTGGACCAGACAATGGGCCCGGGCCAGTGGACCGACGCCGGCATGTACCTGCAGACCGTCATGCTCCTCCTGCGCGCCGAGGGCCTGCACACGTGCCCGCAGGTGATGTGGACGCAATACCGCACAACGGTGAGCGAGACCGTAGGCGCCCCCGCCAACCTGATCCTGCTCTGCGGCGTCTCGGTAGGCCACGCGGACCCAACCGTCCCCCCGCTGCGCACCACTCGGGCCACCATGCCCGAAACAGTCACCTTCATCGACACCTGACCCACCACCCACGCCCCGCCGCCCGATCACCTCGGCCGAATGGGCGACAGCTCGTACCGCCGTCGATGCGTGGGATAGGTTCGGCGGCGTGAGTGACTTCGTGGTTCGGCGACCACGTGACATTCCGGCCGGCACGACGCACACCTTCGCCACGGTCGACGATGGCGGTGCCGACGTCGTCGCGGTCATGACGCCAGAGGTGGATGCGCTCGTCGCCGCGCTGCACGGCGCCACGACTGACGAGGAGCGGGCCGCGGTCTGGGCCCGCCACAACTCGTCGGTCGTAGTAGCCGAAGACGGCTGACCCGGCGCCGTTTCGCAAGGCGCGCCGGATCAGCCGTCGAAGTCGTAACTCCGGCCCCGCACGACCGCACGCGGTGGCGTGGATCGTGCGGGGGCGCGGGTGGAGGCGAAGCTTCCCCTGCCTAATTGGCAATAGAGAAGGGGTCGCCGTAGACCTTCCAGGACAGCGGCGGGTCGAGGTCGAAGTTGCGGTTGTTCAGGAAGACCCGCTGGGCCGTGTCCACGCGGCTGGTGTCGCTGTGGGCTTCCTCGGTCTTCATGGCGGCCACGCGGGCGTCCAGGAATGCGTTGAGGTACGTTGCCTCGTCGCCGCCCTGGGCCGGAGTCTTCGCCTTGGCCATGGCGGCCTTGCGGATGCCGCCGAAGCTCACGGCGCTGTTGCCCGGGCCGTGCATGACGATCGCGTCGTAGTAGATGAACTGGCCCAGAGCCCTCAGGCCGTCGGACTTCGCCTGGTTGACGGACGGGTTGAAGTACACCCGGTCGCGTTCGTCGTTCTGCGCCTGCTGGAATGCGGGGTCGTTGGCCGCCGTCTTCCAGTCTTTCGTGAAGTTGGGGTCCAGGCCGGTGTGCGAGTCGGAGCCGTCGACACTGCGCAGAGCCGGCAGGTATTTCGCCAGGACGTTGCCGGGGACCCGCTGCGTATAGAGCTGTACCAATTCCAGCATGTCGCCGGTGCCGGAGCAGAAGCCGATGATGCCGGCCGTGTAGCCGCGGCCGTCGCCGATATCTTCGATGTACTTGTACTGCGCCTTCCAGTCCAGCGACGAATTCTCGGCCGAGGACACCAGCTGCATCGCGATGTCCTTCTTGCGCGGGTCGTTCAGATCCTTGCCCGGCGTGCCGGTCGGGCTTTTCGTCGGCGAGGCACTCGCGGACGCGCTGCGGGACGGCGACGCCGTTGCGGAAGCAGAAGCGGAAGGCCCGGCGGTGGTACTGCGTGAGGCCGACACGGAACCCGTCGGCGTCCCCTCGGTGCTGCCGTTGCCGTACACCTTGAACTCATACAGCGAGTAGCCGTACTGCGTGCCCCGGGCCGTGCCGAACAGCCGCACATACCGCCCGGTGCCGCTCAGCCCGGTGAGGTCGTCCGTGCCGCCGTCGCCCTTGGTGGTGCTGTAGATGGTCGACCACGTGGACCCGTCCGCCGAGGTCTCGAGGCGATACGCCTTGCCGTAGGCCGCCTCCCAGTTGAGGTTCACGTGCGTGATGGTCCGCGAGGCGCCCAGGTCGACGCTGATCCACTGCGGATCGGAGCCTTCCAGGCTGGCCCACCGCGTGCCGGTGTTGCCGTCGAACGCCAGGCCGGGCCCGAGCGACGCCAGCTCCACCGACGACGAGGAGGCCGGCTTGCCCTGCGACAACAGGGTCTCGGTGGCCGCGTCGGCGCCCTGCATGACCAGGACCGTGGTCACGGTGCCGACGGTCAGCAGGGCCGCGGCGCCCAGCCCGGCCAGCCTGAGGGGGTGGTTCACGAAGGGCCTCCAGACAAGATCTAACAGGCAACTTGCCTGCCAGATCCTTCGATCGGACGCCCTCGATGTCAATCGTCTTAAATAAGAGTTCATTTCACTTTATGGTTGGCCGCAACCACGACACCGTCACGCGCGGACGCAGCCTCCCGCACTGCCGTCGCAGGCTCGGCCTCCCGCACCGCCGGCGCGGACCCGGACCCCGGCACCGCGGGCGCGGGCGCGGCTGGCGCGGGCGCGGCGGGCGCGGGCGCGGCGGGCGCGGGCGCGGCGGGCGAGGGGCGCTGCTGCCGGTGCCGGTCGTCGGCGACGCCGGGGAGCAGGACGCTGAACCGAGTACCCCCGCCGGGGTTGTCCTCGACCGTGATCGAGCCGCCGTGGCGCTCCACGATCCGCCGGCAGATCGCCAGGCCCAGGCCGGTGCCGCCGTAGTCGAGGGGGCGGGCCCGGTGGAACGACTCGAACACCCGGCCCTTCTCGTCGTCCGGGATGCCGATGCCACGGTCGGCGACGACGAGGCGTACGCCGCCGGGGACGGCCGCGGCCGAGATCTCCACCTGGGGTGCCATGCCGGCCGGGGTGTACTTGACGGCGTTGCCGACCAGGTTGTCCACGACCAGGCGGAGCAGGCCGGGGTCGGCGCGGACGGGCGGCAGCGGGCCGATCCGCACCGACGGCGCCGGCGGGGTCACGTCCAGGACCGCGGGGGACAGGAACGCGACCGGGCGGGGCGCGGTGCGCTCGGCCACCACGGACTCGACCAGTGCGACCAGGTCGACGTCGGCCACGTCCAGCGGTGCGTCCCGGGCGGTGGTGTACGCGAGGAGGTCGTCGATGATCTCCCGCATCCGGGTCGCGCCCTGCCGGACCCGCTGCAGCGCGGCCGTGGCGGTCTCGGCGCGGGGCGGCGTGGAGGACACCGCGTCGGCCGCCACCGCCGCGAATCCGTGCACGGCGGTCAGCGGGCTCTTCAGGTCGTGCGCCACCACCGCCGCGAACTGCGCCAGCTCGGTCTCGTAGCGGCGCAGCGCGGTGACGTCGTGCAGGACGGCGACGGCGCCGCGGGGACCGCCGCGGGTCCGGTCCAGGGGGCGGGCGCTGACGCTGACCACGATGCCGTCGGGGTGGGTCGGGTTGCGGATCACCATCTCGGCCCGGTCCACCGGCTCGCCGGCCAGGGCCCGCACCAGCGGCAGGTCGGCGGCCGGGAACGGGGTCACCCGGTCGGGCCGGTAGACGCCGTAGTGCGCGGGCCACTCGGCCAGGGCGACCGCGTCGCCGGCGGCACCGAGCAGCTGCCGGGCGGCCGGGTTCTGCAGCAGGATGCGGCCGTCCTCGCCGACGACGGTGACGCCCTCGCTGACGCTCTGCAGGATCGCCTGCTGCAGAGCGGCCTGGTCGCGGACCTCGGCGCCGGCCGCGCGCAGGTCCCGGGTCGCCTCCCCCACCAGGTCCAGGGCCTTGGCCCGGCGGGAGCCCAGGACGTGGACGAGGACCGCGACCAGCACGCTCAGCAGGACCCCGGCGGCCGCGGCGACGAGCGGGCGGTCGGTGTACGCGCCGGGCAGTTCCCGGGGGTCGGCCGCCAGTTTCAGCCGCCACTGCCGCTGCGCGATGCTGACATCGGCGGTGCGCACGAGCGCGTCCGTTCCAGGAGCCGTCGGGTGTACTGTCGCGAGCGGCAGCAACCCCCCGCCCTCCTGGGCCGCCGAGAGTGTCGCCGTGACCCGCGGGTGCACGACCGTGCCGATGGCACCGCCGAAGAACTCCGGCCCCCGCAGCCCCAGCAGCACAAACCCGCGCAGCGTCCCGTCCGGGGCGAGCACCGGCGTGGCCAGGTTGAGGGTGCGGCGGCCCTGCGCGTCGACGGCGGCCGTCGACACCGCGGCGCCGCCCAGGCTCCGGGACTCGCTGAGCACGTCGGCGATCTCCGGTACCCCCGCGAAATCCATGGTTGTGGCGGCCGGCTCCCGTCCGTCCAATTGCCGGCCGTAGACGGCGAGATAGTGGGTTTCCTGGGGCACCACGTAGACCACCGCGGTGGAGCCGGCCAGGTTCTCGCCCGGCACGCGGGCGGTGGCCCGGTCGAACGCCGCCTGCGTGATCAGGTCGTGGGAGCCGAGGGCGGCGGCCAGGTTGTCGATCGTGTCGAGGTACCGCTGGACCTCCCCGCCCACCGCGGCCTGGGCCAGGTCGACCTGCCGGTCCATCGCCTGGGCGGCCGAGCGCCGCTCCTTCTGGATCAGTACCGCGCTCACGCCGGCGGTCGCGAGCAGCCCGAGCAGGAGCACGACCGCGGCCAGCGCGATCGGCACGTACCACCGCCCCGAATGCACGGCTCAACGGTATTTGACCGGATTTGTTCATATAGTGGGTTGACGGAGATCGGTACGGGGAGGATGCGGATGTCGACCGTTCTGGTGGCCGAGGACGACCTGGCCATCCGCGACCTGCTGACGTTCCTGCTCGACACGTCCGGCCACCAGGTCCTCGCCTGCGCGGACGGCGGCAGCGCCCTCGACACGGCCCGCCGCGAACACCCGGACCTGGCCATCCTCGACGTCAGCATGCCCGGCATCAACGGCCTCGAGGTCTGCCGGGCCCTGCGCGAGACCGCCGACACCGAGCAGATGCCGGTGCTGATGCTCACCTCGCACGGCCAGTGGCTGGACGTGAGCACCGGCTTCGCCGCGGGCGCCGACGACTACCTGGTGAAGCCGTTCGAGCCGAGCGAGCTCATGTCCCGCATCTCGACATTGCTGCGGGAGTCGGGGGCCGAATAAAAATGGCTGGAGCGGGTCGGCCAGAATAAACGGGTGACGCACAGTATCGCTGACGACTGGGTAGCCCGCTTCGCCGACGAGGTCATCGAGGCCGCGAAGGACCGCGAAGAGGGCAAGCCCATCGTCTGCGCGTCCGGCCTGAGCCCCTCCGGCCCCATCCACCTCGGCAACCTCCGCGAGGTCATGACCCCGCACCTGGTCGCCGACGAGATCCGCCGCCGCGGCCACGACGTCGTGCACATCCTGTCGTGGGACGACTTCGACCGGTTCCGCAAGGTCCCGGCCGGCATCGAGGGCGTCGACGAGTCCTGGGCCGAGCACATCGGCCGCCCGCTGACCAGCGTCCCGCCGCCGCCCGGCAGCCCCTACGGCAGCTGGGGCGAGCACTTCAAGGCGGCCATGGCGGCCTCCCTCGAGGAGCTCGGCGTGCGCTACCGCGGGATCAGCCAGACCGAGATGTACGCCTCCGGCGCCTATGTCGAGCAGATCCTCCTGGCCATGCGCGAGCGCAACCACATCGACGCCGTGCTCGGGAAGTACCGCACGAAGATCGCCCCGGAGGAGAACGACGAGGACGGCGAGGGCGCCACCGGCTACTACCCCTACCGGCCCTACTGCGCCGTCTGCAACCGCGACACGACGACCGTCACCGCCTACGACGACGACACCACCGAGCTGACCTACACGTGCTCCTACGGCCACGGCGCGACCGTGCTGCTGCGCGAGCACCGCCACGGCAAGCTGGTGTGGAAGGTCGACTGGCCGATGCGCTGGTCCTACGAGGGCGTCCACTTCGAGCCGTCCGGCGTCGACCACACCTCCCCCGGCTCGTCGTTCGTCGTCGGCACCCAGCTCGTCGCCGAGGTCTTCGGCGCCAAGGCCCCGATCGGCCCCATGTACGCGTTCGTCGCCATCGCCGGCCAGGCCAAGATGAGCAGCTCCCGCGGCGGCGTCCCGGTCCCCGGCGACGCGCTCACCGTCATGGAGGCGCCGCTGCTGCGCTGGCTCTACAGCCGCCGCCGCCCCAACCAGGCGTTCAAGATCGCGTTCGACGACGAGATCCAGCGCATGTACGACGAGTGGGACACCCTCGGCCGCAAGGTCGGCGAGGGCACCGCCGCACCCGCCGACGCCGCCGCCTACCACCGCGCGGTCGGCACCGCCGCCGGCCCGCTCCCGGTGACCCCGCGCCCGCTGCCATACCGGATGCTCGCCTCGGTCGCCGACATCACCGTCGGCGACCCGGACCAGATGCTGCGCATCCTCAGCGACATCGACCCCGCCAACCCGGTCGTCACCCTCGACGACGTCCGCCCCCGCCTCGACTGCGCGGTACGCTGGGTCACCACCTACGTCCCCGACGAGTCGCGCACCCACGTGCGCACCGAGCCGGACAAGGATCTGCTCGCCTCCCTGGACGAAGAGCAGAAGGCAGCATTGGTACTGCTCGCGCAGCGCCTCGACGACCAGTGGTCCCTCGAAGGCCTCACCAGCCTGGTCTACGGCGTCCCGAAGATCCGCCTGGGCCTGCCCATGGACACCAAGCCGACCCCGGAGCTGAAGGTCGCCCAGCGCGAGTTCTTCTCGCTGCTCTACCGCCTCCTGGTCGGCCGCGAGTCCGGCCCCCGCCTGCCCACCCTGCTCCTGTCCCTGGGCGCCGCCCGCGTCCGCACCCTGGTCGGGCAGGACGCTTGACGCTGTAACCGGCCGCACCGCGCTCGCTGTTGCACCCCGCTCGGAGGGGCACCGCGATGTGCGCTCGGCCGATGGTCACTACCGGAACAGCTTTGGTTACGACCATGGTCTGGTCGCGGTTTGTCTGGTGGCGGTCCGCCTGTCGCTGCGCGGCCCGCCGTGGTCACCATTCGGTGGTAACGATTCGCGGCGCCTACGGCGAAAAAGCATTGCGATTCGTCGGTGATAGATGCGTGATTTCTGGCCGAAAGCCGCCAAAGGCGCCCAAAAACCAGCCACCAACGAACCAGATCCGCCCTTGTCGCCGCAGGCGCCCCCGCGCCGTTACCACCGAATAGTGACCACGACGGACCCGCCGGCGAACTACGAACCCCAGCCACCGATCGGGCAACCAAAGAACGGTCGCAGCCAAAGCTACTCCGGTAGTTCCCATCGGCCGAGCGCACATCGCGGTGCCCCTCCAGCCGGGGTGCCGCAACGCCCTCCGCCTTCGCCAACTGCGCGGCGACCTGCTTCGGATTTTCGCCTGACGGGGTATTTGCAGGATTGCGCGCATGGCTGGTCGGGCGGCGGGGCGCGGCCGCCGTGGGTGTGGCTGCGGTGGAGCTCGTCAGCCGGGACGCACGGCGGCCGCGGTGGGCTACGGGAGGACCCAGCGCTGGTTGGCGCCGGCGAAGCAGTCCCAGATCTGCAGGCGCGCGCCGTCGGCGGAGCTGTTGTCGCTCACGTCCAGGCAGCGGCCCGAGGTGGGGTTGCGCAGGGTGCTGTCGGCGGTGTTGTACGTCCATTTCTGGGCGCCGGTGCCGTTGCAGTCGTAGAGCTGGATCTTGGTGCCGTTGGCGGTGCCGGCCGCGGTGATGTCCAGGCACTTGCCGAGGGCGCGCAGGGTGCCGTCCGTGGCGACCGTCCAGGTCTGCGCGTTCGTGCCGTTGCAGGTGTACAGCTGAATCGCGGCACCGTTCGCCGACGACGCGGCGGCCACGTCGATGCACTTCGACGCCAGGCCCGTGATGCGGCCCGTGCGGCCGGTCGGCGGCGGGGTGGTCGGGCCGACGCCGCCGGTCGCGGTCTCGTAGGCCGCGTTGATGAGCGAGTTGGCGCCCGTCGCGTCCTGGGACAGCTCCCAGAACATGATGCCGCCGCCGTTGGCCATGGCCCAGCTCGTCTTGCGCCGGACCGTGCCCAGGCCGTTGTAGCACTCGTTCACGCCGTTGACGGTGACGCAGTCGCGGTTGGCGTTGGCCGGGTCGCGGGCCACGAGGTCGGCGTAGGTGACGTAGCTGGGGCGGGAGTACACCGGCACGCCGATGACGGCCTTGTTCGCCGGCAGGCCACGGCCCTTCCAGAAGTTGACGGCGGCGACGGACCAGTCGTAGTTCGCGTGCGGGCTGCCGCCGTCGTAGGTCATGATGTTGAGCCAGTCGACGTAGCCGAAGACGGCCGGCTGGACGCCGCTGGCGGTGCCGCCCTCGGAGACGACGGCCGCGGTGAGCAGCTTGCCGCGGCTGTGCATCGCGGTGCTCAGCTGCGACATGAGCGCGGTGTAGTTGTTGCCGGAGGTGCCGGGGTCGGGGTACTCCCAGTCGATGTCGACACCGTCGAGGTTGTACTGGTTGATCAGGTTGACGACGTTGTTGACGAACGCCGTGCGGGCGGTCGCGTTGCCGGCCAGGGCCTCGAACGCGGAGTCGTTGCCGTCGTTCCAGCCGCCGATCGAGATCGAGACCTTGGTGCCGGCGGCGTGGCCGAGGGACACGATCTGCTGCAGCTTCGACGGGTTGTCCAGCCCGCCGAGGCTGCCGTTGCTGTTGGGCAGCACGAACGCGTAGTTGACGTGGGTCAGCTTGTTGTACTGGATGGCGGTGGCGCTGCCGGCCCACGACGGCATGTAGCCGATGCTGCGGAAGCCGTTGGGCAGGGTGGCGGCGTTGGCGGCGGGCTGGGCGGCCAGGACAACGGCCAGGCCGGCGGCGGCCGTGACCGCCGCGATCGCCGCGGCGGCGAGGGCGGATCGTCGCATAGGGGCTCCTCGGGTAAAGGTGCCGCCGACGATAGGAAAGTTAACTATTAGTTGTCAATGCGTGTCTTAGTTCAAGTCATATATTGACGCACGGCCGGACAAGCCATAGCCTCCGATGGATCTGTTAAGTAACCTCACAAATCCGCCTGGGGAGGTAAGCAGATGCGCAGACTCAGGTCACTGGCGTCCGCCGCGCTGATGGCGACGATCGCCGCGACCGGCCTGATCGTCGCGGCGGCACCCACCGCCGCGCAGGCCGCCGTCGTGTGGAACGAGGACTTCAGCGGCGCCAGCGGTCAGGGCGTCGACGCCTCGAAGTGGAACTTCGACACCGGGGGCGGCGGCTTCGGCAACTCCGAGCTCGAGTACTACAACAGCGGTACCAGCAACGTGTTCCAGGACGGCCAGGGCCACCTGGTCATCGAGGCCCGGCGCGAGAGCGGCGGGCGCACCTGCTGGTACGGCACGTGCCAGTGGACCTCCGGGCGCATCCAGACGGCCGGGAAGTTCACCCAGCAGTACGGCCACATCGAGGCCCGCATCCAGGTCCCGAAGGGCAACGGCCTGTGGCCCGCGTTCTGGATGCTGGGCGGCGGCAACTGGCCGAACGACGGCGAGATCGACATCATGGAGAACGTCGGCCGGGACCCGAACACGGTCTACGGCACCATCCACGGCCCCGGCTACTCCGGCGGCAACGCGGTCGGCGGCACCCGTAACATCGGCCAGCCCCTCGGCAACGCCTACCATACGTTCGCTGTCGACTGGTCGCCCAACCTGATCATCTGGACGATCGACGGCTCGGAGTACTTCCGCGCCACCCCGGCCAGCACCCGCGGCAACCCGTGGGTCTACGACCATCCGTTCTTCATCATCCTCAACCTGGCCGTGGGCGGCCCGTTCCCCGGCAGCCCCGACGGCAGCACCCCGTCCGTCAACCGGATGCTCGTCGACTACGTCCACGTGAGCACGTCGAGCACCACTCCCCCGCCGGGCGGCAACGCCCTGCGCGGGACGGAGAGCGGCCGCTGCATCGACATCCCCGGCGCCAACCCCGCCGACGGTGTCCGCCTGCAGGTCTACGACTGCAACGGCACGGGCGCGCAGCAGTGGACGATCGGCTCGGACGGCACCGTGCGGGCCCTCGGCAAGTGCATGGACGCCGCCGCCGCGGGGACGGCGAACGGCACCGCGATCCAGCTGTACACCTGCAATGGCACGAACGCGCAGAAGTTCACCCTCTCAGCCGCCGGTGACCTGGTGAACATCGCCGCGAACCGCTGCGTCGACGTGGCCGGCCACGGCACCGCCAACGGCTCCCAGCTGCAACTGTGGGACTGCACCGGCGCCGCCAACCAGAAGTGGACCCGCGCCTGAGGTCCTCGTGCTGAGCGGGGCCGGACGCGTCCGGCCCCGCTCAGCGTCTACAGACTCACCAGCACGATGCCGGCCGCGACGACGGCCGCCGCGATCGCCCGCCGCCGCCCCAGGTCCTCACCGAGGAACGCGGCCCCGATGAGCGCCCCGATCACGATGCTGCACTCGCGCAGCGCCGCGATCGCGGCCGTGGCCCCGCTGGTCTGCGCGACGAGCACGAGCCCGTAGGCGGCGATGGAGACCAGGCCGCCGCCGATCCCCGCCGCCCAGAGCCCCCGCGCCTGCTCGACGAGCTTGCCCTTCCGCCGCACGAGCGCGATCACCGGCAGCACGGGGCCCTGCAACAGGAACAGCCACGCCGCGTACACCGGCACGGGCGTGACGGCGACCGCGGCCGCGTCGACGACCGTGTACCCCGCGATCGCCACCCCGGTCGCGAGGGCCGCCCCGATCACCGCCCGCCCGCGCCGCACCCCACCGACGAACGCCAGGCCGAGCAGCCCGGCGGTGATCACCACGATCCCGGCCGCCTGCACCCACGGCATCCGGTGCCCGAGCACCAGCACGATCACCGCGACCAGCCACGGCGCGCTGCCGCGGGCCAGCGGATACGCCTGGCTGAAGTCCCCGAGCTCGTAGCTGGCCCACAACAGCAGCACGTAGACCACGTGCAGCCCGGCCGAGGCGATGACGTAGGGCCAGGCTCCGGCCGGCGGCCACCCGAGCACCAGCACCGCCACCCCACCGGCGGCGACGTCGGCCACGCCCATCAACGCGAACCCGACCAGCCGATCCCGGACCCCGTGCGCGACCGCGTTCCAGGCCGCGTGCAGCACCGCGGCACCGAGGGTGAGCGCGACGACCCCGCCGCTGAGACCACTCGCGGCATCCACCGAGGAGGCTCCTTCACGTCGAGTCCGGCGTGGGCGAAGGGATTGCTAGGCCCTGACCGCGGGTTCGAGGAGGGACAGGGTCCGGGCTTCGGCGTCGAGGGCGGCGCGGAGGCCCAGCGGCATGGGGAGGTTGGGGCCGGCGTGGCCGAACTCGACGTTGCCGAGCACCGGGATGTCCCGGTCGCCGAGCGCGTCGAGGACGATGTCGGACAGGGCCGGGAGTCCGGTCGCCCGGGTGCCCAGGCCTTCGATCGCGGCCGGGATGCCCACGACCATGCCGGCGATGCGGTCGAGGATGCCGGCGTGGCGCAGGACGTGCAGGTAGCTCCACACGTATGAGGCCTGGCCGCCGAGCTCCTCCCAGAACAGGATGGCGCCGTCGAACGCCTCGGCCGGTGGGGCGTAGGGCGTCGCCTGGACCAGGGCGATGCGGTTGATCACGCCGCCGATGAGGCGGCCCTCGGCGCGGCCCGGGCGCCAGCACTCCCAGGTCGGGGTCGACGGTAGGAAACCGATCGGTTTTTCCTCGGTCAGCAGGGTACGGTAGAGCCGTTCGAGTGCCGTCCGGCGCTCGGCGGTGGCGGCCGGCCAGGCCGTGCCCAGGCCCGGAGTGGCCAGGTCCGCGTGGAAGCCGACGAGGCCGGTGCGGGCGTGCAGCGCCAGGTGCAGCAGGGAGATGTCGCTGTACCCGAGGATGGGCTTGGGGTCGGCGGTGATCGCGGCGTAGTCGATCAGGTCGAGGTAGCCGAGCACCGCCTGGCCGCCGTCGTGCGCGATGATCGCGCGGACCTCGGGGTCGCGCAGCAGGCCGTTGAGCTCGGCGGCGATCGTCTCCGGCCGGGCCGCCAGCCACCAATGGTGCTGGCCGGCCTCGAGGAGCGGGGAGCGGCGGACGCGGAAGCCCATGTCCCGCAGGACGGTGACGGCGTGGTCGAGGCCGGGCTCGTACTGCGCGTGCAGCGGGCCGGACAGCGCCGCGATGACGACGAGATCGCCGGTTCGCAGGGCCCTCGGGTGCAGGGACCTCATGCTGTGGGCGCCTGGATGGCCGTGCCGGTGCGTTCGGCGCGGGCGGCGCCCCAGTCGTAGAGCGCCTGCAGGACCGGGGCCAGGGAGCGGCCCTCGTCGGTCAGGGCGTACTCCACGTGCGGCGGGTTCGTGCCGAGGTCGCGGCGGGAGATGAGGCCGTCCGCCTCCAGCTCCCGCAGCCGCTGGGTGAGCATCTTCTCGGTGACGTCCGGCATCAGGCGGCGCAATTCACCGTACCGATGGATGCCTTCCTTCAAATGGGCCAGGACGACCGGGCGCCACTTGCCGCCGATGATGTCGACGGCCAGTTCGACCGGGCAGTGGTATCGCTTCACCGGCACACCTCCCCCGACGCACCGAAAGGTGCGTACTTGTCGCAGCCACCCGCTACATGATCAGCTCGAACCGTGGCTGACGACAACGGTATTCCGAGCCTGTACGAGTGGGCCGGTGGCAGCGCGGCGTTCGAGCGGCTGTGCGAGGCGTTCTACCGCCAGGTCCGCGTCGATGACGTGCTCGCGCCGGTGTTCGCGCACATGGACGCCGAGCACCCGCGGTTCGTGGCGATGTGGCTGGGCGAGGTGTTCGGCGGGCCGGCGGCCTACACCGAGCAGCGCGGCGGCTACCCGCACATGCTGCGCAAACACCTCGGCCGCGCCCTCACCGAGCCGCAGCGGCGGCGCTGGCTGAGCCTGATCGTAGACGCCGCCGACGAGGTCGGGCTGCCGGACGACCCCGAGTTCCGGGCCGCGTTCGTCGGCTACCTGGAGTGGGGCACCCGCCTGGCCGTCGCCAACTCCCAGCCGGACGCGCGGCCCGTCACCGAGGCGCCGGTGCCGAAGTGGGGCTGGGGCGTCGCACCGCCGTACATGCCCTGACATCGGCGGCATGTCAAACATGACGGGATCGGTGCCGATGCGGTAAGACATACACATGCGTGACTGGATCGGGATCGGTCTGAGCCTGACTGGGCTGGCGGTCATCGTGGTGGCGCTGGTCCTGTGGGTGCGCAGCCGGGCCTGGCGACCGGCCCGGCAGAGCGGGGAGGCCTGGCGCCGGTCGTCGGTGGCCACGTTCGGGGCGCTGTTCCTGCTCGAGGCCGGGCTGCTGATCCGGCCGCACGCCTGGCCCTTGACCATCCTGTATCTGGCGGCCACGGGGATCGCGGTGGCCGGGCTGCTCATGTGGTATCTGGAGCGCCGCCGGCTGCGATAGCGGCCTGGGACAGCCGGCGGCCGATCGCCGCCACGGCCGCGCGCAGCTCGGGGCCGCCCTCGACGTGGATCGGCACGGGGAACGCGGCCAGCTGCTGGGCGTACCAGTTCGGGTCGCCGGTCGTGGCGATCAGCCGGCATCGTGACGTCCCCGCGGGTTCCAGCCGGCCGAGGGAGCGCGGGACCCGTTCGGCGGCCGCGGCGTACGGGGCCTCGACCAGGACGTTCACCGCGTAGTCCCAGCCGGTGGCGAGCTGCTCCTCCAGGGCGGCCAGGGGGTCGAAGGGCGGTGGGGGCTCGAACGTGGTGTGCAGGACGTCCACGGACCGGATGCGGTCGACCCGGTAGGCGCGGCGGGCACCGGCGCGGTGGGACCGGCAGAGGAGGTACCAGCGGCCGAAGCGGACCACGACGGACCACGGGTCGGCGTCGGTGGTGAACACCGCACCGGACTCGGGCCGGTAGCGCAGCCGGACCCGGCGCCGCTCCGTGCACGCCTGGACGAGGGTCGCCGTCGTCTGCGGGTCGGCCCGGGCGGGGGAATGTCCAGCTGACTGCCCGGCGGCGGCGGAGCGGCGGACGGCCTCCGCCTGGGTACCGATCGGCTCCGGGAGGGTCCGGATGAGCTTGCCCAGGGCGCTGTCGATGGTGGCGTCGGGCCGGCTGTCGAGGACGGCCATGACCAGGCCGAGCGCCTCGGTCGCGGTGAACAGCAGGGGCGGCGGCCGTTGACCCCGCCCGACGTGGTACCCGCCATAGGGCCCCCGCACCGACTCGATGGGGATGCCGGCCTCGCGCAGGATCGCCACGTATCGGCGGGCCGCCCGCTCCGACACGCCGAGCCGGGCCCCGATCCGCTCGGCCGTGATCCCCGGAGTGCTCTGCAGCAGCTCGAGGGTGACGAGCGCTCGCGCGACGGGGGATTCCACGGGGTTCATCATTCCGGAAGCGTTCCGTCCGGAATAGGTCCTAGGGTGCCAGGCATGTACGAACCGAAGCCCGACGCCGGCGAGACCGAACTCCTCCTGTTCGCCCTCGAACGATCCCGCGCCCAGTTCGCCTGGAAGACCGGCGGCCTCGACCGGGCGGCCCTGTCCCGCCAGCTCCCGCCGTCCGCGATGACCCTGGGCGGGCTGCTCAAACACCTGGCCGCGGTCGAGGAGCGCTACACCATCGACTTCACCGGCCGCCCGCCCGGCCCGCCCCTCGACGCCCCGGAGGCCCTCGCCGACCCCGGCTGGGTGTGGCGGAGCGCGGTCAACGACGAACCGCGGCAGTTGTACTCGCTGTGGGAGGCGGCCGTCACCCGCTCCCGCGCCGCCATGGCCGAGGTCCTGCACGGCGAGGCCGCGCTGGACCGCCCCGCCGAGTACACGCGGTGGGACTCGGGCGAGTCCCCGAACCTGCGCCGCATCCTGATCGACCTGCACGACGAGTACGCCCGCCACGTCGGGCACGCCGACCTCCTCCGCGAGGCCGTCGACGGCCTGGTCGGCGAGGACCCGCCGGCGTGACGGACCCGCGCGGCCGGCGGCCGCGCACGGCGGCCGGATTGCGCCCGGTCGGTAGACTCGACACACATGACGACTCTGACCCGTAGGTTCGCCGCGGTCACCGCCGCCGTGGTGCTCGGACTCGGCGGGCTGACCGCCTGCAGCACCGACAACGTCGACTGCACCACCAACGCCTGCACCGTCACGTTCGACCGCGGCGTGGACGCCGAGTCCTCCGTGCTCGGCGTCGACGTCAAACTCGAAGGCGTCGAGAACGGCCAGGTGAAGCTCGACGTCGGCGGCACCGTCGTCAGCGTCCCCGTCGACGGCAGCACCCAGGCCAACGGCTTCGACATCTCGGTCCAGAAGGTCACCGACGCCGAGGTCGTCGTGCGCATCCAGACCAGCTGAGCCGTTTCGCCCGCCGGGGCTCGGTTAATCCGTTGCGGGTGGGTGGGGGGCAGGGTAGGAATGCGGGCGGCGACGAGGGATCGCTGGAAGGGAGGGATCTGCCATGTTCGCAGTTCGCGCACCTCACATTGGAGCGGCTCAACATGCATGTCACCTTTCGGCCCATCGGCGGGCCTGAGGAGCTTCCACTCTTCCTGCGATTTTCCTACGACCTCGACGGCGAAGTCGCCGACGATCTGACCACCGGGCGGCGGCGGGAATCCTGGCTCTGGATCGCCACCCGGGGGGACGAGGTTCTCGCCCGGGCCGGGTGGTGGGCCCGCGGCGGCGCGGCCGGGCCCTACCTCATGGACTTCCTGGATTTCGCGCCGGGTGAGAGCGGTACCGCCGAAACGCTTGTCACAAAGGCCCTCGAAGCGATCGTGCCGGCGGGAGAGAAACCGCCGGAGTTCGTGCGATATGTCGCGCCCGACTGGGGTCAGGATCCGGCGGGGGTACCGTCGATCGTGCGCGTCCTGGAAAATCTCGGCGCGCACCTGCTGGTCGAACGGCTGCGGCTCGAATGGCGGCCCGGGACCGCGATACAGCCGTCCGGCGGGATCGAGTTCCGGCCATTCGCGAGCACTGAGGAAGCGGTCGCGCTCATGACCCGGGCCGTCGCCGGGACGCTCGACGCGCACAACCGGGCCGACCTCGACCGGATGACGCCCCGGGAAGTCGCCGCGGAGCACTTCCACGGCGAGCTCGAACGCTGGCCCAGCCCGCAGTCGTGGTGGCGGGTGGCCATGCTGCCCGGCGGGGAACCGATCGGTTTTGTGTTTCCCGCGCGCAACGACTACGGGCCGATCATCGCGTACCTCGCGGTCCTGCCCGAGCACCGCGGGCACGGATACATCGACGCGATCCTGGCCGAGGGAACCCGCGTCCTGGCCGAGCAGGACGCCCCGCGGATCCGGGCCAGCACCGACGTCGGCAACGGCCCGATGGCGGCCGCGTTCGCCCGCGCCGGCTATGTCAAC
The DNA here is from genome assembly GCF_044454505.1 of Dactylosporangium sp. NPDC051541. Classification (NCBI taxonomy): domain Bacteria; kingdom Bacillati; phylum Actinomycetota; class Actinomycetes; order Micromonosporales; family Micromonosporaceae; genus Dactylosporangium; species Dactylosporangium sp. NPDC051541. Next base: position 284,358 of record NZ_JBITDU010000004.1, read on the forward strand.
TATCAGAAGGAACTCAATATGACCTGGTAGCCCCCGGCTACCGTCGCCGCATGACCCTGTCGATCCGCCCCGAGCACCGGCGCCACCGCGGCCCGCTCGTGGCGGTGAGTGTCGTGTCCCCGCGCTACCCCTGGCGTTCCCGCTGACGGTCGTGGCGATGGCCATGGCCGCCGTGGTCGTGTGGGTCGTCCGGCCGGCGATCCCGTGACCGGTCAGCCCTTGGCGCGTTTCATGAGCACGGTCCGCAGCGACGCCAGGTCCGAGCGCCCCGGCCGACCGGCCTGCACGTTGACCTCGCCGACCGCCTCCCAGCCCTCGGCCCCGGCCCGGCGCATCTCGGCGGTGAACTCGTCGAACGCGTCCTGGATGTCCCGCCCGTCACCCCGGTACAGGTCGATGTACCGATACTCCCACGTCGTCACCGCGCGATCCTCCCACACGCTTCGTTGAACCACGGTCGCTGTGGGTGCGTGGCAGTCGGCAGGAGGCTCCATCGGTCAGACGGGGGCCGGTGGCCCGCCGCCGATGTAGGCCAGGGCGAAGCCTGCTGTCGGGACGCCGAACAGGACCGACAGCAGCGCCAGGCGGAAGATCGACGGGCGCCGGGTCAGCGCGGCGTAGGCGGCGACCAGGACCGGGGCCAGGCACAGCTGCGGCACCAAAGTCTCGCGCGGGACCAGGACGTCCAGGGCGGCGCACCCCAGCGAGATCGCGAGGGCCGCGGCCCACAGCACGACACCGGTCCAGAAGGCGAAGCGGGGGCCGTACCGTACGGCGAACGTCGTGTACCCCGCGCTCACGTCCGCGGCCAGATCCGTCACCGTCGTCGGGATGTACAGGGCGGCCGCGAACAGCAGGCCGATCGCGGCGAACGGCCACGGGAACTCCCACGGCGGGCGGGTGACGGCCCACCCGGCGGCCGGGGACACGACCCCGACGACGACCGCGTTCACCGCGACGTCCCAGCCGGGGCGGGTCTTCAGGCGCAGCGGCGGGACACTGTAGGCCCAGCCGAGCGCGAGGACCCCGGCGACGCCGAGGACGAACAGCGGGCCGACGAAGCCGGCGGTACCCACGGAGGCGGCGGCGATCAGGCGGTACCACATCCGGAGGCTCTTGGCGGTCAGTCGGCCCGTGACGAGGGGCGCGCCGGCCTTCCTCGGGTTGGCCCGGTCGCTGGGCAGGTCGTGCAGGTCGTTCTGGGCGAGGACGGCGCCCCAGATGAGCGGGCCCAGGACCAGCAGTGCGAGCAGGGAACGCGGCACGTCGGGGCGGGCCGGGAGCCACGTGTGCGAAGCGAGGACGGTCCCCAGGTAGGCCGGCACCCACGACACCGGCCAGAACCACGGCCTCGACACGGCCACGAGCAGGAACGCCGGTCTGTCCAGGACCCCCGTCATGCCCCCATCCTCGTACCGGGCGCTGTGGCCGGGCTGAGAATGGACGCATGGAGATTCGTACCGTCGACTACCACACCGGCGGGGAGCCGTTCCGGATCGTGCCGGAGCCGCCCGTCGCCATCCGCGGGCGCACGGTCGCCGAGCGCCGGATGTTCGCCATCGACGACCCGGACGTCGACGGGCTGCGGCGGCTGCTGTGCTTCGAGCCGCGCGGGCACGCCGACATGTACGGCGGCTTCATCGTGCCCCCGAACGACGACGGCGCGCGCTTCGGTGTCCTGTTCTGGCACAAGGACGGGTTCTCGACGGCGTGCGGGCACGGCACGATCGCGCTCGGGGTGTGGGCCGTGCGGTCAGGGCTGGTCGACGCGCCCGACGACGGCGTCACGGACGTGCCCATCGACGTGCCGTCGGGCCGGGTCGTCGCGCGGGTGCACACGGCCGGCGGCAACGTCACGGCCGTCGATTTCGTGAGCGTGCCGTCATACCACATCGCGACGAGAACGATCGGCGGGATGTTCGTCGACATCAGCTTCGGCGGGGCCATCTACGCGCAGCTGGACGTGGCGACGGTCGGGCTCACCGTCACGCCCGGACGGCACCAGACGCTGATCGCGTTCGGCCGGAAGGTCAAGCGGGCACTCGCCGACGACCCGGTCTCGAAGCACCCGATCGACGAGCGGCTTTCCGGGGTGTACGGCACGATCCTCTACGAGACCCTGAGCCCACTGCACCAGCGCAACGTCACCATCTTCGCCGACGGCGAACTGGACCGCTCCCCGTGCGGCTCCGGCACCGCCGCCCGCGTCGCCACCCTCACCGCGGCCGGCGTGATGCGGCCGGGCGACACCCTCGTCCACGACTCGATCGTCGGCTCCCGCTTCACCGCGACCGCCACCCCCGGCCCCGGCGGCACGGTCATCCCGATCGTCACCGGCATGGCCTACCCGACCGGCGAGCACCGCTTCACCGTCGACCCCGGCGACCCGATGACCCCGGGGTTCGTGCTGCGATGACGATCCCCTGGTTCGACGCGGCCACCATCAACCGGCTCCTGCCGCCCGCCGACGCGGTCGAGGCCATCGAACGGGCATTACTCAACGGCTTGGATCCGGCGGCGGGGGTACCGCGCGTGCCCGTCACCGTCCCCAAAGGACAGTTGCTGCTGATGCCGGCCACGTCCCCGGCGAGCGTCGGCGTGAAGCTGGCCACGGTCGCCCCCGCCAACGCCGCCAAGGGCCTGCCGACGGTCAACGCGGTCTACGTCCTGTTCGACGGGGACACGCTGCGGCCGGTCGCCCTGTTCGACGGCGCCGCCCTCACGACCCGGCGCACCCCGGCCGTCTCGATCGCCGCCGTCCGCCCGTACCTCCGACCGCGCCCCTTGCGCGTCGTCGTCTTCGGCGCCGGGCCGCAGGGCCGCGGCCACCGTGACACCCTGGCCGCCGTGGCCGAGCTCTCCACTGTGGACATCGTCGGCCGCACCGCCCGGCCCGGCGTCACGACCGGCGTCCCGGCCGCCCTCGCCACGGCCGACGTCGTCGTGTGCGCCACCACGGCCCGCACCCCGCTGTTCGACTCCCGGGTCCTGCGCGACGACGTGGTCGTCATCGCCGTCGGCTCCCACGAGCCGGACGCCCGGGAGGTCGACGCCGCCCTGTGCCACCGCGCCACCGTCATCGTCGAGGACGTCGCCACCGCCCTGCGCGAGTGCGGCGACCTCATCCAGGCCGGCCTGCCCGCGGACCGCCTCACCCCGATGCACCGGCCCCGCCCGGTCGCGGCCGGGCCGGTCCTGTTCAAGGGCTCCGGCCTGGCCTGGCAGGACCTCGTCGTCGCGGAGGCCGTGTATGGGCGCGCGTGACGAACTCCTCGCCGCCCTGGCCGCGGCGGTCCAGGCGGTCGCCGTCGCGCACCCGGTCCGGGTCGCCGTCGACGGGGCGCCCGCCGCCGGCAAGACCACCCTCGCCGACGAGCTCGCCGCCGTCCTGCGCGGTCAGGGCCGCGACGTGATCCGGGCGACGATCGACGACTTCCTGGTCCCGCGGGCCCGCCGCTACCCGCGCGGCGAGTACTCCGCCGAGGGCTGTTACTTCGACGCCCACGACCGCACCGCGCTGACCCGGGTCCTGCTCGACCCGCTCGGCCCGGGCGGCGACCGGCGCTTCCGGCCCGCCGTCTACGACCACGCCACGGACACGGTGCTGGCCCCGCCGGTCACCACCGCCCCGGCCGGCGCCGTGCTGGTCTTCGACGGCGTCTTCCTGCTGCGCCCGGAGCTGCTCGACCGGTGGGACCTGCGGATCTTCGTGTCCACCGACCTCGAGCGGACCGTGGCCCGGGCCGTCGTGCGCGAGCGCGCGGTGGCGTCGCGGGCCGACGTCGAACGGCGCTGGCGGGAGCGGTACATCCCGGCCCAGCGCCTGTACTTCGCCCGGGCCGACCCGGCCGGCCACGCCGACGTCGTCGTGGCCAACGACGACCCGCAGCGGCCGGTCTGGCTGGTCCGCTACCCCGGCTGACGGTCAGGTCGCAGCAGGAGGTCGGCCAGGTCGCCGAGGTCGGTCAGGCGCAGGTCGGCCTCGAGGCCGCGCAGGGCGGCGACCGTGCCGCCCGCGGCCCGGCCGGCGGCGATGCCCGGCTCGGAGTCCTCGACGACCAGGCAGCCGGCCGGGTCGACGCCGAGGCGGGCGGCGGCGGCGAGGTACGGGTCCGGGTGGGGCTTGCCCCGCTCGGTCTCCTCCACCGTCACCAGCAGCGGCGGCGTGATGCCGGCGGCGCCGAGGCGGGCCCGGGCCAGGCGCTGGTCGGCGCTGGTGACCACGGCCCAGGGCAGGTCGAGCTCCTCGAGCGCGATCAGCAGCCGCTCGGTGCCGGGGGTGGCCACGACGTCGTCGAGGTCGGTGTACTGCAGCTCCAGTTGCCGGGCGGCCGCCGCGAGGACGGCCGCGGGCGGGTACCCGGGCCGGACCGCCCGGATCGTCGTTGGGGCCGGGTTGCCGTGCATGAGCGGCCGCAGCTGTGCGATCGGCACCCCGGCCTCGGCCGCCCACCGCTCCCACGCCCGCTCGACGGCCGCGTCGGAGTCGACGAGGGTGCCGTCCATGTCGAGCAGTACCGCCGCGAACCGTCGCATGCCGCCTCCAGCCAATAAACTCGTGGTTCGAGTATATTCCGGGAGCAGCGGGAACCCCGGGGCGGGTCAGACGCCGGTCAGGTGGACGTAGGCGACGATCTGCTCCTCGCGGGGCAGGTCCTGCAGGTGGACGGAGACGCCGGTGTGCCCGGCGTTCACGACCGTGTCGTCACCGATGTACAGCTCCACGTGGCCGCCGTTGTTCGTGAACACCAGGTCGCCGGGGATCAGCTGGGCCCGGGTCACCCGCTCGCCGACCTTGATCTGGTCGTAGGTGACGCGGGGGAGCTGATAGCCGGCCGCCTCCCACGCCTTCATCACCAGGCCGGAGCAGTCGAACGTGTCGGGGCCGGCGGTGGCGAACTTGTAGGGCTTGCCCACCTGGGCCTTCGCGAACGCGATGGCGGTCGCGGTCTTGCGGGCCCGGATCGCCGCCGCGTCGTCGTGCAGGACGAGGGTCTGACCGATCCGGATCAGGGTCGAGGTCCCCAGGCTGTTGAGGCGCTGCAGGTCCTCGACCGTCGTGCCGTTGCGCCTCGACAGGTTCCAGAGGGTGTCGCCGGGCTGCACGGTCACCGTCTGCGGACGCTCGGTGGCGTGGGCGGGCTGCTGCGGTACCAGCGAAATCGGCACTGCCAGCAGGGCACCGAGAACCGCGGTCATCCGTCTATGTCGCATGGAGGGAACATAGCGAAGAAAGCTCGCCTACGTGGCAAATCGGGCATTCCCCGGAGGCGATACTCAGGGATATGGAGATCCGCCCGAGCATGACCCGGCTGCTGCACCCCGACGTCCCCGCGCGGCCCGGCGGGGTTCCGGTGACGACGCCGGTCTATCAGACGAGCACCTATGAGCTGCCGCGGACCGCCGAGGCCGCCCAGATCGCGGAGGCCGTGGCGCCCGTCGGCTACTACACCCGCTACGGCTCCCCGAACGCCGCCGAGGCCGAGGCCATCCTGGCCGACCTCGACGGCGCCGAACGGGCACTGCTGCTGGGCAGCGGGATGGCCGCGGTCAGCGCGGCGCTGCTGTCCAACGTCCGGGCCGGGACCAGGGTCGTCGCCCAGACCAACCACTACACGGCCGCCCTCACGCTGCTGCGGGACGTCCTGCCCTCGTTCGGCGTCGATGTCTCACTGGTAGCGCAGGAGACCCTCCAGGACGCCGTCGACGACACCACCGACCTGGTCTACGCCGAGACGCCCAGCAACCCGGCGATGGTCCTGACCGACCTCGCCGCCGTCCGCGCGGCCGCGCCCCGGGCGCTGTTCGTGGTCGACAACACGTTCGCCTCCCCGTACAACACCCGGCCCCTCGACCTGGGCGTGGACCTGGTCGTGCAGTCGGCGACGAAGTACCTCAACGGGCACAGCGACGTGACCGCCGGGGTCCTCACCGGCCGCGGCGAGCTCATCGACCGGGCCTGGGACACGGCCCGCGTCCTCGGCCCCACGTGCCACCCGTTCGAGGCGTGGCTGCTCGCGCGCGGCCTGCGCACGTTCCCGCTGCGGATGGCCCGGCACAACGCCAACGGCCAGGCCGTCGCCGAGGCCCTGGCCGCCCACCCGGCCGTGACCGCCGTGCACTACCCGGGCCTGCCCGGCCACCCGCAGCACGAGCTGGCCCGGCGCCAGATGGCCGGCTACGGCGGCATGCTGTCGTTCACGGTCGCGTCCGCCGAAGCCGCGAACACGGTCCTGCGCGGCACGCGGCTGGCCCGCAACGCGGTGAGTCTGGGCGGCACCGAAACCTTGATCACGCACCCGGTGAGCCTGCTGTTCACGCACGGCGACACGGCCGCCGGCATCAACCCGGCCCTGCTGCGGCTCTCCGTGGGCCTGGAGGAGCCGGAGGACATCATCGCCGACCTGGTGGCCGCGCTCAGCCGAGCAGGGTCTTGAGGTATTCGCGCACCGGCGTCGCGGGGCGCCCGATCAGCTCCTCGAGCAGCGGTCCCGTCGTGGCGAACTCGCCCCGGCGGGACGCCTCGAACATGCCGAGCAGCATCGTCGCCTGCTCCTGCGGCACACCGTGGGCGATCAGCCCGTCGACCCACTCCTGGTCGTCGGCGACCACCCGCCGCACCTCCCGGCCGGTGAGCTCGCCGACGATCGCCGCGACCCCCGCGAGGTCGACGGCCTCGGGCGCGGTCAGCGGGGCCGTCGGCCCGTCGAAGCCGCCGCCGGCCAGGATGGCGGCCGCCGCCTCGGCCAGGTCGGCGTGCGCGGTCCACGACACCGGCCCGTCGGCCGGTGCGACCAGCTCGCCGGTCTGCGCGGCCCGGCCCAGCAGGTGCGCGAGGGTGCTGGCGTAGAAGCCGTTGCGCAGCGCGGTCCACGGGGTGCCGCTCGCCGCCAGGTAGGCCTCGGTGGCCGCGTGGTCGGGCATCGGCGCGAACCGCGAGTCCGGGCCCGCACCCTGATGGCTGGTGTACAGAATGCGCCCCACCCCGGCGTCCCGGGCGGCGTCGATCGCGGCCCGGTGCTGCGTCAGCGCGGCCTCGCCGGTAGTGCTGGTGGACACGATGAGCACCTGCCCGGCCCCCGCGAACGCCTCCTTGAGCGTCTCGGGCCGGGTGAAGTCCCCCAGCCGCGCGCCGGGGATGCCGGCCGCCTGCGGATCGCGCACGCTGACCCCGACCCGCCCGGCCGCCACCCGCGCCTTGAGCCGCTCGACGATCTGGCTCCCGAGCTGCCCGGTCCCGCCCGTCACGATGATCAGATCACTGTTCATGGTCTGAGCTTAACAGCGTTAGCAACGTTGTTCGCAAGTCGCTGTTACCGTCGTTACATGCAGAATGGGCCGGTGACTGCGAGCCGGGAGCAGACCAGGACACGGATCGTCGAGGTGGCCGCCCGCCTTTTGCGCGAGCAGGGCGCCGCCGCCGTGACCGTCCGCGCGGTCGCGCAGGAGGCCGGCCTGCAGGCCCCGACGATCTACCGCTTCTTCGAGGACAAGGACGCCCTGCTCGACGCGGTCGCCGAACACGTCATGGCGGTGTACGTCGCGGACAAGGCCAAGACCCCGGCCCTGGCCGACCCCGTCGAGGACCTCCGCGCCGGCTGGCGGACCCAGATCGACTTCGGCCTGGCCAACGGCGCCCTCTACACCCTGATGAGCGACCTCACCCGCACCCGCCCGTCCCCGGCCGCCGAAGCCGGCCGCGAGGTCCTGCGGGCCCGCGTCCACCGGATAGCCGCCGCCGGCCGCCTCCGCGTGCCGGAGGACCGCGCCGTAGCGCTCATCCAGGCCGCCGGCACGGGCGCGGTGCTGACGATCCTCTCGACGCCCCCGGAGCTGCGCGACCCCACGCTGGCCGACGACCTGCTGACCGCGGTGCTGGCCGTGATGTTGAACGACGTGGCGGCGGTACCGTCAGACACCCCGACCGCCGTAGCCGTAGCCTTCCAAGCCGTGGCGCCGACCCTGCCGACCCTGACCCCGGCGGAGCGCTCGCTGCTCAGCGAATGGCTGAGCCGCTAGACGGCCCTCGGCCCCGATCCACCGGCTCGCGGTGCTGTCAGGCGAGGCCGGCCTGCTCCGGCACGCCGGTCAACCCGCAAGACGAGGACCCGCATGGCCGGCGGCGCAGCGCCAGCCGTGGTCCGGTTCATGCAGCCAGGTCTGGGTCAGGCGCAGCCGGAACGTCTCCGGCTCGGCCGTGCCCCGGCGGACCACGTCCACCGCCACCGCGGCTGGGTTCACACGGGCTCCGGCTGGGCGCGTAGGACCGCGGCCAGGTGGCCGGCGGCGCCGCACAGGGCCTGGACCGCGTCGTCGGCCACGGGGCCGGGGGTGTAGCCGGCGGACAGCAGCTCCACCAGCACGCCGAGCGTGGTGACGACGGCGTCCGCGACCGGGTCGGGGCGGCGGCCCCGGCTGCGGGTCATGGTGTGCTGCACCCAGGCCAGGCGGGCCGCCTGCAGCCGGTCCAGGCCGGCGGGGCCGGCGGCGGCGCGGTCGGCCGCGTGGTGCAGGTCGGCGCGGTCGTCGACGGACAGGGCGGCCCGGGACTCCAGGGATTCCTGGCGGTCGGTGAGCGCGGCCGTGATGTGGGCCAGGAGGTGGGCGCGCCGGCTGTCGGGGTCGAGGTCGCGCATGATGTACACGGGGTCGCCCGGGATGCCCAGGACGGTCATCGCCCGCAGCAGGTCGTCGGTGGTCGGCAGCGGCTCCATGAGCGCCACCCTAGACCGGGGCCGGCCCGTCCCGGCTGTGACAAATCCGGCCGGTGGACGCTCGCGAACATCGCGGGCCGAACGGCGCAATCCCGTGGAAAGACGGGCGTTTCCGCACCAGGAGGGGCGGGTGAGCAGCGTCTCCGGTTGCCCTTAGGCTGTGTCGAGTTCGCGGCGGCGGCCGGTCCGGCGACCCGCTAGATTCCCGCGCATAGGAGGTGGCACGGTGTCACAGAGTGCGAACGGGGATGACAACTTACGGCGGCGCAACGCCTGGCTCTATTACCTGGTTGTCGGTGGGGCCGGCGTCGTGCTGTGGCCGATCAACGTGCTGCTGCACGACGAGTTCTGGCCGCAGGTGCTCACGGAACTGCTGTTCCTGGGCAACCTGGCCGCGTGGTTCATGGTGACCCGGCGGACCCGCAAGCCGCGGACCCTGCGGGTGCGGCCGGGCGCGTTCGAGGCGCCGCCGTCGTACTTCCGGCTGGCGTTCGCCGCCGCCGGGGTGATCCCGCTGGTCGGGGTCGCGCTCGGGTGGCTGGCCGACGATGACGACTGGGGTGTCTACAACTGGATGATGTTCGCGGCGATGCTCGCGTTCGTGTTCCTGGCGGGATACGGCCTCATGACGCTCATCCGGGGCACCGGGCGCCTGACGCTGCGCGCCGACGGGCTCACCGTCGTCGACGGCACCACCACCCACGACATCCCGTGGGAGGCGGTATTGTCCGGGCCGCTGCCGACCGTGTTCGGGGTCGGCAAGGTCGGCATCCTGTGGCCGGAGCTGGTCACCAGCCGCGGCTTCGGCCGCAAAAAGAACCTGCAGCGCATCCCGCTCCAGGTGCAGACCAGCGCGGTCGACCGCGAGTTCCTGCACGAGGCGATCAACCACTACCTCAACCACCCCGAGGACCGCGAGACGATCGGCACCGCCGACGGTCTCCAGCACCTCCAGGAAACGGTGGCCGCCTAGGCGGCCATGCCCAGCGAGCGCAGGTGGCGGGCCTCGCGGGCGGAGCGGGTCAGGGCCTGCACGGTGCGCGGGCCGGCGAAGCCGTCGACGACCAGGCCGGCGCGGGCCTGGAAGCGGCGCAGGGCCTGCGGCACCTCGGCCTCGAACGCGCCGGCCCGGATCAGCCCGACGTCGGTGAGCAGGGCCCGGACCTCACGCGGGTCGGCCGGCGGGACGGCGTCGTCGGTGGCGTTGACGGTGCCGGCCAGCGCGGCGCCGACGACGGTGAAGATGCGGCGAACGGTCATACGTCGAGTGTGCGACCCCGGACCAGGCCCGTCGTCAGGGAAAACCCTGCGAAGCGACCCTGAAAATCACAGCTCGAGGGCGGCCCGGACGGCGTCGCCGCGCCAGCGGCTCGCAAACGCCTCGCGCAGCGTCCAGCCGGCCCGCAGCAGCGCCCGCTGCCGTTCCAGGTGGGCGGCGTTGCCGTCGGGGTGCGGGGCGCAGAGGTACCCGGCACCGTCCACGACCAGGTCGACGGACCAGTCGCCGACCTGGTAGTCGGTGAACACCTCCCGGCCGGCGGCGCGCAACTCCGCGGCGAGACGGGCTGCGAACGGTACCGATGCCGAATCGTCTTTGGCACGAGCACCGGACGGCGCCGAGGCGTGCGCCAGGAAGTCCGCGACCAGGCCGCTGCCGCCGCCGGTGAGGGAGGTGACCACCACCAGGTGTTCGCGGGCCCGGGTGGTCATCACGTTGAACAGGTTGGGCTCGGCCACGAACCGCTGCCGGGCCGGGGTGTCGCCGTCGACGAGGCCGAGCGAGACGATGACCGTGGCCGCCTCGCCGCCCTGGAACGCGTGGACGGTCCCGGAGCGCAGCCCGAGCCGGTCGATCTCCTCCACCGCGAACGCCTTGACGAGGGCCGCCTCGATCGCGTCGGCCTGCGGGCGGAACGGCGTGACGACCCCGATCCCGGTCCGGCCCGCGGCCGCCAGCCGGCGCACGGTGTCGAGGACGGCGTCGACCTCGGCCTGGTTGACGCCGTCGCGCACCGCTCCCCCGGCGACGCGCACGACGTCGATCGCGTCGGCGCGCTCCGCGGCCGGGGTGCGGGTCATCAGCGTGAGCCGGCCGTCGTAGAAGCGGCGGGCCGCGAACGCGATCAGGTGCGGGGTGCAGCGGTAGTGCTCGCCGAGCCAGGTGACCGGGGCGGCGCCGACGGCCACGTCGTACGCGCTGGAGCGGCGCACGTCGATCCGGTCCGGCAGCCCGTGCCGGGCGAGGGTGGCGGCCACGTCGACGTCGGCGACGAACGACACGAACCGCAGCTGGCTCGGGTCGCCGGCGACCAGCGCCCGCTTGGCCCGGGCCAGGACCGGCGCGGCCCGGATCTGGTCGATGTGCGCGGCCTCGTCGAGGATCACCAGGTCGAACAGGCCCGGCGTGGGCGGCAGCAGGTCCTCGACGTCGGCGACGGTGCCGACCCACAGCGGCAGCGCGCGGACCAGGGCCGGCCCGTCGAGCGCGGCGAGGGCCTCCCGGCGGCGGTTGCGCCCGGCCCGCAGCGCCGTCCCGAGCTCGGCGGCGCTGCTCAGGGCCGCCTTGCCCCACCGGTCGGCGGCGGCCGCGGCGTCGCGCATCAGGGCCCCGACCGCCGCCCGCAGCCGCGCGTCGGCCTCCAGCAGGGCCGGCCACACCGCCCCGAGATCGGTGCCGCCGTTGACGGCCAGAGTCGCCGCGGCCCGGTCGGCGGCGAGCGCTTCGAGCAGCGCCGGCAACCGCTCGGGCCCGACGCCGCTGCGCCGCCGGACGCGCCATTCCCGCAAAAACCGAGAAGCCAGAAGCTTTTCCGCCGTTGGTACTGCGAAATCGTCGCGAAACACCAGGGGCGCCTCGGCCCGCAGGCCCGCCAGCAGCGGCTCCCACACCGCCATGGTCGCCGCGGTGCGCTCCAGGTCCAGCGCCGCCCCGATACCGGCCTCGAGCCGCTCGACCGCGCCCGCCGCGGCCCGCACCGCCGCCCGCCGCTCGTCCAGGCGCTTCGCGGTGACCCCCTCGGGCCGCCCGGCCGTGAGCGTGAGCGCGAACCGGTCCCGCCGCTCGGCGTCGCCGAACAGCACCGGCTCCGCCCCCGGGAACCGGCTCAGCAGCCCGGCCAGGACCTCGGCGGCGTGCGCGGCCTGGGTCGCGACGAGGACGGACCCGCCGCGGTGCACGGTGTCGAGCGCGGCCGCGACGACGGCGTGGCTCTTGCCGTTGCCGGGCGGCCCGGACACGACGACGACCGGCTCCCGCCGCACCCGCCGGACGACGTCGCGCTGGGCCGGGTTCAGCGGCAGCGGGGAGTGGACGCGTTCGTCCTCCTCGCCGCGTCCGGCGGCGCTGTCCCCGTACACCTGGGCGAGGGCGGTGGCTTCCAGCCCGGTGCGGGCCGACCAGGCGCGCAGGGTGTCGCGGAGGCCGGGGGTGGCGACGTCCCGGCCCACGTACAGCGCGGCGACGGCCTCACCGATCAGGTCCTTTCCCGGCTCGAACCCGGCCGCCCGGGCCGCGGTCTCGATCCAGGCCGTGGTGCCGATCGCGGTCAGCCACGGTGCCGTGCCGATCCCGGGCGCCGCCTCCAGCGCCGCGGCGAGCTCGCGGTCGGCGATGAGCGGCGTGATCTCCAGGTCGCCGGCGGGCGTCACACGGTACCCCCGCAGCCTCGTCCCGGAACCCTCGAGCCGGACCGGCTCGTAGAGCAGCGGCAGGCGAACGGCCCGGCTGACCCCGTCGACCTCGGCCGTCCCGGTCAGCCAGGCCCACCCGCGGCGCAGGAGGCGCTCCTCGCGGTGCAGCGAGTCCAGGGCGGCCAGACGCTGCGCGGCCGCCCCCGCGGGCACCCGGTCCGGGTCGGTGAGCCGCAGCGGCGCGGGCGCCCCCTTGGCCACGTCGAGCACGCGATCCCGCCCGGCCGGCGCGAGGTCGGCGAGCGCGGCGAGGACGCGGCTGGGCTCCATAGGTGCCTGCGAGTTTAGGCCCTGCCCGCACGCGCCGTTCGAGCCGAGCCGGAGTCGGCCGTCGCCGAGGTGCCCGCGACGGCCCGGCGGCCGGTGGTGTGACCGGGCCGTCGCCGAGTGTGCCCGCAGCGGACGCCGGGCTTAGACGCTGCGGGTCACCATGACGGGGGCGGCGGCGTGGTGGACGACGAGCTGGGTGACGGGGTTGGGCCGGGGCTGCTCGTACCAGCCGACCCGGTGCGCGCCCACGACCAGCATCAGCGCGGAGCGGGCGGCCTCGGTCAGCGTCTCCAGCACGCCGGTGTCGCGGCCGTCGAAGCGGGTCTCGACCTCCGGGTGCCGCCGCAGCCACGGCTCCAGGCCGGCCGCCACCGCCGCGTGCGGCCGCGAACGGCCGGCGTGCACCGCCAGGAGCGGCACGTGCCGGGACGCCGCCTCGCCGTAGCCGAACGCGAGGGCCCGCTCACTCGACGGCGAACCGTCGACCCCGACGACGACGGGCCCGGCGGCCGGCAGCGCGGCGAGCGGGTCGGCCCAGCGCCACCCGTTGTTGACGACGAGCACCGGGCAGTGCGCGAATCCGGACAGGTGCGCCCCGACGGACACGTCGAGCAGCCCGCCGTCGTGGACCCGGCCGCCGATGACGACCAGCGCGGCGGTGCGCGACTGCTCGCGCAGGACGTGGGCCGGCGCTCCGCCCGTCGTCATCGTCTCCACCGCGATCCCGGGCTGCCAGGCCCGCGCCTCCGCGGCCGCGTCCAGGACGAGCCCCTGCCCGTCGGCCGGCCCCTCCCACGACAGGGCGTGCACGATCCGCAGGACCCGCCCCTGCCGGGCCGCCTCGTCCGCGGCCCACCGGACCGCACCGAGCGATGCGGCCGACCCGTCGACGCCGACCGCGATCGGCCTGTGTTCCAGGAGCATGTCGCACCTCCTTTCCCAGTCCACCGTCCCTCTCGGGCGGCCCCGGGACAAGGGCTTACGGCGACGGGGGTACCGCACCGGCCGCGACACGGGGCCGACGGCCGCCCGGCCGTGGCAGGACCGGCCGCACCTGGACACCGGCGGCGGACCCCGATCGTGTACGTTGCCGTTCGACCGTCGTCGAAGCCCGGGGAGCGCGAGACCAACATGGACATCAACGACTTCTGGGTGGCCATTCCCGTCGGCCTGCTCATCGGGGTCCTCGGGCGCCTCGTCCTGCCCGGCCGCCAGTCGATCGGCGTGTTCATCACGTTCCTCATCGGCGTCGGCGCGGCCCTGCTGGGCACGTTGGTCGCCGAGCTGTTCAACCTCGACGACAAGGCCGTCGTGAAGGTCTGGAAGATCCAGTGGAGCTGGTGGGAGCTGGCGATCCAGGTCGTGTTCGCCGCCATCGGCATCGGCCTGGCCAACATGCTCACCTACACGAAGCTCGCCTCGGGCAACGCCAAGCCCCGCAAGCGCGCCGCCCGCAAGCGCACCACGAAGAAGAAGACCGACGACGACTGACCCCTGACCCCGCGCGTCCCGTCAAGGCTCGCATCCCCCGAACGCCGACGGCTCGCCGAGGGCATGAGTCCGGCCATCTCGGTCCGCCGCACACGCGGCCCGGGCGGTCACCGCTTTGTCGTTGCGCCCGCAGACCGCCCGACCGTCCGACGCGGGCCGTGCAAATCCCGCAGATACCCCGTCGGGCGAAAAATCCGATATGTCGGGCACCAACGCCCGATCAGCCAGCACGACCCGCCCCGCACACGGCCGCACGCGGCTCAGCACGACCCACGCGCGGACGCGTTTCGCTCAGCACGACCCACGCGCGGACGCGTTTCGCTCAGCACGACTCCACCCGGCGCGCGGACTCGGGCGGCGCGGTCCGCTCGCCCGGCGGCTGGTCAGGGGCGGCTGAGCTCGGCGAGGAGGGCGTCGCGGACCGAGGCCCGGCCGGCCTCCTGAGCGCCGAGCAGGGCGGCGTCGTCGTGGACCCGGCTGGTGGCGATCGCGGTGTCCAGCAGTGGGGTAGCCGCGGCCAGGGCGGAGGCGACCGCGTCGCCGAGGGTCTCGCCGCCGGCCTGTCCGACCTCGCCGCCGATCACGACGAGTGGCGGGTCGAGCACGGCGACGACCGCTGACAGGCCGAGCGCGATCCGGCCCGCGAGGGTCGCCATGAACTCCCGCGCCGCCGGGTCGTCCTCCGCCGCCCGGGCCGCGGCCGCGGCCATGGTCCCGGCGGCCGTCGGGGCGGCGATCCCGTGTGCGGCCGCCAGCTGGAGGACCGCGGCCCCGTTGACGAGCTCGGTGAAGGTGTCCCCGCCGCCGATCGGCATGTAGCCGATCTCGCCGGCGCCGCCCCGGGCCCCGCGCAGCAGTGTCCCGCCGAGGTCGATGGCGAGCCCGAGGCCGCCCTCACCGAGCCACAGCAGCGCGAAACTTTCCGCGTCGCGCCCGGCGCCCTGGGCCCGCTCGGCGACCGCGGCCAGGTTGACGTCGTTGTCGACGCCGACGGTCACGCCGAGCTGGCGGCGCAGGTCCGCGACGAGGCCCGGCCGTTCCCAGCCCGGCACTTCCATGTGGTGCAGCACGTCGCTGCGCTGGTCGTAGGAGCCGGCGACGGCGATCTGCACGTGGGCGACCGGGTCGCGGGCGATCCCGGCCTCCTTGCACACCTCGTCGACGGTGTCGGCGACGGCGGCGACGGAGTCGGTGCTGGCGAAGTCGATCGTCGAGGAGAGCCGGCCGCGGACGGCCCCGGCCAGGTCGGTCACGGCGGCGGTGACGGTCGGGGTGCCCCGGTCGCGCTGGTCGCGGATGGACAGCGCGACCGCGTAGGCGGCGTCCGGGTTGACCGCGTAGACCTCGGCGTTGGGGCCCGGACCGGCGCTGACGTAGCCGACGACGCTCACCAGCCGCGCCTCCGTGAGCCGCCGCAGCGCCTCGGAGATCGTGGGCTTGGACAGGCCGGTGAGGTCGCGCAGCTCCCCGCGGGTGAGGGGCCCGCGTTCCAGCACGTGACTCAGGGCGGCCGCGTCGTTCATGGCCCTGAGCAGCTTCGATGATCCGCCGAGGTGCGTCATGGTGAGCGAACCGTATGGTCGGCCCTGGCCCCTGTCAATCGCAGACGCGACATAAACCGACAAAATGCGACGTAGGCCACCGTCTATGCTGCACGCCATGGTGAAGCTGGGGGCGGTCCAGGAGACGATGTTACTCACCTTGCACGCCCGGGCCACCAACGGCGACGAGACCGCCCGCCGGCTGGTCGGGTCGATCGACTACGACTTCAGCGTCTTCGAACGCGAGCAGGGCCTGACCGCCCTGTTCCACGTCCTGCGCTCGGAGTCGTACGACGAGTGGACCCGCCAGTTCCTGGCCGAGTGCCCGCACGGCACGGTCGTGGAGCTCGGCGCCGGCCTGACCACCCGGGCCGACCGCCTCGACAACGGCACCGCGACCTGGGTCTTCCTCGACCTCCCGGACGCCGCCGAGTTTCGCCGCACCCTGCTGCCCGACGCCGACCGCCGCCACACGGTGACGGCCTCGGTGCTCGATCCCGCCTGGCCCGGGGCCATCACGGTCCCCGGCCCCTACCTGTTTCTGGCCGAAGGGCTGCTGGTGTACTTCCAGCCGCCCGAGGTCCGCACCGTGTTGTCGACGATCGCCACCAGCTTCCCGGGCAGCCGGATCGCCCTGGACACCTACGGTGCGTGGATCGTCGCCCGCCCCCGCGGCCCGCTGCGGCGCATGGAGGCCGCGATGGTGTGGCCGTGC
The DNA here is from genome assembly GCF_044454505.1 of Dactylosporangium sp. NPDC051541. Lineage (NCBI taxonomy): Bacteria > Bacillati > Actinomycetota > Actinomycetes > Micromonosporales > Micromonosporaceae > Dactylosporangium > Dactylosporangium sp. NPDC051541. The sequence continues at coordinate 300,779 of NZ_JBITDU010000004.1, forward strand.
GACGATCCGCGGGAGGTGGAACGCTGGGACGCCGGCCTGACCCTGCGCGAGTCCCGCCAACTGACCCGGCCGGTGCCCCGGACCCTCCCCCGCCGCCGCCGGCTCGCCCTGCACGCCGTCAACGCCCTGGCACCCCCGCGGATGATCAACCTTCGCGTCAGCCTGTACTCCTGCTAGCCCGGCACCGGGTCCAGGCCCCGCGCGCCACCGGGGCGGCAGCGGGCCAGCCGGCGCGAGGCCAGCCAGAGGCCGCGCACGGCGCCGTGGCGGGTGATGGCCTCGGCGGCGTAGTGGGAGCAGCTCGGCGTGAACCGGCAGCAGGGCCGCTCCCGCTTCGCGGAGACCTCGGTCTGATACGTGCGGATCGCCCCGACCAGCGGGCCCTCGGGCGACGCCGCGCGCTTCGGTGCCCGGGCCATCGTGAACAGCATGCTCGGCAGCGACAGCAGCCCCACCATCAGGCACGGGCCGTCGATCGCCTCGCCGATGCAGCACCCCGTCTCCAGGAGGCACGCATCGCGCAGACAGGAGTTGCCGCCACGGTTGTAGCGGTAGTCAGGCTGGCGCCGGTATCGCCGGCGGGACCATGGATCGCGCATGGATACCGTGGTACCCCTCCGGTGCCACCACTAAGGATTTCCCCCGAGCGGTGTCAGCTGGCGCTGGACTCGCGGGCCTCCTGCAACACCCCGTCGGCGGCGAGTTCGGTGATCACGGCGTTGAGCTCGTCGACCTCGGCGTCGGTGTTGGCCGCGGTCACCTGGACCCGGAAGCCGACCTGGTCGCGGGGCACGCCCGGGTAGGGCGCGAGGGTCACGAACAGGCCCCGCTGCCACAGCCGCTCCGACACCTCGACCAGGTCGCGGTCCAGGGCGATCGGCAGCTCGATGATCGGGGTGTCGTCGGTGTTGGGTGTGAACACGCCGAGGCCGCGGACGTGCTGCAGGACCCGCATCGACATGCGGTAGAGCTCGGCCCGCAGCTTGTCGCCGCGATCCGCGTTGACGTCGAACCCGGCGAGCACGGTGGCCAGGGAGGCGGTCGGGGACGGGCCCGAGTAGAGGTATGGGGCGGCGGCGGACTTGAGGCGGTTCTTCAGGACCGTGGGCACCGCCAGGAACGCCAGCAGCGACGAGTAGGCCTTCGAGAAGCCGCCGACCAGCACGACGTTGTCGTAGGCGGCACCGCAGTATCGGATGATGCTGTTCCCGGAGAGGCCGTAAGGGCTGGTCTCGTCCTCGGCCCGGGCGCCGATGACGCCGAAGCCGTGCGCGTCGTCGATGTAGAGGATGGCGCCGTGGGCCCGGCACAGGTCGAGGTAGGCCCGCACGTCCGGGATGTTGCCGGTCATGCTGTTGACGCCGTCCATGCACACCAGGACCGGGCCGGTGGTGGCGGTCTTCAGCAGCGCCGCCAGCTCGTCCAGGGAGCGGAACCGGGAGAGGGTGGCCCCCTGGGCGCGGGCGAAGACGCAGCCGTCCCAGATCGTCTTGTGGGCCCGGGCGTCGATGAGGATCGTGCCCCGCTGGGCCAGGACCGGGATGACGGACAGGTGTATCTGCGTGATAGTCGGCAGGACCAGGGTGTCCTCGGCGCCGAGGAGGGCGGCCAGGCGCTCCTCGATCTGCGGATACAGCGCCGGGTTGCCGAGCATCCGCGACCACGACGGGTGGGTGCCCCAGCGCCGTAACTGCTCCTCGACGGCCCCGATGATCTGCGGCTCCAGGTCGAAGCCGAGGTAGTTGCAGGAGGCCCAGTCGGTCAGCCAGTGCTCGCCGACGCGGATCCGGCGGCCGTCGACCTCGTCGATGACGGCGTCGTAGAAGCGGGTCTCGGCCCGGAGGCGGGCGATGCCACTGTATCGGGGGTCCTGGTCGACTTCGGTCGCGAGTTGTGAGGCGTGCACGAAATCCTCCGGGGTGGTTCAGGCCGCGGTGCGACCTCCCCGTTGAGGCCCCGACGCATCTTGCGACAACCATTGACTCGCGTCACCGTAGCTCAACGGTTTGGAGAACAAGTAACCTTGACCGTGGTCGCAACCCATCGTGACCAGCAGATCGCGCTCCGCAGCGGTCTCGACTCCCTCGGCCACGACCTGCAGTTTCAGGATCCGGGCCAGCTGGACGATCATGTCGACGACCGCGTGCTGCTCGGTCGAGGAGACCACCGTGTCGATGAAGCTCTTGTCGAGTTTGAGCACGTCGACGGGGAGGCGGCGCAGGTAGGACAGCGATGAGAAGCCGGTGCCGAAGTCGTCGATGGCGATGCGGACCCCGGCCTGGCGCAGGGCCGCGAGCTCGCCCGTGACCTCGCCGTCGTCGTGCAGCAGCAGGCTCTCGGTCATCTCCAGCAGCAGCCCGCCCGGCGGCAGGCCCATCCGGTCGATCTCGGCCAGCACCCATTGTGCGAAATCGGGCGTCCGGAACTGCCGCGCGGACACGTTCACGGAGACGTAGATCTCTTCATCGGGGTAGGCGATGCGCCACTGCGCCGCGGCCGTGATGGCGTTGGTGAGCACCCAGGCCCCGAGCGGCACGATGAGCCCGCTCTCCTCGGCCACCGAGATGAACTCGTCGGGCGACACCATGCCGCGGGTCGGGTGGTCCCAGCGGACCAGGGCCTCGAAGCCGCGGGTGCGGTCGTCGGCGAGGGTGACGATCGGCTGGAAGTGCAGGAGGAACGCCCGGTCGGCGATGGCCCGGTCGAGGTCGGCCCGCAGCTTGTGGCGCTCGACGACGGCGCTGTGCAGGGACGACTCGAAGCGCCGCCAGCGGTCCCGGCCCGCGTCCTTGGCGACGTAGACGGCGAGGTCGGCGTGGCGCAGGAGCTCCTGCGCGGTGGCGGCCTCCGCGGTGGTCGAAACCCCGATGGAAGCAGTGGCGCCGACGGTACCGTGGGCAAGCTCGAACGGCGCCGTGAAGCTCTGCAGCACCCGCTCGGCCACCCGCTCCACGTCCGCGGAGGTGCCGGCCCGCCGGACCAGGGCCGCGAACTCGTCGCCGCCGAGGCGGGCCACGGTGCCGGCCGCGCCGTAGGAGCCGTCGACCGCCCGCAGGGCCTCGGTGAGCCGCTGCCCGACCGCGACGAGCAGGGCGTCGCCGGCGCCGTGCCCGAACGTGTCGTTGACCACCTTGAAGTCGTCCAGCTCGACGATCAGCACGCCGACCGTGGCCCCGGTCTCGGCCCCGGACGCGACCGCCTCCTGGACCCGGGTGAGGAACACCTCGCGGTTGGGCAGCCCGGTCAGCGCGTCGAACGTGGCCCGCTGATACAGCTCGGCCTGCAGCCGGCTGCGCTCGGTTACGTCCCGCAGGGTCACCACCACGCCCCGCACGGTCGGCTCGCCGCGCAGGTCGCGGAACGTCGCCTCGACCAGCGCCGGCCGCTCGTCGGGCCCGGTGACCTGGAGGTCCTTGCCGGGCCGGTCGTTGTCGCCGGTGCGGACCTCCGTGAGGCGCCGGGCGACCTCGGCCGCGCTCTCGTCGGCGAACGCCGCCGGCAGCGGCCGGTCGACGAGGTCGGAGCCGAACAGCGCCTGCGCCGACGGGCTGGCGTAGCGCACGAGGTCGTCGTCGCCGACGATGAGGATGACATCGGCCGTGTTGAGCACCAGGGTGCGGAAGTAGGCCTCGCTGTTGCGCCGGCCGACCTCCTCGCCGAGCGCGATCCGCTCCAGGGCCATCGCGGCCTGGGTGGCCAGGATCTGCGCCGCCTCCTGCAGGCCGACCAGGACCACCTCGTCGCTGGCCACGTAGAGCGCGCGCTCCGCGGCCCGCCCGTCGGCCAGGGCGAGCGGGCAGCACAGGGCCACCTCGAACGCGCCGAGCTTGGCCGCGACCGCCGGGTCCAATGTGGACGTATAGGGCATCGAGACCTTGGTTTCCAGCGCGGGGCCGAGGGCGACGGCGTAGGAGCGGCCGGGCGGCAGCAGCTCGGCGACGGCGGCGTGGACGGTCCGGGCGACGGCGTCGGTGTCGGTGGCCATCAGCAGCGCGGCTCCGGCGCTGCGCAGGCGGCGCTCGCGCTGCACGGTGAGCCGCTGCGCCCGCACGGCCCGGCCCAGCCGCAGCAGCACCAGGCCGGACAGCAGCGCGGACACGGCGGCGATGGCGGCGGCGTCGCGCACCCGGCCTCCCCGCATCTCGACGAACAGCACGATCGGAGCGATGAACAGCGACATCCCGAGCAGCAACAGGCGCCCGAGCCGCTCCTCGAAGCCGCGCTGGACCTGTGGCTCGGTCAGCTGGCGCATCGAGGGGTGCAGCGCGGCGACGCCCCACAGAACGTAGAACGCGGCCCAGCCGATGTCGACCGGCCCGCCGGTGGCCCAGCCACCGGCCAGCTGGTGCAGCCCGTAGCCGACGTCGGAGCTGAGCAGCCCGATCCCGCCCGCGGCCAGCAGCCCGACGGCGGTGTTGAGCCGCACCGAGGCGATCAGGCGGGCCCCGACGAGCAGCACGACGATGTCGGCGAGCGGATACGCGATCGAAATCGACCGGTCCAATGTGGACAGCCCGGGATTGTCCACATAGGGCCGGATGAGAAAGATGTACGACAACAGGCCGAGCCCGGCGGTCAGCGTGATCGCGTCGAACAGGCCGCCGAGGTCGCGGCGGACGACACCGAGGCGGTAGAGCCAGACCATGGCCGCGGCGATGAGGACGTAGACCGTCAGGTAGAACGCGTCGGCCAGGGACGGGAAGCCGGAGCGGTGCAGCAGCCGGGTGAGGACATCGGCGATGAGGTCGCCGGTGATGAAGCAGGCGACGGCGCCCGCCAGCAGCAGCCAGGGCGCCCGGCGGCGCGGTTTGTGCAGGTGGATGCCGAGCAGGATGGCCCCGACGCTCGCATAGCCGATCGCCGACCAGAGCACGAGGTGCAGCGAGGGCAGCGCGAAGTTGGCGATCACGAGGACCGCCATCGCACCGGCGTAACCCGCCAGCACCCCGCGTGCCGACCCGCTCACTCTCAGCTGCCTCTGTCTGCGATCGGTGACCCGCCCGCGCTTGCTCGCGGCGAGGCAGACGCTACCCAGTTCATTGCCGAATGAGGAGTACCTGGCAGGATCGTTCCGAGCGGCCCGCCCGTCGCCTTGACGGCATATGTGCCTTTAGCGGCTTTGAGGGTACCGGCCGATGCCCGTTATATCTACACCCTGCAATGGATCGATTGACGCTGGGCTACGGCCATCCGGAATTCATTCACGCAGTCTTCCGCCGTCATTCGTCCTCATCTCGCCGCTACCGGACGCCGGCGAGGAAAGCGCTTGCGACGGGGTCGGTGACGTCCCGGCCGGCATCGGTCACGTAGGCGCAGTAGGCGATGTCCCCCTGCACGCCGACGGTGAAGTTCGTGGCCTCCACCTGACCCGACACCGCATCGCCGGGCGACGGCTTCGTGCCCTGGATGAGGATCGGCTCCTGCCACGTGCCGCGGTGCAGCGCCGCCGCGGCCGCGGCGTACCCGAGCGGCGAGGCGGTGACGCCCGTCGCGGCGGTGCGGCCGGTGAACACGTCCGCGCCGAGCGACCACTTCCCCCCGACCCCCAGCGCCGCCGGGCGGCCGGGGAGCGCGGGGCCGGGGATCTCCCCCAGGAACGCGAGGTTGTAGCCCGCGAGGCCCGGGCCGTTGGCGGCGGCCAGCACGGCACCGTCGCTGATCCGCACGGCCACCAGGGCCGAGGGCTTCGCGGTGGCGGCGACCGCGGCGTCGGCCGCCTGCTGGATCTTCACGTCGACGGTCGTCGCGATCGTGGCCCCGTCCTCGGCCGGCAGGGTCAGCAGCGCCGGCCCGGCCTCCGCGGCCATCGGCACGATCGTGAGCCCGGGCTTGCCGCGCAGCTGGGTGTCGTATCGCCGCTGCAGCCCGGTGAGCCCGGCGACGTCGCCGACCTTCAGCGCGCCCTGACTGGCGTCGATGAGCTCCTTGGTCGCCTCCCCGGACGTGCCGAGCAGCGCCCGGCCGAACGTGCGGGTCATCGGCAGCGACAGGGTGCCGGTGCGGGTGCGCACCCCGGGCGTGCCCTCGAGGTCCTTCTCGATCTCGTCGAAGTCGGCCCGGCGCAGGGTGACGACGTCGACGAACGCGTCGGGCTTGGCCGCCTGCAGCTTCGCCGGCAGGTCCTGCACGCCGACGTCGACCGGGATCGAGCGGAACAGCACGTCGAGGCGCTGGACGAGGGCGGGGACATCGGGGACGCGCTGCGGCTCGACGCCGACGTACACGACGGGCATGTCGCTGACGATCACAGTGCCGTCGGCCGCGGTGATCCGGCCGCGCTTCGCCGGGGTCGTGCGCACCGCCAGGTGCTGGCCGTCCTCCAGCTTCGGGTGGACGGTCGACGGGTCGAAGTACACCTGCCACTTCTGTCCGAGCAGGCGCGCGTTGAGGGTCGTGTCGTAGGCCCACGTGCGCCCGTCGGGCAGGGTCCACTCGACGCCGACCGGGAGGGTCGCGTCGGCCGCCTGGATCTTCGCCTTGCCGTGCGGGGTCAGGGTCGGGCGGCGGGCCGACAGGTCACCCTCGGTGCCGGCCAGGAGCTCCTTGGCCGCGGCCGCGTCGAGGCTGCGGCCCTGGGGTGTGAGCAGGGTGCCGAAGCCGGCGAAGTCCGCCTTGCGCCAGGCGTCGAGCAGCGCGGTGAACCGGTCGTCGGGCGACGGTTTGTCGTCGCCGTCGCAGCCGGCCGTCAGGGGCGCGACCAGGGTCAGCGCGCCGAGCAGCAGCAGGATCCCCCGAAGCCTCGTCACGCGCCGACCATAGTCCCTGCTATGCGGTCAGGCGCGACACGGACCGCATCTTGTTCATTGCGTCAAGCGCGGCAACCTTGTAGGACTCCGCGAGCGTCGGGTAGTTGAACACCGCGTCGACCAGGTAATCCACCGTCCCGCCGCACCCCATCACCGTCTGTCCGATGTGGACGAGCTCGGTCGCGCCGGTGCCGAACACGTGCACGCCCAGGATCTTGCGGTCCTCGGGCGACACGATGAGCTTCAGCATGCCGTAGGAGTCGCCGATGATCTGCCCGCGGGCCAGCTCACGGTAGCGGGAGATGCCGACCTCGAACGGGATGCTGGCGTCGGTCAGGTCGTCCTCGGTGCGCCCCACGAAGCTGATCTCCGGGATGGTGTAGATCCCGATCGGCTGGACCTGGTCCATGCTGCGCACCGGCTCCTCGCAGGCGTGGTGCGCGGCCAGCCGCCCCTGCTCCATCGAGGTCGAGGCCAGGGCCGGAAACCCGATGATGTCGCCGACCGCGTAGATGTGCGGGACCTCGGTCTGGAAGTGCTGGTCGACCGTGATCCGCCCGCGGTTGTCGTAGGTGAGCCCGGCCTTGTCCAGCCCGAGCAGGTCGGCCGCCCCCTGCCGGCCGGCCGAGTACATGACCGTGTCGGCCGCGATCCGCTTCCCGCTGGCCAGGACCGCGACCGCCGTCCGGCCGTGCCGCTCGACGGCGGCGACCGTCTCCCGGAACCGGAAGGAGACCGAAAGATCCCGGAGGTGGTACTTCAGCGCCTCGATGATCTCCAGATCGCAGAAGTCGAGCATGCGATCCCGCCGCTCCACCACTGTCACCTTGGTCCCCAGCGCCGCGAACATCGACGCGTACTCGATCCCGATGACACCGGCGCCCACGACCACCATCGACCCGGGCACCTTGTCGAGGTTCAGGATGCCGTCCGAGTCGATGATCGTGATGTCGTCGAAGTCCACGCTCTCGGGGCGGGCTGGACGAGTACCCGCCGCAATGATGATCTTTTCGGCGGTCACCCGGGACTCGCGCGCCTGGTCGTCCTCGATCGCGATCGTGTGCGGATCGACGAACCGCCCGCTGCCCTGCAGCAGCCGGACCCGGTTGCGGGCCAGCTGGCTGCGGATGACCTCGATCTCCCGCCCGATGACGTGCTGCGTGCGGGCCCCGAGGTCGCCGACGGTGATGTCCTCCTTGACCCGGTAGTTCTGCCCGTACATCTCCCGCTGGTTCAGCCCGGTGAGGTACATGACCGCTTCCCGCAGCGTCTTGCTCGGGATGGTGCCGGTGTTGATGCAGACCCCGCCGATCATGTTCCGGCGTTCCACGACGGCCACCCGCCGGTCGAGCTTGGCCGCGGCGATGGCGGCCTTCTGCCCACCCGGCCCGGAGCCGAGCACGAGCACATCGAAGTCGTACATGGTCCACAGTCTCCCCGGCGCACCCGAGCCGGTAAAGCCGCTTGCCGTTATCGTCGTCCGCGTGAAACGACTTCTTCAGGCCGTGGCCACACGACTGGGCCTGCGCCCCACCACCACCGCGGCTCCCACCCCCGCGCCCAGCCCCCGCGGCCCGGTCCCGACACCCCCGCCGCCCCGCGGCGGCGCCCGCCACGTCCCCGGCCCCCCGCCGAAGCCCCACGAGGCCGAGAAGCTCCTCGAGTACTCCCCCAACCTCGACGGCGACGCCGATCCGGGCGAGATCGTGTGGACCTGGGTCCCCTACGAGGAGGACGCCACCCAGGGCAAGGACCGCCCCGTCCTGGTCATCGGCCGCAAGTCCGGCGACGCTCTGGGCCTGATGCTCTCCAGCCAGTCCGAGCGCGACGGCCAGCGCAACTGGTTCGCCCTCGGCCCGGGCGCCTGGGACCGCGAGCAGCGCCCGAGCTGGGTCAGACTGGACCGAGTCCTGCACATCGACGCCGGCGGCATCCGCCGCGAGGGCTCAGTCCTCCCCCGCGACCGCTTCGACAGCATCGCCAAGGAGCTCCGCGCCAGCTACGGCTGGAGCTGAGCGGCCGCCTTTCAGGAGTTCAGCACCTCGACGGGCATCATCTTGGCGAGCTCTTCGCGCAGGACGGCGGCGGCGTCGTCGAAGTTGTCGGTCTTGGTCTCGGTGCCGTCGCCGGTCACCACGAGCCACTTGCCGTCGGCCGAGGAGGAGATGGTCGCGCGCGGGGGTTGGATGCCTCGTTCGAAGTCGGCGGCCGAGGAGGCGGCGAACGTGGCCACGGCCGGGCGGTGGCGGTGGAGGAACTTGTCGGCCACGGCCAGGAGGGGGTCGCGGACGTCGGCGCCCGGTGCGATCGGGGTGATGTCGTAGCAGCGGTAGGCCCGGGCGGCGACCAGGACGCGGATGCGCTCGGCGTCCAGGAGGAGGGCGCCGTCGGCGTGGTCCTCGGCGGTCAGGCCGACCTGCACGAAGCCGCGCGGGCGGTGCAGGCCGGCGGCGAGGGCGGCGACGGCGGGGGCCAGGTCGAGGCGGGTGCTGGCGCCGTCCACCGGGGCGGCCAGGTGGCGCAGGAGCAGGGAGCCCACGCCGGCGCTGAGGACGGCGTCGGTGCGGTCGGCGTCGGTGAGGCCGAGCAGGCGCGGGACCTGGCCCGGGCGGTCACCGCTGGCCAGCAGGAACGACAGTTCGGCGGCGGTCATGCTGAGCTGTTCGGTGGCGTTCCCGTCCATGGCGTTGTGTCCCGTCGTAGTGCTCGGCAAGGGGTCAGGAAGCTCAACGGCCGCACCCGGCTCAGGGTCACGCACCGAATTCACTCATGGTCGGAGGCGGGTCGACGATCACAGAGAGCGACCACAATGAAGCCGGGTGAAGCTAACGGACACGCGCTGGTTTCAAACGGGCGTGGGTGCGTCGGCGGTGGGCGTGGGAGCGGTAGCATGCCGCGAAGCTTGACGGGAGAGGGACCTCGATTGACGCAGAGCAGCAGGCCGTCGTGGGAGCCGAAATGACCGACGGCATCGCGACCGGCACGATCGGTGGGCGCGTGGTGGTCACGCCGACCGGAGCCCTCGACGTGGCCACCTCACCCGAGCTGCACGCGCTGCTCCACCAGACGCTCGACGACGGTGAGACCCGGCTCGTGCTCGACCTCTCCCAGGTCGACTTCATCGACTCGACGGCCCTGCGGGTGCTGGTGTCGATCCACAAGCGGCTGCGGGAGGGCGGCGGGTTCGCCATCGTGTGCCCGCATGCCCGGATTCGGCGCATTTTCGACCTGACCGCCCTGGACCGGGTCCTCACCCTCACCGACACCGTCGACGAGGCCCTGGCCGCCCTGAGCAAGCCCGGCGATTAGCCCGGGTCCGCCGAGCAGCGACGACCTAGCGCGGGTGGCGGAGGCCCGGGTGATCGGGCGGGAGTGACCGGCGCAGCACCCACCAGCTGACGGCCAGGCAGGCGGCGACGAGGGGCCAGGTCAGGATCGTCTGGGCGGCCGTCAGCCACAGCACCGCCCCGGCCCACCAGAGCGGGATGAATACGGCCAGGCGCAGGCAGTACTGCAGAACCCAGATCCAACTGGCCCGCTGATAACCCCGCAGCAGATCGGGGTCGCGGCGCCAGCGGGTCTTCTGCCCCAGCACCGTGCCCACGATCAGGCCCAGGAACGGCCACCGGACCAGGATGCTGGCGGCCCAGGCCAGGACGCTGACGGCGTTGGTGAAGACCCGCACGCCGAAGAAGTCCGCGGCCCGGCCGGTCCGCAGCGCCACCAGGGCCCCGGCGCACACCAGGAGCAGGCTGAACACGGTGCCCAGCGGGCGCTTGCCGGCCACGATCCGCCAGGCCGCGACGACGGCCCCGGCGAGGACCGCGACCCCGGCGCCGATCGGGACCGAGTGCCCGCCGGCCAGCCAGCCGGCGGCGAACCCGACCAGCGGCACGGCGGTCTCGACGGCCGATCGCCAGCCTCCGAGCAGGTCGGCCAGGGACTCCGCGGCGGGCGTGCCGCCCTCGCCGATCATGGAACCCCCCGCCTCCCGCACGGAGGAAGGTTAGCCTGCCCTAAAGCAAACCTCTACCCGTGTCGCACCACCAGCGAGTAGAACTTGACCTTCGCCCCGTTGGTCGTGCTCTCCGACGAGGACTGGTTGTAGGAGCCGGCCTTGAAGTACATGCCGTACTGGTTGAACGACGACGGGATCGCGTAGCTCGTGGTGCTGCCGTTGACCGTGAGCCTGATCGTGTTGCCGCCGGCGACCGCGATCACGTAGCTCCACTTCGTCCCCAGCGGCACGTTGCCGACCGTGTGCAGCGTCTGGCCGCCGTCCGGCGAGTTCTCGGTACCCAGGATGATGTCGCCGTTCGGACGGTAGTAGAGCTCCAGGAGCGGCTTCGTCGACGAGCCGCCGGTGCCGAGGTGGATCTGCCCGACGCACACGTTCTTCGTCACCGACGGGATGCGCAGGGTCGCCGAGAGCGAGTGCGAGCCGGCCAGCTTCCAGTCGGCCGCGGAGCCGTTCGCGTTCATCTCCCGCAGCTCCGAACGCGCGTAGTTGGAGTTCGGCGTGGTCACGCCCTTCTCCGGGGCCCAGAACGTCATGGATCCGTCGTTCTTGTCCGTGAAGAAATACGCCGGATTGGTGTACCCGTTCGCGCCCTTGAGCTGCGAAGCCGGAATCGTCGTCGGTGCGCCGGGGCTGCCGGTCGGGAGCTGGAGCTGCCAGATCGACAGGTCGAAGTTCCCGCCCGGCGCGACGGTGGGGTCGAGGCCGGACGCGGGCGGTGTCGTGGGCGTCGTGCCCCCTCCGGCCAGGGTCCACTGCTGGTTCGCGCTTCCGGTGCACGACCAGATCTGCAGGCGGGTACCGTTGGCCGAGCTCTGCCCGGTCGCGTCGAGGCACTTGCCGGAGCCCGTGTTCACCAGCGCGGAGCCGCTGAGCGTCCACTGCTGGGCGCCGGAGCCGTTGCAGTCGTACAGCTGGATCTGGGCGCCGTTCGCGGTCCCGGCGGCGGCGACGTCGAGGCACTTGCCCGAGCCGGCGTTGACGAGGGCGGCCCCGCTGAGCGTCCACTGCTGGGCCGAAGTGCCGTTGCAGTCGTACAGCTGGATCGCGGCCCCGTTCGCGGAGCTCGCGGCGGCCACGTCGACGCACTTGCCGCCGACGCCGGTGATGGCCCCGGCCGCGGCGGCGGTGGCCGCGGTCACCCCGAGCACGGTGAGCGCCCCGGCGACCGCGACGGCGGTGAACCCGATGAGAATCTTGGAACGACGTTGCATGGGCAGTCCTTGACAGGGGAGTAATTGACAGGACGCTTAACTGATAGAGTGCCTGCCAATCAACACCGCCATCGATGTCTTGTCAACCCCGCCGCGGCAGGTCGTCCGGGTCGACCAGGGCCTCCGCGCCGTCGCCGGCGATGTCCTGGCGCAGCTGGTCGAGCCGGCCCAGCAGGGAGATCGAGTCGAGGGCGGCCAGGGCGGCCGGGAACACGGTGTACACCCGCTCGACGGCCGCGATCAGCCCCGCCCGCAGCGACGTGTCGTCGACGTCCTCGTCCGCGACCCGCCGCTCCAGCAGCCCGGCGAGGGCGTTGAGCAGGGCCTGGAGGGTCTCGCGGTCGAGGGCCGGCGGCGCCCCCGCCCGGTCGTACAGCCGGTCGGCGGCCAGGGAGATGGCCCGGACCTGCAGCGTGACCCGCACGAGCCAGAACTGCTCGCCGCGGACCTGCTCGACGTCGCGCCGTACCCTCCGAGCGAAGACGTTGAGCAGCGTGACCTCCTCGACGCCGGCGAACGCGGCCGCAGCCTGGGCCCCGACCTCGTTGAGCTTGCGCGACGCGGCGATCCAGGCGTGCCGCTGGTCCGGGTCGAGGATCTCGCCGCCGGCCCGGGTGGCGAGCTCGCCGGCGATCGAGCGCAGCACCGCGACCGACTCGTGGCCCCAGTCGTCCAGGGTCTTGCTGATCTTCGCGATCCGCGGCCGCTCCGGCACCACCACGGCGATCGTCAGCCCCACGACCGAGCCGATGGCCACGTCGATGAAGCGCCACTGGCCGTAGCCGTGCGCGACCGGGGCGAGCACCAGCACGGCGAGGGTGGCCACGGTGAGCTGGTTGCGGGCCAGGGGCGTGTTGGTGATCTGCCGGGCCACGGCGAGCGCGGCGAACGCGGCCAGCGCCAGGGACCACCAGGCCAGGCCCAGCAGCTGCGTCCAGGCGATCGCGAGGGCGGTACCCACCAGGTTCGCGAAGAGCAGCTGGGCACCGGCGGCGATCGAGCCGTACACACTGGCCTGCAGTGTCAAGACGGCGATGACCGGCGCGAAGAGCACGGCGACGTTCTCGCCGAGCTGCTTGGCGAGGACCCAGGCGATCGTGGCCGCGGCGGTGGTCTTGGCGATGGTGAGCCAGCTCGGCTTGCTCTGCGGCACGCTGGCCAGCAGGGCCCCGAGCGGCTCGGTGACGACTTCGTGCGGTCTGCGGGCCACCCGATGATCCTCTCAAACCGGCTAGTCTTCGATGTCGTGCGCAGCTATGAACACCCCAATCTGTTCAACTTCCGCGACCTCGGCGGATACGGCACGGCCGACGGGCGGGTCACCCGCTGGCGGCGGCTGTTCCGCTCCGACTCCCTGAGCCGCATCGACCCCGCCGACGCCGCCTCGTTCACCGCGCTCGGCGTGAAGACCGTCATCGACCTGCGGCGGCCCCGCGAGGTGGAGCGGGACGGGCGCGTCCACGCGTTCGACGGCCTGACCTATCACCACCTGCACCCGGTCCACGCGGAGTGGGAGGCCGCCGCCGACGCCGACGAGCCCGACGACGCCCGCTGGCTCGCCAACCGCTACCTCGACATGGCCGCCGACGGCCGGGCCGCGATCACGGCCGCGGTCGAGGTCGTCGCCGACGCCGGCAACGCGCCCGTCGTCGTGCACTGCGTCGCCGGGAAGGACCGCACCGGCGTGGTGTCGGCCGTGATCCTCGGCGCGCTCGGCGTGCCCGACGACGTGATCGCCGCCGACTACGCGCTGACCCAGGGCGCGACCGAGCGCAGCCTCGCGTTCCTGCGGGCGCTCAACCCGGAGGTGGCGAAGATGCCGGCCCGCTGGCTGGACTCCCCGGCCGCGGCGATGACGCTGTTCCTGACCGACCTGCGGGACCGGCACGGCTCGATCCGCGGCTACCTCGGGCTGCCGGAGACCACCTACGCGCGGCTCGAGGAGCACCTCCTCGAAAGCCCGGCGTGAGCTTTCCTCTCATCTGTTCGGTTGATTCCGGTTCGGCCGGGATATTGACATAGTGCCCTCGCATCATTCGCGGGGGAGGCACAGGGATGAAGCGCATCGCGTTGCTGGCGTGTGCCGTGGCGCTGGTCGCCGCGGCCGCCGGCTGTGGTTCGGCCAAGGCCGGCGACGGGGACCTGACCGATGACTGGGGCATGCTGGCGGCGGCCAAGGTCCCGGAGCCGGCGGCCGGCGCGTGCTGGACGACGACCCGCTCCAACCGGCACGACATGACCAGTTCGCGGGCGTTCACGCAGCCGTGCGAGACCGACCACGTCTTCGAGACGGTCAGCGTCGGGCACTTCACCGGCGACGCGGCCAGTGGCTCGTCCGCGCCCACCGGGGAGAAGTTGACCGCGGCCTGGACCGAGTGCGACAAGGCGATCGCCGACTTCCTCGGCGGCGAGTGGCAGTCCGGGCGCCTCTGGGCCAACGTCGTCCCACCGACCGACCGGCAGTGGACCGGCGGCGCCCGCTTCTACCGCTGCGACGTCGCCGCGCTGCAGACCGAGGACGGCGACTTCCAGGAGCGCAAGACCACCCTGAAGGGCAGCCTCGCCGGCGCCGGGGAGCTGCGTCTCACGTGCGGCACCCAGGTCCGCGACAGCGCCGGCAAGTGGCAGGACGTCACCCCGGCCAAGTGCGAGGACGCGCACGACATCGAGTACGTCGGCACCGTCTCCAGCCCCGGCGGCGAATACCCGGCCACCTCCGCCCTGCTGACGTCCACCTACAGCAAGACGTGCGAGGCGAAGGTGCTGGCCTACACCGGCATGAGCCGCGGCGGCTGGGCCAACCAGAAGAACCTCGGCTTCGGGTACTGGCTGTCCACCGACAAGGTCCAGTGGGTCTACGGCAACCACTCCGCCCGCTGCTACGCCCTGATCCACGACAAGAAGATCAACCGCTCGCTCAAGGGCGCCGGGGACGTGACCGTGTGAGGACTCGGCGAGCCATGTTCTTGGCGGGGGTACTGCTGGCGACGGCGGCCCTCGCCGGGTGCGCCCGCCCCGGAGGGACCGACGGCGACCTGCTCGACGACTGGGGCATGCTCGCGGCGGCCAAGGTACCCGACCCGGTCATCGGGCAGTGCCACGACTCGACCGGCCTCAGCGCGTACGACCCGCAGGCCTTCGACGGCCCGTTCAAGCCCGCCCCGTGCGACCAGCCGCACCAGTTCGAGATCGTCGGCTCCGGCCGGCTCCCCGCGGACCTGGCCGCGGCCGCGGAACGCCCCGGCCGGGACAAGTTCGCGGCGCTGTTCCCGCAGTGCGAGGACCTGGCCGCGAAGTACCTCGGCGGCGAGTGGCTGACCGGCCGCCTCTACCTGTACCTGCAGCCCCCGACCGCGACCCAGTGGCGCGGCGGGGCCCGGTTCTTCCACTGCGACGTGGCCGTCATCGGCCCCGACGGCGACACGATCGACCTCTACCCCAAGAGCGTCAAGGACGCCGTCCAGCCGACCGGCCCGCTGGCCCAGGGCTGCTTCGTCACCGCCGGCGCCGACGCCGACACCCTGTTCGCGACCGCGACCCCGATCGCCTGCGACCAGCCCCACGACATGGAGTTCGCCGGCTCCGTCACCGCCCCCGCCAACGCCGTCTACCCGAAGACCGACGACGACAACGACAAGCTGTTCGGCACCGCCTGCGAGAACAAGATGCTGGCCTACACGGGGATGAGCCGGGCCTCGTACGACCGGCAGAAGGACATCTACTACGTGTGGTGGCGCCCCTCCGGTCAGGCCGGCTGGAACGCCGGCGAGCACTCGTCACGCTGCTACTTCCTGCTGCACAACCGCAAGCTGAGCCGCTCCGTGAAGGGCGTCGGCGACGCCACGCTGTAGATCCGTGTGCTACTTTGGTAGGCGATGTGATCACCAGACCTTCCCGCGCCCGCGCCTGAGGCTTGTGCAGCCCGGCGGGCGGAAGCGTCTCCCTTCCGGTGGTCCTCTTGTCTGCTCTCATCGCGCACGACCTCATCCGCACCTTCGGCACCCGCCGCGTCCTCGACGGCGTGTCCCTCACCGCCGCCCCCGGCCGCCGCATCGGCCTGATCGGCGAGAACGGCACGGGCAAGTCGACCCTGCTGCGCCTGCTGGCCGGCACCGACACCCCCGACGGCGGCACCGTCACCCGCCCGCCCGACCTCGGCTACCTCCACCAGGAGATGCCGTTCGACCCGGCCCAGACCCTGGCCGACGTCATCACCGACGCGCTGCGCGAATCCCGCACCTGCCTGGCCGAACTGGACACGGCGCTGGCCGCGGGCCGCCTCGACGACTACGCGGTGCTGCTCGAGCGCGCGCAGCAGATCGACGCGTGGGACGCCGACCGGAGGGCTGATCTGGTCCTCGATGGGTTAGGGCTTGTGGGGGTACCGTCGGATCGGGCTCTGGCAACGTTGTCCGGCGGTCAGCGAGGACGTCTGGCGTTGGCGGCCCTGCTGATCCGTCGCCCGTCCGCACTGCTGCTGGACGAGCCCACCAACCACCTCGACGACGCGGCCGCCGCGTTCCTGGAGGACCAGCTCCGCACCCTGCCCGGCGCGGTCGTCCTGGCCAGCCACGACCGGGCCTTCCTGGACGCCGTCTGCACCGACGTACTGGACCTCGACCCGGCCGTGGACGGCCCGCTGCGCTACGGCGGCGGCTACTCGGCCTACCAGGACGCCCGCCGGGCCGAACGCGACCGCTGGGAACGCCGCTTCGCGGAAGAACAAGAGGAACTGTCCGCCCTGCGCGAGTCCGTAGCCGTCACCGCGCACCAGGTCGCGCACAACCGCCCGAAGCGCGACAACGAGAAAATGAACTACGGCCGCACGACGGGCCGGGTCGAGGGCCAGATCTCCCGCCGGGTCCGCAACGCCACCCGCCGCCTCGACACGCTGACCCGCACCCAGGTCCGCAAACCCCCACCCCTCCTGCGCTTCCGCCCCCCGTCGCTACCGACGACCGACGGCCTCCTGCTCACCCTGCGCCACCTCCACATCCCGGGCCGCCTGACCCTGGACTTCCTGGACGTGACCGCCGGCGACCACCTCCTCATCACCGGCGCCAACGGCACCGGCAAGTCAACCCTCCTGGCCGCCCTGGCCGGCCACCTACCCACCGAAGCCATCCACCGCCGCCGAGCCCTGCGGGTAGCCCTGCTGGCCCAGGACACCACGTTCCCCGATCCCGACCTCACCGCGATGGCAACCTACGAACGCGTGCTGGGCCCCGAACGCGCCGCGGCGGTACCGCTGCGCTCGCTGGGCCTGCTGTCCGCCCGCGACGCCGCCCGCCCGGTCGCCGAACTCTCCGTAGGCCAGCGCCGCCGCCTGGACCTGGCCCTCCAACTCGCCGACCCGCCGGACGTCCTCCTCCTCGACGAGCCCACCAACCACCTCTCCCCCACGCTGTGCGACGAGCTGGAGGAAGCCCTCGCGAAGAGCCCCGGCACCTACGTCGTGGCCAGCCACGACCGCTGGCTGCGCACCCGCTGGCCCGCGCAAACCCTCCACCTCAGCCACTAGTTCGCCGGGCTCATCCGGTCCAGCGGGCGATGCCGGCAGTCGGGCGGCACAGGCCATGCGCTGCTCGGGACCGGCGCCGACGCCGCTTGGCTCGGGCGTTGCTGCTCGGGCGGCCGCGCGCCGGGGGATGCGGTGCGGGTCTACGGTCGGGCCGGGTCAGGCTGGGAGGGGGAGCTCGGCTCGTTCGCCGGTGGCCTCGTCCCAGACGTCGACGTGGCGGCCGTCCGGGGGGCGGTGTCTGGGGTTGGTGAGGAGGTTGGCGAAGCGGGTCACGCCGTTGCGCCACCAGGTGCCGTCCGGGAGGCCGAACAGGTTGGCGTCCAGGGTGGAGTGGACGGTCACGGTCAGGTCGGACCAGGTGTTGCTGGCCGTCGGCACCGGGTGGGGGGAGGTGGCGTGGATGGTCGTGGCCTTCGACAGGTCGGTGTACCACATGCCGGAGCGGATGACGTCGGCCACCGGACGGGGGTCGGCTCGGACCTCGGCGCCGCGGACGGTGGCGGACAGGGCGCCGTTGTGGTGCAGGGTGAGGTCCACCGCCGGCGTCTTCGGGGCCAGGCGGAGCAGGTCGGCGGCGGTCCAGGCGGCGATGACCAGGGGCCAGTCCTCGGCCGGGTAGGCGCCGAAGTACAAGCCGGGGTTCGCCTTGACGGAGCCCGCCACCGACCTCACCCGTGTGCGCAGGCTCGGTAACCCATTGTCAGCCACGGCGGAGACTTTGACAGTCGCGCCCTTCGATGTCCAGACCCTTGCACCCTGCCGTCCAGATTTAACACAACGCCAGCGGGCGATGAGCCTCATGGCCCATAGGCCGATTGGCCGCACGGCGCGGGAGTGCTGGCCGGGGAATGCCGGGCCGCCTCGGGGTGGGTTCGGCCCGCTGACGGCAGGAGCGCGGCCGGCCGGACGCTGGGCGACCCACCCACGACCGCGGCTCGCGCGACCGTGGCTCGGCGACCGTGGCTCGCGCGAGCTACGCCGGCCGGGCTGTGGGCTGCGCGGCTCCGCGCGTCGGCGGCGAGCTGCGAACGAGAGTCGTCGGCGAGCCTTGAACATGGGTCGGGGCGGGCGGTGAACGTGGGTCCGGGGCTAGAGGTGAGCGTGGGTCGGCGGCGGGCGGTCGGCGCGGGTCTGTGCGGCTATCTGGTGGACGGCGGCGCGGCCGGCCCGGTTGGCGCCTACCGTGCTCGCCGACGGGCCGTAGCCGATCAGGTGCAGGTTCGGCTCGCGGAGGACCTGGGTGCCGGTCATGCGGATGCCGCCGCCGGGCTCGCGCAGGTGCAGCGGGGCCAGGTGGTTCAGGGCGGCGCGGAAGCCGGTGGCCAGGATGATTGCGTCGAACGGTTCGAAGTGGGCGCCCCACATGGCGCCGCCCGGGACCAGGCGGTCGAACATCGGGTGGCGGTGCAGGGCGCCGCGGGCCTCCGCCCGGCGGCTCAGGGCGGTCCAGCCCAGGCCGGTGACGCTGACGACGCTGCGCGGTGGCAGGCCGGCCTCGACGCGGGCGGCCACCTGGGCCACGACGGAGCGGCCGTGGTCCTCGCTGAACTCGCCCTCGTGGAACACCGGCTCGCGGCGGGTCACCCAGTACGAGTCGGGCAGCTCGGCCAGGACGTGGATCGCCGAAGCCCCGCCGCCGACGACCAGCACCCGCCGATCCGTGAACTCGGCCGGCCCGCGGTAGTCGGCATAGTGGCGAACAGTACCCATAAAGTCCGAAATTCCCGGAAAAAAGGGCACATAAGGCGACGTCCAGGTGCCGGTCGCGTTGAGTACCCACCGCGCGGTCAGGCCGTCGACCGAGAACAGGCCGTCCGGGCGCCGCGTAACCGAACGGACCGGCGAGGGGCGCCGCACGGGCAGGGCGAACGCCTTCTCGTAGGACCGGAAGTACGCGGAGACGACGTCGGCGGCGGAGCCGGCGGCCGGCGGGGTGAACGGCAGCCCGGGGAGATCGAAGATCCGGTGCAGCGCCGAGACCGAGAGCGACGGCGACCGGTACTGCCACGCGCCCCCGGGCCCGGCCGCGGAGTCGAGCACGACGAAGGGCAGACCGCGCCTGCGCAGCCAATACGCCGCGGAAAGCCCGGCCTGCCCCGCGCCGATCACCGCCACGTCCACATCCACATCAGCGCCAACACCGGCGCCGGCGCGAAGCATGGCCGAGGGTGAGCAGTCTTACTTCGCCTTGCCCTTCACCAGAGCCCAGGCGGTGGTGTTCAGCGTGTCCTCGGTACCCAGCAGACCCTCGTCCGGCGTGTAGACGTCCTCGCCGAAGTCGTAGTCGAAGTCGTCCGCCGTGCCGCCCACGTTGTCGGGGCCGACGCCGAACAGGCCCGGGAACGCGCCGCCGGCGTCCATCAGGTTGGGGGTGGTGTTGAGCGGGTCGGTGTGGAAGCTGCCGTAGAGGTGGCCGGCCTCGTGCGAGATCACGTTGCCGAGCGCGGTGCCGATGAACTTGATCTTGTTGCTGGCCGGGGTGATGTACGTGTTCAGCGACGCGCTGTCGCCGGCCGGGTCGCTGAGGTAGTCGAGCAGGATGATCGCGCTGTCCTCGGTGGCGTAGTTGCCCGGGTCGATGTACTGCGCGATGCCGATCGTGTCGACGCCCGACTCCGCGACCGTGCCGCCGACGACGAGCCGGTGCACGTTGGGCTGGCCGAACGGGTCGGCGTCGTCGCGGCTGTTGAGGATCTTCAGGCCGATGCGGGGGTCGGTGCCGCGGGCCTTCGCGTCGGCCAGGATGTTCTCCCGGACGGTGGCGATGACCTGGTTGATCACCTTGTCCTCGTCGGCGGAGGACAGGCCCCACCGGCCGAGGAAGCCCTGCAGCGGGCTGAGCTGGCGCACGCCCGGGCCGCCGAAGATGGCGGTGTTGATGCGGGCGCCGTCGAAGTCCAGGAACAGGGTCTGCGTGGTGCCCTGCTCGAGGGCCTCGGGCCCGGGCCGGTACGCCTCGAGCGTGACGTCGTACTGCCCGTTGACGCCGCCGCCGATCTCCAGGGTGTAGCGGCCGTCGCGCGGCGCCACGTAGGAGACGACCGCGTTGCCGCCGCCCGGCAGCGGTGAGGCCGGTGCGTAGATGAAGCTGGCGTCCTGGTCGGAGCCGAAGACGACCCGGCCGCTCGGCTCGCGCACCGTCAGCAGGCTGCTGTCGCCGGTCACCGAGGCGCCGATGACGTCGCCGGCGAGCAGGTCGACGGCGTAGAAGTCGTGGTCGGGGAACGCCAGGGAGGCGTTGAGGCCGTAGGCGCCCTCGCGGCCGGTGCCGAGGCCGCTGCCGGAGTCGAACGGGTCCTCGGGCAGGACCGTGCCGAGGCCGAAGCCGGAGATGAGCAGGAAGTAGTCGCCGGTCGCGGGGATCGTGAACACGAGCAGGCTGCTCAGGCCCGGTCCGCCGTCATCGTCGGCGGCGACGATCGCGCCGGTGGCGTCGTAGAGGGTGGCCACCGTGTCGAGGGTGCCGGTGGTCGCCGCGACGAGCTGCTGGCCGGCCTTGCCGTGGACCTTGACGAAGTCGAAGTCGCCGCTGCCGTCGCCGGTGCTGCCGTGCGGCCCGTCGCCGATCGTCCCGGTCGTGGTGAACGCGTTGCGGTTGGCGCCGAGGCCGAACTCGAACGCCAGGGGGATCGAGCCGTCGTCCTCGGCCGCCGGGCTCAGCGTGGACGGGCTGACCGCATCGGGCGAGAACTGCCCGAGGATGCGGACCTTGTTGTTGAGCTTCTTGCCGGTGCCGAAGCCCTTGATCAGCTCGGCCGTCGCGTGCGTGTCGTTCGCGCCGTTGACGCCCTTCGGCTCGGCCTCGTCGTGGATGATCGGGCCGGCCGCGGCCAGCTTCTTCCGCTGCAGCTGCTGCTGCTGCTGGGCGCGGGCGGCGCCGGCGGCCTTGGCCTGCTCCGACCAGTAGTACTTGTCGACCTTCGACGGGTCGCGCAGCAGCGCGGTGTACGGGTTCGCCGTGCCGGAAGCGGCGAGTTTGCCGGTCGCGGTCTGTTTCGGCACCACCTGGATGCCGGCGGCCAGCTGCCGTTTGATTCCCGCTTGCAGGTCACCGTACGGCGACGAGGGTGCGGCGCCCGCCGGTGCCTGGGCGACCACCACCACGGTCCCGGCGATCAAGCCGGCCACGGCGATGCTCGCGAGCCTTTTCCTCACTTGGCCTCCCCATTGAGTAAGGCTGTTTCGAGCACGCTATGACCAGCAAGGTCACTTGCACCACCCTTTCTTATGTTAAAGATGTAGATCAATGTAAAATGGGATCTTGTAGCCTATGGTCGTCAATGTCTTACGCTCCGGTACCGTGGGGCGGTGCCCGCCGTCATCAGCCCGACACAGCGCCAGCTGACCCCCGACGCCGTCGCCGCCCTGCTGCGGCAGCACTTCAGCCGGACCGTCGTCCACTGTGGACCGCTCTCGGGCGGCACCTACGCGGCGGTCTGGGCGGTCACGCTCGATGACGGCACCGAGGCGGTGGTCAAGATCGGCCCGCCGCCGGGGGTGCCGCTGCTGCGCTACGAGCGCGGGCTGATCGCCGCCGAGGCCCGCTACTACCGCCTGGCCGGCACGTCCGCAGAGATCCCGGTGCCGAAGGTCCTCGATGTCGACGACGACCTCGTCCTGGTCGAGCGGCTGCCGGGGCGCCCCCTGACGCAGATGCCGGAAGAGCACAAAGCGACTGCGGATTCTTCGGTACGGCATGATCTTGGCGCTGCGTTGCGTCACCTGCACGCGGTGAAGGGCGACCGGTTCGGCTACGACGGCGACGGCCGGACCAGCGCCGGCACGTGGCCCGAGGCGTTCGCGGCGATGACCGCCGACCTGCTCGCTGACGGCCGGGACTGGGGCGTCGCCCTGCCCGTCGCCGACGACGAGATCATGGCCACCGTCGACCGGCATGCCCGCATGCTCCAGGAAGTACCCACGCCGGCTCTTGTGCATTTCGATCTTTGGGACGGCAACGTCCTGTGCGAGGACGGCCGGCTCACCGGACTTGTCGACGGGGAGCGGTATTTCTGGGGCGACCCGCTGTACGACTTCGTGTCGTCGGTGCTCGGGCGGCGGATCGAGGACATGCCGGCGCACCCCGTCCTGCACGGATACTACGGGCGAGTTCCCCATACGTTCACATCGGCGGAACGTGCGCGGCTCATGCTGTACCGGATCCAGTTCTGCCTGTTGCTCCTCATCGAGATGCCGAGCCGGGCCATGGTCGGCGAAACGGAGCGCGAACGCCGGGAATGGGTCACTCCCTGGCTGCTTTCGGAGCTGCGGGATCTGGGCTGATCAATCACGATGTGATACAAAGTACGTTACCGAGGGTGAGGACGATCAATGAGTGCGGTGACGGGCAGGCGCCTGCTGATCGGCTACGCCGCGCTCATGGCCGCACTGGCGACCGTGCTCGCCGTGTGGCCGGCGCTGGACTCCGTCGTGTGGGCCGCGATCGGCCTCGCCTCGGCCGGCGCGATCGTGCACGGCATCATGCGGTATCGCCCGCCGCGCTCCGGGCCGTGGTGGGCCCTGGCCGCCGCGCTCATCGCGATGATGGTCGGCGACTTCATCTACGGGCTGATCAGCGACGCCCAGAGCGCCGGCGGACCGGCTGCGCCGCCGGCCCTGGCCGAGCTCGCCTACCTGCTGATGTTCCCGATCGTCGCCGTCGCGCTGGTCGGCCTGACCCGGGCCGGCACGTTCCTCGACGACCGCACCCGCCTGCTCGACCTCCTGGCCCTGGGCTCGGCCGCGCTGCTGGCCGCCTGGGTGTTCATCGCCTCACCGCGCATGGCCGACGGCATGAGCGCGGCCGAGTGGTCGACCCAGGCCGCGTTCACGCTCGGTGACGTCATCGTCATCGTCGTGACCGTCCGGCTGGTCTCCGCCGCCCCCCGCAACGCCGCCGCGCGGCTGCTGAGCGTGGGCGCGGCCGGCATGCTCCTCGGCGACATGGCCTACGGTGTCGCCCAGGCCGACGGCGGCCTGCACCCGGGCGGGCCGGCGGACTTCGCATACGTGCTGCTGTACGCCGCCTGGGGGGCCGCCGCCCTGCACCCGTCGATGACGGAGCTGACCGCGCCGGCGAGCGGCCCCGTCCGCCCCGCGCGGGAGTCCGTGCACGGCCTCGGCCTGGCCCTGCTCCTGGCCTGCGTGGCGTTCGCGCCGCTGATCCTGCTCGTGCAGGCCCTGACCGGCGGCGTCCACGACGGCCCGATGATCGCCGTGACCTCCGGCGTCACCCTGGTCCTGCTGGTCGTGCGGCTCAGCGACGCGGTCGGCAAGCACGCCAGCGCCCTGCGCCGGGAGCGGGCGCTGCGCGAAACCGGCACCGTCCTCGTCGGCGCCCGCGACGCCGGCCAGGTCGCCGCGGCCGTCAAGGCCGCCGTCGCCACCCTCCTGCCGGACGAGGCCCCGCACGCGATCCTCGTCGACTTCAGCCTCACCGACCTGCTGCCGCTGGGCGAGCTGTCCGCGCCGCGCATCCAGCCTGTCGGCGACATCCCGCCCCTGTGGAGCGCCAAACTGTCCGAGTGGGACCACGTGCTGGTCTGCCCCCTCGACGCCGGCGTGCTCTACGTGGCCGGCCGCCGCCGCGACCTGCTCACCGCCATCGACGCCGTTTCCGTCGTCGCCGGACAGGCCGCCCTGGCCCTGGCCCGCATCGGCCTCACCGACGCGGCCAGCCGCCGCGACAGCGACGAATACCTCCGCGCCGTCACCGAACACGGCGGCGACGTCGTCCTGGTCCTCGACGACGACCAGCGCATCCGCTACACGAGCCCGTCCGTCGCCGAGGTCCTCGGGATCTGGCCCACCCCGTTCGCGACCCTCCGCGAGATCGTCGCCCCCGAGGACCGCGACCAGGTCGAGCACACCGTGGCCCGGGCCCGCGCCGAGGACCGCGACGGCACCCGCGACACGTGGAGCCTCCGCCGCCCCGACGGCACCCGCATCCTGCTCGAGGTCATCTTCCGCGACCTGCGCGACGACCGCCTGGTCCGCGGCATGGTCGTCACCCTGCACGACGTGACCGAGGACCGGCGCACCGAGCACGAGCTGCTGCGGCGCGCCTTCAACGACAAACCGGCGGCCCAGAACCGCGACAGCTCGGCCCGCAAGTTCCAGTGACCCCCGTCGAGGCCGCCCGGTCGGGGTCTATGGGGGAACCGATCGCCGACGACCGCATCCCGGTCCCGGTCTGGATCATCGCGGCCGCATTCGTCGTCGTCGAGCTGGCGTTCAGCGCCGGCTACGGCTTCCAGCAGGACGAGCTGTACTTCATCGAAGCCGGCCGCCACCTCGCGTTCGGGTACGTCGACCAGCCGCCCCTCGCACCCCTCCTGGCCCGCGTGGCCACGATGCTCGGCGGCGTCCACCCGACGGCGGTCCGCGTCCTGCCGGCCCTCGAAGGCGGCGCGATCGTCGTCCTCGCCGCCCGGCAGGCCGTGATCCTCGGCGCCGGCCGGACGGGCCGCATCCTGGCCGCGCTGTGCCTGGCCACCGCCCCGGTCCTGCTCGGCGCCGTCCACATCGCCAACACCACCCCACCGGCGCTGCTGGCCTGGACCGTGGTCGTCCTGTGCGTGACCACCGCGATCGCGCGGGACCGCCCCCGCTGGTGGCTCGGCGCGGGCCTGGCCGCCGGCCTCGGCCTGCAGGTGAACAACCTGATGGCGCTGCTGCTCCTGGCCCTGGTGGCCGGGCTGCTGGCGACCCGCCGCTTCGACGTCCTCGCCTCGCCCTGGCCGTGGCTGGCCGCCGCGCTCGCCGCCGCCCTCTGGCTGCCGAACGTGCTCTGGCAGGCGACGCACGGCTGGCCGCAGTTCGCGATGGCCGCATCCCTGCACGAGCAGAACACGTCCGCGGCCGCCTACATGGGCGGCCTGCCGGCCCAGCTCATCTACGGGGGCCTGCTCACCGGCCCGATCCTGGTCGCCGGCCTCGTCCGGCTGTGGCGGACCCCGCGGGTGCGCTACCTGGCGGTCGCGGCGACCCTGGTGGCGGTCTACGTGCTGGCCTGGGTGCCCGGCAAGCCCTATTACACATCAGGACTGCTTCCGGGGGTACTGGCCGCAGGATCGGTGGCAACCGAACGCTGGTTCGCCCGGGGCCGCCGCCCCCGCCGACGGCGCATCCCGGTCATCACCGCCATCCTCGTCGCCGGCCTGGCCACACTGCCGTCCGTCCTGCCGGTCTGGCCGGTGCGCGACCTGCACGCGCACTCCACCGGCAACGACGTGGCCGACACGGTGGGCTGGCCGGAGCTGGCCGCGTACGTCAGCCGGGTCGTCGCGTCCGGCCCGCGCCCGACGTCCATCTTCACCGGCAACTACGCCGAGGCGTCGGCCCTGGACGTCCTGGGCCCGCCGGACCTGCCACCGGTGCTGTCGGGCCACAACGCGTACGGCACGTGGGGCCCCGGCACCGCATCCGACCTCACGGTCCTGGCGGTCGACGCCGCCGACCGCCTCCGCCCGTACTTCGCGCTGTGCCGCTCCGTGGGCACGTTCACCACCCCGTACGGCGTCGACAACGACTTCAGCCCCCTCGACGTGAGCCTGTGCACGGCCCCGACGGCCGCCTGGCCGGCCCTGTGGCCCGACCTGACCCACACCGACTGACTACGGCACGACGGTGACCGGCCAGCGCCCGGCCTTCACCAGCCGCACCGCGAGGGACCCGACGAACCGGTGCCCGAACCGCCGGCTGGCCCCCACGACGACGGCGTCGGCCCGCAGCTCGGAAGCGACCCGCACCAGCTCCTGATAGGGGTCCCCCCGCACGGCGACGAAGTCGGTGGTGACCCCGGTGTGCAGGGCCCCTTCCCGCACCTGCCGCCGCATGTCCTCGATCGACTCGGCGATGGCCTGCTCAACGGCCCCCGCCGCCTCCGCGACCAACCGGCTCGCCGCCGGCGCCCCGGTAACGTAGACAACCACCAGCCGGGCCCGCTGCCGCCGAGCCAACCCAGCCGCGTAGGCCCCGGCGCGCATGGACGTGTCCGTACCGTCAACCCCAACCACAATGACCTTGGGCCCGTCGGTACCGTACTCGAACTGCACGCGAACAGGATGCCCCACAACCCGCCCGCTTTCTCGCCGGGGCCGACCCTCCCCCCAGGTCGTGAACAATCTGTCACAAACCCCACCCCGCCGCGCTCCGCGTGGACCCCCTCGACCCGCCCCCCCGCCGACCGGGGCGCCCGGGTGGCGAACCTGAGCCTGGGCCAGGCTGACAGCCCGGATGTCGACCCGATCGACGACGGCGCCAACCGGCTCAGCGACCAGTGCACATGCTGTTCGTGGTGGCGGCCGGCAACAACGGCGAGCGACGGCTCCCGGTGAGCACGCCGAGTACGGCCGACGCGGTGCTGTCGATCGGCGCGGTCGACTCCCGCACCGGCGAACTGCTGGCCTGGGAGGAGGTCGAACGCCCGACCGACACGGTCGCCGGGGCCATCCTTGTTCCTCGGCACCAACACACGGACAAGCTGGGGTGACCCGGCCCAAGAACATCAGCTGCAGCCGAAATCTCGACCATGCCCGGACGGTACACACCAGGACCGCCTTCGCCGCACCGACATCGAGAATCCCGGCCCCGCCCGACCGACGCTGATCCTTGAACTCGGAGATCAATAACGGCGGGGGAAGCCCCGTGGCCGACCGCCTCGTCTACCTGCGAACCGCTGGATCTTTGTCGTGGTCTCAGCACTATCGATCCAGGCGGTACGCCGATGAGCGCCGCCGCCCCGCCGTGGCGGTCGATGGATGCCGAGTCAGCGCCATGTGCAACGGCAAAGGCTCATCCGCCACACCGATCACGCGAGTCGGTACACGCTCAAGTCCTGTCGAGAGCCGGCGCCGAGCGCCCGGCGTCGGGGCTGAGCTCAGCCCCTTGCGGTCTGGCGCCCGTGGCGTGGATCGTGCGGGGCGTGGGTGGAGGCAAGGCCTCCCCCGCCGCGCCAACGGCGCAATGTTGCAGTGGAGCGGACGATGCACCATGCGAACCGACGGATCTTCGCCGAGGGCATTGCTCTGCCGATTCGCGCGGTCCGCCGATGAGACGACGCCCATCGCCCGAGCCGTTCGGCGGATCCGGGCAGATCACGCGCGATGCCTACCGGGCCCCGGCTGCTGCGTCCGACCCTGCCGCAGGTACGCGTTCATGCCGATGAGAATGCGACGACCACAAAGTTGGGGGCTTCGATGGTGGAACGACAACAAAAGAGCGGTAGATGGCCATGCGACCCGGTGATCTTTATCTTAGGACTGGGACTCCCGCTCCGAGTTTATACAGATGATCTTTGGCGCGCCACCCGTCGATTCAGCCGGTGTGATCGGCCAACAAGTTCTGCAGCAGCCATACGAGACGAGCGTCGACCAAGCAGCTGGCATCCGCGCCAAGCGACGAGTCCGGCGATCGACATAGAAACCATGGCCGCAGTCTCACGCCATTTTACAATTCCACGAACGGGGCGTCTGTCTCGAACAGGCTGAGCTGGGCGTAGCCGTTCTGAAGCTCTCGATGAAGCGCCAGCTCCTCCCTTGAAAGAGGGTCGGATGCGCCACGGATTGCACGATACGCCACGGACCCTGACGGAAATAGCGATCGCACCTGCTCAATTGTGTAGCTCCCGCGGACGTCGTACAGACAATATCCCTTTTGAAGTCGCAGGCCAATGTCCGCACGCAGCAGATCAAGCGCATCATCGGGAGAATCGACTGTGAACTGCCGAAGCTGCCTTTCGCGACGCTCGCCTTGCAGGCCCATTCGAAGAAAGACTTGCGGCGACTGCCCCAAGGCCAAATACGAGATGTAGCGGCTTGCCCGACCATTGGAAGCTGCGCAGAACAAGAATATCGCGAGACTTGGAACAGCGTCTTGAGGTCCTGGTAGCCTATCCCGTTCCCGAAGCGCGTCCAGAAACGGAACCGATGGCTCGAACAGCGGGGTCGGCAGGTCGTCCAGTCGCCACCAACGTAGACCCGCACACTTCTCGGGCTCCAAGTTACGAATCTGCCCTTGATAACGCGCTACCTGCACGCCAATCTGTACATAATGAGTGTCCCTATAAGGAGTATTTACGAGCTTCCAAACGTATAATTGTCGAGCGGCAATACCGGTCTCCTCTATTAACTCGCGCCGTGCTGCCGCCTCAAACGATTCACCAAACTCGAGATGTCCGCCAGGAAGTCCCCAGTGGCCATCTCCGAAAACATTTTTTCGAAGTCCGAGCAATATCGTCCGTGGCTGACGATGCTGCCTCACAATAGCCTGAACACCAATATATGGCCGCGCGGAGTCAGCCATTATCAGTCTCCTTCGAATTCTCCCGGATTTGCTTCGGCCGCAGTCGCGAGCCGATTAGCTTGGCGACATCGCGGGCTGAAGTAGCAAGATCACTATTTCCCATGCGATCTGCCAAGCTAGCGACAAGTTCATTAGATTCAACGATCCCTCGTAACCACGAGACCTTCCATGCGTACGCAAGCGTCCGCTGCGCAAGGTCGAGTGCCTTCTCATTCTCCCGACCAAAGACAGCCATGCACGATGCCTGTCCAAGCATCGCGATACCAACCTCACGACTGTTGGGATCAGAACGACCCTTAGCTGCGATCTCCGCGCGGCGATACAAGCTCGATGCATGATCTACGGCGCCTTGATCCTTCAGCCGCCCCCCTAGGGCCAAATACGCAGCGGCCTCCGAGTTGAGCAGATCGATTGCTTCGTCGGAATCCCTATTCCATGTCCTTCGGCAAATCTTCGCCGCTGCTTCCTGGTGCTCGCTGACGCCGACTGCATTACCGGTTCTCCCGTAGGCGACAAGTGCGCGACGATGAGCCTCGAATCGCAAACGGTTTTGCCTCGGATTCTGTTCAAGTGCCTGCTCCGCGAGGTTGGCAGATTCGACGTAATTTTGACGCAGGTAATACTTAATCCAGCTCCACCAGATCAGCCAATCAGCCCTCTCCGCTCGCCGAAGCGGCTCATCTATCATTCGCTCACACCAAGCTTCTGTGAACGTCCAATACCCGCGTTCAACGATGTACGAGAATAGGTTCCGATAAACGTTCGTTAGCGTTACGTACTCACGATCGGCAAACGTGCGCTCCATCAGAACCTTTAAATTCTCGAACTCCTTATCTAGTTCAGCGAAATTTGACCAATCTGCGCGCGGCTGCCCGCCATACTGCGCCGCCCAATTCGCCAAATGCCGAAAGGCTTCCGCTTCACGTGAACCGTCCTTGTCCAGACGCTTGCTCTTCACCGCCATGAAGTCGCGCACAATCGGGTGCGCCCAGGTAAATTGCCCACCCTGCAGTTCTTTAATCAGATTTGCACTAATCAGTAGGCCTAAAGACCGCTTCATATTGCCAACACTCAACCCCGAAACCGCGGAGAGTCCTTCCGGGGTGAATGTCAGGGGAAAGTTGCCTGCACAAATGAGACACTGCCTCTCTGAGCGGCTCAATCCGGAGTAAAGACCACCAAGAATGAAGTCGTAGACATCCTGCTTGACGCGCCCTTCTACCTCATCGACGCGCAATAGCGTATTAGAGAGAGTGGTCAGCATAATGATCATGGCTTCCGGCCATCCATTAGATGCTATCAGCAGCCGCTCAATATCGGCTGCGCTTGCGTTGCCGATTTTTCTCTCCAATAGAGGACTCCGTCGCATCCACAGATTTACGAGTTCCGCCATTTCGGACTTAATGAGGCCGGCATGCTCTACTTCCCATAGACCAGGAACGACAAAACGCAGCCTCCTGGCATCCCTGATCGTCACCAGAACTTGGGTTGGGCGAGGAACCCTTCCAAGTAACTCGAAGACTGAAGGGTCGACCTCGTCCGCGTTGTCAATTACCAACAAGCAGCGAGTTCTCCCGAAATAGTCCATCAACCGTTCGCGGCTATCATCACCCGCGTCGGAATTACTAACCCCTATCTGCAATTGCAGAAAGCATTCGTCGACAACATCGGCAGATGTCAGCGTCCGGTCCTTAGCGCTGATTACCGCTAATCCGATGTAGGATTCAGAGAGACCCTCAAGTATATGGCGTATCGTCGCCGTCTTCCCTGCGCCGGGTAAGCCAGAGAGGCAAACTACGCTCGAACTCTCGTCCGCCAACGCAGTTGTCAAGCGCGAGATTGTCTTTCTCACGCCATCATCGTGGGCAACAAAAATCCCTCGCGCATCGGTCATCTGCCTGATCGCCCGAGTGGTCGCCTGAGATCTAGTACTGGCATCGTTCAGACTTGCGACAAACGAGTCAAAGCCATCCATTACACATAGAAAACAGGACGGCGAGGAGTCTATTAGATTCTTGACTCGCTCATTAATTTGCTCGCCATTGCGGACAAGCCAGTATAGGTCCAAGCCTCCTTCTGAGCGCTTGGCAGCAGTTAGTACCTCCATAACGCTCTCATCGCGGCCGGAGTACCCAACCACGATCAAACCACCCCGACTACAAGCGTCGGCGATTTTTACCGCCTGTGACGACTGCGTAGTAATTCCATCGGTAGCCGTGGAAAGGCCTTCAAAAAGATAGTCACCGTGGAGTCTATAGAGCACTGGTGCTGATCTCGATGCGGAGTAGGTCGTGTGCTCGAAACTTTGGACGACGCGCAGGTCAACCATGGTTCCAACCGAACGCTCTATTAGATCATCAAAGTTAGTCGTATAAATCCTAGATATCATGCCTGAGCTGACAAGATTCGCGAGCGTCCAGTGAGCTGGTGACGGCGACTTATGTGCGAATAGGCCTTCGAGGAAATCACGGCGTTCGTCTTTAGTTTTGAAAGATCGATCGAGACAGCGCGCATAGCGCTCTTCGTCATGCGTGACCGAATCCGTTTCCGGTGGTGCCACAAGACTTAGGCCGGTGACCGTCTGCGCGTAAGATTTCCCTTGATCTGGCCCTTTGAGCTCACGATCCAGAAGCAGGCGGATCTCGTCGGCAGCCGGAATACCCGCTCCTACTGAGCAGCCCGCACCAAGGAACAGGCCAAATCGCCCCGCGTTCAACGGGTTACGGACGAGATCGATTACCGTCCGGATCTCAACTTGACGCATCGTGAGCTCGTTCGTAGATACACACGGGAAGAAAATTCGTATTCGAGTTGGCGAGCGAGGGAATGACGCCGGTCCGTGCAGGACAGCCATCTGCTAGGTGATTATGGCAGATAGAGAGTTCGTTAGGGGCGTCTGCGCGTAGGACACGCCCGTCGCGCCAGCGGTAACCATTCAGGTGAGGTTGATCAACCAGCAGTCCGCACGCGTAGACTGATCCATCTGGCATGAACTGCAAGTTTGAGGTGTCTCTGACGGCGCATGAAGTCGCAGCTGAATCGCCGCGGTTTCGCACGTCGACGAACGCACGTTGGCAATCTATACGAAGATCTTGACGCCTTGGTGAATAGGCTTCAATAAAGGTACAGAGACCTATCCATTCTTCCGGACTGATGGTCAATTGACCTGCGCTGGCACGCCCAGTAGGCGACACCCAATGTATGTTGAGACGACTGCAGCTCGACGCTTCTGCGAGCTCGAGGAGACTCTCGAATCGCGCCAAAGATGCCGGCGTGATGCTCGCAGTAATCACGCTAGGGATCTTTTCTTCGGAAACCGCCTCGATCGTTCGCATTGCTTGATCAAACGCACCGTGGCCCCGGATTGCGTCGTTGGTTTCGGAATCCGGGCCGTCAAGACTTACATAAACTACGTCCATGTATTCGCGCGCTGACGTCTTCAGAAGTCGCCGAAATGGCCGCGATCCGTTCGTGACGAACCTAATCGAATCGATACCGATCTCACGACACTTAGCAAGAACTTCTCCTACATTCCGATGTAGCGATGGCTCACCACCAAGAATTGCGACGTCGGTAATGCCTGAATTTTTGGCCCATCGCACTATTTCGGTAACGTTCTGCAGCGACATCTCGCGTCCGGCCCGGAAATATTCATCGCCCAAAAAGCATGTTTTACACTGCAGATTGCATACGCTGTTTATATACAGGTCGACGCTATCTCCGCGATAGTCGTTTGAACGTAGCTCAATGTTGCGAAACCTCGGAGCTGGTCCTTGCGACATCACAGCCCACCTCAGTGTTCATGGTCGGGTGATCATTCAACGTTGTTTCCTCTTTCTTCGATCGGATCAACGTTGAGATCGGTCGTATTCCGGACCGTCTTCCTTATAACTTTGCATCAACTTTACGCTTGGATTCGGTCAATGTCGATGACCCGGGTGACCATCTTGCCACCCAGCCGTAACATGGCACTATGAGTATCAGCATGCCCCCAACAGACAACCCAGCCGGGCGGCTGTGGGCGATCTTGGTAGCGGCGCAGGCAGTCGACCCGGATGCGCCCGCCCTCGCGGGGTGGACCACCGCTCTCGGCGTCGACGTGCACCGAACGTCAGATACGCTTAGGGCATTCTCGCTTGTCGCAGACCTCAATGCCAAAGTTCGTACGCAAATTGCCGAGCTTCCCTTTGAGGCCGACCCAAGCGCAATAGCATCGCATCTCGGCGAGATCGATGGCGTTATCGACCGCCTGCCACGCCTCGCTGACTACTCGATGAGTTGGTCCCTTGCGGGCCTCACGGATGCCGGGATGCTGTCTTTGCGCATCTGTGCATCGACGCTGGGACGCTACCTCTCCGAACCAGTGCTCAGCCGAGATCAGCTTCGCATTTTGTCTACCCAAGTAGATGATCTTGTGGAAAGCGTCAGATCCTCCTCCGATCTCGATGCTAGACTTCAGCGGTTCATTCTTGATCTATTACTGAAGGTAAAGTTTGCTCTCGACAACTACCGAATCCTGGGCCTGCTTCCCCTAGAGGCGGCTACTAACGAATTGGTCGGCGCTCTAGCTAGACAGTCTAGCGTCCCTGATCAGATCGCCGAAAGCAAGCTTGCGAAAGGCTTCTTTGCATTCTTCGTGGCTATTGACTTGGCACTGAATGTTGCAGCGAATATTCACAGCCTGGAAAAGCCTCCAGCGAGTTCGCCTTCACCAGTCGTTATCCAGGTAGTCCAACGATGTGATCTCCCAATAGAGCTGCCTCGTGATGCCTGGTCACCTGACGACGGTCTTTCTCATGCAAAACCTCCAGACCCACCGACCAAACACGGGCGAAGTGGCGGCGCTCGTTCGTCGGTCCCGCATGACTTGCCAGATTTTTAAACAGACGCAGCCGCACCGAACGTAGGTGCACCTCACTGTGTAGGGATCATCCAACGCAAAGTGCTATATGCGTGTCGGCTCCTTGCACTGGCCGAACGCATCTAGGGCATGCGGTCCGACGTCGCCTGACGTGGTCGGGCGTGCCTGAGATCGACAATGGGCGAGGTCTCCGATAGTTGGTTCATGGACCAAAGAGAACTGCGCCGAAGACCTCGGGGGCACCATAGCGGTGACGAGGCGGCATGACCTAGACGATCTATTCCAAGGGGTACGGGGCTGCGAACGAGGGCGAGGGTCTCCAAGATCGACGTTGCTGAGCAACGAGACCATGGAGGCCACGTGCACGTCGATCTGGACACCCTCGCCACCGCACTCTACGTGAAGATCGACGACGAACTGAAGGCGTCACCCCAGCTCAACCCGTACCGCCCCAAGGTCGGCATCACCCCGCAGATCACCGACGCAGAACTGATCACCGTCGCGGTCCTGCAGGTCCTCCTCGGCCACCACAAGGAGAACCGGTGGATCCGCGCCGCCGGCAAAGCCATCGGGCATCTCTTCCCATACCTGCCCAAACAGCCCGGATAGAACAAACGCCTCCGCGCCCTGGTCACCCAGTTCGCGCACTGCATCGCCGTCCTCGCCGCCGACACCGACCTGTGGCAGCACCCGATCCGCATCGCCGACTCCACCCCCGTGCAGTGCGGCACCTCCCGCGAGACCGTCAAACGCTCCGACCTCGCCGGCTGGGCCGGCTACGGCTACTGCGCCTCACACTCCCGACTGTTCTGGGGACTGCGCCTGCACCTCGTCACCACCGTGCACGGCCTGCCCGTCGCGTTCGCTCTGACCAACCCCAAGACCGACGAACGTGACGTCCTCATCGACTGGTCTCGCTGCAGCCGAACATGTTCCAGCACCCCGACGGACAGATCCTGGTGGTGGACAAGGGCTACCGCGACCGGATCACCGAAACCTGGCTCAACGACAACAACATCGACGTCGTCCGACCCGCATACCGCACCGAACCACCACGACCCGGCCGGACACTGCTACGAGCGGTCCGGCAGAACATCGAGTCCGTCAACCAGACCCTCAAAGGCCAACTCGACCTCGAACGCCACGGCGGCCGGACCGCTGCAGGCGTCGCCGTCCGAGTCCTGCAGCGGGTCCTGCCCATGACCGCCGCGATCTGGCACAACTGGCACACCGGCCAGCCGATCATGCGATCCCTGACCGCCTACGACCACTAAACCCTTGGAATAGACCGTCTAGCCGACGTGCAGTGGGCAATCTTGGAGCTGGTGTTGCCGTGCTTGCTCGGTCTGGTCGGCCGTCGTAGTTCGGGAAGCGGCAGCTGATTGACGGGATCCGGAGGCGCGTCCGGGTCAGCGCCCATGGCGGGACGTGTCGGGCTGTTACGGGTCCTGGTCGCGGTGGCGGGATTGTTCCGGCATTGGCAGCGAGCCGGGGTCTGGGCGCAGATCCTGACCGCGTTGCAGTGCGCTGGCTGACGCGGCAGGGCATCACCTGGGACGTGTCGATGGACTCCACGACTGCCCGGGCACATCACCACTCTGCCGGCGGGCGGAAACGGGGGATCTGCAGGCCGAACCGCCGGGCGACGTCGCGGTCGAGCGGGACGATCAAGCCCTCAGCAGATCCCACGGCGGGCCGAGGGCCAAGATCCACCTCGGCTGCGAGCAGGGCCAGAAAACCTTGCCGCTAGTCCTGACCGCCGGGCAACGCGGCGACAGCCCGCAGTTCCCGGTCTTCCTGGACGGCATCCGGGTCCCGCGGCTGCACGGTGGAAGGCCACGCACCCGACGCGACCGGGTCCTGGCCGACAAGGCATTCGTAGCTATCACGCCGTCTACGGCAGACTAACCCCGCCGAGACCCTGACGCTGCTGGACTGCCTCAACTGCCCGCAGACACCGAACACGTGCGCCGGGCGGCCGGGGCGTAGCTCAGCCCCTTGTGGCCTCGCGCCCGTGGCGCAGACCGTGCGGGGGCGCGGGTGGAGGCAACGCCTCCCCCGCCGCGCCAACGACGCAATGTCGCAGCGGCCCGCGCCGGTCAAGGCGCCGGCCGGGCGGACGGGGCGTAGCTCAGCCCCTTGTGGCCTGACGCCCGTGGCGCAGACCGTGCGGGGGCGCGGGTGGAGGCAACGCCTCCCCCGCCGCGCCAACGGCGCAATGTCGCAGTGGCCCGCGGGGCGCGGTAGATGAAGCGCTCGGTCACCGCGAACCGCAGCACGAACGCGGCCGCCAGCGTCACGAGGTTGGCCGCCAGCTCGTGGAGCCGGAACGTGCCGACCAGCAGGGTGAGCAGCGGGAGGCGGATGGCCAGGTCCAGGTTGTTCAGCACCGCGAAGCGGGTCAGTCGCATCGGCCAACGGGCCGAAGTGCGGCGGCGGCGGTACACCCACAGGTCGATCAGCACGAAGTTCCACACGATCGCCACTTCGGTCGCGGCGACGGCGGCGGCCAGGTAGTGGGTGCCGAGCGAGGTCAGGAGCCACATCACGGCGAGGTTCGGCAGGAGACCGGACGCGCCGGCCAGGCCGAAGCCCGCCAGGCGCCACAGGCGGTTCACCGGGCCACCCGCCGGACCTCGATGTCGCCGAACCGTTCGACGAGTTCGGACCCGGCCAGGCCCTGCCGCAGCGTCGGCAGCGAGGCCAGGGTGCTGTCGGCCTGGCCGGCCATGACGACGTAGTCGATGCTCGCGGCGCCGTG
Organism: Dactylosporangium sp. NPDC051541; assembly: GCF_044454505.1. Classification (NCBI taxonomy): domain Bacteria; kingdom Bacillati; phylum Actinomycetota; class Actinomycetes; order Micromonosporales; family Micromonosporaceae; genus Dactylosporangium; species Dactylosporangium sp. NPDC051541. The sequence goes on from NZ_JBITDU010000004.1 coordinate 337,204, forward strand.
CGGCAGGATCGCGGCCATCACCTCCGGGTCGGTGTCGACCTTCCACAGCCACACCGGTTTTGTGAAGCCGGCGAGTCGCAGGTCGAGCCAGATGTAGTCGTCGGTGACGACGACCTCGTCCTTCGGGACGTGCTCGATGACCCATTTGGTGGCGGCGCGGGAGTCGGCGCTGCCGTCGACCTTCGACTGCCGGTACATCGTCGTCGACCACGCCGGGAGGACCAGGATCAGAGCCAGCGCGGCCGGCACGAGGGCGAAAGACGGCCGCAGCCGGGCCAGGACGCCCGCGATGAGCAGGGCCGCGAACGGGAGCATCGCGATGACGTAGGCGAATGGCAGGTAGCCGCCCCGGCACATCATCGCGACCTGGATCAGCAGGGCCAGGGCGATGGGGCGCAAGGGCTTCAGGAAGAACGCCGCGGGCACGAGCAGTACCCCCGGAAGCAGTAAAAATGGATCGAGGTCGACCCAGGAGTGCGCGAGGCTGTAGGTGCCGGACGCCGGGTCGAGGAGGCTGCCGCTGCCGGACCGCCCGAACAGCTGCCACCACAGCGCCCAGCTGAGGCTCACGTGCCCGTCGCCCGGCACGAGTTCGTTTTTGAGCAGGGCGAAGACCGGATATGACGACACCAGCACGGCGAATGTCACGCCGAACAGGCCCAGGTTCCAGACCCGGGTCCGGCGGTCGGTGTGCTGGACGAGCAGCCAGACCAGGGCCGGGAGCAGGATGACGACGGTCTCCTTGCACAGCGCGGCACCGGCGAACCAGACGGCGCTGCCCAGGGCGGCGCCGACGCTGCGCCGGGGGGAGGCGGCCGCGGCCAGGGCCCCGATCGTGAACATGGTGGCCAGGTTGTCCAGGAACACCATGCGGTGGAAGTACACGGCGAGGGGGCTCAGCGCGAACAGCGCCACGGCGACCGCCGACCAGGCCCGGTTGAAGCCGAGCCGCCGGGCCAGCAGGAACAGCAGGGCGCAGCTGACCAGGGCGGCGATGAGCATGACCTCGCGGCCGACCATGACGCCGCTGGGGGCGCGGTCGAAGCCGTCGGTGAGGCCCGCGTAGCCGGCGATGATGGCCCAGCCGAGGAACGGGTGGTCGTACCAGTACGTGTAATGCGCGAGGGCGCCGTGGTCGAGCATCGCCCAGGCCTGGTCGACGTATGTGCCCTCGTCGTCGTTGATCCGGCCGGGCCAGCCGTGCAGGTTCCAGCCGTTGACCAGGCCGGCCACCACGAGCAGGGGGGCCAGCACGAACCACGAACGGCGCGAATATGACATATCCGAAATGTCGGGCGCGACGACTGCCGGAGTCGGCGCCGAAGGCGCGGTCACCGCCGTCATGACGCCAGCACCGGCCGGTGATGCCCACCGTGCGCCGTCTTGTGCCACACAGTGTTCCCGTCGACATGCTGATACACGGCCCAGAACGCCGCCGCCATCAACACCCACTGATATACAGGTGCCCCCACGAGCAGAAACGCGTAGTGCCGCCACAGCACCCGCTGCCGATAGGACCGGGCGAACTCCCGCAGCCCGATCACCTGCGTCGCCAGGGTGATGATGATCGGCACGAACGGCGCGTACATCAGCATCGCGATGCCGACCGGCACCTTCAGCCACACGATGGTCGCGATCGACAGCGGCAGCAGCAGCGCCGAGAACGCCTGCAGGAACGGCGTCGCCAGGATGTACCCGGCCAGGGCCCGCTGCCGCAGCGTCGGCAGCGTCGCCCACCGCCCCTCGAGCAGAATGCTCAGAAATCCCTGGTTCCACCGGACCCGCTGCCAGAACAGTGATCCCGCCCGGCGATTCACGATCGTCTGCGGTACTTCCTCACGCGTGGCCAGCTCCGGCTCGTACGCGGCCACGACCTTCGCGCCGTACTTCGTGCACAGCAGCACCCCGAGCGCGCAGTCCTCGGTGAGGTTGTCGGGCCATCCGCCGGCCTTGTCCAGCAGGTCCCGGCGGATGAACACGGTGTTGCCGCCGAGCGGGACGAAGCCGGTCCGCACCTGGTAGAACATGCGGCTGGTGAACCAGAAGAAGTACTCCATGACATTGTGGACCTTGAACCAGTCACGGGCCCGGGAGCCGAGCGTCATGAGCTGTACCCCGCCCTGCACGACGTCGGCGCCGGTGCGCTCGATAAGCGTGTCGACCCGCGCCAGCAGCTGCGGGGCCACGTCGTCCTCGGCGTCGACGACGCCCACGACGGTACCCCTGGAAACCGCCAGGGCCGCGTTGAGCTGCCGCGGCTTGTTGGACCGCTCGTAGGCGCGGATCACCGTGCGGACCCGCCCGTGCGGGTCGGACTCGGCCTGGACCCGCCGGACCTCGGCGATCGTGGCGTCGTCGCCCTCGCACAGCGACATGAGGATCTCGAAGTCCGGGTGGTCCTGCCGCAGCAGGTGTCGCAGCGTCCCGGCGATGACCTGCTCCTCGTGCAGAGCCGGGACGATGATCGAGAATTTCCGGCGGATGAACGGATCGGTTTCCACCGGCCACTTCATCTGTTCGACCGCTTCCGGCGTGCGCCATCCGTACAAACGCCACCGCACTTCCAGGCCCCCGATGACGGTGTTGTAGACGGCGACCAGCGTCACCAGCAGCGCCAGGACCGCCGCGGCCGACAACGGCGCCACGACGAGCCCGGCGGTGATCGCCGCGACCAGAGCCAGGAGCGATCCCCAGCGCGCGACCGGCGTGGCGAACCAGGTCGCGGCCCGCAAGGCCGGCAGCTGCCGCAGGTACAGGAGCCCCTGGCGCAGATCCCCCTTGCTCTCCCCCGCCACCCGCGCCCCGAACTCGAGGGGCACCTCGGTGCGGCGCAGCCGTGGATACCGGGCCAGGATCTCCAGCAGAATCTTGAACCCACGCGCCCGCAGCCGATCCGGGTCGACCTTGTCCAGCCGCACCCCGAAGAACCCGGTCATCGGATCCGTCACACCCCGCAGCGCGAAAGGAAAAGCCGCCCGCGCCAGCAGCGTCGACCCGGTCGAGACCACCTGCCGCAAGGGCCCGTCGAGCCCGCCGCTGCTGCCGCCCTCGCGGTACCGGCTGGCCATCACGAGATCGTGGGAGTCCAGCGCGGCCAGCATCGCCGGCACCAGCTCCGGCGGATGCTGCAGATCGGCGTCCATGACCAGCACCTTGGTGGCCCGGGCCCGCCGATAGCCGTCGGTCACCGCCCCGGCCAGCCCGCCGACGCGCTCGGCCCCGCTGCGGTGGAAGACGCGGACACTCAAGGGCGAAGCCACAGCGGCAATCGCTTCGACGGTACCGGCATCGTCGCTGTCGTCAACGAAGAGCAGCTCGACATCGGTGACAACCGCCGCGAGCCGCTCGATCAGCGGCCCGACGTTCTCCTCCTCATGCCGGCAGGGAATGACGATCGTGGCCCGTGGGATGGTCACGGAATCTCCTCGGTGTCGACGTGCATCACAACCGGATGACCGAACAGCGCGCCAGTGCGCCGCCACCGCGCTCGAAGTACTCGACCGTGATCGTGTGGTCGCCCTCGAGCAGGGTGGTTTCGTACGTGAAGGTGGCGGGTGGGTGTTCGGACCAGCCGTCGACGACCACGGCTCCGTCGAGGAGCACGCGGACGCCGTCGTCGCTGGTGGCGGTGATGCGGTAGGTGCCGGCGGCCAGGTGCTCGGTCCTGGTCCAGCGCACGGAGAACCCGTCGGCGGGGACGGCCGGCCCGGGTGAGCCGGTCCCCCAGTCGAAGTCGATGGCGCCGTCGGTGCGCAGCATCGCCGGGGCGCCGCTCAGGTCGGGCCCGGCGTAGTAGGCCCCGGACCACCCGGACGGTGCGGCGACGTCGCCGACGCGTTGGTAGCCGAAGTGCAGGCGGGCGCCGGCGGCGTGCTCGTAGTACTCGACCTCGATGTCGTGGACGCCCCCGAGCAGGGAGAAGTCGGCGCTGAAAGCCTCGTTCTGGTCGCGCCACTGGTCGACGATCGGCAGCCCGTCGACATACACGCGGACACCGTCGTCGGACGCGCCCGAGAAGCGATAGAGCCCGGCCGGAAGAACGACGCTGCGGGTGTACCGTGCGGAGAAGTCGTCGGCGCCGATACCGTTGCCGGGCCCGCCGTCGCCCCACTCGTGGTCCACGGTGGACTCGAAGCCGGTGAACTCGTGCCCGGCCCCGGTGTAGGTGGCGAGCCACGGCGACGCGGGCGGCAGGTCCCCGGTCCGGGTCCACCGCAGCCGGGCGAGGGCGCCGCCGCCGTTCTCGTAGTACTCCATGACGATCGTGTGCGCGCCGTTGCCGAGCGGCAGGCGGGCCGTGTAGCCGGTGGCGCCCTGATCGCCCCAGTGGTCGACGGCGAGCTGCCCGTCGACCCACAACCGCACGCCGTCGTCGGTCGTGGTGGTGAAGTCGTAGTAGCCGGCCGCGAGGGTCAGCGCTCGCGACCACCGGGCGGCGAAGTGGTCGGCGTCGACGGTCGGGCCGGGACTGCCGTCACCCCAGTCGAAGTCGACCTCGGCGTCGTCGCGCTGCAGCGTCGGCGGGGTCGCGGGCATGGTGGGCTGGTCGCCGACGCCGGGCGTGTTCCAGTACTGCGCGGTGAACACGTTGCGCGGCTGGTCCGGGGTGGTGTCCCAGCTGAGGCGGGCGCTGGCATCCACGACGTTGTCGTAGAACTCCAGCCGGATCGCGTGCGGGCCGGCGCCGAGGTCGGCGACGTAGTCGTAGGCGGTCGGCCCCTGGTCGTGCCACTGGTCGATGACGAGGTCGCCGTCGATGTACAGCCGGGCCCCGTCGTCGGAGGCGATCGTGAACCGGTAGCGGCCGTACGCGAAGTACTCGGTCTTGGTCCACCGGGCCGAGAAGTGGTCGGCGTCGACGCCGGGCCCAGGCGAGTCGGTCGACCATACGAAGCCGACGCTCTTGTCGGCGCGGACCAGAGCCGGTGACCCGGTCAGGTTGGCGTTGTTGAAGTACTCGCCGGTGAACGGGGCCGACGGGGCGTAGGTCGCGGTGAAGGTCGCGTCGGCGGCCGGCGTGGTCACGAAGTGCCGGATCGCGCCCCCGTCGGACCAGCCCGTGAAGTGGTAGACGTCGCCGGTCGCGTCCGTGGCCGTCGGCGGGGCGGCGAGCTCGCGCTGGAAGCCGACCACGCCTTGCACCGGGTCGGGCGTGGCGATCGGGACGCCGTCGAGGGTCAGCCCGAGCCCCGGCGGGCTCGTCGCGAACGTCATCGTCGACGTGCGCGGGTGGATGGACACCGACTTCGTGCTCGACAGGCCGTTGCGGTCGGTGACCGTCACCTTGATCTCAAACCAGGTGTTCGCCGACGCCTCCCCCGTGGCCGGGATCGTGAACTGCCCGACCCGCCCGGTCAGCGGCCCGACGAACGGGTGCACGTGAGTGTTGTGGTGCAGGAACACCTCGGTCTTGATGTCGCCGTCGGACACGTCGTAGCCGGCCGCGTCGTTACCGAAGGCGTTGTAGGTGACGGTGTCGCCGGAGTTGTACGCGCTGCCGTCCACGGGCGCCGCGATCCGCACGACCGGCGGGGTGCCGACCTGGATCACGATCGGCCGGGAGGCGACAGTCGTGCTGCCGTCGGAGACCGTGAGCGTCGCCGGATAGACCCCGACGGCCGGGTACACCTTCGTCGGGTTCGGGGCCGTGCTGCTGCTCCCGTCGCCGAAGTTCCACGTGTAGTGCAGCTCGTCGCCGTCCGGGTCGCTGGTCCCGGCCGACGAGAAGCGCACGGTCAGCGGGGCCGCGCCACCGGTGACGTCGGCGGCGGCGTGCACGACGGGCGCGCTGCCGGCCGGGCTGTACGAGACCCGGTACAGCTGGCCCGGGAAGTAGGTGAGGTAGTACATGGCCCCGTCCGGGCCCACCTTGAGGTCGACGACGCTGCCGGCCTCGAGGTCGAAGTCCTCGACCCTGGTCACCTGGCCGGCGTCGTCAAGCACGGCCCGCTTGATGAACCCGCGGGAGTAGTCGCCGAAGAACAGGCTGCCGGTGTACTCGGCCGGGAACTGCGACCCGCGGTAGATCGGCCCGGCGGTGACCGCGCCGCTGCCGCCGTCGTGGTTGTAGGCGGTGATCGGGTCGGTGTACCCGGCGCAGTTGCTCGCGCACCGCCCCTCGTGCACGGGCCAGCCGTAGTTGCCGCCCTTGACGACGAGGTTGAGCTCCTCCCACGTGTAGTCGCCGACGTCGCCCACGTAGAGGCGGCCGGTGGCGGCGTCGAACTGGAACCGCCACGGGTTGCGGAACCCGTAGGCCCAGATCGCCCCGAGCTTCCCGGCCTGCCCGTAGAACGGGTTGTCGGCCGGAATCGACCCGTCCGGGTTGATCCGCAGGATTTTGCCGTGCGGATTGGACAAGTCCTGCGCATTCGGCGGGTATCCGTTGTCGCCGACCGCGAAGTACAGCTTCCCGTCCGGACCGAACCGAATACTCCCGCCGACGTGTAACAATTGCGACGGAGATTGGGTCTCGAAGATGGTGTAGGGGCCTTCGGTGCCGACATCGCCCGACGCGTCGAATCGCACCAGATGGTTTCGCAGGTCGTGCCCGGTGTAATAGAAGTACACCCAGTGATTGGCCCCGCCGAACCCGGGATCGAACGCGATGCCGATCAGGCCGCGGTCCCCGGACGCCTCCGACGGCAGGTCCGCGAACGGCTGGGCCAGCAGCTGCCCGTCCTTGTATATCTTGATTTTCCCGGTGCGCTCCAGGATGAAGATCCGCCCGTCCGGAGCGATCTCGAACCCGCTGGGTCCGTCCAGCCCGGACCCCACCACCAGCTGCGTCGCGAACCCGGCCGGGGTCGCGGCCCGGGCCGCGGGCGTTGGCCCGAGCACCGCGGCGACGAGCGCCAGCACGAGGATGAACGGCAGCGTTTTGCGCACGCCGAGAATGTTGGGCCCGCCGTGTGATGCGCCCGTGCCGATTCCACGAATGCGCGGTCACAACCCTGATTCGGCGCCGTTTCCAGCAATTCAGGAATGTACAACCGTGCGGCCGGATGACCCATCCGGAAACACGCCCTTGCTCAGATCGTGACCGGCAGCGACGCAAATCCGCGCAGGACCCGGGTCGTGCGTCGATGCGGTTCGCCGTCGATGCGCAGGTCGGGGTATCGCTCGAACAGCATCCGCAGGCCGATCTCGCTCTCCAGCCGGGCCAGGGCCGCGCCGAGGCAGTAGTGCGCGCCGCCGGAGAACGACAGGTGCTCGCGAGCGTTCGCACGGGTCACGTCGAACTCGTCCGGGTTCGCGAAGACCGCCGGGTCCCGGTTGGCGCCGGCGAGCATCGCCATCACGACGTGCCCGGGCTCGATGCGCGCCCCGCCGAACTCGGTCGGCTTGCGGCACACGCGGGCCGTCACCTGGACCGGCGAGTCGTACCGCAGCGCCTCCTCGACGGCGTTGGCCCAGCGCCGCGGGTCGTCGCGCAGGACGGCGAGCTGCTCGGGGTGGCGCATGAGCAGCCAGGCCCCGGTGCCGAGCAGGTTGACGGTCGTCTCGAACCCGGCCGCCAGCAGCAGGCCCGCGGTGGCGAGGAGCTCGTCCTCATTGAGGTCGTCCAACTGCACGAGCTGGCTGAGCAGGTCGTCGCCGGGTTCGCGGCGCAGGCGGGCGAAGTGGCCGCGCATCCAGTCGTTGACGTGCTTGATGCTGATTTCGGTTTGGCGGTACGTCCTGAAGGACAGTCCCAGATCAAGCGTCGGTGCGGCCGCGTTGCCCCAGGCCAGGAACTGCCGGCGCATGTCGAGCGGGACGCCGAGGAGCTCCGCGATCACGGTCACCGGCAGCAGCGCGGCGTAGTCGGCGACCAGGTCGGCCGGCTTGTCTCGCAGGAGTTCGGCGCAGGTCCGCTCGATCCGCGGGCGCAGGCCCTCGACGGCCCGGGCGGTGAACACCTTCGAGACGAGGCGCCGGTAGCGGCCGTGGTCGGGCGGGTCGGTCACCAGCATCGACGGCGGGTCCACGGGGCCGATGGGCGAGCTGCGCCGGCTGTAGCGGAAGACGGCGCCGACGAGGCCCGGCATCGCCCGGTCGGAGAACCCGACACCGAACGCGTCGTGGCGCAGGACGGCCGCGGCGAGGTCGTGGCGGGCGGTGGCCCACATGAGCCGCCCGCGCACGACCGGCCCGGCCTCGCGTACCGAGGTGTAGAACGGGTAGGGGTCGGCTCGCACGGCCGGGTCGTTGAAGAACCGGGCCTGCGCGTCGCCCTTGCGGGCCGCGGACCGGATGCCGGCCCGCATCAGCCCGTGCTTGGTGCCCCACCGGACCGCGGTGCCTACCAGCATGCGCCACCCCCCCTTGGTACTTAACGGTACCAAGGGGGTGGGCGTAGGTCACTGCCCGGCGCGCAACGTGATCTCGGTGATCTCGCTGGGGGCGAAGACGCGGAACGGCGGGCCCCAGAAGCCGGTGCCGCGGCTGGTGTAGAGCTGGGTCCGGTCGCCGTGGCGGGTGAGGCCCTGCACGACCGGCTGGTCGACCCGCACGAGGTAGTGGAACGGCCAGATCTGCCCGCCGTGGGTGTGCCCGGAGATCTGCAGGTCGATGCCGTGGGCCACGGCGCCGTCGATCTGCTTGGGCTGGTGGGCCAGGAGCAGTACCGGCAGATCGGGGTCGGCGCCGTCGAGGGCCAGCTCGTGGTCGGCCCGGTGCCCTTCCAGGCCGGTCCCGGCGGCGGTGCGGTCGTCGACGCCGGCCACGACGAGCCGGTCGCCGCCGCGCTCGACGACGATGTGCCGGTTGTGCAGCGGCTCCCAGCCGAGGCCCCGCATGTGGTCGAGCCAGCCCTGGGCCTCGCCGAAGTATTCGTGGTTGCCGGTGACGTAGACCCGTGCCAGCCCGGCCCGGATGTCACCGAGCGGCGCCGCCTGCGCGGTCCGCATGCGCGGGGTCCCGTCGGCGATGTCCCCGGTGTGGGCGACGATGTCGGCGCCGAGGCCGTTGACGACCTCCGTGACCCCCTTCGACCAGGCGACCCGGTCGATGGGCCCGTAGTGGGTGTCGGTGAGCTGCACGATCCGCAGGCCGTCGAGCCCGGCCCCGAGGCGGGGGATGCGCACCTCGACCCGGCGGACCCGCGGGACCCGCATCGCCTCGCGGTAGCCCCACAGGCCGAGGCCGAGCGCGACGACCGCGGTGAAGCCGGCCGCCACGCGGGACCGCACGGGGTCCTCGACGCCCCCGACGAGCAGCCCGAGCCGCAGCACGTCGCCGATGACGGCCCACACGAACACGATCCAGATCGCGCCGAGGATGGTGTCGCCGGTGCGGGCAGCCCAGTCGACGCCGCGGCCGTGCCCGAGGAACATCGTGAACGGGAACGCGACAAGCGCGGCCACGAAGACAACGGTCCCGGCCACTTGCACGCCGACCGGCCAGTCGTTGCCGGCCATGACGAGCGACCACCACGGCACGCCGAACAGCAGGGCGAGCACCAGCCCGACCGTCGCCGCGAACGTCAGAGACCGCAGGATCGACCGCCGCCGGACAGCCGGCCCGGGAACCGCTTCAGTACTCGCCATCCGCCCATCATGACACGCAGTGCCATCGTGAACCTGTGACGGGGCTGTGAGGTTGGTTGCCATCTGCGACCATGGCGGCACGGAATCGACGCACGTGGGTGTGCTGGGCTGGTGGCGGGGCACGACGCGCGGACTACGGACGCTGCTGACGGCAGTCCTCGGCGGTGCGCTGCTGGGGGCGGCGCTGCACCTGCTCGTGGCGCAGGTCGCCGGGGCGGCGCTGGTGATGGCGGTGCTCGGGGTGCTCGTGGCGGTCGTCCCGCTGCGCGGCGTCGCGGAGCGCGTCATGGGCGTCGTCGCGCTGGTGCCGGCCGCGCTGCTGTGGTTCATGCTCGACGGCCTGCTCGGATATCTCCTCACCGCATGAGCGGGCGGCGCCCGGAAGGACCGGGCGCCGCCTGACTCGACGGACGGCTACTCCTCGATGCGCTGACCACCGACGGAGACGGCGGTCAGCGGCGTGGCCACGTGCTCGAGGGACTTGCCCTCCGCGTCCACGCCCAGGAACACTTCGACCAGGCCGCCGACGATCATGACGGCGGCGCCGATGAGGTAGCCGATGAACAGCTGCCCCGGGTCGGTGCCCTCGCCGATCAGCCAGCCGTAGAAGATCGGGCCGATGGCGCCGAAGCACTGGGCGATGGCGAAGAAGACGGCGATGGCCTGGGCCCGGATCTCGATCGGGAAGATCTCGGAGACGGTGAGGTACGCCGAGCTCGCACCGGCCGAGGCGAAGAAGAAGATGATGCACCAGGCGACCGTCTGCGTGAACGCGTTGAGGATGCCGGCGTTGAACATCCAGGCCGATATCGCGAGCAGGACCCCGGACAGGATGTAGGTGCCGGCGATCATCTTGCGCCGGCCGATGGTGTCGAAGAGGTGGCCGAGCAGCAGCGGGCCGGCCAGGTTGCCGATACAGAAGGCGATCAGGTAGATCGGGGTCTTCTCGGCGTCGACGTTGTAGAACTTCGACAGCACCAGCGTGTAGGTGAAGAAGATCGCGTTGTACAGGAACGACTGCGTGATCATCAGGCTGGCCGACAGTGTTGAGCGGGCCGGCAGCCGCGTGAAGAGCACCTTGATCAGCGCGAGGTACCCGTGCCCGGAGGCGGGCTTGACCTCGATGGCATCGCGGTCGTCGACCGGGGCCAGGGTCTGCCCGGAGCGCTCGACGTCGTCCTCGATCGACTTGATCGACGCCTCGGCCTCCTGCTCGCGGCCGTGCATGACGAGCCAGCGGGGACTCTCCGGCAGGTGCCGGCGCAGGTTCCAGATCAGCAGGCCGATGATCGGGCCGATGAGGAAGCCCAGCCGCCAGGAGATGTTCAGCGAGATGTGGTTGAGCAGCACATACGTGCCGAGCGTGCCGATGATGGCACCGCCCCAGTAGGTGCCGTTCACGCCGATGTCGACGCGGCCGCGGTACTTGGCCGGCATCATCTCGTCGATCGCGGAGTTGATCGCGGCGTACTCGCCACCGATGCCGGCTCCGGCGATGAACCTCGTCAGGTACAGGAAGATCAGGCCGAAGGCGTCGTTGCCCCAGGTCAGCGCCGTGAGGGCGTTGCCGGCGAGGTAGACGCCGAGGGTCACGATGAAGAGGTTCTTGCGGCCGAGGGCGTCGGAGAGGCGGCCGAAGAGCAGCGCGCCGAAGACCTCGCCGAGCAGGTAGACGGTGGCGATGGCCCCGACCTGCGTGCTGGAGAGCCCGAGGGTCTCCTGCTTGTTGAGGACGGCCCCGACCGCGCTGGCGATGGTGATCTCGAGGCCGTCCAGCACCCAGGCGGTGCCGAGCGCGATCACCATGCGGGTGTGGAACGGCGCCCACGTCAGGCGGTCGATCCGGGCGGGGATCAGACTTCGGATGACCCCGCCGGTCGAGGCCGATGCGGATTGCGTGTCAGCCAATGTGCACCTCCCAGGCGCCATCGGGCACGACGACGTGCCCGTCTGTGAAGCCACGTGCCCGAAGCGTCAGACATCAAAACCCGCCACTTGACGGCAACCCCCATCTGGACGACGCTGACATCGAGAGAGCGCTCTCTTGCCCGCCGCCAACCCCATCGCCCGCCAGCGCCAGGGAGTCCAACCATGCCCGGAAACACCCGAAAACACCGCCGCGGACTCCTCGTGAGCACGCTTTCCGCAGCGGTCCTGCTGCTCGGCTACGCGGCCTTCTCGATCGGCACCGCCAGCGCCGCCAGTACCCTGCTTTCCCAGGGCAAACCAACGACGGCCTCATCGACCGAGAACGCCGCGAGCGCGGCCGCCAACGCCACCGACGGCAACACCGGCACCCGCTGGTCCAGCGCGTTCAGCGACCCCCAGTGGATCCAGGTCGACCTGGGCCAGAGCGCCACCGTCGACCAGGTGGTGCTCAACTGGGAGGCCGCCTACGCGAAGTCCTTCCAGATCCAGACCTCACCGGACGGCACGACCTGGACGAACGTCTACAGCACGACCACCGGCACCGGCGGCGTGCAGACCCTCAACGTCTCCGGCACCGGCCGCTACGTACGGGTCAACGCCACGGCCCGGGGCACCGCCTACGGCTACTCGCTGTGGGAGTTCCAGGTCTTCGGCACGGCCGGCCCGGCCGGCTGCGGCACGGCGAACTACGCCCAGGGCAAGCCCGCGACCGCGTCGTCGACGGAGAACGACGCCAGCCCGGCGTCGGCCGCGTTCGACGGCAACACCGGCACCCGCTGGTCGAGCGCGTTCAGCGACCCGCAGTGGCTTCAGGTCGACCTCGGCGCGACCGCCACCATCTGCGGCGTCGACCTCACCTGGGAGGCCGCCTACGGCAAGGCGTTCTCGATCCAGACGTCGGCCAACGGCACCACCTGGACGAGCATCTACAGCACGACGACCGGCGCGGGCGGGGTGCAGAACCTGACCGTCTCGGGCTCCGGCCGGTACGTCCGGATGTACGGCACCGCCCGGGGCACCGCCTACGGCTACTCGCTGTATGAGTTCGGGGTCCGCGTCTCGGCCGCCACACCGCCGAGCAGCCCGCCGCCGACCAGCCCGCCGCCCCCGGACCAGTTCTGGGGCGACACCGCCGGCATCCCGGCCGCGCAGAACGTGGTCATGGTGAAGGTGCTCAACCGCACCAACGGCCGCTACCCTGACAGCCAGGTCTACTGGAGCTTCAACGGGCAGACGCACTCGATCGCCGAGCAGCCGTACCTCGACATGCCCGCCAACAGCGCCGGCCGGATGTACTTCTACGTGGGCCAGCCCAACGGGCAGTACTTCGACTTCATCGAGTTCACCGTCGGCCCCGCGGTGTTCAACGGCAACACGACCCGCGTCGACGCGTTCGGCCTGAAGCTCGCGATGCGCCTGCACGCCAAGGACGGCTACGACGTGCAGGTCGGCGAGGACTACCAGACCTTCACCGAGTCGCGGGAGGCCACCTTCGCCAAGTTCGTCGCCGAGGTGCCGCAGCAGTTCAAGGTCCTGGCCCAGTCGCAGGCGCCGTATCGGATCATCGCACCGGGCAGCGACCCGACGTTCCGGGCCGGCGGCGTGAACGCGAACTACTTCACCGCCTACGCCCAGCAGTTCGGCATCAACGCCGCCACCTCGGACATCTTCGGCTGCGCCGGGGTCCTGGCCAACGACTCCGGCAACTGCTCCGCGCTCAACCGGCACGTGCGCCAGCTGCCGCAGTCCGACTGGTCGACGCCGAGCCTGTACTACCAGGCGGCGCCGGCGAACTACTACGCCAAGTTCTGGCACGACCACGCCATCAACAAGCTCGCCTACGGCTTCCCCTACGACGACTACGCCGGGCAGTCCTCGTTCGTGTCCCACGGCAACCCGCAGTACCTCCTCGTAGCCGTGGGTTTCTAAACGCAGGTTCATCAGGACGCTGCTGGCCGCGGTCGCCTCGGCATCCCGCGGCCGGCACGCCCCGCCGACCTAGTCCTCGATCGCCAGCGCCCCGGACGGGCAGCCGAGGACGGCCTGGCGGACCGCGTCGCGCTGCTCGGCGGGGGGCTCGGCGAGCAGGACCACGACCACGGCGTCGTCCTCGCGCTGGTCGAACACCTCGGGCGCGTGCATCACGCACATGCCCGAGGAGACGCACACGCCGGTGTCCGCGCTGACCTTCACCAGATCACCGGGACCTCGTCCAGGGCGCCGGTGAGCCGGTCGTCGTGGACCCGGATGTCGTCGACGCCGACCGCCAGGCGCAGGTCCGGGAAGCGGCGGAACAGGGCCGGGAACACCGTGCGCAGCTCGGTGCGGGCCAGGTTGGCGCCGATGCAGACGTGCGCGCCGTAGCCGAAGGCCAGGTGGACGTTGGGCTTGCGGTCCACGTCGAAGCCGGCCGGGTCGTCGAAGACCGTGTCGTCGCGGTTGGCCGCGCTGATGGAGATGATGACGGCGTCGCCGCGGGCGATCGTGGTGCCGCCGACCTCGACGTCGTCGTGGGCGTAGCGGAGCAGGCCGAGGCCGCCGGGGGCGGTGATGCGCAGGATCTCCTCGACGGTGGCCGCGACCTCGGCCTCCGGGTCGGCCCGGAACCGGTCGCGGCGCTCCAGGTCGGCCAGGAGCAGCAGGGTGCCGAGGTCGATGCGGGTCGACGTGGTCTCGTGGCCGGCGAAGATGAGCCCGGCGGCCAGGCGGGCCACCTCGTCGTCGGTGAGCGTGGGGTCGGTCGTCTGCGCGGTCACCAGGTCGGAGATGACGTCCGGGGTCGGGTCCTTGCGCTTGGCCTCGGCCAGGCCGGAGGTGTACTCCCGGAACTCCCACATCGCCCGCTGCGCGTCGGCGCCGCCGTCGATGCGCCCGATTCGCGTGGAGAGGTCGCGGAAGCGGTGGCGGTCCTCCCACGGCACGCCCAGCAGCTCGCAGATGACCAGGACGGGCAGCGGGAACGAGAGGTGGTCGTGCAGGTTCACCGGTGTGCCCGGGTCGGCGTCCCGGGCCGCCTGCAGGTCGTCGAGGCAGCGCTCGGTCAGCTCCTCGATGCGGGTGCCGAGCCGGCGCATCCGGGCCGCCGAGAACGCGGGGGCGAGCAGCCGGCGCAGCCGCACGTGCTCGCGCTCCTCGGTCTCGATGTCACCCATCGGACCCTCCTGGATCGCGGCGTTGGTGATCCGCGACGCCTGTTCGGGGGCCGGGTGGGAGCGGCCGAAGCGCTTGTCGCCGAAGATCTGGCGGGCCTCGGCGTAGGCCGTGACGAGCCACGCGGGGTCCCCGGCCGGCGTGGTCACCAGCGTGATCGGGGCCTCGCGGCGCAGCACGTCGTAGAGCGGGGCGATCTCGAGGATGTTGGGGCGGTCGAACGGCAGCCGCGGGGCCGCCTCCGTCGTCGCGGTCATGAGGCCTCTCCCGATGGACGGTATCGACTAAAGTCGATCAGACACTACCACGGGTCACACAACATCATCGTAACGTGACGGCCCCATCGTCCGAAGTGGACGATGGGGCCGCCGTGCACAGCGATTACCGTTACGCTCCGCCGCCACCCGGCTGGACGACACCGTTCACCGTGAGGGTGTACAGCGCGTACTGCTGGACCTGCTCCGTGGCTTCGTCGTAGGCCACGACGGCCACGACCTTCGGGAACAGGGACAGCAGCGCCAGCTGAATCCAGTTGAGCTGGAAGTTCGTCTGGCCGTTGAACTCGAACTGCCAGGCGAACGCGTGCTGCTCGTCGATGCCGATGAGCTTCACGTTGTAGTTCTGCACCGTGATCGGGTGGACCTGACCGGGCGACTTGAACGGCGCCAGGCTGGAGCCGTCGCTGATCAGGGTGCCGCCGACCTTGACGTCGTCGATCTTCAGGCCGCCCTCGCTGGTGCCGCCGTCACTGACGTAGCGGAACGCCACCAGGATCGACTGGCCGGCGTAGGCCGACAGGTCGAAGGAGTGCGGCTGGAACCCGGCGGTGGTGCCGTTGAGGCCGGGGCCGAGCGGGCCGGGGACGGTCTTGTCGCCCGGGATCGACGTGTACGTGGCGCCGCCGTCGGTCGAGACCTGGACGTAGCCGTAGTCGTACGTGGCCTCCGCGCCGTACTTGGCGAGGAAGGTCAGCGTCGGGTCCGCCGCCGGCACGGTCACCGGGGTGACCGCGGAGACGTCGAGGTTGTCGGCGTTGCCCGAGAACAGCACCGAGTTGCCGGCGCGGTCCGGGTCCGAGCTGTCCAGCGTCCAGGCCAGCGGTGCGATCGGCAGTTGCTTGACGCCGCTGAACTTCAGCGAGCGCAGGTCCTTGCCGGCGATCGGCTGGCCGTTCTTCTGCAGCAGCACGTAGTCCGCGCCGTTGGGGGCGGCGCCGGGCACGTTGTACGACTGCGGGTTGGCCAGGTTCACCGTCGAGCGCAGGCTCTTCGAGGTGACCTTGCGCTTGTCCGCACCGAGGACGATGCCCCACTGGGAGTCGCCGACGATCCGGTCCAGCAGCACCATGCTCTGGTACTCGTGCAGGACCGTGTAGACGTCCTTGGCCCCTTCGGCCTTCACGGCGGCGTCGACGCTGGCGATGCCCACCCGCGTGTCCTTGTGCAGCCGCGTGATGATGTCCTGGCCGAAGCGGTCGTAGAGGTACAGCATCAGCTCATACGCGTTGCCGTAGTCGGCCAGCACGCTGCTGCTGGTGCCGCCCTCACCCCAGAGGTTGAGCGAGTTCTGCGCCCCGCCGCAGTCACGCGGGTTCGGGTTGTAGGGCGTCTGGACGATGCCCCAGCCCTGGAAGCAGTTGATGTGGCTGTCGTTGCCCCGCTCGGTGATCATCTTGGTGGCGTCGACGTAGCCCGTGAGCGTCTGCGCGAAGTCGGACAGACCCTCGTTGAGCCACACGCCCTCGTTCGGGTCCGAGTAGGAGTCGAGGAGGTGCTGCCACTCGTGCGCGAACGTGCCCTCGTACTGGTTCGGGCGCGCCGGGCGGCTGACGCAGACGTCCGACGACGGGTTGTCCGGCGGGTTGACACCGGTGCGGTGCTCCCAGTCGTACGCGTCGATCGTCATGACGTTGCGGTCGAAGATGTCGTCGAGCGCCTCGGAGAAGAAGCCGCCGGTGTAGCCCGACGCGGCCGGGAAGTTGTAGTAGTTGGGGTCCCGGATGTTGTCGATGAGCGCGACCGTGTTGTCACCCTCGCCCCGGTAGTCACCGGCCTGCGTGGCGTTGGTGCCGTCCCGGCTCTCCGGCGTGCGGAAGGCCGCGGTCTCCTTCGGGTAGATGTTGGTGTCGAACTCGTGGATGAAGCTCGTCACCTGGGCATCGGTCACCGTGGTGGTGTTGGGCACGGCGTTGCGGCAGTCGCCCGCCGGGAACGCGGTGTCCAGGGCGACCCACATCTCGATGTGCTCGCCCACGCCCCGCAGGACGTAGTCCTTCGGGTAGTTGATGCCGAGGGCGGAGTCGGAGCCGAGCCACGTGCGGACGGTTCCGACCGGCGGCGTCGCCGCCGCGGCGAGCGTCGAGCGCTTCTGCGCCTTCTGGCTCGCCCCCTTCTTCATGTCGATGACCTTGCCGTCCAGCTTGAGGAACCGGCGGGCCAGGCCGTTCTGCACATCCGACGCGCCCGCCGTGTCCTTGGCGGGGGCCTTCGCCGGTGCGGCGAGCGCCGGCACGGCCGGCAGCGCGACCAGCACCGGGATGGCCAAGGCGGCGACCGTGGCCGCAGCCAGGCCTTTTCTCAGCATGAAGCCTCCTCTACGACGGCGCGCGGGACCGGGCGGGGGTGACCGCCGGGGCCCGGGCGCCGAGTGCGGGATCGTATTGACACCGCACACTATCGTCGCCGTCCATATCGACGGGGAGCACTGCGGGTGCGGAAGGGTCCACGCAAGGGGTTGCCGATGTTGCCATCCGTCGCCGAACCGAGATAATCATCAATATTTGGGCAGCGGCGGGCACGGAATGTGACAGGTCGATCGCAGTCACTCTTTTGGGCTGACGCCTGAACCGGGCATCGGGTTGCACACCGGGAGCAAATCGTCGCGGATTAACCCGGCCGGGCGATCAGAGTTACCCGTTCGACGATCACCCACCGCGACGTCCGGTGGTGGGTGGACCGGCCGGACGGATGGGGTTACCGGCTGGACAGCGGTTCACTGACCGTCACGCCGGACCGTATCGTCGCAGCATGGCAGCCCTGACCCTCGCGGTGGAACGACTCGCTGCCGCCACGGTGCTGTCCTGTCACGGGGCGCTGGTGGCGGCCAGCGCGATGCAACTGGAGACCGCGTTGTCGCAGGCACTGCTGCGGCCCGAGCTCCGGATCGTCGTCGACCTGGCGGCCGTCGCCGCGATCGACTGCACCGGCGTGATGATGCTCCGCGTGACCGCGGGCATCGCCGCCGAGCAGGGCGGCGCGCTGGTCCTGGCCGGGCCCAACGCGCAGGTCGTGCACACGCTGCGTGAGTGCGGGACGCTGTCCGGCATCGCGACATACACCACCGTGCAGGCCGCGCTCGACGACGACCAGGGCGCGATCATCACCGCGCCCGACACCGCCCCGGCCGCGACCGCCTGGCCGATCAACCGCACCGAGCGCCGCAGCGCATAATCGGCGGGTGGAGTCGCAGCACGTCGCCTGGCGCCCGGCGCGCGCCGTGCGCCCCTACGCGGCCTGGTACACGGGCTACGCCCAGCACGGCCTCCCGCCCAGCCGGCACCGGGGCCTGCCGTCGCCATACCTCACGCTGATCATCACGATCGGCCGCCCGCTGCGGGTCGTCACGCACCCGGACCCGGCCGCGCCGCCCGCGCAGTACCGGACGATCGTCGGCGGCCTGCACGTCGTCCCCGCGCTCATCGAGCAGGACGGCAGCGAAGCCGGCATCCAGGTGGCCCTGTCGCCGCTCGGCGCCCGCGCCCTGCTCGGGCTGCCGGCCGGCGTGCTGGCCGGGGCCGACCTCGACGGCGCCGACGTCCTCGGCCCCCTCGCGGCCGAACTGCACGAACGGGTCGGGCTCGCGGCCGGCTGGGCCGAGCGGTTCCGGATCGTCGACGAGCTGCTCACCCGCCGGGCCGCGCCGGAGCAGGCCCCGGCGCCGGAGGTGGCGTTCGCGTGGCGGCGGCTGTGCGCGACCGGCGGCGCGCTCAGCGCGGCCGACCTGGCCGGCGAGACCGGCTGGAGCGGGCGCTACCTGGCCCGCCGCTTCGGGGTCGAGATCGGCCTGACCCCGAAGGTCGCCGGCCGGGTGGCCCGCTTCGACCAGGCCCGCCGCCGGCTGCAGGACGCGGACGGCCGCTACCCGCTGGCCGCGCTCGCCGTGGCCTGCGGCTACTACGACCAGGCCCACCTGACCCGCGAGTTCACCGCCCTGGCCGGGCTGCCACCGGCGCGCTGGTGGGCCGAGGAGTTCCGAAACGTGCAATCCCCGCAGGCCCTGGCCGGGGCAGACTCGGCCGTATGAGCGATGACAACATTCCGGCGCCGACCGTCTGGCCGACCCTGCGCGCCGATGACGCCCGCGCGCTGATCACGTTCCTGGTCGACGCGTTCGGCTTCGTCGAGGTCGCCGCCCACGGCGAGGGCGCCATCATCCACCACGCCGAGCTGGCCTGGCCCGAGGGCGGCGGCATCATGCTCGGCAGCCACCGCGACGACGGCTCGGTCTGGACCCTGCGGCCGGGCACGTTCGGCTGCTACGTGGTGACCGCCGACCCCGACGGCCTCTTCGCCCGGGCCAAGGCGGCCGGCGCGGAGATCCGGCAGGACATGCACGACACCGACTACGGTTCGCGCGGCTTCGCGGCCCGCGACCCGGAGGGCAACCTGTGGTCGTTCGGCACCTACCGCGGCGAGCCCCGCACCGTGTAGAGAACCGGCGCCCGGCTCCGACCCTGGGGCATGACGAAGTTCCTGCTGCTCCACGGGGAAGGGTCGGCGCCGCCGGCGAATCTGGGCGGCGAGCTGCTCGACGCGGGCCGGCTCGCCGACCCCAGCCTCACGGTCCAGGTCCGCGGTGGTTGCGGTTCCGGCCCGCTTCGGGGGTACTGCCTGATCGACGTCGACTCCATGGAGCGCGCCGTGGAGATCGCCACCGCCGCGGGCGGCCCGGTCTCGATCCGCCCCCTGATGACCGACCGCCCGGGCCCCGACCTCTGATCAGTGGCTGACGCCGGCGAGTTCGCCGAGGAGCCGTTTGAGCTCGGCCAGGTGCTGCGGCGGGTAGACGCGACCGGCCGGATCGACGACTGCCTGTACCCCCGAAAGCAGTTGCCAGGCCTCCCCCGCGTGGCCCAGCTGGGCCAGCGCCTGCGCCTCGAGCCAGTCGCAGTACTGCCGCTCGACACCCCGGTCGCGCAACTGCCGGGCGAGGAACACGACGGCGTCGTCGTGCCCGGCGCCGAGCAGCAGCCGGGCGAGCGCGTCGGTGCCGAGGATCCACGGCCGCGACCCGGCCGGGGCCTGGGCCCGCAGCTGCTCGAACGTGTCGACGGCGGCCTGGGCCCGGCCGGCGCCGACGTAGCTGCGGCCGAGGTCGAGCAGGGTGGTGGCGCGCTCGTCGCCGGCCGTCCCCGGCAGGGTCACCTCGCCGATGGCCGCGTTGCGGACGGCCTTGCGGGTGCGCACGGCACGGTCCTCGTAGCCGTGGTGGGTGAGGTGCAGGGCCTCGCTCGGCAGGGCGGGCCAGGTGCCACGCTCGGGGACGAGCCGCTCGTGGACGCGGCCTTCCCAGTGCACGGCGGCGGGCCGGAAGAGCCGCGGGGTGTGCGACGTGTAGGGCAGTTCGTCGTGCCGGTTGTCGATCGGCACCAGGAACGCGTCGGCCCGGGTGGTGGCGAGCAGGCCGCGCAGGCGGGGCGGGTCGGCGGTGGCGCGGTCGTCGGCGTCGAGGCTGAGGACCCACTCGGGGCGCCCGGCCGCGTCGAGGGCGGCGTTGCGGGCGGCGGCGAAGTCGTCGTGCCACTCCCCCGCGCTGACGGCCGCGCCGAACGAGCGGGCCACCGCGACGGTGTCGTCGGTGGAGCCGGTGTCGTGGACGTGGATGCCGTCGACGATCCCGCCGAGCGAGGACAGGCAACCGGGGAGGTTGCCCGCCTCGTCCCGGACGATGAGCACCGCGACCAGGTTCACACCGGCCCGATCGGCGTCCGGCCGGGCGGCTTTAACGAAACCGCCGGCCGGTCCGGATCAGCGACCGGCGTTCGCGTGATACTGGTCGACAATCTCCTGCTTGATGCGGCCCCGGTCGGAAACCTGGAATCCGGCCCCCTGGGCCCATTCCCGGATGGCGCGGTTCTGGTCCCGGTCTCCGCGTGTGGTGCCCCGGGCCCGGCCCGCGGCAGTTCGGGCCCCAACGACTGCGCTTCGACCGACCTTGGTGCCCGCGGAAATGTAGGGCTTGAGCGCGCCGCGCAGTTTCTCGGCGTTCTTCTTGGACAGGTCGATCGAATACTGCACGCCATCGAGGCCGAACGTCACGCTCTCATCGGCGGGCTTACCGTCCAGATCGTCGATCAGTTCCTGAATGACACGCTTGGCCATGCCGGCCGACCTCCCGTGAGCGACTGGGACGTACTTTGGGAAACGGTTGCCCGTGGAAACAGTATCGCCAATCAATTGATTTCACGCCAGATAGCTGGAGAAAAGAGTTCATCACCGTTCGTGTCGGTTCAATTACCGGCAACCGGGGTAAGCCCGGGTCTCCCGGCCCGGGTCTAGGCTGACCGGATGAGCGCACCGCCGCTGGACTGGGGTCGCCTGCTCGTAGGCCAGCTGGAGTTCTACTGGGACGCGCACCTGTGGCCGCGGCTGAATGGCCTCACCGACGAGGAATATTTCTGGGAGCCGGTGCCCGGGAGCTGGAACATCCGAGCCGGGCGGGACGGCCGATTCCGCCCCGACGGTGTCACCACCGAGCAGTCGCCGCCCCCGGTGACGACGATCGCGTGGCGGACGATGCACATCGCGGTCGGGTGTTTCGCGATCCGCAGCGCGGCGTTCTTCCCGGGCCCCGGCGACGACCCGGATGCCGGCATGTTCGACCCCCGTCACGTCCCGGGTGA
Organism: Dactylosporangium sp. NPDC051541; assembly: GCF_044454505.1. Classification (NCBI taxonomy): domain Bacteria; kingdom Bacillati; phylum Actinomycetota; class Actinomycetes; order Micromonosporales; family Micromonosporaceae; genus Dactylosporangium; species Dactylosporangium sp. NPDC051541. The sequence goes on from NZ_JBITDU010000004.1 coordinate 358,714, forward strand.
TCTGCCGCACACCGCGGCCGGCGGCGTGGCGTTCCTGCACGACAGTTACCGGCAATGGCACGGCCACATCGCCGCGCTGGACGACGAGGGGATGCGAACCCCGCTCGGACCGAAGGGCGCCTATTTCTCGGCCGAACCGATGGCCGCCCTGATCGTGCACGTGAACCGGGAAACGATGCACCACGGCGGCGAGATCGGTGTCCTGCGCGACCTTTACGGGGCCCGTTTCTGAAAAATCTCAAACCGGCGGGCAGGCCGCCAGCAGGGCCTCGGCGACCGCGTTCTGGGCCCGGCCGCCGGCGCTGCGGGAGGTGAGCTGGTCCGTGAGGTACGCGACCGCCAGCCGCCGCGTCGGGTCGGCCCACGCGACGCAGACGTAGCTGCCGTTGTGGCCGAACGTGGCCGGGCTGCTCGAACGCCCCATCGGCCGGTCCCGGTCCGGGTCGAGCCCCGGCCCGCCGAGCTGGAACCCGTGCGACCAGCGCACCGGCAGCCCGAGCAGGGCGTCGACGGTGCCGTCACTGCTCGGTGTGGTGGCCACGGCCAGGGTCTGCGGGCTGATCAGCCGCACGCCGCCGAGCCCGCCCCCGGCGACCAGCAGCGCGTAGAGCACGGCCAGGTCCCGGGCAGTGGTCGAGACCCCGGCGGCCGGGATGACCGCCCGCCGGATCGAGCGCCGGTTGAGGTAGGCGGCGACGGGCCGCTGCGCCGGCACCCGGGCCCGCAGCGGCACGTGCCGGCCCCAGTGGGCGTCGGGCAGCCCGAGGAAGGTGTCCCGCAGCGACAGCGGCCGCAGGATCTCCTCGGCGAGAAGCTCCCGCACGGGCGTGCCGGTGACCCGCCGGACGAGCTCACCGAGCAGGAACCCGAAGCTGATGTACTGGTAGGCCGGGCCTTCCCCGGCCGGGAACCGGGGCCGGGCCCGCTCCAACGCCCGCACGGAGGCGCCCCAGTCGCCCATGGCGAGGGCGTCGCGCAGCTGCGACCGCGCGACCGGCACCCCGGAGCGATGCTGCAGCACGTGCCGCACCGTGATGGCGTCCTTGCCGTTGGCCGCGAACTCGGGCCAGTAGCGCGCGACCGGCTCATCGATGCCGACGGCACCCCGCTCGATCAGCCGGTGCACGAGCAGCGCGGTGAACGGCTTGCTGGCGGAGAAGATCCAGAAGAGCGCCTCGGGGGTACAGCCCTGAGCCCGATCGAGCACCACAACCCCGTCGCGCACCACGACCAGCTGCGACGCCCCACCCCGCGCCCGGGCCAGCCGGGCCGCGACCTCGAGCCCGCCCCGGTCGACATCGCCGGTGTCCCGTTCGCCCCACTCGAGCACGGCCTCAACCTACAAGCCCCCGCACCCGTCGCGCACCCGCCCGCACCCGCTGCGCACCACAGTCCTGCCCGCCCGGCTGGCAAACCCCGGCACACGCCGCCGATAGCCTGGTCGAGCCGGCCCCCACAGCACCACGGACGGAGCGAACCACGATGACCTCGATCAGCGGCATCAGCGCCATCTCAGGCGCATACAGCGTGCGGTTCCCGGCGACCCAGCGGCCGGAGCGCCGCCCGGGACCCGCACAGGAACCGGCCAGGGCGCTGGAGCCGGTGGCCAAGGCGGTGGACCGGTCGACGGACGAGCCCGAGAGCCGGCCGGAGCGCGGCGACCGCCTCGACGTGCGGGCCTGACGCACCGGGGCCGGATCGTGCGGGTCCGGCCCCGGCGGTGTCAGCGGCCCGGGGTTTCGGTCAGGGTCGTGGCGCCGGTCATGATGGCCACCGCCTCGGACATCGTGTGCGTGTGGGGGGTGATGACGCCGGCGCCGCGGCCGAGGCGCTGGATGTGGATGCGGTCGGCGACCTCGAAGACGTGCGGCATGTTGTGGCTGATCAGGATGACCGGCAGGCCGCGGGCCCGGACCTCGCCGATCATCTTGAGCACCTGGTTGGACTCGCGCACGCCCAGTGCCGCGGTCGGCTCGTCGAGGATGAGGACCTTGCTGCCGAACGCGGCCGCGCGGGCAACGGCGACCGCCTGGCGCTGGCCGCCGGAGAGCGTCTCGACCGGCTGGGCCGTGTTCTGCAGGGTGCCGATGCCCAGCTCGGACAGGGCCTTGGCGGCGTCGGCGCGCATGCCCTTCTTGTCCAGCATGCGCAGGACCGAGCCCAGGACGCCCGGGCGGCGGCGTTCCCGGCCCAGATACAGGTTGCCGGCGATGTCCAGGGCCGGCGCGACGGCCAGGGTCTGGTACACGGTTTCGATGCCGGCCTCGCGGGCGTCCTGCGGCCGGCGGAAGTGCACCGGCCGGCCGTCCAGCCGGATCTCACCGGCGTCCGGGACGAGGGCACCGGTGAGGCACTTGATGAGTGTCGACTTGCCGGCGCCGTTGTCGCCGATGACTGCGAGGACCTCGCTCGGGTTGAGGTCGATGTCGACGCCGTCGAGCCCGACCACCCGGCCGAAGGTCTTCACGAGCCCCCGCGCGGACAGCACTGGTGTCATGCCCTCACCCGCCGAATCCACTGGTCGACCGCGACCGCCAGAAGCACCAGCAGGCCGACGGCGAGGACACGGTACTGGTCGTCCACGCCGGCCAGGGACAGGCCGCTGCGGAACGCGCCCACGATCAGCGCGCCCAGCAAGGTGCCCAGGACCGCGCCGCGGCCGCCGAAGAGGCTGGTGCCGCCGATGACGACGGCGGTGATGCTCTCCAGGTTGGCGTCGGCGATCGCGTTGGGGCTGGCCGCGCCGGCCCGGCCGATGAGGATCCAGGCGGTCAGGCCGTAGATGGCCCCGGCCAGGGTGTAGACGCTGACGAGGACCCGGTCGACGCGGATGCCGGCCAGGCGGGCGGCCTCCTTGTCGTCGCCGACGGCGTAGACGTGGCGGCCCCAGGCGGTGTTGGCCAGGGCGAAACCGACGATGCAGTAGAGCACCAGGACCAGCACCACGCCGACGGTGATGTGGAAGCGCCCGACGCTGAACGTCTCACCGGTCCAGTTGACGAACGCGGGCAGGTCGGTCTGCTGGACGCTCTGGCCCTTGGAGTACAGCAGGCCGATGGCGGTGAACACGCTCAGCGTGCCGAGCGTGACGATGAACGGCGGCAGCCCGATCCTGGTGACCAGGGCCCCGTTGAGCAGCCCGGCGGCCACCCCCACGGCGATCCCGACCAGCACCGCGAGCAGGCCCGGCAGGCCGTTGCCCTCGGCGAGCTTCGCCGACAGCATCATCGCCAGGATGGTGATCGCGCCGACCGACAGGTCGATGCCGGCCGTGAGGATGACCAGGGTCTGGCCGACCGCGAGCGCTCCGATGACGGCGACCTGCTGCAGTACCAGTGAAAGGGAGTTGGCCGCGGCGAAGCGCGGATTGATGAGCGAGAACACGACGGCCGCCGCGACGAGGACGAGCAGCGGGCTGATCGCCGGGTGCGCGTGCAGCAGGTGCTGGACGCGCTGCAGTGGCGACTGGCGGCGCAGGGCGAACTGCTCGGCCGCCGTCGTCACTTCTTGCCCCAGCAGAGCTCGGTGCCCTTCGCGACGTCGATCGAGTCCACTCCGGTCGCCGGTTTGCCGGTCACCAGCGCGACCCCGGTGTCGTAGAAGTCCAGGCCACCGGTCACCTGCGGCTTCTGCCCGCCGGTCGCGATCTGCTTGATGGCCTTGACGCCGAGCTCCGCCATTTTCAGGGGGTACTGCTGCGAAGTGGCGTTGATCAGGCCGTCCTTGACCTGCTGGACGCCGTCGCAGCCGCCGTCGATCGACACGACGATCGGGTTCTGCACGCCGGCCGCCTTCAGGGCCTTCTGCGCGCCGACGGCCGCGGGCTCGTTGATCGTGTAGACCACGTTGATGCCGGGATTCTTCGTCAGGCAGCGCTCCATCGCCGTGCGGCCGCCGTCCTCGGCGCCGTTCGTGGGCTCGTTGCAGGCGATCGTGTAGGTGCCGCCGGTGTATTTCCCGGTCTTGTCCTCGTCGCCGTTGCGCTTCTTGTCCTTGGCGTCGATCCCCATGCCGGTGAGGAAGCCCTGGTCGCGGTTGTAGTCGACGGACACGATCTTGTCGTTGAACAGGTCGAGCAGGGCGATGACGGCGGGCTTGCCGGCCAGGGTGGTGGCGGTCCACTTGCCGATGAGCTCGCCGGCCTTGAAGTTGTCGGTGGCGAAGGTGATGTCGACGGTGTTCGCCGGGTCGGGCGGGGTGTCGAGGGCGATTACGTACAGCCCGGCGTCGCGGGCCTTCTTGATCGCCGGGTTGACGCCCGGCCCGTTGGGCGTGATGAGGATGCCGGCGTCGCCGCGGGCGATCGCGTCCTCGATGGCCTGGACCTGGCCGGCCTCGTCGCCGTCGGCCTTGCCCGCGGCGATGGTGATCTTGATGCCCTCGGCCGCGGCGGCCTGCTTGGCGCCGTCCTGCATGGTCACGAAGAAGGGGTTCGTGGAGTTCTTGGTGATGAGGGCGACCGAGACGCTCTTGCTGCCGCCGCCCTGGTCGTCGCCGCAGGCGGCGAGGGGCAGCACCGCGAGCACGGCGGTGAGCGCGACAAAGGCTCTGCGCATGGTGTCTCCTCCATTTGACAACGTTGTCAAACACTTTCGTCAGGGGTCATGACGATTGTCAATACAACCTGCTCCAAGATCTCAAGTAACAATCTGGACACGAAGCTTTCATCACGACAACGTTGTCAAAGTGGTTTCCCGGTACGCTGGGCCACCGTGGATGCCCGACCGACTCTGCGCGACGTGGCCCAGCTGGCCGGGGTCAGCCCCAAGACCGTGTCCCGCGTCGTGAACGACGAGTCCGGGGTCAGCGAGGTCAAGCAGGGCCGGGTCCGGCGGGCGATCGAGCAGCTGGGCTACCGGCCCAACATGACCGCGAGCCGCCTGCGCCGCGCCGACGGCCGCACCGCCGCGATCGCCGCCCTGCTCGAGGACATCGCCAACCCGTTCTCCTCGGCCCTGCACCGGGCCCTGGAGGACGTCGCCCGCGAGCGCGGGGTGCTGATCTTCGCCGGCAGCGTCGAGGAGGACCCGGAGCGCGAGCGGGCCCTGGTCCACGAGTTCGCCCGGCGCCAGGCCGACGGCCTGGTCATGGTCCCGGCCGGGGACGACCAGGCCTACCTCACCCGCGAGCTGAACCCCGACACGCCGGTCGTGTTCGTCGACCGCCCGCCGGTCGGGCTGCACGCGGACGCCGTCCTGGCCGACAACGAGGCCGGCGCCGCGTCCGCCGTGCACCATCTCGTCGCCCACGGCCACCGCGACATCGCCTACCTGGGCGACCTGCGCACGATCGCCACCGCCCGGCAGCGCTTCACCGGCTACCGCGAGGCCCTGGCCGAGCACGGCATCCGCCGCACCCCCGCCCACGTCGCCCACGACCTGCACACCGCCGACGAGGCCGAGGCCGCGTTCCTGCGCATGCTCGACGCCCCGCGCCCGCCGACGGCCTGCTTCAGCGCCCAGAACCTGGTCACCCTGGGCGCGATCCGGGCCCTGCGCCGCCGCGACCGGCACACGTCGGTGGCCCTGGTCGGCTTCGACGACTTCCCCCTGGCCGACCTGCTGCAGCCGGCGGTGACGGTGGTGGCCCAGGACCCTTACGCGATGGGCCGCCTGGCCGCCGAGCTCATCTTCCGCCGCCTGGACGGCGAGGCCTGGGACCCCGCCACCCACGTGGTCCCGACCCGCCTCATCCCCCGGGGCTCAGGCGAGATCCGCTAGCACCTGGTCGATCGCGCGCTTCCCCATCACGCCGAAGTACGGATTCGTCTCCCGGTAGAAGGCGAACGCGCCGAGCCCGAAGCTGAACGCCCACGCCCGGGCCCGCCGCCAGGTCGCCGCATCGGGCCCGACCCGCTCGCGGAACTCCGCACGCGTCGCGGGCCCCATCGCGAGCCAGGCCGGCATCAGGTCGATGGCCGGATCCCCGATCGTGAGACAACTCCAGTCGAGCACCGCACGCAACCGGCCGTCGCACGCGAGCAGGTTCGCCGGGTGCAGATCCCCGTGCACCCACACAGGCGGCCCGCCCCACTCCTCGACGTCCCGATCGGCCTGCCAGACCGCGGTGAGCCGGCCCGGGTCGTAGTCCTCCGCGAGCTGCGCGATCCACTCGGACACGTCCCGCCCGCGCAGGCTGCCGCCGCGTCCGCCGAACCGGGCCGCCGGGCCGCCGGTCGCGTCGATCCGGCGCAGTGCCCGGACAAAATCGGCCAGGTCCGGCACCAGATCGTCCAGGCCGTCAGGGTTGGCGCCGTCGAGCCAGCGGTACACCGCCCACGTATACGGAAACCCGAGCCCGGGCACACCGACCGCGACCTGATCGGGCACCGCGGTCGCCAGGTGCGGGGCGAGCACCGGCAGCCACCGCCGCTCGAGCTCGATCTGCCCGGCCCCGTTGTCCCCGAGCGGCAGCCGCACGCTGAACTCTTCACCCAGCCGGAAGATCACGTTGTCGGTCCCGGTCGACGCGAACCGCGACACCGCCAGCCCGGCCCACTGCGGGAACTGCGATCCGACGAGCGCCCGCACCACCTCGATCGACACCACGGACCGGATCATCCCAGCCGGGCCGCCTTCCCGACGACCGATATCCGGCTTCCGCGGCGGCCTGCTGCGCCGGCGCGACCGCGGCCACCAGTTCCGCGTCCACACCGGCGCCGCCCTGACCGGCCACCCGCGGTGGTCTGCCCGTCGCCGTGCCGTTCGGCCGCCGCCGTCGGCTAGAAAGGGCACATGGGTGAGATCCTGGCGCACGCGGTGAGTCCCGACGGCCGATTGCTCGCCGTCGGGACCGACCCCGGCGACGACTACTACACCGGCGGTGAGCTGCGGCTGTGGGACACCGCGACCGGCACCCTCGTCAACACGCTGTCCGGCATCCCCGGCGGGATCAGCTTCATCAGCGACCGGGAGCTGCCCGGGCGGCTGCGCTGGCACCCCGGCGGGCGGCTCGTCGGGGCGGTGTTCGACACGAACCGGGTCGGGCTGTTCGATCCGTTCGGGTCGAGTTCGGAGCCCCTGGACGCGCTCGACCTCACCGACGGATGGGGGCGCGGGCCCGCCTGGTGCTTCAGCCCGGACGGCGCGCGGATCGCCGTGTCGTGTTACACCGGCACGGCCGTGCCGCTGTTCCTGGCCGAGGTGCGCGCCGACGGGTTCGGCCCGGCCGCCGGGGTCGGTCCGGCCACCGAGGACCAGGGTGTGGTACCCCTCGAAGAGCTGGACTGGAGCGCGGACGGCGCCCGGATCGCCGGGTTCGGGCACGCCGTCCACGTCCTCGACGTCGTCTCCGGGGAGCTCTCGACCGCGCCGTGGGCCGCGCCGGCCGCGTTCGCGCCCGACGGCCGCACCCTGGCCAAGGTCGACGGCCTGCGCCTGTCCATCGGCACCAGCCTGTACGACCTGCCCGGCACCGCGGCGATGAGCGTCCACTGGAGCCCGGACGGCCGCCGCCTGGTCGCGCTCACCGACGCCGGCGCGACCCTGGTGACGGCCGGCGCCGAGCTCCTCCGCGCGATCCCCGGTGTGCCCGTGGTTGCGGGGGCCGACCTCGACGGGGAGCGGCTCGCGCTGCTCATCGACGGGCGGCTGCAGGTCTGGGGTGCGGCCGGCCTTGAGTACGACGCCGAGGCGGCGGACGGCGGCACCGCGGTGGCCCTCGCCGGACCGAGCGTGATCGAAGTAGGCCCCGACTACCTGCGGTTTTCCATAACAGACAGTTAATTGGCGACTTACTTTAACTATTAGGGTTCTTTACCTTGTGCTGGGTGTGATCGATGGCCGATGATGCGACGGAGCGGATCCGCCCATCCCTCCATCCGTCCTCACACCCGAAGGACCTCACCCGTGCGCAGAAAGCTGGCGCTGGCCGCGCTTGCCCTGTTGACGGCGGTAGGCGCGTTTCTCGTGATCCGCCCTGCCCTCGCCGCCGCCACCCCGTTCAAGGTGCTCGCGTTCTACAACGGCACCTGGGACGCCGCCCACATCGACTTCGACAAAGAGGCCAAGGAGTGGTTCCCCGCCCAGGGGGCCGCCAACGGGTTCACGTGGGAGGCGACGACCGACTGGAGCCGGCTCAACACCGGCAGCCTGGCCGCCTACAAGGTGATCATGTTCCTGGACGACGCCCCGCCCAGCGGGCAGCGGGCCGCGTTCCAGCAGTACATGCAGAACGGCGGGGCGTGGATGGGCTTCCACGTGTCCGCGTTCACCACCGATCCGGGCTCCTGGAGCTGGTACTACAACACGTTCCTCGGCTCCGGGTCGTTCCAGACCAACACGTGGGGCCCGACGAAGATCACCTACAAGGTCGAGGACCGCAACCACCCCTCGACCGCGGGCCTGCCGGCGACGTTCTCCTCCGCGGTCTCCGAGTGGTACTCGTGGAGCAACGACCTGCGCCAGAACCCCAACATCGACATCCTGGCGTCCGTCGACCCGAGCAGCTTCCCGGTCGGCACCGACCCGAACCAGTCGTGGTACAGCGGCTACTACCCGATCCTGTGGACGAACCGCAACTACAAGATGCTGTACGCCAACTTCGGCCACAACGGCATGAACTACAGCACGAACACGCGCACGTCGAGCACGTTCGAGAGCGCGAACCAGAACCGCTGGATCCTGCAGGGCATCCAGTGGCTGGCCGGGGCCACGACCACGCCGCCCACCACCGGCGGGCCGACCTCGACGCCGCCCACGTCGACCGGGCCGCTGCAGCCGGGCACGTACTACCAGCTGGTGAACAAGACCAGCGGTAAATGCGTCGACGCGCGGGCGGCCGCGACCGCGAACGGCACGGCGATCCAGCAGTACGCCTGCAACGGCACGAACGCGCAGCACTACCGGTTCCAGAGCACCGACTCGGGCTACTACCGCGTCGACAACCAGGGCAACCCGGCCCAGTCGCTGGACGTGACCGGCAAGTCCACCGCGGACAACGCGCCGATCCAGCTGTGGGCGTACAGCGGCGGCACCAACCAGCAGTGGCAGCCGGTCGCGGAGGGTGGCGGGTACTACCACCTCGTGAACCGGGCCACCGGCAAGTGCCTGGACACGCCGGGCGCCTCCACCGCCGACAGCGTGCAGCTGGTGCAGTACGCCTGCAACGGCACGGGCGCGCAGTCCTTCCGGCTGCAATAAAAGCACACAGGTAAACGCTTTCCCGTAAGTTTCACGATCCCGGAGCCGTCCTGCGCGGCCCCGGGATCGACCACTTTCGAAACCTCCGCGACCCGGTCTACCGTCCGCCGAAACAAGGCCCTGGGTGGACGAGGAGCGAAGGTGCGAAGAGCAGTGGCCGCCTCGGCGGCGATTCTGGCGGCCGGAGCCGGTGCCGTGGCGGCAGTGCGGATGGCGAACGCCGCGGCGGCCGGGTGCCGGGTCAACTACACGGTGACGAACCAGTGGCAGGGCGGCTTCGGCGCGAGCGTCGACATCACCAACCTCGGCGACGCGATCAACGGCTGGACGCTGACGTGGACGTTCGCGAGCGGCCAGTCGGTGACCCAGGCGTGGAACGCGACGGTGACGCAGAGCGGCACGGCGGTGAGCGCCAAGGACGCCGGCTACAACGCGGCCATCGCCACGAACGCGACCGTCTCCTTCGGGTTCAACGGCGCGTTCACCAGCACGAACCCGGTGCCGACCGCCTTCGCCCTGAACGGCACCGCGTGCAATGGGGGGACAACGACGCCGACCACCGGGCCGGCCTCCCCGACGCCTTCCACAAGCACCTCACCCCCACCGGCGGGAGAGAACGGGCGGCAGCTGGAGAAGCTGGACCGGGGCCTGATCTCGGTGCGCTCCGGCAGCGGCAACCTGGTGTCCTGGCGGCTGCTGGGCACCGAGGCGTTCGACACCAGCTTCAACGTGTACCGCGCCGGGACCAGGATCGCATCGGTCACGAACTCGACGAACTACCTCGACAGCGGGGCCGCGGCCGACGCCTCCTACACGGTCCGGGCGGTCGTGAACGGCGCGGAGCAGGCCTCGTCCCCCGCCTCGCTCCGCTTCACCGGCGGCGCCTATCTCGACGTACCAATTCAGAGTCCTGGATCAATCTATTCGGCCAACGACGCGTCCGTCGGTGACCTCGACGGCGACGGGCAGTACGAGATCGTCCTCAAGTGGGACCCGTCCGACGCCAAGGACAACTCGCAGTCCGGCGTGACCAGCAACGTGTACGTCGACGCGTACAAGCTCAACGGGACCCGGCTGTGGCGGATCAACCTCGGCCGCAACATCCGGGCCGGGGCGCATTACACGCAGTTCCAGGTGTACGACTACGACGGCGACGGCAAGGCCGAGGTCGCGATGAAGACGGCCGACGCCACGACCGACGGCACCGGGAGGGTCATCGGCGACGCGAACGCCGACTACCGCAACTCCTCCGGCTACGTGCTGTCCGGCCCGGAGTACCTGACGATGTTCAGCGGGCAGACCGGCGCCGCCCTGTCGACGGTCAGCTACGACCCGCCGCGCGGGACGGTCTCCTCCTGGGGCGACAGCTACGGCAACCGGGTCGACCGGTTCCTCGCCGGCACCGCCTACCTCGACGGCAAGCGACCGTCATTGATCATGGCACGGGGGTACTACACCCGCTCCGTCATCGCCGCCTGGGACTTCCGCAACGGGTCACTGACGAAACGCTGGACGTTCGACAGCAACGCCTCCGGCAACAGCGCCTACGCCGGGCAGGGCAACCACCAGCTGTCCGTCGCCGACGTGGACGCCGACGGCAAGGACGAGATCATCTACGGGTCGATGGCCGTCGACGACAACGGCGGCCGGCTCTGGAACACGAACAACGGCCACGGCGACGCCATGCACGTCGGCGACCTCGACCCGTCCCGCCCGGGCCTCGAGGAGTTCAAGGTCGACGAGGACGGCTCCAAGCCCTCGAGCTGGATGGCCGACGCCCGCACCGGCCAGGTGCTGTGGACGACCCCGGCCAACGGCGACAACGGCCGCGGCGTCTCCGACGACATCTGGTCCGGCAGCCCCGGCGCCGAGTCGTGGTCGTCGGCGGCCGACGGGGTGCGCTCCCCCAGCGGCGCGGTGGTGTCCTCGCGCAAACCCGGATCGACGAACTTCACGATCTGGTGGGACGCCGACACGACCCGTGAGCTCCTCGACGGCACGCACATCGACAAGTACGGCACGAGCGGCGACACCCGCCTGCTCACCGGGGCCGACGTGCACTCCAACAACGGCACGAAGTCGACGCCGTCGCTGTCGGCCGACCTGTTCGGCGACTGGCGCGAAGAGGTCATCTGGCCCACGACCGCCAACAACGCGCTGCGCATCTACAGCACGACGACCCCGACGACGACGAAGTTGTACACGTTGATGCACGACAGCCAGTATCGCCAGGCGATCGCGTGGCAGAACACCGCGTACAACCAGCCGCCGCACCCGTCGTACTTCATCGGCTCCGGCATGGCCGCCCCGAAACAACCGGTCATCTACGTCAGATAAGGGTCCATTATGGGGCACCCTTCCCACGCGGTAGGGTGCCCCGGTGACGACCGGCTGGGAGCTGACGAACGACGCGGCCAATCCGGACCATCCACGGCTGACGTTCGAACCCTCCGTCACCGGACCCGAACTCGCCGCAGCGCTGCGCGGCCTCCCGCCGGAGGTGTCGGCCGTCGTCGAGGTGGTCGCCCGCGGCCCGGGCCGCGACGCCGGCCGGGTGGTCGCCGCGCAGGCCGCCGCCGACCTCGGCGAGTCCGTGACCCTGCGCACCACCCCGGCCGACGGCTGGACCAACCCCGCGTCGGTGCTGCGGTGCCTGCCCGACGGCCGGGAGAAGGTCGTGGCGTCGACCCCGCCGCAGCCGGGCCTGGCCGCGATCGACGCCGCCACCTACGCCCTCGACGAGGGCTGGCTGGTCCGCGTCTCCGGCAACGGCCTGCACGCGATGCCGGCCGGCCCGGCGGTCCCGGCCCCCGGACCCTACGAACCCAGGCCCGGCGCGCCCTACCGGATCGTGGTGGGCCGGCCCGGCGAGCCCGTCGACGACCCGGTGTGGCCGGTCCTGTCCGCGCTGCTCATCACCGCGCTCAACGGCCTGCCCGGCGAGGTCCTCATCGAGGTGGCCGGGGAGCCGACGACGTGGGGCCGGACCGCCGCGGCCGAGCTCGCCGAGCGCTACGGGGGCAGCCACACGGCCACGGTCGTGCTGCCGGTCGTGCCCGCCGACGAGCCCGCACGCCGCCGCCGGCCGGGCCGCCTGCTGATCGGCGCGGCCGCGATCGTCGTCGCCCTCGGCGCCGGGACCGTGGCCGCCGTCTGGCCGCACGGCGCGACCGGGGACGGCGAGCGCAGCGCCCCCGCGAACGGCTACACCGGGCCCGGTGCCGCACCGGACGCGTCGGGCTCGGCCAACGGGGCCCGCGGCCAGGCCTCGGCCCGGGCCAGCCGCTCGTCGGCCCGCCCGAGCGCCTCGACCTCGGCCCCGCCCGCCCCGCCGCCCTCGGCCGACGGCGGCACCAGCGCCGGCCCCAACCAGTCCGGGCTCAACCTCAACATCTTCAACCTGGCCGCCGGCAAGGCCACCCGCGACAGCGGCCACGCCGACGTCTACGGCTCCGGCAACATCGCCGACGCCGACCCGGGCACCTACTGGGAGAGCCGCAGCAACGCGTTCCCGGCCTGGGTGCAGGTCGACCTGGGCAGCCCGGCCGCGCCCCGCCGAGCGGTGCTGCGGCTGCCGGCTTCGTGGCCGGCCCGCACCCAGCGCATCGAGGTCCAGGCCAGCACCGACGACAAGACCTTCACGACCGTGGCCGGCCCGGCGACATACACCTTCGACGACGCCTCGAGCCAGCGGGCGACGCTCACGCTGCCGGGGACGCAGTGGCGGTACATCCGCGTCGTCTTCACCGCCAACTCCGTCCAGGCCGCTGGTCAGCTGTCGGGGCTGGAGCTCTACCTGGCCTGAGCGCAGTGCAGTTCTGCGCGGTCCGGCCGGTCGGGCGCGTCGCCCGACCGGCCGGGGATCCCCCCTGTTATGCGCAGGTGGCGCCGTTGAGCTTGACGCCGGACGGGGCCGGGGTGGACGGGCCGTTGGCGGTGAAGCCGACGGTGACGGACGCGCCCGCGGCCAGGGCCGGCGCCCAGGTCGGGGCGGCCGCGGTGAACGTGGTGCCGGACTGGGTGACGGTGGCGTTCCAGCCGCTCTGCAGCGTGACGCCGGACGGGACGGTGAAGGTGGCGGACCACGGGTTGACGGCCGCGGTGCCGGTGTTCTTCACGGTGACGCTGGCCTGGAAGCCGCCCTGCCACGCGTTGTCGATCTTCACGGTGGCGGTGCAGCCGCCGGTCGGGTTGGGCGATTGCGACGCCGAGCGCGACACGGAAACCGACACCGACGGTGAGCCCGTGTTCGTGCCGCCACCGACGGGCGGGATCAGGTACGGCTGCAGGATCGACTGCTTCTGCTGGTTGACCGTCTTCCAGTCGTCGCCGACGATGCCGCCGGTGTCGCCCGAGTTCGGGTTCCACGACCAGTACGTGAAGTTCATGCCGGTGACCCCGGTGCCCATGTAGTCCATGAGCTTCTGCAGCCAGACGGCGTCCTGCGGGTTCTGCAGGGTGCTGCCGAACTCGCCGAGCAGTACCGGCGCGACGTTCTGCTTCTGCAGGTAGCCCCAGAACTGGTCCCAGATCCCCGGCAGGTTGTTCGGGAAGTTCGGGTCGTCGAACCAGGCCTGGTGGTACACGCTGTTGGCGTACTCGTGCGCGGAGTACACGAGCTTGCCGGGCTTGTTCAGGCGCACCGGGAACTCGCCGGCCTTCGACAGGTTGCCGCCCCACCAGCCGCACGGCTCGTCAGGGATGTTGTCCCAGGCGTTGGCGTTGCCGCCGCTGGTGCAGGAGACGCCCTCGACGACGATGAGCCAGTTGGGGTTGGCCTCGAGGATCGCGTTGCCGGCCCGCTCAGCCGCCAGGCGCCAGTCGCGGTTGACGTCGCCGCAGCCCCAGCAGGCGCCGGTGCCGTTCGGGTCGGTGCCGTCGGCGTGCGGCTCGTTGTGCAGGTCGGCGCCGATGACGGTCGGGTTGTTGGCGTAGTGCCGGGCGAGGGACTGCCAGTTGCTGATCCAGGTCGCCTCGGGGGTCGCCGGGACGTACCACAGGGCGCTCTGCCCGGCCGACGTCGGGCGGTGCCGGTCGAGCAGAATGCGCATGCCCTTGCTGCCGGCGTAGTCGACGACCTTGTCCAGGATCTGCAGCGGGGTCAGCCCGACGAGGTCGGCGTTGGTGTAGCCGTCGACGCTGTTGGCCTGCGCGCCGGGCTTGAGGGCGTCCTCGGAGAACGGTACCCGGATGGTGTTGTACCCGAGGCTCGCCATCTGGTCGATGTGGTCCTTCCAGGGCCGCGCCCACAGGCCGTGGAAGGTCTTGTTGTCGGTCTCCATGCCGAACCAGTTGATGCCGGTGAGCCGCACCTTGGCCCCGGAGGCGTCGACGAGCTGCGCCCCCTGGGTGCTCAGGTAGCCGGAGCCGGTGCCGCCGGTGGCCGCGTTCGCCGTGCTGTTGAGCCCGATCACGGCGACGGCGCCGACGAGTGCCATGCTGCTGGCCGCGACGGCGGCCCAGAGTCTCCTCATGCCGGGAAGTTCTATTGAGACATGTCACAGGCCGCACTTCCCGCGTGGAGCGATCTCGCATTTCCGCCGCTCAGCGCGGTACAGCCGACCGAAACTTACACTGTTGGCAGCGCGGCCAGCAGCTTGTTGTGGGCGTCGAGGATCTTGGCCGCCGCCGCCTTGGAAGCAGGGTCGGATCCGGCGGTACCTTCTGAGGTCGCCAGATGCGTCGTGCCGGTCAGATGGTCCCGCAGTGCCGCGACCGCCTTGGCCGGCCGCTGGTCGGCGGGCGCGTCGCGGACCGCGGCGAGGTCTTCCTCCAGGACCATCCCGGGCAGGTCGTGCCCGGCGTGCTCGGCCCCGTTCTCGACGCCTCCACCGGCGGCCATCGCCTTGCGCAGGTCGGCCAGTTCGTCGCGGTGCCCGGCGGCCGCGGTGGCCACCACGCCGGCGACCGCGGGGTCGTCCTTGAGCAGATCGAACAGCGGCAGCGCGCTGTTGTCGAGGGAGATCATGAGGTTGAGGAAGGCCAGGTCGGTCGGGTTGAGCGAGCTGGTGACGTTCGGCTCGAGGGTGCTGACCGCGTCGGCCTTCGGTGCGGCGGGCTCGTGCGCCGGCCGGGCCCACAGGACGACGACGGCGGGCACGGCCACGACGACGACCATGACGGCCAGAATGCGCCGCCAGAGATCCCGTTTGGGTTCTTCGGGCTCCGCCTCCACCCCCGCCCCGGCCGGTTCGGGCTCGGGCTCGATGGCTGGGGGTGACGATTCCGTGGCCGGTTCTTCCGGCGCCGGATCGCTCGACAGCGCTACGCTGGCTCCGTTGATGGGTTCGCCGCCATCCTGGGTCACCGCTCGACGGTAAGGCCAGGCCCGGGCCCGTTCTATTAGATCCGCATTAAGTTGTGCCGATGATTTTCGGCGACGACGAATAACGCTTTTAAAGCGGATTTCAGGGAACCGTCCGATCGCCCGACACGGCCGCCGCTGCAAATGCCTGAAAATGATCTCGTGCTGCGTCTTCTCCGGGTCCCGATCGTGCTCGTGTTCGCCGCGATGTGGGCCCTGGGATCCTACGCGCTGGGCTTCCTCTGGCTGGCCGACGACGTCGCGGTCGCGGTGGGGGCCGCGGTCGTCGGCGGACTGGTCGTCACCGGCACCCTCGGCAGCCTGACCAGCCGGCCCTGGCCGATCGTGGCCGCCCTGCCCCTCGCCGTCGGCGCGCTCACCACCTCGGTCTACGCGGCCGGCCGGCACCACCTCGGCCTGCCGGCCGACGCCGCGCTCGCCGCGGGCCGGGTCCTGGTCCCCGTCCTCGCCGTCTACACCCTGCTGCTCGGGCTGGCCGGGGCCGTGGCCGACGCCGCGACCGTCCGCCGGTTCCGGCGGCACATGGCGGGCTGAGACCCGACAGTGCAAGAATGCCGCGGTGCGGGTTGAAAAGGGCGCGGTGCCGGTCCTGCTGTGGTGCCTGGCCACCACGGCGAGCATCGGCGTGGCCACGCTCGCCCTGCGCCCCGTCCTGCGCACCGCCGTGCCGCAGGACACCATCCCGGTCGCGGCCGACGACAGCCGCGGCGACCGGCCGGTGACCACCCAGACCCTCCCGCCACCGGCCGTCGCCACGTCCAAGCCGCCCACCCTGGCCCCCGGCGACCCGAAGTCGACGGCCTCGGCCCCGCCGACGACCGCGGGCGCGAAGACCACCAGCGCGTCCCCGCCGGCGCAGAAGACCACGGCCGCGCCCCGGATCGTCGACGGCTGGACCGTGACCGCGGGCGACGACGGCGTCGACGTCTACCTGAAGTCGTTCCGCTCCGACGGCGGCGACGCCGTGATGCGCATCCGGGCCGAGGTCGTCTCCGTCGTCACCGCCACGCCCCGCCAGGGCTACTCGGTGTCACAGGCCCAGACCGAGCCGAGCCGGATGGTCGTGCAGTTCGTCAACGGCAACGGCGGCGCCGCCTACCTCGTCGACTGCCTGTGGTGGCAGGGCGGCCCGCACGGCGAGGTCACCAAAATCGGCAATTAGCGGGGCCTTAACGTCCATTGGGCGGGGATTTGTCGTGCAGTAGGGTGCCCGCATGCCGCTGATCCTGCTGGTCGAGGACGATGTCGCTGTCTCCGGCGCCCTGTCGCGGGCGCTGACCGACGCCGGCCACGTCGTCCGACCCGTCGGCAACGCCGGTTCGGCGCTGCGCGTCATCGCCACCGACCCGCCGGACCTGGTCATCCTCGACCTGGGCCTGCCGGACATGGACGGCCTCGACGTGCTGCGCATGCTCCGCGGCATCTCCAACGCGCCGGTCATCGTGGCCACCGCGCGGCGCTCCGAGCGCGACATCATCCGCCTCCTCGACGCCGGCGCCGACGACTACGTGACCAAGCCGTTCTCCAGCGCCCAGATGTCGGCCCGGATCAACGCGGTGCTCCGCCGCGGCCAGGGCACCCCCGGCCCGGCCCAGCCGCCCGCCGGGGTCACCGTCGGCGGCCTGCACGTCAACCCGCAGCAGCGCTCCGCGGCCCTGGACGGCCGGCCGCTGCAGCTGACGAAGAAGGAGTTCGACCTCCTGTCATACCTCGCGGCCCGGGCCGGCCGCGTCGTCAGCCGGCGCGAGCTGCTGACCGAGGTGTGGCAGCGCCCGGACAGCTCCGGCGAGGACCAGACGATCGACGTGCACGTGTCCTGGCTGCGGCGCAAGCTCGGCGAGAGTGCGACGCAGCCGAAGTACCTGCGCACGTTCCGCGGGGTCGGGGTGATGCTCGTCGACCCGGCGCAGCCACCGGCATGAGGTCGGCCCTGTGGCGCCTGTCGTTCGCGATCACCACGATGATCGCACTGGCGTTCCTCGTCCCTCTCGCCTACGTGACCAAGCAGATCGCCCACGACCGCGCCCTCGCCGAGGCCCGCTCGCAGGCCGACGCGATGGTCGCCGCGCTCGCGTCCGCCCCCGGTGACACGTCGGCGTCGCTGGTCCGGGCCGTGGTCACGCTCCCGGCGGGGCAGTCGGGGCGGCTGGCGGTACACCTGACGGGGCAACCGACGGTCGGCACCAGCCACGCCCTCGCCGCCGACGTCGACCGCACCGCCCACCAGCGCCGCTCGCAGACCGTCGAGGCCCCCGGCGGCCTGGCCTACCTGCAGACGGTCGTCCTCGACGGCGACCGCACCGCGGTGGTCGAGGTCTACGTCTCCGACGACGAACTGTCCCGCGGGGTCGGCGCCGCCTGGCTCGCCCTGGCCGGCCTGGCCGTCGTCCTCGTCGCCGGCTCCACTCTGGTCGCCGACCGGCTCGGCACGCGGATCGTCAAGTCGACCCGGCAGCTCGCCGAGGGCGCCCGCGCGTTCGGCGACGGCGACCTGCACGCCCGGGTCGAGCCGGACGGCCCGGCGGAGCTGCGCGACGCCGCCCGCAGCTTCAACCGGATGGCCGAGCAGATGGTCGCGTTCGCCGACGCCGAACGCGAGCTGGCGGCCGACCTGTCCCACCGCCTGCGCACCCCGCTGACCGCGCTGCGCCTGGACGCCGACGCGATGCCGCCGGGCCCGATCGGCGAGCGGATGCGCCAGGCCTTCGACGCGCTCGACGACGAGATCGAGCAGATCATCACCCAGGCCCGCCGGTCCGTCACCGACCGCCGCCCCGAGACCAACGACCTGGTCGAGGTCGTCGCCGACCGGCTCGCGTTCTGGTCGGTGCTGGCCGAGGACCAGAACCGCCCGTGGCGGGTCACCGGCGGCCGCGAGCCCGTGTACGTCCCGGTCTCCGAGTCCGACCTCATCTCCGCCGTCGACTGCCTGCTCGGCAACGTCTTCCAGCACACCGGCGAGGGCACCGGCTTCGAGGTCCACGTCTCCGCCCGCGGCCTCTACGTCGACGACGCCGGCCCCGGCATCGCCGACCCGGCCGCCGCCCTGCGCCGCGGCTCCAGCGGCGCCGGCTCCACGGGCCTGGGCCTGGACATCGTCCGCCGCGTAGCCGAAACCGCCGGCGGCCGCCTCATCATCGAACGCAGCCCCCTACGCGGCGCCCGCATAGCCATCGAACTCGACCCCTTCGCCACCGACACCCCCACCCCCCGGCAGGCCCGCAAAATCGTCCGGTGATGAGAGCCCTCGTTCGTAGGGGGCAGCCATCTGACGGATAGAACGTATGTACGATGTGCGGGTTTCGCGGATTCCGCCTACCGTGCGGAGGGTGACGATCCTGGTGACCGGCGCGACCGGCAACATCGGCCGCCATGTGGTGGCTCGGCTGGCGGCGGCCGGGCCGGCGGTGCGTTCGATGACCCGGCGGCCGGCCGGTGGGGGCGACGTCCGCGGCGACTTCACCCGGCCGGAGACGTGGGCGGCGGCGTTGGACGGGGTCCGATCGGTCTACCTGTTTCCGTTCGCGGGCCCCGATTTCGTGGCCGCGGCGGTCCGGGCGGGTGTCCGCCGGTTCGTCGTGCACTCGGCGGCCGCGGCCGGTTTCGCGGCCGGGACCGGCGGTGACGGTGTCCTCGGGCGGCACCTGGCCGAGGAGCGGGACGCCCACCGCGGGCTCGAGCTGGCGGTGGAGGCATCCGGCGCCGAGTGGACCCACGTGCGGCCGGGGCTGCTCGCGGCCGGCGCGCTGCGGTGGGCGGACGGCATCCGGCGGGAGCGGGTGGTGCGGGAGCCGTACCCGGCGGCCGGGTATCCGGTGGTCCACGAGGCCGACGTGGCCGACGTCGCGGCGGCGGCCCTGCTCAGCGCCGCCCACGTCGGTGCCGCCTACACCATCACCGGGCCGGCGAAGGTCACGCAGGCCGAGCAGGCGGCCGCGATCGGGGCCGCCATCGGGGCGCCGGTGCGGTTCGAGGCCCTCGACCCGGCCACCGCGGACACCCCCGACTGGGTCCTCGCGCTCCTCGCCGACGCGGTCGACGGGGCCGGAACGCTGCCCCCGACGGACACCTACGAGCGGCTCATGGGGCGGCCGCCGCGCACGTTCGCGCAGTGGGCCGCCGACCACGCCGCCGATTTCCGGGGCGCCGCATGAGGATCCTGGTCACGGGGGCCACCGGCCTGGTGGGCCGGCACGTCGTCGCCTCGCTGGCCTCGGCCGGGCATCAGGTCCGCGCGCTGACCCGCAACCCCGCGGCCGCGGCGTTCCCGGACGGTGTCGAGGTCGTCGGCGGTGACCTCACCGACCCGGACTCCGTGCCGCTGCGGGCCGTCGACCGTCTCTACCTGTTCCCCGTCGGCCGGGCCGCGCGGGCCGTCTCCGCCGCGGCGGCCCGGGCCGGTGTGCGGCGGATCGTCGTGCTGTCCGGGGCCCTGGCCGACACCGACGACAGTCCCGACGGCTACCGGGCCGTGGAACGCGCGGTCGAGGACTCCGGTCTGGAGTGGACCCACGTGCGGCCGGGCGAGTTCGCGGCGAACTGGCTCGACTGGGCGCCGTCGATCCGGGAACACCGTGCGGTTCGCCGGCCGTACGGCGCCGCGGTCACCCAGCCCACCCACGAGGCCGACATCGCCGCCGTCGCCGTCGCCGCGCTCACCGAAGACGGCCACGCCGGCCACGTCTACACCCTGGCCGGGCCCGAGGCCCTCACCATCGCCGCCCAGACCGCCGCGATCGGCCGGGCGATCGGTGCCACGGTCCGCTTCGACGACCTGGAACCGGCCACCGCCCGAGCCGAGTGGATCGGCAACGGCTACCCGGAGCCGTTCGTCGACTGGATGTTCGCCATGTGGGCCGGGTCCGCCCGCGACCCCGCCCCCGTCGACGACGCGTGGGCCGGCGTCGTCCCGCGGCTGACCGGCCGCCCGGCCCGGACGTTCGCCCGGTGGGCCACCGACCACGCCGCCGACTTCCGCTAGCCGGTCGCCGCTCAGAGGCCGAGCGCGGCCCGCAGCATGGCGATGTCCGACGTGATCGCCCGGATGAGCGCGTCGAGGGACCGGGCCGCGGGCGTGCCGGGCCGGACCTTCTTGCGGGCGCGCTCCGCCTTGCCGCCGAGCGCGACCAGGGAGGCCCGCATGTTGACGGCCTCGACGTAGTACAGCGTGGTGCGGTTGTAGACCTTCCGGATGCCGGTGTAGTTCTCGGTCAGGCTCGTCACCTCGGCCCGCTCCCGCCGCTCCAGGGCCTCGTCGAGCCACTCGGCGGCCCGCCGGCACTCGGCCTCCAGCGCCGGATCGGTGGCCGCGACCGTCAGCCAGCGGCGGGCCTCGATCAGCGTCGCCCACCGGTCCGGGTGCTCCCGTACCATCGCCATGCCACGCAGCAGCGCGAGGGGCGCGCAGTGCCCGTCGATCCGCGCGGCCCGCTCGCAGACCTGCCGGGTCTCGGCGAACCGGCCGTCCGCGAACAGCCGGGTCGCCAGCTCGATCTCCTCGCGCAGCAGCCA
Source organism: Dactylosporangium sp. NPDC051541 (assembly GCF_044454505.1). Lineage (NCBI taxonomy): Bacteria > Bacillati > Actinomycetota > Actinomycetes > Micromonosporales > Micromonosporaceae > Dactylosporangium > Dactylosporangium sp. NPDC051541. The sequence continues at coordinate 379,690 of NZ_JBITDU010000004.1, forward strand.
CCGCAGGACCCGCTGCAACGGCCCCACTGCCAGCCCGCCGTCGCCGCCGGGCCCGCCCTCCGGCTGCCAGAGCCGCCGCCGCGCGTATTCAGCGACCGACCGATACCAGGCGTCGGTTGCGAGGACCGCCTCGCAGCGGTCGAGCTCGAAGGCGGTCCGGGGCCCGTCGAGCCGCCGGATCGCGGCGCGGAGCCGTTCGAGTGCCGCCGCGTCGGTCATCGCCGCTGTCCTCTCGTCCCGGCCGGGAAGTCGCCGGGGTGCAGCCCGACGGCGAAGGCCCGGTCGCTGCCGCCCTCGGCCACGACCAGCCCGACGACCTCGCCGAGGTCGTTGATCAGCGGCCCGCCCTGGGACCGGGGCGACAGCTCGATCTCCAGCCCGTACAGGGGACGGTCGTGGCCCGGGTCGTGCCGGAAGGTGTCGACGATTCCACTGACCACCGTCCAGTCGGCCGACCCGTTGCCGCGCGTCGGCACCCAGATGCGGTCACCGACCCGGACCGTCGCGTGGTATCCGACGCGCGGCGGTGGCGTCCCGAGCGGCCGTTCGAGCTCCAGCACGGCGGTCCGGGGCGGCCCGCCGTCGCGCCGCGTGGCGGCGACCGGGCCGCCGCGCCGGAGGCCGGCCTTGAGCCGCGGTTCGGCTCCGTCCACCCCCGCGGCCGCCGTGCGCAGCCAGTGCGCGCTGACGACGGCCGTGCGATCGGCGGTGGCGGTGCCGGTGCCCAGAACGCTGACGCCGTCGGCCCGCACGGCCCGGACCGCCAGCACCAGCGCGGGGCGCTCGGCGAGCAGGTCGGCGGGCCGGTCCGGGTCGAGCAGCACGTGGCCGAGGGCGGCCGCGCACCGGCGCAGCAGCGTCTCGTACTCGGCGGCCTGCCTGGTCTCGGCCAGGCAGTGCAGGGCCCGCTCGAGATCGGCCGGTTCGCCGAGCCGGGCGTAGTCGACGCCTTCCAGGGCCCGGCGGTAGTCGCCGACGTCGTGGAGCTGGCGGAAGCGTTGCCGCGACCCGGTGTTCACGGCCGCTTCCTGGGCCAGCAGCCGGTTCCAGGCGACGACGCGGGCGAGGAGCTTCGTGAACTCCTGGTGGGCGCCCGTGGTCTGCTCCAGCAGCGCGGCGCCGGTCGCGAGCGCCCGGTCGGGATCGGCCGGCCGGTCCGTCAGGAACGCGCGCACGTCGCCCCGGTACCGGTCGAGCCGGGCCACGGCGGCGTCCAGTCGCGCCTTGTGCGCCGCGCCCTCGTTGAACAGGGCGGCCAGCTCCCGCTGGACCTCGGCCGGCCGCGAGGTCCGGGGCACGACGAAGCGCGCGCGCCGGCCCTCGAGCTCCAGCCAGGCCTGGCCCGCGCGGGACGTCTCGGCCAGGTCGGCGAGCGCCCCGAGCGCGGCCGCGAGCTCCCGGAACTTGTCCCGCTGTTCGCGCTCCCGGCGGGCGCGGCGCAGCCGGTCGCGCATCGCGTCCACGTCGGGCGGGGAGAGCAGGGTCGTGTCCGTGAACTGCACGGACCGCTCCCGCCTGGTTTTGCGATCGGTCGCGGTGACGGTGAGGATGCAGCTCTCGTCGATGTCGAAGGCGACCTCGATCTCGGGCTCGCCGCGCTTGGCCGGCGGGATGTCGGCCAGGACGAACGAGCCGATCCGGGTCTCCGGCTCGAGGTCGCCGTTGTAGACCTGGATGTCGACGCTCGTCTGGTTGTCGGCGTGGGTCGAGAACACCTGCGTGCGCTTCAGCGGAATCCGGGAGTTGGCCTCGACGAGCGTGGTGAACCGCTGGCCGTCCTGACCGTCGGCGACCGCGATGCCCAGCGGCAGCGGCGTGACGTCCTGCAGCAGGATGGTGCGCAGCCGCCGCGACAGGACGGCGCCCTGCAGCGCCGCGCCCCAGGCGACCGCGGTGCGCCACTCGCCGATCGGCAGCTCCTGGATGCCCAGCGCGTCCTTGACCACCGCCCGGATCGGCGGCGCGTGCATCGGGCCGCCGACGAGGATCATCCGGTCGCCCGGCCGGTGCTCGACCTCCCGGCAGTACGACCGCAGGGTCCGGTAGTCGGTGCCGAGAATCTGGTCGAGCCGGGCCCTGGTCAGCTGCACGATCGCGGTGCCGCCGGGGCCGGTGATCGGGCTCTCGACCCGCTCGACGTTCGAGAGCTGGATTTTGAACCGCTCCGCGGCGAGGGTCACCGCCCGCTTCACTGACTGCGCGTCGAGCCCTTGCAGGCCCTGCCGCTCCAGCTGCCGGGTCAGCTCGAGTTCGATCGCCCGGTTGAAATCGCGGGAGCCGAACCGGTACTGGCCGAGGATCTTCTGCACGTCATAGAAGTTCTCACTGACCTCGACGAGGCTGATGTCGAGCGTGCCCGCCCCGAAGTCGACCAGCACGACCCGCCCGTCCACCTTCTCGCCGTGTCTGGTGGCGGCCAGGCAGGCCGCGGTCGGCTCGTGGATGAGCCGGACCAGCTCGACGCCGGCGATCCGGCAGGCGTCCCGGGTCGCCTTGTTCGCCTTCAGCGGGAACCGCGCCGGCACCGTGACGATGGCCCGGCTCCGCTCGACGGTGAGCTGGTAGTTCTGGTCCATCCAGCCGAGCCAGTCGGGCCGGGCCTCGCCGATGTCGGCCGTAGCGAGCTCGGCGACCCGCTGCCGGACCCGGCCGGCCAGGAAGGTCTCGACCACGGTGCGGCCGTGCGTGATCAGCCGGGCCGCGACCTCCTCCGGCCGGTACCTGACCTTCACCGGCTCGTCGGTGCCGGCCGGCCGGCCGTCGAGCATGACATCGGTGCCCATCTCCATCTTCGTCTCGGCGAAGTGCTGCACGATGCCGTTCGCGTCGAGCTCCTCGCCGGACAGGCCGGTGTGCTCGTTGCCGTCCCGGTCGATGCTGATCGTCGACGGGAAGTGGTCCCGGCCCCGCCACCGGCAGAGGTGCACGCCCGGCGGGTCGCCGCCGTAGATCGCCACGACGCAGGTGCTGGTGCCGAGGTCCAGGCCGAAGATGTCGGAGTACTCCCGGCCGATCTCGGTCCGCGCGCGGGCGACGTAACCGGCGACCTTGGTCTCGAACGCCTGGCGGCCGCGGCCGTCGATGGTGTCCAGCGCCTCGTCGACCCGCTGCTGCACGGTGTCGGGCAGGGCCCGCTCCCGGCTCAGCCGCCGCAGCTCGCCGGTCGCCGTGGCGGCGAGGTCGGGCCGGGCCAGCCCGCGCAGGCAGAGCTCGGCCAGCTCGCGGAACTCGGCATTCGCGCGGAGGATTTCGGCCAGCCGCCGATCCTGCAGCGCGTCGTCGCCGAGCGCGTCGACCAGCAGCTGCTTCGCGTCGGACCGGCGGTCGTCGCGGATGAACAGGTCGACCGCCTCGCTCCAGTCGCCGGCTTCGGCCAGACACTCGGCCGCCCCGACGACATCGTTGCCGGCGAGTCTCGCCTTCGCGCGCTCCCGGAGGCTCTCCGGTGAACGATCTCCCCGCAGGACGCGCTCGGCGTCGCCGTAGCGGTCGTTGCGCCGATAGAGGCCGCTGGCCCGGCGCGCGAGGTTGCCGTCGACCGCGCGTTCGGCGGCCGCGTCCAGCTCGCCGGCCGCCTCCTCGAACAGGCTCCACTGGCGATACACCTCGTCGCGCCCGTCGCGTGGCTGATCGTCGAGCCGGCGCCGGAAGTAGCCGCGCCCGGCCGCGACGACCTGCTCGAGGTGCCGGGCAAGATAGCGCCGGCAGCGCAGCAGCCCCTCCGTCTTCGGCTTCACCTGGCGCAGGCGCTTCCGCAACGCCACGGTCTCCTCGGCCACCTCGGTGAACTGCCGTCGCCGCAGCATGTCGTCGAACTCGTCCAGCCGCCGGCCCACGAGCTCGGCGATCCGGTCGGGCTGGTCGTCCGGGCAGGCTTCGATGGCCTCGCGGTACTGCCGGAGCTGCTCGTGGCAGATCGACTGGCCCGCGGTGTCACCGGCCTCGCGCATGTACAGCAGCGCGTCGGCCGGCTGGTGACGGGCCAGCAGCAGCGCACCCATGTGGATGTTGAGCTTGCGGAACGAGGCCTCGTGCTCGGGCCGGTAGGGCTGGTCCAGGGCGAGCCGGACGGTCGCCGGGTCGGACGAGCGCAGGCAGCGGTCCATGAACTGCTCCCGCTCCGCCGGGGTGGCCATCAGCCGGTGCGCATCGTCCATCCGGTCGAGCAGCAGCGCGACGGGGAACAGATCGGGCACGAGCGGCGCCGGAAGGGCCAGGAACAGGCGCGACCACCGGTCGCGCTCGGCTTCCAGCGATCGGCGCCGTCCGTAGACGGTGACGGCCCGGCGCACGGTGTGCTCGTCGAGCACGTTCCGGCGGCGCAGGTGCTCGAGCGTGTCGATCACGGCGGCCGGGTCGGCGCCCTCGGCCGTCACGATCACCAGCCGGTCGCGCGCGTCGTCCCGCACGCGCCGCAGCCCCAGGCGGTTCGCGATGTCGACGACGACCCGCAGCGCATCGGCCGGCCCGGCGGGCACCGCGGCACCGAGCCAGGCCGCGTCGCGAGCGGTGAAGGCGGCCGTGTACAGCGGCTCCGCAATGCGGTCGTCATAGGCCGTGTGCACGGACCGCGCGGCCGCCGGGTCGAGCCGGAGGGCCAGGCGGATCGCGCGCCGGTACAGCCGGGCCAGGGACGGCGACGCCTCGTCCGACTGGAAGCCCCGGGCGAGCCGCTCCGTCAGCCGCTGTACGCGCCGCTCGGGGCCGCCGAGCAGGCGGTCGGTCAAGGTGAGCAGCCGCTCCGGCCACCGCCGGCCCCGGCCGCCCGGTGCCGGTGCCCCGCTCTCGGCGATCGCCGGATCGGCCGGCCGCGGCTCGGCGCCGGGGCCGATCGACTGCAGGATGGTCAGGAGGATCGCGAAGATCCCGCTGAACGCGCCGATGACGCTGGACAGCTTGTCGGCCCGATCGAGCCCCTGCTGGTGCAGCACCAGGGCCAGCACCAGGAACACGGCCGACACCAGCGCGGCGACCAATGCCGTGGACCTGCGCCGGCCGGCCATGGACCCATCATGGCGTAGACGGTTCTCGATCGGCTACGGCCCGCATCGAATTACACCCCTGTGAGTCCGCCTTCCGATACCGTGTCGCCGATGGAGTTCGACGCGGAGGCCTGACGTTGCGCGGCGGCGTGGGCGTCAGCTGAGCAGGCGGATCAGCAGGGCGTCGAAGGTGGCCAGCTCGTCCGGGGTCAGGCGGGCGAAGGAGCGCTCCAGGACCTCGCCCAGCAGCTGCTGGCCCTCCGCGCGGATCGCGTCGCCCTTGTCGGTCAGGCGGTGGCGGATGGCGCGGCCCGGGCCGGGCATGCGTTCGATCAGACCTCTGTCGATCATGCGGGCGGCGAGCGTACCGAAGGACTGGTCGGTCTGGAATGTGAGCTGAGCCAGGTCGTGCAGCGACGCCTCCGGGTTGCGGTGCAGGTGCCGCAGCGCGTCCCACTGCACCAGTGACACCCCCAGCGGGGCCAGGGCCGCGTTGCCCTCGCGGTGATGGCGCATCTGCAGGCGCTTGACCGACAACCCGATTTCCCCGATCGCCCTCGTCATGCCCGCCATGGTATCTCAGGTTGCTTGTATCAACATGCTGATATAAGGTTCCTTACATGAAATTCCGGGTTGTGGGGTTCTCCGCCGCGGCGATGCTCGTGTCCTACCTGCCGTTCTCGGCGGTCAACGGGGCCCTCGGGGCGATCGCCGCGGACACGGGGGCCGGCACGCTGCGACTGCAGTGGGTCTCCGACGCGTTCGCCGTCGCGCTCGCGGCGGTCGTCCTGCCGGCCGGGGCGCTCGCCGGGCGGGCCGGGGCGCGGCGGGTCACGATCGTCGGGCTCGGCGGTACCGTCCTGGGCTCACTGCTCGGCGCCCTCGCCGGACAGCAGCGCTCCGTGCCACTGCTCTGGGCCGCTCAGGCCGTCGCCGGGATCGGGGCGGCGGCGGTCATGTCGGCCACCCTGGCCCTCCTCACCGCGGCCGCGCCCGATCCGCGGGTCCGGGCCCGGTGGATCGCGTTCTGGGCCGCGGCGACCGTCGGCGGGCTGGGCGGCGGGCCGTTCCTGACCAGTGCGGTGCTGGCGGTGACGAGCTGGTGGTGGCTGTACCCCCCGATCGCTTTCCTTGCCGTTGCGTCCGCGGCGCTCGGGTTGTCCGCGCGGGACGAACCCACCGGCGAGCGGGTGCCCGTCGACGTCGCCGGGCAGATCGCGGCCGCGATCGGGGTGGCCGCCCTGGTCTTCGCGGTCATCGAGGGAGGCATCGCCGGCCGGTACGGGTACGCCGTCGCCGCCCTCGCGTTCGTGGCCCTCGGGCTGATCGAGCGGCGGGCCGTCGCGCCACTGCTGCCGCCGCCGCTGTTCGCCTCGCGCGGGTTCGCGGCGGCCGCGCTCGCCGCGACCGTGGTGCTGTTCGCGATCGGGGGCGGGCTGTTCTTCCTCAGCCTCGCGCTGAGCCGGCAGCACGTCGGGCCGCTCGGGATCGCGCTGCGGCTCGGGTGCCTGTTCGCCGGGAACGCGCTCGGCAGCGTCCTGGCCGGGTGGCTGCAGCGGCGTCTGGACGGGCGGGCGGTACTGCTCGCCGGGCTGGTCGTCGCCGGGGGTGGGGCGGCGTCACTGCTCACCGTCGGCGGGGGCGGGGCGCTGGAGCTCGCCTGGCGGCTGGCCGGGCTCGGGCTCGGCGCCGGCCTGGTCATGGCGACGAGCTCGGCGGTGGCCGTGCAGTCGGTGCCGCCGCAGTTCGCGGGGCTGGCCGGGGCGGCCAGCAACGGCGTGCGGCAGATCGGCGCGGCGCTCGGGCCGGCGGTGCTGGGCACCGTCCTGGCCGCCCGCGGGACCGCCACCATCGCCGCGGCGGTGCACGCCTTCGCGGCCGTGCTGACCGTCGCCCTGCTGGCCACCGCGGTCGTGGCATCCGGCCTGATCTATGCCCACCAACCCGTCTCAAACCCCTAAAAATACGAAATATCCGATATGTCGAGCGAAGCGCGGCGCGGAGCGCCCGACATATCGAGCCAGCACGGCGCGGAGCGCCCGACATATCGAGCCAGCGCACCTTTCGAGAAGGAGCACGACCCATGAGCATCATCACCTACACCGAGCGTGGCACCGGCCGGACCGTGCTGCTCCTGCACGGCGGCGCCGGGCCGGCGTCGGTGGGCGGGTTCGCGGACCGGTTCGCGGCCGAGCACCCGGTCCGGGTCATCACCCCCACGCATCCCGGGTTCGACGGGACGCAGCGGCCGGCGAGCATCGGCGGCGTCAGGGACCTCGCCGCGGCCTACCGGGAGTTCCTGGACGAGCTCGAGCTCGAGGACGTCGTGGTCGTCGGGAACTCGATCGGCGGCTGGATCGCCGCGGAGCTCGCCCTGCTCGGCTCGGCGCGGGTCGCCGGACTCGTGGTCGTCGACGGGGTCGGGATCGAGGTCGAGGGGCAGCCGGTCGCCGACTTCTTCGGGCTGACGTTTCCGGAGATCGCCGCGGCCAGCTACTACGATCCCACCGGGCGTGTCATCGATCCCAGCGCCATGCCGGAGGCGGCGCAGAAGCTGATGGCGGCCAACCGGGAGACGCTCAAGCACTACGCGGGCGCGTCGTCCATGGTGGACTCGACGTTGCGGGGGCGGCTTGTGGGAGTACCGACGCCGGCTCTTGTGGTTTGGGGTGACAGCGACGGCATCGCCGGGCCGGAGTATGGGCGGGCGTTCGCGGCGGCCATGCCGGGGGCGGACTTCGTGCTGCTGGAGCGGACGGGGCATCTGCCGCAGCTGGAGCGCCCGGAGGCCCTCATCGCTCCACTGTGGAACTTCATCGAGAAGCACTAGCGGCAAAGGTGAAAGGGTGGACCGCCGACGCCCCGAAGGCGGTCCACCCTCTCTTTTCTCACCAGATACCGAAGAGAAGCTTCAGTGAGCGCCCGGCCGGGCGCTCTCAGCGGGAGCGGCCCGCGCGGCGCTTGGCCCACACGTCGAAGGCGACGGCGGCGAGCAGGACGAGGCCCTTGACCAGCATGACCCGCTCGGTGGGTTCGCTGTTGAGGGACATGCCGTTGCTGATGACGGCCATGATGAGGCCGCCGGTGATGGCGCCGACGACCTTGCCGACACCGCCTTGCACCGCGGCGCCGCCGATGAACGCGGCCGCGATCGCGTCGAGCTCGAAGGCGTTACCCGCGGTCGGGCCGGCCAGGTTGAGGCGGCCGGCGAAGATGATGCCGGCGATCGCCGACAGGACGCCCATGTTGACGAAGATCCAGAACGTGACCGACTTGACCTTCACGCCGGAGAGGTTCGCGGCCTGCAGGTTGCCGCCGATGGCGTAGATGTGCCGGCCGAAGACGGTGCGCTGGGAGACCAGCGTGTAGGTCAGCACGAGCACGGCCAGCAGGACGAGGACCCACGGCAGGTTCTTGAACCGGGCCAGCTGCACGATGACGAACATGAGCACCAGCGACGAACCGACGAGCTTGGCCCAGAAGACCGGCACCGAGTCGACGGCCTGGCCGTAGCCGATCCGGCCGCGGCGGGCCCGCCACTGCACCGCCACGATGCCGATGACCGTGGCGACGCCGACGAGCAGCGTGAACAGATCGGCGCCGCCGAGCGGGCCGAGGCCGACATTGTTCAGGAAGCCGGGGATGAAGCCGTTCGACAGCGTGCGCACGTCCTCGGCGAACGGGCCGATGCCCTGGTTGCTCAGCGTCGTCATGGTGAGAGCGCGGAAGATGAGCATGCCGGCCAGGGTGACGATGAAGGCGGGGATGCCGAAGTAGGCGATCCAGAAGCCCTGCCACGCCCCGATCAGCCCGCCCGCGATCAGCGTGAGCAGGATGGCCAGGGGCCACGGAATGTCGGCCTTCACCATCAGCACCGCGGACAGTGCCCCGGTGACGGCGACGACCGAGCCCACGGACAGGTCGATGTGGCCGCCGATGATGACGAGGATCATCCCGATGGCGAGGATCAGCACGTAGGAGTTCTGGATGACCATGTTGGACAGGTTCTGCGGTTCGAGCAGCGCGCCGTTGGTCAGGATCGTGAAGAACACGATGATCGCCGCGAACGCGATGTAGATGCCGCTCTGGCGCAGGTTCACCGAGAACCGCGTCGGGGGCGTGACGGTCGGCTCGACCGCGGGTTCGACCACTGTGGTCATGGACGGGTTACTCCTTGATCCTGGTCATGAGGCGCATCAAACGCTCCGGGGAGAACTCGGCCCGCTCGACCGAGCCGGTGACGCGCCCGGCCGACAGAGCGTAGATCCGGTCGCAGATGCCGAGCAGCTCGGGCAGCTCGGAGGAGATGACGAGGATCGCCTTGCCCTGGTCCGCGAGCTGATTGATGATCGTGTAGATCTCGTACTTGGCGCCGACGTCGATGCCGCGGGTCGGCTCGTCGAGGATCAGCACGTCCGGGTCGGTGAAGATCCACTTGGCCAGCACGACCTTCTGCTGGTTGCCGCCCGACAGCGTCCCGGCGATGGTGCCGACGCTCTTGGCCTTGATGTTGAGGCTGCCGCGGTAGCGCTCGGCGACCTCGTACTCCCGGTTGTCGTCGACCCAGCCGCCCCGGCCCGAGAGCTTGTTCAGCGCGGCGCCGGAGACGTTGCGCTGGATGTCCTCGATGAGGTTGAGGCCGTAGCGCTTGCGGTCCTCGGTGGCGTAGGCGATGCCGTGGCCGATCGCCTCCTGCACCGAGCGCAGCTGGATCGGCCGCCCGTTCTTGTACACCTGGCCGGAGATGTCCACGCCGTAGCTGCGGCCGAACACGCTCATCGCGAGCTCGGTGCGCCCGGCCCCCATCAGCCCGGCCAGGCCGACGATCTCCCCGGCCCGTAGGGTCAGCGAGGCGTCGTCGACGACCTTGCGGCCCGGCTGGGTCGGCGAGTGCACGGTCCAGTGCTCGACCCGCAGCACCTCCTCGCCGATCTTCGGCTCGTGCGGCGGGAACCGGTGCTCGAGGTCGCGGCCGACCATGCCGGAGATGATCCGGTCCTCGCTGACCCCGCCCGGCGCGTGCATGTCGAGCGTCTCGATGGTCCGCCCGTCGCGCAGGATCGTCGTGGAGTCGGCGATCGCCTCGATCTCGTTGAGCTTGTGCGAGATGATCACGCAGGTGACGCCCTGGTCGCGCAGCCCGCGCAGCAGGCCGAGCAGGTGCGCGGAGTCCTCGTCGTTGAGCGCCGCGGTCGGCTCGTCGAGGATCAGCAGCCGGACCTCCTTGGACAGCGCCTTGGCGATCTCGACGAGCTGCTGCTTGCCGACGCCGAGGTCCATCGCCGGCGTGACCGGGTTCTCCTGCAGCCCGACCCGGGCCAGGAGCTTGGCCGCGTCGTCGTTGGTGCGGTTCCAGTCGATCAGGCCCCGGCCGACCCGCTCGTTGCCGAGGAAGATGTTCTCGGCGATCGACAGGTGGGGAATGAGCGCGAGCTCCTGGTGGATGATGACGATCCCGCGCCGCTCCGAGTCCCGGATGCCGGCGAAGTGGCAGGGCTCGCCCTCGAAGAGGATCTCGCCTTCGTAGGAGCCGTGGCCGTACACACCGGAGAGGACCTTCATCAGGGTCGACTTGCCGGCGCCGTTCTCGCCGCAGATGGCGTGGATCTCGCCCCGGCGGACGGTGAGGTTGACGTCGTCCAGGGCCTTCACGCCCGGGAACGTCTTGGTGATGCCCCGCATCTGCAGGAGCGCCTCGGTCATGCTTGATCTCCCTCAGGGCCCATCGGGCCCGGGTGCCGTGACACCCGGGCCCGGTGGAGCGGGTGTTACTTCAGCTTGTCCTCGGTGTAGTAGCCACCGTCGATCAGGATCGACTTGTAGTTGGACTTGTACACCACGACCGGCTCGAGCAGGTAGGACGGGACGACCTTCTTGCCGTTGTCGTAGTCCTTGGTGTTGTTGACCTCGGGCTTGCCGCCCTTGAGCACGGCGTCACCCATCTTGACCGTGACGTCGGCGAGCTTGCGGGTGTCCTTGTAGATCGTCGCGTACTGCTCGCCCTTGATGATCGACTTGACCGACGCGACCTCGGCGTCCTGGCCGGTGACGATCGGGTAGGCCTGGCCGGCGGTCCCGTAGCCGGCGCTCTTGAGCGCCGAGAGGATGCCGATCGAGAGGCCGTCGTAGGGGGACAGGACGCCCTGGACCTTCGCGCCGCCGCCGTAGGCCTTGGTGATCAGGTCCTCCATGCGCTTCTGGGCCGTCGCCGGGTCCCAGCGCAGGATCGCGACCGTCTTGAAGTCCTTCTCACCGCTCTTGACGACCAGCGTGCCCTTGTCGATGTAGGGCTTGAGGGTGTCCATCGCGCCGTTGAAGAAGAACGTCGCGTTGTTGTCGTCGGGCGAACCGGCGAACAGCTCGACGTTGAACGGGCCGGTGGCGGTGCCGTCCGAGCCGTCCTCCTTCTTCAGGCCGAGGCCCACCAGCAGCGAGGTGGCCTGCTGCACGCCCACCTTGTAGTTGTCGAAGGTGGCGTAGTAGTCGACGTTCGGCGAGTTGCGGATCAGCCGGTCGTAGGCGATGACCGGGATCTTCTTGTCGGCCGCCTCCTGCAGCTGGGTGGTGATGGCCGTGCCGTCGATCGACGCGATGATGAGCAGCTTCGCGCCCTTGGTGATCTGGTTCTCGATCTGGTTGACCTGGGTCGGGATGTCATTCTCGGCATACTGCAGGTCGACTTTGTAGCCGAGCTTCTCCAGCGCCGCCTTGACGTTGTTGCCGTCGGCGATCCAGCGCTCCGACGACTTGGTCGGCATCGTGACGCCGACCAGCGCTCCGGCGTTGTTGCCGGGCGCGGTGGCGTCCTTGTCGGCCGTCTTCTCCGACGAACCACAGGCGACGACGCTGAAGGCGACGGCCAGGCCGATCGCTGAAGCGGCGATACGTGCGAACTTCACTTCTCCCCCTCAGGGCAGCGTGCAGCGGTCGGCTAGCGGGACGTTAGGGTGTTGAACGCTGCCACCGACGCGGTTTCGAAATTGTTGCTGGGGCGTTGCTGGCACAGTGTTAACGCTCACAAAGAGGGGTGTCAAGACGAGCTATCGGATCGTGATCCGGCCGTTTCCCCACGCTAAGCTCGTGTGACGATGGGCCCCATGCGCCTGCTGAACGGTCTGCACGCCCACGATACCGGCCATCGACTCGCCGTCAGTGTGAACGGTCGCGGTCTGTCCGCGCAGCGGTTACGCACCGCCGCGAACGCCGTCGCCGCCGACGTCCAGGGTGCGGCCACGGTCGCCGTCGACGCCACCCCCACCCTGGAGACGGTCGTCGCCGTGACCGGGGCGCTGCTGGCCGGGGCCGCGGTCGTGCCCGTGCCCGCCGACGCCGGCCCGGCCGAGCGCGAGCACATCCTGCGCGACTCCGGCGCCACCGTCATCCTGAGCAACCGGTTGCCCGGTGCCACGCCGATCGACCCGAATCGGCGGTCGGACTTCACGGTGCCGGCCCCGGCCCCCGACGACGTCGCGCTCGTCATGTACACCAGCGGCACCACCGGCGCCCCGAAGGGCGTCGAGCTCACCCACGGCGCCGTCGAGGCCGGCCTGGACGCCCTCGCCGAGGCCTGGGCCTGGACCCCCGAGGACCGGCTCGCGCACGGCCTGCCGCTGTTCCACGTCCACGGCCTGATCCTGGGCGTCCTCGGCGCGCTGCGGGTCGGCTCGCCCCTGATCCACACCGGCCGCCCCACGCCGGCCGCCTACGCCGCCGCCGGCGGCACCCTCTACTTCGGCGTCCCCACCGTCTGGTCCCGCGTCTGCGCCGAGCCCGCCGCCGCCCGCGCCCTGCGCCCGGCCCGCCTCCTCGTCTCCGGCAGCGCGCCGCTGCCCGTGCCCGTCTTCGAGCGGCTGTACGCCCTGACCGGCCACCGCCCCGTCGAGCGCTACGGCATGACCGAAACCCTCATCACGATCTCCAGCCGGTCCGACGGTGAACGCCGCCCGGGCCAGGTCGGCACCCCCGTCGCCGGCGTCGAGACGCGCCTGCTGGCCGAGGACGGCACCGACGCACCGCGCGACGGCGAGACGATCGGCGAGCTCGTCGTCAAAGGACCAATGCTGCTGCGGGGGTACCGTGCCCAGCCCGCCGGATCCGCCCGCACCCCGGACGGCTGGTTCCGCACCGGCGACCTCGCCCGCATCGCGCCCGACGGCTGGCACCGCATCGTCGGGCGGGCCTCCACCGACCTGATCAAGAGCGGCGGCTACCGCATCGGGGCCGGCGAGGTCGAGGACGCGCTCCTGGCCCACCCCGCGGTCCGCGAGGCCGCCGTCGTCGGGGTGCCCCACGAGGACCTCGGCGAGGCCGTCACCGCATACGTCGTCGCCGCTTCCGCGGTGCCCGAACGCGACCTGATCGACTTCGTCGCCGCCCACCTCAACGTCCACAAACGCCCCCGCGCCGTGCACTTCGTCGACGCCCTTCCGCGCAACGCCATGGGCAAGGTGCAGAAGAAACGGCTGTCCGGCCCTATGCTGTAGGCCGGACGTTTCTTGTGTGGGTGGGTGGTCTGTGGTGGAGACGGGCAGGATTCTGCGGTTCGACGAGGTGCGGGGTTACGGGTTCATCGCGCCCAACGCGGGCGGCGAGGACGTGTTCGTCCACGCCAACGACTTCGGCGACCAGCGGCACCTGGTCCATCCCGGCATGCGCGTCGAATACGAAGTCGAGGAGGGCGAGCGCGGCCTGAAGGTCTCGAGCGTGCGCATCCTCGACACCCCGCCCCCGCCGCGGCGCGAGCACACCCGCACGGTGGCCTCGGCGGCGGCCCCGTTCACCCCGGTCACCGACCACACCCCGGGCGGTGGCGACGACGACGGCCTGTGCGACGTGCTGTCCAGCCGCGAGTTCACCGCCGAGGTGACCGAGCTGCTCATCCAGCACGTCCCGACGCTCACCGGGGCCCAGATCGCCCAGGCCCGCCAGCACCTGGTCGCGTTCGCACGCAGCCACGGCTGGGTGGAAAGCTGAGCCGGCCGGCTCGAGTGCCCGCTTGCGGGCATGGGGGTGCGGGTGGGAACCCCCCGCCGCGCCGTAGGTGCGGAAGCGGGAAGCGGTTAGGGTCTTCGGCGTGAAGGTCTTGTTCATCGGCGGCAGCGGCATCATCAGCTCGGCCTGCTCGCAGCAGGCCGTTGACGACGGTCTCGAGCTCTACGTCCTCAACCGCGGCGAGTCCAGGCAACGCCCCCTCCCCGAGGGCGCGAAGCTGCTGCGGGCCGACATCCACGACCCGGCCGCCGTGCGCGAGGCGATCGCCGGGCTGTCGTTCGACGCCGTCGTCGACTGGGTCGCGTTCACCCCCGACGACGTGCGCGCCGACATCGAACTGTTCCGGGGCCGCACCGGGCAGTACGTGTTCATCAGCTCCGCGTCCGCGTATCAGACCCCACCGGCCCGCCTGCCGGTCCTGGAGTCCACGCCGCTGCGCAACCCGTTCTGGCAATACAGCCGCAACAAGATCGCCTGCGAGGACCTGCTCGTCCAGGTGTACCGCGACAAGGGCTTCCCGGCGACGATCGTCCGCCCGTCGCACACCTACGACCGCACCCTGGTCCCGTTCGACGGCGGCTGGACCGTCCCGGCCCGGATGCGCGCCGGCAAGGAGATCGTCGTGCACGGCGACGGCACCTCGCTGTGGACGCTGACCCACCACGAGGACTTCGCCCGCGCCTTCGTCCCGCTCCTGGGCCACCCGCGGGCCATCGGCGACGTCTTCCACATCACCAGCGACGACTACCTGACCTGGAACCAGATCGCCGAGCAGCTAGCGTCCGCCCTGGGCACCACGGCGAAGATCGTCCACGTCCCCTCCGACGCGATCGCCGCCGCCGACGCGGACTGGGGCGCCGGCCTCCTGGGCGACAAGACCCACTCGATGGTCTTCGACAACAGCAAGATCCGCGAGCTGGTCCCGGGCTGGCGCGCCACGATCCCGTTCCACCAGGGCGCCACCGAGATCGCGGCCTGGTTCGACGCCGACCCGGCCCGCCAGACCGTCAACGAGACGATGGACAAGCTGATGGACGACCTCGTGGCCCGGTGGCGCCCGTGACCACCACCAAGTCCCACCTGCGCCACTACCTGCAGGTGGCGCGCGACAACCTGCTGTGGAAGCTCGACGGCCTCCCGGAGTACGACATCCGCCGCCCCATGGTCCCGACCGGCACCAACCTGCTGGGCCTGGTGAAACACTGCGCCTCGATCGAGGCCGGCTACTTCGGCGAAACCTTCGGCCGCAAGTTCCCCGAACCCCTCCCCTGGTTCGACGACCCCGACGCCGAAGTCAACCTCGACATGTACACGACCCCCGACGAGTCCCGCGCCGACATCATCGGCCTCTACAAGCGCGTCTGGGCCCACGCCGACGAGACGTTCGACGCGCTGGACCTGGAGTCAACGGGCCGGGTCCCGTGGTGGAGCCCCGACGACCCGGGCGTAACCTTGGCCCAAATCATGATCCACGTGATCGCCGACGTGGAACGCCACTGCGGCCAGGCCGACATCCTCCGCGAAACCATCGACGGCGCCGTCGGCTGGCGCCCGGGCAAGGACAGTTTGGCCTTCGCCACGGATGAAGAATTCAAAGCCTTCCACGACAAAATCGAACAGGCCGCCCGAGCCGCGTCACAGTGACTCAGCCCTCCTGAGCCCGCTCCGCATACGCCCGCAAAGCCGCAATCTCCCCGCCTTCTTCAAACACAACCCCCCGGCCGTCGAGATATAGTCCGGCAAAATAAGCGCCATCATCGCCGGCCAGGAACACGGCATCATCCGGTTCTACATAGCGAATATTGTGAGCTCCAAACCCACTGATCCTACTTCTCAGTCGAGTAAGATCCGTCCAGTACCCGGGTCGCTCGAGTCGCAAATAGGTCAAATACGATGGATCGAACCAGTCGAACTCAATACTAGCCTCGGGATTCGCCGCAATAATCCTATCAATAAATTGCCGCCACTCCTTAAGTCGATTTACGTCCTCCATAGACGCCCGACCTTCCGCCATCCAGAGGGCTGCGACCACGGCGCTGAAATGTGGCGTATCAAGCGCGAGGAGGCCTCTCAAATCTGGAATCTGATCCAGGAGTTGCGGATGAGCGGATACGGCCGCTGCCAGATCCAACGACCCGGCACCTGGTATCGCATGAGTCGCAAGCCGCTTCACAACATCAAATGAGAGGTTGCGAGCGTCACGCGCGAGGATTCTGCCGAGCTGCTGTTTAGTGGAGTAGTTAATTTTCAATGCCGCATCGCAGTCTCTGATCGTGCTCTTAAGAAACTCAAGATCGTAGGGCAGAATATGACCGGTCGTGTGGGCCGTCGTTGGGAATTTCAGTAGCGTTCCCACCTTCTCATGCACGGTGACATCGTCACCGGACCACGTTTCATCCGGCCTTATAAATCGCTCACCCATAATACGAGAAGCCGCAGTCTGACGGTCACCAATAAGGACGGCCTCACGCGAGTCCATGCGATAAGGCAATTCTCCGGCGATGTCGGCAACAAAAATTGTATCGTCATGATACGTGCGCCTAAGCACGCCCGTGATAGTCAACCACGATTCGTTGGACAGGCCGGCTCGCCAGAGGCGGACCAGTGCGGCCCATGACTCGGGCGACTCGGCCATCGCGCTGATCGGCACCGGTTCGGTGTCGAGGTGCACGCGCAGGAGTACCAGGTTGGCCAGGTAGGCGGCTCGGCGGCGGACCGGGTCGTAGCGGACCGGGCGATAGCGCCCCTCCGCGGTGTCCGGTCGGTCACGGGCGTCGCGGATGAGCTTTTCGAGGACCTCGGACGGGCAGCCACCGGCCTGCTCCCGGGCGAAGCGCAGGATCGGCGCCCGCTGGCTTATCGGCTCGTGCGCCAGCAGCGAGACCAGCAGCGTGTCGTCCAGCTGCGCGTCCGCGTCCACCTCGCAGTGCCGCGCGAGCCGCGCCAGTTCGGACGTCATCAGCTCGGCGACCAGGTACTCGCCGAACGTGGCGTGGAGGAACTCGTAGACGCCACGGTGGTCGTGGATCGCCGCGTGGTGCAGGAAGAGGAACTCGCTCAGCACCCGGCGGGCCTCGGTGAGCTGCTCCGCCAGCGTCGTCTCACGTTTCGGCGCCTTGATGAGCGCCCCGAGGTCGTCGTCGAGCTCCTCGTGGGTGATGTGCTGCCGGCCGCGGTTGAACATGCCGAACGCCGTCAGCTGCAGTTCGCGGCGCTGCCGGTCCTGCCGGCGGGTGCGTTCGGCGGCGGAGATCTCGGCGTGTTCCTTCGCGACCTGGCGCTCGATGAACGTGTCGAGCAGCCGCCGGTACAGCTGCGCGGATGTCAGCTCCTCGCCGTCGAAGCCCGGCCGGCCGAGCTCGGCCAGGTAGACGGCCACGATGAGCAGGAGCAGCGGATCGCGGACGAGCTCGGCCACGCTGTCGTTCGCCAGCAAGGCTTCGGGGGACAGTGCGACGGACCCGTCGACGCCGGCGCGGGCCGTGTTCCAGGCTTCCGTCCAGCGCTCGATCCGGGCCTCGTCGAACCGCTCGACGCGGACGATCGGCGCGCCCTTCGGGATCTCGGCGCGTTCGGCGACCACCGTGCGGCTCGTCACCACCACCGCGACCGGCACGCCGAGCACCCGGGCGTCTTTCTGGAATGTCCGCACGTCGTCGAGGTAGCCGGACTGGGCGATGTTTGTCGCTTGGAGCAGCTCGTCGAAGCCGTCGAGGAGCACGACCATCCGCGCCTGGTGCCAGCAGACCCGGCCGGCGGCGGTGCACTCGACGCAGGGGCCGCACTCCTGGCGGACGTCCTGCAGCTCGACCCGCTCGGTCTGCAGGGTCTGGCGGAGCCGTTTGGTGATCTGCACGTCGAGGCGATCACCGGGGTTGACCTCGCGCAGTGGGACCCGCAGCACCGCGTACGACTCGGCCGGCAGCTGGGCCGCGAGGACCTCGGTGAGCAGTGACTTGCCGGCCCCGGGGTCGCCGAGCACGAGCAGCGGCACCTCCGTGCCGGCCTCGCTGGCCAGGTATGCGGCCAGGAACTCGACCAGGCCCTCGTGCTCGGGCTGCTCGTCCCACCACGAGGAGTCGGACGGCCGGCTGCCGGCTTCGTAGCGTGCGAGCCGGAACGCCGGTTCGACGAATCCCGCTTCGATGGTGGGCGTGAGCAGCGCTTCCCCGCCGGTGCGCAGCAGGTGTTCGCCGAGCACCGCGCGAGCGTGGGTGGCCAGGCGGGCGCGGAGGTCAGCCGGCGCCGTGCCCGGCATGACCTGGCGCATCAGCTGCCGCAGCGCGCCGAGCGCCTGCTGGGTCGCGCCGTGCTCGGTCAAGGTCAGCCACAGGGCGAACGGCGGCTCCGAGCCGAGTCGCAGCATCCGGTCGAGGTACAGCACCACCGCCCGCTCGACCAGGAACGACGGATCGGCCGGCCCGTGGAATCCGTCCAGGCCCGCGAGGAACTCGAGGCTTCGCGGGGCGAGGTCGGCGTAGAGCGGGCGGATGCGCGTGTGCAGGTTGTCGAGCAGCGGGTGGTCGGCCGAGGGGAAGGGCACGTCGGCGGTCAGCGCCTGGTCCACGAAGCCGGGCGGCGACTCCACGCCCGCGAGCCGCCGCTTGTCGTCGTCGGTGAGGTCCAGGCCCGTCTGCTCGGCGACGGCGTCGAAGAAGGCCGACAGCACCGTGATGGTGTGCGCGGCTACGAGGAGGTCCTGCCTGGTGCGCCCGGACGTGCCGCGGGCCTTCGCGGCCAGCTTGTCGACCGAGCCGGCCAGGAGTTTCGTGGCCTCGTTCTTCGGGTCGACCAGGCTGAGCACGACCAGCGCGGCCGGGCCGGCGGTGGCCGCGGCGGTGACGAACAGGGCTCCGCCGAGCATGCGGTCGAGGCCGGCCGAGGCGCCGTGTTCGTCGACGAGCTTCAGGGCCTGTGTGAACGAGAAGGGTGACCGCGACACACAGCAAACCCTATGAGCCGGGCCGGCCGGAACGTTTCGCCGGTTCGGGCACAAGCATCGGTCCGCTCAGATGCCGACTCTCGCGCGGATGACGGCGACCAGGGAGTCCTGAACCGACTCCAGGGTGCGGTCGGGTTCGAAGACGAGCCAGTCGACGGCCACGACCAGGCAGACGCCGAACAGGGCGGCCGCGGCCATGCGGACGTCCAGTGACGCCTCGAAGGAGCCCTCCGCCACGCCGCGGGCCAGGACCTCCGCGATCACGCCCACGGCCTCGTCGCGCAGCAGGTGCAGGGTCTGGTGCCATTCGCGGTTGGTGCGCCACATCTCCGACAGCAGCAGCTGGGCGAAGGCGCGGTGCCGCTGGATGTACGCCAGCTCGGCCCGGATCAGCGCCACCGCCTGCTCCGGCGGCGTCCCGACCGCGGCGACCGCGGCCTGGAAGTCGGCCGTCAGCAGGCCGACGCCGTGCCGGAGCAGGGCCTCGAAGAGGGCGTTCTTCGACGGGAAGTTGTAGTAGACGGTGCCCTTGGCGACACCGGCGGCCAGGGCGATGTCGTCGACCGTGGTGTTGGAGAAGCCGTGCTCGGCGATCAGGTCCATCGCGGCGTCGTACAGGCGCTGGCGGGTGTCGTCGCGGCGGCGGGTCCGGCCGTCGGGCACGGCATTCACGGCACACTCCCCTTACATCACCAGGTCCGGGTGGAGCTTGGCCGGGGTCAGGCGGCGGCCCCGCCACGCGGCCAGCGTGGTCAGGGCGAACGCCGCGGCCGCGAAGCCGGTCAGGACCAGGGCTCCGGTCATCACGGTACCGTCCGGGCCGCCGTTGATCAGGTGGCGCAGCCCCGACACCACGTACGTCATCGGCAGGAACGGGTGGATCGCCTGCAGGAAGCCCGGCGTCGTCTCGATCGGGTACGTGCCGCCCGACGACGTCAGCTGCAGCATCAGCACCGCGAGCGCGACCAGGCGTCCAGCGGGGCCGAGACGGGCACCGAACCACTGGATGAGGGCGGTGAACGCGACCGCGGTCAGGGCCAGGAAGGCATACATCCCGAGGGCGTGCACCGGGTGCAGGCCGAGCGCGAAGCGGACCACCAGGAACAGCGCGGTCGCCTGGACCACGCCGATCAGCAGCGCGGGCAGCCAGCCGGCCAGGGCGGCGCGCCACGGCCGGGCACCGGAGACCAGGTGGCGGCGGGTCAGGGGGCGCAGCACCATGTAGCTGATCATCGCGCCGACCCACAGGGCGAGGCCGAGGAAGTACGGGGCGAAGCCGGCGCCGTACGTCGCGGCCGGGTGCTCGGTCTCGCGGCTCAGCGCGACGGGGTCGCCGAGGACGCCGGCCCGTTCGGCGGCGGTGTCCGGGTCGTAGCCGGGGATCTTGTCGGCCCCGGTGGCCAGGCCGTCGGCGAGGCGGGTGGCGCCGTCGCCGAGGCTGGTCAGGCCGCTCGCCAGCCGGTGGCCGCCGTCGGACAGCGGGCCCAGACCGGAATCCAGCTGGCGCGCCCCGGTCGAGAGCCGATAGAGACCGCCGCTGAGGTCCTTCGCCCCATTGACTGCTCCGGTGGTACCGCCATGAAGCCGAGCGGCACCGCCCGCGAGCGCGTTCAGGCCGGTGGCGAGCTGGTCGACCTGCGTGCGGGCGGCGGCGACGTCGTCGGCGAGGTGCGGTGCGGCCTGCGCGATCCGGCGCGCGGTCGCCGCGACGTCGGTCATCTGCTGGCGCAGCTGGTCGAGGTCGCCGGTGTCGAGCCGGGTCTGGAGGGCCGCGGCGGCCTTGGCGGCGTTGTCGGCGGCCGCGAGGGCCGACCGGTACTCGGGACTGTCGACGATCTGCGGGTACACCTGACCGAGCTTCTGCACATCGGTTTTGGTCTTGGCGGTCTGCTCGGCGGCCGTCTTCGCGAGGCCGGGCAGGGCGTCGAGGTGCTCCAGGATCAGGTCGGCGCCGTCGGCGATGGCGGTCGCGGCGGTGGCGATGAGGTCGGCGTTGTCGCGCAGGACCGGCTCGATGCGGTCGGCTGCGGTGTCCACTTTGGACGCGAGGAGGCGGCCTCCGGCGGCGGCCTGGGCGGTGCCGTCCTCGAGCTGGGCGGCGCCCGCGTCCAGGGCGACCAGGCCGTCGTACAGCTGCTGTGAGCCCGCCGTCGCCGCCGCCAGGCCGCTGTCGAGCTGCCCGGCGCCGGTGTGCGCCCGGTCGATGCCGCCGGCCAGGTCACCGGCTCCGCTCCGGGCGTCGGCGGCGCCACCGGCCAGCTGGGACGCGCCGTCGGCGGCCTGCCGGGTCTGGGTCTTCAGGTCGGTGAAGCCGATGAGCATCCGGTCGAAGTAGCCGCGGGCGGCGGTGGCCGACGCGCTCGCCCGGACCTCGGTGAAGACGCTGCGGGCGAGCTGGCCGGAGAGGTAGTTGGTGGCGTCGTCGTTGACCACGGTGAGGCGGCCGCGGGCCGGGTCGCGCCGCGGGTCCGGCGGTGTGACGAGGGCGGCCGAGAAGTCGGCCGGGATGGTGAAGACGAGCTGGTAGCGGCCGTCCTCGAGGCCTTGGCGGGCCTGCTCGGCGGTGGCGGGCTGCCAGCCGAAGACGTCGCGGTGCCGCAGCTCGTCGGCCAGGTCGCGGCCGGCGGCGAGGGTGCTGCCGTCCTGGGCGGTCGCGGGCCGGTCGGCGTTGACGACGGCGACGGGGATGTGGCGCATGTTGCCGTACGGGTCCCAGAACGCCCACAGGTACAGCGCCCCGTACAGCAGCGGGATGAGCGCGAGGACGACCAGCGCGGCGACGGTGATGGGCGCGCGGAAGAACCGGCGCAGTTCGAACAGGCTCATGCCAGACGCTCCCGGGCGGTGACGACGACGGCGGATCCGGTCTCCCGCAACGCTTTGTACAGTTCCTGGCGCTCCACTTCGGACAGTCCGGTGTCGACGTCGTCGGCGAAGAGGATCCCGGGCTCGCCGACCCGGGCCAGGGTCAGCCCGAGCAGCTGCGCCTGAAGCCGGTCCAGGTCCCGGCCGAGGGTCCGCGGATCGAGCGGTACCCCCTCGAGCAAAGCCAGGGCCTGCCGCCGACGCTTGCGCAACGAGAAGGGGGCCCGGCCGAGCAGCACGAGCCGCTCCTCGACGTGCTCGGCGACGGTCAGGCCCGGCTCGGGCTCGTTGACCCCGGCGACGAACCCGAGCGCCGGCCGGGCGGTGCGCCGGACCGTCCCCGCGGTCGTGCGGAAGTGTCCGGCCAGGGCCAGCAGCAGCGACGTCCGCCCGCTCCCGGCGGCACCGTCGATGGTGTGGATGTCCCCGGCCGCGACGGCCAGGTCGACGTCGCGGAACACCCAGCCGCGCCGCGTCCGCGCGCCCAGCCCCTCGGCGACGAGCACCTCGTCGGCCACAGCAGCCTCCCCAAGTTCTTGAACTGACCAGTCAGTCTAAAAACATTCGCGTGGCTTCGCGCTATTCCTTGCGTCACTAACCCCAATGGGGTTACATAGGGGGCATGCAGATTGAGCTGACGATCCCCGATGAGCTCGCGGCCGCACTGGAGCGCACCGGCCTGCCGGCGGCCACCCTGTGCGAGCGGGCGCTGGAGCAGGCGGTCGGCCGGGCCACGGCCCTCCAGGGGCTCGACCCCGCCGCCCTCGACGACGAGGCCGCCCTGCCGCACTGCACCGCTCGGGCCCGGACCGCGGTGCGGCTGGCGTTCGAGCGCGGCGGGCCGGCCGCGACCACGGCGGACCTGTTGCACGGACTCCTGACGGAGGGCAAGAATCTGGCCGTCCGGCTCCTGCCGGCCCTGGGCGTCGACCCGGCCCGGATCGCCGTCGACGGCGCGGACGGCGGATCGGCGGCGGCCGCCCTGGAGCTGGCCCACCTGGAGGCGACGGGGCTCGGCCACAACTACGTCGGCGGCGAGCACCTGCTGCTCGGGCTGCTCGCCGAGCCGGACGGGCTCGCGGGCCGCACACTGCGCGCCCAAGGGGTCGATCTCCCGGGCGCGCGGGCGGCGGTGGTGGCGGCGCTGACCGGATACACCCATGGCCGCGTCGCGGGTCGCTAGCGCACTGCTCTATCTCGCGCTGATCCTGCCGATACTGCTGGAAATGCTGAACTCGCCGAGGTCCTAGCCGGCGCAGGCCGCGCCGGTCAGGGCCAGGCCGCGGGCCGACGCGCGGCGCCGCTCATACACGGCGCCCACCATGGCGATCGCCCACCGCATCCGCGCCACCGCGACCTCCGGATGGTCGCCGAACTCGCCGGCCACGCACGTCGCACAGCCGCGGCTGCCGAGCCGCGCGAACGACTCCGCGACCGCGCGCCGCACCACGACCGGCGCCGGGGACTCCGAGGACTGCACGCTGGAGACGAACAGGGCCTCCGCACGCGCAATCGCCAACACGTCGGGCATCTCGCACCTCCTGGAACGTTCACCCTGCTCACACCGTACGGAGACGGCGTGCCCACCCGCATCCGGGCCGCACCCCGGCGCGCCCCCGACACGAGCCCCTGAGAGGACCCCGACCTGCCGCCGGCCGACGACGTCCGTGCCGACGAGGCCTGTGTCGCCTGACAGTGATCACGACGGAGTGCTGCACTTCCAGTAGATCACCGTCCGTGCACGGACAGTCACCGAGGTCGTCTACCCGACCATATGTATTTAGTCGGCAACCTCCAGGTTGAACATCGGCGCGTACCGGAGGAGGCGTTCGCGGGTCTCAGCCGGCTTCTCCCGCACCGACGCCGCGGCCGCCCGGATCGCGTTCGCGTCGACGGGGCCGCGGATCGCCGGGGCGGCGCCGTCGTAGAACTCGGTGAGCACGATCGGGTCGGGCCAGTACACGATGCCGTCGGGGCAGGTGGCGGCGTCGACGTCGAGGGTGAGGCCGTAGGAGCGGAACCGGGCCAGGCGGGCGTGGGCGGCCCGGATCGGCAGGCCGTATCGGCCGGCGGCGAGGAGCAGCCGCAGCGCGTCCACGGTCCAGTCGTCCGGGCCGGCGACGGCCGCCTCGATCAGGGCGGCGTCGTAGCGGTCGGGGCGGTAGCCGGCGCTGGCCGGGTCGATCGCCGGGATCGGGGCGCCCAGGTGCCGGTACGGGGCCAGGGCGGTCAGCTGCTGCTCGAGGCTGCGACCGGCCCGCTCCGCCAGGCGGGCCAGGGCGTGCGGGGCCAGGGGCCGCCAATCGCCGTGGTCGCCGTGCTCCTGGACCAGCGCGGCGACGACGTCCGGGGCCGGGTGCAGGGCCCCGGCCACCGCCGGGATCGGCTGCAGCAGCGCCCGGCCGGCCGCGGCCTGCTGCACCGACAGCCCCTGCGCGGCCGCGGCCAGGAGGATCTCGGCCGGATGGGCGCGGTCGGCCGGGGTGCGCAGCGGGGCCGGGGATGGGGCGTTCAGCCGGGCGGCCGCCTCCGCGACCAGGTGGTGGGTCTCCTCGAGGGTGGCGCCCAGCTCCTGCGCCAGGTCGGCGAGCCGGTGCGGGGCCGGGGTGTCGGTGAGGTGGCGGACGAAGGCCGTGACCGGGTCGGCCGCCTCGGGGGCGTCGGCGGCGGTCCAGAACGCCACCGGGTAGCCGGCGCCGCGGAGGCGGTCGGCCCGGAAGCGGAGCTCGTCGGCGGTGAGGGGCCAGTTGTCGTGGGCCCACTGGAGGCGGCGGTGCGAGACGGCCGGGTTCCACGGTGCGGCGGTGTGGCCGGGGGCGGCGGCGAACAGGGCGACGTCGTACCGGTCGGGGACGAAGCCCTGCTCCGGGCCGGACCCGAACCAGGTCGCGGCGACGCGCAGGGTGATGCCGAGGCGGGCGGCGACGACCAGCAGGCGCACCGACGCCGGGCCGGGCTCGGCGGGCCAGCCCAGCGCGAGGAGCGTGGCGATCGGGTCGCCGCTGCCGACCGGGCGGGCCGGGGCCAGGTCGAGGCCGGCCAGGACGAACCGGCGGGCCCGGTACCGCACGTCACTGGTCCGCACGGCCGGCGCCACGAACGCGCCCTCGCCCGCCGCGACCTGCGCGTGCGCCGAGTCGATCAGGTGCAGCACGTAGCCGTCGAGGGGCTCCGGGACCGGGAAGCCCGCGGCCTCGGCCGGGGCGGGCGCGGCCGTGGCCTGGCGCCAGACCGCGCTCCGCCAGCCGTCGAGGAACGTGGCGGGTCGACGCTCTGCCGGCAGTACCAATGCCGCGTCCTGCACCAGACAGCCGAGCGCACCGAGCGGCGCCGGACCGGGGGCGGCGGACGCGTCGACCGGCAGGCGTTCCGAGCGGTGCCACTCGTAGACGAGCTGGGCCAGGCGCGGGTCGGCCGCCGTGAGCGTCCACAGCCAGCGGTGGGTGAAGCCGTCCCAGCCGGCGAGCGTCGCGA
Source organism: Dactylosporangium sp. NPDC051541 (assembly GCF_044454505.1). Taxonomy (NCBI): domain Bacteria; kingdom Bacillati; phylum Actinomycetota; class Actinomycetes; order Micromonosporales; family Micromonosporaceae; genus Dactylosporangium; species Dactylosporangium sp. NPDC051541. The sequence continues at coordinate 404,944 of NZ_JBITDU010000004.1, forward strand.
TGCTCGCCGCCACCGCGGCCGCGACCCAGGCCTCGTCGTAGCCGATGAGGCGGTCGCCGGCCGGGCCGAGCCGGGGGCGGTGGGCGCCGGTCAGGTTGGCGATCCAGCCGTATCGGCCGGCGGGGCGCTCGACGAGCAGCCCGTCGGCGAGGAGCATGCTGTCGCCGTCGATCCACCAGACCTGGTCGGCGCCCGCGCGGGCGCGCTGCCGCAGCCGCGGATGCTGGGGGACGCCGGGCTCCCAGCGGCCGACGCGGGCCCCGGCCCGGTACACCTCGACCTCGTGCTCGGCCACGACGAGGTGCTCCGCGAGGACCGCCAGGACGTCGACGGCCACGTCGGCCGCGAGGAGCAGGCGGACGAGGGTGCCGCCGGTGCGGACGTCGGGGTCGTGCCGGATGCGGAACAGGCCGCCGTGGCCGGGGATGCGGGCGTGGACGCCGTCGGCCGTCCACACCAGGACCTCGTCGGCGACGGTGAACCAGGTGAGGGCGCCGATGCCGGAGCCGCCGGTGACGGTCGTGAACGCGGCGAGGATCGCGGCCTCGGTCCAGGCGGCGCGGGTGTCCTCGCACTCGACGTACTCGCGGCCCCGCTCGTCCACGCCCTGCCGGAACACGATCGGGCCGTCGCCGCTGTCCGGCCGGTGCGCGGCGCGGCGGTACAGCTCCCGGATCGCGATCGCCGGGTCGCCGTACAGGCCGGGGCCGGTGAGCAGCTCCCGGACGCCCGCGCCGGCCACCTCGAAGCGGGGCCGGGGCTCGCCGGGCGCGGTCGCGTCGAGGCGGGCCGGTACGCCGGCCGCTCCGGCCGCGGCGAGCACATCCTCGAGGGCCGCGTGCACGGCCGGGTGGTCGCAGTCGGCCTCCAGGACGAGGGCGTCGCCGCCGCGGTGCCACGCCGCCGCGGCCAGGGTCTCGTGGAGCGCGGCGAGGTCGATCGGGTCGGGGCCGCCGATGTGGTCGGCGAGGACGGCGCTCATCCGGCGCGGGTCGGCGGCCAGGACCCCGGCCACCCGGAGCAGGGTGTTGTCCTCCCACCGGTCGTCGCGGTCGAAAAGGTCCCGGTAGGCGAGCCACATCGCCAGGTCGTCGCGCTCGGTCGCGGTCAGCCGGGCGGCCCGGCGGGGCAGCCGCGCCGGGTCGGCCTCGACACCGTCGAGGGCGAGGGCCAGGGCCGCCTCCCGCCGGAACGGGGCGGTGACGAGGTCGGCCACCTCGCCCGGCAGCAGCCGGGTCCGCTCCAGCAGCCGGTACAGCGCGTCGAGGATCCGCAGCGGGTACTCGTCGTCGCTCCACCGGTCCGCGAGCCCGGTCCGCTCGGCCAGGGCCGCCCGGCCTGCCCGCACCGTGCGGGCGGCCGCCGCCACCTGGTCCCGCACGGCCGTCCGCAGACCGGCGAGGATCAGGTCGTCGCCGTCGGTCAGCGACCACAACGCGGTCGTCGCCGCCCCGCCGGGCCAGTAGTCGAGCGGCGGCATCCCCTCACAGAGGACCGGGTCCGGTTCGCCGTTGGAAGACCACACGATTTCCGGGGGTACTGCCGGCAGGAGCTCGCGGAGCGTGCGCGGGGACGAGGTCGGCCGCAGGCCGCGGGCGAGCGCCCGGCTGAGTGTGTGATCCGGCCGCGGGTCGGCGAAGCACACCGTCCCGGCGACGTCGAGGTCGACCGGGATCAGGCGGTCCGGGGCGATCCGGGCCACGTCGAGCGGCACCAGATAGTCAGCGCCGTCGATCCGGGTGACGTGGCCGCGGAAGTAGACGAGCAGCGTCCCGCCGGCCGGGGCCGCTTCGGCCGCGGCCTCGATCGCGTCCAGGCAGCGGTTGCGGGTCGCCGGCTCCTCGAGGTAGGTGACGGGGACGTCGCCGGCCGGGCGGGTGCCCAGGACGGTGATCGTGTAGCCGGACCGGTGCAGCGCCCGGCACACCGCCGACACGTCGGCCCGGACCACGTCCTCCGGGATCGGCTCGGGCAGCGAGTCACGCGGGCCGGCCGGGATGCCGATCACCAGGGCGTGCCGAGACGTCATCGATACTCCACGCAGACGGCGGACGCGTCCCGCTCATGCTGGCGAGTGCATGCCCGGCGGGCAAGAGGCAATAGGTTACCGATACCGGTCGACCAGGCTCAGCAGCGCCCGGACCGCGGCCGTGGGGCGGCGGGCCGAGGCGGTGGCCACGGCGAACGTCCAGCGCAGGTCGGTGGTGACGGGCACGACCCGCAGGCCGGGCTCGTCCGGCACGGAGAAGCGCGGGATGAGCGCGATGCCGAGGCCTTCGCGGACGTACTGCCGCACGGTCGCGATGTCGGCGACCTCGAGGGCGACCCGCCGGTGCAGGCCCGCGGCCGCGAACCCGCGGTCGACCTCGGTCCGGTTGCCGTAGCCGGGCGGCGAGTCCACGAACGGCTCGTCGGCCAGGTCGGCCAGGGTGAGCTCCGGGCGCTCGGCGAGCCGGTGGGCTACAGGCAGTACCCCCACAATCGGCTCTTCAGCGAGAATCCGGCAGGACAGGCCGGGCGGTGTGCGACCCGGCAGCGACAGGAACGCGACGTCGAGCTCCCCGTCGGCGAGGCTCGCTGCCAGGCCCGCCGAACCGGTCGGAGCGGCCCGCAGGCGCAGGTCGACGGCCGGGTGGTCGGCGCGGAACCGGCCGAGGAGGCGGGGCAGGTCGACGAACGGCACCGAGATCAGGGTGCCGATGCGCAGGGTGCCGCGCAGGCCGCCGCGGACCTCCTGGACCGCGTCGCGGGCCGCCTGGGCCGCGTCGATCGTGGCCCGGGCCTCCGGCAGCAGGGCGGCCCCGGCGTCGGTCAGCGTGACCCGCTGCGAGCTGCGCTCGAACAGCCGCGCGCCGAGCTCCCGCTCCAGGGTGCGCACGGCCGCGGAGACTCCCGACTGCACGACCCGCAGCCGCTGCGCCGCGCGCGTGAAATTGCGCTCCTCGGCGACGGTCACGAAGTACACCAGATGCCGCAGCTCCATCATGTTTGGTGATGCTATCCAGCACGAAGATTCGTTGGCGGTGCTGGTCCCGGCGAGGGAACCTGCCATCATGACCATCGTGGAGACCCGCCCGGCCCCGGCCGGGGCACCGACCGACCGCCGCCGCCGCTTCAGCCATGAGCAGGGGTTCTGGGCGATCGCGGCCGCGTTCGCCGTGTCCCTCGCGTTCACCGTCGTCCCGACCCCGCTGTGGGCGATCTACCAGCGGCACGACGGATACTCCACGATCGCCGTGACCATCGCCTTCGCCGCCTACGCGTTCGGCGTCATCGTGTCACTGTTCCTCGCCGGCCACGTGTCCGACTGGCTCGGCCGGCGCCGGGTCCTGCTCCCGGCCGTGCTCCTGGAGGTGATCGCGGCCGCGCTGTTCCTGACCTCGACCGGCTTCGCCGTGGTGATCGCCGCCCGGGTCCTGTCCGGCCTGGGCATCGGCATGATCACGGCGACGGCCACCGCGCACCTGTCGGAGCTGCACGCGAAGGCCCGCCCGGACGCGTCCCGGGCCCGCGGCGACCTGGTGGCGACGGTGGCCAACCTCGGCGGGTTCGCGCTCGGCCCGGTCGCGTCCGGCCTCCTGGCCGAGTACGTGGGGGCGCCGCTGCGCACGCCGTACCTGGTATTCCTGGGCCTGCTGCTCCTGGCCGCGCTGGCCGTGGCCCTGGCGCCGGAGACGGTCGCCGTCGAGTCGCGCCGATACCGCCCGCAGCGCGTCGGCGTGCCCGCGGCCGCCCGCCCCCGCTACTTCGCCGCCGCGACCGGTGCGTTCGCCGCGCTGTCGGTCCTCGGCCTGTTCACGTCCCTGGCCCCGGCGTTCGTCGCCGGCACCCTGCACCACCCGTCCCGCGCGCTGGCCGGTGCGGTCGCCTCGCTGGTCTTCGCCTCCGGCGCGGCCGCGCAGATCCTGCTGCGGCACCGGTCGATCCGGGGCACGCTCGGCACCGGCCTGGCCCTGATCGTCCTCGGCCTGGCCACGGTGACGGCCGCGGTGTGGGCCGAGTCGCTGCCCGCGTTCCTGACCGGCGGCGTCCTGGCCGGAGCGGGCGCGGGCGCGCTGCTGAAGGGCGCGATCTCCACGGTCGTCGGCCTGGCCCCGCCCGAGATCCGCGGCGAGTCCCTGGCCGGGCTGTTCCTGGGCGGGTACCTCGGCCTGGCCGTCCCCGTCCTCGGCCTGGGCGTGCTGACGCAGCTGGTCAGCGCCCCCGTCGCCCTGCTCGGCTTCGCGGCCGCGATCACCTTCCTGGTGGCCGTCGTCAGCCGCCCGCTGCTGCGCCGCTGAGCTTCGCGTTGGCGTCCCCACGGGTCTTGGCCACGTGCTCGGCGATGGCCTTGACCGTGGGGCTGGTGCCGTTGGCGAGCTCGGACCCGGCCAGGTTGGTCAGCTGGGTGAGATGCTCGCGGAGGACGGCGGTGGCCTGCTTCTCGAAGTCCGCACCGGTACCGGCCTGCAGCGCCTCGAGCCGGTCGGCGTCGACGAGCCCCGGCATCTTGTGGCCCTTGTGCGGGCTGTCCGTGGGGAGGCCGGCCTGGTCGGAGAGCGCTTTGAGCCGGGGCAGCTCCGCGGCGTACACCCCTTGCAACTCCACCGCGACGGCGACCAGCCCGGGGTCGGACGCCTTGGCCTTGACCAGCTCCAGCACCGGCAGCAACTGCTCGTCCATGGGGATCATGAGCTCGACCCAGGCCAGGTCCGTCCCCCCGAACTCGGACACGGCAACCCCCGGCGCAGCCGCCGCCGGCGGCGGCCCGGACTCGGCCGACCCCCCACAACCGCCCAGCAGGCCGCCCAGCAGGCCGCCCAGAGCCAGCACGGCGAGCGGCGACAGGAGTCGTCGTCGGAACGTTCGAAGTCGCATGGCGGTGCGGCCTCCTCTGCCCGGTGTGCAATTGTCGTGTCCTGACGAGTGTGGCTGAGAGAGCGCTTTCTCGAACCCGGCCCGCCCGATTTGGCGCACACCGCCGCCACCGGCGGCGGTCAGCTCGAGCGCGTCCTTGCCTCGCGCGCGGCCGGCTCCGGCGCGTCCGTTCCTTGCGTCGACTCGTGCCTCCGTACCCGTTCCCTGCGGCGGTCGGCTCCGGCGTGCCGGTCGCTTGCGGCGGTCGGCGCTGGTGGGTTCGTTTCCTTGCGACAGCCGGCGCTCTGGTGCGTTCGTCTCCTTTGTGGCGGCGGCGCTCTGGTGCGTTCGTCTCCTTTGTGGCGGCGGCGCTCTGGCGCGTTCGTCTTCTTTGCGGCGGGCGGCTCTGGCGCGTCTGTTCCTTGCGTCGCGTGCGCCTGGCTCGGGTGCGCCCGCTCGCACGGGCGCGCCCGGTGGCGGGAACCCCAACCCGGTCACCGCCACAACGCCGGCGCGGATCACCCGGAGCGAACCGGCCGACCGCACCCTGAAGGCGCCGGAGCCAACGCTGATTCGCGGGCAGCCCCCGCCTGGATGACCACCCGGACCACCGTTGCCGGACACCTTCACCGGACGGTCCAGTCAGCCCCCGTCAGGCCCGCTGACCACTGAGCTGTCCGCCCCGGTGAGCGCTCTCCGCCGGCACCCGATCCTTTGGAGAGCGCTCTCCGTAGTCACCAGTTTCGTGGCTCACCAAGACCCTGTCAACACCGATCAGCCCTCTTGAACCCACTCTCATCCGCCACGAGGGAGAGCGCTCTCCGGATTACATTGATGCCGACCTCTCACCCTCAGGTCAGCGCCGGGGGGACGGGTCAGCGGATCTCGCGCAGGGCGTGGGCCGCCATCGCGTACATCTCGGGCGTGCCGGTCACGTCGACAGCGATCGCGGCGGCCATGCACAGCGCCCAGCCCCTCCCCCGCTGCCAGGTATCTTCGTCGACGTCGAGCGCGGCCCGGAAGCGGGCACGGGCCGGAGCGTCGAACACAAGCCACCCCGCGGCCAGATCGGTGGCCGGATCACCGGCGGTGAGGTCACCGAAGTCCAGCACCGCGGCCAGGAAACCATCGGCCCCCGTCAGCAGGTTGGCGGCGTGCAGGTCGCCGTGGACCCATTGCGGCGGTCCGGCCCAGGGCGATACCGCGGCGAGGTCGTTCCAAAGCTCCGACAGCTCCTGTGCAATCCGTCCGGACGCACCCCTCTCGGCCACCTCTTCGAACCGCTGACCCACCCCGTCGAACCGCTCCCCCACCCCGTCGAACCGCTCCCCCACCCCTTCGAACCGCCCGCCCACCTCATCAAACCGCCCGGTCACCATCTCGAACCGCTCCCCCATCGGCTGGAACCGCTCGCCCAACTTTCGGAACCGCTCGCCCATCACCTCGGACCGGGCAACCAGAGCCACGCCACGAACGGGATTGACGGGCGCGTCCACGGGCGCCGGCCGGTGCAGCGAGTTGAGGAACCCGGCCAACTGCTCAGCGAACACCCCGCGCTCCCCCACCGGCACCCGGGTGACCACGGTGCCGTCGATCCAAGCAGTGATGGTCCACGGATAGGGATACTCAGCAGACGGCCGCCCGATGCGCACCGGCGCCGGGATCGCAATCGGCAGAACCGGACCCAACTCCGGCAACCAACGCTGCTCATGCTCGATCAGAGCCGCCGCAATCCGCCGCCGCGGCACCCGCACCGCGAGGTCCGACCCGAGCCGGAAGATGGCGTTGTCCCACCCGTTCGCGACGAGCCGCAGCGGTCCGTCGAGATCAGCATGCTGGCCACGAACCAGGTTCCGCACAACGTCGACCGAGACCTCGATGTCAGCGTCCATCAACCCACCCAAGTTCCACAACGACACATTCAAGCCGACCGCCGGACGACAAGCTCCGGATCACACAACATCACGGATTCCACTCCGTCGCCGCCACCACCCCGACCAGGACCCACAACCAGCCTCCACCCCCAACTCACACCCGCCCCCAACCTGCACCGCGACGAGATGCGGCTCGTGGATGAAAGTCAGGCCTGTCCACACGAACTTAGTTCGCCACCATAATCAATGTTGAGTCGTCAACGTTGATGAAAATCAAGCTGCTGGCGGACAACCAGCGGCGCAGTGCAACACCGCACCGCGCGGCGCCGGCGCGGTCTGCCGCCTCTGTTGCAGCGTGGCATGGCGTGTGGCGGGTGCTGGCGGTTCGGGAGGTGCGGCTGGTGGATGAAAGTGCGGTTTGTGCATGCGAACTTAGTTCGTCGCCAAAATCGACGTTGGGTTGTCGATGTGGATGGAAATCAAGCTGACTGGCGGACTACCAGCTTCGGGTCGAAGATTACGGACTCCACGCGCAAGGCGGGGTCGTCGATTCGGGCCAGGACCAGGCGGGTTGTCTCCGCGGCCATGTCTTCCAGAGGGTGGCGGACAGTCGTCAGCTGCGGGCGGGCATCCAGAGCGGCGCTGCTGTCGTCGAAGCCGATCACCGCGACATCCTCCGGCACCCGCCGGTCCAGCGACCGTAGCGCCATGAGCGCGCCCTGCGCCATCAGGTCGTTGGCCACGAAGACGCCGTCCAGGTCCGGGTACTGCTTCATCAGCATCAACAGCGACGACTCCCCGGACTCGTAGGTGAAGCCGCCCTCGACGGTCGGGAACCAGGCGTGGCCGTGTCGCGCCAGGGCCTGGCGGAAGCCGGTCAGGCGGTCCTGGGAGGCGGGGACGTGCGCGGGGCCGGTGATCATGCCCAGGCGGGTGCAGCCGCGGGCCACGAGGTGGTCGGCGGCCAGGGCGCCGCCGGCGTCGTTGGCCAGGTCGACGTAGGAGATGGGGACGGGCTGGGCCGGGCGGCCGACCAGCGCGGCGGCGATCCCGGCGTCGCACAGCTGCTGCGGCAGGGTGTCCTCGGGGTGCAGGGAGAGCAGCACGGCGCCGTCGGCCTGGCCCTGGCCGAGGTCGCCGACGAGGCGGGTGCGGGCCTCCTGGGTGCCGACGATCTGCAGGGCCAGCTGGATGCCCTTGGGGCGCAGGACGCTCATCACGCCGCCGACGATGCGGCCGAAGAACGGGTCGGCGAAGAAGCGGCGCATGAACGGGTCGTCGTCGTGGGAGACAGAGTCCGAGACGACCAGGGCTACGGTGCCGCTGCGGCGGGTGACCAGGGAGCGGGCGGCGCGGTTGGGGACGTAGCCGGTGGCGTCGACGGCCTGCCACACGATCTCGTGCAGCTTCGGGTCGACGTTGCGCACGCCGTTGATGACCCGCGAGACGGTCGCGCGGGACACGCCCGCGGCCTCCGCCACGTCCTCCAAGGTCGGTCGCCGTTTGTCGCTCATCACGAAGGTTTATAGCACGGCCTACGGAAAGCGCTCTCCAGGCATTCGGCCCAGAGAGCGCTTTCACCGCACATCACATACCAAAGCACGAGCGCGAGGCGCACGAGCAGGGCAGCGCGCCAAGCACGACCTACGAGCGGTACACCCCGAACTCCCAGAGGGAGTAACCGTAGGCGGTCGCCCGCGTCTGGCCATTGATCCGGACGTACCGCGCGTTCCCGCTGACATTCACATCGTCGAACCCGCCGTCGCCGGACGTGGTCGTGTAGATCGTCGTCCAGTTGGCGTTGTCGTCGGAGGTCTGGATCTGGTAGCCCTTCGCGTACGCGTCCTCCCAGGCCAGGAACACCTTGTTGAACGCCTGCTTCGAGCCCAGGTCCACGGTGATCGACGCGGTGTCGACCCACTCGCTGGCCCACCGCGTGCCGTAGTTGCCGTCGACCGCGTAGGACGGCAACTGCGGGCCGTTGGTGCCGGTCGGCTGGTAGCTCGACGCCGTCGCCGTCTTGTTCAGGGCCAGGTTCGTCCCCGGGATCGAGGGCGCCACGACCTTGAACGAGCGGGTCTCGATGCCGACGTTGCCGAAGCCGTCGAACGCGTACACGTAGATCTTCCACACGCCCAGCTTCTCCGGCGCGGTGACCGAGAACGAGCTGCCGTTCTGCGTGAAGTTGACGTTGCGGAAGCCGGTGCCGCCGGTGATGTACTTGTCGCTGGCCATCAGGTTGTAGCGGATCGCGTCACCGTTGGGGTCGCTGGCGGCCACGTTGACCGTGAACTGGCTGCCCGCCGGGACGGCCGTCTGGTTGCTGACGGTCATCGAGGTGATCTGCGGGGCCGTGTTCGGCAGTGGAGTACCCGTGTAGGCCTGTTTCAAAGCACCGTAACCCAGCCGGCGCCAACCGCCGGGGTAGGTGTTCAGCCACACGCCGCCGAAGTCGTTCTCCAGGCCGTAGTGGAACTCGGTCACGCCGAGGGCCACGCCGGGGTGCGACTTGATGGCGTTCCAGCTGGCCGTGTACCCGTCGCGCTTCTGCAGGTCGGTCGGCTCGTTCGGCACCCCGTTGACGTCGTTGGGCACCTCCCACTCGCCGGACGGCCCGCCCTCGGTGACGATGTACGGCTTCGTGTACCCGCCGTTGATCCAGTCCTGCTTGATGTTGCCGATGGCGCCGTAGGAGTTGACGGCCAGCAGGTCCAGGTGCGGCGCGTTCGCCTTGTAGTACGGCCAGGCGCCGGTGTAGGCGTCGGTCGACGTCACCGGGTGGTTGGGGTCGGCCGCGTGGATGGCCACGGCGAGCTCGTCGACGAACTTGGCGTAGGCCACCCGCCGGGCCTCGACGTCGGCCGCGGACAGGCCGTGGTCCTGCATCGTGAGGATGACCTCGTTGCCGACGTCCCACAGCAGCACGCCCGGGTTGTTCTTGAGCGCGTTGACCCGGTTGACGACCTCGGTCTTCGTGGCGTTCTTGTAGGCGGTGTCGTTGACGTAGTCGGCGCCCTGGTTGAGCCAGTGCCCGACGACGACCTTCAGGCCCTGCTGGGCGGCCCGGTTGAGCAGCTCCGGGGTCTGCGCGTCGTCGACGCCCCAGGTCCGGATCGTGTTGACGCCCATGTTCTTCAGGTCGCGCACGTATCCGTCCGCGGCACCCTGCGGCGGCCCGTACGTGAGGCCCTTGACCTCCCACGGCTGGCCGTTGACCTGCAGCTGCCAGTTGCCCTGGCCGCCGGTCACCTTGACGACGCTCGGGCCGGCCGGGGTGGCCGGGTCGGTCATCGCGGCCGGGGCGGTGCCGGTCGACCTGGCCACGGTCACCGAGTCGACGGAGAGGACGCCGCCGGACGTCGTGGCGGGGGTGGGCGTGGTGAACCCGGCGATCGCGTTGGGCAGCGAGCCGCCGATCGACAGGTCGAAGCGCAGGTAGAAGCCGTGGTGGACGGCGTTGTTCCAGGCCGTCACGCCGACCTGGCTCTCCCGCACGACCCAGGACTGCTTCCCGTCGAGGTAGAAGCGGATCTCCTCGTCGGTCTTCGTCCGGTCGATCACCTGGGTGTACTCGTGATACCCGGTCTGGCACCCGACGCAGGACGCCAGCCCGGAGGAGCGGCCGTTGTACTCGCCGCACACGCCGTCGGGCGCGGTGCCGCAGTGCAGGGTCTGCGACAGCTGGCTGCGGCCGTTGACGTCGGTCATGATGTCGGTCTCGCCGACGCCCGGCCAGTTGTTGTAGTTGCCGCGGTACGCCGCGCCCGTGGCCCGGAAGCCCGGCCAGTACCCGGCCGCGTTGGCGACGTCCGGCTGCTTGACGAGGGCGGTGAACTTGACCTGCTCGCCCGGCGCGGCCTGGAAGTCGGTGCGCTGGGTCTCCAGCCGCCCGGAGGTCCAGTTGCCGGCCCCGTCGCGGATCGCCTTGATGTTGAGCTTCCCGGCCCCGTCGAGGTACACGTTGGCCGTGCTGTTGCTCGCGGTCTCGACCTCACCGGTGCCCCAGTTGGCGGCGCCGCCGGGGAACTGCGTGCCGGTGCGCAGGAGCCAGTTGGCCGCCGACGGCGAGGTGTTGGCGCCGCCGTCGAAGGTGTCCGTCCAGACCGTGGTCCAGTTCGTCGGGTCCGGCGACGTGGAGGTCGGCGGGGGCGAGCTCGGCGGGTTCGACGTCGTGCCGCCGCCGCCCGCGTAGACCTTGAACTCCCACAGCGAGTAGCCGTAGCCGCCCGGCCGCGCGGTGCCGTACATGCGGATGTAGCGGCCGGTGCCGGTCACCGGGATCGTCTGTGTGCCGCCGGTGCCGGTGGTCGTGGAGTAGACGTCCGTCCACGCGGTGCCGTTGGCCGACGTCTGGATCTGGAACGACTTGCCGTAGGCGGCCTCCCACTGCAGGACCACCTGGCAGATCGACCGCGACGAGCCCAGGTCGACCTGGAGCCACTGCGGGTCGCTGAAGGAGCTGCTCCAGCGGGTGCCGGCGTCACCGTCGACCGCGTACTGCGGGCCGTTGCCGGCGCCCTCCGACGACGACGCCGTGGCCGTCTTGCCCTGGGCCACGTTGGCCGTGGTGTCGCAGGCGCCGCCGGTCGGGTTGGTGCCGCCGATCGTGCCGAAGACCTGGAACTCGTACAGCGAGTAGCCGTAGCCGGAGCCGCGGACCGTGCCGTACATCCGGACGTACCGCCCGCTGCCGGTCACGCTGAGCGTCTGCTCGCCGCCGGTGCCGGTGGTCGTGCTGTAGATGTTCGTCCAGTTCTGGTCGTCGGCCGAGGTCTGGATCTGGAAGGCCTTGCCGTAGGCGCCCTCCCAGCTCAGCTTGACCTGGCTGATCGTGGCGGTCCCGCCGAGGTCGATGCGGATCCACTGCGGGTCGCTCCACTGGCTGCTCCAGCGGGTGCCCGCGTTGCCGTCGTTGACGAAACTGGCCGCGACGTCGGGGGCCTGGTCCGAGGAGGACGTGACGGGCTTGCCCTGGGAGATCAGGCCGTCGGCGGCGCGCGCGAAGGGCGCGACCACGACGGCGACGGCGGCGACGACGGCGAGCACCAGAACGATGCGCCATCGCGAGGTCAGGATTCTCCGCCAAGCGGGGGCGGGCGTGTGCGCCGGATGCACGAGGAGGCTCCTTGCGGGGTGTGGTGGAGAGCGCTATGGCGGCGGTTTGGAGAGCGCTCTCCGATTGCACGCAGTGTTGCCCCGCCATTTCCGTCATGTCAAGGGCCGAAGGACCCAGCGGGGGTACTTTGGCCCGCCCGCGACGCCACCAGACCTTGACAGCGCGCACAGCCGGTCGCAGTCTGGTCACACAGTTTGGAGAGCGCTCTCCAAACCTCCGAAGGGGTTGATGTGTGTGAGCACGACGGCGGTCCAGGCCCAGCCGGCCCGGCTGACCTTTCCCTCAACGTTCTGGTGGGGCGCCGCCACGGCCGCATACCAGATCGAGGGCTCCGTGGACGCCGACGGCCGCACCCCGTCGATCTGGGACACGTTCGCGGCCCAGCCGGGCCGGATCGCGGGCGGTGACACCGGTGCCGTGTCGACCGGGCACTACGAGCGGTTCCGCGAGGACGTCAAGCTCATGGCCGAGCTGGGCCTGTCCGCGTACCGGTTCTCGATCGCCTGGCCCCGCATCCGCCCGGCCGGCGGCCACGGCGTCAACGAGGCCGGTCTGGACTTCTACGACCGCCTGGTCGACGAGCTCCTGACCGCCGGCATCCGCCCGGTCGCCACCCTCTACCACTGGGACCTGCCCCAGGAGCTCGAGGACACCGGCGGCTGGACGAACCGCGAGACGGCCCTGCGCTTCGCCGACTACGCCGCCGTCATGGGCGCCCGCCTCGGGGACCGGGTGGCCATGTGGAACACGCTCAACGAGCCGTGGTGCTCGGCGTTCCTCGGCTACGGCACCGGCGGGCACGCCCCCGGCCGCCGCGGCCACGTCGGCGCTCTGACCGCCACCCACCATCTGCTCCTGGCGCACGGCCTGGGGATCGAGGCGCTGCGCGCGTCCGGGGCCACCGGTCAGCTGTCGGTCGCCCTGAACGCCGGGGCCGTCCGCCCGCTCACCGGCAGCGCCGAGGACGCCGACGCCGCCCGCCGCATCGACGGCCTGCTGAACCGGATCTTCTTCGACCCGATCCTGCTCGGCGCCTACCCGGCCGACACCGTCGAGGACACCCGGGACCTGACCGACTGGCACTTCGTCCACCCGGGCGACCTGGCGGCGATCTCGGCCCCGGTCGACGCGATCTGCGTGAACTACTACCAGCCGGACCTGGTCAGCGCCGCCCCGCCGGGCGTGCTCGACCACGGCACCTGCTACCCGACCGCGCAGCACGTGCAGTTTCACCCCACGCCGGGCCCGGTGACGCACATGGGCTGGTCCGTCGACCCGACCGGGCTGCGCGACCTGCTGCTGCGCATCCGCCGCGACTACGGCGACCGCCCGCTGTACGTGACCGAGAACGGGGCCGCCTACGACGACCGGCCCGGCCCCGACGGCGGCATCGACGACCCGGAGCGCATCGCCTACCTGCGCGGGCACCTGGCCGCGGTCCACGAGGCGATCGCGGCCGGCGTCGACCTGCGCGGCTACTTCGTGTGGTCGCTGCTGGACAACTTCGAGTGGGCGTTCGGGTTCAGCCGCCGCTTCGGCCTGATCCGCGTCGACTACGAGACCCTCGAGCGCACGATCAAGGGCAGCGGCCGCTGGTACTGCGAGGCCATCGCCACCAACGGCTTCGAGGTCGCTACCGCGGAGGCTCCGGACGCGATGGATCGCTGACGGCCGGCCGGGTCAGGGCCGAGCCGATCCCGACCGCGAGGGCGCCCGCCGCGACCCAGGTGTCCACGTCGTCCGGGCCGATGCCGCCGGTCGGCACGCAGCGCAGGTCCGGCAGCGCCTCCAGCACGCCGGCGAGGGCGCGCGGGGTCCACAGCGTGGCCGGGAAGATCTTCACGGCGGTCGCGCCCCACCGCGTCGCCCGCCACATCTCGGTCGGGGTGGCGCAGCCGGGTATGGCGGCCAGCCCACCGTCGCGGGCGGCGGCGATCACGGACCGGTCGAGCGTCGGGGCGATGACGAAGCGAGCCCCGGCGGCCGCGGCCCGGGCGGCGTCGGCGGGGCTGAGGACCGTACCCACGCCGATTGTCACGTCGTCCCGGCCGGCGCACTCCTCGGCCAGCGACTCGATCGCCGTCCACGCGCCCGGGGTGGTCAGCGAGATCTCGACGACCCGCAGCCCGGCGGCGAGCAGGTCCCGGGCCCGCCGGAGCGCGGTGCCGGCGTCGGGCGCCCGCACGATGGCGACGATCCGGTGCCGCCGCAGCGCCTCGAGTACCTCGTCCTCAGCGGTCAACGTCGTCTCCTCCGGTGGACAGCAGCCGGTCGCGCTCGGCCGGGGTGGGCAGGCCGGCGATGTCGGTGGGCACGGCGACCACGAGCGCGGCGACCGCGGCGGCCTCGCGCAACGCGTCGGCCGGGGGTAGGCCGCGCAGCCGGGCCGACAGCCAGCCCGCGGTGAAGGCGTCGCCGGCGCCGACCGGGTCGAGCGCGGAGACCGGGCTCGCGGCGGCGTGGACGGTGCCCGCGGCGGTGGTCGCCGTCGCACCGGCCGCGCCGTGGGTGACGACGACCGTGGTGGTGCGGCCGGACAGCAGGCCGGCCGGGTCCGTGCGGGCGTCCGGGGCCAGACCCAGCCGGCGGAGCTCCTCGCCGCTGAGCAGCAGGGTGTCCATCCGGCCGGCGAAGCGGGCATACATGCGCCGCCAGTCCTCGGCAGCGGCCAGCCGCAGCCGGACGTTGGGGTCGAAGGCGACCGGGACGCCCGCCGCCGACGCGGCCGCGATGAGGCGGTCGGTGAAGTCGGCGGCCGATGGCGAGAGCATCGCCGTGATGCCGGAGACGAACACCATCCGGGCCGTGGCGACGCGGGCCTCGTCGACGTCGGCCGGAGCGAGGGCGGTGGCCGCGCTGCCGGTGCGGTAGTAGGCGACGGAGACAGGGCGGCCCCCGGCCGGCCGGTCGCGCAGGAGCAGGCCGGTCGGGCGCCGCGGATCGGTGTGCAGGGCGGTGACGTCGACACCCTCGGCGCGCAGGGTGTCGCGGACCCACCCACCGGCGGCGTCGGCGCCGACCCGGCCGCAGAAGGCGACCGTGTGCCCCAGGCGGGCCAGGCCGATCGCGACGTTGCTCTCCGACCCGGCGACGCTGCGCGCGAACCGCTCGGCCCGCCCCAGCGGCACCGCGTCCTCGGCCAGCAGCAGCGCCATCGCCTCACCGGCGGTCAGGACATCCACGGGCGGCGCTACCAGTCCGCGTCGTTGAGGCGGCGGGCGCGGACGAAGTCCTCGTCGACCTCGACGCCGATGCCGGGGCCGGCCGGTACGGCGACGGTGCCGTCCGGGTCGAGGCGCAGGTGCTCGCGGGCCACGCCGCGGCTGAGCACGCTCTGCGCGACGTTGAACTCGACCCAGGTCGCCGCGGGCAGGGCGGCCAGGAAGTGCAGGCTGTAGCCGTGCAGCAGGTCGGTGAGCCAGGAGTGGGTGACGATCTCGCGGTCCGGCGCGGCCGCCGCGACCTGCGTGGCGACGGTGAGGCCGCCGCAGCGGGACAGGTCGGGCTGCAGCACGTCGACACCGGCCTCCTCCACGAGCCGCCGGAAGTCCCAGATCGTCGACTGCTGCTCGCCGGCCGCGAACCGCAGACTCGGGAACTCGGTCTTCAGTTCGCAGTACACCCGCGGCGTTTCGGGGTGGACGAAGTCCTCGACCCAGTATGGGCGCACCTCGTCGAGCAGAGCCAGCATCGCCTCGGTCTGGCGGCGGTCGCGGACGCGGGCCCGGTCGCCGTCGTGGACGTACCAGCCGGGGTCGACCATCAGCGCGCGGTCGGCGGGCAGCGCCTCGGTGATCGCGGCCAGGTTGTCGCGGTCGCGGGCGGGGTCGACGCCGAAGCCGCCCCAGCCGAACTTGACGCCCCGGAAGCCGAGGTCCACGTAGCGGGCGGCGGCGGCCGCGTTGTCGTGCGGGGTCTTGCGGAACAGGGTGGAGGCGTAGGCCGGCAGCCGGTCCCGGCGCCGCCCACCGAGGGTGGTCGCGAGGTCGACCCCGGCGGCCTGGGCCCGGATCGACCACAGGCAGTTGTCGACGGCCGACATGGCGTGCATGACCACGCCCCGGCGGCCGTAGTAGGCGGTGGCGAGGTACAGCTCGTCCCACAGCCGCTCCGGCTGCAGCGGGTCGCGGCCGATGAGCTCCTCGGCCAGGGTCCGGAAGCCCAGGCCGCTCATGCCGGTGCCCTGCAGCACCGGTACCGCCGCCGGCCCGAACGTCTCCACGTCGGACCAGCCGGCCAGGCCCTCGTCGGTGCCGACGCGCACGAGCAGGAGCCGGTCGCCCTGGTCGGTGGCCTCGGCCGCGCCGTCGTGGGAGCCGTAGCGCTCGTCGCCGCCGAGCAGGATCGGCGTGACGCTGGTGATCTTCATACGCCCTCCTCGGACAGCGGGCCGGACTCGGACAGCGGGCCGGACTCGGACAGCGGGCCGGGCAGGTCGGTCGGCCACGGGATGCGCCGCTCGGCCAGGCACGGCCGGAACGCCTCGGCGTGCGCCACCATGAGCCGGGCCCCCGTGCGGTGGGTCTCCGCGGCCATCTCGTCGGCGTAGTCGTAGCCGCGCAGCCGCCGCATGACCGCCATCTGGCTGTCGTGCCGGCGGATCAGCTCGCTCTTCTCGGCGACGTGGGCCGCGGAGAGCTCGACGAAGTGCGTCGGTTCGAAGCCGTAGCCTTCGCCGGGGTGCGCGTACAGCACTCGCGGTACCGATGGAAGCGCCGCGACGGCCGGCTCGAAGGACGCCAGGTTGACGAAGAGCGCGGCGTCGGTGACGGCCTTCGCGGTGACGACGTGGTCGTCGTTGTAGTCGCTGGTCCAGTGGGTGATGATCAGCTCCGAGCCGAGCCGGCGCAGCGCCGCGATGAGGTCCCGGCGCAGGGCCGCGTCGCCGGTGGTGAAGCCGTCCTCCCGGCCCAGGCACAGGTACTGCGCGTCGAACCGCTCGGCCACCGCCCGCATCTCGCGCTCGCGGACCGCCGCCGCCGGTTCGCCGTCCGGCCCGCCGAACGGCAGCCCGCCCCCGCCGTCGGTGACGCACACGAAGCCGATGCGGTGGCCGCGGGCGTGCAGCCGCAGCAGCGTGCCGAGGCAGCGCATCTCGTCGTCCTGGTGGGCGAAGACGCAGGTGACGTTCACGCCGCACCGCCGGGCAGCCGGGCGAGGGAGGCGCCGAGGCCGCCGTCGACGGTGAGGAAGCTGCCGGAGACGTAGCCGGCCTCGTCGGAACAGACGTAGCCGACCGCGGCCGCGACGTCCTCGGCGGTGCCGAACCGGCCCAGTGGCAGCAGCGCGGCGACCCGGTCGAGGTGCCCGTCGCCGTAGAGGCCGGCCTCCCCGGCGGTGCGGATCCAGCCGGGGACGACGGCGTTGACCCGGATGCGCCGGGGCGCCCACTCGTGGGCCAGGGTCCGCACGATCTGGGCCAGGGCGCCGTGCGCGGCGTTGTAGCCGACGCAGTCCGGGAACGGCACGGTGGCGTGCAGGGAGCCGATCGCGACCAGCGACGCGCCGGCCGCGAGGGCCTCGGCCGCGACCAGCCCGCGGAACAGGCTCAGCGCCGCGAGCGGGCCGACGGCCAGGCTGCGCTCGACGCTCGCCCGCGTGACCGTCACGGCCGGCGCGTGCTCCTCGAACGCGACGGCGTGCACGACCGCGCCGACCGGCCCGATGCCCGCCGCCGCGGCCACCACGGTGTCGGCGAAGGCCGGGTCGGCGGCGTCCGCGGTCAGGGTTCGCGCCCAGCCGGCCGGCGCGACGCGGGCCGGGTCGCGGTCCACGCACAGCACCGCGCCGTGGGTGCGGGCCAGCCGCCGGGCGCAGGCACCCCCGATGTCACCGCCCGCGCCGACGACGACCGCGACCCGGTCAGGCATCGTCGACCGCCGCGCGCAGCAGGTCCATCAGCCGGTTGATCTCCTCCGTCATCTGGGCGTCGGCGGGCTCGCCGGTGGGGCCGCGCATCACCGCGCTGGGCAGGACTCCCTGCCGTACCAGCGAATGCTTTTCGACGTTGACGAACAGGTCGAGGGACGTCTGCTGGGAGACGAGCATGGCCAGGGGTCCGGAGATCCGGTAGGCCCGGGCGTAGTCCCCGGCGGTCAGGGCCCGCCACAGCGCGGACAGGGCCCACACGGTCTCGCCGGCCGGCATCGTGCCGACGGCGCCGCGGCGGAAGCTGTCGATGAGGTACAGCCCGCCGGTCCCCTCGAACACGCGGGCCCGGCCGCCGGTGGCGTCGAGCAGGGTGGTGAGCCGCGGCCCGATCGGCGGGGCCTCGGGTTTGAACATCACGCGGTCGCCGTATTCGGCGTGCAGCCGCGCCTGCAGCGGGATCGACAGCGAGGTGCCGACGTAGCCGCTGGCGTCCTGCACGACCAGCGGCACGTCGACCGCCTCGACGATCGCGCCGAAGTAGCCGAACAGTTCGTCGTCGCCGGCCGGGTGCAGGGCCGGCGGCGCCGCCATCAGGGCCGTGGCGCCGCAGGCGGCGGCGTGCTTGGCGTGGCGGACGGCGACGACGGTCGACTCGGCGCCGACGCTGATGACCGAGTGGCCCCGGCCGTCGGCCAGCTTGCAGGCCAGCCGGGCCACGTCGTCGCGCTCCTCGGAGGACAGCCGCAGCACCTCGGAGACCATGCCGAACACGACGCCGTCGGCGCCGTTGGCGAACAGCCAGTCGAACTGCCGTTCCAGCGCCGCCCGGTCGACGGCCCCGTCGGCGGTGAACGGGGTTTGGAACACGGCCAGGACGCCACCGAGGGCCACGCCCATCGTTCCTCCTTGTTGCGGTGAGAAAAACTGGTCAGGTCGCCTGCGGTGCGGGTGGCCGCAGGCCCAGCCGGGACAGGGCGTCCCGCCGGCAGATCGCGTCGACGTCGTCGTCGGTCACCTCGGCGATGCCCAGGCGGCGGCACAACGCGGCGGCGCGGCGCAGCCCGGCCACGGTCCGCTCGACGGTCGAGAAGGGATAGTCACTACCAAACAAAATGCGATCCATGATTCGGTACTCGTACGCGGCCGCGAGTGCCTGAGCCAGCTGCCACGGGCGGGTGTCGAGGGCCGAGACGTCGATGAAGAAGTGCTCGTGCCGCCGGGCGGTGGCCACGCACTCGGCCATCCACGGGTGCCCGAAGTGCGCGATCCACATCGGCAGGTTCGGAAACGTCCGGGCGGCCAGGTCCAGCTGGACCGGGCGGGCGTATTCGGCGATCGCGGCCGACGTGAACGTGGTCCCCTGGTGCCAGATGACCGGCAGCCGGTAGTGGTCGGCCACCTCGAGCAGGTCCAGGCAGGCCCGGTCGTGCGGGTGGAAGTGCTGGTAGGTGGGGCCGAGTTTCAGCCCGCGCAGCCCGAGGTCGCGCACCGCGGTCTCCAGCCGGGCGGCGGCGTCGGGCCGGTTGGGGTTGACGCTGGCGAACCCGATCAGCCGGTCCTGGCCGGCGACGGCCGCGGCGACGTAGTCGTTGGGCACGACCACCCCTACCGGTTCGGCGTCGAAGGCCAGCACGATCGAGGTCCGGGCGGAGTTCGCGGCGGCCGCGTGCTCCTGGGTGGTCACGTCCCAGCTGACCCGGCCCCAGGCCCGGATCTCGTGCTCCGCCAGGGGCGCGTGCACGTGCGTGCCGTGCTCGCCGAGGTGGGTGTGCACGTCGACCTCGACCTCGACCTCGGGGCTCATCGGGCCTCCCGCCGTCCGCCGTCGACCGATCGGGCCACGCTTTGCAGCGCCTCGATCGTCTCGGTCAGCCGCTCGTTCATCCGCGCCGTCGGGCCGCTGATGCTCAGCGCGTGGGTGTACTGGCCGCGGGCGTCGCTGATGGCCACGCCGACGCACTTGAGGCCGATCTCCTCCTCCTCGTCGTCCAGCGCGTAGCCGTTGCGCCGCACCGCTTC
The DNA here is from genome assembly GCF_044454505.1 of Dactylosporangium sp. NPDC051541. Classification (NCBI taxonomy): domain Bacteria; kingdom Bacillati; phylum Actinomycetota; class Actinomycetes; order Micromonosporales; family Micromonosporaceae; genus Dactylosporangium; species Dactylosporangium sp. NPDC051541. Next base: position 424,660 of record NZ_JBITDU010000004.1, read on the forward strand.
GAGGTCGGCCAGGGCCGCGTCCAGCTCGACGAGGGTGTGCTGGGTCCGGCGGTCCGGGCGGTGGCGCTCCCACAGCTGGACGACCTGCCACTCGGGCAGGTGCGCCATGATCGCCTTGCCGAGGCTGGAGGTGAACCAGTTGTCGCGGTCGCCGACGCTGGCGCCGCGGCGGATCGAGCGGCCCCCCTCGACCGCCTCGATGACCACCACCTCACCGGACTGGTGCACGGCCAGGTTGACGGTCTCGTCGAAGCGCATCACGAGCTCGCGCATGTGCGGCAGGAGCCGGGCCCGCAGCGGCCGGGCCGAGCGGGCCGCGTGCCCGATCGCGATCATGCGGACGCCGAGGCTGTACAGGCGGGTCTCCTCGTCGCGCTCCAGCCAGCCGTGCTCGACCAGCTGGCGCAGGTACCGCGAGGTCGTGGAGGGTTCCATGCCGCAGGCGGCGGACACCTCGGACAGGCTCTGCCGGGGTGCGGCGAGGAAGGTCTCGACGATCGTGACGAGCCGGTCCCCGAGGCGGACGGGTGGCGTGTCGGTCACCTGGACTCCAGAGTGGACGGGGTGGACGGTGGCCCGGCCGCGGTGCGGTCCGGGTAGTGGCAGGCCACCAGCGTGGCCGATCCGCCCGGCGCGGTCAGTGCGGGGTCCTCGGTGGCGCAGCGCGCGTCGTCGCGCCCGACGGGACAGCGGGGCCGGAACCGGCAGCCGGTCACCGGGGTGTCGTCGGCCGGGTCGCCGCCGCCGGCCGCGGCCGCCATCCGTTCCCGCTGCCGGCCGGGGTCAGCGACCGGGACGGCGTCGAGCAGCATCCGGGTGTAGGGATGCCGCGGCGCGCCGAACAGGTCCGCCCGGCCGGCCTGCTCGACCAGCCGGCCGCGGTACATGACGCCGACCCGCTGGGCGACGTAGCGGACGACCGCCAGGTCGTGGGAGATGAACAGGTACGTCAGACCCAGCTCGCGCTGCAGCTCGGCGAGGAGGTTGAGGATCTGCGCCCGCACGGAGACGTCCAGGGCCGAGACGGCCTCGTCGAGCACGACGAACTCGGGGCGCAGGGCCAGGGCCCGGGCGATCGCGACCCGCTGGGCCTGCCCGCCGGAGAGCTCCCGCGGCCGGCGCCGGGCGATCGCCGCCGGCAGCTGGACGAGGTCCAGCAGCTCCCGGACCCGGGCGGCCCGCGCCTCGCGGGAGCCGGTGCGGTGGGCGACGAGCGGCGCGGCGATGATGTCGGCGATCGCGTGCCGCCGGTTGAGCGACCCGTGCGGATGCTGGAAGACGATCTGGATGCGGGCCCGCAACCGGCGCAGCTCGCGCTCCGGCAGGCGGCCGAGGTCGTGGCCGGCGAACTCGATCGTGCCGCTGTCGGCCCGGGTGAAGCGCAGCACGCACCTGGCGAGCGTGGACTTGCCGGAGCCGGACTCGCCGACCAGGCCGTACGTCTCGCCGGGGGCGATGTCCAGGGACACGCCGTCGACCGCCCGGACCGGGCCGCCGCGGCCCGGGTACGTCTTCACCAGGTCGGTCACGGTGAGCAGCGATGTGTTCATACGGCCACCTCCTCGGCCCGGATGCAGCGCACCGAATGCCCGTCGATCTCGCGCGGGTCCGGCTCGGCGGCCGCGCAGGCGTCGATCGCGAAGGGGCAGCGGGGCCGGAACGGGCAGCCGCTCGCGAGCTCGCCCGGGGCCGGCGGCTGCCCGGGGATGGCCGGGACCGGGCGGCCCAGGTCGGCGTCGAGGTCGATGATCGCGGACATGAGCGCCCGGCTGTACGGGTGGCGGGGCCGGTCGTACAGCGCCGTGGTGGCGGCCCGCTCCACGATCCGGCCCGCGTACATGACGGCGATGTCGTCGCAGAACCCGGCGGCGACGCCGAGGTCGTGGGTGATCAGCAGCGCGGCGACGCCGGTGGCCGCGCACAGCCGGTCGAGCAGGTTCATGATCCGCAGCTGGGTGGTGACATCGAGCGCGGTCGTCGGCTCGTCGCACAGCAGCACGTCCGGGTCGCCGGCCAGGGCCATCGCGATCATCACGCGCTGGAGCATGCCGCCGGAGAACTCGTGCGGATACGAACGGTGCCGGGTCCGCGCGTTGGCCACGCCGACCTCGCCGAGCAGCTCGACGGCCCGGGCGACGGCCGCGGACCGGCTCGCCCCGGCGTGGCGGCGCACGACCTCGCCGATCTGATCGCCGACGGTCATGAGCGGGTTGAGCGCGGCCGCCGGGTCCTGGTAGATCATCGCGATCCGCCGGCCCCGGACCCGGTCGAGCTCGCGGCGGCGCAGCGTGCGCAGGTCGGTGCCGCCGACCCGGACCGCGCCGCCGGCGATGCGCAGCGGCGGCCGGATCAGGCCCATCACGGCGAGGGCGGTCAGGGACTTGCCGGAGCCGGACTCGCCGACCAGGCCGAGGCGGGCGCCGGGGGCGAGGGTGAAGCTCACGCCCCGCACGATCGGCGTCTCCCCCACCCCGACCCGCAAGTCTTCCACCTGCAGTCCGGACCGGTCGGCGCTCACCTGGCGCTCCTCGGGCTTCACCGCGCGCTCCTCGGGCTTCACCGCGCGCTCCTCGGGCCGAGCAGGCCGGCGCCGCCGAGGCGGTCCGCGGCCAGGTTCAGGCAGAGCACCGTGAGCAGGATGAAGGCCGCCGGGCCGAGGGCGTAGCTGGGGTCGCTGAACAGGAACGCGTACCCCTGCTGCAGCAGGCCGCCCCAGGACATCTGCGGCGGCTGCACGCCCAGGCCGACGAAGCTCAGGCTGGCCTCCAGGATGATGGCGCTGGCGGCGTTGATGACGGCCTGCGAGCCCAGGGCCGGGGCCACGTTCGGCAGCAGCTCGCTCAGCAGCAGCCGGACCCGGCCGGTGCCGCTGGCCACCGCGGCGAGGTAGTAGTCGAGCGTCATCTCCTGGATCACCGCGGCCCGCGCCATCCGGGCCGACGTCGGGGCGAGCAGCAGGCCGGCGATGATGATCAGCGACGGCAGCGACGCGCCGAACGCGGCGACGCAGACGAGCGCGAAGAGGATCTGCGGCACGGCCATGGCCACGTCGGCGGTGCGCATGAGCAGCTGGTCGGCGAGGCCGCGGGTCGACGCGGCGAGCAGGCCCCAGGCGGTGCCGAGCACGAGCGCGATGACGACCGCGCCGGCGGCGACCCCCAGGGAGAGCCGGCCGCCGTACAGCAGCCGGGCCAGCATGTCGCGGCCCAGCTCGTCGGTGCCGAGCCAGTGCGCGGCCGAGGCGGGTGCGAACGCGTTCGCCGGGTCGGGGGTGGTCGGGCGGTTCGGGTCGACGACCGGCGCGAGGACGCAGGCGGCCGCGATCAGCCCGAAGACGGCGAGGCTCACCGGCCGCCGGCGCCGGCCGCGGCGGCGCACGGCGGTCGCGGGTTCAGCCATGCCGGGTCCGGGTGCGCGGGTCGAGCAGGCCGGTGAGCACGTCGACGGCCAGGGTCACCAGGATGAACAGGGCGCTGACGAGCAGGACGACGGACTGCAGCACGGCGTAGTCGCGCCGGAACGCCGCCTCGACCGAGAGCGAGCCGAGGCCGGAGATGCCGAAGGCGTACTCGACGATGACGCTGCCGCCGAGGGTGTACCCGACGATCAGCCCGATCATCGTGAGGCTCGGCAGCGCCGCGTTGCGCAGCGCGTGCCGCACGACGACGCGCGAGCGCGGCACCCCCTTGCCCTCCGCGGTGCGGGCGTAGTCGGAGTCGAAGGCGGTGATGAGCTCCCCCTTGAGGTAGCGGTACACCAGTGGGGCGGCGCCGATGGCCAGCGCGATGGCCGGCAGCGTCATGTCCCGCAGGTTCTGCACCGGGTCGGTGGTCAGCGGCGTGTAGCCGCGGGCCGGCAGCCAGTGCAGGCCGACGCTGAAGATCAGGATCAGCGCGATGCCGGCCACGAACGGCGGGAACGACATCCCGGCCGCGGCGAAGGAGGTGACCAGCCGGTCGGCCCAGCCGCCGGGCCGCTCGGCGGCGGCCACGGCGGCGGGCAGCGCGAGCACGACCGAGAGCAGGACGGCCAGGACGGTCAGCTCGACGGTCGGGCCGATGCGCTGGGTCAGCAGGGCCGCGACCGGCTGGTGCGAGAAGTACGACTGCCCGAGGTCGCCGTGCAGGATGCCGGTCACCCAGCCGAAGTACTGGGCGATCAGGGGCCGGTCGAGGCCGGCCTCGGCCCGCAGCCGCTGGATGGAGTTCTGGTCGACGCCCTGCGAGCCCGCCAGCCGGGTCAGCACCGGGTCCCCTGGCAGGGCCCGCAGGACGACGAAGATGAGGATGGAGGCGGCGACCAGCATCAGGATGCTGACGATCACCCGGTTGACGATGTGGCGCACCGCTTGTCTCCTTCCCGCGTCAGGCCGCGAACCCGGCGCTTTCCAGGTGCGGGTTGCCGCCGCCGTCGACCCACAGGCCGACCACCGTGCGCTTGGTCGCGGTCACGGTCGCGAACTGCAGCGGCACGTAGATCGGGACCTCCTTGTTCACCATGGCCTGGACCTGGCCCCACACGTCCTTGCGGGCCGCCGGGTCGGCGGTGGCGAGGGCCTTGGTGTAGAGCTGGTCGAACGCGGTGTTGTTCCAGTTGCACTCGCACCGGCCGGTGCGCAGGAACAGGAACTGGTCGGGCGCGGCCGGCGTGTAGGACTGGAAGTTGGGCACGATCAGGCCGGGGAACGACTTGCCGGCCGGGTAAAACTTGGTCGGCCAGGACGCGATGTCGGTGTTCTGGATCTTCAGGTCGATGCCGATCTGCTTCAGGCTCGCCTGGAGGATCTGCGCGCTGGTGTTCCACTCCGGATACTGGTTGGACGCGCCCCACCAGGTGAACGTCGCACCGGCGGTGATGCCGGCCTGCGCGAACAGTTCCTTGGCTTTGTCCAGGTTGTAGGAGTAGTCGGTCAGGGTGCCGCCGTAGTCGGGGTTGTTGGTCGTCAGCGGGTTGTTGGTGGTCGAGATGACGCCCTGGTCGAAGTAGGCCGCCTTGAGGATCGACTTCGCGTCGATCGCGTAGGCCAGGGCCTGGCGGGCGACGGGGTTGTTGAACGGCGGCGCCGTGGTGTCGACCTCCCAGCTGACGTACTGCCCGATGACCGAGGGCTTGATGACCGCCAGGTTGGGGTTGGCCGAGATCGCCGCCACCTGCGACAGCGGCGCCGACCACAGCGCGTCGAGGTCGCCGGACTGCAGCGCGGTGACCGCGGAGGAGGCGTCGGCCGCCTTGACCAGCTTGATGCCGTCGAGCTTGGCCGGGGTACCGAAGTAGCCGGGGTTGCGCTCCAGGGTCAGGTGGTCGTCCGCGACGAACTCCTTGACCTTGAACGGCCCGGTCACGGCCGGCTGGCTCTCCATGGTGCCCATGGCCGCCGTGTCGACGATCTTCACCATCTCGATCGAGGACGGGAACAGCGCGTTCGGCTCCGACAGCGTGAACACGACCGTGGTGTCGCCGTCGGCCTTGACGTCGGCGATGGGCGCCACGTTGTTCTTCAGCTGCGTGGTGGTCTTGGGGTCCTGGTAGTACTTGATCGTCGAGACGACGCTGGCCGCGTTGAGCGCGTTGCCGTTGGAGAACTTGACGCCCGGCCGCAGCTGAAACGTCCAGGTCTTCAGGTCGCTCGACGGCGTCCAGGTCGTGGCCAGATCGGGCTCGATCGTCTTCTGGTCCTGCCCGGTCTTCACCAGGCCGTCCCACATGAGGCTGAACAGCACCTGTTCCCAGGCGTTGGCCTTGGTCACCGGGTTCAGCTCGGCGATGCTCTGCGCGGCGCCGATCGTCAGCACGCCGCCCTGCTTCGCCGACCCGCTCGGGGCCGGCGACGTCGAATCCGATGTGGCGCCGCAACCCGCGGTTGCGACCAGGCCTAGCAGCGTGGCTGAACAGAGAACCCAACGAAGTCTCATCGGCAACTCCCGCACTGATTTTCATCCAGTGAAAACGTGTTGCACTCAATGCAAGCACTGCCCGCCAGATGCCGTCAAGATCCCCTATCAGTCAGAGCGTAACTACGGAAAGTGACAGCGCGGACGCCCTTGACGGCACCCAGGATCGGCTGCTCATATTTCCTATGAGTGACAGTCGATTTCATTCAATGAAAATCCGTGCACTCCTCCTCCTCGTCGCCGGCCTGTTCGGAGCCGTCCCGGCCGTCCTCATCGCCGGACCGGCGTCGGCCGCCCCGGTCGTGACGATCCGGGCCGGTGCGGGCATCGACGACGACAGCGGCAACCCGCTGCAGGCCCACGGCAGCGACGTCACCAAGTTCGGCAGCACCTGGTACTGGTACGGCTCGGCGCCCCGCGACACGAACAACGCCCTGCCGTTCGCGGCCTTCGGCGGCATCAACGTGTACTCGTCCACCGACTTCGTCACCTGGCACTATCAGGGCCTGGCGGTCTCCCCCACCACCAGCGGGACGCTGTCGAACAAGCTGGTCGCGTACAACCCGCGGGTGCTCTACAACGCGGGCACCGCGAAGTACGTGATGGTCCTCAGCGAGTGCTGCGGCGACGGCACCAACGGCCAGCTCGAGACCGGCCACCTCGTCTTCATGACGGCGACCACGCCGGCCGGGCCGTTCACCTTCGTGCGCGACGAGTGGCCGCCGAACGCCTCCAGCGTCTACGACATGGGCTCGTTCCAGGACACCGACGGCACCGCCTACGTCCTGTACTCCGACGGCAACAGCTCCGTCAGCATCGACCGGCTCGCCACCGACTACCTCTCGGTCGCGCAGCGCGTCGCCAACTTCTCCAGCGGCCAGTGCGAGGAGGCGCCGGCCGTGGTGAAGAACAACGGCACCTACTTCCTGACCAATTCGTACTGCTCCGGCTGGGCCGCGAACCAGAACCACTACCGGCACGCGACCAGCCTCGCCGGCCCCTGGAACAGCCAGCCGGACGGCAACCTCGGCAACAGCGTCACCTACAACACGCAGGCCTTCGACATCCTGCCGGTCCAGGGCACCGCGGGCACCACGTACGTCTGGATCGGCGACCGCTGGGACTGCCCGCAGGCCAAGTGCGACCTGAGCGCCTCCACCTACGCCTGGCTGCCGCTCACCTTCACCGGCAACACGATGGCGCTGAACTGGTACAACACCTGGCATCTGGATCTTGGCGCCGGCACTTGGACGGCCGACTCCGGCGCCAATGTGCTCGGCCCCCAGATCCCCGGCCGGATCAACGTCACCGACGGCGGCGCCGCCTACGAGATGGGCATGAAGTTCCAGGCCGCGACCAACGGCCAGATCACCGCCATCCGGTACTACCGCGGCTTCAGCGAGACCGGCACGCACACCGGCCACCTGTGGACCAGCGGCGGCACCTCGCTCGCGACCGTGAACTTCACCGGCGAGTCGCACGTCGGCTGGCAGCAGGCGACCCTGTCGCCGCCGGTGACCATCCAGGCCGGCACCGTCTATGTCGTGACCGTCGGCGTCCACGGCTACTACAACCAGACCAACAACGCCTTCGACAGCCCGCTGGTCAACGGCCCGCTCACCGCGGTCGCCGACGGGGCCAACGGCGTCTACGGCCCGATCGGCACGTTCCCGACCGGGAGCTTCGGCAACAGCAACTACTTCGCCGACGTCAGCTTCACGTCGACCGGTGGGGGTACCGGCGGCGGCACCATCCTCACCACCCAGACGCCGGCCGGATTCCTCAGCGACCCGGGCGGATACGAGCTCGGCACCCGGTTCTCCTCCACCGCGGCCGGCTCACTCACCAAGGTGCGGATCTACACCGGGGCGAGCGAGGGCGGCAACCACACGGTGCGGCTCTGGAACGCCGCCACCGGTACCGTCGTCGCCGGTCCGTACACCTGGAACGTCACCGCCGGCACCCAGGGCTGGCGCGAGTTCCCGCTCCCGGCCGCCTACAGCCTGGCCGCGGGGACGGATTACGTCGTGTCGGTCTCCACGAGCGGCGACAACTGGTACCCGTACACGGCGCACGGGTTCGACAGCCCGATCGTCAACGGGAATCTGCACACGTACACCGGCAGCGGGGTCTTCTCCACGACGCTCGGTGCGATGCCCACGACGTCTTTCAACAACACGAACTACTTCCGGGACGTCGTCGTCAGCTGATTTCACTTCCCGGGGGGTGACCTCGCGCACGTCGGGCGGCTCCTTGCGCTGCTCAGCCGGTGCGTGCGCGCGGTCACTCCGGTCGAACTGCTCATTCGCCTGAGATGATCTTTCTGAATCGATACAGTAGAGCCCATGGAGACCACCACGCGCCGAGTGCGCACTGCAATCAGCGGGCACATCCAGGCCCGTCGCGCCCGCCGCCAGCTCGCCCGGGAGATCGGCGCCTACCGGACGCCGGCCGAGCGGCTCGAGCTGGACCTGATCCTGGGCCGGCACACCGAGGAAGAGATCGCCGAGATCGACGCCATCCTGCGGCACACCTAGCCCCCGAGGCGCGCGCGCCGCAACGGCCACGCGCTCGACGACCGGGCGCCGACCTGCCCACCCCGGCCGCCGCTCCCGCCCTGCACACGGCGGTTGTGGCGCTCGGCCCACATCGGTGGGAGGTCCTGCGGTTCGAGCTGTGGAGCACCGCCCATCGCGGCCAGTACGAGGTGCTCCACCTCCCGGGCGCCGACGTCAGCCGGCTCCGGCCGTCAGAGGGCCTCGGCCGCCGCCTCCGGTGAGGCGACAATCGTGAAAACCTGATCCAGCCCCGTGATCCGGAAGATGCGCCCGACCCGCTCGTCGGTGCAGACGACAACGAACGCACCACCGGCCTCGCGGGCCCGGTTGTAGGCGCCGATGAGCACGCCGAGCGAGACCGAGTCCATGAACGTGACCGCGGTCAGGTCGACCACCAGCGTGGGGTGCGCGTCGAGGGCGGCGTTGACCGCGACCCGCAGCTCGGGAGCGTTGCCGACGTCGAGCTCACCTTCGGCCCGCACAACGCCGTGCTCACCCCCACGCCCGCCGCCGTCGCCTTCCCGCTCGCCGCCACCACCGTGCCCGCCGCCTGCCGTGCCGACCGTGAACGTCACGCGTTTGACGGTAGCGGTCCCGAGCCCACCGCGGGGCCCGGGGCGGAGTCTTTCGGGCCCGCACACAGCGCGTTGCATCGACTTCCGCGATTGCGGAGGCGGGCCGGGCCGCGTGCCTTCCGGGCCGAGGCCGCGGGCCTCGGGCGCACGCTTCCTGGGCCCGGGGATGCGGGGCCGGGTATCGGCTTTCGGCGGCCAAAGGCATCGGCTTTGCGGAAAGCGTTACTGTGGTGCGAACTGTGTCGGAAGGGGCACGATGAGCAGCGCGCGGGCCGTCCCCATCGAGATCCTGCTGGTCGAGGACGACCCGGGCGACGTGCTCATCACACGCGAGGCGTTCGCGGAGAACAAACTGCGCAACCGCCTGACCGTCTGCACCGACGGCGCGGAGGCCCTGCGCCTGCTACGCCGCACCGGCGAACACACGACCGCCGCCCGCCCCGACATCATCCTGCTCGACCTCAACCTGCCGGGCGTAGACGGCCGCGTCGTCCTGGAGACGATCCACGCCGACCCGGACCTGCGGCGCATCCCGGTCGTGGTCCTGACCTCCTCCACCGTCGAGGAAGACTTCCTACGCAGCCACGCGCTGCAGGTCGACGACTACATCCCGAAGCCGGTCGACTTCGCCGGCCTCATGCACGTGGTAAGCCGCATCGAGGCCTTCCAAATCTCAGTGGAGCGCGAACTCCCCACACGTTGACGACCCGTCCAATCAACGTTGATTTTCGTCAACGTCGACGATCGTCCTCCCACGCAATCAACGTCGACCACCGTCAACACCGCGCAATCAACGTCGACCCCTGTCAGCCCACGCGGTCAACACCACGCAGTCAACGTCGACCACCGCCAGCTCACGCAGTCAGCACCACGCCATGAACGCGTCGACCATTGTCAACACCACGCAGTCAACGTTGACCACCGCCAGCTCACGCGGTCCTCGAACACACCTTCCGCCTGTTCAAGCAAACCCTCGGCTGGACCCGGCCGAAACTCCGCGACCCACTCGCCGCCGACCGCTGGACCTGGCTGGTCGTCGCCTGCCACACCCAGCTACGGCTGGCTCGCGTCCTGGCCGCTGATATGCGCCGGCCCCGGGAACGCCCCGCCCTTCCCGGCCGGCTCACCCCGGCACGCGTCCGGCGCGGGTTCCGAAACATCCGCCCGACCTGCACTACGCGTTCGACGCGTGGATGGCCCGGGAATACCCGTCCGTCCCGTTCGAACGGTACCGCGACCGGGTGGCGATCGCGGACAGGATGGAACAGGTCGGGCTGCGACTGCACCCGACCAAAACAAGGATCGTGTACTGCAAGGACGGCGACCGACGGGGCACCTACGAGCACACCTCGTTCACCTTCCTGGGGTTCACGTTCCGCACCCGCGCGGCGCGGAGCAGGCACGGCAGGAAGTTCACCTCGTTCCTGCCCGCGATCAGCACCAACGCCCTCAAGAAGATCAGCGGTGAGGTCCGCCGCTGGCGGCTGCACCGCAGAACCTCCTCACCATCGGCGAGATCGCAAAGAAGATCAACCCGATCGTTCGCGGCTGGATCCGGTACTACGGAGCGTTTTACCGCCCGCGCTGTGTCCTCTCCTCGCGCGCATCAACGCCTACCTGGTGCGCTGGATCCGCAAGAAATACAAACGGCTGCGGTCCTACACGAAGGCGATGGCGGCCTGGCAACGCATCACCAGCCAGTACCCCAGACTCTTCGCCCACTGGGCATGGGTCCACACACCCTGGCAGACAAGATGACAAGAGCTGGGTGACGGGAGACTGCCACGCCCAGCTCTGTGAGAGCCGGGAGGTGAGACTCCGGCCCGGCTACTCGACCTAAGTTTCTGCTCGCGAACTAAGTTTTGGCGCGCGAACGAAGTTCGTGCGCGTGGGCGGAAGGCGGGCGGCGGGGGGCGGCTGCAACTCACTGCAACAAGGTTTTCATTGACCGTGTTCGTTGGCGGCCCTAGGGTTGCGCGAGGAAAGCGCATTCCTCTAGGAGGTGGCTCGCATGCGACGTAGATCCGTGCTGCTCGCGGGGGCTCTGGCCGGTGTCGCGGGCGTGACCGCGGCGGGTCGTCCGGCGTCTGCCTGGCCGGGGCCGTATCTGACCGTTGCCGCCGACGGCAGCGGCGACGTCAGCACCATCCAGGCCGGCGTCGACGCGGTGCCGTCCGGGAACACCGGGCCGTTCACGCTGAAGATCCAGCCCGGGCAGTACCACGGCCAGGTCATCATTCCGGCGGACAAGCCGTTCATCACCTTCCGCGGCCAGGGGCCGGACCCCACCGCCGTGGTGATCAGCGACGACCGGGCCAACGGCACCCTGAAGCCGGACGGCACGCCGTGGGGCACCTCCGGCAGCGCCTCGGTGACGATCTCCGGCAGCGACTTCTACGCCCGCAACCTCACGTTCGCGAACACGTTCGACGAGGCCGCCCACCCCGAGATCACCAATCGGCAGGCGGTCGCCGTGCTGACCCGGGCCGACCGGATCGTGTTCGACAACTGCCGGTTCCTGGCCAACCAGGACACGCTGTATCTGAACAGCCCGGCCGCGACCACGATCAGCCGGGTGTACCTGCGCAAATGTTACATCGAGGGTGACGTCGACTTCATCTTCGGCCGGGCCACCGCCGTGCTCGACCGCTGCGGCATCCACTCGCTGACCCGCGGCTCGGCGACGAACAACGGGTATGTCACCGCGGCCAGCACCGACCTGTCCAACCCGCACGGCTTCCTGCTCACCGAGTGCAAGCTGACCAGCGACGCCCCGGCCGGCACCGTGTACCTGGGCCGGCCGTGGCACCCGAGCAACGACCCGAACGCGGTCGCCGAGGTGACGATCCGCGACTCGGTCCTGGGCGCGCACATCAACCCCGCCCCGTGGACCGACTTCGGCACGTGGCCGTGGCGTGACGCCCGGTACGCGGAGTTCTGCAACCGTGGCCCCGGCGCGGCGATCACGGCCGACCGCCCGCAACTGACCCGGGAGCAGGCCGCCACCCACACGATCGCCGCCTACCTGGCCGGTCCCGACGGCTGGGACCCGGTCCGCTGACCCGAAAGTGGCTCTTTTCAAAGCAAACTGCGGCGGCGGTACTGTCAGTGCGTGAACGAACGCGTTCGTCCGGGGTACCGCCTCAGCACTGACCCCTCCGACGTCGACAAGACGGTTGTGCATCGCTGGCTGTCGGAGGACTCCTACTGGGCCGCCGGGCGCGCGTTCGACCTCGTGTCCCGCTCGATCGACGGTTCGCGGCCCTACTCGGTGCTGACCGGCGACGGCGTGCCGGTGGCGTTCGCGCGGGCGGTCACCGACGGGGCCACGTTCGCCTGGATCTGCGACGTGTACGTCGACCGCCCGCACCGCGGCCGCGGGCTCGGCGGGTGGCTCGTCGACGGCATCGTCGCGGACCTGACGGCCGCCGGCATCGACCGGTTCCTGCTCGGCACCCGCGACGCCCACGAGGTGTACCGCCGCAGCGGCTTCGCCCCCGTCGCCGCCCCGCAGCGCTTCATGGAGATCGACCGCCGCCCGACCCGAGCCGCGATCCTCGCCGACCTGGAGTTTGCCGACCCCGGCCAGGGGTAGCGCCCGACCGTGAGCCTGGTCCTGGTCGCCGGCCTCGGCGGTGTCGGGCGCGCCGTGCTGGCCGAGCTGCGGGCCGCCGGCGTCGCCGTGCGGGGGCTCGTGCCGCAGGCCGACGCGTGGTTCGACGCGGGCGGGGCGGAGCTGGTCGTCGGCGACCCGACGCGGCCCGAGCAGGTGGCGGCCGCCCTCGACGGGGTCGACGCGGTGTGCTTCGCGATGCCGGTGTCCCGCGACCACCTTCTGGCCGCGACGGTGGTCGCCAGCGTGGCCCGGGACCGCGGCGGGCTGTGCGCCCTGGTCGACCTGTCACAGATGACGGTGTCGCAGATGACCACGACCAGCGCCGGAGAGTCGGACCAGCACCGGCTGCACTTCCTCGCCGAGGCGGTCTTCAACTGGTCGGGGCTGCCGGCAGTACACCTGAGGCCCACTGTTTTTCTCGATAACCCGCTCTTCACCACCCTCGCCGCCGCCTCGATCCGCCGCGAGGGCGCGCTGGTCCTGCCGTTCGGCCGGGGCCGCACGTCGCCGGTCGCGGTGGCCGACGTGGCCCGGGTCGCCGCCACGATCCTGCGGGACCCGGCCCCGTACACGGGTTTCGTGTTCGAACTGACCGGCCCGCGCACCGTCGACATGCCGACGATGGCCGCCGAGTACTCACGGGCCCTGGCCCGCGAGATCGTCTACGTCGACGTGGACCCGGCCGTCTGGGAGGCTCAGGTCCTGGCCCGCTCCGGCCTGCCACCCCACGTCCAGAATCACGTGGCCGCGACCGCCCGCCTGCACCGCGAGAACCGCTACGACCGCCTGACCAGCGACGTGGAGCTGATCACCGGCCACCCACCGGAGACGATCGAGTCATTCGTCCACACCCGCCGCGACCTCTACGCCCCGATTTCCTGAACGAGCACAGGCTGCTCCGGCGCCCATGCAGCAGCCCAACGAGACGCCTCCCGAAGTCGCCGCCGCACTCAACCGCCGCAAGCCATCGCCGCTCTCCGCCGCCGCCCTTCCCTGCCGTTTTTCTCCGCCGCTCTCCGCCGCTCTCCGCCGCCGCGTTCAACCGCCGCCGCTCTCTGCCGCCGCCGCGTTCAACCGCCGCCGCTCTCTGCCGCCGCCGCGCTCAACCGCCGCAAGCCATCGGTGCTCTCCGCCGCCGCCCCTCCCTGCCGCCGCCGCGCTCAACCGCCGCTGTCTACCGCCGCTCTACCGCCGCCTCTCTGCCGCCTTGCTCCGCCGCCGCTCTCTGCCGCCTTGCTCCGCCGCCGCTCTCCGCCGCCGCAGGGGTAACGACGCGTTCCAGTCCGCTCTGTGAACGAGCAACGCGACTCCATGCCGGAGCGGACCCGTCGCGATGTACGGATCGACCCGCGATGAGGGTGGTGCGTTCGTCCTGTTGTCGTCGGCCGCGTTCTCCCCGGCCACGCGAGTAGCAGGCGAGCCGTCTGTTGGGAGCTCGCGATCGCAAGCGGGTGTGTTGACTCTGCCGGCACGTACGAAAATCAACGTCCGCAATCAACGTTGACGAAAATCACGAATCTTGCCCGGTGCGCCCGGAGTGCGCGACCTCGACGTCCGCGCCGACGTCGGCGGCGCTCGGCCCGGCGCCGCCGTCTCGGTGTGCGCATAATCGCGCGGCGGCCGGCATGAGGTCAGGAGCGCAGGCGGGGTGTGCCCGCTGCACCGGCGTGCACGAAGGCGACCAGGCCGTGGACGTCGATGCCGTGGGGTGGGGCGTCGGCGTAGGCCGCGATCCGCAGGGCGGCGCGGTTGAGGAGGCGGGTGGCGCCGTCGGGGTTGCCGCGTTTCGCGTGGGTCAGGCCGACGGCGAGTTGGGCGAGGCCGCGCCAGAGTTCGCGTTCGTCGTCGGGGGCGGTCTTCCAGGCGGCTTCGAGGACCTCGTGGGCGTGGAACGGGCGGCCGGTGTCGAGCAGGTGCTGAGCCTGGTGCAGGGCTTCGGCCGGGGTGAGGTCGAGGTCGTCGGGCATGGTCGGTATGCCGGGGGTGCCGTGCGGCAGCGGGCGGCCGAGTTCGTCGCGGGGGCGGGCGTTGCGGGCTCGGCCCTGCGCGTCGCGATCCCGGTCCTGCTCCACGTCGCCCAGCGTAATTCATGGTTATCCGTGACGGTGGGGTCGCTCGATGTCAGGCATGATGGATCGCGTGACGCAATGGGAATATGCGCGACTGGAGTACCGTGCGGCCGGCACGCTGGGCACGGACAAGTTCGAGGACTGGGACGCGGTCTTCCACCACCCGGGAGGCGTGCAGCGCTGGGGCACCGATGAGCGCTTCAACGACCTGCGGCACCTCAACCGCGCGGGGGCGGAGGGCTGGCAGGCCTACGACCGCGCCGCGATGATCATCGGCCAGCCGCACCGGCTCCACGCGGTGACCTACTCCCTGCGCCGGGTGGTCGAACGCTGACGAGAACGGTCAGGTCCACGCCGTCATGGCGGCTGCCCGGTGACCGCGGGCGCCGCCACCGTCCGGCGCCCCCCGAGGTGCCGATCCACATGGTGACCCGGGCCGCCGCCATCGTCCGGCCCGACCGCCCGAGGTGCCGATCCACGCAGTGACCGCGGGCTGCTGACCTGATGACCGCGGGTCGTTGACGTTAACCCGCCGGCCGATGACTTGGACCCTGCGGGCTGCTGACGTGGTGACCGCGGCTGCTGACGTTGACTCCGCCGGCCGTTGATTGGGACCCCGCGGGCTGCTGACTTGGTGGCCCGGGCCGTTGACGTTTATCCCGCCGGCCGTTGATGTGGACCCCGCGTTTGCCGCCCGGGACCGGCTGGGTTGACCGTAACCGGCACCGTAATCAACACCGGAGCGTGGCTGGGCGTAGTGCATGTTGCTTGAGTCAATGTTGACGAAAATCAACGTTGATTATCGTTCGGGGCAACGCCAGTCGGAATGCGGACAGTTGGGTGCAAGTGCGACCAGGAGCCGATAGGCCTAGCCGGTACCCTTCCGGATTCCTGGAGGCTCCAACCATGACCACACCCGCGCAGCCCGGGCCGCCGGCCGAGCCGCAGCCGCCAGCTGGAAACCCGGCGCCACCATCCGGAGCCGCTGCGCCGCCGGCTGGAAATCCGGCGCCACCGACGGGAGCGGCTGTGCCGTCGGCCGGAGACCCAGCGCCATGGTCGGGAGTGCCCGGGCCGGCGGCCGGAAGCCCGGCGTCATCGGCCGGAGTTCCTGGGGCGGCGGGCGGAAACCTGGCGTCATCGGCCGGAGTTCCTGGGGCGCCGGCCGAAGCCCCGATGCCGCCGGGGCAGCCGTCGCCGATTCCCGGGGCGTCGCCGGCGGTGGGTAAAGGTGGCAAGCGGCGGCAGGTCACGATTCTGCTCTCGCTGGTTGTGCTGCTCGGGGTGCTGCTCGGCCTCGCGTGGTTCTTCAACCGCGACGCGGCGACGAACGCGAACGTCGGCGACTGCCTGCACAATCCTGGCGACGACAAGCTGAAGATCGTCAAGTGTGACAGCGCGGACGCTGACTACAAGGTGCTCGGGAAGGTTGCTGACAAGGAGCAGACCGAGGCCACCAGCCCGTTCACGTCCGTGTGTGATCAGTGGCCGGACAGCACCAATACGTTCTGGCAGGGCGAGTCGGGCAAGAAGGGCGACGTTCTCTGCCTGCAGTCCACCAAGAAATAGCGACCGAGGAACTGGACTGCACGAGGCGGGCCAGGAGAGCCCGGCCCGCCTCACAAAACTAGCGTTGCCGCGCATCGGCGTCGACCTGACCGCCGCTCGAGCCCGGTGACGAAAGAGCTCGAGCGGCCAAGGCGAAAAACCGAAAGACCGGCGCGGCGGAAAGGCCGGCGCGGCGGAAAGGCTCAGTAGCCGGGGAAGACCGCGCGCAAATCGTCCAGGCTGATCGGGCCCGCGATCTGGACCGACGCCGGAGTGTAGGCGGGCTTGAGCCGGCCCGCCGCCAGCCGCAGCCACGCCTCCAGCGTCAGCACCAGCTCGCCGTCGGGCGTCGCCGGGGCCGCGCCCAGGGTCACCGGGTCGGTCAGGTTGAGGCCGAGCGTCTCGCCGGTGTCGGTGAGGCGCACGAGCAGGTTCGCGGTGCGGCCGTCGAGGTTGGCCGGCTTGGCGATCCAGCCGAACAGGCCCTCCACGCGGTCGGCGATCTGGGCCGCGGCCTCCGGGGCGAGCTCGGCGGCCGGGTCGAGGGCGGCGCGCACGTCCCAGTCGTGGTAGCCGAACTCGGTCAGGCGCAGCAGCGCGGAGGTGCCCACGTCGACGGGCTCCGGCATCCAGCCGACGTCGATCTTCTGCGTCTCCCGCTGCGCGGGGGTGAGCGCCTCGTAGGCCTCGACCAGGCGCTGGTTGGCGACCGGGAACGCGGCCTGGCGCTCCTGCGGGGTCATGCCGTCCCAGCGGGCCCACACGCCCTTGTTGAACTCGAACTCGGGGGCGGGGCGGCCCTCGAGCGAGGCCTGCACGACCTCCAGGTTGATCTCGGCGCCGCTGCCCAGGTGGCTGACGACCTGCGACACGTCCCACTCGTCGGCCGCGGACGGGCCGGTCAGCTGCTCCGCCGTCAGGCCGGCGACGAGCGCCGACAGGTCGTCGTGGCCCTTGCGCAGGGCGGCGATCGCCTGATCTGCCCGAGTGCTCAATGCAACTCCCTCAAAAAATTGAAGCGTCAACGAAAGTCGTGACACACAACACGGTACCGACGAATCAGAAATCTTGCGCGAACCGCAACATCGGGTAGCTTCACATGATGAACACGGGGGCCTACGTTGGTGAACACGAACCCACCACGCGTTTAAGGCCCCGGGCCTGGACCGAATTGCTGCTGGTCCTGGGTCTGTTCCTGGCCTACAAGGCGGGCCGCCTGGCGGTCGACGGGCGGGTCAGCGCGGCCTTCGACGACGCCCGGCTCGTCTGGAGCCTCGAGCGCGCGCTGCGCCTGCCGGACGAGGCCGCCGTCCAGCACCTGCTGCTCAGCGCCGACGCCCTGGTCCGGGCGGCGAACGTGTTCTACGCCGTCGTGCACTTCCCCGCCACGATCGCGTTCCTGATCTTCATGTACTGGTTCCGGCCCGAACACTACATCCGGTTCCGCCGCATCCTCGCCTGGCTCACCGCGATCGGGCTGCTCGTGCACTTCACGTTCCCGCTCGCCCCGCCGCGGATGCTCAGCGGCCTCGGGATGATCGACACCGCGGCCGTCTACGGGCCGTCGGTCTACGGGCCGCCGCAGACCGACACGATGAGCAACCAGTACGCCGCGATGCCGTCCCTGCACGTCGGCTGGGCGATCGTCATGGCCGCCGGGCTCATCCACGCCACCAGCAGCCGGTGGCGCTGGCTGTGGCTGGCCCACCCGATCCTGACCATGCTCGTCGTCGCCGGCACCGCCAACCACTACTGGCTCGACGGCGTCATCGCCGGGATCATCGTCGGGGTCCTGCTCATGATGACGAGCCGGCACCAGCATCCGTCGCCGCGGGTACCGCTGCAGGTCCAGCGGACCATCGCGTCGAACAAGCGCACGGCCCAAGGCACAAAGACGACATAAAAACGTGCACCCATGCGGTATCAAAGATCGCGTGGACTGGAACCTGCGCACCTGCGCGCGCAAAGGGCACGTGACCTACGCCCCCACCGAGGACACGTTCCGGGAGCGGCTGCACACGCCCACCCCGGTCGGCCCGGCCTGGCGCTGCCTGCGCTGCGGCGACTTCGTCATCGGCGAACCGCACCAGCGTGGCCCCGCCGACCGGGCGCCCATCGTCCTGCGCGGCCGGGCCCTGCGCGACGCGCTCATCCTGCGCCTGCTGTCCCTCGAACGGTTCATCAAGGGCATCCTCTGCCTCGCCGCCGCCTACGGCGTCTTCCACTTCCGCACCCACCGCAACGGCGTCGAGCAGGCCTTCAACGAGGACGTGCCGCTGCTGCGGCCGTTCATGGACAAGGTCGGCTGGAAGTTCGAGGACTCCGCGATGATCCACACCATCCGGACCGTCATCGAGGCCGAGTCCCGGACCCTGCTCTGGGTCGCCGCCGGCCTCGCCCTCTACGGCACCCTGCAGGTCATCGAGGGCGTCGGCCTGTGGATGCTGAAGCGCTGGGGCGAGTACTTCGCCGTCGTCGCCACCTCCCTCGGCCTGCCCATCGAGATCTACGAGCTGACCGAGAAGGTCACCGTCATCCGCATCGGCGCGCTCATCATCAACATCATCGCCGTGCTCTACATCCTGCTGTCCAAGCGCCTCTTCGGGCTCCGCGGCGGCAAAGCGGCCCACGAAGCCGAGCGGCACGAGACCAGCTTCCTCGAGGTCGAGATCGCCGCCAACGAGCCCACGCTGCCGCGGGGCCTGCGGACAGTACCCAAAACGCCAGCTGGTGTCCGTTGACGAAAATTTCGTAAACAAAAAGTCAGCAAACTGCCACTGGCAGGACACGCAACCGCGTCGTATAGTCGAACACGAGACCGGCATCTTCCCCCGTGGATGCCGGTCTTCTAATTCTCCAGGGCCGCGTTCTTGCGGATCGTGCGGATCGCGTTCAGATTGTGCTCGCGCGCGCACGCCTCCAGGACCGACGAGTCGTCCTCGCCCCGATCCAGGCGGTCCAGCAGCGCGTCGTGCTCCTCGACGGCCGTCGCCAGCCGCAGTGCCGGATACAACGTCGCCAGGACCCGCGACGCGTCGATCCGGTCCCAGATCGTGTCGAGGGACTCGACGACATAGCGGTTGCCGCAGCAGCGGTACAGGGCCCGGTGAAACTGCCGGTGCAGCGCCATGACCAGGGCGTGGTCGATCTGCTCGGCCGACGCCACCGCCCGCAGCTGCCCGTTGAACCCCCGCGCCTCGGCCAGGTCCGACACCTTCACGCGGGTCGCGGCCAGGGCGAACGCGAAGCCGTCCAGCAGCGCCAGCATCTCGACGAGCTGCTCCCACTCGTCGTCCTGCAACGTTGCCACCCGGGCACCGACGTTGCGCTCGAAGTGCACCAGCCCCTCCGCCTCCAGGCGGCGGATCGCCTCCCGCACCGGCACCGGCGACACGTCCAGCTCCCGGGCCAGACTGCTCAGCACGAGGCGCTTGCCCGGGCCGAACCGGCCGTCGATGATGCGCTCCCGGATCGCCCGGTAGGCCAGCTCGTGCTTGGACGGCTCAGGGTGCACGTGCCACATCCACTCTTGACAGGACCACCCGGGCCCACAATCATATACGATAGATCATATACGATGGAGCAGGCCGGTGGTGCGACCGATTGCAACGGGGGCGGCCGCACCACCGGCGGTGCGCCGTCTCATGAGTCAGTCATCGTAAGACCCAGCTCCCGCGCCGACACCGCCCGCATCTCGACCTTGCGGATCTTGCCGGTCACGGTCATCGGAAACTCATCGACGATCTTGACGTACCGCGGGATCTTGTAATGCGCCAGCCGCCCCTCGCAGTAGGCCCGCACGGCCGCGGCGGTCAGCGGCTCGGCCCCGTTGCGCAGCCGCACCCAGGCCATCAGCTCCTCGCCGAAGCGCTCGTCGGGCACGCCGATGACCTGCACGTCGACGATGTCGGGGTGGCCGTAGAGGAACTCCTCGACCTCGCGCGGATAGACGTTCTCGCCGCCGCGGATCACCAGGTCCTTGATCCGCCCGACGATGTTGACGTATCCGCCGTCGTCCATCGTCGCCAGATCGCCCGTGTGCATCCAGCGGGCCGCGTCGACGGCCTCGGCGGTGGCGTCGGGCTGGCGCCAGTAGCCGAGCATGACGCTGTACCCCCGCGTGCACAGCTCCCCGGCGACGCCCCGCGGCACCAGCAGCCCGGTCTGCGGGTCGATGATCTTCACCTCGAGGTGCGGGCCGACCCGCCCGACCGTCGCGACCCGCCGCTCCAGGTCGTCGTCGCGGGCCGTCTGCGTCGACACCGGCGACGTCTCGGTCATGCCGTAGCAGATCGTCACCTCGGCCATGCCCATGTCGGCGATGACCCGCTTCATGACGTGCACGGGGCACGGCGACCCGGCCATGACCCCGGTCCGCAACGTGGACAGGTCGTAGGCGGCGAAATCCGGCAGCGCGAGCTCGGCGATGAACATCGTCGGCACGCCGTACAGCACAGTGCAATGCTCCAGTTGTACTGCCGAAAGGGTCGCGGCCGGATCGAACGCCCGCGCCGGGATCACCATGCAGGCGCCGTGCGTGGTCGCGCCGAGGTTGCCCATGACCATGCCGAAGCAGTGGTAGAACGGCACCGGCAGGCAGACCCGGTCGGCCTCGGTCCAGCCCTGGGTCTCGGCGACGAAGAAGCCATTGTTGAGAATGTTGTGGTGCGACAGGGTCGCGCCCTTCGGGAACCCGGTGGTGCCGGAGGTGTACTGGATGTTGATCGGGTCGTCGAACGCGAGCTGGGACGCACGCTCATGCAGTACCGATGCGGCGGCTTGGTCTGTGAAGAGGGACGCCCAGTCGGGTGAATCGATGAAGATCACGTCGGCCAGGCCCGGCCGGACCTCGGTGACCATGGCGCGGTAGTCGGAGGCCTTGAGGCGCTCGGCCGCGACCAGCAGACCCACACCGGCCTGCTCGAGGACGTACGCGAGCTCGTGGGTGCGGTAGGCCGGGTTGATGTTGACCAGGATCGCCCCGATCTTGGCCGTGGCGTACTGCAGGATCGTCCACTCCGGACAGTTCGGGGCCCAGATCCCGACCCGGTCGCCCTTGGCGATCCCGCGGGCGAGCAGGCCCCGGGCGACCCCGTCGACGTCGGCGGCGAACTCGCGGTAGGTCCAGCGCCGGCCGGTGGGGACGTCGACGAGGGCGTCGGCGTCGGGGACGCGGGCGGCGGTGCGGTCGAGGTTGGCGCCGATGGTCTCACCCAGCATCGGCCCGTCGGCGGACCCGACGGAGTAAGACAACTGTGTCATGCCCAGCAACGATGCCACCGCACTGCAGGAAACGCATTATGTTGCCTAAGCTGGGACGGATGGGCGACACGGAGGTCAGCCGCGACCTGGCGGCGGTCGACTGGGCGGCCACACCGCTCGGGCCGCAGGCGGCGTGGCCGCCGAGCCTGCGCTCGGCGGTGCGCATCATGCTGGGCTCCCGCTTCGCGATGTGGATGGCGTGGGGGCCGGAGCTGACGTTCCTGTGCAACGACGCATACAGGCGCGACACGCTCGGCAAGAAGTACCCGTGGGCCCTGGGAAGGCCGGCGAGCGAGGTGTGGGCGGAAATCTGGCCCGACATCGGCCCGCGCATCCGCGGCGTCATCGACACCGGCGAGGCGACCTGGGACGAGGCGCTGCGGCTGTTCCTGAGCCGGGCCGGGTACACCGAGGAGACCTATCACACCTTCTCCTACAGCCCGCTCACCGACGACGACGGCACGATCGCCGGCATGCTGTGCGTCGTCAGCGAGGACACCGACCGCGTCATCGCCGAACGCCGCGTGACCACCCTGCGCGACCTGGGCACGACACAGAGTGAGACGGAGCTGTGGACCGCGGTCGCGGGAGCGCTCGGCGCCCGCTCGGACGACCTGCCATTTTCGCTGGTGTACCTGTACGACGCCGACGACGAGCCCGTGCTGACCTGCTCCACCGGCGTCCCCGCCGGTCACCCGTGCACCGACCCCGCGCTGTGGCCGGCTCCGGACGGCGCCGCGCACACCGTCGGCGGCCTGTCCGGGCTGCCCAGCGGCGCCTGGGACGAGCCGCCCTCCGCGGCCCGGGTCGTACCCCTGGGCCACTACGGGTTCCTGGTCGCCGGACTCAACCGCTACCGGCCCTTCGACGACGTCTACAGCGGCTTCGTCGACCTTGTCGCCGGGCAGATCGCCGACCGCCTCGCCGCCGCCCGCGCCTACGACAGCGAGCGGCAGCGGGCCGAGAGCCTCGCCGAGCTCGACCGGGCCAAGACCGCGTTCTTCACCAACGTCAGCCACGAGTTCCGCACCCCGCTCACGCTGCTGCTCGGCCCGGCCGAGGACGCCCTGGCCGACCAGGCGCGGCCGCTGCCGCCGGTGCAGCGGTCCCGGGTCGAGGTCGTCCACCGCAACGCCGAACGGCTGCTCAAGCTGGTCAACACCCTGCTGGACTTCTCGCAGCTGGAGTCCGGCCGCCTGGAGCCGCACCGGGAGCCGCTCGACCTGGCCCGGCTCACCGCCGAGCTGGCCGGGCTGTTCGCCGAGGCCGCGGCCCGGGCGGCGCTGCGCATCGAGATCGACTGCCCGCCGCTGCCGCGCCCCGTGTACGCGGACCGCGAGATGTGGGCCAAGATCGTGCTCAACCTCCTGTCGAACGCGCTCAAGTTCACGTTCACGGGCACGATCACCGTTCGCCTCTCGTCGACCGACGACGACGTCGAGCTCGCCGTCACCGACACCGGCGTCGGCATCGACCCCGCCGACCAGGCCCGCCTCTTCGACCGCTTCCACCGCGTCCAGGGCGTCCAGGCCCGCACCCACGAAGGCTCCGGGATCGGCCTGGCCCTGGTCGCCGAGCTGACCGCCCTGCACGACGGCTCGGTGGGCGTGCGCAGTGCCCCGGGCCAGGGCTCCACGTTCACCGTCCGGGTCCCATTCGGCGCCGGCCCAGTGCTTCCAACAGCAGATTCCACGGTGGTACCGCATGTGCCCGGATACCTCGCCGAAGTCGAACGGATGGTCGGTGCCCCCGCCACGTTCGTGGCACCGGCGGCGTCCGACCCGGCCGGGCCGAGGGTCCTGGTCGTCGACGACAACGCGGACATGCGCGAGTACATCCGCCGCGTCCTCGGCGCCGACTACCAGGTCGTCGAGGCGGCCGACGGCGTGGAGGCCCTGCGGCGGCTGCGCGCGGAGGCGCCGGATCTGGTGCTCACCGACGTGATGATGCCCAACCTCGACGGCTTCGGGCTCATCGCCGCCATCCGCGCCGAGGACGGCTTCGGCCACCTGCCGGTTATCGTCCTGTCGGCCCGGGCCGGCGACGAGGCGACCATCGAGGGCCTCGACGCCGGCGCCGACGACTACCTGGTCAAGCCGTTCAGCGCCCGGGAGCTGCGGGCCCGGGTCCGGGCCAACCTCGAGTTCGACCGCATCCGGCGCACCCGCGACGAGCTGCAACGCAACCGGGAGCTGCTCGACCAGGCGCAGCGCCTGGCGGCGGTCGGCTCGTGGGAGCTGGACCTGGCCACCGGCGACATCCGCGGCTCCGAGGAGTTCCTGCGCCAGTTCGCCGTCACCCCCGAGGAGCTGCTCGACGAGCACGGCCGCAACGTCATCAACAGCCGGGTCCTGCCCGGCGACCGCGACCGGGTCGACGCCGCGATCGACGCCGCCGCGGGTGGTGCGCCGCTGGACTACGAGTCCCGGGTGCGCATGGCCGACGGTACCGTCCGCGTCTTCCGCACCATCGGCGAGCTCGAACGCGACCCGGCCGGCCACCCCCTACGGCTGCGCGGCTCCAACCAGGACATCACCGAGCAGCGCACCGCCGAGCAGGCCATCGCCGCCGCGGCCGCCGCCCAGGAGGCCGCCGCCCGCGAGCACAGCATCGCCGACCAGCTGCAGCGCAGCCTCCTGCCCCCGGTCACCCTGGCCCCCGAGCACCTGGAACTGGCCGCCTACTACCGCCCGGGCGTGGCCGGCACCCAGGTCGGCGGCGACTGGTACGACGTCATCGAGCTCGGCGCCGACCGCACCGCCCTCGTCATGGGCGACGTGATGGGCCGCGGCGTCCAGGCGGCCGCGGTGATGGGCCAGCTCCGCGCGGCCGTGCGCGCCTACGCCCGCCTGGACCTGCCCCCGGCCGACGTCCTGGAGTACCTCGACGGCGTCGTGCGCGACCTGGGCGAGGACCAGATCGTCACCTGCGTCTACGCCGTCTACGACCCGGGCGAGCGCAGCCTGACCTACGCCAACGCCGGGCACCTCCCGCCGCTGCTGCTCCTGCCCGGCACCGCCCCCCGCCCGCTGACCTCATCGGGACCGCCTCTGGGCACCGGCCCGCTCACACTGGCCGAGGAGCGCGTCGAACTCCCGGTCGGCGCCCTGCTCACCCTCTACACCGACGGCCTGGTCGAGCACCGCGACCGCGACCTGGACGCGGGCATCTTCGCCCTGGCCGCGCTCGTCGGCGACCTGCGGGGCCCGCTGTCCGACGCCCCCGACCGCCTCGTCGCCCACCTCCTGCCGGACGGCCCCGACGACGACATCACGCTGCTGATGACCCGCGTCGTCGGCGAGCCCGGCGAGGAACAGTCGGTGATCCAGCACATCCCGGCCCACGAACGCGCGGTCCGCGACGCCCGCCGCCTGGTCGACACAACCTTGCGCCGCTGGAACGCCCCACCCCGCATCGTCGACGACATGGTCCTGGTCGTGAGCGAACTGACCGCGAACGCCGTCCTGCACGGCCGCCCCCCGATCCAGCTCCGCCTCCGCCGCACCCAGACCCACGTCGTCCTGGAACTGCACGACACCGCCCCCTACCTCCCCCGCAAACAACGCCCGTCCCCGGACGACGAACACGGCCGCGGCCTGCAACTGGTCGCCTCCCTGTGCGACCGCTGGGGCACCCGCCCGACCGCCGACGGCAAAGCCGTCTGGTGCATGCGGGCCGTGTCGTAGCGGCAGGCCGACCCGCTGGCCGGCGGGCCCGGCCGGCGAGCAGATCCGGCGGCCGGTTCAGGTGAGGGGGAACACCGGCTGCGCCCAGGGCGGTCGTGCTGACGGCTGGATGGACGTGACCCATTTGACCCACCAGAAGCCGCGGCGGCCGGGTGCGACGATGCGGGCCGGAAAGCCGTGGCCGTATGACAACGGCCGGCCGGCGACGCCGGTCACCAGCCAGACGTCGGTGAGCGTAGCGGCGCCGAACCAGCGGCTGTAGCCGGTTGCTGAGCGGGCCTCGACGCTGCGCCAGCCGTTGCGGGGTACTCCCGCCGCCGCGAGCAGGACGCTGAGCCGCACGCCGTCCCACTGCTGTTCGCTGTACCAGCCGCTGGTGCAGTCGAGCACGGCGGTGAACCGCTCGTGTGGAAGGTCGTGCAGGGCGTTGAGGTCGAATGCGGTCGGGCCGACTCGCAGCGTCCAATGTGCCGGGTCGATGCGCTGGACACTGTCGTCGAGCCACGATGTCACGAGCAGATCGGGCTTGGGCACGGACCCGGTGAACCGCCGGCCGGCGCCGGGTCCTCTGTCCCAGATCGTGGTCACGGCTGCGGTTCCCGCCGTCAGGGCGGCGAGCCGGAGCACTGCCCGGCGGTCGACGTCGGCGCGGCGTGGCCGCACGACATGCGTGCCGAAGTGGGCGGCGAGGACGGCGAGCGCGGTCACCGCGGCACCGACGTGGATCTGCATGAGTGTCAACGGGCCGACGTCCTCGAGGTGGCCGGTCGAGTGGATCAGGCCGCTGGCGATGGTGGTGAGGACGAGGAACGCGAGCGTGATCGACAGCCATTTCACGGCCGGGCGCCGCCCGGGCCGCCGCAGACCGCGACGGATCACCACGTACTTCCACGGTGCCACCAGCAGCATGGCCAGCGCGCCGGCGGCGTGCAGCTGGATGAGGTCGAGCGGCCAGTCGACGCCGACGGTGTTGGCGCCGAGGCCGGTCGCGACCCCGGCCAGCAGCAGGAGTCCCAGCACGAGGTCGACCCGCCGGCCACCCTGTCTGGTCCGGAGCCGTACGCCCATGCGACGACGTTAACGCGTACAGCAGAAGATGCGAGGTCCCGACCCGACGCGCTCGGCCGCCCGCACGCGGCCACGTGTCAACGGGCGCAGGCCGGTTCGTCGAAGATCTGTCGCACGGGTTGTCCCCTGGAAGACAGCGAGCGGAGCCGATCGGCCGCAGACTGCTCCATGACGACTATCAGAGAGTCTCACGGTGACGTCGATCAATGGGCCGGGATCGCGGCCGAGAGCGTTCGACCCAGCCACACTGCCGGAGGACAGCCTTCTCGGACGGCTCGCGATCCGGGTCTCGGCCCGGCCGAACGCGTCGACCTCGACGCTTTCCCGTTTGTGGACCCGGCTCATGCTGCGGCTGCTCGACCTGCTGGCCCGAATCTGGGCCGCCGTGTCGGCCGGGAACCCGGCACCGTCGATCGACGATGTCGCGCGTCGCGCGTTGGTGGCGTCCCGGTCGGCCGGAGGGTCCGAGGTCGGCACCGACGACCCGGTATCGCAGGCGGCCGATGACGGGTCCGTCGCGTCGGCCGCGGACGGCGAACCGGCCGGAACAGCGATGTCCGTGCCGCAGGCGGATGCGTTCCTGCACCGCTTGGAGGCCGACATTCGAACCGCGGCGGAGCTGGCGGAGCAGGACGCTCGAGACCTGCGGGCACGGGAACGCGTGCTGTTCTTCTCGATGCTGGTCGCCGCCGTGCTGACCTTTATCCTGGCCGTCCTCGGCGTGCTGCTGGCGTTCTTCGGGAGTCTCGCGATCGGCATCGTCACCGCCGGCGTCGCGGTGCTTCCCGCTGCCGGTACGGCGGCGCTGCGCACGATGGCCGCGTCGCTGCAGCGCTCCCGCGAACGCAAAACCCAGGCGGCGGCCGAAGACCGGCGGGTGTGGCAGGCGGTCCACGCGGCGATGTCGCTCCCGCACGGACAGAGCCGGGACGGCGCCATGCTGCAACTGGCCGATAGGTTCGCTCGCCGGCTCCCGCGGTAAGGGGCGGCGGGTTGACGACGGACGTTGATGTCCGTGCCGCTGGCGCGGCGTCAGACGGTGAGGGCGATCTTGCCGCCCGGGTGGCCGGCACGCAGGTGTTCGATGGCCTTGGCGGCGTCGGCAAGCGGAAATGTGCGGTCGATGGCGGGTATCACCGCGGCATCGGCCATCCATTGCCGCAGCGTGTCCAAGGGCTCTGGTGCGGGCTTCGACATCAGGCCGGTCAGCCGCTGGCGGGTGAAGGGGTTGAGCAGGCCCGCCCGCAGCTGGCGGTCGCTGCCCTGCAGCCACTGCCCGCCGCCCTGCTCCGAGCCGACGATGACGAGCGTGCCGGTCGGGGTCAGCAGGCGGCGCAGGGCCGGCAGTGAGCGGCCGCCGCCGGTGTCGAGGATGACGTCCCAGGTGCCCTGTGGTTCGGCCGCCGCGTAGTCGACGACATGCGCCGCGCCCAGCGACCGGACGAGGTCCATCTTCGCGGCCGAGCACACGCCGGTGACCTCCGCGCCGAGGTGCTTCGCCATCTGTACCGCGAACGAGCCGACCGCACCGCCCGCGCCCAGGACCAACGCCCGCTGCCCGGCCCGCAGCCGGCCCTTGTCGCGCAGGCCCTGCAGCGCCGCCAGGCCCGAGCAGGCGGCCGCCCCGGCCTGGACGAACGAGACGTTGTCAGGCTTGCGGGCGAGGCGGTCCTCGTCGGACTTGGCGAACTCGGCGAACGTCGCGTCGCCGACCCCGAACACCGCGTCGCCGGGGCGCAGCCGGGTCACCTCCGCGCCGACCGCGGCGACGACCCCGGCCACGTCCATCCCGAGCCCCGCCAGCTTCGGCCGGAGCAGTCCGAACCCGGCCGCCCGGATCGCATACGGCCGGCCCGTCGCCAGATGCCACACACCCTGGTCGACCCCGGCCGCCCGGACCTCGACGAGCACCTCGCGGGCCCCGATCTCCGGCACGGCAACGTCCTGGACCTCGAGCGGCGCCCCATATCGCGCCCGGACGATGGCTCTCACGGCTCCTCCTCCGGATATTGAAAAACGGTTTCCAGTGGTACTGCGAACGCCCGCGCGATCTGAAAAGCGGCTTCCAGCGTGGGGGAGTACTTTCCCTGCTCGATCGCGTTGATGGTCTGCCGGGTGACACCGATGCGGGCCGCCAGTTCCGCTTGCGTCATTTCGTTGTGCGCGAAGCGCAGTGCCCGGATCGAGTTCGTGACGCGGGTCGGCTTGCCCACGGGTTACATCCCCCGCCGATACGCGACGATCTTCACGACCGCCGACACCAGCGCCGCCAGCGTGAACGACAGGTAGAGGGAGTTCGCGATCCAGAAGTACGGCGCCTCACGCATCGCCAGCCCCAGCGGCACGATCGCGGCGATGCTCATGACGTAGAACCCGATGTACTCGCCACGCTGCCCGATCGCCCGGTCCCGCTCGTCGGCGGCCTCCCGTTTCCCGCTCCCGCCCGCGAGCGCCCCGGCAACCCCATTGAGCACAATCGACACGCCGACCGCGATCGTCAGCGCCCGCGTGTAGTCACTCCCAGCCAGCCCGCCCGCCGGCGCCCGAGCGACCAGCACGATCGCGTAGACGACCGGCACCACAACCGCGACAACGGCATAAATCCAGGCCCGCTTCTCCAGGTAGGACACAGCGATCCACCCTCCACTCCAACTCCGATGTCAAACATCTTCGACACCAAGAAGGTAAAGCGATCGCGACACCGTGTCAAGGATTCTTTACACATCCAACCGTCAACCCACACGCCACCCGCCCCAAGCGCCGGCCGACGTGCCTGACGCGGGCCGCCCGGGTCATGGTCGACGTCGATGGCGTGGTGCTGATCGCGTGACCTGACAGTGGTCAACGTTGACTGCCCGGTGTTGACAATCGTCGACGTTGATTGCGCGGTGTTGACAATGGTCGACGTTGATTGCGCGGTGTTGACAATGGTCGACGTTGATTGCGCGGTGTTGACGGTGGCCGACGTTGCCAGCCGATCCCAGCCGATGGCGATCGCGGTGCCGTAGCGGGTCGTGGCGGTCGATGTGATCACCGCCGGGTCGGACCAGGTGTCGGCGTCAGCGAGCCGGAACTCCCTGCCGTGCTTGGACGGCCGTCCGTTCGAACCGGGTTCCCGGGCCGCGACGGGCAGTCGCAGGACCCGGTCGGCGCGGATTCTGCCCAGGACCTCGACCGGCAGATCGGCGAGGAGGAACGCCAGCCGGGCCAGGTCGTACCCGGCGTCGAACACGAGCAGCACATCCGGGTCGCCGGCACGCCACTGCCCGCCCGTCACGAGGCGGCCCACCACGGCACGGACCTGCGCGGCGGTGACCTCGGCGACGTCGTCGTCCGGTCCCAGCCGGACCGCGTCGAGGACCGCCGTCCACGACGCCCGGCCCGACTCGAGGGCGGCGATGAACGAGTACGGCCAGCCCGGAATGTACTGATCGGCGTTGCGGCCACGACCGTGGACGTGGCAGAACAACCGGTCCGGGCTCGTCGCCGCGTCCGGCCGCAGCCACGAACTGACATCGACCGCGAGCATCAACCGCCCGTCCCGCGCCCGCGGCAACCCGAGCCCGGCCAGGGCCGTACGCAGCCGTTCGACGTCGATCCGGCCCTGGTTCAGCCCGTCATACATCGCGCCGTGACCACGCCGATGCTCCGCAACCAGCGTCAGTTCGCGGGCCAGAACTTTGTTCGTGCGCTGGAACTTTGTTCTACGTGGCGGTCGGCGCCAGCAGCGTCTGGATGTAGGCGCCGATCTGCGCCACCTGCTCCGGGCTCGGGTCCGCGAACTGCACCCCGAGCTCGTCATGGTCGTCGGCGTCGATGTGCCGCACGGCCCGGCCGGGCAGGTGCAGCTCGTGCGGGCCCAGGTGCAGCGTCAGATCGAGCTCGGCCGCGAGCGGCGGCCGCAGCCCCTCCTTGAACCCGCAGCGCAGCCCGCTGACGGACAAGTCAAGCAGGTCCCCCTCGATGTCGCGGCCGTTGTGCCGGACGCTGACCTTCCCCTCGACCGCGGCCCGGCTGTGCTGGCGCCGTTCGAGCCGGTCGGTGACCTGGGCCAGGTTCTCGATCCGGGCGATCGCCTCGCGGACGCTGCCGACGAGCTGCCGCACCGAGTCCCGCTGCCGGGCGGCGACACCGGTCAGGTCGGCGGTGACGGCACCGACCGCGTGGACGCCCTCGCTCATGTCGGTGATGACGCCGGACATGGCGCCGGTGTCGGACCCGAGCGCGGAGACGGTCGCGGTGATCTCGGCGGTGGAGTCCTTCGTCCGCGACGCCAGGTTCTTGACCTCGCCGGCGACGACGCTGAACCCGCGGCCGGCCTCACCGGCCCGGGCCGCCTCGATGGTGGCGTTGAGGGCCAGGAGGTTCGTCTGCCCGGCGACCCCGGCGATCAGGTTCGCGATCCCGTCGACCCGGCCGAGGCTGGCGTTGACGGCGTCGAGGACCCCGCCGGCGTCACCGGCCCGTTCGACGAGGCCGCGGGTGACCCGGTCGGCGTCGGCCGCCTGCCGCTCGATCGCGTCGGCCGCCCCCATCACCTCGTCGGCCTGGGCCATGACGTTGCGCAGCTCGCTCAGCACGCCGGCGCTGGTGTCGTCGATCACCTCCCCGGCCCGCCGCCGTACCGTCTGCTCGGCCAGCTGCTGCCGCACGTTCGTGGTCATCAGCTGGCTCTCCTTGGCCGCCCGCTCCTGCTGCAGCCGCACCTCCTGCTGATGCATCGCGTCGAGCATCTCGTCGATGGCCCGGCCGAGCTCGGCGATGTCGTCAGTGCCTTCGGGGCGCACCCGCAGCAGCTTGTCGCCGGAGCGGATGATCTCCTCGGTGGTGCGCCGCAGCGGCCCGACCCGGCGGCGCAGTGCCGCCCGCACCGACCACAGCATGAGCGCGACGAGCACGACGGTGGCGGCGGCGACGAACACGAACAGTTTCACGGCGGTACTGCTGGCCGCCGCGTGAATCGGCCGCGCCGCCACGACCTCGAGGACCACCTGCCCGCCGTTGACGGTGGCGATGGTGGCGTCCATCGCGATGTGGTGGGCGCCGGTGACGACGGTGGCGATGGCGACGGTCCCGAGCTGGCTCTGCCGCCGCGGCTGGGCCGCGACCCCCGGGCGGGCCCGCGCGGCGAGCGCGATCGGCAGGTCGATGGCCCGGCCGAGGGTGGCGACCCGGTCGGCGTCGAGGCGCTTGAACATGAGCAGGCCACCGGACGGGGTGCCCTCGCCGCTGGTCGGATAGGTGGGGACACCGCAGAAGAGGTACGGCGCGTCGGCCGACACGATCCCGCAGATCGCCTCCCCGGCCGGCTTGGCCGGGTCGAACAGCGTGCGCAGCACCGCCGGGTCGCGCAGCTGCGGCGGCGGGGGCAGGAACGTGTCGCCGGTGCTGGTCATGCCGCCGACCCGCAGCGTGCCGTCGGCCCCGACGCCGAGGAGCGCGTCGATGTCGTTGACCTCCAGCTGGGCGCTCGGCGGCAGGTCGGCGGTGAAGCCGGCCTGGTCGGAGCCGGCGACGTCCTGGTACGAGTTGTCCCAGACCGCGTTCGTGGCGCCGAACGACGTCAGCAGCTGCGCCTGGGCGTCCAGACCGATCCGGATCCGGTCCGCGTCCTGCGCCACCTGCCGGGCCTCGAGCTGCTCGAACGCGCTCGTGGTGATCATCTGCATCACCAGGAACGCCACGGTCAGCCCGGCCAGGGCCGCGGCCACCGGCAGCAGGCGGCGCGCGAACCGCCGCCGTCCCTGGAGTCCCACCTCATGCTGTTCGGCACGCGGACGGCCAACCTGAGCGTCACTCCCCGGCGAGGACCGCGTTCGTCCAGCCGCCCTCGACGATGCCCTCCCCGTCGACCCAGACGCCCCAGTCGACGACCTCGGGCTCGCGGACGACCGTCGGCCGCCCGGTGCGCACCGCCGGGTCGATCTCGGCGTCGGACATGCTCACCCCGTGCAGCCGCCGCGCGTCCGGCCACAGCGTCACCGTCGACCAGATCAGCTCCGTCGCCTCGCCCCGGGTCAGCCGGTGCTTGACGATCAGGTGCTGGTCCTGGCCGAACTCCCCGGCCAGGAACCGGGTCCGGGCCTGCGGCAGCGCCTCCCGGGCGGTGGCCACCGCGGCCTGCATCCGCTCGTCGTCCGGCGCGTGCCGCACCGACGTCGACTCCACCCCGAACAGCTCGGCGGCCACGCGGGCCAGGAACTCCCCGGCCGAGAAGCTGAACCCGTCCGGCGGCACGACGGTCAGCACCGCGTCCAGGTCCGGGTCGTCCACGTCGAGCCGCAGCTGCACCAGCGCCGAGCGCTGCCCGGCGTCCGGCCCGGGGATCGACCCGTAGGCGAAGACGGCGTCGGCCTCGGTCACGGTCAGGTCGTGCGGGATGCGCACGAACGCCTCGCCCCGGGCCCGCTCGACCGCCTGCGCCCACCGCACCACCAGCGCCCGGGCCAGCCCGGTCAGCGCGCTCGTCCAGGCCCGGGCCAGGGTCGGCGGGACGTCGAGGACCTGCAGCTCCGGCAGCCCGAACCGGCCCAGCCCCCGGGTCGTCATCCACAGGCCCCGATCCCCGGTCGACTGTGGTACCGCGACCCAGGCACTGAACAGCGACCGCCCGTCCGGCCCCGGCAACGACGCGAGGGCGGCCGCCGGGTCGAGGATCTGCGGCGTGAACAGGTCGACGAGCGTGCCGCCGGTGTCGGCGGCGATCCCGGCCGCGACCGCGCGGGCGTGCCACTCGTGCGCGGGCGGCCAGCCGGCCCCGAACACCGCCTGACAGACGACGTAGTGCGTGGCGTCGAGGATCGCCCGCAGCCCCTCGGCCTGGGCGCCGAAGATCCGCAGGTGGTCGATCGGCAGCGGCGGCGCGTCCCCGGCCGGCACGACCGTCACCGACATCAGCGGCCCGTCGAGCATCTTCAGCACCGCCTCCCGCAGCGGCCCCACGACCCGCCCGGCGGCGTCCCGGGCGGCCGCGACCGGGTCGGCGGGTGGGCGGGTGGTCGCCACGACATAGGTGGCCATCACGTTCTCGGGCACGCTGAGCACGATTTCCACCGGCACATCTTATGCGCGAGCCTTGATGGGTACTCCTTCGAGCCCGCGTCGCCGCATGAGTATCGCGAGCAACAGGTGCCCGTCGCCGCCCCCGGTCGAGAACAC
This sequence comes from Dactylosporangium sp. NPDC051541, assembly GCF_044454505.1. Classification (NCBI taxonomy): domain Bacteria; kingdom Bacillati; phylum Actinomycetota; class Actinomycetes; order Micromonosporales; family Micromonosporaceae; genus Dactylosporangium; species Dactylosporangium sp. NPDC051541. The sequence continues at coordinate 458,091 of NZ_JBITDU010000004.1, forward strand.
TCGCCGAACCGCGGACCAGCCCCCGAACTCCGCTCCATTGTGGACGGCCCGGCCGTCCGGTGCGCACCCCCGGGCGCCGGGTACGCTGCTCCGATGGCGTATCCGGCCCTCCCGATGACGTATCTGGTCAGCGACAACACGGCCGGCATACACCCGCAGGTCCTGGCCGCGATCGCCGACGCCAACCAGGGCCACACGCCGTCCTACGGCACCGACCCCCTGACCGCCCGCGCCGAAACTCTCATCCGCACCCACTTCACCCCGGCCGCCGAAACGGTGTTCGCCGTGACCGGCACCGCCGCCAACGTCATCGCCCTGGCCGCCCTGCTGCGCCCATACGAAACCGCCCTCTGCGCCGAATCCGCCCACATCGCCGCCGACGAATGCGCCGCCCCCGAGCGCTTCACCGGCGCCCGCCTGACCATTGTCCCCACCGCCGACGGCCGCCTGACCCCGGACCAGGTCACCGCCTTCGCCCGGGCCGGCGACCCGCCGCACTCCCCCATCCCCCGAGCCGTGTCGATCGCCCAACCGACCGAACTCGGCACCGTGTACTCCATCGCCGAGCTCCGGGCCATCGCCGCCACCGCCCGCGAACACGGCCTGCGCCTGCACATCGACGGCGCCCGGCTCGCCAACGCCGCCGCCGCCCTCGGCACCGGCCTCGCCCAAGCCGCCACCGGCGCCGACATCGTGTCCCTCGGCGGCACCAAGAACGGCGCCCTCGCCGCCGACGCCGTGATCTTCCTCGACCCGGCCCTCGCCGGGCCGCGGCGGCACATCCAGAAACAGGCCATGCAGCTGCTGTCGAAGGGCCGCTTCGTGGCCGCGCAGTTCGTGGCGTTGCTGGACGGAGAGCTCTGGCTGACCAACGCGGCGCACGCCAACCTGATGGCCGGACGGGTCGCGGAGGTCATCGCCGGGGTGCCCGGAGCCTCGATCGCGCTGCCGGTGCGGACGAACGCCGTCTTCGCCACGCTGCCCGGGGATTCCGGGCCGCCTCGGCGGTTCATGACCTCGTTCGACACGACGCAGGGCGACGTCGACGCGTTCGCTCGCGTGCTTCACACAGCGTTCATCGGATGATCCGGGGAACGGCCCGAGCGGCTGATGCCCGGCGCGGGTCCGTATCCATAGATTGAGCTCGTGACCTCAGTGGGGCCCCGGCTCGGCATCGACATCGGGGCGGCCACCACCGTCGCGGCGGTGGCCGGGCCGGACGGGGGGATCAGGCCGCGCCGGTTCGACTCCGACCTGCCCGCGGCCGGGTTCGATGAGCCTGAGCTGGTCGCTTCGCTGCTCGCTCGGGTCGCCGCCGAGATGCGGCGGGAGCGGGGTGGCCGGGAAATCAGTCAGAAGGCGACAACTCCGACGAATCTCGATATTTCGGAGTTCAGTGTCATCCTCACGCATCCCGCGGCCTGGCGGGCCGATCGCCGGCGGGTGCTGGCCGACGGGGCGCGGCTGGCCGGGCTCGGCGAGCCGGCCTTCGTGGCCGAGCCCATCGCGGCCGCCCGATACTGCACCGCCGTCCTCGGCCACCGCGTGCCCGACGGGAGCTGCCTCGTCGTCTACGACCTCGGCGCGGCCAGCCTCGACGTGACAGTCGTGCGCCAGGCGGCGGACGGGCTCACCATCGCCGCGGCCGGTGGGCTGCTCGACGCCGGCGGGCTCGATCTCGACGCCGGGTTGATCCGGCTCGCGCGGCATCGGACCGGCGGTGATCCGGCGTGGGAGCGGCTGGACCGGCCGCGGGGGCCGGAGGAGGCGGCGGCCCGGCTGCGGCTGTGGCATTCGGCCCGGGCCGCCCGTGAGGAGCTGTCGAGCAAGCCGTCGGCCGAGCTGTACGTGCCGTTCTCCGGGCCGGTCACCGTCCACCGCGACGAGTTCGAGCAGCTCGCCCGGCCGTTGTTGCACAAGACGGTCGAGTGCGCGGTCGGCGTGCTGCGGGAGGCCCTCGTCACGCCGCAGGAGATCGCGGCGGTGTTCATGGCCGGCGGGGTCAGCCGGACGCCCCTCGCGGCGGAGCTGCTGCGGCAGGGGTTGCGGATCGAGCCGATCGTCGGCGAGAACCCCGACCTCGCGGTCGCCTGCGGCAGTGTGCGGCCGGCGGCGCGGTCAGGTGCGATCGCTCCGCCGTCGCTGGCCCGGCCGCGGATCAAGCCGGCGCTGCTGCGCACGTTCTCCCCCGGTGGGATCGTGCGCAAGGCGCCACCCGTGAACGCGATCGCGGTGAGCCCGGACGGGCGGCTCCTCGCGGCCGGTGGCGACGATCGCAAGGTGCGGATCTGGGACATCGAGTCGGCGCAGATCCGGCACACGCTCACGGATCATGACGGGCCGGTCCGGGCGGTCGCGTTCAGTCCCGACGGTACCCTCGTCGCCTCGGCCGGAGGTCACCCCCGCCGGCCCGCACGGACGGTGAAGGTCTGGCACACCGACGAGGGGCGCCGCCGCAACGTCTACGACGCCGACCCGGGCGGCCCGGCGGCGCTGGCGTTCCACCCGGCGGGGCGGCTGCTGGCCACCGCCGGCCGGGACGGTGCGATCAGGATCTTCGATCTCATCGATGCCCGGGTGTACGCCGACCGCCCGGACGGAGGCGCCCAGCTGCACGCGCTCGCATACAGCCGCGACGGTTCGGTGCTGCTCACCGGCGACGACGGCGGGCGGGTCACGATGCACCCGGGCGATCCGGTGCTGCCGCAGGGCGGTTCGGTCCTGGCCGGGCATCGCGGGGCGGTGCTCGGCGTGGCGTTCGGGGCCCGGGTCGTGGCCAGCGCCGGGGCCGACGGGACGGTCCGGCTGTGGGACGACGCGGGGCCCGGCCGCACCCTGACCGGGCACACGGACCCGGTGACCGCCGTCGCGTTCGACCCGGCCGGGACGCTGCTGGCCAGTGCCGGCCTGGACTCGACGATCCGCCTGTGGGACCCGGCCTCCGGCGCCCACGTGCACACCCTCGACGGGCACGACGGCGCGGTCCGAGCGCTCGGCTTCACCCCCGACGGCGCGATCCTGGCCTCGGCCGGCGCGGACGGCGCGGTCCGCCTGTGGAACGTCGCCCCCCGGTCCTGAACCCGCCGTCGAGGCCGAGGACGAGCACCGCCGGTGCCGTGACCGCCGCGCACGCGAGCAGTGACCGGGCGACGGAGAAGCGTCGGCCCAGCCAGCCCGCCGGTGGCCCGCCCGCGATCTCGCCGAGCGCACCGACCGTGCCGACCGCCGACAGGACCGTGGCCCGCTCGGCGGCCGTGGTTTGGGCAACGAGCCACGTCGTCCACAGTGGATCGGCGGCGGCTCGCAGGGCCCCGGCCAGTACCAGCGAAAAGGCCGCAACGAAGAACGACGTGCTGAGCGCGAACACCGCCATCGCCGCCACCTGCACGGCCAGCACCGCGGCGAGGGCGCGGCCGCCGCCGGGCAAGGACCGGAGCAGCCGGGTCAGCGGGATGGCGGCGACGATGGTGACGATCGCCAAGGTGGAGAACCACGGGGCAGGAGCCGTCGACGGTACTGTCGTGAGCACATGATCCGGCCCGAGCCGATCGAAGCCCTCCCGGCCGAGCGCGACGAACAGTGTCGCCAGTGCGAGGGTGCGCACGCCGGGCGCCCAGCGCGGGCCGCCGCCGCGGGAGCCGGAGCGGGGCGCGGGCACGAAGCCGGAGCGGAGCGCGGGCAGCAGGACGAGCCCGAGCAGCAGCCAGGCCGCGCCGCCCACGAGCATCGGCAGGGCCGGGCGGACGGTGGCGAGGGCGGCCGCGGTGAGCATGCCGGCGACGGTCGCGGCCTGGCCGAGCTGGGCGCCGCGGGTCAGGGCGGCGCCGATCCGGTCCTCGCCGAGCTCGTCGGCCGCCCACGCCTCGAACGCGCCGTCGAAGCAGGCCGCGCCGGCCCCCCACAGCGCGGTGCCGGCCAGGGTCGCGGCGAGGGTCGGCACCGCACCCTGCAGGACGGTGCCGGCGCCGGTCAGGAACACGCCGAGCAGCACGGGCAGCCGCCGCCCGCGCGCGTCGGCGAGCAGCCCCATCGGCACCTGCGCGAGGAGGTACACGCCCTCGAGCACCGTGCCGACGAGGACGAGCCCGAGCGGCCCGAGCCCGACGACCTGGATCTGGAAGAGCACGTTGAGGGTGTACGCGCACGACGAACCGAACGCGCCGACCCCCGAGACGAGCAGGAACACGCCATACGGGCGCACGGGCTTCGCTCCTGGGACGCGGTGGAGCGGCCCCCGGCGGCGCGGCGATCAGCGAGTCGTGCGAGCGGCCACCGGGGCACCGCGGGACACGGTGCGGGCGATGGCTGTCATGGGGTGCACGCTACGCCGGTCCAGACTCGCCGGGCCAGTGGTTAAACGCTCGGGGCCGTTCATACGTATTCCAAGGTTGTGGCGATCGCGAACGGGGGCCGGTACATGTGGATCAGGGTGGTGCTGGCGCTGGCGACCGTCGTGCTCGTCGCGACCGGCCTGACCGCCGCGGCGCCGCGGGAGCCGGCCGCATCGGGGGTGCCGCGTTTCGACCACATCGTCCTGGTGATGTTCGAGAACCGGGCGTATGCGCAGATCCGCGGGGCCGCCGACGCCCCGTACCTCAACGCTCTCGCCGATCAGGGTGCGACATTCACCCGGTCCTACGCGATCACGCATCCGAGCCAGCCGAACTACATCGCGTTGTTCTCCGGCTCCACGCAGGGTGTGACCAGCAACGACTGCCCGCAGCGGTTCACCGGCCCGAACCTGCACGCGCAGCTGGCCGGGGCCGGCCTGACGTTCACGGGCTACTCGGAGTCGATGCCGGCGGACGGCTACACCGGCTGCGTCAGCGGCACCTACCAGCGCAAACACAACAGTTGGGCGAACTTCTCGAGCGTCACCGCGACGTCGAACCGGACGTTCGCGAGCTTCCCGTCCCCGGCCGACTTCGCGTCGCTGCCGACGGTCGCGTTCGTCACGCCGGACATGTGCAACGACATGCACGACTGCCCGGTCGGCACCGGCGACTCGTGGCTGCGCACCAACCTCGACGCGTACGCGCGGTGGGCGAAGACGCACAACAGCCTGCTGATCGTCACCTTCGACGAGGACAACCACCTGGCCGTCAACCAGATCTTCACGGTCTTCGCCGGCGCCCGGGTCGAACCCGGCTCCTACCCCGGGAAGATCAACCACTACAGCGTCCTGCGCACCATCGAGGCCGCCTACGGCCTGCCCGGCCTCAACGCCGCCGCCAACCTGTCCCCCATCACCGACATCTGGACCTGACCGCCCGTGTACCTCTCCACAGTGGACACCCCCGCGGCCGGCCCCGGGCCCGGGCGTTCCCGCAACGCCCGTGTCGCCACGACGGTCCTGGCCCTGGGCACGGTCAGCCTGATCACGGACATCTCGTCGGAGATGGTCACGGCGATCCTCCCCCTGTACCTGATGCTGACCCTGCACCTGGGCCCCCTCGGCTACGGCGTCATCGACGGCCTCTACACGGGCGCGACCGCCCTCCTGCGCCTGGTCGGCGGCTACGTCGCCGACCGCGTCCGCCGCCGCAAAGCCGTGGCCGCCACCGGCTACACCGTCTCCGCCCTGGCCAAACTGGCCCTCCTGGCCGCCGGCTCCTCCGTCCCCCTCTTGAGCGCGGTCATCGTCGCCGACCGGGCCGGCAAGGGCCTGCGCACCGCCCCGCGCGACGCCCTGATCACCCTGTCCACGCCCCCGAACCACCTGGGCCGGGCGTTCGGCGTCCACCGCGCGATGGACAGCGCCGGAGCGTTCGCCGGCCCCTTGGCCGCGGTCGCGGTCCTCGGCGCCTCGGCCCACTCGTTCGACGCCGTCTTCGTGACCAGCTTCGGCATCGCCGCACTGGGCGTGTTCGTCCTGGCCACCTACGTCCCCGACCACCGCGGCCCGGCGTGGCCGACGCCACCTCCCTCGCCGCCACCGCCACCGCCGGCGTCGGCGCCGGGCAAGACGCCACCGGGCAGCACCACCGGCCCGGACCAGCCCGCGACGGCGAGGGTTTCGATCCGGGCCGCGGCCGCGCTCCTGGCCCGGCGCGAGTGCCGCCTCGTCGTGCTCGCCGCCGCCGTCATGGGCCTGGCCACGATCGGCGACGGGTTCGTGTACCTCCTGCTGCAACGGCACCACCGCCTGGCCGCGGGCTGGTTTCCGCTCCTGGCCGTCGGCACCAATCTCGTCTATCTCCTCCTCGCCGTGCCGCTGGGGCACCTCGCCGACCGGGTCGGGCGGGTGCGGGTCTACGTGAGCGGGTTCGCCGCCCTCGCCGCCGTCTACGTCACCCTGGGCACGGGCGGCACGGGGACGGGCGCGCTCGTGGTGACGGTCGCCCTGTATGGGACGTTCTACGCGGCCACCGACGGGGTGCTGATGGCCCTGGCCGGGCCGCTGCTCCCGGAGGCACTGCGGACGACCGGGATCGCGCTGGTGCAGAGCGGGCAGTCCATCGCATATCTGGGCTCCTCCATCCTGTTCGGGCTGGCGTGGCAGCTGTGGGGCCCGGAGCCGGCACTCCTCACCGCCGCCGCGACCGCCGTCCTCGCCCTCCTCCTCGTGACCTCTATTTTCCGGACCGGTACGACAAAAAATGCGTAAGATCTTATCAACGTCGATCGCCGTCGCGCTCCTCGCCGCCGGGGCGGGCGGATACATCCACGCGGCCGCGCACCGCGGCGACGCCGATGCCACCGCGACCGAGGCCGTCGACGTCGGGCCGGGCCGGCACCGCATCCTGGTGCGCAGCACCGCCCCCGGATCGACCGGGCACCTCGCCCTCGTCCAGGGCGAGACCCGGAAGACCTCGAGCGTCACCTGCGACCGGGCGTATGCGGCCGCCGGGACCGTGATCTGCCTGCGGCCCGACGGCCCCCTCGCCACCTACCAGGTCGCGATCCTGGACCGGAGCCTCGCCGAGCGCGACACGTACCCGCTGGTCGGCGTGCCCAACCGGGCCCGGGTCTCCGCCGACGGCCGCCTCATCACCTGGACGGCGTTCGTGACCGGCGACTCGTACAACGGCGGGCGGTTCTCGACCAGGGTCGGGGTCCTCGACACGCGGACCGGGAACCTCCTCGCCGACACCCTCGAGTCGTACGCGCTCACCCGGGACGGCCGCCCGTATCAGGCCGCCGACGTCAACTACTGGGGCGTCACCTTCGCGGAAGACGACAACACGTTCTACGCCACGATGTCGACGGCCGGGCACCGGTACCTCGTCCGCGGCGACCTCACCGCCCGCACCGTGACGACCGTCGCCGAGAACGTCGAGTGCCCGTCGCTGTCGCCGGACGGCACCCGGATCGCGTTCAAGCAGGCCGTCGGCGGCGACCCGGCGAAGGGCTGGCGCCCGGCCGTGCTGGACCTCGCCACCCAGCGCACGACGGTCCTCACCGAGACCCGCTCCGTCGACGACCAGATCGCCTGGCTGGATGACACCACGGTCATGTACGCGCTCCCCCGCGGCCAGGGCCACGCCGACGTCTGGTCCGCCGAGGCCGACGGCACCGGCACCCCGGCGATCCTCATCCCGGAGGCCGAGTCACCGGCGTCCGTCCCATAGCGATCGAAACCCTTGAGCAGCGCCCTACCAGGTAGTAACTTGTCCGGATGCGAACCCTGGCACTGCTCATCGCGGCCGTGGGCATCCTGCTGGAGGGCCTGGTCATCGGCGTCACCCTGTTCGCGCTCGGCGGTGTCATCGACGCCTACTCCATGTCGATGGCCGGCACCGACCCGTCCGTCGCGCAGGCCGCGCTCAAGGTCGGCGGGGTCGTCCTGGCCCTGTTCCTCGTCGTCCTCGCCGCCGGGCTGGCCGCCGCGGCCGCCCGCGACCGGCACGCCCGCAAGATGGCGTTCGTGGCGATGATCATCCAGTGCGCCGTCGTCGTCATCGCCGGCCTGGCTCTGGGCTGGGCCGTGTTCGGCGGCACCCTCCTGGTCCTCGGCACACTGCTCTACGCCCTGCTCGACGACAGCCAGCAGCCCGCGACGCGCTGACGGCCCGACCGGCGGCCGGGCCGAGCGCCGGACAGTGGCATGCTTGCCCGGTGCGGATCACCACCCTGGGCGAGCTCGCCGTCGACGGCCGTCCGGTGCGCGGTGAACGCCTGGCCGCCGTCGTGCGCGCCCTCGTCGAAGCCCGGGGCCGCACCCTCACCCCGGCCGCCCTCGCCGAGGCCGTGTGGGGTGGCACACCACCGGACGACGCCGCGGGCGCCGTCCACGCGCTGATCGCGCGGGCCCGCAAGCTCGGGCTTCCGGTGACCGCGGCGCCGGGCGGCTACCGGGTGTCCCCCGACGACATAGAGCCGGATGTGGTACTCGTCCAGGCCCACATCGACACCGCCCGCCGAGCACAGGACCCCGCCGAGGCGGGTGAGCACGCGGAGGCGGCCCGGGCCTGCTTCCCGGCGGCGCCCGACCTCACCGGCAGTACCACTGCCGCATTGTTCGCCGCAGTGACCTCGGCCCGCGCCCAGGCCGCCCTCGCCACGAGCCGCCCCGCACCCGGCCTGGAGGCGGACCTGACGCTGCTGGCGACCCGGACCCCGCCGCACGAACCGTCGGCCGCGCTGCTCATGCGGTTGCTGGCCGCGGAGGGACGCCCGGCCGAGGCCCTCGCGGTGATGGAGCGGCTGCGGGAAACCCTGGCCGAGCTCTACGGCAGCGACCCGTCCCCGGTCGTCGCCGAGGCCCACCTGGCGGTCCTGCGCGGCGAGGCGAAGCCCCGCGCGGCCAGACCGGGCGGCAAGGGCCGGCCGCTGCCGCCGGCCTGGCGCCGGGCCACCACCGCGATGCTGGGACGGGAACCGGACGTGGCGGCGGTGCGGGCGGCCCTCACGCAGGCGCCGCTGGTCACCGTCGTGGCCGTCGGCGGGGCCGGGAAGACGCGGCTGGCGGCCGAGGTCGCACGGCGGCGGGCGGCCGAGGGCGGGCCCGTGCACGTCGTCGAGCTGGCCGGGGTGCGGGCCGCGGCCGAGGTGCTGCCGGCGATCGTCGCGGCCGCCGACCCGGGCCCGGGCGCCACCGAGAAGATCATGACCGTGGGTGAGCGGCTCGCCGAGATCGCCGGCCTGGTCGTCCTGGACAACTGCGAGCACCTCCTGGCCGGGGCCGCCGACGCCGTCGCCGAGCTGCTGGCCGCGACCCCGGACGTGGCGGTCCTCGCGACCAGCCGGGCGCCGCTCGGGCTGCCCGGGGAGGTCGTGCACCGGCTGGCGACCCTCGACGACGAGGCCGCCCTGGCGCTGCTCACCGCCCGGGCCCGGGCCGGCGGGGCGGCCGTCACCGAGGACCCGCGGCTGCAGGCCCTGTGCCGGCGCCTCGACAACCTGCCCCTCGCGCTGGAGCTGGCCGCGGCCCGGCTGCGGCACATGCCGATCGAGGACGTCCTGGCCGGCCTCGACGACCGGTTCGGGCTGCTCGACGCCGCGCTGCGGGGGCTGCCGGACCGGCACGCCAGCCTGTGGGCGATGGTCGACTGGAGCCGCGAGCTGCTCGGCCCCGCGGAGCAGGTGCTCCTCGAGCGGCTCGCCGTCATCCCGGCGCCGTTCACGAAGGCGGTCGCCGAGCACGTCGCCGGGGCCGGGGCCGGACTGGCGGTGCACCTGGCGAATCTGGTGGAGCAGTCACTGCTGGTGCTCGAGGACGGGCACCGCTACCGGATGCTGGAGACGGTCCGCGAATACGGCGAGGCCCGCCTGGCCGCCGCCGGCGGGCGCGACGCGGCCATGGACGGCCTGGTCGCGTGGGCCCGGGGCGAGGCGGTGCGGCTGCACGGGGAGTTCATCGGGCCGGGGCAGCTGGCCGCGTTCGCGCGGTGCGGCGCCGAGCAGGACAACCTCGTGGCGGCGCTGCGGCACGCGTGCGGGCGCGACGACGCGGCCGCCGTCGACATCGCGGTGCCGCTGTTCCACCTCTGGACGGTACGCGGGCTGCACGGCGAGGTCGCACCGTGGGCGGCGCTGCTGCTGCGGGCCGGCGACCCGGTGGCGCGGCGGGAGTATCCGCTCGTGCGCGTGGCCGACCCGGACCGGCTCACCTGGCTGTGCCTGCTCGCCGGGATCAACGCGTTCGCGACCGACGCGCACCGGGTGTTCACCCTGGCCGAGCGGGTCCTGCGGCGGCTGCGGCGGGACCGGCCGGACGCCCGGGTCTCACCGCGGGCGGCGGCCCTGGCCCTGGTCGTGCCGGCCCTCGGCGAGCTCAACCTCGACGTGGGCCTGGCCGCGGCCGAGGCGCTCATCGCCCAGCCCGACCCGTACGGGCAGGGGTTCGGGCTGTTCCTGCGCGGCGTCATCCGGGAGAACCGCGGCGACGCCGTGCCGGTCGCCGAGCGCACCGCCGACGCCCAGCTCGCCTACCGGCGGTTCGAGACGGCCGGCGACAACTGGGGCATGGCGATGGCGGCCCAGATGATCGGCGCGCAGGGCGGCGCCGACGCGGCCGACTGGCTGCGCCGCGGGGCCGGGCACATGGAGCTGCTCGGCGCGGCCGAGGACGCCGGCTCGATCCGGGTCATGCTCGATGCGCAGCTGGCGCAGATCGGCGACGACGCGGCCGCCGAACGGCTCCTCGACGTCGCCAACGCCGAGCCGGTCGCGGCGCCCGTCGGGTTTCAGGTCATGGACGCCGCCCAGGCCAACCTCGGGCTGGCCCACTACGCGTGGCGGCAGGGCCGGCGGGACGACGCCGTCGCGCACGCCGAACGGGCGGCCGCCGCCGCCGGGGAGGGCACGGCCCCGGTGCCGCAGATCCGGGTCGTGTTCGGCACCGCCGCGGCCGCGTTCAACCTGCGGGCCCGCGGCCGGGCCGGGGCCGCGCGGGCCGCCGGCTTCCTGGAGACCGTCCGCGACGAGGCGCTCAGCGGGATCGACGTGCCCTCGCTGGGCATCTGGGCGCTCGGCGTGGCCGCCCTCGCCGCCCACCTCGGTGACACCGGCGGGGCGCGGGAGCTGTGGACGCTGGGCGTGCGCTGCTCGGCCAACCCGGCCCAGCTGTTCGAGCCGGGCACCGACCCGGTGCTCGACGCGGCGGTGGGCCGGACCGCGGACGAGCCGCAGGGCCCGGGCTTCGGGGACTGGCGGACGCGGCCGATGACCGAGGTCACCGCCCGCGTCCGCGGCCTGGCCGGGGTACACCTTCAGACCTTGCGGCGGTAGGCCCGCAGGGCCAGGGGCATGAAGATCGCCACCAGGGCCGCCGACCAGCCCAGGGTCCACCACACGTGGACGCCGTAGCCGGGGGTGCCGAGGAACAGCCCGCGCATCGCCTCGACCAGGTGGCTGAGCGGGTTGTTGCGCACGAAGCCCTGCATCCAGCTCGGCAGCGTCGTCGTGCCGACGAACACGTTGGAGGCGAACGTGAGCGGCAGGACGATCAGGAAGCAGATGCCCTGGACGGCACCGGACGTGCGGGCGATCATGCCGATCAGGACCGGAGCCCAGGACAGGGCCAGGGCGAAGACGACGGCGAGGGCGCAGCCGGCGATCGCGTGCAGGGCGTCGGTGCCGACGCGGAAGCCCAGGATGTAGGCGAACCCGAAGGTGGAGATGGTCACCAGGACGTACCGGACGATGTCGCCGAGCACGGCGCCGATCAGCGGGGCCGCTCTGGGGATCGGCAGGGACCGGAACCGGTCGAAGATGCCCTTCTCGATGTCGGTGTTGAGGTTGACGCCGATCGAGATGGCGCCCATGGCGATCGTCTGGGCGAGGATGCCCGGCATCACGAACTGCAGGTAGTCGTGGGTGGAGCCGGAGATCGCGCCGCCGAAGATGTACACGAAAATGATCATGAACAGGGCGGGCTGGACGGTGACGTCGATCAGCTGCTCCGGGGTGCGCATGGTCTTGATGAGACTGCGCTTCGTCAGCTCCAGGGAGTGCCTGATCAGCTTGAACGGCTTCGGGGCGGGACGGTCGAGCACGATGGCGGTCATACCGGGACCTCGCTTTTCTGATTGCTGGCCGACGTCAGGGTGAAGAAGACCTCGTCGAGCGAGGGCAGGTGCAGGGACAGTTCGGTGACGGTGAGCCCCTCGGCGGCGAGCCGGGCGACGGCGTCGGCCAGGGCCGTGTCGCCGTCGACGGGGACAGCGAGGACGCCGGGGCGGATCTCGTCGGCGGCCGGGCCGGAGGAGACCTTGGTGAGGATCTCGGCGGCCCGGGACAGGTCGTGCTCGTCGGACGGGCGGACCTCGAGGGTCTGACCGCCGACCCGGCGCTTGAGCCGCTCCGGGGTGTCGTTGGCGATGACCCGGCCGTGGTCGATGACCGTGATCTCGTCGGCCAGGGCCTCGGCCTCCTCCAGGTACTGCGTCGTCAGCAGCACCGTGGACCCGTCGCGCACCAGCTGGCGCACCACGTCCCACATGCCCTCGCGCTTGGCCGGGTCGAGGCCCGTCGTCGGCTCGTCGAGGAAGATCACGTCGGGCCGCCCGACGAGGCTCGCGGCCAGGTCGAGGCGGCGGCGCATGCCCCCCGAGTAGGTCTTCGCGGGCCGGTCGGCGGCGTCGGTGAGGTCGAACCACTCCAGGAGCTCCGCCGCCCGGCTCTTCGCGCCCTGGCGGCCCAGGTCGAGCAGCCGGCCGAAGAGGACCAGGTTCTGCCGGCCGGTGAGGTCCTCGTCGACGGAGGCGTACTGGCCGGTCAGCCCGATCGCGGAGCGGACCTTCTCGGCGTCGCGGACCACGTCGAAGCCGCCGATGCGGGCCTGCCCGGCGTCGGGTTTGAGCAGCGTGGACAGGATGCGCACGGCGGTGGTCTTGCCGGCGCCGTTGGGGCCGAGCACACCGTGCACGGTCCCGCGCGGGATGACCAGATCGACACCCTGCAGTGCCTTCGTCTGGCCGAAGTGCTTGACGAGGCCGGAAGCCTCGACCATCACATCGCTCGGATTCGTCATGCCGTTCACGGTGCCGGGCGCCGCCGACACGGGTCCGACACGTGACCGACACGGCCCGATGCACAACCGACGAGCGTGGCGGCGGTACCGTGACCGCTCATGAACGACACCCAGGTCAGCGCCGGACGCCGGGTCGGGCGCCGGGTCGGGCGGCTGCTCGGGCGGGTCATCGCGGGCATCCAGCCCGAGGAGCGACTCCCACAGCTACTGGCGCGCCCGGACGAGGACGCGGCGGTGATGGACTGCGCGCTCTACGTGCGCGGCAGCCGCCAGCCCGGCCGGCCCGCGTTCGCCGAGGCCTACGCCACGGCCCGGCGCCGCCGCAACGGCTTCGTGTGGCTGGGGCTGTTCGAGCCGAGCTGGGCCCAGTTCACCGCGGTCGCGCAGGAGGTCGGCGTCGACGAGGCGACCGTCGATCAGACCCTCGACGTCGAGCGCCGCCCGGCCATCCAGCGGCGCGGCGACGTGACGGTCCTCACGCTGCGCACCGCCCGCTACGTCGAGCACGCCGAGCTGACCGAGACGTCCGAGGTCGTCGACACCGGCGCGGTCACCCTGCTCATCGGCGCCCACTTCGTGGTGTCGGTCCGCCACGGCGGGGCCGGCGCCCTGGCCGACGTCCGCGACGGGCTCCAGCAGCGCCCGGCGCTGCTCGGCCAGGGTCCGTGGGCGGTCGGCTACGCCGTCATCGAGCGGATGGTCGAGGTCTACCACGACGTCGCGACCCGGGTCGAGCAGGACATCGAGAAGCTCGAGGAGATAGCGTTCCTGCGCCACGGCGGCTGCGACGTGCAGCAGATCTACCAGCTCAAGCGGGAGCTCGTCGAGTTCAAACGGGCGGTGCTGCCGCTGCAGCCGCCGCTGCGGCTGATGACCGACGCCACCTCGTCGCTGCCCCCGGCGCTGCGCCAGCACTTCACCGACGTGCTCGGCCGGCTCACCCAGGTGGTCGACCGGGTCGCCACCTACAACGAGCTGCTCGACTCGATCCTGCAGGCCCGGCTGGCGCAGGTCGGGCTCGACCAGAACAATGACATGCGCAAGATAGCCGCCTGGGCCGCGATGGCCGCGGTCCCGACCGCGATCGCCGGGGTCTACGGGATGAACTTCGACCACATGCCGGGCACCGCGTCGCCGTGGGGGTTCGGGGCGGCGGTGCTCGTGATGTGCGCCGGGATGCTGGTGTTGTACCGACTGTTCCGCAAGTCCAAGTGGCTGTAGAGCCGGAGTTCCCTTAGGGGCTGAGCCGATGCGCTGGCGCCTGGTCGATGCCGAGGAAGGCCTGGTCGCCGGGTGCGCGGCGGTCGACGGGCTGTTCAGCGGGCCACTCGCGGCGCCGCCCGTGGAGCGATACACGTTCCTCGGGGTGGTGCCGGCCGGGCCCCTGGCCGCCGCCACGCCCGGCACGTGGCTCGGCAACGTCTACGTCGAGGACGCCACCGACAACCCGCTGAGCGCCCCGCTGCTGGTCGACCTCACCGTTCTCGGCGTGCTGCCCTCGACCCTCGCCCCGGGCCTGCTCGACGTCGACCTCGAGGGCCGCCTGCACCCCGGCGACCGGGCCATCGCCGACCGCCGCCCCGGCCCCGGCGGGTTCCGGCTCACCGGCGGCCGGCCGGGCGAGGTCCGCCTCGGTCGCTGCATCGACGTCGGCGGTGTCTTCCGCGAGCGGCCCGCCCCGCACCCGACCGACGTGGTGCTGCGTGGCTGCCGGCCCGGCCCGGTCCTCGCGGCGGCGGTCGCGGCCCAGGCCGAAGGGCGTTTCCGGCAGGCCGGAATCGTTGCCGAGGTGTACTCGTCCGGGCCCCGCGGGCTCGCACCCACCCGGATTCAGCTCGACGGCCGGGTCGCCCGGGCCGAGACCGGCCCCGGCGGCCGGCTCGACGTCACCCTGGTCGACGCCCTGGAGGAGCCGCTGCCGGCCGGGGCCGAGGCCATCTGGGACCTGTGGCAGTCCGGCGGCCCGGCGACGGCCAACCTGTGGGCCGGACACGACCGGGACCTCCGCGACGCGTGGTCCATGGCCGCGATGAGCCACCACCGCCACCGGGGCCCCGACCGCACCGGCGGGACGATCGAGCTCGACGGCGCCCACGTCACCGACGTCGAAGGCTTCTGCTGCGCCATCGGCGAGGCGGTCAACGGCCCCGGCGGCTACTTCGGCGGCGACCTCGACGCCCTGCACGACTGCCTCGCCGGCGGGTTCGGGGCCCGGCCACCGTTCCGGCTGGTCTGGCACGACGCCGCCGTCGCCCGGCAGCGGCTCGTCGCCGATTACGACCGGCGGCGCTGGGACAGCGGGGTCACCTTCGATATCCTCACAGGGCTGCTCGAGGAGCACGGGGTCATCCTGGAGTTACGCTGAGAATACGACGGGGGCGTCGATGCACGTGTCCACGCAGGTCCGGCTCGTCCGCTGGTCGGTCATCCTGGCCGCCGTCCTGCTCGCCGGGGCGGGCACCCTGGCCTTCATCGCCGTGGCCCACCTGGACGGGCTGACGCTCAAATGGGCGTCGCCCGACCAGATCACCCGGGCCCGGATCGACATGCTCAACAGCGCCTGGACCGAGGCGGTGTCGGCGGTGATCCTCGCGGTCCTCGCCGTCTTCCTGTTCCGGCCGTCGGCGAAGGTCCGGGCGGCCGTCTGGGTCGCGGCCCCGATCATCGCCCTGACCACCCTGTGCTTCCTGGTCGGCGGCCCCGAGTACGCGGTCGCCCCCACCGGCGAGGAGCCGGCCGAGGTGCGGGCCGAATACGCGCAGATCGTGCCCGACTGGTACCTGTGGCCGCACGGCGTGGCCGGCCTGATCGCGGCCGCGCTGCTGATCTTCGCGGCGGTCTTCATGACCCGGTCCGACCTGCGCGAATACTTCATGGACGCCAGCTACGACCCGTCGCGGCCCTACACGTCGTGGGTCGACCGCACCGGCGGCTGATGACGGCCTTGTCCCCCGGCGCTATGGTGTCGCCGTGAGCGAGCCGCCGTCACCTTCCGGTCCTCCTGCCGGCCCGAAGCCGCCGGCTTGGAATCGGCCGCAGCCGCCGCCCTGGAACACGCCGCCGACGCCGCCCAATGTGCCGATCTCCGGTGAGCTGCTGCCGCCGCCCGGCGGATTCCGCGGGCCGCCACCGCCGCCGGTGACGCCCATCACCAAGCGGATCCCGGACAACCTGCCGTTCGTGGTCCGGCCGGCCCCGGCCAAGCGCCTGATCATCATGATCCCGATCATCGTCGTGGTGATGATGTTGGTCATGTGCCCGCTGAGCCTCGCGCTCACCGGCGACGGGCCCGACCACACCAGCGGCGACATCGTCGCGCTCGTCGCCATCGTCGCCTGCATCACCGTCGTGATCGGCGTGGTGACCGGGCTCTCGGTCTTCCTCGTCGCCTCCGGCGGGCCGGTCCTCGCCCTGGCCCCGGCCGGGATGTGGATCAAGACGCGGCCGACCCGGGGCCAGGCGATCTGGCTGCCGTGGGAGGGCATCGCGGAGATCCGGCGGCGGCGCTGGGCCCTGGACAAGCTGCTGGTGGTCCGGCCGCGCGACCCGCGGGTCGAGGGCAGCCTGGGCGCGTTCACGCAGCTCGACTCCTCGATGTTCAAGCTGTTCTACGGCACCGGATTCACCGCGAACATCAACTTCGCCGACCGCTCGGAGGACGAGATCCTGGCGGCGGTACGGCAGCTGAGCAACGGCCGCACCCAAATAAACATCTGACTTTTTCACTGCGCGCGGCTCACCGGCGCCGCACCCGGGCCGCAGTATCATCCGAGGTCGCGGCCTGATTGACGCTGCCGCGTTTCGGTCGGCGCAGTTCCGGATATCCGGGAACTTCCAGCCGGGTTATCGGGCTCGACCGTTCGCGTCAGGGGCCACATGTCACCAGGGTGCCGGAAAAGTGTCAGACCCTAGGTCTACGCTCGCGGGCAGCACAGGGGACCAGGACCATTGGAGAGAGCCGAGTTGACCGCACAACCCGAGGCCTTGTACGGGGCAGACGACCTTACGCTCCTCGAAGGGCTCGACGCCGTCCGCAAGCGACCGGGCATGTACATCGGCTCGACCGACAGCCGCGGCGTCGCCCACCTGTTCAACGAGATCGTGGACAACTGCACCGACGAGGGCATCGCCGGGCACGCCACCCGGGTCGAGGTGACCCTGCACGCCGACGGTTCCGTCCAGGTCGACGACGACGGCCGCGGCATCCCCGTGGACGTGCACGCCAAGTCCGGGATGTCCGGCGTGGAGCTGGTCCTGACCCGGCTGCACGCGGGCGGGAAGTTCGGCGGGTCGGGCTACAAGACCTCCGGCGGCCTGCACGGTGTCGGCGCCTCCGCGGTCAACGCGCTGTCCACGCGCTACGACGTGACCGTGCGCCGGGACGGCAAGGTCCACCACATGTCGTTCCAGCACGGCGTGCCCGGCGAGTTCGACGGCCCCAACGCCAGCTCGAAGTTCCGCCGCGGCGGCGGGCTCACCGTCCAGGGGCGGATGAAGCGCGGCTCGGCCACCGGCACCTCGACCCGCTACTGGCACGACGCCCGCTACTTCGAGACCGGCGCGGCGCTGGACCCGGACGCGGTGCGGGCGAAACTGCGCAACACGGCGTTCCTGGTGCCGGGGGTGACGTATGTCCTGCGCGACGCCACCCAGGGGTCGATCGAGACCGAGACCTTCCACTACCCCAACGGGCTGTCGGACATGGTCGAGTTCCTCGCGCCGAGCGGCGACAAGCCCGTCTGCGGCACGCTGTTCATCAACGGCGAGGGCACCTACAAGGAGAACGCCGCCGACGAGAACGGCGTGATGAAGGCCAACGTCGAGCGGCGGGCCGAGGTCGAGATCGCGCTGCGCTGGGGCACCGGCTACGAGCGGATCGTCGAGACGTTCACCAACACCATCCGCAACGTGCACGGCGGCACGCACCGGCGCGGCTTCGAGCGCGGGGCGCTGCGGGCCCTGACCGACGCGATCCGCAACACCCGCGGCCTGCTGCGGCCCAAGGAGGACCTGCCGACCCTCGAGGACGTCCTCGAGGGCATGACCGCGGTCATCCACGTGCGCATCCCCGAGCCGCAGTTCACCTCCCAGACCAAGGACGAGCTGTCCACGGCCCCGGTCACCCGGGTCGTGCAGCAGGTCGTCGAGCAGCACGTCAAGGCCTGGATCGAGGCGCGCAAGACCAAGGTCGAGGCGCGGACCGTCCTGCAGAAGATCGTGGACGCGGCCCGGGTCCGGCTCACCCAGAAGCAGCAGAAGGACGCCGCCCGGCGCAAGACCGCACTCGAGGGCGCGTCGATGCCGGCCAAGCTCGTCGACTGCCGCTCCACCGGGGTCCAGCGCAGCGAGCTGTTCATCGTCGAGGGTGACAGCGCCCTGGGCACGGCCCGGATGGCCCGCTCCTCGGAGTATCAGGCGCTGCTGCCGATCCGGGGCAAGATCCTCAACGTCCAGAAGGCCAACATCCAGCAGGTCCTGGACAACGCCGAGTGCTCGGCGATCGTGCAGGTGCTCGGCGCCGGCTCCGGGCGCACGTTCGAGCTGGAGCAGATGCGCTACGGCCGCATCCTGATCATGGCCGACGCCGACGTCGACGGCTCGCACATCCGCACGCTGCTCATCACGCTGTTCGCCAAGTACATGCGCCCGGTGATCGCCGACGGGCGGCTCTACGCGGCCGTCCCCCCGCTGCACAAGATCGTCACCAAGGGGCGCAACTCCGAGACGATCTACACCTACACGCAGCAGGAGATGACCAGTACCGTCGCCAAGCTCGAAAAAGGCGGCAAGCAGGTCGTGACGCCGATCCCCCGGTTCAAGGGCCTGGGCGAGATGGACGCCGACGAGCTGTGGGACACCACGATGAACCCCGCGACCCGGGCCGTGCGGCGCATCACCCTCGACGACGTCGAGCGGGCCGAGGAGGTCCTCGAGCTGCTCATGGGTGAGCGGGTCGAGCCCCGCCGCAACTGGCTCATCGACTCCGCGGCGCGGGTCGACCAAGAGACGATCGACGCCTGAGACCGGAAGGCCGACAGTTCACGATGGCACCACGCAAGAGCAAGACTGCGGTCAAGGCCGACCTGTCCGCGTTCGACCAGGCCGGGGCCCGGGTCCTCAACAACCCGCTGACCACCGAGGTCGAGGACTCCTACCTGGAGTACGCCTACTCGGTCATCCACTCCCGGGCGCTGCCCGACGCCCGCGACGGGCTCAAGCCCGTGCACCGGCGGATCCTCTTCTCGATGAACGAGCAGGGGCACCGCCCCGACCGGGGGCACGTCAAGTCGTCCCGGGTCGTCGGTGACGTCATGGGCAAGTACCACCCGCACGGCGACAGCGCGATCTACGACGCCATGGTCCGCATGGCCCAGGACTTCTCGCTCAACGTGCCACTGATCGACGGCCACGGCAACTTCGGCTCCCCCGACGACGGGCCGGCCGCCTCGCGATACACCGAGGCCCGGATGTCGCGGGAGGCGATGCTGCTCGTCGGCGAGCTCGACGAGGGCACCGTCGACTTCCGGCCCAACTACGACGGCTCCCTCGAAGAGCCCGCCGTGCTGCCCGCCGCGTTCCCCAACCTGCTGGTCAACGGCTCGTCCGGGATCGCCGTCGGCATGGCCACCAACATGATCCCGCACAACCTGGGCGAGATCGTCGCCGCGACCCGCTGGCTGATCAACCACCCCACGGCCACGCTCGACAAGCTCATGGAGTTCGTCCCCGGGCCCGACCTGCCCACCGGCGGGCTGCTGCTCGGCCTCGACGAGGTCCGCCGGGCCTACGAGACCGGCCGCGGCGTCGTGCGGATGCGCGGCCGGATCGAGATCGGCCCGCTCGAGGGCAGCCGCGGCCGCCAGGCGATCACGGTCACCGAGCTGCCCTACGGCATCGGCGCCGAGAAGGTCATCGAGAAGATCACCGACGAGGTCAACAAGACCAAGCGCCTGCAGGGCATCGCCGACGTCAAGGACCTCACCGACCGGGAGAACGGCACCCGGCTGGTCATCGAGTGCAAGGTCGGCGTCAACCCGCAGGCCCTGCTGGCCGACCTCTACCGGCTCACGCCGCTGGAGCAGTCCTTCGGCGTCAACAACCTCGTCCTCGTCGACGGCCAGCCGCAGACGCTCGGGCTCAAGGCGCTGCTCGAGGTGTTCCTGGCCCACCGCTACGAGGTCGTGACCCGGCGCACCGAGTTCCGCCGCAAGAAGCGCCAGGACCGCCTGCACCTCGTCGACGGCCTGCTCATCGCCCTGCTCGACATCGACCGGGTCATCGCCCTGATCCGCGACAGCGACAACGCGGCCGCGGCCAAGGCCGGCCTGATCAGCGAGTTCGGCCTCACCGACGTCCAGGCCACCTACATCCTCGACACGCCGCTGCGCCGCCTCACCCGCTACGACCGCATCGAGCTCGAAGCCGAGCAGCAGCGGCTCAACGAGGAGATCGCCGCGCTGAGCCAGATCCTCGACGACGAGAAGGTGCTCAAGAAGGTCGTCTCCGACGAGCTCGCCGCCGTCGTCAAGGAGCACGCCGCCCCGCGCCGCACCACCCTCATCGACGGCGACCTCAAGGAGGTCCTGGCCGCGTCCGTCCCGGCCGGCCCGCTCGAGGTCACCGACGACCCGTGTCAGGTCCTGCTGTCGGCCACCGGCCTCGTCGCCCGCACCGCCGCCGAGTCCGAGGAGGCCCCCGAGGCCAAGACCAAGGCCGGCCGGGACAAGCACGACGCCGTCCGGGCCGTCGTGCACACCACCGCCCGCGGCCAGATCCTGCTCGTCACCAGCCGCGGCCGCGCGTTCAAGGTCGACGTCCTGCCGCTGCCGACGCTGCCCGAGCGGCCCGGCACCGTCTCCATCAGCGGCGGCATGTCCACCGCCGAGCTCGTCCCGCTCGAGAAGGGCGAGACCGTCGTCGGCCTGGCCCCGCTCGCCGACAAGGACTCCGGCTCCCCCGGCCTGGCCCTGGGCACCCGCAACGGCCAGGTCAAGATCTGCTCGCCCGAGTGGCCGGTGCGCTCCGACGAGTTCGAGGTCATCGGCCTGCGCGACGGCGACGAGGTCATCGGCGCCACCTGGCTCACCGACGGCTCCGAGACCCTGGCCTTCCTCAGCTCCGACTCGTCGCTGCTGCGCTTCCCGGCCAACCTGGTCCGCCCGCAGGGCCTCAAGGGCGGCGGCATGGCCGGCATCAGCCTCGGCGCCGACGCCCACGCCCTGTTCTTCGGCGCCGTCGTCACCAAGGACGCCGAGCACGGCGAGCCGATGGTCGTGACCGCCACCATGGGCAACGCCAAGCTGACCCCGTTCCGCCTCTACCCGGCGAAGGGCCGGGCCACCGGCGGGGTGCGCACCCAGCGCTTCCTGAAGGGCGAGACCCACCTGGTCCTGGCCTGGGTCGGCCCGCGCCCGGTCGCCTCCAACACGAAGGGCGATCCGCGCGACCTCCCGGCCCCGGACAACCGCCGCGACGGCTCCGGCGCCCAGCTGCGCGCCCCCGACCTGATCGGCCACCTGGTCGAACGCGGCTGACCGGCCGGTGCGGCGCGTTCCCACTCCGGGGGCGCGCCGCCGCCGTCCTCACTACGCTGCTGAGGATGCGGATGTTGCACCTCGGGCTGCGGGTCAGTGACCTGGAGCGCTCGCTCGCCTTCTACACCGCCGTCGGCTACACCCGGATCGGGACGGTGCCGGAGACGCCGTTCGGGTCGCTCACCATGCTGCAGCTGCCCGGCGACCCGTTCTGCAGCCTCGAGCTCGTCCACGACCCGGGCCGCCCCGTCACCGACACCGGCGCCGTCAACCACCTCGTCATCCAGGTCGACGACCTGGCTGCGACC
Source organism: Dactylosporangium sp. NPDC051541 (assembly GCF_044454505.1). NCBI lineage: Bacteria > Bacillati > Actinomycetota > Actinomycetes > Micromonosporales > Micromonosporaceae > Dactylosporangium > Dactylosporangium sp. NPDC051541. The sequence goes on from NZ_JBITDU010000004.1 coordinate 479,849, forward strand.
GTCGCCGCGCTGGCCGCGAAGGACGTCACCGCCGACCCGCCGACGGACCACGGCGAGGGCATGCACACGGCGTGGCTGACCGACCCGGACGGATACCGCATCGAGCTCGTCCAGTGGCCACCGGGCCACGCGGCCGGCATGAGCGCCGCCGACTTCGCCTGACACCCTCGACCCGTCCGACCGCCCGGCCCGGCGGTGCCCGCCGCGCCGCGGGCGTCACCAGCGCAGGTCGCCACCGTCGAGGGACAGGTAACGCGGCGACCTCTGGTCTGGGCTGCTCAACAGCCGGACGAGCCGATCCGCGGCCTCGTGCGGAGTGGTGTCGGCGCCGGGCCCACCCATGGCGGTGGTGAGCCGGCCCGGGTGTACCGCCCAGCAGCGCACCCGCCCCGCGAGCTCCTGCGCCAGGGCGATGGTGAGCATGTTCTGCGCCGCCTTGGACACCCGATACGCGTAGCTCGTGCCCCGCCCGGCGAACTCCCCCGCCGCCTGCGCCGACAACGACCCGAGCCGCGAGCTGACATTGACGATGAGCGGCGCGGGCGCGGCGACCAGCCGCGGCAGCAGCGCCTGCGCCAGCCGCAACGGCCCGGCCACATTGACGTCCACCGCGTGCAGAATGCTCTGCGGATCAACCTCCGCGAGCCCCCGCCCGGGCGCACCGACACCGGCGTTGTTGACCAGCACGTCGAGGCCCCGCTCCCCGACCGCCGCCAGCAACTCCGCCCCGACCGGCTCCCGCACGTCCTGCACCACCGTCCGCACCCGACCCCGAGGCCCAGCCGCAGCACCGGCACGCACACACGCCACCACATCCCACCCGGCCCCGGCCAGGCAGTCGACCAGCGCCGCCCCGAACCCCCGCCCGGCCCCCGTCACCACCGCCAGCATGACCGCCAGGCTAGCGCCCCGCACGGCGCCGGGCGGCTCCATCCGCGCCAGGCATTCGCCGAGCGCCGCCCCGAACCCCAGCCCGGCCCGCGACCACTGCCAGGCCGATGCTCCGTGCCATACCTCGTTCGCGTGAGCCGTGCTCGATCCGCGGCCCGGGCATTGACGTTGCGCGTACCGGTATCGCTATGGTGCTGCCATGCGACGGGCCGGGACGCTTACCTATCCGGGCGCCCTGCGGCTGCTCGGGCACAAGGATCGCCGGTGGATCGAGGTGCTGGACAAAGTCTTCGGGGTGGCGATCCTGGCCGCAGGTCCGGCAGCATACGGCGGCGCCAAAGCGGCGGAGTTCCTCTGGGGCGCGATCGATCACAAGAACGAGGCGGTCGGGCTGCTCGGCAAGCTGGTCGACTGGAGCGTAGAGCTGCTGGTGCCCGCCCGTGGCCAGGATCGATTCGAGCTGCTCGAGGCGGCCCACACGACGATCGTGGGCGCGGCGCTGTTCGAGGCCTGGCAGCAGCAGCTCGGCGCGGTCTGGGACGAGCTGGCGGTCACCGACAGCGAGCAGGTTCGCCTGCTGACCTCCACGGCCGAAGACGATCTCGAACTCCTCCTGTGGACCGCCGAGATACCGATGCCGGCGGCGGCTGGTGGCCTGTCCGAGACGATCCGTGGCGGACTGCTGCCCTACCTGCACCAGGCCGCGGTTGCGTGTCAACACTTCTTCGCCGGCCTGGCCACCGGCGAACGCCACGCCTGGCTGTCGGATCCGGCGCTGGCCCGGTCAGTCGCGGACGCGGCGTTGGGCAACTATCGCCGCAACTACGTCCGGCTGGCCACTGACGTCGCCGAGTTCCGGGTCTGGGCCATCCTCGGCGGGCAGGCCGCAACGTTCGACCTCCTGGGAGGGTTCCGGCAGGAAGTCGTCGCCGAACTGAAACGCCAGCGCGAGACGATGGCGGAGCTGCACAACCTGCTCGCACTCCCGGGAAACACCACCGCGCTGGGCCTGCAGTCGGAGGCGCTGCGGCGTTCAAACGCCGCCGTGCTGGGCCGGCCGCCGATCCAGGACGATGTCCTGCGATACGTCGACAACCTGCGCATCCCGACGATCGACGAAACCTACGTCACACCGCACTACCATTACGCGGTCTACGACGGCGACAGCCCCATCGGCGACGACGAGTGGTGGCGGCGCCAGACCCTGCACACCGACCTGCCGGCGTTCCTGGCCGGTCATTTCGGCTCGCCCGCCAGCGTCGAGTCACCACTGCTGGTCCTGGGCGATCCCGGTACCGGCAAATCGACGTTCGCGAAGGTCCTAGCGGCGCGGCTGCCCGCGGAGCGGTTCCTTGTCGTTCGGGTGCCGCTGCGATCGGTGACCCCGGAGGCCGATGTCCACATCCAGGTCCAGGAGGCGCTGCATCTGCAGTTGCCCGGACGGACGCAGTGGAGCACCCTGGCCGAGGAGAGTCGCGACTTGGTGCGCGTCGTCATCTTCGACGGCCTGGACGAGCTGATCCAGAGCATCGGTGTGGGGGAACAGTACCTGCGCCGCATCCGGGAGTTCCAGGCCAACGAGGCCGACCTCGGCTCCCCGGTCTGCACCGTGGTGACGTCGCGGACGCTGGTGGCCGGCCGCACCTGGGTGCCGCGCGGCTGCATCACCGTGAAGATCGCCGAGTTCGAAGACGAGCAGATCCAGAGGTGGCTCGCCGGTTGGCGCGCCGCCAACGCGCGGGCCGCCGCCGCGCACCAGGTCCGCCTGCTCGACCTCGACAGCGCCCGGCGTCTCCCGGAGCTGTCGCGGCAGCCCCTGTTGCTGTTGTTCATCGCGCTCTACGTCGCCGACCCGGGCGCGCCGCCGCTCACGGACGCGGCCCGGTCCCCCGCCGACCTCTATCGGATGCTGATCGAGAACTTCATTCGCCGTGAGATCTCCCGGCAATGTATGAAGATCGCTCCGGACGATCTGGAGCGCGAGATCGCCGATCGCTGGTGGCGGCTCGGCATCACCGCGCTGGCCACGTTCAACCGCCGGCAGACGTATGTGCTCGACGCTGAACTGGCCGAGGACCTGACGGCGCTGGTGGCGGGCAACCCGCACGATGTCGTCGACCGATTCTTCTTCATCCATACGGCTAAGGCCGCCGGGCACGACCGGCGAAGCTATGAATTCCTGCACGCCACGATCGGCGAATATCTGGTCGCCGCGACCGTGCTGGACCGGTTCCTCCAGGACGATGACGACCTCGTGGCCGCGCTGCTGTCCTACCGCGTCCTGCCGGCCCAGCCACGCACCCTGCGGTTCCTGCAGGACCTCGCCGCCGGCCTCCCGCCTACCGTGCGGGTGGAGGCGGCGGCAGCCGGTGTCCGGCGGCTACAGGCCGCGCGGCAGAGCGGACCGGCGGGCATGCCCGCCGGATACCGGCCGCAGCGGTTCGACGTGGTCCGGGCCAGGGCGGCCCACACCGCAAACCTCATTGCGGTCCTGACCTGCCTGGACAGTGCCGGGCTCGGCGACCTCGCGGCCGGCGGCGAAGAACCGGCGGCGGCCTGGCGGGCCCTGGTCCGACTGTGGCGAGCCGGCCTCGATGAGGAGTCCTGGCAGGCGATGGTCACGCAGCTGGAACCGGTGGACGGGCGGGTCCGCATCGCCGATCGGCCCTGGGTCTACAGCGAACTGGCGGCCGCTCGTTTCCTCGGCGACGAACCGTGGATGCGGGCGACAGAGATGATCTATCACTTGGGCGGCATCGGCGACTCCGCCGGGGATGGCGAGCTTCGGCGAGCGCTCCTGGCAATCCTGGTTGACCGGACCAAGCGGAGCCGGATCGCCTCGACACTGCGGTTCACCGCGGACCGGCTCGGCGCCGGCGACCACGGCCGGCTTTCCGCGAGCATCCGGCAGCTGGCGATCGACTTTCTCGGCCTCGCCGAGCCGGGCTGGGACTACGAGCACGTCAGGACGATCGCGGCGGCTGTGACGTCCGGTCTCCGACGCCGCTCGACCGGGCTGATACTGGAAAAGATGGACTACCGGCCGCTGGCGATCACCGTCACCGCCTTTCCCGGACTGACTGCCGACCTGCCCGGCCTGGACCAGGTCCTGCACGTGAATGCGTGGAGCGAGAGTCCGCACCAGGCCGCGCTCAGGACACTGATGCGCGATGCGGAATGGGGTGCCCGGCTGGCCGCACTGTACTCGCAGGAGGGCGGGGCCTGAACACTCGGCGAGGATCTGCACCTCAGCCCCGCACGGCCGGTCGCCGGTGGCGCCGATCGTGCGGGGGTGCGGGTGGAGGCGAAGCCTTCCCCGCCTGAAGGCAGCTCAGCTCAGTCCACTTCGACGGCGGCGGCGGCGAATTGGGCTGAGTACAGGCGGGCGTAGGCGCCCTCCGTGGCCAGGAGGGAGTCGTGGGTGCCCTGTTCGACGATCGTGCCGTGCTCCATCACCAGGATCAGGTCGGCGTCGCGGATGGTGGAGAGGCGGTGGGCGATGACGAAGCTGGTCCGGCCCGCGCGGAGGGTGCTCATGGCGCGCTGGATCAGTACCTCGGTGCGGGTGTCGACGGAGCTGGTCGCCTCGTCGAGGATCAGGATCGTCGGTTCGGCCAGGAAGGCCCGCGCGATCGTGATGAGCTGCTTCTCGCCCGCGGAGACGCCGGCGCCCTCCTCGTCGATGACCGTCTCGTAGCCGTCGGGCAGGGTGCGCACGAATCGGTCGGCGTGTGCGGCCTCCGCGGCGGCCGTGATGCTCTCCGGGGTCGGATGGTCGGCGCCGTACGCCAGGTTCTCCGCGATCGTGCCCTGGAACAGCCAGGTGTCCTGCAACACCATGCCGATCTGTTCGCGCAGCTCGTCGCGGGACATGGTGGCGATGTCCACGTCGTCCAGCAGGATCCGGCCACCGGTCAGGTCGTAGAAACGCATGATCAGGTTGACCAGGGTTGTCTTGCCGGCGCCGGTCGGGCCGACGATGGCGACCGTCTGGCCCGGGTTCACCGTGAGCGACAGGTCCTCGATCAGTGGCTCGTCGTCCTTGTAGCGGAACGAGACGTGCTCGAAGGTGACCTTGCCGCGGACCTGGTCGGGGCGGGCGGGCGCGGCCGGGTCGGGGCTCTGCTCGGGCGCGTCCAGCAGGGCGAAGACGCGTTCGGCCGAGGCGATGCCGGACTGGATCAGATTGGACATCGCGGCGACCTGCGTCAAAGGCTGGGAGAACTGGCGACTGTACTGAATGAACGCCTGCACATCCCCCAGCGTCATCGTCCCCGACGCGACCCGCAGGCCACCGACGACGGCGACGAGGACGTAGTTGACGTTGCCGATGAACATCATCGCCGGCTGGATGAGGCCGGAGATGAACTGGGCCCGGAACGCGGAGGTGTAGAGGGCGTCGTTGTGCTCCTCGAACGTCTTCGCGGCCTCGTGCTGCCGGCCGAAGATCTTCACGACCGAGTGGCCGGTGAACATCTCCTCGATGTGCCCGTTGAGCCGGCCGGTGCTGGCCCACTGTTTCACGAACTCCGGCTGGGAGCGCTTGCCGATCCTGGCCGTGATGAGCACCGACAGCGGGACGGTCACCAAAGCGATGACGGCCAGCAGCGGCGAGATCCAGAACATCATGCCGAGCACCGCGATGATCGTCAGCACGGAGGTGAGCAGCATGCTCATCGACTGCTGGAGGGTCATCGCGATGTTGTCGGTGTCGTTGGTGGCACGGCTGAGGACCTCGCCGCGGGGCTGCTGGTCGAAGTAGCTCAGCGGCAGCCGGGCCAGCTTGGCCTGGACCTGCTCGCGGAGCCGGTAGACGGTGCGCTGGACGATGACGGTGGTGAGCCGGGCCTGCAGCAGGCCGAGGATCCAGGCGAACAGGTAGACGACGGCGACGCCGAGCAGGACCTGCTGGAGCCGGTCGAAGTCGATGCCGCGGCCCGGCACCACGTTGCCCATGCCGGAGAGCAGGTCGGCGAAGCTGTCCTGGCCCTGGGCCCGGAGCCGTTCGATCGCCTGTTCCTTGGTCGTCCCGGGCGGGATGCGCTTGCTGATGATGCCTTCGAAGATGACGTCCGTGGCGTGGCCGAGCAGCCGCGGGCCGAGCGTCGACAGCACAACGCTCGCGACGCCGAACACCAGCACCGCGGTGACGATCAGCCGGTCCGGCGCGAGCATCTTGAGCAGCCGCTTGGCCGACCCCTTGAAGTCGTCGATCTTCGCCGGGGGTCCGCCAGCGCCCATCATCATCCGACCCGGGCCGCCCATGGGTGGTCCCCCGGGGCGAGCGCCGCCACCGGGACGTGGTGCAGTCACGCTGTTCTCCTAACAACCTGAAGGCCAACAGCGACGCAGCACGCCCGCCTCCGCTTCGCTCCAGCGGTCACGCCGCGGCCTCCTGTTCGGTCAACTGCGAGAGGACGATCTCGCGGTAGGTCTCGTTGTCGGACATCAACTCTTCATGCGTGCCGACACCCACGACGCGGCCCTCGTCGAGGACGACGATGCGGTCGGCGTCGCGGATGGTGCTGACCCGCTGGGCCACGATGACGACCGTCGCGTCGGCGATCGCCGCGCGCAGGGCCTCGCGGAGGCGGGCGTCGGTGGCGTAGTCCAGGGCCGAGAAGGAGTCGTCGAAGAGGTACACCTCCGGCCGCGCGACGAGCGTCCGGGCGATCGCGAGCCGTTGCCGCTGCCCACCGGAGACGTTCGTGCCGCCCTGCGCGATCGGCGCGCCGAGGGCCTCGGGCATGGCCCGCACGAAGTCGGCCGCCTGGGCCACCTCGAGGGCCTGCCACAGCTCTTCGTCAGTGGCGTCGGGCCGGCCGTAGCGGAGGTTGCTGCTGACAGTACCCGAGAAGAGGTATGGCTTTTGCGGAACCATGCTGACGGTCCGGGCCAGCAACGCCGGGTCGATGCGCCGGACGTCGACCCCGTCGACCAGGACCGTGCCGCCGGTCGCGTCGAAGAGCCGGGGCACCAGGTTGAGCAGGGTCGTCTTGCCCGCGCCGGTGCTGCCGATGATCGCCGTGGTCTGGCCCGGGTGGGCGACCAGGTCGACGCCGGACAGGACCGCCGACTCGGCGCCCGGGTAGTGGAAGGAGACGCCGCGCAGCTCCAGCTCGCCGTGCGCGTCGAGGCTGGTGACCGGGGCGTCCGGGGCGTGGACGCTGGACTCGGCGCCCAGCACCTCCTCGATGCGCTCGGCGCAGACCTCGGCCCGCGGGATCATGACGAACATGAACGTCGCCATCATCACCGACATGAGGATCTGCATGAGGTAGCTGAGGAACGCGGTGAGCGCGCCGATCTCCATGCCGCCGGTGTCGATGCGCTTGGCCCCGAACCACAGCACCAGGATGCTGGAGGCGTTGACGACCAGCATGACCGTCGGGAACATCAGCGACATCAGCCGGCCCACGGCCAGGGACACGTCGCGCAGGTCCCCGTTGGTCTTGTCGAACCGGACCCGCTCGTGCTCGTCGCGGACGAACGCGCGGATCACCCGGATGCCGGTGATCTGCTCGCGGATGACCCGGTTGACCAGGTCGATGCGCACCTGCATGGTCCGGAACAGCGGCCGCATCCGGACCACGATCAGCGAGATGATGCCGATCAGCAGCGGGACGACGACGAGCAGCAGCCCGGACAGCGGCACGTCCTGGTTCAGTGCCAGGATGATGCCGCCGACGCACATGATCGGGGCCGAGACCATGAGCGTGAACGTCATCAGGACCAGCATCTGGACCTGCTGGATGTCGTTCGTGGTGCGGGTGATCAGGGAGGGCGCGCCGAGCTCGCCGACCTCGCGGGCGGAGAGCTCCTGCACCTTCGCGAACAGCCCGGCCCGCACGTCGCGGCCGAGCGCCATGGCGGTGCGGGCGCCGTAGAAGACCGCGGCCGCGGAGCAGACGATCTGCAGCAGCGACACGGCCAGCATGTAGCCGCCGTAGCGCACGATGTAGCCGGTGTCGCCGGTGACGACGCCCTGATCGATGATGTCGGCGTTGAGGGTCGGCAGGTAGAGCGTGGCGAGCGTCTGCACCAGCTGCAGCACCACCACCAGGGTGATCGTCCCTTGATAGGGCCGAAGGTACGTTCGCAGCAGTCGGATCAGCATCGTTCAGGCTTCTCCAGGGTCGGATGTGGTCGTCAGCAGGCCGTCCAGCAGGACGGCCACGATCTCGTCGGGGGTCAGGTCGTCGTTGGGGAGCATGCCCCGGGTGGTGATCCCGACCAGGGCGAACAGCAGTCCGGCGGCTGTTTCCGGGCTGCGGCGCAGCAGGTGCCGGTCGGGTTCGATGAGCCGGGCGACGGCCTCGGTGAGCCGCTGCCGGTTGTCCATGATCGCCGCCATCGGCGACTCGTCGGCGGGGAAGTGCATGGTGCGGGCGAGCATCATCAGCGGCACCGAGCCCTCGATCCGCCGGATGAGGATCGCCGCCGCGTCGCTGAGCCGCTGCCGCAGGCTGCCCTGCGGGTCGATCGCCGACAGGGCCCGCACGGTCGGGCCGGCGTCGAACGCCTGCTTCAGCGTCGCGGCCAGCAGTGAGACCTTGTCGGGGAAGACGCCGAAGATGGTGCCCTCGGCGACGCCGGCCGCCTCGGCGATCTGCCGGGTGGTGACGGCGGCGCCGTGGGCCATCAGCAGCGGCAGCGTGGCGGCGATGAGCGCCGCGCGCCGCTCCTCGGGCGCGAGCGCGGGCACGCGCCGCCGGCGGGTCTCGGCATTCACGCGGCCACTCTAATGAGCGAGCACTCACTCGTACAACCGAATTTGACGAACGTATGACAAATCACGGGCAGCAACTGCGTTGCAACACCCTGTGATCGGGCCGCGCAACCCGGTGTGCGCACGATGATCGGGTTAGCCCTTGAGCCCGGATGGGAACGGTGCGATGCGCGACGTCGACGAGGAAGCCAGGCTGTCCGCCCTGTACAGCTACGGCGTGCTCGACACGCCGCGGCCCAAGGCCCTCGACGAGCTCACCCAGCTCGGCTCGTCGGTCTTCGACACCACCATGTCGACCGTGACCCTGGTCGACCGGGAGCGGCAGTGGTTCGCCGGCCGGACCGGCATCACGTCCGACGAGACCCCGCGGGCCATCTCGTTCTGCGCGGAGACGATCCCGACCCGCAAGACGCTTGTCGTGTCCGACGCCCGGGCCGACGCGCAGTTCCGCGCGTATCCGAACGTCACCGGTGAGCCGCACATCCGCTTCTACGCCGGCGCGCCGCTGATCGACGACGACGGGCACGTGCTCGGCGCCTTCTGCGTCAAGGACGACCGCCCCGGCGACCTCGGCCCCCGCCAGCAGCAGGCCCTCGAGACCCTCTCCCGGCAGGCGACCGGGCACCTGTCGCTGATGCGCAGCCGGCTCATGCTGGCCGAGCTCGGCGACGAGCTGGCCCGCGCCAGCCAGCGCGAGGAGGACCTGGTCGCGACGATCTCGCACGAGCTGCGCACCCCGGTCACCGCCATTCAGGGGTACCTCGAGCTACTCGCCGAGGACGAGGGCCTGGCCGGGTACGACCGCCTCGTCGAGCCCATCCACCGCAACGGCCAGCGCCTCGTGAGCATGGTCGACCACCTGCTCACCGGCACCCGGCCGGCCGACGCGCCGCTGCTGCTGCACCGCAGCCCGGCCGAGCTGCACCTGGTCCTCAACGCCGCGGTGCAGGCCAACACCGCCCTGGCCGAGCCGCGCGGGGTCGAGGTGGCGGTGGAGCGGGCGACCGAGGCCTCCGTCGTCTCCGTCGACATCGCCCGGATCACGCAGGCCGTGCAGCAGCTGGTCCGCAACGCGATCCTGTTCACCCCGCCCGGCGGCAGGGTCACCGTCCGGGCCGTCTACGCCCCGGTCCCGGCGATCGAGGTGACCGACACCGGCGTGGGCATCCCGGCGGACGAGCTGCCGTATGTCTTCCAGCGCTTCTTCCGCGGCCGCCACGCCCGTCGCCAGGCCGTCCCCGGTGTCGGCCTCGGTCTGCACATCGCCCAGGAGGCCGTCGCCGCCCACGGCGGGCGGATCACGCTGAGCTCGGCCGGGTCCGGGACGACGGCGCGGCTCACGCTGCCGTAAGTTTCACGGCCTTCCCCAGCAATTCCACAGTTGTCACCGTCGATTGTTTGCCATCGAACGGTGACGCCGACCACACTGCGCCTACCTCGTGGGAGCCAGGCAACTCTGCCGTGCCCCGAACTCGAGGAGGTACCCCTTGGTCAGAATCGCACGAGGCGCGCTGTGGCCCGTCACGGTCGCCGCCGCCTCCCTCATCGCGGCCATGCTGGTCGCACCCGGAACGGCCCAGGCACACGGCGTCGCGATGATGCCCGGCGCACGCACCTATCTGTGCTACGTCGACGCCCTGCAGTCCAACGGCACGATCGCGCCGACGAATCCGGCGTGTGCCGACGCCGTGGCCCAGGGCGGCCAGCAGCCGCTCTACGACTGGTTCGGCGTCCTGCGCTCCGACGCGGGCGGCCGCACCACCGGCTTCATCAACGACGGTGAGATCTGCGGCGCCGGCACCACCAAGTACGCCGCGTACAACGCCGCCCGCTCCGACTGGCCGGTGACGCACCTGACGTCGGGTGCGTCGATCCAGCTGCGCTACAGCAACTGGGCCGCCCACCCCGGAACGTTCCGCCTGTATGTCACCAAGGACGGCTGGAGCCCGACGAGCCCGCTGAAGTGGTCGGACCTCGAGTCGTTCGGCAGCGTCACCGACCCGCCGCAGTCCGGCGGGCCCGGCGGCCTCAACTACTACTACTGGAACCAGACGCTGCCGACCGGCAAGAGCGGGCGGCACATCCTGTACATCCAGTGGGTCCGCTCGGACAGCCAGGAGAACTTCTTCAGCTGCTCCGACGTCGTCTTCGACGGCGGCAACGGCGAGGTCACCGGGATCAAGGGCAGCGGGGGCACCAGCTCGCCGTCGCCCTCACGCTCGGTCTCGGCCTCCCCGTCCCGTTCCGCGTCGGCCTCGCCCTCCGCGTCCCGGTCGGTGTCCTCGTCGCCCTCGCGGTCGGCGTCGGCCTCCTCCAACCCCGGCGGTGGCGGCGGGTGCAGCGCGACGTGGGCGCTGCAACCCAGCAGCTGGGCCGGGCACTTCCAGGTCAACGTCACCGTGAAGAACAACGGGGCGTCGACGCTCAACGGCTGGACGGTCCGCTGGAGCTACACCGGCGGGCAGGGCTTCGAGGGCGCGCCCTGGAACGGCACGCTCACCGCCCAGCCACCGAACCCGGCGGTGTCGAACGTCGACTGGAACAAGGTCCTCGGGGCCAATGCCACGACGTCGTTCGGGTTCAACGCCACCGGCACCGCGCCGGCCACCGCACCCGCACTGACCTGCACCAGCCCGTAACCCCGCACACACGGCGGCGCCCGCACCCCGGGCGCCGCCCCGACTTTTCGAGGTCCTCGTGACGCACTCGCCTTCCGGCGGTACCCGTGTCCGGCACGCCGCCGCACCGCCGAACCTCGACCCGCCGGAAGAACCGCGCCGCCGCGGCGGCGGGGGCGGCGGTCTCGCACCCATGTGGCGCTACGTCATCGGGTTCGTGGCCATCGTCGCCGTGATCGGCGCCGTCGTGTTCGTCACCCAGCAGGGCGACCCGCCCGCACCGCCGGCCGACCAGACCGTCCACAGCGTCGAGGGGGCGCTGGGCGGGCGGCAGGCGGCGACCCTGGAGGTGCAGAGCGGCGCCGAGTCCGTGATCATCCACGCGGAGCCGCTCGACCAGCTGCTGTACCGGGCGTCGACCCTGCCCGGCAGCAAGGTCGCGCCGGTCGCCGGCGGGAGCGGGGACACGGTCCAGCTGTCGCTGACCGGCACCGAGATCGCGGGGCAGGCAACCATCCACGTGTACCTCAACGACAAGGTCAAGTGGACCCTGACCCTGGCCGGCGGCGGGCTGCGCCAGTCCGTCGACTTCGGCAGCGGCCGGCTCGCCGGGATCGAGGTCAAATCGGGCGTGCAGGAGCTCGACGTGACCGTCCCGAAGCCCGAGGGCACGATGAACATCCACGTCGGCGGCGTCGGGCGGCTCGCCGTGCACGCCCCGACCGGCATCCCGGCCCAGCTGACCCTGGCCGACAAGGGCACGATCGGCGAGGTCCGCCTCGACGACAAGATCAGCAAGAACGTGTCCGGCCCCGCCGTGATGCCGACGACCCCGGACTACGCCGGCGCCACGGACAAGTACGCGCTGCAGGTCGACACGGCCGCGGCCGCCGTCTCGGTGGACCGCCGCCCTTAGGCCCTGCCCTACTGGACGGGCTGCCTCCACAGTGCGGCGCCGGGTGACAGCCGGCGCCGCACCAGGTGGTAGGAGACGAAGAACAGCCACCCGGCCAGCGGCAGCTCGGCGGCGAGGGCGGTGGCCAGGCTGACCCAGCGGTCGGGCCCGGACGCGGTCATGATGTCGAACCAGGCGTCGCAGGACAGCAGCGTCCCGCTGACCAGCGCGGCCAGGACGACGACCTGCCGCCGGCGCAGCGCCGCCCAGGCCGTGACGGCCAGGGCCACCATGAGCGCGGCGTCGAACCCGACCCAGGTCAGGTCCCAGTTGCCGGCCAGGTACTGCGGCGGCAGCCGGAGGGCCAGGGTGATCACCCACGGGATCATCAGCACACTGGCCACGCCCACCACGATGACGAACCGCCGCCGCGCCCGCTCGTTGCCCGCGGTCGGCTTCCGCCCCGCCCGGGACCGCAGCGCCGCCAGCCGCCGGGCCAGCTCGTCGCGCTCCTGTGGGCTCATGGCCAGCAGCTCGGCGTCCTCGATCACGCTTTCGACCATACGTCGGCCTACGGCTCGGACTGCACCACCGTGGTGAATCCGCCGGGCGCGACGAGGACCCGGATCCAGCCCGCCGTGGTGGTGTAATGCTCCAGCTCAACGCCGCCGGGGTCGTTGACGCTCACGGTGGCCGGGGCGTCGCCGGGCACGACGATGTCAGCCGCCCGGGTGCTGGTGGCGAGGCTGCGCAGCAGCGTCAGGTGGGCCGGCCGCTCCGGGTCGGCCAGGCTCAGCGAGTGCAGCTCCGCCCCCTCGGCCTGACCGGTGCGGGCGGCGATCCGGGCGATCGCGGCCGCGTGCGGGTCGGCGTCGAGGGCGAGCATGGCCAGCAGGCCGTGGATCGTCGACTCGGCCCCGGCGTCGCGGTGCACGACCCCGAACCCGTCCGGCCGGTCGATCCCGTCGCAGGTGACCCCGGTGGCCGGGTCGTACATGGGCGCACCGGCCGGGTTGTTGCCGAAGAACCACGACCCGGCCACGCCGGCCAGGGTCCGCAGCGCCGCCCGCCCGGTCGCGTGCGCAGTGGCCAGCAGCGACTCCACCCGGGAGTGCGCGCCGTAGGCGAGTTGCACACCGTCGAGGGTCAGCGCCTCCCGCGCGCCCGGCAGCGCCACCCGCAGGTTGTCGGGCCCACCCCCGACCAGCAGGTACGGCGTGAACGAGGCCGCGTCGGCCAGGGCCGCGTCGCGGGCCGCGAGATCGCCGCACACCGCGTAGGTGCGCCCGAGCGCCGCCGGTGCCAGCCCGGCCCACCCGTGCCACGAGGTCCGCGACAGCGCCCAGGGCAGTACCGCCCCGAACGGCCACGTCCACGGCGTTCCGGTGCGCATGGCGGTCACGCCCTCCGCGAGCTGCTCGAGCACCTTCCGCGCGTCGTCGTCGCCCTGATTGCCGCCGGTGTACGCGCACAGCCCGAGCATCGCCTCGCCGGTCAGGTCGGCACCGTCGCCGATGAGCCAGGCGGGCGTGGCCGTGTCGTCGACGAGCCGCCACTGCCCGTAGCGCGCGAGCACCTGCCGCCGGACCGCCCCGACCGCCAGCCGCAGCCGCCGCCGCAGGAAGCCCGCGAACGCGGGATCGTCGGCGTCGAACGCCGCGACCCCCTCCCCGAGCGCCCAGATCGTCCGGGCGAGCCAGGCCGACTCCCCCGCGTCGGACGGGTCCGGCTGCTCGACCGGCCGCGCGCTCGGGTTCAGCCGCCCGTCCGGCTGCTGCCACAGCACGACGTTGCCGGCCCGCGGGTCGGTGTCGTCGGCGGGCGCGGTCTGCAGGAAACACAGCCCCCGCAGCAGCTGCCGCCCGGCCTCCCGGCTGCCCGCGTCCCCGGTGGCGACCCAGTGCCGCGTGTAGACCACGGCGGCCCGCGCGATGTCGTCGGCATTGAAGGCGCCTTGGGTGTACTGCCCCGACGCCGACAACTCCCCGCCCCCGACGGCCCGGAAGCCCCCGTCGGCGCCCCGCTCGGCATAGGTCCACACCACCTCGACGTGCGGCTCCTCGTCGAGCCGGTAGGTGGTGTGCCCCGCGGTGGCCCGCGGCGCGATACGGACCCGCAGCGAGTCGAGATGAGCCAGGTTCGTCAGCACGGCGGCCCCACTACCCGCCCGGTGATCATCAAACGCTCACCCCGGGGCGATCACGAGCGGGTGCGATACCTCGCTTTGTCGACCTAGTTAGTGGACAAAGGCGAGATTGGTGGGCAGACTTCAGCGAATGGATCCGCTGCTGGCGTTCGCCGGTCTTGGGGTGGGCGTCATCGTGGGGCTCACCGGCATGGGGGGCGGGGCGCTCATGACGCCGATCCTCGTGCTGTTCTTCGGGGTGCCGCCGCTCGCCGCCGTCTCCAGCGACCTGGCCGCCTCCGCCGTCATGAAGCCGTTCGGGGGGTGGGTGCACGCCCGGCGCGGGTCCGTCAACTGGGGGCTCGTGCGGTGGCTGTGCGTCGGCAGCGTGCCCAGCGCGTTCCTCGGGGTGCTGCTCATGCGGGCCATCGGGGGCGGGGACTCCGTGCAGGACGTGGTGCGGATCGCGCTCGGCGTGGCGCTGCTGCTCGCGGTGGCCGGCCTGCTGATCAAGACCTACCGCAGGAGCCGGGACAGCGGCGGTGGTACGGCGGCCGTCGTCGTCCGGCCCGTGCCGACGCTGCTGCTCGGGGCCGTCGGCGGGCTGGTCGTGGGGATGACGTCGGTCGGGTCCGGATCGCTGATCATCGTGATCCTGCTCGCCCTCTACCCGGCGCTCGCCCCGCGGGACCTCGTCGGGACCGACCTCGTGCAGGCCATCCCGCTGGTCGTCGCGGCCGCGCTCGGGCATGCGCTGTTCGGCGACCTCAAGCTCGACCTGGCCGCCGCGGTGCTGGTCGGGTCCGTGCCCGGAGTGCTGCTCGGGGCCCGGCTCTCCGCGCGGGCGCCGGCCGGAGTCGTGCGGGCCGCCCTCGTGATCGTGCTCATCGCGAGCGCGCTCAAGCTGTTCGCAGTACCCACAAATCTGGTGCTTCTGGTTGTCGCTCTTGCGACGGCGGCCGCCGTTGTGGAGGGGCTCCGGCGTCGGCGGCGGCCGGAAGATCGGGACACCGACGGCGAGTCGAAAACGAAAGGGGCAGAATCAGCGAGTGGAGTGTCACCACGCTGACTCGCTAGGAGTTGTTTCCTGATGCCTCGGCTCAACCATCTGCCCGAGTGGGCCGCGCTGGCCAAGCACCGCGCGGAGCTCGGAGAGGTCCACCTGCGCGACCTGTTCGCCGACGACCCCGAGCGGGGCACTCACCTCACGGTGCAGGTCGGCGACCTCTACCTCGACTACAGCAAGCACCTCGTCACCGCCGAGACGCTGCGGCTGCTGCAGGAGCTCGCGGCGGCGCGCGGGGTGTTCGAGCGGCGCGACGCGATGTTCCGCGGCGACAAGATCAACTTCACGGAGCACCGGGCCGTCCTGCACACCGCGCTGCGGGCGCCGCGCGACGCCGAGATCCTGGTCGACGGCGAGAACGTCGTGCCGAAGGTGCACGCCGTGCTCGACCGGATGTCCGCCTTCGCCGACCGGATCCGGTCCGGGGAGTGGAAGGGCTACACCGGCGAGACGATCACCACCGTCGTCAACATCGGCATCGGCGGCTCCGACCTCGGCCCGGCGATGGCCTACGAGGCGCTGCGGGCCTACACCGACCGGTCCCTGAACTTCAAGTTCGTCTCCAACGTCGACGGCGCCGACCTGCACGAGGCCGTCCGCGACGCCGACCCGGCCCGGACGCTGTTCATCGTGTCGTCGAAGACGTTCACGACGATCGAGACGATCACCAACGCGACTGCGGCCCGGCAGTGGCTGCTCGACGCGCTCGGCGACGACGCGGCCGTGGCGAAGCACTTCGTTGCCGTGTCGACCAACGCCGGCGAGGTGTCGAAGTTCGGCATCGACACGACCAACATGTTCGAGTTCTGGGACTGGGTCGGCGGCCGCTACTCCTACGACTCCGCCATCGGCCTGTCGCTGATGATCGCCCTGGGTCCCGACGGCTTCCGGGCCATGCTGTCCGGTTTCCACCAGATGGACGAGCACTTCCGCACCGCGCCGCCGGAGTACAACGCCCCGCTGATCCTGGGTCTGCTCGGCATCTGGTACCGCGACTTCCACGACGCGCAGACCCACGCCGTCCTGCCCTACAGCCACTACCTGTCGAAGTTCACGGCCTACCTGCAGCAGCTGGACATGGAGTCCAACGGCAAGTCCGTCGACCACGAGGGCCAGCCCGTCGAGTGGCAGACCGGCCCGATCGTGTGGGGCACCCCCGGCACCAACGGCCAGCACGCCTACTACCAGCTCATCCACCAGGGCACCGCGCTGATCCCGGCCGACCTGATCGGCTTCGCCCAGCCGGTCGCCGAGCTCGGCCCGCTCGGCGGCCAGCACGATCTGCTCATGGCCAACCTGTTCGCGCAGGGCCAGGCGCTCGCCTTCGGCAAGCCGTCGGAGCAGGTCGCGGCCGAGGGCGTGGCCGAGGCCGAGGTGCCGCACCGCACGTTCCGCGGCGACCGCCCGACCACGACGATCCTGGCCAACGAGCTGACCCCGCAGGTGCTGGGCCAGCTGATCGCGCTGTACGAGCACAAGGTCTTCGTCCAGGGCGCCGTCTGGGACATCGACTCGTTCGACCAGTGGGGCGTGGAGCTGGGCAAGGTCCTCGCCAAGCGGATCGAGCCGGCGCTGACGTCGGACCGCCCGGACGTGTCGGCCCTCGACTCGTCGACGGCGGGCCTGGTCGAGCGCTACCGGGCCCTGCGCGGACGGTAGAGCCCGTGGTCGCGGGGGGGGCCCCCCCGTGGGGGCCCCCCCCCCCCCCCCCCCCCCTTGGGTGGAGCAGCAGCTGGTGGGGGATGCACAGCAGCCGCCACACCAACACCCACCGGGTGCGCGGGGGGGGC
>NZ_JBITDU010000004.1:496972-506053 GCF_044454505.1 Dactylosporangium sp. NPDC051541
GGGGCCCCCCCCCCCCGGGGGGCGCCCCCCCCCCCCGGGGCGGGGGGGGGGGGGGGCCGCCCGGGGGGGGGGGGGGCGGGGGCGGGGGGGGGGGGGGGGCCCCCCCCCCGCCGCCCCCCCCCCCCGCCGCCCCGTCACCGTTTGGCGTGCAGCAGCCGATGCAGGGTCAGCCACTGCTCCGGCCACACCAGCCCGACGGGGGTCCGCGGGTCGAGCCGGAGCGCCCGGAACGCCGCCGTGACCCGCGCCGGGGCATACCGCGTGCACAGCGACGCGTGCAGCGAGCCGCCGACCCCGCTGAACCCCAGACGCACATTTCGCCGGTACTGCCCGAGCCCGCCCGCCTCCACGAGCGGCTCGGCCCGCTTGACCAGCCGCAGCACCCCGCCGTCGACGCGCGGGACGGGCCGGAACGCGGCCCGCGGCACGACCCCGGCCAGGTACCAGTCGAACAGCGGCCACGTCTCGATCGTCAGCCGCGACCACCGCCCGTAGTCCCCGGTGCGCTTCCGCGCGTACTCGAGCTGCGTCAGCAGGGTCGCCGACACCAGCCCCGGCGCGGCGAGACACCAGCCGACCACGGCCGACGTGAGCGCGTACGGGATGTTCCCGACGACCGCGAACTCCCCCGCGGGCGGCGCGGCCGCGAGGAAGTCCCGGCTGCGCACGGTGAGCCGCTCGTGATCCGGCAGCGCGGCCGCCAGGCCGGGGTCGACCTCGTAGGCGATCACCCGCCGGCCCCGCCGCAGCAACTCGGTGGTGAGCGTGCCGCGCCCGGCCCCGACCTCGACGACGAGCCGATCGGAGGCTATGTCAGCGGCGTTGATGACGTGTCGCACGGCCGCGGGGTCGGCGAGAAAGTTCTGCCCGTACACCCGCCGGGCCCGCGGATGGGCAGCCCGAAATTGGGACATTGACCAGGTTCCCTAGGTTCGCTAGCACGAATGCGGACGCGAAAGGGCCCCGGTACTGCACGAAGAAGGATTGAAGCGACCTGTGTGGTGCTGGCGCGCGTCAGGCCTGGCAGACCAGGGCACGACGCCGGATGCGCAACCGCGAAGCCGGCGCGAAGGCCGCCTCGATCAGGGCATGCGTCGTGATGGTCATGCCGCGCACGCTACCAGACCTCCCGCCGCCCTCGCACCGATCCCGCCGCCGCCCGTGGTCCGTCAGGCGGTGAGCTTGTAGACCGTCGTGCCGCCCACCGTCGTCGCGGTGTAGTTGGCGGCCACCCAGGCGGCGATCTCGCTGTTGCCGCCGCCCAGGCCGCCGCCGCGGCCGCCGGCGATGTAGTACGCGACCTTGCCCGCGCTGACCCAGGCCTTGAACCGGGCCAGCGTCGGCGCGGGGTCGCTGCCGTCCCAGCCGCCGATGGCGATGACGGACTTGCCGGTCTCGAGCTCCAGCTCGGCGGCGGTCTGGTCGCCCGTCGTCGCCGCGGCCCACTTCGTCGTCGTGGCCCGCAGCAACGTGGTCAGTTCGGTGCCGCCGCCGCCCTGGCCGCCACCGCCGAAGCCGCCGAAGCCGCCACCGCCGTCCAGGCCGGACGAGGTCGGGCCGGAGGTCGGGATGG
The DNA here is from genome assembly GCF_044454505.1 of Dactylosporangium sp. NPDC051541. Taxonomy (NCBI): domain Bacteria; kingdom Bacillati; phylum Actinomycetota; class Actinomycetes; order Micromonosporales; family Micromonosporaceae; genus Dactylosporangium; species Dactylosporangium sp. NPDC051541. The sequence continues at coordinate 498,546 of NZ_JBITDU010000004.1, forward strand.
AGCCGGTGTGGGGCGTCGCGGCCGTGGACATCGACCAGGCGGCCGTGGCGCCGAAGGTGGACAGCACCGCGGTCAACGCCACCACCACGCCCAGGCGTTTCGCCCATCCCGATGCCGGGCGGGGCAGCGCCGCGATGGCCACCGCCGCCGCGCCGCCGACCACCAGCACCGTCCAGCGCAGCCACGGCGTCCACGCCGGGTCGCGGGACAGCAGGGTGAAGTCCCACGCGGCGGTCACGAAGACCATCGCGGCCAGGGTCAGGCGGGTCGGCAGGGCGGCCCGGGCCCGCCACAGTTCGCGGGCCGCGATCGCCACCAGGGCGGCGATCGACGGGGCCAGGGCCACGGTGTAGTACGGGTGGATGGTGCCGGACATGTAGCTGAAGACCACGGCCGAGACCAGGAGCCAGCCGCCCCACACGATGAACGCGGCCCGGGTCGGGTCGGTGCGGGGCGCGCGGCGGGTGAACCACAGGCCGGCGACCAGCGCGATCAGCGCGGCCGGCAGGAGCCAGCTGATCTCGGTGCCCATGCTGGCGCCGAAGAGGCGGGTGATGCCGGTCGCGCCGCCGAAGCCCACGTTCTGGAACCCGCCGCCACCACCGCCCCCGCCGCCGCGGTTGCCGTCGCCGCCGAGGATGCGGCCCAGGCCGTTGTAGCCGAGGGCGAGCTCCAGGAGGCTGTTGTCCGTCGACCCGCCGATGTACGGGCGCGACGACGCCGGCCACAGCGCGACCAGGGCCACGAACCAGCCGGCGGAGACGACCAGCGCCGCGCCCGCGGTCAGCAGGTGCAGGAGGCGGCGCCCGATCGTGGCCGGGGCGGCGATCAGGTACGCCAGGGCGAAGCCGGGCAGGACCAGCAGGCCCTGGAGCATCTTGGTCAGGAAGGCGAAGCCCAGCGCCGTCGCCGCCAGCGCCAGCCAGCCCGGCGCGGCCCGCTCCACGGCGCGGGTCGTGCAGTACGCGCCCGCCACCAGCAGCAGCGTGAGCAGCGCGTCCGGGTTGTCGAAGCGGAACATGAGCACCGCGACCGGGGTCAGGGCCAGGGCCGCGCCGGCCAGCAGGCCCGCGGCCGCACCGAAGTGGCGTTTCACCGTCGCGTACAGCAGGGCCACCGCGGCCACGCCTTCGAGGGCCTGCGGCACCAGCAGGCTCCAGCTGTTGAAGCCGAAGACGCGCCCGGACAGGCCCATGACCCAGAGGCTGGCCGGTGGCTTGTCGACCGTGATGACGTTGCCCGCGTCGAGGGAGCCGAACAGCAGCGCCTTCCAGCTCTGGGTGCCGGCCTGGACGGCGGCGGCGTAGAAGCCGTTGGCGTAGCCGGAGTCGCCCAGCCGCCACAGGTACAGCACGCCGGTCAGCAGCAGCAGGGCGGCCAGGGCCGGGCGTTGCCACACCGGGCGGGCGGCGGCCGGGGCCGCGTGGCGCACAACTGCCGGCCGGGGCAGCGTCGTCGTGGTCATGAAGCGACTTTGGGGGTACTGCCTGTCCCGACCTTGCCAACAAGCTGTGCCCGAGCTGTGAACCGGCCCGTCAACTCCGCGAGCGGGCGCGGACGTGCACGCGTTCACCCTGCGGGCCGAACAGGCTCAGGACCTCCGTCGCATACGGGTGCGGGTTGCCGAACCAGTGCGGGACCCGGGTGTCGAACTCCACCGCCTCACCGCTCTGCAGCATCATGTCGTGCTCGCCCAAGACGAAGCGGAGGCGGCCGGACAGCACGTACAGCCACTCGTAGCCCTCGTGGGTCTTCGGCGTCGGCGTGCGGTCGGCGGGCGTGTCGGGCGGGAAGATCAGCTTGAACGCCATTGGCGCGCCCGGGCGCTGGGTCAGCGGGATGTGCGTGACGCCGTGGCGGACCACGGGCTTGGCGTGCACGCGCGGGTCGGCGGTCGGCTCGGCCCCGGCCAGGTAGTCCAGGGTGACGCCGTGGGCCCGGGCCAAGGGCAGCAGCAGCTCCAGGGTCGGGCGGCGGCCGCCGGACTCGAGGCGGGACAAGGTGCTCACCGAGATGCCGGTGTCGGCGGCGAGGGCGGTGAGCGTGACGCCGCGCGCCTCGCGGAGACTGCGCAGGCGCGGCCCGACGGGATCGTCCATGCCGTCCAGTTTGCCATTTCGGCAAAGATGTTTGCCACAAGCGGCGGCGTGACGCATGGTCGGGCCATGAGCGAGCGATACGACGTGATCGTCATCGGCGGCGGGGCGGCCGGCCTGAGCGGCGCACTGACCCTGGGCCGGGCCCGCCGCCGGGTCCTGGTCATCGACGGCGGGGAGCCCCGCAACGCACCGGCCGCGGGCGTGCACAACTACCTCGGCCAGGAGAACACCGCCCCCGGCGAGCTGCTGCGCATCGGCCGCGAGGAGGTCCGGCGCTACGGCGTGGAGATCCTCGAGGGCGAGGTCGTCCGCTCCTACCGGGACGGGGCCGACCTGCGGGTCGGGCTCGCGGACGGCCGCGGGTTCAGCGCCCGGCGGCTGCTGGTCACCACCGGCGTAGTCGACGTGCTGCCCGACATCCCGGGCCTCGCGGACGGCTGGGGCCACTGGGTGCTGCACTGCCCGTACTGCCACGGCTGGGAGGTGCGGGACCGCCCCATCGGCATCATCGCCACCAGCCCCATGGCCGCGCACGCCGCGATGCTGTGGCCGCAGTGGACCGACGACTTGATCCTGTTCACCAACAACCAACGGTTCGAGTCGACGTTGACGAAAATCAACGTTGTCGAGGGCGCCGTGACGAAAGTCGACGCACGGGGAGTACACCTGGAAGATGGGCGGTTCGTCGCTCGGGAAGCATTGGTGGTGCAGACCAGCCTCGAGGCGCGAGCCGGCTTCCTGGCCGAGCTCGGGCTCAAGCTCACCCCGCTGGAGATGCAGGGCGTGACGGTGGCGAACTCCATCGCCGCCGACCCCATGGGCCGGACCGACGTGCCCGGGGTATGGGTGGCCGGCAACGTCACCGACCCGATGGGCCAGGTCATCACCGCGGCCGCGGGCGGCATGAAGGCCGGCGCCGCGCTCAACATGGACCTGCTGCAGGAGCCGTAAGCCGGCGGCTGTCCGGCGACACAGGCCACGTCGGCCGAGACGCAGCCGGCCCGCGGCGGCTGTCCGGCGACACAGGCCACGTCGGCCGAGACGCAGTCGGCCCGCTGCGGCTACGGTGTGACGGTGAGCACCGGCGAGGAACGTGACGGGGTCGCGCTGACCAACCTCGACCAGCCCATCTTCGAGGGGGCCGGCGCGACCAAGCGGGACCTGGTCGACTACCTCGACGCCGTGCGGGACCGGATCATCCCGGTGCTGCGCGACCGGCCGCTGTCCGTCGTGCGGATCATGCGCGGGCAGGACAAGTTCATGCAGAAGAACGTGCCCAAGTACACACCGGACTGGGTCAACACGGTCAACATGTGGGCCGAGACCTCCAAGCGGGACATCACCTACGCGCTGTGCGACTCGCGCCGGACGCTGCTCTGGTTCGCCAACCAGCGGGCCGTGGAGTACCACCCGACGCTCGTGCGCGCCGACGACTGGGCGCACACCACGCACCTGGTGCTCGACCTCGACCCACCCGAGGGCGACGACTTCGGCCTGGTCGTGCGGGCGGCCGCGCTGATCCGCGAGACGCTGCGGTCCGTCGGCCTGGCCGGCGCGGTGAAGACCAGCGGCGCGAAGGGCATCCACATCTTCGTGCCGATCGAGCCGACGCCGATGGAGGACGTGGCCGCCGCGACCCGCGCGATCGCGGCCCGGGCCGAGCGGCTCGACCCGGACCTGGCCACCACCGCGTTCATCCGCGAGGACCGGCACGGCAAGGTGTTCCTGGACCCGACGCGGGTGGGCGGGGCGACGGTCGTGTCCGCATACAGCCCGCGGCTCAGGCCGGGCTGCCCGGTGTCGTACCCCCTGGGCTGGGACGACCTGGGCAACGTCAAACCCGGCGACTTCACCGTCCACACCGCGCCCGCACTGCTCGGCGACACCGACCCGTGGGCCGGGCACATGCCGGCCCCGCAGCCGATCCCGGCCGACCTCGTCACCGAGGGCCACACCATTCCGGTACCGCGGGTGCAGGCCATGCACGAGGGCAAGCGCCGGGCCCGGGCCAAGCGGCAGGCGGAGGAGGCCTGACGGAGAGCGCTCTCTGTGCCTGCTGTAAGGTGCGGAAGTGAGTTCGGGGATTAGCGTCGACGTACGTACCAGCACATCCGCACAACGGACGCTCATTCCCCTCGGAGTGATCTTCTTCTTCGTCGGGATGTCGGTCGCCGTCGTCGGCCCGTTCCTGGCCCTGTTCCTGAGCACCGAGGTCCGCGCCGCCCCCGCCCTCGTCGGCGCGTTCCTGGTCGCCGGCCCCCTGGCGTCGATGGTCTCCTCGTCGATCCTCGGCCGGCTCTCCGACCGCCGCCCGCTACGCCGCAAGCTCCTGCTCACCGCCGCCCTGGCCGGCTGCGCGGGCATGATCGCGACCGCGTTCATCCGGGAGTACTGGATCCTCCTGGCCCTGACCATGACCCTCACGGCGGTCAGCGGCTCGCTGTTCCCGCAGTCGTTCGCCTACGCCCGCGAGGTCCTGTCCCAGCGCGGCTCGACCCGGGCCGCGATGGCCACCAGCACGCTGCGGATGGTGTTCTCGATCGCCTGGGTCGCGGGCCCGCCCATAGCCGCGCTGCTCCTGCAGGCCGGTGGCTTCCGCATCCTGTACCTCACGGCCGCCGCCATGTACGCGATAGCCGCCGCCGTCGTGTACCTCCGCCTCGAGGAGGTCTCCCCACCGGCGCACGCGGAACGCCCACCGGCACGCCGGGCGGGCCCGGTGGTGTGGCTCACCCTGGCCGCGTTCGCCGTGATGCAGGCCGCCGGCACCCTCAACGTCCAGGCGATGTCGCTGTATCTGGGCCACGTCCTGCACGCCGAGGTGCGCGACGCGGGCCTGATCCTGGGCTTGTGCGCCGCCCTGGAAATCCCGCTGATGCTGGGCTTCGGCGCGCTGTCGACCCGCTACCCACTGCACCGCCTGATCGTCCTGGGCGCCGCGTTGGGCGTGGCGTACTACATCCTCGTGAGCCTGGTGACGCACAGCTGGCAGATCGCCGCACTGCAGATCCTCAACGCGAGCTTCATCGCCGCCGTCCAGGGCCTGGGCATCTCCTACGTGCAGGAACTCCTGCCGGGCGAACCAGGCCGGGCCGCAACGCTGGCCGCGAACGCCTTCCCGGTGGCCGCGTTGATGGCCGGCCCCCTCCTGGGCCTGTCCGCCGAACTGGGCTACCGCTACGCCTACATCGCCGCCGCCGCGCTGTGCGTCCTGGGCTTCCTGCTCCTGGTCGGCACCGCACAACCGAACAAGACACCCAAGACACAAGCGCAAACAGCAGAACCAGAGGATTCCGAGGCCGCTTCGCTCCCGCCCCGGTCCGGGGGCTCCGCGCCCCCTGGACCCCTTGCCACGTTCACCGATCGCCACGAGCCCGAACCACCACACCCGCGCTGACCCGCTGACCGCATTCGTGGGGAGCCGCTCGGACGGGAGCCGGGACCACCTGATCCGCAACCACGCCTTCAGGCGGACCCACCTCGAGCGGGCGGATTCGACGTTCGCGGCAGTGGTGACCGCGGCGATGACGCCGGGCGCCGGGCACAACGCCGGCGGCATGAGCCGAACCACGACCGATACCGCTCGGAACGCTCGACGAATCCGGATAAACCGGCGAAAGTGAACGAAGAGTAATATATTGACTACTTTATGTCACATTGCCACAAGGGTGGTCGCCAACTGAACCGGGCGGTGGACGCGTGGCCGATCTGGAGTTCGGTGATCGATCAATGGGGTCGTTGCGAGTAGCGGTACGGGGCCGGCGGCGGGGTGGTGCGCGTCGCGTGGCGGCAGCACTCGGTGGCCTGATGTCGTTGACCGGCTCTGTCCTGATACCGGCCACAGGTGCGTGGGCGGTGACGTCGCCGTGCACGGACGCGTCCGCGCCGGCGGCGCAGAGCACCGTGACGTGCTCGGCGACGGGCACATTCACGCTCACGGTACCGGCGGGCACCACGTCGGTCGATCTGGACGTCATCGGCGCCGGTGGCGGGGCCGGCTACCCGGCCCGCTCCCACATCGGCGGCAATGCCGGCGAAGTCACCGGTACCGCCACATTGCCGCTGGGCACGACATCGCTGTACGTGATCGTCGGTGCCGGGGGCGGCGGCGACAACCACGGCTACGGCTACGGCGGCGGCGGATCCGCCGTCTTCGCCCTGGGCGCGGGTCAGGCGTTGCTGGCGAAGCTCGCGATTGCCGGTGGCGGTGGCGGCGGCTCGTACAACGGCGACGGCGGCAGTGCCGGTTCGGCCGGCACCTCGGAGAACTCGGCGCTGGCCGCGCCCGGCGCCGGCGGCAGCGGACCATCTGGTGGAGCCGGTGGCAGCGGTAACTACGCCAGTGGTACGGCCGGCGGGAGCGCCAACCCGTCAGCGCTGACAGTGGCCACCGGCGGCGCCGGCGGCACGTACCCCAACAACAGTGCGGGTGGCAGCGGCGGTGGTGGATACGGCGGTGGTGGTGGCGGCGCGACCGGCAACCAGGGCATCCTGAACATTTACGAGGCCGGTGGCGGGGGCGGCTCGTCGTACGCGTCGCCGACCTATCTCACCGCGGCGAGCACCACGGTGAAGAGCGGCACCGGCGGCATCCAGCTGCCCGGCCTGGTCGCCGGCGACGGCGCGACCGGCCTGGTCACGCTGACGTTCAACGGCCCCGCGGTCCCGAGCGCCCCGACGCAGGTCGCCGCTGTGCCTGGCGACACGCAGGCCACTGTCACGTTCACCGCATCCAGCAGCGACGGCGGGTCGCCGATCACCGGCTACACCGTCACGTCGAGCCCGGGCGGTCTGACCGGAACGTGTGCGGCGAGCCCGTGCACGGTGACCGGACTGACCAACGGCACGGCGTACACATTCACGGTCCACGCGACCAACGCCAACGGCGACTCGCCAGAGTCCACCGCCTCGACGGCCGTCACCCCCGCGCTGCCGCCGGGAATCCCGGCGATCGGGACCGCGACCGGGGGCGCCGGGCAGGCGTCGGTGACCTTCACCGCCCCCGGCAACGACGGCGGGTCGGCGATCACCGGCTACACCGTCACGTCGAGCCCGGGCGGTCTCACCGGGACGTGCCCGGGGAGCCCGTGCACCGTGACCGGCCTGACCAACGGCACCGCCTACACGTTCACCGCCCACGCGACCAACGCCGTGGGCAGCTCCGGGGAATCGGCCGCCTCGAACTCCGCCACCCCGATGACCGTCCCCGGCGCCCCCACGCAGGTGTCGGCGGCGCCCGGCGATACGCAGGCGACCGTGTCGTTCACCGCGCCGGCCGCCAACGGCGGCTCGCCGGTCACCGGGTACACCGTGACGTCGAGCCCGGGCGGTCTCACCGGGACGTGCCCGGGGAGCCCGTGCACCGTGACCGGCCTGACCAACGGCACCGCCTACACGTTCACCGCCCAC